>CAVZQX010000033.1:0-33144 GCA_963777475.1 uncultured Alphaproteobacteria bacterium
GCAGTCGTCAGCTGCAGCGTCGTTCGCCGGCTTGGCCCCGTCGGTCACAATGCTCGCGCCAGCCAGAATCTGGAACGTCGCCAGTATCGAGCGGCGGTGTTAAAGTCGTGTGCCGCGCAAGCGAGCTGGGCAAGTCGGCGATTCGACGTTCTGCACCGGCCGCAGTGAACGTGTGATAGGTCAGTCTTATCGAACAATTGAACAAATTAGCCACGCTGGACAAGCGCTGGACCGTTGCCAGCGGGACTTCACTGCGGCAACTGCTTCGGTCGTTTTGCGGCGACTGGGCGACGTGATCCCGCAAATGGGATTTGTGAACTAGGACGCTCCGGATTATGCGATGTATCCCAGTCAACTGAGCGACGTTGCGCCAGAGTCTGGAGCCTTTGCTTCCGTCGCACGGGTCCTGAGGGCGATCCAACCATCAGCGGCGCAATTGGTCTCAAGGACTGATGCGGCTTCACGACCGTTTCGATCTTGCTATCGGGGCGGAATGCGCTAACACTCTGGCAGTTCCGAGAGGTGACTGCCGTGATTGCTAAACGGCGCAGTTTGCCCAGTGAATTTGGACGTCGGTGTAGCCATTGCGGCTTCGCAATCCGGCCAACAGCGAACTTTTGCGGTGGCTGTGGCCGATCGAGGGCGCTCTCCAGCGTGGCTGATCAGGGCGCGCTGACGTTTCTGCAATCAAAGCTACCGCCCCAACTGGTCGAGCGGATATTGCATTCCGGCGGCGCCATGTCGGGCGAACGCAAGCATGTTACGGTCTTGTTTGCCGATATTCGCGGGTCGACGGCACTGATCGACAAGCTTGATCCGGAAGAGGCGCTCGAAATACTTGGGCCGGTGCTTCAGGTTCTGATGGACGCGGTTCATCAGCATGATGGCTTCGTGAACCAGGCTCGCGGTGATGGCATAATGGCTTTGTTCGGCGCCCCCATCGCCACTGAAGACCATGCCGTGCAGGCGTGCCGCGCCGCGATCGCCATGCGGGCCGGTATCGACGAACTGAATCGCAAGAGGGATGGGGACATCGCCTTGCGCATCGGAATGAATTCCGGCCACGTCGTCATCCATTCGATCGGTAGCAACCTGGTGATGAACTACGACGCGGTGGGAAAAACCGTTCATTTGGCTGCACGCATGGAAGAGCTCGCTCCACCGCACGCGATCATGTTGACGGCTGCAACGCACAGGCTTGCAAGAGGATTCATCGCAGCGGTGCCGCGCGGCGTAGTTGCCGTGAAAGGCGTGGAGGATCCTGTCGAGACGTTCGAGCTTGGCGAGATGCGTTCGACGACGCGTTGGCAAGCGCGATCGTCGCAAGGCCTCGGCGTCCTTGTGGGTCGCCAGGCGGAGCTTGGCATTCTCAAGAATGCGCTTGAGAAAGCTGCGGGTGGAAATGGACAGGCGTTGACTGTCGTCGGAGCGGCGGGACTGGGAAAATCGCGACTGATTCACGATTTTGTCGGGGAACTTTCCGACGAGTGGATGGTGCTGGAAGCCGCCTGCGTTCCTCAGCACGCCCAATCCAGCTATTATCCAATCAGCGATCTGATCCGCAACATATTCGGAATCGGCATGGATGATACGCCCGACACCGTAGCCAAGCGCGTCAAAGAGCAGATCGTTTCTCTGGACCCGGCGTTGTCCGAGTACCTTCCAGCTATCTTTTCGGTATTGGACATCAACATTCAGGATCAGGATTGGAAAAAGCTGGAGCCGTCGGAAAAGCGTCGTGAGATCATTGAAGCGATCAACGCCCTGATCCTCTTCCAGGAGCGGCACACACCCCTGCTGATCATCGTCGAGGACGTTCACTGGATCGACGCCGAGACAAAGCTCATACTTCACAACGTCCTGCATCGCCTGCGTGGCGTACGGATCTTCGTTATCATGACGCAGCGCTTGGAGGGGGACCTGGCAGACCCCGGCCTTCTTCGCCTCGACTTGTCGGCGCTCGATGACATGGCCTCGCAGGAGATGTTGGATCGGTTCATGGGCCGGGATGTCACCCTTCAGTCGATCAGACAGCGCATTGTCGCAAAGGCGCAGGGAAATCCCTTGTTTCTGGAAGAACTGGTTCAGGCTCTCGCGGATACGAGCAGCCTTGAGGGAGAGCCGGGAGATTATCGCCTCAGCAAGCCTGCCGGACGCATTGAGATCCCTCAGACCATCCATACTGTTTTGGCCGCCCGCATCGATCGATTGGATGCAATGCCGAAGACCTTGCTGCAGACTTCCGCTGTGATCGGCGCGGACGTTTCGGTGGCATTGCTCTCTGGGATGCTCGAAGTGGCTCCCGGCAAGATAACTGGAGACCTCAAGAAGCTGGAGAGAGCGGATTTCCTTCGGAAAGTGGAGCGCGTTGGATCGGATTACTCTTTCAAGCACGAACTCATCCGGGAGGTCGCCTACGGAACAATGCTGTTGGGGGCGCGTCGAGCGCTTCACGCCAAGGCGGTCGCAACGATTAAATCGCGCTTCGCGGACCGACTCGATGAACACATAGACCGGCTCGCTGATCATGCGTTCATGGCGGAGCTTTGGGAAAAGGCCGTCCCTTACCAGCTACGAAGCTGTCGACGCGCCGCAAGGCGAGGGGCCAACCAGGACGCGATCGCGATATATCAACGGGGACTGAAGACTTTGTCGCATTGGCCGGCTTCGGCGGCCAAAACAAAGGCCGAGATCGATTTCCGTCTCACCGTGGTGATTGCGCTTGAGCCGCTCGGCAAACATCGTCTGATCGCCGATGTATTGCGCGAAGCGCGCAACCTCGCCGACGCCTCCAACGATCCATTGCGCAATACGGCGGTGAATTGTCAGCTTGCAGTGGCTCTCTGGAGAATCGGGGAACATGGCAGCGCGATGGAAGCGGCCCAGGCCGCCAGCACCATAGCGCAGCGGATCGCCGATCCGGCGCTCATTTTTGCATCACTGCACCATATCGGCATCATTCTCCATGAAACTGGAGCTTACAAGGAGTCGATCGAGATACACGAAAAGTGTGTTGCGTTTGAAATTCCAGAACTCGACGCCAAGCGCGCGGGCTGGGCCGCTTATCCAAGCGTCGTGCTCCGCACCTTCCTGGCCGACTCCCTGATCGAAATCGGGGAGATGGATCGTGCGGAACTCATGGCCGTTGAGGCAAGCCAACGAGCCGAGGCGGCCGATCATTTTTACTCTCGCGCGAATATATCGCATGTCCTGGCCCGGCTCTGGATAGCGCAGGGCCGGCATACGGAGGCGCTGTCACTCGTGCGGGAGTGCTGGCAAACCTGCCTCGATCTCGGGATCGTACAAATGTATCCGATATTCGCGGCGCGGATGGGAGAAGCATATCTCGCGGTGGGCGATATCAAGGCTGCCGCCGAGATTCTTTCCAAGCCGGAACGGCTGGACGTGCCTCTTGCCGAAAATGCGTTTGGCTGGGGTTGGCTTTTCGTGGCGCAAGGTCGGGCTTTTTTGGCTGCGGGCGATCACGCGCAAGCACGAACTGCAGGAAAGCGGGCCCTGGCGCTTGCGGAAGAGCGCGGTGAACCGCCGCAACAGGCTTATGCGCTGAAACTCCTGGGCGACACCGCGTTGGCGGAAGGCGGCATGTCCGAGGCGCGAGGTTATCTCGAGCGTGCTCTCGAACTCGCAACAAGGTGCGGCATGCGCCCATTGATGGTTCAATGCAGCGCCGCCCTGGCGCTTGACCACGTGCGGCGTGCCGTTTGATGCTGAGCGGCTGTCTGTGCCGAAGTCAGGCTGACGCTGCGATTAACTGCAACGCCTGGATTCCCGGAAGGAAGAAGTAGGCTCCCCCGCGCACCCTGACAAACGGTGCCGGACGGCGGATTTGGAGGTTCGCCGGTCGGTTCTGTATCGTGATGTTCTCGTCTTCCGAGAAATGGCTGATGGGATCCGTTCCGGTGTAGAGGCCGTTGAAATGGGGGTTGTTGAGCCACGAATGCTGGATCATCTCGAATTGTCCTGCGATGTCAGCGTTAAGGGCAATGAACAGCATGCCTCTCTCCGCCTCTTCGCCATCGGGTTTTGCCGCGCCGGGCTGCCACCTCTCACCATATGGCCGACCGCGCCGGATGATACGATGCATCTTTGAGAGACGCAGCGCTGTCTCCGGATCTGGTCCGAGGGAATCGCGCGGGTTCGCGCGCCGGATATGTGCGCCTATTGGGCAAGTCAAACCGGAACGATCCTCGTAGTAGTAGAGAAAGTCGTTTTTCGGATTCTTCGCCTTTGCATCGCACTCCTTTGCATCCGCGGCATTGCCATCAGGCCCCTTCGCATCCGCTGCCTTTGCATCAGGTCCCTTCGAACTCGCTGCTAGCGCAGCAGGCCCCTTGGTAGCGAGCGGGTCGCCGTTTCTGCATCGGCCGAGTAGGCGTGCTGCGACCCACTCTTCGTTCTCGCCGATGCGCTTAGCCACATCCGAAAGAAACGCGTTGAACGCCGCGACATCCTGCTCGAGCTGGCGAAAGACAAGGTAAGTTCCATTTCGCCTGATGTCCCGGCCTTGCCCGTTGGTGACGCGCGCCCGACGCTCGTTCAAGTAGCCAAGCAAGAACTCGCCGGGTTTGACCTCGGAGCCAGGCTTGATCCCGGATGAATTGTTTTTCCCGGGAGCCTCGTTCTTCTCCCCTTTTGGGACGTCCTTCGATCTTCGGTTGCGAAAGGCCGTCGACATAGCCGAAGTGCTCCTTCATGTCCGGACAGAAGAGGCGCCCCTTGAGGACGATTGGATCCCGTTCGGCAACTTGACCCAATTTCGCTCCTTCGATTTTGATCAGCTCGTCGAGCGATTTCTCGTCGGCCGCGAACAATAGGAGAAGGCCGTCAATGTCGCGATTTTTGTTCCAGCCACCCCAATCCCAGCACGCGGGTGAGCTGGCTCCCAGATCTCCGAGGATGTTCGTCCGACGCGGGATTTGCGACTTCGAAACCGGCTGAGGGGCCATTCCTTCGATGAATTCGAGTGAGAAGGAATTAAGCTCGCGCTCCGCGATCCCAAGATGCCGCAGGCCGGAGGCCGTCAAGGCCAGATTGATGGCGGGCTTGCTCGGATCGTCGGGGACGGCCGGCGTCAGTTTCTTCACTAGGTCCCCAAGCCACCGCTTCTTGAGCACGCGCTCTATCGATTGGAAGCGCCAGAACACGTAGGCCGAACAGGGCAAGCATGGATAACCGCTCAGGACGATACGTTGAACATCCTGCCATTCGATCGTTTCCATCACGGCACCCACTCAGAGGTTTTGAATGACGGCGTCGATTTCGCAGGCTGCGAGCGGCTTGGAGAGAGATTGTCGCGCTGCGGTGCTTGTATTGATGTTCACAACGCTCTGAGTCGGATAGGCGCTGTACCATGCGATTGTCTCGACCTGGCTTTCTCGCACGTAAGCCTTGAACGGCTGCTCGGCCTGGGCCCCCATCCAGAAATAGAACCGTGTTTCCGGAAAGCTGTAGCAGCCACCTTCTTTGCCTTCGACTTCGACGAAAGTGTTCGTCCAAATGGCGTTCAGCCCCTTGACCGCGACTAGGTCGATGAACTCGTTCAGGTAACTGTCCCAGGCACCCCCGTAATTGTCGAGGAACAGTAACCGTCGGCCACTGTCTATGAGAACCCAGCGGGCCGAGAGGATTGTCGGGATTTCGCCAAGCGTGCCGACGTTGAACCATAAGCGGGACAGAAGGTTGATGACTAATAGCGTGGCGCGCAACGCCACGGCGTGCACAAAGCCGGGCTTGACGCGCGTAAGGCTCGCCAGATGGTTTTGGAATCGGTTGTTGCCGCCTTCTTCCCGCGCGTACTTTTTCGCGTTGGTGAGGGCCCTCGCCTCGAGCTTAATGGGGTCGCCAAATTTCCGCTCATCCAGCAATTCGCGGCCTCGCACGAGGAATAGGAGTAAGAGACCAATTGCGTACAGGACCAAAACGCCGATCAATCCGTAAGCGGCGATTATCAGTGCCCGGGAAACTAGCGAACTGGCGAATGTTCCGTCGAGCACCGAAGGCACGTAATAGCTGACGATAAGGCTACAGCAAACGACGGTAATCGCCATCGCAAACCGGACAAGATCGAGCCTCAGACGCCGCCAATTCTCTTGCGGCCCGTTGAGCTTCTTCAATTCGACCGAGATCTTCAGGGACGTTGCCGCGTATTGCAGGATGGCCAACGCGACAAGCAGAATAAACAGAAGAATGAGGTGTATAATTAGTAATGAGGGCTTAACAGCACCCGCCAGCGTTCCCATTTCGGGAATGAGAGCCAGCAGGACCGCCCCGGCGAGAAAGACTAGTGCGCCATATCTCAAGATCACCGCAACATGCAGCGGGACGCGCTTGGTAAAAAATTGATCGCGTGGACGTTTGCTCCAGCTAGCGAGAAAAAGTTCCAGACCCCGCATCAGCAGCCAGATTGCGGCCAATCCGATTGCGAGATAGAACTCCCTTGGCAATGCGGCCGCGGTGCCCGATGTGAGGTAGCTGACAATGCTGTTGCCAAATCGGCCTACGTATTCGAAGAAGGCTGGGATCAATATTGACAGTGAACGGCAACCGTGCACAACGGCCAACCGATCGTACACAAGGGAGAAGAGGGCGCCGAGCAAGCAAGCCAAAATCAGGGCCGCTATCGCTGCCGCGACGGCGATGGCTATCCGGAATCTAACCTCCCAGGGCACGGGGGCCTGTTGTCCCGCCCAGCGCCTGCTTGCCCGCTCACCGATGAAGCCTCGCAGGGCGGCAAAAAGGCCATTCAGCCGGGGCGCAAATGTATTGCTGACTTGCAATCGGGAAAAATAGCTGACGATCCTCGAATGTATGCGGTTCTCGCCCTTGATTTGTGCAACGGTGCGGCCGGGACTGCCGGAGAAGTAGATGTGAGCCCCCGCATCGTGACCGATGAAATACTCTTTTGCGAGCTCGGGAGTTGTGAGACCCGTGTCCGGATAGCCGACGCAATGCCGGTAGAGCTCGTGCATGCCATTGCCAGCGACACGCAGGAGGTCAGAAAGGAAATCCGCTTTTGACCCGTCAAATGTCGCTTCGAACACCAGGCTCGGACCAAAATCGGCCGCCGCGTCCAAAATGACGAAACTGGCAAAGTGTAAATTTGGAATGAGGTCAAATCGAAACTGCGGTTTGCATTGCATGCCGATTTGCGGTTCTGCGTTATCGCGGAGATATTGGCGACAAGGCCCGGCACTCGAGGGCTTTATCGGCGCTATGATTGTGATGTAATCCGGCATCGACGTTTATCCGCCCGGATTCCCCCGGGTTTGAAGTGATCCACTCTAGAACGTGACGACAAGGCCGGCCGCCACTGGTCCATCAAAGGCGAGACGACCCTTAGGACCGGCGGCTCGGGAGAGATTGGGAAGAACCAGAAGGGATCTGAAAATCTCGAGTAGGACTATTTCCGCGATGTACTGTCCAAAACAGTGCCGCGGGCCAAATCCAAAATGCAGATAGCACTCGAACGGTCGCGATGAGTTAAAGCGCTCCGGGTCGAAGAACGCTTCCGGATCGAACATGGCCGACAGCGGCGGCGCGAACACCCTCGTTCCGGCTCGCACGATGCGTGCTTCTTTCGTGCCGTACGCGATCACCGTTTCGCGTGGTGTGTCACGGATCAAAAGGGGCAGCATTGGCCGGAAGCGCAATGCCTCGTAGACGAAATGGCGAAGCGTGCCGCGAAGCTCGTCCACGCGTTGTTGTGCGCCGCTCTGCACTGCCTGATTGAGCTCGATCGCTACCGCCTGCGCCTTCTTGAGGCCGCCTGGATGTGCGAGGATCTGGTCAACGGCCCCTGCGCCTGCCCGCGCGATCGTCGCTCCCCCTGTCGCAAGAAGGCCGGTGAGATAACGACGTATCCAATCCTCATCGAACCATTTCGGCCCGCCAGCACCGTGTAACCGCTGGATGAGCCTAGTGAGGAGATCGTTGGCGGGGGGAGCCGGAGGCTGCCCGGCAAGAGCTGAGCTTTTGTCCGAAATCTCTTGCAGTAGGAGATCGGTAACGTCCGCGATGCTGGCGCGCGAGCGGGACCAGGGCTCCGAACCAACGGGTGGATTGACCATGATGATGCCGGCAAGATCACGCATGGCGTGAGCCATTTTTTGCGTGCTCCCGGCCAAGGGAGGAACGCCAAAGTATTCCTTGGCGATATCGACCGCGACGGGTTCGAGTAGCTGGGAGACCACATCAATCCGTCCACCCGCCGTATTGATCTGGCGGCGACATCGGGCGTCGACTATCGCTCTGATCTTGTCGACGTCGGTCGGATCGACGGCGCCCTGAAGCAACTGCCGTTCCTGCGCGTGCTGTTGGCGCCAGTCGACCGTCATGAGAAACGTGCCCCATGGCATTCCCGGATCAATGAAGTCGCCGAGGGTGAAGTCGTCGAAGCGCTGAAGCACCTCGCGAATCTCGCGGGCCCTGGTGACGACAACGAGCTTTTTGAAGATGAATACCGGCCGAAAGCGTCGCAGGAGGCCAAAGCCGAATTTAAAGAGCCAAAGATGACAGAGAAAAAAGCACGACACTCGATAAATGAGCATATGCGAGGCGAGGCGTATTGATCGGATGAAGTGCCCTACCGAACGGGCGAATGGCGAATAGCGATCCTGCGACCCGCATTGCGTCAGCGGTTCGGGAATGTTGGATGCCATCGACACACCCCCTCAAACTCTGCTGCACGGTAGCGTACCTTGAACTAAGCTACCTGGTCGAACACTCACTGCTTCCAAAATAACCGCATAAATTGATCGAAGCGGCTGACCCAGCTTCGATCAGGCTGCAATCAAAGCGAGCCAATCTCTATTTGGCAATTATTAGCTCTGCCGGCATGTTGATTTTGTGAACTGGCTCACAGGTCGCCGGTAAAAACCGCCAACTGCCTCGCGGCCTTTACCTGCCGGGTGCGCTGCGTTCGATCATGGCGGGAGTAAAACTGGCGGCCGGGATGGGGCTCATCCTGATCGCGATCTCCGAAATGGTCGCGGCCAACGACGGCATCGGATTTATGATCTGGAACGCCTGGCAGGTGCTGACCGTTGACACAATGCATGTCGGGCTATTGGTAATTGCGGTTCTCGGCTTCATTTTTTCGGTCGTCCTCGACGAGATCGAGCGTAGGCTCATTCCCTGGAAGTCCAACGCCTGACAGGGAGGCAAGCATGTCGACTGCTCTGCGTATCGTTCATGGCAATTTCGGCAGGGTCGCGCTGCTCGACATGGACTGCTCGCTGGTCCGTCACGCGCACCCGCATTGTCACGTCCTTCTCAAGGTGGAAGGCGCCGATACCCAATTCGTCGTTGGCGACCGCGTCCATCCCCTTACCGATTCCGTGGCGGTGCTGGTCGACGGCTGGCAGCCGCATTCATATGTCCACGATCCCGCGCGCCCGCGAACGCTCATTCTCGCTCTATACGTCGAGCCCTCATGGCTGAAGGCTTTCCGTCCCGGCTGGGCGGCGAGCGGCGCGCCCGGGTTTTTCGGCCATCCCCATGGCGAGGTGTCGCCGCGCATCCGCAAGCTCACGATGGATCTCGCATCCGACCTGATGGCACGCCCGCGAATGCCGGGCCGAACACGAAGCATTGTTGTCGGAATTGATGATCGCGGTGATTGAGCGCTTCACTCCCTGGAAGAGCTTTCCGAGATCGATCCGCGAATTGAACGTGTCGGCATGCGATCGGCGGATCAGACGCGCGGCGGAATACATCCGTTGCAACGCCGGCGGCGAAGCCGACATCGAAACGCTGACGAAACAAGCCGGTCTTTCGCGCGCGCATTTCTTCAGGTTATTTCAGTCCTCCATCGGCTTGCCGCCGAAGGTCTATCTCAACGTGGTTCGCATGGAGCGGGCGATGGAGGCCGTCCTGAATCACGATGTCCCTGTCGGGGAGATCGGCGCCCAGCTTGGGTTTTCCGACCCGGCGCACTTCACCCGCTTTTTCCGCAACAATGCCGGCGTTTCGCCGAGCGAGTTCCGGCAGGTATCGCGCCTGGCCAGCTGATGCTGCTCTGCAATATGAAGAAATGAGACGAATTGGCAAGTCGCGAGAGCGCAGGGTATGGCCGACCCTTCGACCTTGCTGAAAAATGTCCTTCCCATACGTCGACAGAGCGTGATGGGAGGACGGTCTTCGGATGCCGCATGCGGCAGGCCCAGCAATAGCCGGGAGCAAGGCGGCTCGCCGTTGGGTCGGCCAATCGATTGCGCGGGTTGAAGACGCCGCTCTGCTGACGGGCCGTGGCCGCTTCATCGATGACCTCGGCGTTCGGCCGGGCACGCTATACGCCGCGATCCTGCGCTCGCCGCATGCTCATGCGGATATCCTCTCGATCGATTCCGAGGCCGCGCGGCGCGCAGACGGCGTTGTCGCGGTGCTGACCGGCGACGATATCAAGGCCCTGACAACCAGCCTCGTCGTCGGCGTCAAGGCGCCGGTCGAATGCTGGCCGATCGCGGTGGGGCGGGTGAGGTATGTCGGCGAACCCGTTGCCGTCGTCGTCGCGTCCGACCGATACAAGGCCGAGGATGCGGTCGACTTGATCGAGGTCCAGTACAACGCGCTGGGGGCCAATATCGATCCTCTCAAAGCGCCGTTGCCCGAGACGCCGGTGCTTCACGATGGTTTTGGCGGCAACGTCGCAAGTGACCGGACTTTTCGGTATGGCGATCCGGAGCGCGCATTCGCCGAAGCCGAACACCGGATTTCCATCGCCATCGGATACCCTCGAAATTCATGTACGCCGATCGAAACCTACGGCGTCGTTGCCGACTACGACGCAGCCGAAGACGCCTTCGATATCCTGGCGAATTTTCAGGGCCCGTTCAGCATTCACGCGGTGATCTCGCGGGCCCTGAAGGTGCCGGGCAATCGCGTCAGACTGCGGACCCCGCCGGATTCGGGCGGCAGTTTCGGCGTCAAGCAGGGCGTGTTTCCCTACATTGTACTTGTTGCCGCCGCATCGCGCGCCGTCGGACGTCCGGTCAAGTGGATCGAGGATCGTCTCGAGCACCTTGCGGCCTCCGTATCCGCAACCAACCGCGTCACCCTGTTGTCGGCCGCGGTCGCATCCGACGGCAAGATCTCGGCGCTCGACTGGAACCAGGTGGAAGATTGCGGCGCGCATTTGCGTGCGCCGGAGCCCGCCACGCTCTACCGCATGCACGGCAACCTGACCGGCGCTTATGACATTGCGAACTTGGCGGTGCGAAATCGGGTCGTTGTCACCAACAAGACGCCCACGGGGCTGAACCGCGGATTTGGCGGGCCGCAGGTCTATTTCGCACTGGAGCGGTTGATGCAGCGCATCGCCGTCGAGCTCAAGCTCGATCCATTGGATGTGATCAAGCGAAACCTCGTCCCGGCCGATATGTTTCCCTATCGGACGGCGGCGGGCGCGCTGTTGGATTCCGGTGATTACCAGCAGGCGATTGCGCGCGGCGTCAAAGGAGGCGCGCTCGAAAAGCTAAAGGCGCGCCGCGATGTCGCCCGAGCCGAAGGCAGACTTTACGGGATCGGCTATGCGGCGGTTGTCGAGCCCAGCGTTTCGAACATGGGTTATATCACGACCGTATTGACGGCGGCCGAGCGAAAAAAGGCCGGGCCGAAAAACGGGGCGCAGGCCACGGCCACCGTGGCCCTCGACCCCGTTGGAAGTATTTCCGTTCACGTCGCGTCGGTGCCGCAAGGTCAGGGGCATCGGACCGTGCTGGCGCAAGTGGTGGCCGACGTCTTCGGCCTCACGCCTGCGGACGTCAGGGTCAATACCGAGATCGATACCGCGAAGGACGCCTGGTCGATCGCGTCCGGCAATTATGCAAGCCGCTTCGCCGCGGCGGTCGCAGGCACCGCGAAGCTCGCGGCCGAACGCATCGCAGCGCGTCTGGCGCGCGTCGCCGCGAGCCAGTTCAATACCGATGTCGGACGACATCGTGTTCGAAAACGGCAGCGTGAGCTCGCGGAGAAACCCGGACAACAGACTGGCATTCTCGCGACTGGCCGCGCTGAGCCATTGGGCGCCGCGGCACCTTGCCCGACGACGTCCAGCAGACGATTCGCGAGACCGTGTTCTGGACGCCGCCTGAACTCACGCCGCCGGACGACGAGGACCGCATCAACTCGTCGCTTTGCTACGGATTTATTTTCGATTTCTGCGGCGTCGAAATCGATCGCACGACGCTGATGACGCGGATCGACCGCTACGTGACGATGCACGATTGCGGGACTATCCTTCATCCCGGAATGGTCGATGGACAGATCCGCGGCGGGTTCGCGCAGGCTTTGGGCGCGGCGCTTTATGAAGAATACGCCTACGCCGAGGACGGCAGCTTTCTGACCGGCACGTTCGCCGACTACCTGTTGCCGACCACAGCCGAAGTCCCGGATCCCGTCATCCTTCATATGGAGACGCCGTCGCCGTTCACGCCGCTCGGATCGAAGGGCGTCGGGGAGGGCAACTGCATGTCGACGCCGGTCTGCATCGCCAATGCGGTCGCCGACGCGCTCGGCATCAAGGACGTCGAGCTTCCGCTGGTTCCCGCCAAACTGGCCGACATCGTCCGCGGCGCCGAACCGCCGCCGCCTGCCGGGCGTCGCACTGGCATGCGCCGAAGAGCCGCCAAGGGCGGCCGTCAGCTCCGCGGTGAAGGCAGCACGAAGGTGGCCGCGCCGCCCGAGGCGGTGTGGGCCATGCTGCTCGATCCGGCGACGCTTCAAGCCGTTATTCCCGGTTGTCACGGCGTGGAAAAAATCTCCGACACGCATTTTCGCGCGGATGTCACGATCGGGATCGGGCCGGTCAAGGGCCGCTACCGCGCGGAAGTCAAGCTGTCCGACCTGGACGCGCCGCGGGCCGTGACATTGGGCGGCTTCGCCGAAGGGGCTCTTGGATTCGGTAATGGCGAAGGCCGCATCACGCTGATGCCCGAGAATGCCGGCACGGTGGTGCATTACGACTACGACGCGGCGATCGGGGGCAAGGTCGCGAGCATTGGCGGCCGCCTGTTGGACGGGGCGGCGCGCGTCATCATCGGACAGTTCTTTGCAGGCTCTGGCCCGTCAGGCCGGCGGTGCGTCGGCGCAAGCCCGGCCGTCGCTGCTGGGCAGGCTGCGCGCCTTGTTCGGGGGGCCGTCATGAAGCCGGCTCCCTTCGACTATGTCCGCGCGGAAACACTCGACGAAGCGCTCGCGGTTTTGGCCGCGGAAGGCGGCGACGCCCGGATCATCGCGGGCGGCCAGTCGCTGATGGCGATGTTGAACACACGCCTGGCGAAGCCAAAGGTCCTGATCGACATCATGCGGCTGAAGGAGCTCGACCGGATCGACGCGACGGCCGGAGCCGTGACCGTCGGCGCGGGAGTCAGGCAGCAGGCATTGCTGAGCTGGCCCTCGCTTGCCGAGAAATTGAAGCTTGTCGCGCTCGCTTTGCCATGGACGGGGCACGTTCAGACCCGCAGCCGCGGGACGATTTGCGGTTCGATCGCCCACGCGGACCCTAGCGCGGAAATGCCGCTTGTGCTTCTGGCCCTCGGCGGTGACGTGCATCTGCGCACGGCCAAGAAGCGCCGAAAGATCGCGGCCGCGGAGTTCTTCACCGGCATGATGTCCACCGCGCGCGCCGATGACGAAATGATCGAAGCGGTTTCGTTTCCGTCCGCTCGGCGGCGCGAGATGCGCGTTCCGCGAAGTCGCGCGGCGTCACGGCGACTTTGCGATCGTCGCCTGCGCGGCGGTTGCCAACAAGGAAGGCGTCCGCTTCGCCGTCGGCGGCGTGGCGGACATGGCCGCGGTGCGCGACTGGCCGCGCCTCGATGGCAGTGCGCTCGACGACGCCCTGAATTCTTTCGCCCACGAACTCGATGCGCGGGACGACGTCCATGCGACGGCACGCTATCGCCGCGATCTCGTCCGGCTGATCGGTCGCGACCTTGTCCGGGAGGTGCTGCAATGACGCGCCTGAAGTCAGCCGAGCGACACCGGATCGGGTTCAAGTTGAACGGCGCGCATCGTCCACGGCGAAGCCGAACCCCGCATGCTGTTGACGGACTTTCTGCGTCAACAGATCGGCGCCACGGGCACTCACGTCGGATGCGAGCACGGCGTCTGCGGCGCCTGCACCGTGACCGTGGACGGAATGATCACCCGCGCCTGCCTGACGCTCGCGGTGCAGATCGACGGCTGCGACATCCGCACCGTGGAAGGTCTCGCGCCCGCCCCCGATCGGCTAAGTATCCTGCAGGACGCTTTCAAGCGCCATCACGCGCTGCAATGCGGCTTCTGCACCGCCGGAATCCTGATGTCGCTCGATCATTACCTTCGTGAACAACCGAAGCCCACCGAAGATGAGATACGCGATCTCCTGAGCGGCCATCTGTGTCGGTGCACCGGCTACACCCCGATCATCCGCGCCGCGCTCGACGCCGCGGAATTGCTGGCAAACCATCGTCAGCGCAGAGAAGACAGATGCTTGATCTCGGTACCAGTTTCATCGCCAGCGTGGCGCGGGATCCGGGCGCCGTCGCGATCGTGGACGCCAGTCTGCGGTTGACCTACGCGCAATGGTATGCGCGGATATCTTCCGTCGTCGCCGCATTCGACGATCTCGGTTTGAGGCCCGGTGACCATATCGTCACCGTGCTGCAAAACCGATGGGAAGCTGCGACAATCCATTGGGCTTGCCAGTTCGCCGGAATTGTAATCACGCCGATCAACTGGCGGGCGAAATCCGACGAGCTCGATTTCTGCATCGAGAACTCGGAATCCAAGGCTATCGTCTACGAAAGCGTTTCCGCAGATGCGGTCGACCGGCGCTGGTTCGCGCACGCAATTTGCGCCGCATTGTTGTCGGCGGGGTCGCGAACGACGACCATGCCGTATTTTCGTTCGACAGATGATCCGAGACGCCAGCGCCAGAAGTCGCGCCGCGCGTGGGTCCCGACGCGTGGTCGATCATGCTCTATACGTCGGGAACAACGTCGAGGCCGAAAGGCGTGCCACGCCGTCACTAGCGCCGAACGCGCCGCCGGCATCGCCCATGTGGCGCAAAACCTGTACGGCCGCGACGAGCGTACCCTTGGCGCCATGCCGCTCTATCACACCATGGGCGTGCGCTCCTTGATCTCGATGTCGTTGATCGGTGGCACTTTCGTATGTCTTCCACGCTTCGATCCAGGCAGGCACTGGCGATCATCGAGGCCGAGAAAATTACCAACCTTTATCTGGTGCCAACACTTTACCACGATCTGGTTCATCATCCGGATCTTGCAAAGATCGATACATCCAGCGTACGAAAACTCGGCTTTGCCGGCGCGTCGATGACCGATGGCCTGCTGAAGAAACTGAATTCGACATTCAAGCCGGATCTGTTCGTCAATCATTACGGCAGCTCCGAAATCTACACCTTCACGGTCAATCAAAACGCGGCCGCAAAGCCGGGCTCGGCCGGCAAGGCCGGGATCAACCAGCTCGTCAAGGTCGTCAAGCTTGCCGCACGTTCGGCGTCGGACCTCGCATCGACAGATGAGGAGGGCGAGATCATCGCACTACTGGCCGGCGACGAATCGTTCGAAGGCTATTGGAGGCGTCCCGACGCCGATGCCAAGTCGCTGCGCGACGGTTGGTATTTCACCGGCGATACCGGCTTCATGGACAAGGACGGCGAGCTGTTCGTAACCGGCCGCACCGACGACATGATCATCACGGGAGGCGAGAATGTATCGCCGGTCGAGATCGAAAGCTGCCTGTCGCTGCATCCCGCCGTGTCGGAAGTGGCGGTGGTCGGGCTCGCCGACCAGAAATGGGGAAAGATCGTCGCCGCGTTCGTCAAGCGCAGCAGCATATGTCGGCGAGGCCGAACTCGAAGCATTCTGCAGGGATTCCGGACTCGCGAGCTTCAAGCGTCCGCGAAGATTTGTCTTCGTCGATGCTATCCCGAGATCGCCGGTTGGAAAGCTGCTGCGCAGGTTGCTGGTCGCGGGCAAATACGATGCCGAGCGCCGGCCGCCACCTGACGCATAGGCCTCAATCCGCAAAAGAAAGGAAAACCAAAATGCCCTCTTCGATCAATTTTTCCGATCCACGTCTTGTGAAACTCGACGGTTTCCAGGTGGAAATCGACGAGCTTCACGAGCGGGCCGATATCATTCTCAACCGGCCGCCCTACAACATCGTATCGATGCCACAGCGCGATCAGCTTCGGTTGGTGTTCGAAACCCTGGACGAGGATACGCGCGTCAGGATTATTGTCGTGAGATCGATAGGCGAGCATTTCTCCAGCGGCGGGAATATCGCTGGCTTCATGGAAGCCACGCCGGAGCATGTGTCGAAGCTCGCCTGGAATATCGGCTCGCCTGCGCGCTGCGCCAAGCCAGTGATCGTCGCCAATCGCGGATATTGTTTCGGCGTCGGGTTTGAACTGTCTCTGGCCTGCGACTTCAGGATCGCGTCGGAGACGACATTTTACGCGTTGCCGGAGCAGAAGCTCGGACAGATTCCCGGCTCAGGCGGATCCGCGCGATTGCAGAAGATGATCGGCATCACCCGCACCAAGGACATCGTGATGCGCTCGAAGCGGATTCCCGGCAAACAGGCCCAGGAATGGGGCATCGCCACCGAGTGCGTGCCCGATGCCGAATTGGAGAGCGCGACCGACCAGCTTGTCGACGAACTCCGCACGTTCTCGCCATTGGCTCAACGCGCGGCCAAGAAACTCTTGAACGACACCGAGGACTTCGACACTGGCAATCGCGATCGAGCTTGAGGGCCATTGTTACGGCCGCCTGCGCCAATCGGCAGATTTCAAGGAAGGCGTCGAAGCCTTCAATGCCAAACGCGCGCCGAAGTTTGGAGGACTATAAGCCGAGGTTAGAGCGGCCCGACACGCGCGCACCACGTGCGACGGCTCAGTCCCAAACGGCTGAAAACAAAAATCATAATGGAAGGGTTGGAAATGGCCGTGACGTGCACGCCGCGGGCGGATGCGTAGGCAACTGAAGATCAGCCGGTGAAGCTGACCGCCGGCCTTTCCGCAAGCGTGCATCGCGATCTGCTTGCTTACGCCGAGGCGCTTGCGCGAGAAACTGGGCAGTCGATTGCCGATACCTCAAAACTCATCGCGCCGATGCTGGCCAAATGCATGGCGACGGATCGCGCGTTTGCAAACTGCGTCGGGTGTACAACAAGGCCGAATATGAGCAGCAGCGCCGCCATCTGCTCTAGGAGTGGGTCGGTATCGTCGATGCCTGGGTTGAAGGCCGAAAGCGCACCCCGACGCTCTATCTGCCTTCGATACACTTGATCCCAGCGGAGCCTACGACCTAATCGCCCGGTAGATCAGAGCGCGAGCGCCCGGGTGAGATCATCATGTTCGAACGCGCTTGACATCCGGTTGATCTCCGTCCGGCGAGCGCCGACTACCTTGGCCGCCACTCGCCACGTCGTCGTAGCCGCGGCAACTTCTTTGATCACAGTCCGCGCTTGCGGAAGCCCGAGGCCGAAATACTCCGCGGCGTTTTCGACCAGATCGAGCGAACACGTCCCTTCATCGAGATCGATATTCGTGGTGAGAATGCGCGCTTTCAGATCCGTCGGGGTCGGATTGAGATCATAGGCGGGCGACAGCGACCAACCGCTGCGGCCCGATGGCGACGTTCATGCTGCCGTCCGTGCGCTGATCGTTGCCAAAGGCCTGTTGGAAGCAGAATTGAACGATGTCTACGCCGCGACTTCCAGGGGATACGCTCGCGGCCGGCTCACGAAGAGGGGGACGGATTAGCGGGCGGCTGCTTGAACCGTCAGGGGCCGGCAACTGGGCCGTCGTTCTTCATATCGCGCCGGCGATTTGAACGACGGAGCGAGGTCCGTCTTCTTCCGGGCTTGGGAAGAATTTTCGCTTTCCCACACCGTGTCGAGCTGTGGGGCGCAAGCGGCACGTACTGTTCCTTCGCAGGTCCCAATATGGTCGGCAGCAGGGATGCCACGCTATCGTGACGGCAGGCAGCCAGCCGCGCCGGATTTCTGTTCGAGAATTCGGCTTGCTGCTTGGGAAAGCCCAATATCGGTAACAAGAGATAATCGATGATGGTCCGGCAAAGGGAGGTCGGGGCGGAGGGCGACGATCCAATCCCCTCGCAGGTATCGTCGCCGATTGACTCGCCACATCAGCCCGCCGCCGGGAATGCGCATGCAGCGCGCGATATAGATGGAAACCGTGATCGCCCTGTTGATGGTGACGATTTCCGCCGCTTCGTCGAACACTGCGGAACCACCGCCTCGTTCGACAAGCTTGATCAGATCGGTCGCCGCCTCCTTGATCTTGGCGCTAAGAAACACGCCGCGATCGACGTATCTGAAATTCGTTCGGGGGCGGTAGCTGATCAGCTTGTACGCATTCCTGAGACTTCCGAAGCGCAGCGCGTAGGTGGAATTGTCCGGCAAATAATCCGCCTCATCAATCAGCGTTGCGCTGA
The DNA here is from genome assembly GCA_963777475.1 of uncultured Alphaproteobacteria bacterium. GTDB lineage: Bacteria > Pseudomonadota > Alphaproteobacteria > Rhizobiales > Xanthobacteraceae > Bradyrhizobium. The sequence continues at coordinate 18,492 of CAVZQX010000033.1, forward strand.
GACGGCCCTTTTCACGCAACAAGGATTCCAGGCGCGCGAGCATTTCGCGATTGGAAAGCTTTATTCGGCGCTGCTTGCGGTGCCGCTGCGCTCTGTCGAAAATTTCCGGATCGACAATGGGTTCAAACGCGCAGGGAGCCCTGACCCACAGGTTCGGGGAGTTGTTTCGTAACTTGCTTCCCAGCCGGCAGGTCTTCCGATTGTAGACATTCACGCCCATGTAATTCTCGTTGTTGAGGACATAGCGGACCGACTGGTGCGTCCAGGGGTACCCCTTCCTGTTCAGAATGCCCTCCTGGTTCAGCTCCTGGGCGATCAGCGACTCCGATTTCTGTTCGCAGACAAACTGGCGGAAGATCTCACGGACCACCGCGAGCTCGCTCTCGGGGCCGGGCTGAAGGATCACGCGGTCGGATTGCAAGTGCTTGCGTTGACCAGGCTCCAATAGGCCCTTTGGTTGTCCGTTCTGGTCGAGCAGCAGCCGGCGGAGGCCGTAGCCTGCCGGACCGCCTTGCCGGAAGCCCTTCGCGATGAGACGGCATTGGGCGGCAAAGACCTTGGTGGATAGCTCGCGGCTGTACTCCGCCGCCATGGCCCGCTTGAGGTTCTTCATCACGTTCGAGAGCAGGCTACCGTCGTTTGAAAAATCCTCGGCGCAATATTCGACCCGGACGCCGGCCTCCTTGCAGATGAACTCGTAATGCGCGCTTTCGTCGCTATTCTGGAAACGGCCCCAGCGGCTGACGTCATAGACGAGAATGCAGTCGAAGTCGGCCTTGCCGAGCATGACGTCGCCGAGCAGCGACTTGAGCGCCGGCCGGCGATCCAGCAAGAGCCCGCTTTTGCCGTCGTCCTTGTAGGTCCTTACGATTGCGATGTTCTTGCGAGCCGCGTAAGCGGCGATCACGTCCATCTGGTTCTCGGTCGAATAAATCTGACGGTCGGTGGACATCCGAACGTATGCGACGGCGCGCGTCGGCTCGGCCGCTTCGGAGTCTTCGGTCGACATGGGCGTCTCCCCGAGTTGGCTACCCCAGGTCGACGTTAGCGGGGCACCGTGGTCGAAGTGCGCGTGCCAAATTGATAATCATCGCCCAAGAAGTCGGAAGCCATCGCGCTGTGTTCGTCGTGTGCGACGGAGGCGGGCGTCTCCCTGCCGGGACCGGGCTGTCGGCTGCGCTGAAACTCCGGCTTTGCCGGTTTTTCGCCCTTCGGGCTTCCATCCCTGACGGCGGCGTCGCCGGTGACCCTGCCGGTACCGCGCACATGGAAGCGGCCAGAGTGAGAGTGCGGGCGGGGTTCGCCGTGACGGGTTGACGGCCGGAGGAAAGTCTTCCGGCGCCCGTCATGGAGATTGCTCCCATGAATATGCAGGTTCTTGATGCGCGCCGCGACGCCAGCGGCGGTTACAGGGTGGACGTGAGCCGCGGCGAGCGCGTCGGTCGGGTGTCCTCGGAGTGGTTTTCCCGTCCGGCGGATGAGCGTTATCTGTCGCTCGACGAACTGGCCCGCACAGTGCGTGCTCGCACGGACCGCAGCCGGACCCGCGTGGTCGAAAGCGCGCTCATCCATGTGGAAGCAAGCCGTGCCGACCCCGAGCGTTTGACCCTGATGCTGCCGGGCTCGGACAGGCCGGTCGCGCCGACCCACTGGAGCTTCGGCCAGCTTGCAAGCCAGGTCGGCGCTCCGGCGGCTTACCTGCGGCAGCTCCCCGCCGCACTCGCAGGCATCAACCTGCAATTTGGCCTGACCGCCAATCGCGTCGAACAGATCAAAACGCTCGAGACCGAGGATAGCCGCGTCGAGCTTCGCGCCGTCACCGGCCCCGACTACGGGCGGATCTACGACCACGAGTTGGTTGAGGCCGTGCAGCGCATCGCCGGCAATGGCACAGGCGATACACGGTGGAAGGTGCCGGGGGTGCTCGACTGGTCAAGTGGGACCTACAATCCCCGTGTCGACATTTCCAAGGACACGACGACCCTCTATGCATCGGACAGGGACGTTTTCCTTTTCCTGGTCGATGACCTGAACCCGATCGAAGCTGGCCGCCTCCGGGACGGCTCGCCAGACCTCTATTTCCGAGGCTTCTATTGCTGGAACTCGGAAGTTGGGGCGAAGACGCTCGGCATGGCGAGCTTCTATCTCCGTGCAGTCTGCCAAAATCGCAATCTGTGGGGAGTGGAGGATTTCGAGGAGATCACCATCCGCCATTCCAAATACGCCGCCTCCCGCTTTGCTCACGAGGCGGCCCCGGCGCTGCTGAACTTCGCCAACTCCTCACCCATGCCCTTCGTCAATGGCATCAAGGCTGCCCGCGAGCGGATCGTGGCACGCACCGACGAGGATCGGATCGAGTTTCTTCGCCGCCGCGGATTCTCCAAGGCCGAGACAGGCAAGGTGATCGACACGTTGCTGGCGGAGGAAGGCCGCCCACCTGAAAGCATCTTCGATTTCGTGCAGGGCATCACCGCCGTCGCGCGCGACAAGCCGCATCAGGATGCCCGCCTCGACATGGAGGCCAAGGTCAAGAAGCTGCTCGACGGGGTGGCGTGATTTTCGCGAAGCCGGGGATTTTGGATCTCCGGCTTGGTGCGTCTGGGATTTTCCGATTCACAGGTTCCGAAGCGCTGCCCTCTCGGAGTGAGAGGGCGGCGCTTCGCTGTGGTGGAGGCGCAGGGATGAAGCGCCTTACCACATCACGGCCAGGCGGGTTCGGTCGCCCCCCTTCCGGAGCTGATCGGTCGGTTCGTCCTCCAACCTGGCCTCTCCCTTCAGGTGAGAGTCAGAGCGCTGTGTTTTGCGCACTGACGGGTTGGAGGTCGAGAGAGAGGCTTTCGGCCACCCGTTCAGGAGAAACTGACATGGCAAAGGCCGTTCAGAAGATCAAGCTATCGCCGTCGCGCGACATTCCCTTCAACAAACTCGTCTTGAGCCAGAAGAACGTCCGGAGGATCAAGGCTGGCATCTCGATCGAAGGTCTCGCCGAGGACATCGCACGGCGGTCCCTGCTGCAAAGTCTTAATGTCCGGCCCGTCCTCGACGCCGAAGGCCAGGAGACCGGCATGTTCGAGGTACCGGCCGGCGGCCGCCGCTATCGTGCGCTCGAGCTTCTGGTGAAGCAGAAGCGCCTGGCGAAGACCGCACCGGTCCCGTGCATCGTCAGCGACGTCAGCACCGAGATCACCGCGGAAGAAGACTCGCTCGCCGAAAATGTGCATCGTGTCGCACTTCATCCCCTCGACCAGTTTCGGGCATTTCAGACGCTGCGCGAGCAAGGTCGTTCCGAGGAGAATATCGCGGCCATCTTCTTCGTTTCCATCAACGTGGTGAAACAGCGCCTCCGGCTCGCAGCCGTCTCCCCGAAGCTGCTCGACGTCTACGCCGATGACGGCATGTCGCTCGAGCAGTTGATGGCGTTCTCCGTCACCGACGATCACGCTCGACAGGAACAGGTCTGGGAGAACGTCAACAGATCGGGCTATGACGAGCCGTACCAGATCAGGCGCCTTCTGACCGAGCGCGCGGTGCGGGCCTCCGACAAACGCGCGCGGTTCGTCGGCCTTGCGGCCTATGAGGCGGCGGGCGGCCGCGTGCTGCGCGATCTCTTCGAAGAGGACGGCGGCGGCTGGCTCGAGGACGTCGCTTTGCTCGAGCGTCTTGTCGCCGACAGGCTGAGGATGGAAGCTGAGACGATCGCGGCTGAAGGCTGGAAGTGGATCGATGTCGCGGCCAGCTTTCCCTACGGCCATGACCACGGGCTCCGTCGGCTCGCAGGGATACCGGCCGACCTGACCTCCGAGGAGCAGACGAGCCTCGATACCCTCCAGGCAGAATGCGACGCGCTTCATGCAAAATATGAAGACGCCGACGAACTGCCGGACGAGGTCGATGCGCGTCTTGGCGAACTCGAGGAGGCGCTCGCGGCTTTCGAGAACCGGGCGGACGTCTTCGAGTCGGCCGAAATCGCTCACGCCGGCGCCTTTGTCAGCATCGATGGCGAGGGCGCCTTGCAGGTCGAGCGGGGCTATGTCCGCCGCGAGGACGAGCCCGCGTTGGTTGCGGCGATTACAGGGCCCGATCCCGAAACCGGCGCGGCACCGTCTGACGCCAATGGTGGTGACCAGGGCGCGCCACCGGTCCAGCGCGCCACGATCACGGTCGAAGGGCAGGCGGGCGCGGGCGAGGAGGAAGACGATGATGATGCCATCCGGCCGTTGCCCGACCGGCTCGTCATGGAGCTGACCGCGCACCGCACGCTGGCGCTGCGCGATGCGGTCGCTTCCCATCCGCAGGTCGCGATGACCGCGCTTCTGCACAAAATCTGTGTGGATGCCTTCTATCAGACCTACACGCCGGGATGTCTTGAAGCCGGCGTGCGCCATGTCCAGCTTCCCGGCCAGACGCCGGATCTGAAGGAGAGCGCGTCGGCGAAGTCCGTCGCGGATCGGCATGCGGCCTGGAAGGCAGATATGCCGGCCGACGAACAGGCGTTGTGGGACTGGCTCACCGCACTTGACGACGCCAGCCGCCTGTCGTTGCTCGCCCACTGCGCTTGCTTCGGCGTCAATGCGCTGTTCGAGAAGGTCGACCGCTATGGCGGCTCCGGCGTGACCGCCCATGGCCTGCAGCGTCGCCTCGATCAGGCGGATCGCCTGGCGCGAGCCGTCAATCTCGACATGGCGGAGGTTGGCTGGCGACCGACGGTCGCCAATTATCTCGGCCGCGTCACCAAGAGCCGCATCCTCGAAGCGGTTCGTGAGGCAAAGGGCGAGGCCGCGGCGCAGCTCATCGACCACCTCAAGAAGAGCGAGATGGCCAAGGAAGCCGAGCGCCTGCTCGCGGATACTCGCTGGCTCCCCGAGCCATTGCGGCTCTCCGAGGTGCATGCGCTGTCGGACGTAACCGATGACCCAGCCGGACCGCTGCCCGAGTTTCTCTCCGGCGACGAGGGACAGGCGAATGACGCTGGCGAGAACGAGCCAGCGCAAGTCGCCGCCGAATAACCCACTGCTGCGGGGCGGCAGACGCCGCCCCGCAAGCCCCTCGCCGCGTCCTTTCATCTCTCACGCCCGGCCAACGAGCCGGGCTTCATTGTTTCGGGAGCGCATCATGACCGACGACATCTCAGCACCCGCCTCGGGTTTCGATTCTGCCTCCTGGCTCGTGCGAGACCAGGAGTTCGTCAGACTATGCAAATCCACTCTCTCAGAAAACAGGACCGCGTTGTTCGATGCGCTCGCCGGCGCTCGCATCGATACCGTGGAGGTTACTTTCAACGGCTATGCCGGCAACGGGCAAATCAAGGAGGCCGTCATCGACGGCGAAGGCGGTGACGCAGATATCCGACTCATCAACATCGAGATCGCGCGCGTCGAACTGGGGAACCCAGTCGTCGTCCGCGAAACCCTGTCGGTCACGGATGCGATTGAGACGCTGGTCTACGATCTTCTCCAACAGACCTATACCGGGTGGGAAAGCAACCTGGGTGCCTACGGCGACTTCGTCTTCGCCGTTGCCGAGCGGACGATCACGCTCAACTTCAATGAGCGGATAGAAATCTCAGAATACACCCAGCATGTATTCTGAGGGGGCGATGGCACATCCGTATCATCATTCGCTGTCCTCGGTGAGGAGATGGGGGGAGGTCGATGACGATCTGGCGATCCTTAGCTGGTTCGACGCCAGCAAAGCATTCGTCGCGCATTTTCGGCACCGCGCGCTGCGGCACCATGCCGAGGTCATCTTCATGGCCGAGTCCATCTCCTCGACCAGCCGCAGCACCGCATTGCGACACGTGACACCGACTGGCAACCCCGTGATGTTTCGTTGAGAACCCTGTACCCGCCGACGTCCCCCGATCAACGTTGCGTCGGGGTCCTGTCTGGGCGCGGCGCATCTGATGTCAACGGGCAAGCCGTTCCCGCTTCGGCGAAAAGCGCCTCGCGTGACAGCCGATGCTCGACCGCGCCCGCTGCCATTCCGACGCAACGCGAAGGAGCGGGAGGCAACAGGCGATGTGGAAGGTTCTCAAAAAAATCAATCCAGGCGGCGCCACCTACATCGGTCGCTGTAGCCAATGGGGCAATCCGTTCCGGATCGGCCAGGACGGCGATCGGGCAACCGTCATCGCGAAATACGAGCGGTGGCTCGCCGACCGGCACCACTTGCTGCGCGCGCTCGACGAACTGCGCGGGCACGATCTCGTCTGTTTCTGCGCGCCGCGAGCGTGCCACGGCGATCTCTTGCTGCGGCTCGCCAACGCCACGCGCGAGGAGCGCATCGCGTGGTGGCGCGCGGTCAAGGCCGCGGCATGAAGCCGAGATCAGAGGAAGAGGCGGGCCGGGCGGGGGGCGAGCCCGGCACGCGATGAGAGCGCGCGGCCGGGATGGCTCGATCAGCTCTCGGAGTTTTCGCTCATGGCCCGAACTTCCAAGCCCTTCAATTTTCGTGCGCCGGTCGCTTATGATGACGCCGCCAAGCGCCGCTTCCACTTCCGCGCCCGGTCCCGGCTTCGCCGCCTTGCAACAGTGCTCGGCCTTGAGCCCGGCTCGTATGACCTGCGCTCGAATCTGGCCGGCATCGCGGTCTCCGGTGAGATCACCCTGCACAGCGACCACCTTTATGTGCAGGTATCCCAATCAGCGATGGGACACGACAGCAGCATCCTGTTCCGGACCTGCAAGGGACGGAAGGACTATTGCGGTGGTCCAAACAATTTCACCTCTCTCGATCTTCTCAACCGGCCCGACGATCTCGCGCGCCGAATCCGGGAGGCATGCCATGCGTGATCTCTTACTGACACGTACCAAAATTGGAGGTGACTCATGACCGAATACTTCGTCAAGATCGCGTTCTGGCTGCGCGCCTATGATGGCTTCACGATCGAGGCCCGATACTGACGCGAAGGCGGTTGAGGTAGCGAAGATCGCCGCCACGGCTGCGATGAGGTCGGGAGCGCATCCCGAACACATTGAGATCGACGAGCGGCGCGAAGGCGTCATTGCCTTCATCGACAGCGTCACTCCAGACGCACGGCAGGCATTGATCGAGGACGTCACGTTCGACGACGACCGCATCCACGGCTCGCCGACGGCCTGACTGATGGCGCTATCCTGCGCCCATATGCGCAAGATGGTGCCAACGCCGATGGTCGCGTAGCGCGAAGCCGGTTTACGGCAATCGCACCTTTGCCAAACCCATCACCTTCGCCGATCTGATCAATCGCTGATCGAACGTCAGGAAGGCGTCGCAGGATGCCGCCCGCCCCAGGTGGAGCGAATTGGCAAAATCCATGCCGTCATCCATTCCATCCAGCGCGAACGCGACCAACTCGGGATCCTCGAGCGCGACATTGGGAAGCCCACAGAGGCCCCGGAGCGCCTTGCATACGCGTTTGGCGTCAAAACCATACGCACTGCGCAGCACCCATTCGGTTTCGAGCATCACCGTCGTGCTGACGAACACTTCCTCGCCGTCGATAACGGCCCTGGCTTTCGCCGATTGCTGGGGATGGTCGCCGGTCAGGTAACGAACGACCAGATTAGTATCAATCGCGAGCATGGCGTCGCCGCGCCTCCGCGGCGATGCCCGCGTCCATCTCTTCCAAGGTCTTTGGCTTGCCCCGATAAGGCAACGACGCGAAGACGTCTGCAGGCCTAGCCGCCGGGAATGGCGAGGCCGGCTTCAGAAGCACCCCGTCCGGCGTGCTCTCGACGGTAAGCCGCGTGCCCGCCCGCCAGCGGCGTTCCTCACGGATCGCCTTGGGCAGGATGACCTGGCCCTTGGTCGAGACGGTTGTGGTCGGCTTGTCGGCAGCCATCCGGTTCTCCTCGGTAAGACGAAGGTAAGATAGGTCGAACCGCCGCTCCAGGCAAGGAGAGGGAGAGACCGGCTGGGCCGGGTTTGAGCCGGCGCGGTCCAGAGAGAGCGCCGGCCGGCTCGCCCGTGCCCCGCTCTCCCGAGAAATCCTGCCATGACCGAATCTCTTCTCAGCGGCACCGCCGCCGCTCCATTTTCGATGCGCGCCGCCACAGCTCTCACCTCAGCTATCGTCAGAGCTGCACGGCAACTTTTGACCGATCTCGAACGCGGCCGTCGCATCGACGCCGCCGTCCTGCGTGGCGCGATGGAGGCTGCCTTCGGCGCCTCAGATGCCGCCGGCGCCTGGCATTGGAAATCCGCCTATGACGCCTGTGAGGCCGCCACCGTTCTCTTCCTTCGCAAATACGGCCCCTCCATGCGCGCGAAAGCGGAATCGCCGGCTTCATTGCTCTCGATGCTGGCCAAAGTCGCGAGACTTCTGCCGACCCACACCCGTCGCTCCGAGGAGAGCGACGCACTCCAGCAATTCTCGACGCCGATCTCCCTGGGTTTCGTCGCTTGCACCGCTGCCGGCATCGCGAAGACTGACCTCGTGCTGGAGCCCTCCGCCGGCACTGGGCTGCTCGCTATTCTGGCCGAGATGTCCGGTGCCTCACTTGTTCTCAATGAGCTCGCTGAAGGCCGAGCCGGGCTGCTTGATGACCTTTTCCCGAACGTCGCGGTCACCCGCGTCGATGCGGCGCAGATCGACGACCATCTCCACCCCGGAGTTGCACCGAGCGTGGTTCTGATGAACCCACCGTTCTCCGCGATGGCAAATGTCGACCGACGCATGGCCGACACGGCTTTCCGGCACGTTGCTTCGGCGCTGGCGCGTCTTTGCGACGGTGGGCGTTTGGTCGCCATTACCGGTGCAGACTTTGCGCCGGATCATCCTGCGTGGACCGACGCCTTCGTCCGTCTGCAGGAGTGCGGTCGTGTCGTGTTTTCGGCGGCCATCGACGGCGCTGTCTATGCGAGGCATGGAACCCATACCGATACCCGGCTGCTTGTGATCGACAAGCAGCCCGCGGTCGATCCCAACATCTTTCCCGTCTCGCCCGGCATGGCGGCTGATGTCGCCACGTTGCTTGATTGGGTGACCAGGCTCGTTCCTCCCAGGTTGCCGGTCGTCGCCCGAGTCATGGTCGACTCCACTCGGCGTCCCACGATCCCGCGAACGGCCGGCGCTCTTGCGACGCGGTCTACTGCAAGGCTCTCGGCGCCAGAAGGCGCACCGCTCGCATACGAGACGGTCGACTGGACGCCGCCGGAAGGCGCCCAGCTTACTGATGCGCTTTACGAAGAATACGCGCTGCAATCGATCCGAATCCCCGGATCGCTGGCCCATCCCACAAAGCTCGTACAGTCGGCGGCAATGGCCTCGGTCGCGCCACCGAAGCCCTCGTATCGACCGCATCTTGCGGTAAACTTGCTCGCTGACGGCCTGTTGTCGGACGCCCAGCTCGAAAGCGTGATCTACGCCGGCGAATCGCACTCGGCTTTTCTCGCGGGCTCCTGGACGGTCGATGCGACGTTTGACGTTGTAGCCGCCGCCCGCGACGATGCGTCGAATGCCGTCCGTTTTCGCCGTGGCTGGTTTTTGGGCGACGGCACCGGCGCGGGAAAAGGCCGCCAGGTCGCAGGTATCCTGCTCGACAACTGGTTGAAGGGCCGCCGTCGCGCGGTCTGGATCTCCAAGAGCGACAAGCTGATCGAGGACGCGCAGCGTGACTGGTCCGCGCTTGGCATGGAGCGGCTCCTGGTCACGCCGCTTTCGCGCTTCCGCCAGGGCACGCCGATCCGGTTGTCGGAAGGCATCCTATTTACCACCTACGCTACGCTGCGCTCCGACGAGCGCGGCGAGAAGCTTTCGCGTGTCCGGCAGATCGTCGAATGGTTAGGCGCAGATTTCGACGGGGTCGTCGTCTTCGACGAGAGCCACGCGATGCAGAATGCCGCAGGTGGAAAGGGCGAGCGCGGCGACCTCAAGGCGATTGCTTGCAATCGTCCGCAGGCCGCCTCGCAGCAGGGGCGTGCGGGCCTGCGGCTCCAGCACGCCTTGCCCAATGCGCGTGTGGTCTATGTCTCCGCAACCGGCGCCACGACCGTTCACAACCTCGCCTATGCCCAACGGCTCGGCTTGTGGGGCGGCGAAGACTTCCCGTTCGCCACCCGTTCCGAATTCGTCGAGGCGATCGAGGAGGGCGGCGTTGCGGCGATGGAGGTGCTTGCGCGCGATCTGAAGGCGCTCGGTCTCTATGCAGCGCGTTCGCTTTCATATGATGGGGTCGAATACGAGCTGATCGAGCACGAGCTCACGCCGGAGCAGATCCGCATCTATGACGCCTACGCGGGCGCGTTCAGCATCATTCATAACAATCTCGACGCGGCGATGCGCGCGGCGAATATCACCGGTGAGACCGGCACCTTGAACGCTCAGGCGAAGTCTGCCGCCCGCTCGGCGTTTGAATCCGCGAAGCAGCGCTTCTTCGGCCATCTGCTCACATCGATGAAGACGCCTTCCTTGATCCGCTCGATTGAGCGCGATCTTACGCAAGGACACGCCGCCGTCATCCAGATCGTCTCGACCGGCGAAGCGCTGATGGAACGCCGACTTGCCGAGATACCCACCGCCGAGTGGGGCGACGTCCAGGTCGACATCACGCCCCGCGAATATGTGCTCGACTATCTCGCCCATTCCTTCCCGGTCCAGCTCTACGAGCCCTTCACCGATTCCGAAGGCAACCTCTCGTCCCGGCCCGTCTATCGCGACGGCCAGCCGGTCGAGAGCAGGGAAGCCGTCGCAAGGCGCGACCGTTTGATCGAGAAACTCGCGTCGCTCGCGCCCGTGCCCGGCGCCCTCGACCAGATCGTGCAGCGCTTTGGTACCGACATGGTCGCCGAAGTCACCGGGCGCTCTCGCCGCATTATCCGTAAGAATGATCGGTTGACGGTTGAGAACCGCGCTGGCTCGGCGAATCTCGCCGAGACCGCGGCGTTCATGGACGACATCAAGCGCATCCTCGTTTTCTCGGACGCCGGCGGGACCGGGCGCAGCTACCACGCCGAACTGTCGGCCCGGAACCGGCGCCTGCGCGTGCACTACCTGCTCGAGCCCGGCTGGAAGGCGGATGCGGCAATCCAGGGGCTCGGCCGCACGAACAGGACCAACCAGGCCCAGCCGCCGCTGTTTCGCCCCATCGCGACCAACGTGAAAGCCGAGAAGCGCTTTCTCTCTACCATCGCCCGCCGGCTCGATACGCTCGGCGCCATTACCCGCGGCCAGCGCCAGACCGGCGGGCAGGGGCTGTTCCGTCCCGAGGACAATCTCGAAAGCCAGTACGGGCGCGATGCGTCTGCGACAACTCTATATGCTTCTGGTCCGGGGCAAGGTGGAAGGCTGCTCGCTCGAGAGGTTCGAGGACGCGACCGGGTTGAGGCTGGTCGATGCCAACGGCATGCGGGATGAGTTGCCGCCGATCACCACATTCCTCAACCGGTCACTGGCGCTGACCATCGACCTGCAGAACGTCCTGTTCACGGCCTTCGAACAGTTGCTCGACCGCCCGGATCGAGGGCGCCGTTGCGTCCGGGACCTACGACTTGGGTCTGGAGACGCTCCGCGCCGAGAGTTTTGTCGTCATCGACAGGCGCACGATTTACACGCATCCCTCAACCGGCGCAGAGACCAGGCTGCTCACAATTGCGCAGCGCGAGCGCAATCATCCCATGGCACTGAAGGAAGCCCTGGATCATCTTTCCGATGGTCGCGCTGTTCTGCTCCATAACGTGCGGTCCGGGCATGCCGCTGTGCAGGTCCCGGCGCCGAGCCTGATGCGCGATGATGGCGAGATCGAGCAGCGCGTCCGCTTGATCCGGCCTTTGGAGCGTCGGACCCTGTCCTTGAAGATGATGGCCGAGAGCTATTGGGTCGAAGCGGATCGCGAGCGCTTTACTGCTGCATGGCTGGCCGAGCTCGTCACAGTTCCGGAATTCAAATCGAGCACGATCTATCTGGTCACTGGACTGCTGCTGCCGATCTGGAAGCGTCTGCCGCACGAATCGACCCGGGTCTATCGGCTGCAGACCGACACTGGTGAGCGCATCATCGGCCGCAAGGTTTCGCTCGCGTGGGTGGTGGCCGCAACCGAAGCCGGTACGCCAAACCTCACGCCCGATGCCGCCTTCACGGCATTGCTGGATGGCAAGATAATCGTCGATCTCACGGAGACGCTCCAGCTTCGCCGTGTCCGCGTGATGGGTGCCGACCGCATCGAATTGACCGGCTTCACCGAGACGATGCGCGACCGGCTGCGTGTCTACGGTCTGTTCAGCGAGATCATCTCCTGGAAGCTGCGCTTCTTTGTGCCAGTCGATGCGACTGGCTCGGCCGATCCTCGCCAAGGTGCTGGAGCGCTATCCGGTTGTGCGCATCGCCGATCGGGCGGTGGCGTGACATGCCGCTCAATGCGGCGGAGCTGGCACATCGCCTCGCGCGCGAGGCCGAGGCGGTGTGCCGTCACTATCTCTCCAACGGACGTCGCGTTGGCAATTACTGGCAGGTCGGCGATGTCAGGAACACCACCGGCCGCTCGATGTTCGTCCGACCTGAAAGGCGGTGACACCGGCAAGCGGCCCGCGGGTAAGTGGACCGACGCGGCAAACGGCGAGCACGGCGACCTGCTCGACGTCATCAGAGAAAGCTGCGGCCTGGTCGATTTCCACGATGTCACCGAGGAGGCGCGACGCTTCCTGAGCTTGCCGCGATCCGAGCCGGAGTCCGACCGCCGACCGCGTCTAGCTTCGGTACCGACCGGCTCGCCGGAATCGGCACGGCGTCTGTTCGCCATGTCGAAGCCGATTGCCGGAACAGTCGTGGAAACCTATCTGCGGGGACGCGGCATCACTGACCTGCATGGCGTCGGCAGCCTGCGATTCCATCCACGCTGCTACTATCGTCCCGAGGCGGACGCGCCGACTGAAACCTGGCCCGCAATGATCGCGGCTGTGACCGACCTGAAGGGCCGCATCACCGGCGCGCATCGCACATGGCTCGATCCGTCCGGGCGCGACAAGGCGCCGGTCGATACCCCACGCCGGGCGATGGGTCACCTTCTCGGGCACGCGGTCCGCTTCGGTCCGGCAAGCGACGTGATGGCGGCGGGCGAGGGCATCGAGACCATGCTGTCGCTCCGTTGCGTCATACCTAGCATGGCGATGGTCGCAGCACTCTCGGCCGCGCATCTCGCAGCCATCCTGTTTCCGGCAGCGCTACGCCGTCTCTATATCGTCCGTGACGACGATCCGGCCGGCGATGGCGCGGTGAACACGCTTGATCGACCGAGCGCAGATGGCCGCGATTGAGGCGATAGTGCTATCGCCGCAGTGTGGAGATTTCAACGAGGATCTGCGGAACTTCGACATCAACGCGCTACGTGCAGCGTTGCGAATCCAGCTCGCCCCTGAAGACGTGGTCCGGTTCTTGAGTACGAGCGTCCGGACCGGAATAGGGGATGAGGTCGGTACTCCGCCCTGACGACGCGCCGTCGATCCCGGAGCTTCTCCTGTCGTCGGAGAGGGCCGCGCTCACGGCCTTCTTGAGAGGGCGACCCTGCGGCAAGCGGTCCGGCCACGCAATGGCGTCCGCCGACTATTTTCCGTCGCGCCCCCAAGGGGCGCTTTACATCGCGAATCAAAATAGCCGGCTCCCGCCATCCTCCGCTTTGCTTCGGCCGCTTCGCTGCGCTCCGCGGTGCAGGTCCGGACCGCCCGCCGCCTTTCGTCGCCATGAAGGCCGCGATGAGCGCGACCAATCCGACCAAGGAAAGCCGCCATGACGATCGAGCACAACGAGACAGACCACGAGCCGCCGCACGCCACATCCCCGACCGATCACGTCCTCACCGAACTCCAACTTCACGGCTATCGTCCCTTCCAGGACGAACCCGACCCGAGACCGATGCCCGACGCCCGTATCGTCGCTGCCGCCGTCGCCGACATCTTCGATGCCCTCATCGCGAGCTTGAGCGAAACCCGCCTCGAACCCGACCTCGAGGACCTGCTGTGGTCGACCGTCAATCTCTTCCACCGCGCCAACGAGCGCATCGAACGCGAACTCGACGACAATGAACAGGCGCAGAAGCGAAGCCAGCGTGACCAGGATGGCTCCGAGATCCGCTCGGTCGAACTGGAGCGTCTCACCGCCGAGGGCATGACGCTGATCGAGCGGCGTAACAGCATGGAATACTTCCGCGACCAGGCAGCCGAACACTTCGCTCGCCACACCGGATCGCACTGGCATCCGCGCAGCGGCTCGATGGTGAACCACCGCGCCTTGACCTCAGCTGTCATCGACAGTCGCGACTTCCTTGCCGCCAAACGCCGGGCCGAGACCGAGGTGCTATTGCCCGCCGGGCCGAAGATCGCCTTCACCGGCGGCCTCGACTTCAACGATGTCAGCCTGATCTGGGACAAGCTCGATCAGGTCCACGCCAAGCATCCGGACATGGTGCTGCTGCACGGCGGTTCGCCGAAGGGCGCCGAGCGTATCGCCGCCCGCTGGGCCGACCACCGCAAGGTTCCGCAAATCGCCTTCAAACCGGATTGGACCAAACATGCCAAGGCAGCACCTTTCAAGCGCAACGATCAGATGCTCGACGTGCTGCCGATCGGCGTCATGGTCTTCCCCGGCACCGGCATTCAGGAGAACCTGGCTGACAAGGCGCGGAAGCTCGGCATCCCCGTCTGGAAATTCGGCAACAGCGGCGCGTAAGCGCCGCAACACTAG
>CAVZQX010000034.1:0-95343 GCA_963777475.1 uncultured Alphaproteobacteria bacterium
GGGCAGCGCTGCGATATTTGGAGTCTCCGCGCCGCCCGCCATCGGTCATGCCCGATCCTGCGGCGTTTCCTGCGAGATGGTGGGCGCATCTGTCGCCCGTTCCACAGCGAATGCCTCCTTTCCCTTTGCGGCCCAGAGCGCTCGCGCCTGTTCGCCTTGATTGCTTTTGAGCTTGTCTGCCATCCAGAGCAGCGCGCCGAGGATGATGGCGCGATCATCGCCGGTCAGGTCCACGACACGAGCCTTGACGACGAGGCCGCCGAGTTCGATCAGATGCCGCGTGCGCTTGCGGCGCTCGACCTGCCATGCGCGCATATCATGCCGCGCCCTTGCTGCCTGTTGACGGTTGCGCGCCGCCCGGTTGCGCCCGAGCGCCGCCAGTGTGGCGCTCAGCTGCCGGTGCAGTTCGCCGCGCCCGGCTCTGAAAGAACGCGGCCCCGCGCTTGGCCCATGCCTCCCTCTTTGCAGCATCTTTCGTCTCGGCCAGCACGATCAGCGCGCCTGCCAGTTCGTCGGCGCTGAGGCTATCTGCCCCGGTGGCGATGACCAGTTCGCCGAGCTGCAGCACCTTGCGGCTCTTGAGGTCGCGCGCCTTGTCCTGAAGTGCTTTCAGTTCCCCGTCGAAATCCCGCGGCTTGCGCATCACGTTCTCCAGCAATGTTGATGGAGTGATGATAGTTGAGCGCCCGGTGTAATGCTGTAAGGTTGCCGGGACGGTTTGAGACGGTGTAATCCCGCCCGAGAATTTTTCGAGGGAGGGCGCGCTTATACGTCGTTCCGACGTGCGCTTCGCTGTGCCACTGATCTGATCGCGATGGCGATCTATCATCTTCACGTCAAGGTCATTGGCCGCAAGTCTGGCTCCAGCGCGGTGGCGTCAGCCGCCTACCGCTCGGGCTCGCGGCTGCGCGACGAGCGGCTTGATCGCAGCCACGATTTTTCCGCCAAGCGCGGCGTCGTCCATTCCGAGGTGATGCTGCCGGAGAATGCGCCGGAGGCGTGGAGCGACCGCGAACGGCTCTGGAACGATGTCGAGGCGTTCGAAATCCGCAAGGACGCCCAGCTTGCCCGCGAGGTCGAATTCGCCATTCCGCGCGAACTGACGCAGGCTCAGGGCATCGAACTGGCCCGCGACTTCGCGCAGGCGGAGTTTGTAGGTTTGGGCATGATCGCCGATCTCAATGTGCATTGGGACATCGGCGAAGACGGCCTGGCCAAACCCCATGCCCATGTCATGCTGACCATGCGCGCGGTGGACGAGAACGGCTTTGGCCCCAAGGTGCGGGACTGGAACCGCACCGAGATGGTCGAGCGCTGGCGCGAACGCTGGGCCGAGCTTGCCAACGAGCGCCTGGCCGAACTCGACATCGACGCGCGCATCGACCATCGCAGCCTGGAAGCGCAGGGCATCGCGCTGGAGCCGCAAAGCCAGATCGGCGCGCCCGCGCAGACGCATCGAGGGCGAAGGAAACGAGGCCGACCGCGCGGAGATGCACCGCGAGATCGCGCGCGGCAATGGCGCGCGGATCATCGCCGATCCTTCCCTGGGGCTGGACGCGATCACGCATCAGCAATCGACCTTCACGCGGCGCGACATGGCTGTGTTCGCGCACCGGCACAGCGACGGGATCGACCAGTTCAACGAGGTCATGGGCGCGATGCGCAATGCGCCCGATCTGGTCGAACTCGGCAAGGACGCTCGCGGCGAAGATCGCTTCACGACCCGCGCCATGATCGAGGCGGAACAGCGCCTGCACCGCGCCGCCGAACTCATGGCGGAACGGGAACGCCATGAGGTGAACGACGCCGACAGGCGGGCGGCGCTGGCGCGTGCGGAAGCGCGCGGCCTCGTCCTTTCGGGCGAGCAGGCCGACGCGCTGGCGCACGTCACGGACGGGCGCGATCTTGGGATCGTGGTCGGCCATGCCGGAACGGGAAAGAGCGCGATGCTGGGCGTGGCGCGGGAGGCATGGGAAGCGGCGGGCTACGAGGTCCGGGGCGTGGCGCTGTCCGGCATCGCGGCGGAAAACCTCGAAAGCGGATCGGGCATTGCGTCACGCACCATCGCCAGCATGGAGCATGGCTGGGGACAGGGCCGCGACCTGCTCACGACCCGCGATGTGCTGGTCATCGACGAGGCCGGCATGGTCGGCACACGGCAGTTGGAACGCGTGCTGTCCCATGCCGCAGAGGCCGGCGCCAAGGTCGTGCTGGTCGGCGATCCGCAAGCAGCTGCAAGCCATCGAGGCGGGCGCGGCCTTCCGCTCGATCCATGAGCGCCATGGCGGTGCGGAGATCGGCGAGGTGCGCCGCCAGCGCGAGGACTGGCAGCGGGACGCCACGCGTGATCTCGCCAATGGCAAAACCGGCCATGCGCTGGAAGCCTATCGCTCCCACGGCATGGTGCATGAGGCCCAAACACGCGAGCAGGCGCGCGGCGATCTGATCGACCGCTGGGACCGCGACCGGCAGGCATCACCGGATCGGAGCCGCATCATCCTCACCCATACCAATGACGAGGTGCGGGCGCTCAACGAGGCTGCGCGCGAGCGGATGCGGGCCGCCGGTGATCTCGGCAATGAGGTGCGTGTGACGGTCGAGCGCGGCGACCGCGGCTTCGCCAGCGGGGATCGCGTCATGTTCCTGCAAAACGAACGAG
Organism: uncultured Alphaproteobacteria bacterium; assembly: GCA_963777475.1. Classification (GTDB taxonomy): domain Bacteria; phylum Pseudomonadota; class Alphaproteobacteria; order Rhizobiales; family Xanthobacteraceae; genus Bradyrhizobium. The sequence goes on from CAVZQX010000034.1 coordinate 2,660, forward strand.
GCCTTGGCGTAAAGAACGGCACCCTCGGCACCATCGAACAGGTGAGCGCGCAGTCCATGACCGTTCAGACCGACGACGGCCGATCCGTGCGCTTCGACCTCAAGGATTACAATCGGATCGACCATGGCTATGCGGCGACGATCCACAAGGCGCAGGGCATGACGGTGGACCGCACCCATGTGCTGGCGACGCCGGGCATGGATGCCCATAGCAGCTATGTCGCCCTGTCACGGCACCGCGATGGCATGGAGCTGCATTATGGCCGCGACGATTTTGCCAATCCGGACCGGCTCACCCGCACCCTGTCGCGCGACCGGGCCAAGGACATGGCCTCGGACTACGAGCAGCGCGATCCGGCGCAGAGCTATGCCGAGCGGCGCGGGATCACCTTCCGCGAGCGCGTTGCCGAAATCGTCAGGAAGATCGTGCCCGAGAAGGTGCGCAACATGTTCGACGGCCTGCGCCCGTCTGCCGAAGCTGTGCCTGGCACGGACAGCGCGCGGAGGCCGGAACGGGAAGCGCCGGAAAGGAAGGCGGTGGAAGACCCGGAAGCGGCGCTGCGCAAGGCCCGCACCAAGGCGCTGGTCCGCCATGCCCGAGCCGTGGATGCGATCTTCGATATGCAGGAGCGGGGCGGCAAGGCCAGCCCGGCGCAGGTGAAGGAATTGCAGGAGGCCCGCAAGGTCTTCGAGGGGGTGCGGCCCTATGGCTCGCACGACGCCGAAGCCGCCTACAAGAAAAATCCGGAACTCGCCCGCGAGGCGGCTGGCGGCCAGGTCAACCGCGCCATCCGCGCGCTCCAGCTCGAAACCGAGCTGCGGACCGATCCGAGCCGCCGCGCCGACCGTTTCGTGGAGCGCTGGCAGAAGCTCGACCACACCAGCCAGCGTCAGTATCAGGCGGGCGACATGTCCGGCTACAAGGCGACGCGCTCGGCGATGGGCGACATGGCCAAAAGCCTCGAACGCGATCCGCAACTGGAATCCATCCTCGCCAACCGCAAGCGGGATCTCGGCATCGCGTTCGAGTTCAGGCCGCCGGCTCGGCCAGGAGTTGGCCTTCACCCACGGCATCGACCTCGGCAGAGGCCGGGGCATCGGAATTTGATCCATCCGATTTTCCGCCGACTCTTCGCCACAGTACGGTGACGGCTAAAACCCTCTTGCGCGCCTGCAAATGCCTGCCCTGTCTGGTCTCAGCAGTCGTCAGAAACAGCCAGCAGGAGGCAGCGCGGCCATGCGCGAACCAGACCGTATCATCCGTCTGAAAACTGTCCTTTCCCGGACCGGGCTGTCCCGGTCCACCATCTACCGCAAGATCGCCGAGGGCACGTTCCCAGCCCAGATCAAGATCAGCGTCAACGGGAGCGGCTGGCATGAGTCCGACATCAACCGCTGGATCGCCGATCCCGTCTCATGGCGTCCGAAACGCGAGTTCGATGAAGTCCAGTGAGGTCGGTGGTTGCCTGCCTTCCAAACCGCCCGGCGGCATATCCTTTTGCTGCTGACAGCAGTGAACCGGACCGGCCTCAGGCCGTAAAGGCTGGCGCTGTCGCGCCCCCGCTTCGCGGCTTCGGCCTTGACGGCCTGACGCCGCCCCGGTTTGGGCTCTCCAAGCAGACAAAGGCGGATTGGGGGCGCACAGCGCTCCCAACCCGGACCGCTATGCCTGCACCAACCATGTGCTTGGCAACGGCTGCGACAACGCCCGCTCCGTGGACCGCAAGGCTCTGGAAAGCCGCGTGCTGACCGGACTGCACGAGCGCATGATGACGCCGGGGATCGCCGCCGAGGCCATGCGCGCCTATACGCAGGAAACCAATCGGCTCAACCGCCAGCGCCGAAGCTCATCGGAATCCACCCGCCCCGAGCTTGCCGAAGCCGCGAAAGCCATCGCGGAGATCGTGCGCGTCATCGAGCAAGGCGGTTGGCATCGCGCCCTGTCCGACCGGCTGACCGAGCTTGAGGCCAAACAGGACAGTCTCACCGCCCGCTGAGGGGACGCCATAGCGTAGCACAGCGCAGACTTGGGCTGTTCATTTACGCCAAGACGCGTGACACAATGCGTACCATGGCTCACCCTCGCAAATCCCATGACCACGTTTCGACGAACAAGGCAGTGTCGAGTGTGGACAACGATAAGAGCACCGGAGTTGATCCGATCGACCCTTCGGCCCTCGGCTTTACGAAAGTAGCGTACGCGGTCGGCGAGACACTTGAGTTGCTCAGTATCGGCCGCACTGCGCTGTACGCAGCGGTCAAACGAGGTGACCTCAAACGCGTCAAGTTCGGCAAGAAGACATTGTTTTACGCTGCCGACCTTGCCGCGTTTCTGGCTCGGCTCCGGCACCTGAGCGAATCGGATGAGAGCCAGGTCAATCACGGGCCTCGCTAGATATTAGCGCCGAAATGCAAGATTGACCTACAGCCCGCCGTGGCACCGACAATCGAGCCGCTCGTGCCGGACCAACTTCAAAAAATACTTTCCCGACTGATAGCGGTCGAGCTACCTTCGTAGTTCGATCGGACGCGATGGACGACCAGAGCGCCGCTGGCGACTGCGCGTAGGGGCGGCGGACCGATCTTCTTCCCCTTGGCAACTTTGTTGGTATCTTTGTTGGTACTCGTTAAATCAACATTTTGATAAGACCAAGAAATCCCTCAAGAAAAGCAGCTTCATATGGCGGCTGCCGGGCCCACCATTTTCTTCAGCACAGATATTCCGACAAATCTTTGTCTGTCCGTTCAAGCGCTTGGTCGAAGAAATTGCGGTTCGGCAACCAGAATTGATCGAAAGAATTTCCGCGTGTTTTCAATGCAGCAAAATTCGACCCCGACAGGAACTCGAACCATTTTCATGACAAAGGCCGCGCTTTGGATTTTCCGAGCCCGGTTGTTGGCGGCTGATCCTGGTTCAGTGATGAGCACTGCGCTCTATCTTTGAATTCCCATTTCCTAAGCAACTGGAAGAAGCCCACCACATTCGTAGCTATCTCGATACTTTAAAAATCCTTCCTGAAGAGCCACACATATGGCGGCAGGGAGATTGCGCTCGCGGCTACGCCGAAGCCGACCCCGGCGACTATGCCAAAATGGTCGGCAAGAATGCCAATGCAAAAGCCGGCAATGGCATAAACGATGCTTCCTGCAAACGTAGCGACCGAACCCATCGTCGCCCGCTGCTCATCGCTAAATTCTTTTTGCAGAAGGTGATCGCGCGCGACGATCCCGGGGCCGAATAAAACCGAACCGCTCGTGAACAGAAGCGGCGACATAGCGTTGGACAGTATAAGGCCAATGGTCTGCGATACCAGCTGATAAGCCTGCTGGACGGACAGTACATAAGCTTCCTTGAAACGGTCGACAACCCGACCGGAAAACCAGAAACCAAGAAAGCTCAGACCGTTGCTCATTGCTCGGTATATTCCGAGCGCCCATGTCGGCCAGAGCGTATTGACGAAGATCGTCTGAAACTGAAACTTCGCTTCATCCGCGTAGCCGAGGGCTTGGGCAATCACCAGAAGCAGCAGATGAGTGTTACCGTATATCTTAACGCATGCATCCTTTAAATGCCGGACGCTTTTTTGCATCGTGGCCATATGTACGCGCGGCTCTTCGAAAAACAGGCCGACGATAATGGAAAGCACCTGCGGAATAATCCCCAGTATAAAAAGAAAGCGCAGCCCGTGGCCGGTCAGGAAGCTTGCACAAATGGCCGAGAGGCCGAGCGCCAGCTGGAACATGCTGCTCGTGCGGCCCTGATAATGAGGAAAGCGGCCTTCCAGCCCGCTTGATTTTAAACTCTCATACAGGAGCGCATTATTGTTGCCATTAAACAGGCACTCGCTGAGGCCGCAGAATATGCTGCCCACAAACAATTCGGCGCTGCGTGTGGAAAAGGCCCGCGTACCAATGCCTATCGTTGAACAAACCGAAGCCAGCACAATCGTAAATTTGCGCCCCATTTTATCCGACAATACGCCAGTGGGAATATCCGCAACGGCGGAAGTTATCCATTGTACGGAAAAAACCGCCATGGCCAGCGTATATGAGCCCGTGATCTGGGCAAAATAAATAGGCCGGAACGTGTCCTGAAAGCGCAAGTCTACAAGGAAGTTATGGATGTATAGTATGCGGATATTTCTAATCATCCCGGCCACGGCCGCCCTTGACCCAACACAGAAATGAAAACAAATACTACGGGACGGATCAACTCGGTTCGGCCATCTTTCTCGCTCACGCACTTCCGCCAAGGGACGAAATATGAGGGGTGCTCACATCGAAATTCGTCGCCTAGCTCAAGAGAATGCGGCCGACGCGGCCCTTTACCGCGACATTCGACTGGAGGCTCTCAAAGCCAACCCTGAAGCTTTCGGGAGCACTTTCGAAATTGAAAATGCCCTGCGCTTGAGTTGGTTCTTTGATCGGCTCGGCACTTCGACGGTGTTTGGCGCCTTCTCTAATACGGGGCTGGTCGGCATCGCCGGCTTTGAGATTCAGCAAGGCCAAAAGCTAGCTCATAAGGGCAAACTTTGGGGGATGTACGTTCGACCCGATGCAAGGGGGACTGGCATTGGCCGCCGGCTAGTCGAGGCGGTACTTGATCTAGCTCGCCAGCGCGTCGAACTCATCCAACTCGCCGTTGTGCAGGACAATGAGCAAGCCCGGCGACTGTACGCCAGCTTGGGCTTTCTGGAGTACGGCCTAGAGAAGAATGCTCTCAAGCAAGACGGTCGCTACTACGACGACGTGCTGATGGCAAAGGATTTGTTGGGCAAATAGCCGGAGATATGGCCGTTCAGAGCGGCAGCGGTCTGATGCGACCCACCTTTAACAATGCCGCCGGTCTAGTCACGAGCCACCACTTCCGTCTTTGGCACATCGCGTCGCTCCGCTGCGGAATTTAATCGCTATCGGGGAATGTTCGGCACGAAGAAAGCGTGTGCAACGGCCGAGCCACTTAGGGCCTGTTAATGAATAACTAATCGAATTTTATCACGCTTTGCAAGAATTGTAACTCGGGGATTCCCTGAGGAAAATCGGCGGCGGTAAAATCGGCGCGTGATAAGCGCTTCGGACATCAGAACTCTTCGGAAACGTTGGAAGTCGATGGCTCCTCTGCTGGATGAGCGGAGCCGACGACGCTGGGCGGCGTCCGAAGCACGTATGATTGGACACGGCGGTGTGAGCGCCGTCGCCGAGGCGACGGGTCTGGCGCGACAGACGATATACCGAGGGCTTGAAGATCTCAGTGTCTCAGTTGGGAATGACCGGATACGCCGACGGGGCGGCGGACGCAAATCGAGGGTAGCCGAGGACCCAACCCTGCTTTCCGATCTTAGGGCCTGTTAATGAATAACTGAGTCAATTTTATCACGCTTTGCAAGAATTGTAACTCGGGGATTCCCTGAGGAGAATCGGCGGCGGTAGAATCGGCGCGTGATAAGCGCTTCGGACATCAGAACTCTTCGGAAACGTTGGAAGTCGATGGCTCCTCTGCTGGATGAGCGGAGCCGACGACGCTGGGCGGCGTCCGAAGCACGTATGATTGGACACGGCGGTGTGAGCGCCGTCGCCGAGGCGACGGGTCTGGCGCGACAGACGATATACCGAGGGCTTGAAGATCTCAGTGTCTCAGTTGGGAATGACCGGATACGCCGACGGGGCGGCGGACGCAAATCGAGGGTAGCCGAGGACCCAACCCTGCTTTCCGATCTTAGGTCGTTGCTTGAACCGGTGACGCGAGGTGACCCGATGCGACGGCGGTTGTGGACGTCGCTCAGCCTGCGGAAGCTACGCGCGGATCTGAAGAGCAAGGGGCACGACGTCAGCCATCCGGTCGTTGGGGATTGCCTGCGCAAGCTGCATTATAGCTTACAGGCCAATCGGAAAGTCCACGAAGGAAGCGAGCATATGGACCGGAATGCTCAGTTTGAATACATCAGCAAAAAGGCTGGCAGTTTTTTGGCGGACGGCCAGCCGGTCATCTCGGTCGATACGAAAAAGAAGGAATTGGTGGGCAATTTCAAGAATGCGGGCCGCGAATGGAGACCCAAAGGTGGACCCGAAGAGGTCAATGTGCACGACTTCATTGATCCCAAGCTGAAACGCGCGGTGCCCTACGGAGTCTATGACATCAACAACAACACCGGCTGGGTGAGCGTTGGAACGGATCACGACACCGCCGCCTTTGCGGTCAACGCCATCCGCCGCTGGTGGAAGGCCATGGGAACGAAACGCTATCCGAAACCCAAAGGCCTCATGGTGACCGCTGACGGCGGTGGATCGAACGGCTACCGCGTCCGTCTATGGAAAATTGAACTACAGAAACTGGCCGACGAACTCAAGTTCCCGATCACGGTGTGCCACTTGCCGCCTGGAACCAGCAAGTGGAATAAAATCGAGCACCGGCTTTTTTCTTTCATCAGCATCAACTGGCGCGGCAAGCCCCTGCGCAGTTTTCGCGCAATCGTCGAGCTCATTGCGTCTACGACTACCGAGACGGGCCTGACCGTACGTGCGGAACTCGACGAGAAGAAATATCCCAAAGGGCTAAAAGTATCAGATGCGCAACTCGCCACCGTGAACATTTTTCCTCATGACTTTCATGGCGAGTGGAACTACACCATAGCCCCCAACAAGAAGCGTATCCGAAAGTGACTACGTTATTTATTTACAGGCCCTTAGCGTCCACTGACATCCGTCAAGGTAACGGTGATCTCTGCGACATAGCGTGACGCGTCGTCATTGAGCCATGCTCGACAGCGGAGGCGCGCTTCAATGAGAGATAACGGCCTCGAGACGATTTCGGACGCGGGCGATGCCAGTCGCGCCCGCACCAATCCGGACTCGGCGCCGGCTTCGGCGCCGAAACACTCGCCCGAAATAGATCGGATAAAGCCTGAATTGACAGGTGCACCCAAGGATGTGTCGAAGGACCGAAGCGCAGCAGGCGAGCCACGGAGTTGCTGGCGCCGGCCCTTGTTGATCCTGGGTCCGGCCGTTCTCGTCGTCGGCGGGCTGGGCCTTTATCTCGCGACCGGCCGCTATGTCACGGAGGAGGATGCCTACGTTCAGGCGGTGAATGTCTCGATCAGCCCCCAAGTCTCGGGCCAGGTCGTCAGCATTGCGGCTAGGTCGAACGTCGTGGTGAGAAGAGACTCACCCCTCTTCAGCCTCGATGGCGAACCGTATCAGATCGCGCTGGCCAATGCCGAAGCGCAGCTCGGTATTGCACATAACCAGGTTCGCAACCTGATCGAGACCTATCGCTCGCGCCTCAAGCAGATCGACGAAGCCGAGGCGAGCGTCGACTATGCGCAAACCAACTACGAGCGCCAGCAGCATCTTTTCGATACGGGTGCCGCGCCGCGGGCCACGCTCGATGCCGCGATACGCGACCTGCAAACGGCGAAGGCCAATCTGGCAAGCCTGGAACGCGATGCCGCGGCGGCGCGGGCCCAGCTCGGCGACAATCCGGACTTGCCGGTCGATCGACAGCCTACCGTGAAACAGGCCCAGGCGGCTGTCGACAACGCGGCGCGCAATCTGCGCCTCACCTCTGTGCTCGCGCCCTTCGACAGCATTCCCAACAATGTCGAGAGCATTGGCGTCGGAGCTTTTCTCAACGCCGGCCAATCGGCGTTTCCTCTAGTGTCGACCAACGATCTCTACGTCGAGGCCAATATCAGGGAGACCGATCTTACCTATGTGAGACCGGGCGACCCGGCGCGCATGACGGTCGATGCCTATCCGGACTCCACGATCGACGGCAAGGTCACGACATTGGCACCGGCTAGCGGATCGGTATTCGCGCTGCTGCCGCCGCAAAATGCTACCGGCAACTGGGTCAAGGTCGTGCAACGTGTACCGGTTCGCGTGTCCTTCGGAGCGCTCCCGGACGGCGTGGTGCTGCGCGCCGGCATGAGCGTCAAGGTCTCGATCGACACCGGCCACCACCGCTCGCTCCGCGAGCTGTGGCGCGACCTGACCGCGATCTTCGGGGCCTGACATGGCGGGGACGGCCGACGAGAGCGGGGTCAAGAATCGCGGAATAATCACCGCGACCGTGATGCTTGCGACCTTGATGCAGGCGCTCGACACCACGATCGCCAATGTCGCGCTCCCCTACATGCAGGGCAGTCTGTCGGCAACCAGCGACGAGATCAACTGGGTACTGACCTCTTATATCGTGGCGGCCGCGATCATTACGCCGGCCACCGGCTGGCTGGAAGCAAGATTTGGCCGCAAGCCGTTATTCCTGACGGCGGTGATCGGCTTCATCGTGACGTCGATGTTGTGTGGTGCCGCCGTGTCGCTGACCCAGATCGTGGTGTTTCGCCTGCTGCAAGGCATCTTCGGCGCGCCGCTGGTGCCGCTGTCGCAATCCGTGCTGCTCGATGTCTATCCGAAGCGGCAGCAAGGCCAGGCGATGGCGGTGTTCGGGCTTGGCGTGATGCTCGGACCGATCCTAGGGCCCACGCTCGGCGGCTGGCTCACGGACTCCTACAGCTGGCGCTGGGTGTTCTATGTCAACGTGCCCTTCGGCGTGCTATGCGCGCTCGGGATTCTGCTGTTTCTCGGGCGGCGCGCCGAGTGGCCCATGGCCGGACGGCTCGACTGGCTCGGTTTCGCGACGCTCGGACTCGGCATTGGGGCATTGCAACTCTTCCTTGACCGGGGCGAGCGGCTCGACTGGTTCGCTTCGCACGAGATCCAGCTCGAGGCCGCTCTCTGCGTGCTCGGCTTCTATCTGTTCACGGTCCACACCCTGACGGCACGCGACCCGTTCATCGATCCGACGTTGTTCCGCGACCGCAATTTCGTGATCGGGATCATCCTGATTTTCATTGTCGGCGCCGTGCTGCTGGCCACGTTGGCGTTGCTGACGCCTTACCTCGAGACGCTCATGAACTATCCTGTGCTGACGGCTGGCCTTGTGCTCGCGCCACGCGGCATCGGCACCATGATCGCGATGGTGATCGCTGGCCAGATCTTGCGCTATATCGATCCGCGCATCCTGATTGCCGCCGGTCTCGCAATAACCGGGTTTGCGCTCTATCTGATGACGGGCTTCACGCCCGACGTATCGCAGGGCACTTTGATCCGCACCGGCCTGATCCAGGGGTTCGGCATCGGCTGCGTCTTCGTGCCGTTGGGTACGGTCGCGTTCGGTACCCTGCCGCCGGCGCTGCGCACCGAGGGCACCGGGCTCTTCAACCTGATGCGCAATATCGGGGCGAGCATCGGCATCTCCCTGATGAGCTATCTCCTGGTGCGCAATGCCGCTACCGAGCAGGCGACGCTCGTCGAGCACGTCACGCCTTACAGACAGGTGGTGCGCGACTTTGCTCACCAACTCGGTCTCGCCAGTTTGAGCGGACGTGCCGCGCTCGCCCAAATCGTGATTGAGCAGGCACAAGCCGTCGCGTTCATCGACAATTTCAAGCTGATAATGTTCGTGTCTTTCCTGACGATCCCGCTGGTGGTCCTCGTGCGGCGTCCGCGGTGACCGCCCGGGAGAGAGGACAGGTGTCATATGCGGGAGGCCCAGTGTCGTTCAAGGACGAGTTAAAAGTTGCAAGGGACCAACTCAGACTGCTTTCGCTCTACCAGCGTTTCGAGCAAATCGTTGTCCTTGTCCTGACGGCGCTGATCGCCATCATTGTCGTCGCGGCGCTATGGAGCCTGTGCGTGAAGATTCTGTTCGGACTGCTCCTGTCCGGGAGTTCTCGATCCATCCGACTACGCGGTTTTCCAGGCCGTGTTCGGAATGATTTTTACCGTGATCATCGCGCTTGAATTCAAGAAATCGCTTTTGGTGTTGGCTGAGCGCCGCGACAATGTTGTCCAGATCCGCTCGGTCGTCATGATCGCGCTTCTGGCCATCTGCCGCAAAGTGATTATTCTCGACCTCACCGAAACCGACGCATCGCATATTTTGGCGCTTGCAGCCGCGATCCTGGCGCTTGGCGTGGTGTACTGGCTGATACGCGACACCGATCAACGCCCGCGTGAGGCCGCTTGAGGGATGAGGGCGGCGCCGCCGCCTCACCGTTTGCTGACGAAGACCGGCAGCTTTTCCAGCGCCGCGCGATTGGCTCCGGGCAGCACAATATTGCCGGAGGGATCATCCAGCTTGAGGCTTTGGAAGGGAACGGCGACGAGTTCGCCGGCAAGTCCGGTAAAGTCGCCGACGGCAAGGACAACGTAGACATTGCCGTCCTTGCCAAAAATGAAATCATTGACTTTTCCGATCGGCTCGCCCTTGTCGTTGACCACCTGCTTTAGTTCGAGCGCGCCGGCACGATAGCCTCTGGCGACTTCCGAGGACTGGATGGGCGTCAATCCGATTTCTTGTGCTTTCGCGTGTTCGATCCACGGAGAGGGCGCGACGTTCGTCAGAAACACCGCGGCGAGGAACGAGAGGAGCGACCTGTTCATGAAACTTTCCTCACTATCGGGAGCGCACCGCATCAGCTTGGGATTGCCGCGATCTCCCGGCCGAAATTACCTCGGATTCGATCCCGTGGCGCTCGAGTTCGAATTCAGGACGATTTCGAATACCAGCTTGGTGTCCGGGTCGATCAATACGATCCGATCCGGCAGCTTCACGAACAGCAGCTTCTTTACCTCAGGGACCTGATCCGTGACGTCGCCAGGAAGCGACTGCGCGGTCATGGAGTTGGGAACCTTGTCGCCGACTTGAGGCTGTGGGCCCGTGGGCGCGGGTTGGGCCGGCGAATTCGCAAGCCCCTGGCTAACCCTTTGTTGCTGGGTTGGCGTCAGGTCGGGGTGATCTTTGCCGGATGCTGTCTGGGCGGCGCCAAAGCCGGCACCGCCGAAAATCGCAACCGCGATAGCACCTGCGCGGAAAAGTCTGCTCATGACGGTCTCCTGATCAGCTTGGGGGGATTTCGAAGCAATCACGCTGTCGATGCGATAATGTCGCGCCAAGCTCGTGGCGATGCTAATCCTATAAAGGCAAGAAACCTGGACCGCGTTGACGGCCATCAAGATCATGCCAAATTAGCTTGAGCTGATTCTGCGAACATGCGGAGGCCGAAGGTAGGTGGCCACGATGTGATCAGCTTGGTGATGAAGTTTTTCGTTGTCCCAACGTCTTTCCGCAAATCTCCAACGTGCTCAGCCTCGACGACAACGCAGATCAGCATTGCAAGAGATAGAGTTGGTTTTCCTTCTCAATGAGCCCTGAACGGGCTTCAGGACGGTGGGCCTTGTCCGGCAGACGCTGAATTGGAGGCTCCGATGGATACCACCCTGATGAATCAACGGCGAACGGAAGTCGTTCCACGCTGTTGCGGACATCCGGATCGACCGGGGAAACGATCGCGGTGGACACGCCAACTGACCGTATGTCGGCTTGGGGAAGCGGCCCGTTGCATGACTCCAAGTCACAATGGCAGATACAGGACGTGAACCGCCTTCGCACGCGGCTATCAACCCCACCTAACCCGAAAGGAAATTTGGATGATCGGATCATTGATGATGTGCGTGAGCGCGCTGATTCTGCTCGCCGGGATGTTGGCCGGCATCGTCACCGGGTCCAAATTGATGGACCAAGTCTCAGCGGTCGGTTTCTGAAGGCCCGGGCATATTATTCCATCCGCGCGGCAACGGACCACCGGACCTCTCCTGAACAATTTCAAGCTCGGGCAGACGAATTAAGCCGAGTTGAAGCATAGCGCTCAACGCATCCTCTAGTCCCAATTCCTCAGCGATTCGTCCGTTCTCCAAACGCAATATGGTTGTTCCCGCGAACTTCATCTTACGACCCGAAGCAGCAGGCATAGAACCCATGCGGAAATCACTAAAGGCTTGGCCCGTATGAGTACCGCCACCCTCCCATTGGCCCACCACGAAATCACCTTCTAGCACTGGCGCGTGGTCGGGGGTCGCCTCGTAAAGGCCGGCGACCGGATGATTGCTGCCGGGACCAGTGGTGCCGGCGCGCTTGCGACCCAATGGTGGCGCGAGCGCCGACAGTTTTACAGGTTCAATTTGCGCGTGGCTTGCTGGCGGTCCGATCTCGTTCCCACAAGAACGTTGGATCGCTGCAACATTAGATCGCTGCGCGGATGAGCTAATTGATGGCAGTCAATGTCTCAACCGATTTTCGGAGCTTACGTTAGGACCATGCAGGCGGCGTAGATCCCATGCAGCGCAGACAACCAGACAATATGCGTCGCTCTTGCAATAGTTGCGGGGGTCGCCGGCCATCGCTCAAGCAAGCCGTTATGAAATGGTTCCCGAACCGGGGGACCGGCAAACTTCAACCAACAGAGCGGCCAGAGCGGGCGAAATATTGTTATCCCGATCGACCGCGGGATTCGATCCGGAAAGTTGACGAATAGATCTACCGTCCAAAGACCAGCACCGGGTGGCACAGGATGCCAACGATCAACGGTACTGGATGTTGCGGCGGCCTACCAAAATAAACCGCGTAAGGCTCGCGCTAGGAGTTGACGGGCATCAAGGCCGCGGACGATCAGGAGAGCTAAGAAAGTAACCTCAACTAGGGGGGCACTAGATGCCATCGGGTCGTTGCAATGGCTCCGAGCCCATATTGGAAAGGCTATCTCAAACTGTCGCTAGTCTCCTTTCCGATTCAGTTATTTCCCGCAACCGCCAACCGCGAAAAAATCAGATTTCACCAAATCAACAGGAAGTCGGGAAATCGGATCAAGGACATCAAGGTTGATGTGGGCACCGGTGAACCAGTGGACGATGAAGACATCGTCAGAGGTTATGAATTCGGCCGTGGCCGTTTCCTCGAAATCACCAACGAAGAGCTAGAAGCAGTCGCTGCCCAAGGCACGCACACGATCGAGATCGACCAATTCGTCCCAAAGGACGAGATCGATGAGATATATTGGGGTATTCCTTATTACATAGTGGTCCCGAAGTGACAGCCGGGAGCCTAACTGGGAGGGCGAGATGAACGGTCGAACCGTGCGGGTCGCGCTGGAGCGGCATTGGGATGCTTCGGACGCGAGCAATTTCGAGGTCGAGCATGAAATCTACCGCGATGACGCTGTGCTTGATTATCCGCAATCGGGCGAGCGGATCCGCGGCCGGCACAACATTCAAGAGAGCCGGTCCGTCCAGCCAAACAAGAAGCGCTTTATGGTCCCGCGAATTATCGGCGGCGGCGATCTCTGGGTCACTGAATTCATACTTGGCTATGGTGGCATACCATCTTACGCGGTGAGCATCATGGAATTCCGAGAGGGACTGGTGGCCCACGAAACTCAATATTTCGCCGATCGGTTCGACCCTGCACCCTCGCGTGCCCATCTTGTTGAGCGAGTAGGCGCTTCACCGCAATGGTTCTCGCGGTTGCGGCAAGGTAGTGCATTATCGGGCCAGAAGCCGCATCGGATAGCTGCAGCACTGGTTCGAACTCAAAATGGCTGCGAGGAGTGAGGGAAGTGGAGTTCGATCCGGTTTTCCTGTCACGGTTGCAATTTGCCTGGGTGATTGGCTGGCACATTCTGCTTCCGGCATTCACGGTTGGCGCCGCGGCATTCATTGCCGTCCTTGAAGGATACAATCTTGCGACCGGGCGCGACGTCTATCTTCGCGTCTCGATGTTCTGGATCAGGATTTTCTCGATCGCCTTCGGCATGGGGGTCGTTACCGGTGTCGTCATGCCGTTTCAACTCGGCACCAACTGGAGCCGCTATTCGGACGCGACCGCGAACGTCCTTTCGCCGCTGTTCGCCTATGAAGGCCTGACCGCCTTTTTCCTCGAGGCGGCGTTTCTCGGCGTCCTGTTGTTCGGGCGAAAGCTGGTGCCGCCCTGGGCCCATTTTGTCGCCGCGCTGATGGTGGCGATGGGCACGTTGTTCTCGTCGTTCTGGATCCTGTCGGCCAATAGCTGGATGCAGACGCCGGCCGGCTACGAAATCATCGACGGCCGTTTCTTTCCGACCGACTGGCTGCAAGTCATCTTCAATCCTTCCTTTCCATCCCGGCTGGCGCACACCGTGGTCGCCTTCTTCATCACCGACCGGTTTTGTCGTGCTCGGCGTCGGCGCCTATCTGCTCCGCCGCGGAAAATTTGCGGAGGAAGGCCGCACCATGCTGTCGATGACGCTGTGGCTGCTGACCGTGCTGGTGCCGCTGCAGATCTTTCTCGGCGACCATCATGGTCTCAATACGCTGCAGTACCAGCCCGCGAAACTCGCCGCCATCGAGGCGCGCTGGGAGACCGGCCGGAGTATTCCGCTGACGCTGTTCGCCATCCCCGACGAGAAGACCGAGAGCAATCATGCCGCGATCGAGATTCCGGGGCTCGGCAGCCTGATCCTGACCCATAAACTGGACGGCGAAGTCAAAGGTCTGAAGGATTTCCCTGCCGATCAGCGGCCGCCTGTTGCAATACCCTTCTTCGCTTTCCGGATCATGGTCGGATGCGCCATGCTGATGCTCGGCATCGTACTGCTCGGCGGATGGCTGCGCTGGCGCGGACGGCTCACCGACACGCCGCTGTTTCTGCTTCTGTGCCAACTCGCACTTCCGATCGGGTTCGTCGCCGTCATCGCCGGCTGGGCGGTCACCGAGGTCGGACGCCAGCCCTGGACGGTCTATGGCCTGCTGCGAACGGCAGCTTCCGTCTCGCCGTCATTGACCGGCCGCGACGTGGTCGATCTCGCTGCTCGCCTACATGGCCGTCTATCTCTTCATGTATCCCACCGGATTGCTTCTCATGCTGCGCATCGTCCGCGCCGGTCCGGCACCGGCCGCCGAAGGGGATGCGACGATCGAGGCCGGACGGCCGCAGGCGCCGGTGCTGGCCGGAGCAGGCATTGCGGGAGGAAGCGAACCATGAGCCAGGTTCTCGACTTCGTACCGATCTGGACGCTGATCCTCGGCGTAGCCGTATTCTTCTACGTCCTGCTCGACGGCTTCGACCTCGGCGTCGGCATTCTCTATGGCCTCGCGCCGAACACCGCCGCGCGCAACACCATCATGAACTCGATCGCGCCAATCTGGGATGGCAATGAAACCTGGCTGGTGCTCGGCGGGCTCGGCTTGCTCGCGGCTTTCCCGCTGGCCTTCGCCATCATCATTCCCGCGGTTTATTTTCCGATTCTGGTGATGCTGCTGGCGCTGGTGTTTCGCGGCGTCGCGTTCGAATTCCGCTTCCGCGACGCCGAGCACAAGACGTTCTGGGATCACGCCTTCAATTACGGATCGGGCATCGCGACCTTCGCGCAAGGCGTCGTGCTCGGCAGCTTCATCCAGGGATTTCAGGTCAGCGGGCGGGTGTTTTCCGGCACCTCGTTCGATTTCCTGACGCCGTTCTCGATCCTGACCGGCATAGCCTTGTTGTTCGGATATGGACTGCTCGGCGCGGGTTGGCTCATTCTCAAGACCGAAGGCGACCTTCAGGACACTGCGCGCCGTCAGGGCAGTGTTTGCCTAATCGGCGTCTTGGCGGCGATCGCTATCGTCAGCGTCTGGACGCCGATCATGAATCCGGCGATCGCCTCACGCTGGTTCGTTTTTCCCAACATGCTGTTTCTGGCGCCGGTTCCCGTTGCGACGGCTGTTGTCGCGCTTGTCACCTGGCGCGCGCTCCACGGCCGCTCGGAAATTCTCCCGTTTGTGGGCGGTATCGGCCTTTTCGTACTGTCCTATACCGGGATTGCCATCAGTCTCTACCCGATGATCGTGCCGCCTCATTTCACTTTGTGGGAGGCGGCGTCCTCGGACCGGACCCAGGCTTTTCTCCTGGTCGGCACGCTCGTGCTGCTGCCAGTCATCCTGATGTACACGAGTTGGTCCTATTGGGTCTTTCGCGGGAAGGTGCGGGCCGACATCGGGTATCACTGAAGCAGCCGCAACCCGGATCCATCGCAGCGGAATTTTCCTTGGCCTAAGCGAAAGCAATAGGCGATACGCTTGAAACCTATCGTACCCTGCCAAGTTCAAAGCGCCCGACGCCGAAGGAACAAAGCGTAAAGGCCCGCGCCTCCCGAAAGGGACCGGTACTACGAAAGAAACCGTCTGCCAGGCACCGCCGGGCGATTAACGGCTTGCGTCAAAGCGGTTGGCCGGACGCCATTTCTTAGGTTCTGCGTGAGCGCCGGTCGACAAGATCGGACCGCCAGGCATCCAACTGTCAATGCCAAAGCGGCTCCGCTTGCTCCCGCTGGTTCTCCCAGGGTATGCGGCCTACATTGACTACAAATGAGCAACGTCCTTCACGTTCCCTTTGACGCCGCGACCGTGCGAACAGCCGACGGTACGCGTTCGCCTGCATACCCACGCCTCGTTGTCGCAACGACGATCCTGGCATCGAGCTTGGCGTTCATCGATGGTTCGGTCGTCAATGTTGGACTACCGGCGATCGGTCGGAGTTTTCATGCGGATGCCGCCGGCCTGCAGTGGATTATCAATGCCTATTTGCTTCCCTTGAGTGCGCTACTTTTGCTGGGAGGCGCGGCGGGAGACCAGTACGGCCGCCGCCGTCTCTTGGTCGCGGGCGTTCTGCTGTTCGGTCTTGCTTTTCTGGCTTGTGCGGCGGCACCGACTCTTCTCCTGTTACTGATTGCTCGTTTCGTGCAGGAGTTCGAGATCCTGCTGAAGCCGCTGCATCACCTCGGTTCATACCCGACCAACCGGCAGATGTCGGATGTGCGCACGCCATCCACAGCGAGGAGATCGTCGGCCGATGGCGGCAACAAGACATTTAACTAATATCCGGTCGACGCCGCCGCCCGCAGCTCCTCGATCTGCCTTTCCAGCAAGCCCTTGGCCACGATCAGCGCCTTGACCGCTTCCCAGGCGTTGCCACCCGGTATTCGCGTGATTCTATAGCGGCCCTTGATCAAACCATTGAGGGCAGGGATGTCAGTGCTGAGCTTGCATGATCACAAGGTGTCCGCAGATGGATCCAGGTTGCTGCAGTTGCGGCAAGCGATCGCGCGGCCGATCTACACGCTCGCCCTGGTACTCGAGGTCGCGGCGACCGCGCTCGCCCGCCGCGCGGCGATCGCCGGCGACGACTGGCCGGGATAGCGGCTGACCACGGCCCACGGCGGGGCATCATGCGAAACCATTTTCCGGCCCCCACGAAGCCGGCCCGAAACCGGGATCGACTATCGACGTCCCATAATAAATGGGGGCGTTAAAATGATTGAAATCGCAGTAATCCTGGGTCTGTTTTGCGCTGGCATCCTTGTAGCTCATGCGGTCGACGCTTATCGCGCGCATTAAGGGGCCATCGATTTGGAGCTCTGAACGAGTTTAGGAGGGCCGCTGGTGGGCGTTCCGGCCCGGGGCAGGTCTCTCCACGGAAGAGCCGCGGAGCGGATGCGGCGTCCCCACGGCCATTCCCGGAGTAATAAAAAAGCTCGGTGCTTAAATCCGCCGGTGTTCCTTTAGTAGAACGCCCCTGTTCGAAAATGGAGTTCCGGGAATTCTACGGACAGAAGCGAGTTCCCGGAGTAAATGCCGCTGCCGGCTGGGGAGCGGGTTCATGATCCACAATAGCGATAGTCTCTGGCTCTCAATTTCGGTTGCATGGGCCGCGCTACTGCTTGCGGCGCTATTACTTGGTTCGCCGTTCTTCGCAATTTCGAACTGACGAAAAACGGTCCCAGCGTGGGCAAAAATCACTGGGCCGTTTCTTTTGCTTGCCGCCTCAACCGCCTTGCATGTGCGGTAAGCCGCTGGCGGTTGCGCTTCCGACCGACCGGCGCCAGCGCTTCGCCGACCTCCCAACATAGAAGCGGAACCACCTGCTCGTGCGTCGTTCCTTCGGTCCGCCGTCTTGCCGGGTCTTCACAAACCTGGCGTTCGTGTTGAGGGTGGGCCAAAAGCGCTTCGATCTTTGACCGGTAACTGTTGATCTGGTCACCGCAGATCGCGACAAGCAGGTTCATCAGTCGGGTTGGGTCGTCAGGGGTGCGGTTCATGATGCGATGGCCTCGATCGCAACTCGGGCCGCGCGTCGGGCCACTTCGAAATCATCGATGAGCGGTGCGGTCGCTTCGACGATCGCATTGGCGATACGGTCGATGCGCTCCGGCGTGGCTGCACAGCCCGCGGTCACGATCGCCACCAAGCTGTTCGCAACGTTGGCGCAAAACGTCCCAAAGGCTGCACTCCAGCGCCCAGCGAACGGGATCTCGATCGGAAACCCTGGCGCGCCAGCCTCCTGAAGCAGCGGGGCCACGTAGCGCAACAGGGCGATCAGGCCCGCCGAGGTCGAGGCCTCGGCCCGCATCAGGAGCTGAGACGCTCGATCGAGCTCGCGGAACGCTTCCTCCTTTTCGTCGTCGGGAGCTTCTGCCGCCTGGTCGTAGGCCGCATAAGCGGCACGGTGCGCTTCGATGGCGGCATAGATCGGATCGGCAGGCGTAGCTGTGCTATTCTCAGAATCAACCTGAGCCATGACTTACCTCATAGTTTGGGCCAGGCCTGTCGCGGTGTTCGTACCACCGTGGCGGGCCGCTTGATTTTCAAGCAAGATAAATGTAGTACGTTTTTATGAAGGCGTCAAAGAAAAACGTAGTACGAAAACGACCCGGCCGTCCCGCGACTGGGCAAGATCCCGTGACAGCTATCCGGCTTTCAAAGGAGATGCGGGCTGCGGTCGACGCTTGGGCCGCCGCTCAGGATGATGAGCCCGGCCGCTCCGAAGCCATCCGCCGCCTAGTCGAGCTCGGGTTGAGAGTGAAGAAATGACCGCCACAAGTCACGGCCGCCGATCTTGGAAAGATAGTCCCAAACCGAAGAGGATTGCGGCGACAATCTCGTTATCGTTGATCGCCGGCTTGATCGCGATGCTCGCTGTCGCCTTTCCATTTACGCAGTAAACTTCCCTCTTAAGGGTTGAGCAGCCAAACCCTCGCGGGCCAAGCATCGCCGCGTTCACCAGCGGGGCGGCGATCCATCAGCCTTTCGCATCGCGGCCAAGGCCCGCCACCAGCGATGCGGCTGCTCCGCATCATCTCCGGTGTAAAGCGTACCCATGCCGGCAGCAAGGATCATCGGTCGCTTCGTCGTGGTTAATCGCGGACGCTGCCGCACGGAATTCGGCTTCGGCAGTCCGAAGGTCGGTCAGCATGGCGTTGGGCTGCGATGCAGTATTCGGAGAAACCAGCTTGCCGGCACTGTGGATAACCTGGCTGGGTCCTAGAATGCCAAGGATATTCCGCAGCACCGTGACGGACGCGAGTTGCGAGACAACTCGGATAGCCACGCTGCAACGAAGGACTATCATCGTGCGACGGATGCCCATTTTCGGCCGGATAATCCCTGAGGTGCGGCCGGCAAGTCATTGATTGTGCTTGACCCATGGCTGACTCTTAATCAGCGGGTCGTAGGTTCGAGCCCTACTGCGCCCACCAAGGCTTTCAAGCACTTTAGCCCACCGCACCGTTTGAGAAGAACCAATTACTAATCAGTCACTAATATAGGAGACATCTTCTGCTCTGAAAGAACGAGCGAACCAGGGCGGGGTTCCATCTGATTTGTTGAACAGTTGACGTCGATCCGATCATGCAAGGATTCCCCTTCTGAAAGCGGCTTCCGGCTGTGCCGGTTCTCTTCATGTAATTCCACACCAATTCGTCTGGATTTAGTTCGGGCGCATAACCCGGCAGGAAGTGCAATTCAAGCTTTCCATTGGTCGACTCAACGTAATCTTTCACAACCTTGCCCTTGTGGGCAGGCAAACTATCGAGGATCAACATCAAAGGCTTCTTACGACGAAACATCAAGACCTTGAGCATCTCAATAAATAGCTCCGCGTTCATTCCTCCTTTGTAGGTCGCGAACCAGAAGCCGCCTCTGGCATTGACGGCTGAAGCCGCCGAGACGGACTGTCGTGTGCCCGGCACACAAATAATTGGGGTCTGCCCTCGCACGCCCCATGTCGTTCCTTGCACGGACATCGGCGCGAAAGCCGGATTCATCCCAGAAATAAATCTCGGCACCTCGCTTTTTTGCCCGTTTTGCAATGGCTGGATAGACGTCAGTTTTCCACGCTTCGATCGCAACGGGATCTCGTTCGTAAGCTCGCTTCAGCGGCTTCTGCGGCGTCAATCCCAATTTCGCAAGAAACTTTCCGACAGCGGTCACACCCAAATTAGCCCCGAATTTGTCCGCAATCAGCTTGCGCACGATCAACCTCGTCCACAAACCAAAATCGAAGCCGTGCTGCCGAGGATCTTTTCCGTTGATCCACCGAAAAAATTGTTGCTCTTGCTTGGGCGTGAGCGTTCGCGGGCGCCCCGTTCCTTTTCGTGAAATTAGCGTGCGCAAGCCGCGCCCTTTACCACGCGCCTCGCGCAACCATCTGTAAATCATCTGACGACTGAACCCATAGGAGGCAATCACGACGCTCGGTTTCTCGCCGTTCCATACGCGCTGAACCGCCATCCGACGAATTTCTTCCAAGGTCTTGTGATCTAATTTTCGTCCGTCCCGCTTCATGAACGAATCATATTGAAATCGACAACTTGTCGCAAGACATTTGTCTTCTAAATTAGCGACCGGTTAGTAAACGGTTTTTCAAACGGTTTTGGCAGGCCACTAGCTCTCGACAATGTGACGAACTGCTTCGTCCGATCGCTTATACAAGAAAGTGGGGCCAGAAGTGCGCACTCGAATTGCGCGCTGATTTCCAAACCGGCACCCAAACCATACCGCGCGTTCGAATCCCCCTCGCTCCACCAATCCGCTCCTGGTCGGAGAGGGGGCCGACGTTGTAACGGGCCACGGTCTCGCCTGGCCGCCGCGCGCCTCATCGGTTGTTGAACGACCGCTGTTGTGCAGGTTTTTGGACGCTGGAATGACGAGGCGTTCGGCGGGCTAGTCTAAGCTGGCCGGCGTCCAAAAAGCGAAGGCACGAAGCTGCCGACCGGCTCTTCCGTCGCTATCGGGGTTAAACCGAACGTGACGCGGGCGGCCCGATCTGATCGACAATCTGAAGGCTTGCGGATGCCGCCCCCATGGTGGTGGAGCGGCGCACACCGGGGGCCGGCGTACGCAAACCTCCAAGGGAAACCGCGGGAGGTATGGCGAGGCCGTGCGTCAGACGCTATGGGGATTTCGGCGTCGGCGGTCTGTCGCCGAGGTCTGTTGAACGCTTCTGTGGGAAGCGATCAAGGGTATGACGAACCCAGTTGGCTTGGTTGCGATCGGCAGAACCGGCGCCACCAGCGCGAGATCGAAGGACAGGACGACTATCGCGGGCGGCGCGAGGGCGAGCCGGATCATTGCCGGTCGAGAGTCGGCGAAGCAGAGATGCAGCCCTGTAATTTTGCCGCGCGCCGACCTTGATCATGATGTGTCGATCCTGATCACCGCGGTGGATGCCGTGGGACGGTAGCGTGGCGAGGCGCCGCGCTGGAAGGTCTCGATGACGATCCGCCGCAGCACGGGCTCGGGTGCAAGGGCGGCTGGGGTTCGCGGGCTCGGCGCTGTTGGTATTGCCGGTCTCAGGCTGTGCCGCGTTACTGCGTCAGAAATCTATATGCGACAATCAGAGCCACCATGCTCGCGAAAATCAGCAGTGCCGGGAGGGATTTTCTGATCATTGGCATCGTCGAATGGCGCGCAGCCGATAGGCCGGGCTGAGGTTTGGGTCCTCTCTGGAACCGCCTGACTTTACCGTCTGTCGATGGTGTGCGAGCCTTTGGTTCCGGCGCCGCGCCCACGCCTCCCATCTCGCTGTAATAAGCGCTATAGACTTCGCGAACCGCGACGGCCGTGGACTCGGCCTCGCTCATCGTCTCGAGTCGGGTTCGATAATTGGTCAGAAAGGCCTGTGCGTTTGACGGAAGGTCATCGAAACCACCGAGCTTGGCCATCATGAGCCAGGTGGCAAAATCCACCTCGGCTTTCGTGCGAGCCTTCTTGGCGATACTGGTGTTGGCGTTAGAGGACATGGTGGTCCGGTTGGTGCGCCGGCCCAAACTCGCCGGCGTTCATGGCTATCGTTGGACGGCTTCGCATAGGTATCTCGGTTGACGTCTGGTGTTCCGCCCACGAGATTAGCGGCTGGCCGCAGCCCGGTGAGTGCCACACCGGGATTGATGCTCCTAGCAATCCGGATGTCGACTAGCCTGTAGTTGGCAGTCGGTGTATAACATCTCCCATGGGTTGGGATGCGGAAGACGTAGCACTGCTCAAAAAACTCTGGGCGGCAGGACGGAGCGCCGCGCAGATTGCACGTCGTCTCGGGTATAGCCGTAACGCGGTCTGCGCCAAGCTAACTCGTTTGGACCTGAAGCGTCGCCATAGGCCGCCAACAGCAAAACCCAAGATAAGGCCGGTGCCGAAACGAAGACCAGCGATGTTGGCTGCCTGCTCCCGCCCGGTGGCAAAGATTGTGTCGCGGAAGACAGTAATGCTGCAGCCTAAGGAATTCACCAAGCGCCAGCTTTACGCCATGCTAGCTAAAGCGGTCAGGAATACGGGCTAACGGGATCACCGGTAGTCCCTCCGCACCGCTTTGCTAATTGCCGGCAATGCCCGAACGCGCCATGGCGGTGATCCGATACTTCATCGAGCACCGATTGAACGAAATCGTTCAGCGCTTTAGATGTGATTGCGTCTGCTTCCGTTCCGCTTGATCCCCTAAGGTCGACACCCGAGGAGCAACAACATGACCCTACACATCCCCGAGGAATTTTCCACCAGGTTGATCGACTGGCGTGCTGGTGGCGGCAGCGATGAAGATCCCTTTGAGCACCGGCAGGTCGACCTCGCGCAAGAACGGCTGGGCAAGCTCGGCCTCCAGATCGAGCGGTTGCCGGGCGGTTACCTTACAACGAACGAGCAGCCGGAAGCCTTGGCAGCATTGATCGCAAAGTTCGAGCGAGGACACGTAATAATAACAGAGTGAAAAGGCGCGTCGGCCGGGTCGGGTGCGTGACGTGGTCACTTGGCAGATAGCTTTTGACTCTTGGCGCTCATTGAAATGGACTTGGGTGGAGCTGCGCTTTTGTGGGGGCCCGCTTGATAGGCATTGGCGAACGCGGTGAGCGGCAAGCACGAGGCTTCTCGCATCTGCGCGAGGACGACGACGCCGATCAAGGTTGCCGTCGCTTGCAGCAGCGCGAGCATGAGGGCGAAACTTGCCCGTGGCACCCGCGACATCGCCAGTTGATCGCATACGTAGGGTATGACGGATGAGCAGGCCCCCACGGCAACACCCGCGAGGACCAGTCCAGCTACGGCGAGTTCGACGCGGCCACCCGGGTAGTGCGCATCCAGGATCTCCTGCACGGTCTTCATCGAATGGCCGGTGATCGAGGCAATCTCCGGCACTGAGCAGTTCGACAGTGCCAGGCGCGCAACGGCGGTGCCACGGAGATCGTGGAAGTGCAGGTCCTTCAACGACGTTTTCCTAACCCGTTTTCGCGGATTGGCGGGTTTTGAAGATACCCGCTTGTTATAAATCAATGGGTTAGTTCAAAAGGTCTTCACTACGAAGGCTGGCTTGGGTGACAGCGGCGGTTGTGATCCTGGGAGGCGGCTGCGGCGGTAGTCGAAGCTTGAGCCGGTCGATCAAAAGCTGCAGCTCGGGTTCTGGATGGGTGTAGCGGGTGAGCAAGATCTCGCGCCCGTCCGTGGTCGGCAGATGAACGTCGATCATCTGGACGGCAGCGAACTTTTCGAGCGCACTGCGCGCGGTCAACCCCGGCGCCAGAGCATGAAGCCGACGGGTCAGGGTGATCTGCATGCAGTAAGCCAGAAAGGCGATGAAGATGTGGGCTTCGATCCGCTTCTCGTCCTGATGGAAGACCGGACGGATCGCCAGATCACCTTTGAGATTGCGGAACGCCTCTTCGACGGCGACGAGCTGGACGTAGTATTGCCATAGCTGGGCGGGATCATTGTCGGTGAGATTGGTGCGCAGCAGATAGCGGCCTTCACGTCGCCGCGTCTTTTTCAGTTTCTTGCGATTGAGCACGAAGCTGAACCTCGGGCGCTCCTTATCGATCTCAACATTGACCAGGCGCCATGCGGCCGGCGCCTTGGATCGCGCGCCACCGAGTTTCATCAGCAGTTCTTCACGCGAGATGTCCATGGCGGCGATTTGCCTAAGCCGCTTCCACAGCCATTTCAGCTGACGCCGGCGCATCGCGCGCTCTTTGCTGACCCGGTCAGCACTTTGCGCGAAGACGTAGAGTTCGCCGTCCTCGGCCAACAGCTTGACCTGCACGCCCTCCCGCGCGTCCTGCCATGGCTTTTCCAACAGATGCTTCTCCAGCCGGTTCAGCCGTCCCTTCGGCGTTCCCACCAGATACTGCACCGGCGGATCGCTGTTGCGCATCTCGGCCAGCACGGCCTCGGTCGGCACGCCGCGATCCATCACCCAGACCCGCCGCGCCTTGCCATATTGCTGCTCGATCTTGGAAAGGAACATCCGCAGCGTCTTGCTGTCGGCGGTGTTGCCGGGCAGCACCTCGTAAGCCAGCGGCAATCCGTCGGGCGTCACCACCAGCGCGATCACCACTTGCGGGCAGTCCGGGCGCTTGTCGCGGCTGTAGCCGTGGCGGCGCTTGCTGCCTTCCGGCAAGTCCGAGGCGTTGACCTCGAAGTAGGTGCTGGTCAGATCGTACAGCAGAACGTCAAAGTCGGCGTGGAACAGATCGCGCCAGCGCCCGATCAGATGCGTGAACAGCGCCTCCTTGTGCTCAAGCAGTAGATCGTAACAGGCATAAAGCTTGTGCTCTTCCGCCAAGCCGAAGTCCGCTCCGAGAAGATCAGCCATCGCGCTGTTGCCGAACCACTGGCGATGCAGCCGCCACTCGCTCCCCGGCGCGATCAGACGATAGGTCGCCAGCACTTGCAGGATCTGATCCCAACGCGTTCGCTTCCGACTTGGCGGCAGATGATCTGCCCAGAACCGATCGAGCTGCAGTTCCTGCCACAACTGCCCGGCCAGCCAGCAAGCGCCCCATTGCCGCGGACGACGAAGCTGCATCTCGGACAGGCGAAGTTGAACGACGGAGGCATCGCCCGCCACAGCCTCGCATCGATCCTCCGGAAACAGCGCTAACGTTCGCGCGCGGCCGGCGTCTTCGTCGAACACTTCGATCGCCTTGCGCCATGCAGCTGCCTGCGAAGAATTGATCTCGCCGAGATAAAGCACATGACGCTGCACCACCCGGCCACCATCGAGGCGCTTGTTCTCCACCACGTTCCAGTAGTGGCGCGTCTTGCCGTTCTTCTTTCGCTCGGTGCGTCGCAGAAACATGATGCGACGAATCTATCCGCATCATGCCGCGCTTGGGAATCGGGTAGGTCTTCACTACAGCCGTTTTCGCCCGAATTCGACGACCCCACTCGTTGCAAATCAATTACTTAGCCGCCAAAAAAATCTCAAAATCCGTGTTTTCGCGCGCGAATCCGCGAACTCGGGCTAAACGCCTTGTCCCAGCTCGTCCTGAAACCGTCCTCCATCCACGGTCGGCCGAACGAGTTGACCAGAATGGTGACCGCCGAGCGCTTCTCCTTCAGCGAGGGATTGGATTGAGTTTTGCTCGACGCAGTTTGCTATGAAAAGGCTGCTTGGCGCTGGCTGTGCCTCGGTGGTCGAAGTCATTGATGGACGGCGAAGCCCATGAGTGATGCCGCTGGAAACAGTTCGCGATCCCGCTACCGCCTTGATTTCGGATTCGTTTGTGAACGAATTGGCCGATGCCCCGGAGGCCGCACAGACGCGGGCCCCCGGAATGGTTGTCGATCTGCAGCCGATCACAAGGGCGGGAAAGGCGGCAACGGCGGCGGGCTATCAAGCACCGCGCGCTGGTCCGGGCTCAACTGCCCGAACAGGTCTTGCATCGGCGCCTTCAACGCGCGCAACAGATCCAGCCGCGCCGCGAGTTCCTTTTCCATGAAGTCGGTCGTTTCCAGGATGCCGGGAGGCGCAGCGACCTCAGCCGGCAAGGTCTGGCATAAGGCCCGCAATTTTCCCGTCGAGGACTCTATCGCGTCGTCGACCGCTCTTGCCGCCGCCTTCTGATTGTCCGTGAGCTGAAGCTGGCTCTTGATGTAGGCGTAGATCGCCATATGCCGGCTGATGTCTTCCAGGCAGATCTTTCTCGGCGGAAATTCCGGCGGCATTCCATCCGGAAATCCGGGCCCGGGGACCGGGAACGGAGGCGGCCCCAGCATGCCCTGTGCCGGCCCTGGCGGCACGCCTAAATGCGGCATGAACTGGACGGTCTGAACCAAGTCCGTCCTGCTCGATCTTTCCGGTTGCCCGACCACGGTGCGGCCGACTGACCAGTTGCTGTCGAAATGCGTCTCGTCCTTGGCACCGTGCTGCAGTTGAACCTCGAGGCCGCGGAGCGCCGTGGGCAGCGACGCCGCGCCAACGACCCCGACTGCCGCGGACAATGCGACCGTGCCGAAGAAGAGAACGCCCCACGGGCGCAGGTATGAACTCCGTTTATCGTGTTGCTGCATGACTGGTTCTCCTGTTGTCATGGGCCAACCCTGTCATCCCGTTGTTTCCGCTATTTTTCTGGTGCATGACTTTTTGTGGCGGTGATCACCAGGGTGTCATGACCAGCGGATAACCACCCAGGTCAAATGGCGGATTGAGAGGCTGCCGATCGAGCGGGCGATTGCCGTTCTGCCTCGCGAATGAATATCCAGGTGGAAAAGCGTAATCGGTGAATTTGCGGTCTCCCGGAAGCAGCTCGGTACCGCCGTCCAACCACGAGCGTTTGGTGATGTAGATGCGTGTGTGCGGTCCCGACCGATAGGATGCGTTCGGACCCGAGGGCCCGTAGAAATAGATGCGATCGTTGCGCTTGTTGATAGGGGCCGCGTGCACGCGAGTTGTCGCGTTCCATAGGCTGTTCGTGGTCGCGAAGGCAAGCGACATCAGAAGCGAGATCACGGATTTTCGGCTGACGGGCATCGCATTGTCCTGACGGGCTGCTGGGTTCTTGACGTCGGTCGGCATCGGTTGCCATCCTGTTCGACCTGCTATCCCGATGTAAAGAACGCAACTGTTGCCGAACGTTGCTCGGGACGACCGTGTCATACGCGATCAGGGCGCGCACCCGCTGCTTGCCATGGAATCGCCCGGAGCATGGATTTCACAAGTTTCAATTCAGCTCCTTCGAGACTCGAGATGAATGAGTTCACCCACCTGCCGTTGAACATGGGAAAAGCGCCGGCAACATTTCATCATGATTAGAAACGCTTTGGAGATTTAGCAGCAACATCGCAGCTATACCGTCGCTTGTCGATCGACGGAGTTGGATTGAATGCATGTTGGTATAGGTCTGCGGGGTGCCGTGTTGGCCGCTCGCATCTTGGTCGCTTTGTCTCTGGTCACCTGGCTCGCGGCCGCATTCGTCGCGTTTGCTCCGGCGCAGGCTAAGGCCCAAACAACTGACGCAATCACGGTCGAGGGCAACCGACGCGTTGAGGCTGACACCATCAGGTCCTATTTCCAGCCGGGTCCGAACGGGGTGCTGGATGCCGGCCAAATTGATGACGGCCTGAAGGCCCTGATCGAGACGAGCCTGTTCCAGGATGTGAAGATCAGCCGGCCCAATGGCCGCGTCGTCGTCACGGTGATCGAAAATGCCGTGATTGGCCGGATCGCCTTCGAGGGCAACAAGAAGGTCAAGGACGAGCAGTTGACCGCTGAAATCCAGTCCAAGGCGCGCGGAACCCTGTCGCGCCCGATGGTGCAGTCGGATGCCCAGCGAATCGCCGAGATCTATCGCCGAACCGGCCGCTATGACGTGCACGTCACCCCCGAAATCATCGAGCAGCCGAACAACCGCGTCGACCTGGTCTTCACGATCGTCGAAGGTTCGAAGACGGGCGTGAAGTCGATCAATTTCGTCGGCAACGTCGCCTTTTCGTCCTACCGGCTCAAGGACATCATCAAGACCCGCGAATTGAACCTGTTGAGCTTCCTCGGTAACGCCGACATCTATGATCCCGACCGGGTCGAGGCCGATCGCGACCTGATTCGCCGTTTTTATCTCAAGCACGGCTATGCCGACGTGCAGGTGGTGGCCGCGCTGACGGAATACGACCCTGCCCAGAAGGGGTTCCTTGTGACCTTCAAGATCGAGGAAGGTCAGCAATACCGGGTGGGGACCGTCAAATTCGAATCGAGCATTCCGAGCCTCGACGGCAATACGCTTGCGAGTTTCTCGCGCGTCAACGTCGGCATGGTCTACAACGTCGAGGCGTTGGAAAAATCTGTCGAGGAAATGCAGATCGAGGCCTCGCGGCGGGGCTATGCCTTCGCGGTCGTGCATCCGCGCGGCGACCGTAACTTCGACAACCACACCGTCTCGGTCGTGTTTGCCATCGATGAGGGACCGCGCACCTATATCGAGCGCATCAACATCCACGGCAACACCCGTACGCGCGACTACGTGATCCGCCGCGAGTTCGATATTTCGGAAGGCGACGCCTACAACCGCGCCCTGGTGGATCGCGCCGAGCGGCGGTTGAAGAATCTCGACTTCTTCAAGGACGTGAAGATTACGACCGAGCCTGGCTCATCGAGCGACCGCGTGATCCTCGACGTCAATCTCGAGGAGAAATCCACCGGTGACTTCTCGGTATCGGGCGGTTATTCGACCAGCGACGGTGCGCTGGCCGAAGTCAGCATTTCCGAACGCAACTTCCTCGGTCGCGGCCTGTTTGCGAAGGCCGCGGTGAGCTACGGCCAGTATTCCCGTGGCGTTTCGCTTTCCTTCGTCGAACCTTACCTTCTCGACTACCGAGTCGCATTGGGACTTGACGTATCCTATCGGCAGCAATTGCCCACGAGCACAACCACTTACGGAACGAAGACGCTGGGCTTCAGCCCGCGCCTCGGTTTCCAGCTCCGCGAGGACCTGTCGTTGCAGCTGCGCTATTCGATCTACCAGCAGCAAGTGACGCTGACCAGCGCCTACGACAATTGCAACAACAACGCCGCCAATTCGCTGCTCGCGTTCAACCCGACGCCCGCATATATCAAGAGCGTTCTAGGCGGCGTCGACCCGACCAATGCATCAACGTCGTCGCTGTATGGATATGGCTGCTATGGCGATGGCGAAGCCACGCTGCCGGTGCGCAAGGAACTGGCGAACGGCGCGACCTTGACGTCGGCCATTGGCTATACGCTGAACTACAACACGCTCGACAACAACAAGAACCCGACCGACGGTCTGCTTGTCGACTTCAAGCAGGATTTCGCCGGTGTCGGCGGCGACGTCACCTATCTGAAGACCGCGATCGACACCAAGTACTTCACTCCGCTTGTGTCCGACATAGTCGGCCTGATCCGCGTTCAGGGCGGGGTGCTGACACAGATCGGCAACAACGAACTGCGCATGCTCGACCACTTCCAGATGGGCTCGAACCTGGTTCGCGGCTTCGCCTCGAACGGAATTGGACCGCGCGATATCACGTATCAAAACCTAGGCGCGACCGGGGATGCGCTGGGCGGCACGAAATACTGGGGCGCGTCGTACGAGCTGCAGATGCCATTCTGGTTTCTGCCCAAGGAAGTCGGGCTCAAAGGAGCGGTCTATGCCGACGCCGGCTCGCTCTGGGACTACAAGGGACCGACATCGTGGGCGGCGACCGGCGAGGTCAACTCCGCCAAGTGTCCAATGTGCGGGCTCCAGTTTGACGACAGCAAAGTTATCAGGAGTTCCGTCGGTGTGGGCCTGATCTGGGCATCACCGTTCGGCCCGCTACGCTTCGACTATGCGATGCCGCTGACCAAGGGGAAATACGATATCGTCCAGCAGTTCAAATTCGGCGGCGGCACCTCGTTCTGATAGACGCCCTCTGAACGCCAGAGCCTCAACTCCAATTTCAATCGGAGCCGAGGCTCTGGCGTTCTCTTGACGCCTTTTCTTGACGCAAACCGGCATCCACTTCGCTGGAAGATGCTCCAACGCAGTCCTTCGGTGTCCAGACCGTGCTCTATCGGCTGCGATGCCTACGCTGGCGCAGCCAGATCATTCCGCAAAGGAGTGCGCGCTCCAATCTCGTGCGAAAAGTTCATGGACGCGGGCCTACTTGGCCTCCTTTTTCCTCGGCGAGGACGGGACAGACGTGGCGAGCGCCGATCGCGCCGCAGCGCGGGCCCTTTGGTGCGCGGCAATCGCGAAATTACCCTGGTGGTCAGAGAGCCACATAGAACCGCAACTTTTTTGTTTCTGAAGATTTCTCAAAGCGCGATCAGCAACGATAGAAAATAACAGATAAGACCTGGCCACAAGAAAAGCTTACGACTGTGATGCCCTGAATACAGGATGGTCAACGACAAGATAGGGACTAAGATGGCCGATCAAGTGGAACGCGAAAGGCTCGACCAAGGGTTACGGCTCTTGCGAACCTTCTTCCGCATCAAGGACCGGCAGCGTCGGCTCGCCGTCATTAATCTCGTTGAACAGATAGCGACCGTCCCCGTCAATGGTGCGCGGCTATCGGCCGTAGAGAAACCTGAATCGTAGGCCGAATGTCTTAGAGTTTCTTCTTATCTCTGAGACCGCCGAGGGTCGCGGTCGAGCGCTTCCTTTCGGAGCTCTAGGACAAAGGGAAACAAAGGGCGCATTCGTGGTCTTGACGTCTTTGGGAAGCAACCGTTGCCGTTATCATGGGAACGAATAGCCGCCGGCTACTTGCGGGCGTCTCAACGGTCCCTGCGAATGCGAGCCCCCGTGCACTCTGTCTCTCCGATAGAGCGCGCCCGAAGGCCCGCGTGTTCCTGAAATCCTTTGAGCAGACGCTTGTAGTAGCCTCATCGGGAGCGACTCCCAGTCCCTGATTGGCTTGACCTCCCAACGTTTGCACCACAACCAGCGGACCTTGTTCGCGCGGTGAGGCCTCGCCGGAACAACATACACTTCGGTGGCGCGCCAATTTCAGTCGCCGCGAAGGCGGTTGCGGGCACCATCCATCGGGCAGCTTACAACATAGCGCGGATTTCTCGAATGCCAAAGCAACCCACGCCGGAGGGCCTAAGTCTCAGCTTGATAAATTCAAGGAAGTCGCCCGCGATGTTGAAGTGGACAACGCCGAAAAGCGCTTTGACCAGCGACTGGGCCGGGTCGCCAAGGCGACGTCAGCCCCAAAGATGGCTAGGCGCCGTGTCCCTAATTCAAGGTAGGGGCGGCACCCGCAGCCGTGGTGGCGGGTTGTTGTGCAAGCTTAAGGGCCTCATCAATCGATTTGCGCAGCATTGCGGCAGCGGTCGGGCTGCATCGCAAGCGGGCCGTGGTTACCACTTTGAACATGACACCCCTGGTCTTGGGGATTGGGATCATTATACGCCCAGCCAATTCGATATGAATTGCCCCGTTGGTAACGCCTTGGGCTACCGGGGTATCGAAGTAGATTATCGGGGCAGTCGGAATGTCCTCATATTCAAGGATAGGGCTTTCCGGATCGGAACCGGGGTTCGTCTCTGACATTGGAATCTCCAGTTGCTAGGGATGTACCCAGCAACCCGACTGAGTCACTGTGGTCTGTAAAGTAGATATTCGCGAACCTTTTGACACGAACCAGCGCAGAACAAAGTTCTGCGCTGGCAAGCTCTCGCACATGGGCAATTTCGTCGCGTTGTCGGCTTATCCCCACATGTGCTCAAAGTGATGGTGGTGGACCTCCACGGTGGTCGACGCTGCGGCTCCGCCGTCATCGTGCCCATGACTGCTGGAACTCGTGGACGCTGTGGTGGTGGTGGTTCCGGGATTGGTAGACGTCGTACTGGTGGTGCCCGTCGTGCCGGTGGTGGTACCCGTCGTCGTACCCGTGGTGCCGCCACTAGCCGTCGTCGTCGTGGTTGTGGTCGCCGTACCGCCGGTTCCATTGGCGATATTCGGGTTCGCCGTCACCGCGATGGAGCCCGTGGCTAGGCCATGAACCGAGGTTGCTGTCGCCACGGTCGTTGCCGTGCCGACGTAAGTCGCTCCGCCAACCGCGATGTTGTTACCGCTGACGTCCTTGGCGTCGGCGGTAAAGCCCTGGCCGGCAGCTGCGATCTCAGCTTTGTCCGCTGCCAAAGCAGCGCCGGTATCGCCGTTCAGGATGCCCATGAGCCCCTTGATCGCGGCGGCGCTATCAGCTTCCAGCGTGCCGCTCAGCAGTTCGTTGTCGAACCGAGCCTGAAAGATCGCACCTTGCGCAGCATCGAAGCTTGCGCCGAATTTCTCGTAGTTCTGGATCTGCGTGATCAGCGCCTGGCTCGCCGTCCCCGTACCGTTTGCGATCGCCGTCAATTGCGCGTTGATGGTGTTGGCCTCGGCCAGGAATGCGGCCCAGAAATTGGTCTGCGCCTGGTTGTCCTGGAACTTGGTGACGGTCCCGGTCAGACCGCCCGGATCTTCAGCGAAGCCGCCAACATGTCCCGCCGGCCGGTGCCGCCCGCCGCCTTGTTCAGGGCAGTGTCATTCTGAACGATATCGATGATGTCGAGCAGATTGTCCGCGGTGCCGCGCAGACCTGTCGACGTGCCGTTGGCATCCATGCCGTCGTATTTGTTGAGCTGGAGGGTGACCTGCTGCAACACGGTCTGGAGATGGATGGTCGTCAGCGCCGCGGCGTTGGCGGTTTCGCCCGCTTCGATCTGGGCCAGCATGGTCTGATTGTTCAGGATCTTGGTCAGACCCTGCTCAACCGCGGTGAGGTCTGTCGTGATCTCGCCGATATTCGCCGCGCTGATGCCGCCGGCTGCGAGATCGACCACCGCATTGAAGACCTCTCCGACCGCTTTCAGGCTCGAGCCCGCCGTTGCCGCAGCCAGCGATGTCGGATCATCGGCTCCCGCCGGACGTACTTTGGAACGCGACGTCGGTCGCGCCAGTAGTGCTCATATACGTGACTTGCTTGAGGGCGGCTGACAGATGGGCGTCGCCGTTGATTTCCTGCAGGATCTCGTTCTGTAAGGCGTGGATCGTCTGGTCCGCAGCCGACATCGTCGCGGCATTGGTGGTCTGTGCCGCCGCCGTCAAAAGCGTGGCCAGTTGGCTCTCGACGTTGGTCAAGACCGCGGTGTCTGTCGCGTTCAGGGTAAAGGTCGCACCGCCGAGCGTCACATTGCCGGGATTGGCGAGCATCGCCGCGATGTCGTTCTCCACCGCCTTGATATCGGTCGTGTAACTGCTCAGGAAGGGATTTTGGTTGCCGCTGCCTGACTGACTGAACAGGCCTAACGAGGCACGGACGGCATCGTTGAAGACGACGCCGGCCTGCACCAGGTCTGTCGATTGATTGAGCGCGTCTGCGCGCACGGTCAAGGTCGACGTTCCGTTCGCCAGCGCCGTTTTATTGAACACTGTAGTTGCCATTAGATCGCCTCCACGATTTTATCTCTCATCTCGCCGGTCGCATGCCACAGGATCACGAGGATGTTCACAACTGAAGAGAACTTCCACCGACATCCGCCAGTTCGATGAGCTGTTGTCATGCGCCGCGTCGTCGATTGATCGCGGTCAAACTTGACCTAAGCAGGCGTCGTTTCGCGCAGAACTGTGATTATGTCCCGACCAAGCGTGGCGATGCAGCTCGAATGTAAATGCTCAGCAATAAATGGCGAGCGGCGCCATTCTGACGACTATGATGTCGGGATATTTCTAATCTTTTTCGCGAACTATCGGGGTAGCGGACGTGACACTCAGCCTTCGGCAAATCCGGTACTTTGCGGCCATCGCGGACGCTGGCGAGAGCGGCCGAAATTTGTGAACGTCGTGCAATCGTCGCCAATATCAGACTTCGGATCGATTAACCTATGCATACTGCATTAATTCCTACGCACGGTGCAGTTTGCGTTCCGCGGTACAACGCGAGGTCACCGACATCGCGCATCAGCACGATCAAAGGCAGGCACACACGCAGGAGAGACAAGAAAGCCGCGAAGGCTAGAAGCGACTTATTTCATTCGCCTAATCTTGAATGGAATGGATCATCGGGCCGTTTCGGTCGGGCGATCTATGGACATCGCCACGGCAAGGTTTGCAGAGCGGATGCCCTGTGCGATGGGATGGCTGGGAATCGTTGCGCACATTGAGCAACCGAGCAATCGCGTCGAGCTGATTTTCGAGATCCAGGAAGGTGCAACGACCGGCGTGAAGTCGATCGAATTCGTCGGCAACGTTGCCTTGCCTTTTGACCGGTCCCGGCGTCGACGAGTTGCAGTCACTTTACTCGGCTCGATACGTCGCCCATATTGCGATGAACTCGTGGCTCGCGTGTCCCTTGCGGCCGGCCGGACTGGTCGTGAAAGACGCATTTGTTGGTCTAACTATCGGCGACGACCGCGGATAGGGCACCGGGTGAGGCCTCCAATCTCCTCATCCCTCCGGAGGGGAAAGATGATCCGGTCCTCCCAGGCAGCAGGCGGGTTTGGTTGCTATCTCGCATTAGGCGGCACCCGTAAGGATACGCTCAACAGCTTGCGGCTGCTCTATCTGTCGGGGAAATCTGATTTCCTGCCGTAAGCCCCCGGAGGCTCTGTTTGTCAGAACAATTTCGCCACCATGGCGTCCAACGATCTCCTTGGTGATTGCAAGGCCAAGTCCCGCGCCCGGAATGACTTGCTGTCGGGCTGGATCAATACGAAAGAACGGCTCGAAAACCCGGTCAATTACTTCTGCCGGAATTCCCGGTCCGCTGTCCTCGATCACGACGACTGCCCAATCCCGCCGAGCCTCGATAGCGACCTTGCAACCTTTGCCATGCGTCGAGGCGTTGGTCAGGACATTTCTGAGTACACGGGTAATTGCGAGAGGCGCAGCCCGGATGAGCACCGGTGTAGACTCAACAAGTTCAATTGACAGCCCAGTCGCGGTCAATTCCCTGACCACGGTTACCGCCAACTCGTCAAATCTTACCGTCTCGTCGCTTTTTATGCCCACCTCCTCATGAACTAGTTGGATCGAGCTATCGGCGATACGGCGGAGTTCATCCAGATCCCGAATCCACGCGGATTGCTCTTGATCCGGCAAAAATTCTGCGCGAAGCCGCATCCGAGTGATCGGCGTTCTCAAATCATGTCCTGCTGCTGCGACCAGTCGCATGCGGCTTTCCATCGCCACCTTTAAGTTGGCGGTCAGGCGATTCAGAGCGTGTGCAGTGGCCTTCACTTCCGCAGGCCCCGTTTCGGGAAGAACTGCCATCTGCCCGCTCTGCGATATCGTGCTTGCAACACTTTCCAATAGTGCCAGTGGGCGGGCGATCCTGTGTGCGACGGCAAGGGCGATCGCAACCGCCCCGGTTGTGATGAGGCTCATCCAACTAGCCAAGGCGAACCATGGCACAACAAAACCGAAGTGTGGTTCATCCGGGATCGGCAGCGCGAACCAGCCGTGCCCGGGTAACTCGACCGACACAACCGCCAAATCGCGATCCGCAGGTTTAGTTACAACGATCTGGTTATTAATTCCCATTTCTCGGAGAGCTTGTTGAAGGACCCGTGTAGTTGCATGACGCGCTGCGCCGTCTGAAGCCGCATCCAGCGGTCCCGCCCGGTGTGAGGAGCCAGCTTGCAAGCTCTCGAAAAGCGGGATCAGGGTCGTGATCTGCATCGCTGTCGTTTGAACGAATCTTCCCGGCGGCGGCTGCTCCGGCGGCGCAATGACGAAGACTGTCGCCGTTGTCGCAAGTCCGACCACCGCGACGATTGAAATAACGAGTACGAGGGAAATCCGTATCCGTAAGCTATTCACGCTTGAGCCCCAACCACCTCTACCGACGCGGTAAATTGATAGCCGCCATTGCGCACTGTCTTTATCACTTCCTCGCTCCCGCGATCCCGTAGTTTTCGTCGAATCCGGCTCATCAGAACGTCGATCGATCGGTCGAACGGATCCGAATTGCCTCCCCCAGTTAGGTCGAGCAATTGCTCTCGAGACAGCAGCCGACCCGGGCGGGCGAGCAAAGCGTGCAGTAGATCGAACTCAGCGCCGGTCAGGTCGATCTCTTGCCGATCGCCGTCGGTTATGCGACGCCGCACCGTCTCCACTTCGAAGCCGCCGAATTTGTAGATTCGATTGCCTGCCGGAACTGCCGCGGTTTCCTGCTGCCTCCGTAATACGGCGCGAATACGCGCGACCAGTTCGCGTGGATTGAACGGCTTTCCGAGATAATCGTCTGCGCCGAACTCAAGCCCGAGAATGCGATCGACGTCCTCCTTAAGTGCCGTAAGGAGGATTATCGGAATCGTGCAGTTTTGCGCGCGCAAGTCGCGGCACATGTCGAGCCCGGAACCGTCCGGAAGCATCACATCCAGGATCGCCAGATTGATCGTGCTTGAGGCCATCACTTTCCGGAAACTCTTTAAATTCGGAGCCAGGGAAACCCGAAATTCCTGACTCGCGAGATATTTGCCCAGAAGATTACGGATTTCGAGGTCGTCGTCGACCACCAGGATGTGCGGTTCTCTTTTTTCGGACATGAGGTGTCACTCTGGATTTCAGATCTGATTGAAACCGAAACCTACCGGAGAACCAAGGCGAATTGTGGAGGGTATTCCCGTCTCAGCAATATCGGGAAACAATACGGAATGCTGTGGGTGTGGTTCGCTTCAATTGGATGCGAGAAAAATACCTCCCTGTAACGAGGTTGCACCGCCGACCGTCGCGAACCTCCATGACCTCCTCGCCGCTGGTCTTGTTCAAGGCCCTGCGCTCATTGGCTAGAATCACGCTGGCGACGTCATGAGCGCGCGTGTGATCGAGACCCGCTACCTTGAGAAATGAGAGGAAACAATTCGCTACAAATCTGGCGTTGAGCGTCGCGACGCATTGCGTTGTCGTCGCGCTGCCCTCGCACTGGATCGACGGCCGTCCGTCTCGCGCGTAAAGTTTGTTGAAGTCTCGCGACAGTCCGTTCAGCGCCTCATCGATCAGCGTACGGATCGCGCGCAGCGGATGATCGGTCGGGATGCGGCTCTCCAAGCGGACGTAGCTGAAAAGAACTTCCGATCGCTGATCTTCACCGCGCATCGCGTCCCTCAAATCAAAGGAATCAGGCACATGCACAGAATCACACTCCAACCGCCTCGCAAAACGACTTTTTCAGCATCCTGCTAGTGGAACACCCCATGTTCAAGAAGCGGCAAGACGCCAAATGGAAGTAGAATGGCAATATTATTTGCCAATCTTTCGTGCCGTCGAACTGCCCGACGGAAGCTCGACCCGTGACTTGGTCATGCGAAGAAAAATTGACGGCAAATGGCACTATCGCCGTGCCACTTCCGAAGAAGAAGCGGACTACGTGTCGCGCGAAGCTTGGTAGTTAGAGGTGAACAAGGAGCTGCCGCCGCGCACAGAAAACTTCGGTCCCGCTTTAGAGATAGCGATCAAAAAATTTGGAGATGTCCGGCAACTTGGAGCCACACGGCAGCCAAAGCCTTCTCATCAGAACGAACTATCTCCAGCGGTTGGCACCTTTGCGGACGTCGCCCTCGACCAGCCAGTGCTCGCGAAAGAGAGTGAATCAATTTGTGAGGCAGGCCATTCGACACCGGATTTCATTTATGCTCGAGCAATGCCCGATAGCAAGAAACACAATCCTGAGCAGCTTGCGGCCCGACGACTTGGCCTTTCTCCGTCCCTACCGTTATCCAGCGAAGTTCAGAGAGCGTGCTGTACTGCAAGGGCAAAGAAAGCGGATCGAGAACATAGGCTTCCTGGAGACGGGCGTCATCTCGCTAAGGAGAACGTCCAAGGATAGCATTGTCGAACTGGGATTGATTAGCAATCACGGAATGGTCGGGTGTTCGAGGTTGCTAGACTAGGAACCACAAATTCGAGTCACCAATATGTTGCAGTTACGTCCGGACTGTTGCTCAGCATCCATGGTGATAAGTTGCGTTCTTTCCTGGAGGAGCGGCCACGAATAAAGGAACAGAGCTTCTTCGTAACGTTCAGGCTCGCGGCTTGGTACGGACCGAAGGGCGACGCGAACGGCCTCCCGGCACTTCGTGCCTTCGCAAACTCGCCTCGCGTAGGTCAGAAGACACCCCGGACGCAGTCGGCGCACGATGTCTCTGACGATTACCTTCGCTCACCTGTTGCCGCGTCCCGCAACGGCGCACGGCTTAGTTCGTTGCCGGCAGCTATGGCCTTCCGCAACAGCCGCATCAACTCCGCTGCTTCCTTGTCAGTCAGGCCGCGCAGCATCATCTGCTGCGCCGCCTCGACGGCCGGAGTGATCCCGCGAAAGGTTCGCCGTCCATCGTCGGTGATTTGTAATTCGCGGGCGCGCCTGTCGCGGCTGCCGGGATGGCGGACAGCCAGGCCTTTCTGCACCAGACGATCGACCACGCCGGTGATGGTGGTTCGATCATAGGCAATCAATCCGGCGAGGGTCACTTGATCGATCCCCGGCTTCGCCCTGATCGCCGCGAGCGCGGCGTATTGGACGGGCGTGAGGTCGAAGCCTGCCTCCTCGACTTTGGTCAGGAATACGGCCACCGCAATCTGCTGGAAGCGGCGCGCCAGGTGTCCGGGCATGTCATGCGTGTCTTTCACCGAACTCTCCAGGGTTGAGGCGTTGACAAGTATACTGATAGTCAGCATACTGATCAATATTGAAATCGCGACCAAAGCCCGCAAACGCTGTCAGGGCGGCGAGGGACGGGAGGAACTTCTCATGCAGTTTCATCTGAACGGATTCCAGCCGGGCGACCCGGAAATATTTGACTCCGCTGAGCGAATTCAGGCCTCGGGAGCCTCCGGATCGCTCCCCGAGGAAGTCGATGTCCTGATCGTCGGTTGCGGACCGGCAGGCCTGAACCTGGCGGCGCAGTTGTCTGCATTTCCCGATATCAGGACCTGCATCGTCGAGCAGAAGTCCGGACCGTTGCAGCTCGGCCAGGCTGATGGCATCGCCTGCCGCACCATGGAGATGTTCCACGCCTACGACTTCAGCGAACGCGTGCTGAAGGAGGCCTGCTGGATCAATGAGACGACGTTCTGGAAGCCGGACGACGGTGAGCCTGCGAGCATCGTCCGCAGCGGCAGGGTGCAGGACGTCGAGGACGGGCTTTCGGAGTTCCCGCATGTGGTTCTGAACCAGGCGCGCGTGCATGACTTCTTCCTCGATGTCATGCGCCGGTCGGCGGCAAAGCTCGAGCCGCATTATTCGCGGCGCCTGCTCGATCTCAGGACCGAGCCTGCGGCGGGCCTGAAAGACCACGCGGTGACGGTCAGGTTCGAGCGCATAGATCCCTCGCATGAGGGAAAGGTCGAGAGCGTCAAGGCCCGCTACGTGGTCGGCTGCGACGGCGCGCGCAGCACCGTGCGCCAATCAATCGGCCGCGAACTCCACGGCGATTCCGCCAACCACGCCTGGGGCGTCATGGATGTCCTTGTCGTCACCGACTTCCCCGATATCCGCTGTAAGTCGCTGATCCAGTCGGCGAGCGACGGCAGCGCCCTCGTCATACCAAGGGAAGGCGGCTATCTCGTCCGGCTCTATGTCGAGCTCACCAAGCTCGACATCGGCGAGCGGGTCGCCAACCGCAACGTCACCGCCGACGTTTTGATCGCGAAGGCGCGGCGCATTTTCAATCCCTATACGCTCGACGTGAAGGAGATCGCCTGGTGGTCGGTCTACGAGATCGGCCAGCGGCTGTGCGACAAGTTCGACGACGTGCCGGAAGCGGAGACAGGCACGCGCCTGCCGCGCGTGTTCATCGCCGGCGATGCCTGCCACACACACAGCCCGAAGGCGGGCCAGGGCATGAACGTTTCCATGCAAGACACCTTCAATCTCGGATGGAAGCTCGCCTCCGTCCTGCGCGAGCGCTGCGCGCCGCGTCTGTTGCACACCTACTCGGTGGAACGTCAGGCCGTTGCCAAGGAACTGATCGACTTCGATCGCGAATGGGCCGCGATCCTCGCTTCGGCCGAGGGGGCCGACCCGGCCAGGACCCAGGACTATTTCGTCCGACACGGGCGCTACACCGCGGGCACAGTGACGCATTACCGCCCTTCGCTCCTGACCGGCGAGCCCAGCCACCAGCATCTCGCCAAAGGGTTCGTGCTCGGCAAGCGCTTTCACTCCGCACCGGTCATCCGTCTTGCGGACGCCAAGCCCGTTCACCTCGGCCATGACGTCAAGGCGGACGGCCGCTTTCGGATATTCGCCTTTGCCGGCGCAGAGGATCCCGCAGCCTCTAGCTCCGCGATCCGGGTCCTCTGCAACTTTCTCAGCGAGAGCAGAGAGTCTCCCGTCAGAAGGTACACCCCAACGGGAGCGGATATCGATTCCGTGATTGACGTCCGCGCGGTGTTCCAGCAAGGTCATCGCGAACTCGCCATCGAGGCCATGCCCGCTCTTCTCGTCCCTCGGAAGGGACGCTACGGGCTCCGCGACTACGAAAAGATGTTCTGCCCCGATCTCAAAGGCAGTCACGACATCTTTGCGATGCGTGGCATCGATCGGGAAGCGGGGTGTATGGTCGTCGTTCGGCCGGATCAATATGTCGCCCATGTTCTGCCGCTTGATGGCTATAAGCAGCTCGCGGCATTCTTCGATGGCTTCATGTTGCAAACGGACTGAACGCGTAGGTCCGGCTGGTGTGGGGAAAGACGGTCCCCTGACTAGAACCCCCGACAGCTCACAGAGCAACTCGTCAACCTCGCTAGGGAAGATATTCAGGCGACGAACTTGGGAATCTCCCGTTCAATCAATGGCAAGAATTGGGCGTTGCGAGCCCCCGCAACCAACCCAATCCCGTCGCGCTTTAGATCAATCGCGTCCGCCGGATTTCCCGGACCCGCAGCTTTTCGTCGATGCCGCGCACCGCCTGGTCGCAGCGCCAGTTGTCGGCGTCGCGCCAAATCGAAAACAGATTGTAGGCGGCGTTCGGATAGTGGCCATGCGCGCGGGCGGAAGCCGAGGGCACGCCGACCACGGGAATGGCGCGGTCCGGTCCGTCGATTCGAATCGTGGAGTGGACGTGATCGTGTCCGTGCAGCACCAGATCCACGCCGTGCCGCTTCAAAAGCGCGAGCAGGTCGGAAGCGTCGGTCAGCCGCTTGATTTTCGAATCCGACCGCAGCGGGTGATGGACCAGCAGCACCCGGAATGCCGGCTCGGCGGACGTGGTCGTCAATAGCCGCTCCAGCGCCTCGAGCTGGCGGCTGCCGAGCGTGCCGGTGGCCATCAAGGGCGGCGTCGGCACCGCGGATGACAGGCCGATCAGCAACAGCGGGCCGCGTCGGCGCAGCGAAGGAAACGTCACGGCGCCGTCGTCGCCTTTGAGATAATCCGCAAAATCTTCCGCAAAGCGATGGCGGGTCGAACGGACATACGCGTCGTGATTGCCCGGAATGGCCGTCACCTGGTCCGGCGCGCCGAGGCGTTGCAGCCAGGCCAGCGCCGGCGCAAACTCCGCGTCGAGCGCGAGATTGACGAGATCGCCGGTCACGGCGATGTGGTTCGGCACCTGCGCCTGCAGGTCCGACACCAGCGTGTCGAGCACGTCGCGGCGATGATATTTGTGGCGATTGCGCGTCCAGTTGAGATAGCCGAGCGCACGCTTGCCCAACAGCTCGGAAAGTGTCGGTTCAGGCAGGGGGGGCAAATGCGGATCCGACAAATGCGCCAGCGTGAAGGCTGCCATCAGGATAGTCCCACCGGATTGCCGATATCAGGGATCGTCCGCGTGATATCTTTAAGACAACTCTGCCATCTATTGGCAAGCCGATGACGCTGGCGCAAGGATTCTCGCGAGGCTGGAAATTTCAATGACGGGCCTACGAACGCGATTTGAGCCGGCCCTGCGCTGGGCCTTTCATCTGTACTGGCGCTTCGC
Source organism: uncultured Alphaproteobacteria bacterium (assembly GCA_963777475.1). Taxonomy (GTDB): domain Bacteria; phylum Pseudomonadota; class Alphaproteobacteria; order Rhizobiales; family Xanthobacteraceae; genus Bradyrhizobium. Next base: position 44,462 of record CAVZQX010000034.1, read on the forward strand.
CCGCGGCATGACGCTCGGGGTCCGCGCCGTGGTGCTCGACGCCGACGGCCGCGTGTTCCTGGTCAAGCACAGCTATGTCAGCGGTTGGCATCTGCCCGGCGGCGGCGTCGAAGTCGGCGAGAGCGTGATGGAAGCGCTCAAGCGCGAGCTCGTCGAGGAGGGGCGCATCGAGCTTGTCGGCGAGCCGGCGCTGCACGGGATGTTCTTCAACAGCCACGTGTCCCGGCGCGACCATGTCGCGGTGTTCGTCGTCAGGGATTTCCGGCAGGACCGCCTTCCCGAGCCCAATCGCGAGATCGTGGCCACCGGCTTCTTCGCGGTCGCGGCGTTGCCGGACGGCACGACCGAGGGTACCCGCCTGCGGATAGCCGAGGTGATCGAGGCGCGAACGCCGACCGCGACGTGGCGGTGAGGCTTAGCTGTGCTAGGAATTGGCTGTGTTAGGGAGTTCTGCGCCACCAACGCGGGCTCGATCCGATCCGATGAAGCGATTGAAAATCCTCTGCGGCCTCGCCTGCCTGCTCGTTCTCGCCAGCAACGTGCGATCGATGTCGCGTTGGAACGAAGCCCGCGGCGTTTATGACGATGTCTGCTATTTGCGGCAGGCCCATCTGTTCCAGCGTTTCGGGCTTGGCGGCTTCGACACCGATATTTCCCGGGATGATGACCATTATCTGGCATCGAAACTGCAGGAGGTTGGCTTTCCCACCTGGAACGACATGACGACGGTGCCTTGTCATACCCCGATGCCGGCGACGAGGAAGAAGGTGCTGCAATATCCGCCGGGCACCGGGATGGTGCTGGCGCTGTTTCCGCAAGGCCACCAGGTGATACCGCTCTACGTGACGGCGACGGTGATCGTGTTCGGCTTTGCGCTAGTGGGAGTGCTTTATGCCCGCTCGGTCGCGTCGGTCCTGCTCGCCGGTGTATTCGGCTGCCTTGCCATCTACCTGATGATCAATCCGTCGAAAGCGAGTTATTCGATGGCGCCGACCATGGTGGCCTGCGCCGCGGCCGGCTATCTGACCGCGCGCTTGTTCACGGCAACGCCGCGCCATCGCCTGTGGCTGACGATCCTGCTCGGCCTGTTGCTGGGCGTGTCGGTCGATTTCCGCCTGCCGAACCTGTTCCTGTCGTCGGGCTATTTCCTGTTCTTCCTGTTTTCATTCTTGTCGTCCCGAAAGGCGCAGATCTTTCTCCACGGCGCGGCGTTCACGGTTGCCGTACCTGATCGGGATGGCGCCGACGCTGCTCGCGAACGCCATCAACGCCGGCAGTCCTTTCGCCACGACCTATGGCGGCCCGGACGTGGTGCCGCCGGACTTCAGCCTTCAGCATCGTCTGGCAATATGTCGCCGACATGCAGTTCGTCCTGCTGGTGCTGGCCGGTGCGTCCACTGCGCTTATCCTGCGCACGCGCGGAGACGACGGCGTCCGGCGGGTCGTGCTGGTCACCGCCGCAAATCTCGCGGTGAATCTCGCCTTCTTCCTGAGCCATCCCGTCTTCACGCCCTATTACACCATCCCGATCGCCATGCTCTCGCTGTGGAGTCTCATGTTCGCCTCGCTGATGCAGCCCGTGGAAGCGGTGGACGGCAAGCTTGCCGGGCAGGCGGCGAATGCCTGATCGTGATATTCAGCTTTGAGTCGGAAAGCCTTCCTCGGACGGGCGTTTTATCAATGATGCCAACATCGATGCGGATTGCCGTTCTGGTGCCGTGCTACAACGAGGAAGCAGCGGTCGCGACCGTCGTCACCGACTTCCGCAAGGCGCTGCCGTCGGCCGAAATCTACGTCTACGACAACAATTCGAAAGATCGCACCGCCGCGGTGGCGCGCGAGGCCGGCGCCGAGGTGCGCAGCGAACGGCGCCAGGGCAAGGGCCACGTGGTGCGGCGGATGTTCGCCGATATCGACGCCGACATCTACGTGCTGGTCGATGGCGACGCGACCTACGACGCGCCGAGCGCCCCTCGCATGATCGAGATGCTGGTGAGCGACCGCCTCGACATGGTGGTGGGCTTGCGCGTCGATCAGGCTCGCGCCGCCTACCGGGTGGGTCACCGCACCGGCAACTGGATGCTGACGAACTTCCTGTCGTCGGTGTTCGGCCAGGCCTTCAAGGACATCCTGTCCGGCTACCGGGTATTCTCGCGGCGCTTCGTCAAATCCTTTCCGGTGCTCTCCGATGGTTTCGAGATCGAGACCGAGCTCACGGTTCACGCGCTGGAGCTGGCGCTTCCGGTCGCCGAGGTCGAAACGCCCTATTACGCGCGCCCCGAAGGCTCGTTCAGCAAGCTCAACACCTGGCGCGACGGTTTCAGGATTCTGGGTACCATCCTGAAGCTCTACCGCTCGGAAAAGCCGTTGCGCTTCTTCTCGGCGATTGCCGTCTTCCTGGCGCTGGTGTCGATTGGCCTCGCGATCCCGATCCTGATCACCTACCTGGAACAGGGCATCGTCCCGCGGCTGCCGACCGCGATGCTGTCGATGGGTCTGATGATCGTGGCGATGCTGTCGGCGTCTTCGGGGCTGGTGCTGGACACCGTGACGCGCGGGCGGCGCGAGATGAAGCTGCTGGCCTATTTGTCCCAGCCTCCGGTGAGCGGGAATTGAGCCCGCTGATCCGTGCCGCAAGAGGTCATGGACCGCGGCTGCGCCAGATGCTATCCGGCGAGAGCTTCGGTTCGGATTGGATTCTAACCGAAGCTCTGACTTTTGTTTTAACGCGTTTTCCCGACGCGAACCGGTGCCCACTTCGCTTGAAAACGCTATGAGCCATGAGTGATTTGTCCCTCACCATCTTGCCGGAATCCATCAACGACGCGCAGGCGATCGAACGCCTGCACGAGCGTACCTTCGGGCCGGGCCGGTTCGTGCTCTCCGCCTACCGGCTGCGCGAGCATGTCGATCATCTGCTCGATCTTTCGTTTACCGCCCGCATCGGCACGCTACTGGTGGGGTCGGTGCGGCAATTGCCGATTTGCGTCGGCGAGACCAAGGCGCTGCTGTTGGGCCCGCTGACGGTCGAGCCGCCGTTTCGCAAGCGCGGCGTCGGCGGTGCGCTGCTCGATCGCGCACTGGAGGATGCCAAGGCGAAAGGCCATCGCCTGGTGCTGTTGGTCGGCGATGAGGCCTATTACGGCCGCGTCGGCTTCAAGCAGGTCGCGAAGGGCAGGGTGACGATGCCGGGACCGGTCGACCACAAGCGCCTGCTGGTCGCCGAACTCGTCGACGGCGCGTTCGACGGTGTCTCCGGCGCGATCCGTCCGGACTGGAGCATGGCGCGATAGCCGCGCCCGGCAGGAACTTTCAGGAAGCGTGGTGGTGCGCGCGCGGCTGCGCCGCCACGCCAGCCGATTTCAGGTGAACGAACTCGGCATCGGTGGTCCGATAGAGAAATTCGACCGCCTCCGGGAGCATCAACAGCGGCGGCGTTGCAAAAACCGTGTCCGCCAGCGTCATGACGGCACAGATGGTGCAGCCTTTGCTGTCATGTGCGGCGGCCGCCGGCCGCGGCTGGATCGCCGGCGCCGCTTGCGCCGCCGTCCCGTCAAAATTTCCGAACGACAGCGCCAAGAGAGCGGCGAGCGCAACCAGCGCGAGCCGCGCGCCATCTCCAAAATTCGATCGAAACCGCTTCATGCAGCTACACGCCGGGTCGCGGCAACGAACTGGTTTCAGCTCGGCACCGTCCCTAGATTTCGCAGGGATCGGCGTTCGGTGTCAACCCTTGCGCGCGATCGTGTCGTCGAACTTGGCATGCGGCCGTATTTTTCACGCCACGCGCGCATGGTGAGACAGCAGCCGAACCCCGGCGATCAACGCCCCTCGCGCAGCCAGGTGGCGGCGAATGCGCCGAGCAACAGCAACAGGCCGATCAGGCCGGCGAAGATCGGCAGCACGCCGACGCCCCTGACGACGCTTGCGTCGCGCATCTTGACGCCCAACCAGCCATCGCCGTGGAAGACGCTGGAGGCGCGCACCGGCACGATGCGGGGAAGATCGAGGCCGGAGCCGTCGACCACGCGGCGCGCATCGCCGCCGGTGGCCTGCGCGAGCGGCTTCAGCATGTCGGCGGTGGAAGTGACTTCGGAAAACTCCTTGGGGTTGGTCGGGCCGACATTGATCAGCGCCTTCAGCGTGCCGTCGGTCGCCTGCCACAAGCCCAATTCGTTCGCAGCGATCGTCGCGTGCCATTCGCCGGGCTCGCCCGCGCTCAACGTCAATTCATGCGTCGCGCCGGAGGGAGACGTCACTGTCACCGGCGTGACGCTGTCCGCCATGGTCTGGCGGACCACTTCGAGGTCGTGGCCGTGCACCTGCAACCGCAGCGCCTCTTCGTCGAGATCGGGCTGCTTCATCAGCCAGTGCGATATTCGCCGCAACAGATCGAGATGCGGCCCGCCGCCCTCATAGCCGCGCGCCCACAGCCAGATATGGTCGGACAACAATAGCGCGACACGGCCTTCGCCGAACCGCGACAACAGCAATAGCGGCTCGCCGTCGGCGCCGGTCATGACCGGCGGCGTGATCGCGTTGCGCGTGTCGACGGTGCGGAAGAACCGGCCCCAGTGCGGCGGCTCGGTGTTCGAGCCTTCCAGCCCCCGCGTCACCGGATGGCGTTTGCCGGCGTCGGAAAGATGCGCGTAATACGGTTTCTCGGTCACGCCGACCGGTTCCGCCGGCAGCACCGCGTCCAGCGGCGTGCGCCAGATGCTGGTGTTCGAGGCGTAGTCGGGACCCGCCGATACCAGGACCGCGCCGCCGGCGCGCACATAACGCGTGATATTGTCGAAATAGGCGATCGGCAGCACGCCCTGGCGTGCATAGCGGTCGAAGATGATCAGCTGGAATTCGTTGATCTTCTGCTGGAACAATTCGCGGGTCGGAAACGCGATCAGCGACAATTCGTTGATCGGCGTGCCGTCCTGCTTCTCCGGCGGGCGCAGAATGGTGAAATGCACCAGGTCGACGCTGGCGTCGGATTTCAGAAGGTTGCGCCAGGTGCGTTCGCCGGAATGCGGTTCGCCGGAAACCAACAGCACGCGCAACTTGTCGCGCACGCCGTCGATCGAGACGACGGCGCGGTTGTTGACGAGCGTCAGCTCGTTCTCGAGCGGGGAAGCCTCGATTTCGACGATGTTCGGTCCGGCGTGCTTGATGTCGATGTCGACACTGGAGGTCTGGCCGCTCGAGAGCGTGCGCTCGCTGATCACCTCGCCGTCGCGCCGCACCGTGATCTTGGCGCGCTGGCCGGTGACGCCCTGGTCGTCGAGCCGGTAGGTGATGGTCTGGGTCTGGCCGACGATGCCGAAACGCGGCGCGGCCGATATCGCGATGCGGCGATCGCGCTCGCCGCTAACCCCGGTGATCAGCGCATGCAACGGCGCCTGGAAACCGAGCGCGGTGGCATTGGCGGGGATGTCGTGCACCCGCCCGTCGGTAATCAGGAAGGCGCCGGCGACGCGATCGATCGGCACGTCCGACAGCGCCGAGGACAGCGCGCCGAACAAATGGGTGCCGTCGGTTTCGCCGTCGGCCTGTCCGGCGTCGACCACCCGCACTTCCAGCCCCTTGATCTTCTTCAGGCTGTCGACAAGCGCCGCCTGCGCCTGTGCGGTCTGCTTGGTGCGGTCGCCGAAATTCTGGCTCGGACTCTTGTCGACCACGACCGCGACCACGGAGGAGAGCGGTTCGCGATCCTCGCGGGTGAAGGATGGATTGGCCAGCGCCAGCACGATCAGCGCCAGCGCCGCGATGCGCACCGCCGCGCCGCGCGGGCGGGCGAGCAGCAACAGTCCGGCGATAACCGCAATCGAACCGATCGCGATCCAGAGCACGAGCGAAGGAACCAGCGGCGTGAACGCGATGCCGTATTGCATATTCAAAACCTTACTGCCCCAGCCGCTCGATCAGCGCCGGCGCATGTACCTGGTCGGCCTTGTAGTTGCCGGTCAGGGTGTACATCACGATGTTGACGCCGGAGCGGAAGGCGAAGTCGCGCTGCCTCGGTTCGCCCGGCGTGAGCGGCAGCATATACTGGCCGTCGGGGCGCATCGCCCAGGCGCCGGCCAGATCGTTCGAGGTGATGATGATCGGCGAGACGCCGTCGCCGCCGCGCGCCGGCCGGGATGCGGCTTCCTCATCGTCCTCGTGCGGCAGGGCCTCGACCCAGGTCTGTCCGGTGACGAAACGTCCCGGAAAATCACGCAGCAGGTAGAAGGTCTTGGTCAGCACGTGGTCGCGCGGCACCGGCTCGAGTTCCGGCACGTCGAGCGAGGAGAGGAGGTCGCGCAGCGTCTGCATCCCCGGCGTTTGCGATGCGCCGTTTTCGCCAGGCCCCGCCTCGATCGCGTCGCGGGTGTCGAACAGCACGGTGCCGCCCTGTTTCATGTAGGCATCGATCTTGTTCAGCGCGTCCTGCGGCGGCTTTGGCGCGCCGGGCACGATCGGCCAATAGATCAGCGGAAAGAACGCGAGCTCGTCGTGCGCGGGATCGACGCCGATCGGGTCGCCGGCTTCCAGCGCCGTGCGCTGCGCCAGATACAGGGTCAGTCCGGCCATGCCGGCCTTGACGATGGAATCGACGTCGGCATTGCCGGTGACGACATAGGCGAGCCGGGTTTGCGAAACCGCCCGCATGGCAAACTCGTCTTTGGCTTCGTCGGCCCGCGCCGATGGCACGGCGAAGCAGGCCCGCAAGGACGAACAGGAACGCCAGCACGGCGGGTGCCGCGCGCCGTCGCAGCAGGCCTGCAAGGCCGCCGCCGAGCAGGGCGACCACGATCGCATCGATCAGGAACAGCGCCAGCGCGGCCGACAGCAAGATGCCTCTGAGATCGCGCGGCTCGGCATTGGTGTAGCTGGCGCGCCGTGCGTGCAGGGACGATGTATCGAGCGGTGCGATCCGGTCGGCGGCGGCAAGCGTATTTACCGCGAGCGGTCCGTCCGCCGGACCATAAAATCCCGGCGGATGATCCGACGTCGCGCGGTCGCGGTAGCTGACCGGCAACGGCCGCGCGGTCGCGGGCGGCGGTCCGAATGCGCCGAAGCCGTCGAGCGTATGCAACGGTGCCACGGTCTCCTTGCCCCCTTCGCTCGCGACGCCCGCTCCGGGAGTGGACGTGTAGCCGGACATATCGACGATCCGCCTCAGCATCTCGACGAAGGTGCCCGACATCGGCAGATCCGACCAGCGCATGTCGGCGCTGACATGGAACAGCGCAACCACGCCCTTGCCGCGTCGCTCGCCGGTAACGAGCGGCGTACCATCCTCCAGCGAGGCCCAGGTCCGCGTCGCCAGCGTCGCATCGGGTTCGGCGAGCACCTGGCGATTGACGGTGACGTCCTGCGGCACGGCGAGGCCCGAGAACGGACCGTCGGCCGTGAACGAGGCGAGGTGCTGCGGCTTCTCCCAGGTCAGGCTGCCGCCGAGCGTACGGTCGCCGCGGCGCAGCTTGACCGGCACCAGATCGTCATCGCCTTGCGCCAGCCTGGGGCCGGCAAAACGCACCAGCACGCCGCCTTGCTCGATCCAGGCCGAGAGGCGCTCGCGGATTTCCGGCGATAGCGTGCCGACATCGGCCATCACGATCATCGGCAGTTTCTGGTCGAGGAATTGCGTGATCTCCTGCTGCGGCGCGCCGTGGTCGCCGCGCCGCACGTCGGCGAAGGGCGCGAGCGCGCGGGTCAGGTAGAAGGTCGCTGCCAAGAGCGGCTGCGCGGTGTCGCTGGTCGCGCCAGAGACGATACCGACCGCGCGGCGGCGCCAGCGCTTGTCGAGCAGTTGCACGGCGCCCGCGGATCGTTCGCCCGCGATCTCGAGCCGCGCGATATCGTTGCGCAGTTCGACCGGAAGATCGAAGGCGGCCTCGGTCTCGTGGTCCTGGGGTGCGAAAGCAAAGCGGGCTTCGCCGATCGGCGAACCCTTGGCGTCGAGCGCGCGGACAACGCCGGTGGCGATGCCGCTGTCGGCGCGCAGCACCTTCACCGTCATCTTCGCCGCGGCATTTTCGGCACCTGCGAGCGCGAGCGGCGACGGCGCGCCGCCTTCGAAAATCGTCAAGGTGCGGTCTCCGATGGTTTTGCCCAGGCCTTCGACGAATTCGACGCCGCGTCCGGTATCGACGCCATCCGACAGCCAGGCGATCTCGGCGTCGCCGGTGGCTTTCAGGAAATGTTCGATGGCGGGAAGGGTTTCCACACGTTCGACCGCGTAGGGTTTCGGCGTCAACTGGCGCAGCGCAACTCGCGCCGCGCCCGCCGGCATGATGGCGATGTCGCGCGCCGGCTCCGACAGCGGAACCAGCGCGACGCCGCGCCGGTCGTTGTCGGCGTTGGCGATCAACTCGTCGGCCGCCTTGATCCTGAAGTCCCAGCTCGAGGCCGAGCTCCAGCTGTCGTCGAGCAGGATCACGACCGGTGCCTTGCTGCCGGCGAGGCCGGTTTGCGGATTCCAGATCGGTCCCGCGGCCGCCAGGATCACGAGGGCGGCGGCAAGCAGACGCAGCGCCGTCAGCCACCATGGCGTGCGTGAAGGCGTCTCCTCCTTCGGCGCGATATCGAACAACAGCCGCGTCGGCGGAAATTCGACGCGCCGCGGCCGCGGCGGCATTACCCGCAACAGCCACCACAACAGCGGCAGGCTCAGAAGGCCCAAGAGCAACAGCGGTTCGGCGAAGGAAAGGGCGAGGCCTCCGATCATGCGCTGTGCCCCACCTTGACGTTGCTGTGCGCGGCACCCTTGCTCGCTATCATGCCGCCGTGCAGGAACAGCAAGAGTTCGGCGGCGGAACGGCTGGTGGTGTGGGTTGCAAACAGCCAGTCGAGCTTGTTGGTTTCGGCGCGGATCTGGTCGCGATGCAGCGCCAGCCGCGCGGCATAGTCATCGGCCCATCGTTCGGCACGGCCCGCGGTGATGACGCCAAAACCCTCCGGCTCGACGAATTCGATGCGGCCGGAATAGGGAAAGGTTTCCTCCGCGGGGTCGACGATCTGCATCAAGGTGCCGTGGGCCCCGGAGGCGGACAGTCCCGCCAGCATGCTCCTGATGTCGGCGATCGGCGACCATAAATCCGACAGCACGACGATCTCGGCGAGCGCCGACGGCACGAAGGATGGCGGCAGGCTCAACCGTGCCGCATCGTCGTGCAGAATTGCCTGCGCCATCTTGTCGATCACGCTGCGGCTTGCGGTCGGGCTCATCAGGCCGGGAATGCCGACGCGTTCGCCGCCAGAGACCAGGAGCTCGGCGAGTGCGAATGCCACGATCAAAGCGCGCTCGAGCTTGCTGTCGCGCGCCGCCTTGGACGCGAATGCCATCGATGGCGAGCGGTCCGCCCAGATCCACACCGTGTGCGCGGCCTCCCACTCCTGTTCGCGAACGTAAAGGTGATCGTCGCGCGCCGAGCGCCGCCAGTCGACGCGCTGCGACGGCTCGCCCGACACGAACCGGCGGTATTGCCAGAAGCTTTCGCCGGCGCCGGCGCGCCGCCGGCCGTGCATGCCGTGGATCACATTGGCGGCGATACGGCGGGCCTCGAGCACAAGTCTCGGCAGCGATGCGGCGAGCGTTCGGCTTTCGCCATCGGCGCGTCGGACTGCTGCGATCTCTCCGGCTTCATGCTTTTCGGCTATCGCCATCAACCGATCCGCGTCTTTAATTGCCGGATCACGTCGGGAATCGTGCGTCCCTCGGCGCGCGCCGAGAAGGTCAGCGCCATGCGGTGCTTGAGCACCGGTTCGGCCAGGTCGAGCACGTCGTCGATCGAAGGCGCAAGGCGCCCGTCGAGCAGCGCGCGGGCGCGAACCGCGAGCATCAGCGACTGGCTGGCGCGCGGACCCGGTCCCCACGCGATCAGCTTGCCGGCCTCGCCGCCTTCCGGACCCGGACGTGCCGAGCGCACCAGCGACAGGATCGCTTCCACCACGGAATCGCCGACCGGCAGGCGCCGCACCAGCCGTTGCGCCGCGATCAATGCGTCGGCGGCCATGGCGCCCTTGGCAAGCGTCTCATCGGCGCCTGTGGTCTCGAACAGGATGCGGCGCTCGGCATCGCGGTCGGGATAGTCGACATCGATTTCCATCAGGAAGCGGTCGAGCTGTGCTTCCGGCAGCGGATAGGTGCCTTCCTGCTCCAACGGGTTTTGCGTGGCGAGCACGTGGAACGGCTTCGGCAGGTCGTGACGGGCGCCTGCAACCGTGATGTGCTGCTCCTGCATCGCCTGCAGCAGCGCGGACTGGGTGCGAGGGCTGGCGCGGTTGATCTCGTCCGCCATCAGAAGCTGCGCGAATATGGGACCCGCGATGAAGCGGAACGAGCGCTTGCCGGAACTACTCTCATCCAGCACCTCGGCGCCGAGAATGTCCGAGGGCATCAGGTCGGGGGTGAACTGGATGCGCTTGGCATCGAGCCCGAGCGTGATGCCTAAAGTTTCGACCAGCTTGGTCTTGGCGAGGCCGGGCACGCCGATCAGAAGCGCATGACCGCCGGACAGGATCGTTACCAGGGTGTTTTCAACCACCCGGTCCTGGCCGAAGATCACGTTGGAAATCGCCTCTTTCACCGCACGGATCTGATCCGAGACCTGTTCGGCCGAGCGGACGATCACATCCTCGAGCTTTTCGACACTGTCCGCCATCCGTCTCTCCTATGCGCCGCAGAACGCGACGTCATGCCATGAACCCATGCTAAACTCAGTGCAAAGGCCATGTATTTGTTGAATTAAACTATCCCCACCTTACCGGCATTTCGGGGTATTAACGGCATCACGATGTGGCGACCCGGCCCGCGATCGACGCATGCGGAACTTTTCGGGGAACCATCACGCAAGACGTTCACCGGAAGACTTGCACCAATCATGCCAACTGAGGCCGCGAGAAGGCGGCAGAGTAGAGTCAGATCAAACAATGGCGAAGCAAGGGCACACCAGCGATCCGGGTCTTGACGGATTGACGGCCGCGGCAAAAGACGCCGCAAAAGCAAGCGCTGCCGGAAAAGGGCTACCCCCGGTGCATCTTTGGAATCCGCCGTTCTGCGGCGATCTCGACATGCGAATTGCCAGCGATGGTACATGGTTCTACATGGGGACGCCAATCGGACGGCCGGCGCTGGTCCGGCTGTTTTCGACCATCCTCAAGCGCGAGGACGGCAAGCATTTTCTGGTAACGCCGGTGGAGAAGGTCGGCATCCGTGTTGACGATGCGCCGTTTCTTGCGGTCGAGATGCTGAAGGAGAATGACGCGCGGGGTCCGCTGTTGCACTTCCGCACCAATGTCGACGATTGGGTCACTTGCGATTCCGCGCACCGCCTGCGATTCGAGAGCGCCGACGACGGCGGACTGACGCCCTATCTCCATGTCCGCGCCGACCTGTGGGCCAAGGTGACACGCGCGCTCTATTACGATCTGGTTGACATGGGCGAGGAGCGAATGGTCGATGGACGTTCGATGTTCGGGGTATCATCCGCTGGAGAATTTTTCCCGATGGCGGATGCGGAAGAAGTGAGGGCTGCGCTTTGAACGAGCCGATGTTGAAGACCGAGGCAGCCGCGATCGACTCGGCCGAATTTTTCGCGCGCGCTCGCGCGCGACTCAACTTCGACGTTCCGCCGGGCCTCTTCGACCCCAGCATCATTCCGGAAAGCGGCGATCGCGGCACCGAGCGGATGCTCGAGATCATCGCCCGCGAACAGCCGATCCGGCCCGCCGCGGTCTTGATCGGCATCGTCGACCATCCGGACCCGACCGTGCTGTTGACACAGCGCTCTGCGCATCTTGCCGACCACGCCGGCCAGATTTCCTTTCCCGGCGGCAAGATCGATGCGACCGATGCTTCGCCGCTCGAGACCGCGCTGCGCGAGGCCTGGGAAGAGATCGGGCTCGACCGCGGCTTCGTCGATCCGGTCGGCTATCTCGACCTCTATGGCACGAGCTTCGGATTCCGCATCCTGCCGACGGTGGCAAAGGTCAGACCCGGCTTCAAGCTGCGCATCAACCGCTCGGAAGTCGACGACGCCTTCGAGGTGCCGCTCGCGTTCCTGATGAATCCGGCGAACCACCAGATCCACACCAGGGAATTCCGCGGCATGGAGCGCTCCTATTACGCCATGCCGTATGCGGAGCGTTATATCTGGGGCGCGACCGCCGGGATGCTGCGGGCGCTGTATGATCGGATCTACCTGCCATGATCCGCCCGGCGCTGACCGAGATCGGAATTTTCCTAGTTCCCTTTGCGGTCTATGCGCTGTTCTTGATCGCGACCCGTTCCGGGCTTCTGGTGCAGACGTCCTGGCCGATCCAGTCCGTCGCCAAGCTCGCGCTCGGATCGCTGATCCTGGTGATCGTAAGCTTCGTCCTGCTGGCGCATTTTTCCGGCGCCTCGCCGAACTCGACCTATATCCCCGCCCATATCGAGAACGGCAGGCTCGTTCCCGGAGTTGAAAAATGAACAACGCGCGCCTGCTCGACGCGCCCTGGCTCAAATCCGGCTCCGTCACCCGCGTGCTCGAACTGTTGAACGGCAACGGCGAGGAAGCGCGCGTGGTCGGCGGCGCGGTTCGCAATGCGCTTCTCAACATTCCGTCCGGCGATATCGATATCGCGACCACCGCGCTGCCCGAAGAAGTGATCCGCCGCGCCAAGGCGGCCGGCATCAAGAGCGTGCCGACCGGAATCGAGCACGGCACGGTGACGCTGGTGATCGATGCGCATCCCTTCGAGGTCACGACCTTGCGTGAGGACACCGAAACCTTCGGCCGCAAGGCCAAGGTCGCGTTCGGCCGCGACTGGGTCGGCGATGCGCGCCGGCGCGATTTCACCATCAATGCGCTGTCGGCCGGCGCCGACGGCGTCGTGCATGACTATGTCGGCGGGCTTGCGGATATCGCCGCGCGCCGCGTCCGCTTCATCGGCGACGCCGCGCAGCGGATCGCCGAGGATTACCTGCGCGTCTTGAGGTTTTTCCGCATTCACGCAGCCTTCGGCGCGGGCGAGGTGGATCGCGCCGGATACCTCGCCTGCCTCGGTGCGCGCGCGGGCCTTGCGACGCTTTCGGCCGAGCGGGTGCGGATGGAACTCTTGAAGCTATTGGTCGCCGACGGCGCGGTCGGCGCGGTGGTTGCGATGGCGGACGGGGGATTGCTGCTGCCGATTCTCGGCGGCGTCGGCTATACCGGGCCGTTCGCGGCGATGATTGCGGCCGAGCGCCTGCTCGACCTGAAGCCGGATCCGATCCGCCGGCTCGCCGCGCTCGCGGTCGCCGTCACCGAGGACGCGAGACGTCTGGCCTCGCGCCTGCGTCTGACCAACGCCGAGACCAAGGCGCTGGATTCGATGGGGCATCGCTGGTGGCGGCTCGCCGGAATGGACGAGGCGAGGGCGCGGCGAAGGCTTTATCGCCTGGGCGAGGATCGCTACCGCGACCGGCTGTTGCTGGCCTGGGCGCGGGCTGGCAGCGACGCCGATCCCGCACCCTGGCGCGAGCTGGCTCTGCTGCCGCAGCGCTGGAGCGCGCCGAAATATCCGCTGAAGGCCGCCGATTTCATCGCGCGCGGCATTGCCGAAGGCCCGGCGCTCGGCCACGTGCTGACGCTTGCCGAAGATGCCTGGCTCGCCGCCGATTTTCCGCTCGACGAGCCGACGCTTTCTGCTATAGCCGATCACACTGTCGCCCGTTTCACCCGTGACCACCGGCTTTGAACATCGTCTCCGGTTTTGCCGACATCTCGCTGTTCCAGCTCGTCTTAGTTGCGGCCGTGGCGCTGTTTGCTTCCATCGTCGGCGGGCTCGCCGGTTACGGCACCGGCGCGCTGATGCCGCTGGTGCTGGTGCCGCTGATCGGCGCCGAGCCGGTGGTGCCGATCATCGCGATCTCCGCAGTCTTCGCCAATCTCAGCCGCACCGCGGCCTATTTCCGCCACGCCGACCCTCGCCGCGCGCTGATCGTGATCGCGGCCGCAGGGCTGACGACCGCGCTCGGCGCCTATGGCTATACCAGGCTGACCAATGCCGGCGCGGCACTGTTGATCGGCACCATGCTGATTCTGAGCGTGCCGCTGCGCCGCATGCTGAGAAGCCGCGCGGTGCGGATCGGCGACACCGGGCTTGCCGCGGGCGCGGTCGGCTACGGCGTCGTGGTCGGCGGCACCTCCGGCTCGGGCGTGATCCTGCTGTCGCTGTTGATGGCGGCGGGGCTGGAAGGGGCGGCGGTGATCGCCACCGACGCGATGATCTCGATCGCGACCAGCCTGATCAAGATTTCGGTGTTCGGGCTCGCCGGCGTCGTCAGCGCCCAGGTGATCGCCTTCGCCGTCCTGATCGGCGGCATCGGATTGCCGGGCGCGTTCCTGGCGCGCGCCTTCGTCGAGCGCATGCCGGTGCATGTTCACACCGCGATCCTCGACGTTGCTGTGATCGCCGGCGGCGCGGTGATGATCTCGACGGCGCTGCGGCAGTTGCTGTGAACCCGCGCCTTGCCGCACAGAACGGCCGCTATCCGCGTTCGACAGGCAGCAACTCGGTCAGCGAACGGATGATGCGATCGGGCTTGACGGTGGATTCCGCGGGCAGGCCCTCGCCGTGAGAATCCACCCAGATGGCATAGATGCCAAGGCGCTGCGGCACCTCGACTTCCCATTCCAGATTGTCACCGATCATCCATGTCTCGGGCGCGGTGACCCCCAAAGCCTGCATGGCGTGCAGGTAGGCGCGCTCGTCGGGTTTGCCGAAACCATGCTCGCCCTCGATCTGGATGTGATCGAACCGGTGCGTCAGCGCAAAGCGTTCGACCTTGGCGCGCTGGGTTCCGGCGGCGCCGTTGGTCACCAGCGCCAGCTTGACGCCGTGCGCCTTGAAGGCATCGATCGCCTCATGCGCACCCGGGAAAACGAACATCTCCTGTTCGCGATAGGCCGTGAATCGGTCGGCTATTCGTGTTGCAAGATCGATGGACAAGGCGGGATGGCCTGAAGCGGCCAACGCGGAGAATCCGCCTCTCACGACCTCATGGCGGGCCTCAGCGAGCTTGAGCCGCCACTCCGCCGCCGCCGACGCCCAGAAGGTGCGTGCGGAATCGACGATCGCCGCGGCGACCTGTTGCGGCGACAGCGGCGCAAGTTCGCCGGCAAATTCCACAGCCACGTTGTTCCAGGCGATATCGGGACGGCCATAGGCCGACAGGATGGTGTCATCCATATCGATCAGCATGGCGCGCGGCAGTTGCGTCATGGTCTCACACAAAAAAGCCTCACGACAAAAAAGCTCCCCCGAAAATCTCAAAAAACCTTCTCTCGAAAATAGAAGCGATGCCGCGGGTACCGAGGTTTCGGCGGCATCGCGAGGCGAAGGGCTACCGCGTATTTCTTTGGCTTTTCTCTCTGTCAGCTTTGCTTTTCAGCTTTGCTCTTCGGCGGCGGTTGGGTCGTTCTTCCTCGTCCTATTTCTCTTCCTCTTCTTCCTCCTCGTCGTCTTCCTCTTCGTCGTCCTCTTCCTCCTCGTCATCGATATCGACCGCTTCAAGCACGGCTATTGGAAGGGTTTCACGAAACAGATCGCCTTCTCCGCCCGTCCACACGCACGCGACCGCGTCGCCCTTGACTTCCGCCACCGTCATCGGAAGACCTCCCGATTTCAGAATGACAACATCGCCTGGTTTCAGGACCATAATCTCTTTCCCCATATTAGATTGACGCGATTCGCAGGCTATCGGCCTGTCGTGACAGGCCGATCACGGGCACTTCGCATGAAGAGGATGGCGTCATTCTGTGTCCGCTCCATGTCCTATTATACCATTCTTTCCGGCCGGTGGCCCGCGGTAACCGCGATGCTTGCGTTGGCATGCGCGCCCCTCACGGCCATTTCACCTCGGGCGGCAGCGACGACAGGATCGAGGCGATGTTGCCGCCGGTCTTGAGACCGAACAGGGTGCCGCGATCGTGCAGCAGGTTGAATTCGACGTAGCGGCCGCGCCGGATCAGTTGCTCCTCGCGGTCGTCGGCGGTCCATGCCGTGTCGTAATTCGCGCGTATCAATTGCGGATAAATCCTCAAGAAGGCGCGGCCGACATCCTGGGTGAAGGCGAAATCGGCCTCCCAGTCGCCGGAATCGTGGTGGTCGTAGAAGATGCCGCCGATGCCGCGCGGCTCCTTGCGATGCGGCAGGTAGAAATAGTCGTCGCACCATTTCTTGTATTTGTCGTAACTCGCAATTGTCGCGTGCGCGTCGCACGCCGACCGCATGGCGGCGTGAAACGCAATTGTATCAGGGTCTTGCTGGGTCCGCCGCCGGTCGAGCACCGGCGTCAGGTCCGAGCCGCCGCCGAACCAGGTCTTGGTCGTGACCATGAAACGGGTGTTCATATGCACGGCAGGGATGTGGGGATTGCGCATATGCGCGATCAGCGAGATGCCGGAGCTCCAGAAGCGCGGATCTTCCGATGCCCCAAGAATTTGCGCGCGAAACTCGGGCGCGAATTCGCCGTGGACCGCGACCGTATGCACGCCGACCTTCTCGAACAGCCGTCCGTGCATCATCGACATCACGCCGCCGCCACCCGGGGCGCCCGTATGGTCGGTGCGCTGCCAGGGCGTGCGCACGAACCGCCCGGCGTCGCCCGGATAAAGCGAAGCCGGCGCGTCGTCCTCGAGCTGCTCGAAGGCCGCGCAAATATCGTCGCGCAAGGCCTCGAACCAGGCCCTCGCGCGAGCTTTGCGGTCTTCGATCAAGGACTTGTCCATCAGGGGTTTCCCTCTCGTCTGGTCTGCCGCAGCGCCTCTCCGACCGCGAGCGCCGCGGCCATCGCGACGTTGAGCGAGCGCAACGCCGGCTTGATCGGGATCCTGAGCCGCGCGTCGGCCAGGTCGGCGACGGCTTCCGGCACCCCCGCGGTTTCGCGCCCGAACAACAGGATGTCCGACGCTTGATAGCGAAAATCAAGGTAGGGCGTGGCGCCCTTGGTGGTGAACAGCAAGAGCCGGTAACCCGCTTCCTTGCGCCATTCTTCGAATTTCGTCCAGGAATCGTGACGCATCAGGGCGACCTGGTCGAGATAGTCCATCCCGGCCCGGCGGAAGTTGCGGTCGGATACCGCAAATCCGGCCGGCTCGATGATATGGGCGGTCACCTCCAGGCAGGCGCAGAGGCGCAGGATGGTGCCGGTGTTCTGGGGAATGTCGGGTTGAAACAGCGCGATCTGCATCCGGTGATGTCCCGATGGAATCCAACAAAAATCGAACCAAAAATCGAACAATGAATCAGCGGTCTAGAGCCCTCCGTCCCGGTTGAATCGGAACGGCGGGCTCTGGTTTCTGTTTTGACGCGCTTTCCTGCACAGCTAACCGGTGCCCACTTCGCTGGAAAACGCTTCAATACGGAATGAGTGCATTGCACGCTTGGCGGCCGATACCGGGCTTGCGCTCTTTCGGCAAGGGTGCCAATAGAACGATTCTGGACTGTTCCTTTGCCGGTGGGGCCGGGAAAGGCGGTCTTCCTGCCGCCGCGGGGGACGCGGGCGCCGGCAGCCTTTCCGGTCGCGTTTGGGCGTCACCGGGGCGGTTCCACCGGCTGCAGTTAAAGAAAGGGTTTGGAATCGTGACGACAGCGTCTTCGGCGGAGCATCCCACACGCCGTGATTTCCTCTTTGTTGCAACTGGAGCGGCCGCAACCGTCGGGGGACTGGCCTCGCTGTGGCCCTTCGTCTCCCAGATGAATCCGGACGCCTCGACGATTGCGGCCGGCGCACCGATCGAGGTCGACCTGACCCCGATCGCGGATGGACAGGACATCAAGGTGTTCTGGCGCGGAAAACCGATCTACATCAGCCACCGCACCAAGAAGCAGATCGACGAAGCCCGCGCCGTGCCGGTCGCGAGCCTGCCCGATCCCGCTACCGACGAGTCCCGGGTCAAGGAAGGCCACGATCAGTGGCTGGTCGTGATCGGCATCTGCACCCATCTCGGCTGCATCCCGATCGCCCATGAGGGCAATTACGACGGTTTCTTCTGCCCCTGCCACGGCTCGCAGTACGACTCCTCCGGTCGCATTCGCCAAGGGCCGGCGCCCGCCAACCTGGCGGTGCCGCCCTACCAATTCGTTTCCGATACCAAAATCCAGATCGGCTGAAGTCTCGAACCCTGTTTCGAGACCTTGAGCCCCGAGACCTTGAGCCCTTCGCCTCGCCTTATTTCCTCAGGATCGCATCATGAGCGGACCATCCGACTACAAGCCGAACCATCCAGCCTTGCAGTGGTTCGAACGGCGATTGCCGATATTGGGTCTCATGCACTCCTCGTTCGTGGCCTATCCGACGCCGCGCAACCTGAACTACTGGTGGACCTTCGGCGCCATTCTGTCGTTCATGCTCGGCGTGCAGATCCTGACCGGCATCATCCTGGCGATGCACTACACGCCGGAGGCCACCATGGCCTTCCACTCGGTCGAGAGCATCGTGCGCGACGTCAATTACGGCTGGCTGTTGCGCAACCTGCACGCGGCCGGCGCCTCGATGTTCTTCTTCGCCGTTTACGTCCACATGTTTCGCGGCCTCTATTACGGGTCGTACAAGGAGCCGCGCGAGGTGCTCTGGATTCTCGGCGTCATCATCTATCTTCTGATGATGGCGACCGGTTTCATGGGCTACGTGCTGCCGTGGGGCCAGATGAGCTTCTGGGGCGCCACCGTCATCACCAACCTGTTCTCGGCGATTCCCTATGTCGGCAACAGCATCGTGACGCTGTTGTGGGGCGGCTATTCCGTCGGCGATCCGACGCTGAACCGCTTCTTCTCGCTGCACTATCTGTTGCCGTTCGTGATCGCGGGCGTCGTGGTGCTGCACGTCTGGGCGCTGCATGTCGCGGGCCAGAACAACCCGGCCGGCGTCGAGGCGAAGACCGAAAAGGACACCGTGCCGTTCACGCCTTACGCGACGATCAAGGACATGTTCGGCGTCTCCTGCTTCCTGCTGCTGTTCGCCTGGTTCATCTTCTACATGCCGAACTATCTCGGCGACGCCGACAACTACATCCCCGCCAATCCCGGCGTGACGCCGCAGCACATCGTGCCGGAATGGTATTACCTGCCGTTCTACGCGATCCTGCGCTCGATTCCGAACAAGCTCGCCGGCGTGATCGCGATGTTCTCGGCGATCATCGTGCTGGTGTTCCTGCCCTGGCTCGACACCGCCAAGACCAGGTCCTGCAAATATCGCCCGCTGGCGAAACAATTCTTCTGGATCTTCGTCATCGTCTGCATCCTGCTCGGCTATCTCGGGGCGCAGCCGCCGGAAGGCATCTATGTGTATGCCGGCCGCGTCCTGACCCTCTGCTATTTTGCCTATTTCCTGATCGTGCTGCCGCTGCTCAGCCGGGTCGAGAAGCCGCGTCCGCTGCCGAACTCGATCGCCGATGACGTGCTGGCGAAGTCCGGCGGCAAGGCGGCGGCGATGGTCTCCGCGGTGATCGCGCTCGTTGTGGCGGGAGGACTGCTCGCCGGCTCCACGCAGGACGCGCGCGCGCAGGAGGAGACGACGCCGCCGTCGCTGAAATGGTCCTTCGCGGGTCCGGTCGGCACCTACGACCGCGGCGCGCTGCAGCGCGGCCTGAAGGTCTACAAGGAAGTCTGCTCCAACTGTCACAGCCTGAATTATATCGCGTTCCGCAATCTCGCCGATCCCGGCGGCCCCGGTTATTCGATCGCCCAGGTGACGGCACTGGCGGGCGAATACAAGATCAAGGACGGCCCGAACGATCAGGGCGAAATGTTCGAGCGGCCCGGGCGTCCGGCTGACTATTTTCCGGCGCCGTTTCCCAACGAGCAGGCGGCGCGCGCGGCCAATGGCGGCGGACTGCCTCCGGACCTGTCGCTGATCACCAAGGCGCGTTCCTACGAGCGCGGCTTTCCCTGGTTCATCTTCGACTTCTTCACCCAGTTCCAGGAGCAGGGCCCGAACTATGTCGACGCCATCCTGCAGGGCTTTGAAGACACCACGCCGGCGGGTGTGACGATCCCCGACGGTTCCTACTACAACAAGTATTTCCCCGGCCACGCCATCAAGATGCCGAAGCCGCTTTCCGACGGCCAGGTCACCTTCGACGACGGCTCGCCGGCGACGGTGGCGCAGTATGCCAAGGACGTCACCACGTTCCTGATGTGGGCGGCCGAGCCGCACATGGAGGAGCGCAAGACGCTGGGGTTCAAGGTCTTCGTTTTCCTGATCATCTTCGCGGGCCTGATGTATTTCACCAAGAAGAAGGTCTGGGCCGACGCCCACTGAGTTTTGTCGCGGCTGATGTGAATTTAAGAAAAAGCCCCTCTCGGGGGCTTTTTTGTTGAGATCGTCATTGCGAGCCAACGGGTCGCGCGAATGCGCGCCCGATGACAGGTTCCGCGAAGCAATCCATCGCGCGGCAAGCGGAGAGCTGGATTGCTTCGTCGCTCCGCTTCCCGCAATGACGGCGGTAGACGGATTGCGTCCCGAACCGCGTACAGCGGACAAAATACCCGCCAACCGTACCCCCAAGAAAATCATCGGAGGAACCCATGGGCACCAGCATCACGTTCAAGCGTCCGGACGGCAAGGAGGCTGCCGGCTATCTCGCCAACGCCGCGCGCGGCAACGCGCCGGGCGTGGTCGTGATCCAGGAATGGTGGGGGCTTTCGGATCAGATCAGGGGCCTGTGCGACCGCTTCGCGGTGGCCGGCTTCGATGCGCTGGCGCCCGATCTCTACAAGGGCAAGGTGGTGCCCTATCACGACACCGATGCGGCGGGCAAGGAAATGAACTCGCTGGATTTCATCGATGCCACCACGCAGACCGTGCGCGGCGCCGTGCAGTATCTGTCCAGGAACGGCGCCAAGGTGGGCCTGACCGGCTTCTGCCTCGGCGGCGCGGTGACCATCATCGGCGCCGCCAAAATTCCGGAGCTCTCCGCCGGCGTGGTGTTCTACGGCATCCCGCCGGAGCAGGCGGCTAGACCAGCGGACATCAAAATTCCGCTGCAGGCGCATTTCGCCAACAAGGACGACTGGTGCACGCCGGAACTGGTCGATGGCTTCGAGAAGGCGATGAAGCAAGCCGGCAAGTCGCTGGAGCTTTACCGCTATGACGCCGAGCACGCCTTCGTCAACGAGCAGCGCATGTCGGTGCACGATCGCCACGCCGCCGAACTCGCCTGGGGCCGCGCGACCGAGTTTTTCGGCAAGCATCTGGGGTGAGCTTGTCGCCGCGGCTCGCGCTCTGCCGCAAAATCGTGATATGATGCGCTAATGATGAAGGTCCTGGAAGACGCCATCGAGAAGGTGCGGAAACTGCCGGAAGAGCGGCAGGCCTATGTCGCGGAGGTATTGGAACAGATCGCTGCCGCCGGTAGCGATCCGTTCACCGTACCGGAAGGGCACCGCGCCGCCGTTCTGGAAGGCCTCGAACAAGCCGAACGCGGCGAGTTCGTAAATGATGACGAATTGGCCGCGCTCTGGAAAAAGTGCGGCCTATGAAGCTGCGGTTCACGCCGCGTGCCCGTGCCGACATTGCCCAAATCCACGAATACTCACGACACAATAAGGCGGCTGCGACCTCCGTCGTTCGGCAAATTCGTTTGACGAGCGGCCTGCTCGCGCGACATCCAGCGCTCGGCCGTGAGACCGATATTCCAGGCGTCCGCGTGTTTCCGACCGCCCGCTACCTCTATCTTGTCTATCATCGGGTGAACCTTCATGTCCGGGATGGACGCCGAGACGTGCCGGAGCAAGGCGAACTTTAAGCTGCATCAGGTCTGCGTTGTTTGCCGCACCCCGTCCCACCACGCACACGTGCCCGACATCAGCTTGTAATTCCCCTCCATCACCTGCACCGGCGCGCGCAGGCCGGCTTCCGCGGCGCGCATGCGCATCTCGCGCGCCAGCTCGCGATCCTTCGGCGGCAGCCAGACGCGCTCATGTCCCCACAGGCTCGGGCCGTCATGCATCTCGACCGGTTGCCACCTCTCTGGATCGATCTCGCGGCCGCCCCAGCCGCATTCGATCATGAATGCGGATGGCGACTTGCAATAGAACGAGGTCATGAGATCGTTGGTGTGACGGCCGAGCGTAACATTGACGCGCTCGGGCTCGCTCAGCGCGACATCGTAGGACTGGCCGACATCGTCGAGCGAGAACTGTTCGACCATCAGATGATGCATGCCGCTTCTGCCGGTCTCGATCAGAGCGAGGCTGTGATGGCGGGCGTTGACGTGGAAGAAATAGGCGCGAAACGGCTTTTGCATGTAGTCGGAAAGGCCGAAGCCGAGCACGTCGACATAGAACGCCATCATCGGGTCGATGTTCTCGACCGTCAGCACGACATGGCCGAGTCCGAGCGGGCCGGTGCGGAAGCCCGAGATCGAACGTCCCGGACGAAACGGCGTATCGTCGACCTCCGCGCCGTAAAACGCCTCCAGCCGATTGCCCGCCGGATCATGGAACGAGATCAGCGCGCCAACGCGCCGTGCGTCGGCAAGCGTCTGCGGTTCGGCCGCGACCTCGACGTGGGCCGCCTCCAGCCTCGCCGCGAGCGCATCCAGCGCGGCCGCGTCCGCCACCTCCCAGCCGAAGAAGCGCGCGCCGTCGCCCATCGCGCGGTCGATGACGACCCGCTGCTTGCGGTCGTCCATGCGGAAGGCGAGCAGCGATGGACTGCGCTCGACCGCCTGAAACCCGACCAAATGGGTGCCGAACTGCCGCCAATCGTCGAGATGATCGGAGCCGAACCCGGCATATCCGAGTGCCTGCAACATGGCGTGCCTCCTTTGTTAACGGAGCCCGGTCGTTGAGTTCAGCCGGGCGTTGCCTGAAACTTACGCGTATTTGCCGCCTTAGGCGAGCGGTTGCAGCGCGTACGATGGGTGGAGCGAAAGCGATACCCATCAACTCAATTTGGAAAGATGATGGGTTTCGCGAACAGCTCAACCCATCCGAGCTGGTGCGGGCGCGGCGGTCCGACTGAGCACTGACCTGGGGGTCGGCCGCGATCCGCACAGTTACTCACAAATTCGCACAAGCTCATGCACGGCCGGCAGCCGAGGGAGACAACGCAAGAGCGCCCGTTAACGTTGACCGGTTAGGTTAAGATGGGAGTCGTGTTGTGCTGTTGCGACGAGCCGCTATGACTGGCCGCTATGAAAAAACCGCATGAAGTGAGTGAAGTAATTTGCCCCGCCTGTGATGGCACGGGGTTTCAGAAGGTCGAGCAGCCAACAGAACCGGGCCGCAAAATCTATCCTGCCCAATGCAAGGAATGTCTCGGCAAGGGCCGGGTAAGCGCGTAGTAGCGCGTAGGATGGGTGGAGCGAAGCGATACCCATCAACTCGATTTCGAAGATGGCCTCCCAGAATGGGAGCGACCGAAAGAAATCCGCTCGTTAGCTGGTGCAATAGCTTGCTCATGCAAGCTACCGAGGCTATCGCGAAATATTTGCACCCTAAACAAATTTTCCCGATACGAAGCGTCGGTTTTGCTCGGCCTATTTAGCGTCCCAATTGGTTTTTGGCCGACTTCCTGGCCCCAAGCGCTGTACGCAAGAAGGTCGGCGGCGGCCAACGGAAGACAATTTGTTTGTTGGCGAAGGTAAGCCCAGACAGCGTGCGCCTCTGGCCAATCGGTCTTCAGCCCATTTGTAAATTCTAACCGCGTCTTCTGCGTTCTTGTGACCATCCTCTAAGACCACGTGTAGCCGCGGTTCGTGGGCATTGGGTAAATGCCCAACGACATCTATGATCTGAGAGAAGCAGCCACGGAAAAGAATACCGTATTTGGAATCGCGAGCGTTTTCTTTGGCAGTCAGCTTGAAACCCCTTGACTCCCCCGACCACATCTATATGTTCCTGTTTTGTTCCGTCTCGAAACGAGAGGCGTATCGCGATCGTCACCGACGCGGGGCGGAGTGCGGTGGACGCGGGCAGCGTTCGCGCGCGGGCTTTGATCGTAGGGCGGGCCTTTCGGGTCTCGTGAGCGTTTCAACCGCGCGGCGACGACCGCTTGAGCCCGCCGGGTGATCCGGCACACCTGTGGTGACTACCGCGTGCTACCTACCACTGCACGCGGGCCGCGGGTGCATCGGGCACCCACGAGATTCACACATCTTTTCCGATCTTCCAGCCGCGAAGCATGGCCTTGAGATCTTGCAAGCCTTGCATCATTACGATGGGTCCCGGCTTGCCGTAGTAACCTGTCCACCCCCCAAGCCGGGCGCATACCCAGCTGGCATATGCCAGAGATCCTTTCGGATGAGGGTTCTTCTGTTTCTCGGTCTTGCCTTCCAGGTCTCGACAAATGACCTCCAGCGCCGGCTGGTCTTTGATGTCGATTGCATCCTGCAATGGCCGCCCAGCCGCACCATCGCGCTCGCGCACCATTTGCAGCACTTGGATGGCAGCGATCAGCGTCGCGATGGTCAGGTTCTCGAACGGCCCATCCTCGGCGATACGCACCGCCTCGATGTCGAAGCCCTTGGTTTTCATCACCCGGAACAGCTGCTCGATGGTCCAGCGCTGACGATAAAAGTGCGTGATCTCGATCGCATCCGCAAGCGTGGCCACCTTGTGTGTCGTCAGCAGCCGCCAATGCGCCGGCGTTACGCCATTCGGCGGATCAACTTCACGCGCTTCAACCAAAGTGAGCGTGACCGTCTTCGGCAGTTTTGCCGCTTCGGCCGGATGGTTGCGTTTCGGTCGCTTCAGGGTGACCTCACATGCGCGCAGCGCCAGCACAGCCTGACGGGCAGGTCGGCCCGGATTGGCCGGTAGATCAATCGTCTCGCGGCCCAGTTCGGAGATACCTTCGATGCAGTCATAGAGCGTGCCTCCGCCTTCCAACACGCGATCATGATGAGCTCGGATCAGCAGCTCGGTCTCAGCGGGACGGCAGGCGAACTCCTCATAGATATCGCCTTCCCGGTCGGTAACGACGGTGACGCAACTGGCTCCGGCCGCGACCAAGCTGGCCGCTGTATTTGTCGCGTTGAGCCAGCGGCTACTCTCTTTTTCAGCGAAGGGTCGTTTGTTGCAGAGATGCTTCTTGCCGCCAACGTGACTGAGGAACACCGCATCGACAAGTCCGAGCAGCCCGCCATCATGGGCGTCCACAGCAATCATGGGATGCAGATTTAAGCTGCTTAGCTTGCCATCATCGCGCAGGGTCGTGGTGTCCTGGATCGCCAGGATATGACGACCCTTGACCAGCCCGGCGGTGCGCGCCCGAGCGGTCGCCACCATTTCTTCCGGGCTCACCCGCAGGTTACGCAAGAACCGGGTAAAGCGCATTTCGCCGGCGCGATTACCTCCCACGCGGCGGACGCTGATACCCGATTGGCCCACGCTAACCAGCCGAGCCAGCAAGCAGGCCCCCCTTTTTCCAGGCGCCGGTCGCCGAACCGTCCCAAACTGATTTCCATCTGATGCTCCCCAATGGTGTGGGAGCATCATCGATTCAGAGAATGGCACGCGCCGCAAGGGCGATGGCTTTGAAGATGTGTGCATATCGGCCTTCCCTGCGCCCTCTTTGTTTTCCGAGGGACAACGATCGCGCATCCTCCGGGCGCATTCCAGCGCCGCGGCGTTGCGGGCGCTTGCTCCGGCGCTCGAACCTTGAAGATGGCCGCCGTTGCTCGCGTGAATTCCACCCATAGTTCGGGCGCGTCGATGGCGCGAGCTCCCTTGACGCGGCCCCCCCGGCCATGGTGATTACCTCGGCCATGCGCACCGTCGTCCGCCCAGCCCGTCTCTGGTGGCCCACCTTCTAACAGGTGGCCGGTGCGATTTTCGTCAATTCACATCGTCAGGGGCCGCCATCGCAGTACGGCGGCCTTTCGTTTGTCCTGTGTGGCGTTCCCTCGGCAAGTTTCGTAAGAGGACCCCATGAACAGGACCGTCTTTTCCTTACCCGAACGCAGCGAATACCGCACCCGGGGCGGGCTCGCGATCACGCGGGTGGTGGAGCAATTCACAGGCGGCGCCAGCAGGCTCGACGAACTGATCGACCTGCTCGATCGCCGCCGCGGCGTCGTGCTGTCCTCCGGCACCACGGTGCCGGGCCGCTACGACAGTTTCGATCTCGGCTTTGCCGATCCGCCGCTGGTGCTGGAAACCTCCGGCGTCAATTTCTCGCTTTCCGCGCTTAACGCGCGCGGCGAGGTGCTGATCAGCTTCCTCACCGATACCCTGCGCGAGCCCTGCGTCGTGATCACCGAGAAGACGGCGTCTCGCCTTGCCGGCCACATCCGGCGCGGCGCCGCGCCGATCGATGAAGACCAGCGCACCCGCCGCGCCAGCGTGATGTCGCTGGTGCGCGACCTCGTCGCGACCTTTGCCGCCAACGACGATCCCCTGCTCGGCCTGTTCGGGGCGTTTGCCTACGACCTCGTGTTCCAGATCGAAGACCTGGTGCAGAAGCGGAAGCGCGAGGCCGACCAGCGCGATATCGTGCTCTATGTTCCGGACCGGCTGCTCGCCTATGACCGCGCTACCGGGCGCGGCGTGGTGCTGAGATACGATTTTGCCTGGAAGGGAAAGTCCACCGAAGGCCTCCCGCGCGAGACGTCTGAGAGCGTCTACGCCAAGACGCCGCGGCAGGGATTTGCCGATCACGCGGCGGGCGAATATCAGGCCACCGTCGAGACCGCGCGCGCCGCCTTTGCCCGCGGCGACTTGTTCGAGGCCGTGCCGGGGCAGCTGTTCGGCGAGCCCTGCGAACGCAGCCCTGCCGAAGTGTTTCAACGGCTGTGCCGCATCAATCCCTCGCCGTACGGCGCGCTGATGAATCTCGGCGACGGCGAGTTTCTGGTGTCGGCCTCGCCGGAAATGTTCGTGCGCTCCGATGGCAGGCGGGTCGAGACCTGCCCGATCTCCGGCACCATCGCGCGCGGCGTCGACGCGATCGGCGATGCCGAGCAGATCCTTAAGCTCCTGAACTCGGAGAAGGATGAGTTCGAACTGAACATGTGCACCGACGTCGACCGCAACGACAAGGCGCGGGTCTGCGTGCCCGGCACCATCAAGGTTCTGGCGCGGCGGCAGATCGAGACCTATTCAAAGCTGTTTCACACCGTCGATCACGTCGAGGGCATGCTGCGGCCGGGGTTCGACTCGCTCGATGCCTTCCTCACCCATGCCTGGGCGGTGACGGTGACCGGCGCGCCGAAATTATGGGCGATGCAGTTCGTCGAGGACCACGAGCGCTCGCCGCGGCGCTGGTATGCCGGCGCGATCGGCTGCGTCAATTTCGACGGCAGCATCAATACCGGTCTCACGATCCGCACCATCCGCATGAAGGACGGCCTGGCCGAGGTGCGGGTCGGCGCCACCTGCCTGTTTGATTCCGATCCCGCGGCCGAGGACCGCGAATGCCAGGTCAAGGCGGCGGCGCTGTTCCAGGCGCTGCGCGGCGATCCGCCGAAACCGCTCTCGAGCTTTGCGCCCGACGCCACCGGCAGCGGCAAGCAGGTGCTTCTGATCGACCATGACGACAGTTTCGTGCATATGCTGGCGGATTATTTCCGCCAGGTCGGCGCCAGCGTCACCGTGGTGCGCCACGTGCATGCGCTCGACATGCTGAAGCAGCGGAAGTGGGACCTCTTGGTGCTGTCGCCCGGTCCGGGACGGCCTGCGGATTTCAAGATGGCGGCGACGATTACCGCGGCGCTCGCGAAAAACCTCCCGATCTTCGGCGTCTGCCTCGGGGTGCAGGCGATCGGCGAATATTTTGGCGGCGAACTCGGCCAGCTCGCTCAGCCCGCGCACGGCAGGCCGTCGCGGGTAGAGGTGAGGGGCGGGCGGCTGATGCAGAGCCTGCCCGATGAGATCGTGATCGGCCGCTATCATTCGCTCTATGTCGAGCGCGACAGCATGCCCGAGGTGCTAGCCGTCACCGCGAGCACCGAGGACGGCGTGGCGATGGCGATCGAGCACCGGACGCTGCCTGTCGGCGGCGTGCAGTTTCACCCGGAATCGCTGATGTCGCTCGGCGGCGAAGTCGGCCTGCGCATCGTCGAGAACGCATTCCGGCTTGGCGTAGGGTGAATAGAATGCCAAGTTTCACACGCGTCATTCTCCGATGTGCAATTGCACATCGCAGTTCAATTCGGAGCCGGTCATCGGGCCGGCCAAACAGGCCGGACCGTTGGCGTTGCCCCGGAATGACAATTGAAAGAGACAGCGATGACCTTTGATCTCGATTTGAAAGCCAGCATCCGCACCATTCCGGATTATCCGAAGCCGGGTATCCTGTTCCGCGACATCACCACGCTGCTGGCGGACGCGCGCGCCTTCCGCCGCGCGGTCGACGAACTGGTGCATCCCTGGGCCGGCAACAAGATCGACAAGGTCGCCGGCATCGAGGCGCGCGGCTTCATCCTCGGCGGCGCGGTGGCGCATCAGGTCTCCGCCGGCTTCGTGCCGATCCGCAAGAAGGGCAAGCTGCCGCACACCACCGTGCGCATCGCCTATTCGCTGGAATATGGCCTCGACGAGATGGAAATGCATGCCGACGCAGTTCATCCCGGCGAGCGCGTGATCCTGGTCGACGATCTGATCGCAACCGGCGGCACCGCGGAAGGCGCGGTGAAATTGTTGCGCCAGATCGGCGCCAATGTGGTCGCGGCCTGCTTCATCATCGACCTGCCGGATTTGGGCGGTGCCGCGAAGTTGCGGGCGATGGACGTGCCGGTGCGCACGCTGGTGGCGTTCGAGGGGCATTGAGGTTTTGGCGCGCGAAACTATCTGTGCGCCGGGACGACGAAGTATTCACGACCGCTGCAGGATCAGATTCAGCTCGATCTCGCGGAAGGCGAAATAGTTCTGGCGGATCCATTGGTGCAGCTCGGTCGAGGTATCCTTTTCCTGGCGCAGATAGTCGGTGAACGAGAAGTTCAGCCGGTCGATATAGGTCTTGAGAAACCTCGGCAGTCCCGCGATGCGCAACACCCGGCCCTGCACGAACTCGTCGGGCAGGTTGCCGCGCACCACATATTCGTTGTCGATGACGATCAGGCTGCTCCGCGGAATCTGTTGCCGCAATATCTCGTACCCGCGCGTCGAGACGCGGTCGTAATCGGCGGCGAACAGGACGATCGGGGCCACGTTTCGCCGCGCCGCCTCCTTCAGAAATCCGATTTCCTCCGACATCGTGAAGAATTCGTCGAAGGCATGAAAGCCGAGGTCGATGACCTTGGCTATGCCGTCATCGACGATGATGCGATCCATCAGCTGCATCTTGCCGCGGGTGTCGATAACGTCGGCGGTCTCGGTGATCTCGGGGAGATAGTCGAGCAGCGTCGGCTCTTTCAGGTTGATGTCGAACGCAACGACGTTGCCGTCCTTCAACAGCAGGAATTCACTCAACAGCCGGGCGGCCAGTGTCCTGCCGACCTGCGGGC
Source organism: uncultured Alphaproteobacteria bacterium (assembly GCA_963777475.1). GTDB lineage: Bacteria > Pseudomonadota > Alphaproteobacteria > Rhizobiales > Xanthobacteraceae > Bradyrhizobium. The sequence continues at coordinate 73,861 of CAVZQX010000034.1, forward strand.
GGGGCGAACAGATGATGTAGACGGGGGTGGCGGGCATAGCAGGCCATATCGGGCCTAAAACAAGGCCTAATCCAGTCGGATCACATCGGCGTAAGCAATTATTTTTCGCCGCTGCGCGCGCCGACATTGGTCGAGCCGACGATGTCGGTCAGCTTGATGCGGTCGAACTCGCTCCAGACATTGGCCAGCCAGTGCCGGACGTAGCCGCGCAGCACGAACGAGTAGTTCGCGGCGTCATCGTGGATGCCCTTGTTGGCGACGAACTTGAGGAACGGGACGGAAGAGACCTCGACCTGCTCGAAGGCCATTTCGTTGAGCTTGGGGATCGTCAGTTCGGTGGCATCCTTGATGCGATGGAAGTAGGAGTTGTAGGTCGCCTGGTCCCACTCGAAAAAGCTCGTATTGTTGATGAAGTTCTTCACCAGGAAGTATTTCGCACCGATCATGAAGTTCGCGGTTTCCGCGATTTCGTCCAGCGAGGCAATCGAGGATCCCAGGATATGGAAGACGGCAAAGGTGATCTGGCCGGACCTGGCGGCGTCGAGAAAGCCGATGTCGCGCAATGCCGCCAGCGTCGGCGACATCAGGCCGGCGCGGACGTCGATCACCGTGACCGACGGGCTCACCGTGTTGAGCGTATCGAAGATCTTCATCTGATCCGGCGTCGCCGTCATGTCGACAATCTCGGTGACGTCGGGATGAAAGCGCTTCAGCGTGCCGCGCGGGGACTCGGTATCGAACGCGCGGGTCGGTATGTTGTTGGCGCTGAAATAATCGAGCAAAGTGCGCGAGACCGTGGTCTTGCCGACCCCGCCTTTGTCCGCGCCCACCACAATCACTGCCGGCTTTGCCATGTCTGTCCCTTAAACCGCGCCCCCGACCGAGATGGGCGGTCGGCAAGTTCCCGTATTCTGCTTTGGGGGGGAACATGGCAGAAAAAAGGGATAATTCAATTCATTAGAAGACGGTTTCACTCATTCACACTAAATTCGTCAATCTGGGGGCGAAGGCGGGCGAATGGCTTCGATATCGCGCCACAGCGCGATTGTTGCTATCGCACGGTAGCTCATTGTTTGAACATGATCTTTTCGGAAATCCATACCCCTTTTCAGGATCATGCCTTAGCGGCGGCCCCATGGCCCCGCGGGATGATTGCCCCAGGGCCCGTCTGGTGCGCTTTGCGGTGCTCCGGCGGGATCGGTGGCGCTGCCCCAAGGACCCGACGGAGCACCCGACGGCAGCGGCGGCGGCGGAACTTGCGGGCTTTCCGGCTGACCCGGTTGGTCGTCCGGCTCGCCGGAGGGAGACATGGGCAAGGCGAGGGGGCCCTGATAGTGGCCGCCGGCATATTTCACCAGCGCCTGCACCCGCGCTTCCACCGAAGGGTGAGTGGCGAACAGGTCGGAAAAGCCCTCACGCGGATTGTCCAGGCATAGTTCCATCACCGCCGAGGTCGCGCCGGGAAGTTCGCCGCGGCCCTCGATCTTGCGCAGCGCCGAGATCATGGCGTCGGGGTTTTTCGTCAGCTCCACCGATCCGGCATCGGCCAGCAGTTCGCGCGAGCGCGACAGCGCGAGCCGCACCAGTTGCGACAACGCCCAGGCGAGCACAATCAGCACCACCGCGAGGATGATGATGAGGATCGCGCCGCCGCCCGAGCTCTTCCGGTCGCTGCCGCCGCTATCGGAGGAGGAGGATTCCGACGAGGACGACGATGAAGTCGACCACGACGATCCGCCGCCGTAACTGCCTCCGCCCCAGCCGTAACCGAAATTGAAAAAGCTCCGGAAGAACAATTCGGCGAAGAAGCCGACCACGCCGGCGATAACGACCGCGATCACCATCATCTGCACGTCGCCGTTGCGGATGTGGGTGAGCTCGTGGCCAAGCACCGCCTCGATCTCCTGGTCGTTGAGCGTCTTCAACAGACCCGTGGTGACGGTGACGGCATATTGCCTCTGGTTGAGCCCGGTCGCGTAGGCGTTCAGCGCGTCGCTGTCGACGATCTTCAGCTTCGGCATCGCAATGCCGCGCGAGATGCACAGATTTTCCAGCAGATTATAAAGCCGCGGCTGCTCCTGCCGCGTCACGTCCTGGCCGCCGGTGACGGCGTCGATGATCGACTGGTGGAAGAAATAGGCGATCACGATCCATAGTCCAGCTGCTCCGGTCGAATAGGGCAGCGTCCGGATCACGTCGGTTAGCGCCACCCTCAGGTAGTAGTCGGCCGGCGCGCCGCCATAGTTGATCACCTCGATGATCAGCGCGCCGGCATAGACGATCACGTAGACGAGCAGGAACAGCCCGGCGAGCAGCAGCATCGAACGAAACTTGTTCGATGCGATGTGGGTGTAAAGACCGTAGGCGGCCATGACTGCTCAACCGGAATTTTCGTGAGTTCAGAACTTCACCGCCGGCGCCGCCTCGACCTCGGCGCGGCTGGTGCCGAGATCGAAGAAATCCTTGCGGGTGAAGCCGAACATGCCGGCGAACAGCGCGGCCGGCATCTGCTGGATGCCGGTGTTGTATTCCTGAACCGCGTTGTTGAAGAAACGCCGGCTCGCCGCGATCTTGTTTTCGAGATCCGACAGTTCGCTCGCGAGCTGCTGGAAATTGGCGTTGGCCTTGAGGTCCGGATAGGCTTCCGACAGCGCGATCAGCCGGCCGAGCGCGCCGCTGAGTTGATTTTCCGCAACTGAGACCTGCGCGGGTCCCTGCGCCGACATCGCCGCGCCGCGTGCCTTGATCACGTCGTCGAGCGTGCCGCGCTCGTGCGCGGCGTAGCCCTTCACGGTCTCGACCAGGTTCGGAATCAGATCGTGGCGCTGCTTGAGCTGCACGTCGATGTCGGCAAAGGACTGGTTGACGCGCTGGCTGAGCGCGACCAGGCGATTATAGGCGCCGAAGGCGAAGAGGACGAGAATGACGATGACGCCGAGAACGATCCAGCCGGTCGACATGGCCTGAAACTCCTGATGGGACAAACGAATGCGGGCAGTTTAACGGAACTGAAGGCGTGCAGCAGCCGCGCCCAGAGGTGGGTATCTGCTTGGTCGGCCGCAAGGCGCGGATAGTTCAATGGTTAAGTGGCGGAACGGGTTAACTTTTATCCACCACCACCGCATCGCCCCAACGCCAACGCCGGGCGCGCGCATAGGCCGTTTTGTCGCGGTGCGGCACTCTTTCGCTTCTGAGACCGTCCGACGTGCAGAGCTTTGCCGTCACTTCGGCCTTGCCGAGGTGAGGCTGCGCCAGCACGCGCGAAGGGCGGAGCGCGGTCGGCATTCGCGCTAGTGCGAGATAGGAAAATTTCTCGTCCTCGAAAGGAAGCTCGGCGCCCTTGACCTGCTTGTGCGCGCGCGAGCGCGCCAGCCGCTGGGTGAAATGGCACCAGTCCGGCGCGATGAGCGGGCATGGACCGTCATGCGGGCAGGGGGCAGCGACATGCGCGCCTGAGGCGATCAGTTGCTGCCGCAACGCGATGATGCGGGCGTAGCCCGCAGGCGTACCCGGCTCGACGACGAGCAGCGTGCCGCGGGTTTTGCGCCACAATCGTTCGGCGAGCTTTGGTCGCTGCGCGTCATCGAACTCGCAGATCAGGTAGCTCGCAATGACGAGGTCGGCGGCCTCCATATCGGCCAGCGCGGCAAGCGCTTCGCCGCTTCGGTATTTCAGATCGCCGAGTCGCGTGCTCTCTTTGGCCAGATCAAGCGCCAGCGCGCGCAAGGCATCGTTGGCGTCGAGCAGCGCAAAGCTTTGCAATGACGGAAATGTCGCGGCCGCGGCCCAGCTCGCCGTCCCCGGACCCGCGCCGACATCGAGCAGGCTTTGCGGGGCGAAATCAGGTACGATCTCGCAGAGCGCGTTGAGGCTCGCGACGACGGCGGCATAGGTCGCGGGCATCCGCGCCAGCGCATAAGCGAGCGCATCGGCTTCGCTTCTGATCGCGCCGGAGCCGCCGCCGTCGCGGTAGGTTTTCGAGATCAACGCGGCGCGGGAGGCGATGTCGTTGCGGGACAGGCCCTGAAGTTTGGCGTCGAGCGCGGCTTTCAGTTCGGCGGGGAGGGTGGGCGAGGTCATCTATCGCTCGTCATGCCCCGCGCATGGCGGGGCATCCAGTAATCCGTGAGGGCAGTCAGGGTCACACAAGCGGCGCGGCGTACTGGATCATCCGCTTTCGCGGATGATGACGTCAGCGATTGTGGCGCGGGGAGACTAGCTCTCACGCCACGTTCTGATCCGAGAATCTTCACCGCCTCTTCCAGCGCGACCGAAACCAGTTGCGAGACGCCGCGCTCGGCCATGGTGACGCCGAACAGCCGGTTCATCCGCGCCATCGTGATCGGATTGTGGGTGATGATGATGAAACGCGTCTCGGTCGAGGCGGTCATCTCATGCAACAGATTGCAGAAGCGCTCGACATTGTGGTCGTCGAGCGGCGCGTCGACCTCGTCCAGCACGCAGATCGGCGACGGGTTGGTAAGGAACACCGCGAAGATCAGCGCCAGCGCGGTGAGCGCCTGCTCGCCGCCCGAGAGCAGCGACAGCGTCTGCGGCTTCTTGCCGGGCGGCTTGGCGATGATCTCGAGCCCCGCCTCCAGCGGATCGTCGCTCTCGATCAGATGCAGCGCGGCCTCGCCGCCGCCGAACAATTCGACGAACAGCCGCTTGAAGTGGTCGTTGACCGTCTCGAACGAGGTCAATAGCCGCTCGCGGGCCTCGCGGTTGAGGCTCTGGATGCCCTGGCGCAACCGCTTGATGGCTTCGACCAGGTCGTCGCGCTCGGTGGTAAGGTTGGTGTGCTGGGCTTCGACTTCGCGCAGCTCTTCCTCGGCGCGCAGGTTCACCGCGCCCAACCGCTCGCGGTCGCGGCGCAGCTTCTCGAGATTTTCCTCGATTTCGGCGAGCGGCGGCAGTTCCACACCCGGCTCGATTTCGGCCAGCTCCGCGACGCCGTGCGGTTCGACTTCCAGCATGTCGTGGATTTCGCGCTCGACGTCGGCAAGCCTGCGCCTTGCGCCCTCCATGCGCTCCTCGGCACGGGCGCAAGCCTCGCGCGCGCTCGAGAGCGCTTCGAGCGAAGCCTTGGCGGCGCGGTCGGTTTCCGCCATCGCGGTCTCGGCGGCGGCGAGCGCATCGGCGGCGACACGACGATCGTTCTCGGCGAAGGCGATCTCGCTGATCAGCGCGCTGCGCTTCTCCGCGAACACCGCCGGCGCATTATCAAGCTCGGCACGCTCGGCCTTGACCTCGGTGATGCGGGCTTCGACGGTCGCAATCTGCGAGGCCGCGCCGGCCTTGCGGCTTTGCCATTCATTGCGCTCGGCGGTGATCGCCTGCACGCGCCGGTCGGCCAATTCGGCCTCGCGCGCCAGCGCCTGCCCCTCGGCCCGCACTTGCGCGGCAAGGCGGCGGTGGCCTTCGATTTCACCGCGAACGGCAGCGAGCCTGGTTTCGGTCTCCAGACTAGGCGGCAGCTCGGCGAGCGCTGAGCTGGCGTTCTGGTGGGCGCCCTCGACCTCGGTACGGTCGATGGTGAGGCGGCTATAGGCTTCGAATAGCGCCGATTTCCGCGCCGAGTGACGGTTGATCTCGCGCTCGGTCGTGGCATGGCGCTCGCGCGCGGCGTCGGCCTCGCGCTGGGCGGCGCGCCCGGCGTCGCGCGCGGCGCTTTCGGTGCTCGAAGCCGCCTTCGCGTCCGCTTCCGCTGTCTCCAGCGACTGACGCTTGGCGCTCGCATCGGTGCGCGCCTGCTCCAGCTCGTTTTCGATTTCGACCAACCGCGCGCGCTCGGCGAGCCGCCGCGCCGCGCCGGTCGGCGCATGCGCCGCCGCGACAAATCCGTCCCAGCGCCAGACGTCGCCTTCCGGCGACACCAGCCGCTGGCCGGTCTTGAGCTGCGACACCAATTCGGCGCCGCGCTCCTTCGGCACGACGCCGATCTGCTTGAGCCGCCGCGCCAGTTCGGCCGGCGCCTGCACATGCGCCACGAGCGGTTCGACGCCTTCGGGTAGCGCCGGGTCCTCGCCGATCGCGTTGGCATTGGTCCAGCGCATCGGCGCGGAGGGATCGACGGGCGCGTCGAGATCGTCGCCGAGCGCCGCGCCGAGCGCCTTTTCATAGCCCTTGGCGACGGTGATGCCGTCGATGATCGGCGGCCACAGGTTCTTGGTCTCGCCGTTGACGATCTTGGAGATGGTGCGCGCCTCGGTCTCGAGCCGCTGCACGCGCTTGTCGGCTTCCGCGAGCGGCGCACGGGCGGCTTCCAGCCTCGCCCGCGCTGCGACCTGGGCGGCTTCGCTGGTCTGCGCCGTCGCTTCCGACTGCGCGAGGTTCTGCTGCGCGGTCTCGATGGCGGCGGAGAGCGCGGCGAGGTCGCCGAGCGCAGACGTCTCTTGCGCGAGCTTTTGCTCTTCGGCCTGGACATTGGCGATATCCTGATCGAGCCGGGTCAGCCGGTCGCGATAACCGCGCACGCCCGAACTCGAGCTGGTTGCGCTTGGCGGTCAAGTCGGCCAGCGCCGTGGTCAACTCGGCGAACAGGCGTTCGGATTCGGCAAGGGTCGCCTCCGCCGCCGACACGCGCTCGTCGACGCCGCTGCGACGTTCGACGCGCGACTTGATCTCTTCCTTCAATTCAGCGTCTTCGGTATCGAGCCGCTGCAGGGCGACGTCGGCGTCGGACGCCTGCTGCTGCTCGCGGGCGATGTCGGCGGCAAATTGCGTCAGCCGGCGATCGAGCTCGGCAACGCGCTCTTTCGCCCGCTCTTCCTCGCGATCGAGCAGTTCGCGGGCGTTGGTAAGCCGCTGCAGGCCGGCGGCGGCGCGCGCCTCGGCCTCGCGCAACCCCGGCAGTTCGGTGGCGCGGATCGCCTGGATGCGCGCGGCCTCCGCCTGCTCGCGGGTGCGCTCGGCCATGTCGCGGACCGAGAGGTCGTGGACATGGGAGGCTTCCGCCACGTCGGCGTTCGCTTCCATCCAGCGCAGGTGGTACAGCATGGCCTCGGCCTTGCGGACCTTGGCCGCGACCTCGCGGTAGCGGATCGCCTGGCGCGCCTGCTTCTTCAGCCCGTCGATCTGCCCGGCGAGCTGGCCGATCACGTCCTCGACGCGGGTCAGGTTGGTTTCGGCGGCCTTCAGCCGCAATTCGGCTTCGTGGCGGCGGGCGTGCAGGCCGGCGACGCCGGCGGCATCCTCCAGCACGCGGCGGCGCTGCTCCGGTTTGGCCTGGATGATCTCGCCGATCTTGCCCTGGTGCACCAGCGCCGGCGACCGCGCGCCGGTCGCGGCATCCGCAAACAGGATCTGGACGTCGCGGGCGCGCACGTCGCGGCCGTTGATGCGATAGACCGAGCCGGCCTCGCGCTCGATCCGGCGCGAAATCTCCAGCATCTCGCGATCGTTGACGGCGGCCGGCGCGGTGCGGTCGGTGTTATCGATCGTCATCACGACTTCGGCGTGGTTGCGGGCCGGGCGATTGCCGGAGCCCGCGAAGATCACCGCATCCATGTCGGCGGCGCGCAGCGATTTGTGCGAGGTCTCGCCCATCGCCCAGCGCAATGCCTCGACCAGGTTCGATTTGCCGCAACCGTTCGGACCGACCACGCCGGTCAAGCCCGGTTCGATCACGAAATCAGTGGGTTCAACGAACGACTTGAAACCATGCAGGCGAAGACGCGTGAGCTTCATAAAGTTAGTTTCTCTGTTGGCAGGGCGCGAATCTCCCTGCCGGGACAGTACCATAGAAGGCAATGTCAGTGTGGGTCGAGAAGCTTCATGCGCTTCTGCTCGGGCGCGACAATGGCTGCGCCGGGGCGCAAGGGCAACCGGCCGGGTTGGCTTTTCCCAAGGCTTTTGAGGCGCCGTTTATTGAGGTTCTTGCTGAGGTTATCGGCGCAAATAAATCTTGACCGACGGATGCCGAAACATCAGCTCTTCAGCAACGACTTGATCTTGTTGTCGAACTCCTCGAACTCGGCTGCGCCCACGATGGTCTCGCCGTTGATGAAAAAGGTCGGGGTTCCATCGACCTTCAACACCTCCATCGCGAACTTCCGGTCGGCGTTGATCTTGTCCAACAGCGCCGCGTCGCCCAGGCAATCCTCGACCGCTTGGCCGCCGATGCCGGCCTGCTTGCCGATCAGCTTCAAAGTGTCAGTGGTTCTCTCGACCAGCTGGTCCTGCTGCCTGAACATGATGTCGATGACGGCGAAATATTTGCCCGCGTCGCCATTGGCGATGCTGCGCGCCAGCATCTCGCACGCGGCATCCTTGATGTTGCGGGGGAACTCGCGGAACACGTAGCGCACCTTGCCGGTATCGATGTAGGCGGCCTTGATCTTGGGGAGCACGTCCCAGTTGAAGGCGGCGCAATGCGGGCAGGTCGGCGAGGCATACTCCGTGATCGTGACCTTTGCGTTCGCCGGGCCGAGCGCCATGTCGGGCAGCGATGCCGGCCTGGTGGCATCCGCCGGACTTTGCGCCATGGCATCCGCGATCAGCCGCAGCGGCGAGAAATCGGCCAAAGCGGCAAGACCTGTCAGCGACAGCAAGGCGCCAAAGGCGCGGCGGGTGATGCGCAAGTTGCGCCTCCTCAGGTAAAACCGATCAGCTCTTCAACAGCGGGTTGATCTTCTTCTCGAATTCCTCGATCGACGTCTCGCCCTTGATCTTCTCGCCATTGATGAAGAAGGTCGGCGTCGAAATCCACCTTCAGCACCTCGCTGGCGTATTTCTGGTCGGCCGCGATCTTGTCGAGCAGCGCCTGGTCCTTCAGGCAGGCCTCGACCTGCTGCTGGCTGAGGCCCGCCTGCTTGCCGATCCGGTTCAGCGCCTCGGTGGTGTTCTTCATCACCCAGTCGTTCTGCGAGCGGAACAACAGATCGGTGACCGCGAAATATTTGGCGGCGTCGCCGTTGGCGATGCAGCGCGACAGCATCGAGCCCGCGGCGGCCTTGATGTCGAGCGGGAACTCGCGGAAAATATAACGGACCTTGCCGGTGTCGATGTATTCCGACTTGATCTTCGGAAACACCTCCGCGTTGAAGGCCGCGCAGTGCGGGCAGGTCATCGACGCAAATTCGGTGATCGTCACCGCGGCGTCGGCGGGGCCGAGCGCCATGTCCGGCAGCGAAACCGGCTTGGCGACATCGGCGACACTTTGCGCCATGGCGTCTGCGATCAGCCGCAGCGGCGAAAAGCCGGCGACGGCGGCAAGCCCGGTCAGCGACAGGGCGGCGGTGAAGGCGCGGCGCGTGATAATCAACGGTCTACTCCCGCAATCGGCGGCTAAGCGCCAAAGGTTCCAAACAAGCAGTCGTTCGCTAGCTTGAAACGGCCATCGTGGCAATGGCGGGGCCGGATCGCGGGTCCCGCGGCAAGCGTCAATTTCGCTTGATTGCAGGCCCCAAGCCGCGCCAGCGCCGCCCGCAATTCCTCGTCCTCGACCGCGGAGAGGGTTTCCGCGATTTTTGCGACCGCCGTCGGGTCCGGCGCGCGCACCGGCTTCGGCCGCTCCCGGCGCGACAGCGGCGCCTGCCGCAGCGCCAGCCGCCCGACCGCGCTCCAGCCGAAGAAGCGGTTGACCCGCTGCAGGATCACATCGGACGAATGCTGGATTTCCAGCGCCATCGGTCCCTCGACCCGCAACACCAGCGTCGCGGGCTCCTGCGGCTGGCCTTCCACCGGCCGCGGCCATTGCATTTTCAACGGCTCGGAATGGGCGGCGATCTCGGGCCCGGCGATCTCGGCCCAGCGCGTCACCAGTTCGCGCGCCGCAAAGCCCTGCTTGGCATAGGCGTCGGAAAACACGTCGCTGAGCAGGACGGAAAGCGGCTTGGCGCTGGTCGGGCGGGGTTTTGCCATCGGGGCCTTATATCACCATTGCGATCAAGGATGCCGCACCGAGCAAGAAAGTCGTGGATGCCGTCGACGAGCGCGGGCACGACGTGGAGATTTGCAATCGTGATATTAAAGTATCTTCATGAGTTCCTGTAGCAGCCGGCAAGCGACCCGCGGTTCCCGGTGAAACTTGCGACCGGCCCGCGCTGCTGCTTGCCTGGTACGACCGGCATCGGCGGAAACTGCCGTGGCGGCCACTGGCGGGGGAGCGTGCCGACGCCTATCGGGTCTGGCTGTCGGAAATCATGCTGCAGCAGACCGGCGTGAAGACCGTCGGGCCCTATTTCGAAAAGTTCGTCGCGCGCTGGCCCGACGTCGGGGCTATGGCGCGCGCCTCGCTCGACGATGTCTTACGGATGTGGGCCGGGCTTGGCTATTACTCGCGGGCGCGCAACCTCTATGCCTGCGCGGTCGCGGTGACGCGTGACCACGGCGGGGTGTTCCCGGACACCGTGGAGGGGTTGCGCGCGCTGCCCGGGATCGGGCCCTACACCGCATCCGCGATCGCCGCGATCGCGTTTGACCGCAGGACCATGCCGGTCGACGGCAATATCGAGCGGGTGGTGTCGCGGCTGTTCGCAGTCGAGCAGCCGCTGCCGCGGGCCAAGCCGGAGATTCAGCAACTCGCCGCAACCTTGCATCGCTCGGCGACGAGAATCTCGCGCTGGCGACAGTGCGCAGGCGCTGATGGACCTCGGCGCTTCCATTTGCACGCCGAAGAAGCCGGCCTGCGCGCTATGTCCGTTGAACGATGGTTGCGCGGCGCGCGGGCGCGGCGATCAGGAGAGCTTTCCGCGCAAGGCGCCTGAAGAAAACCGGGACGCTGCGCCGGGGCGCGGCGTTTGTCGTCACCCGCGGCGACGAGCTTCTGGTGCGCACCAGGCCGGAAAAAGGCCTGCTCGGCGGCATGACCGAGGTGCCGGGCTCCGAGTGGCTTGCCGCGCAGGATGACAAGGCGGCGGTGAAGCAGGCGCCCGTTCTGAAAGGCATTGCGCGCTGGCACCGCAAGGCCGGCGTCGTCACCCATGTCTTCACGCATTTTCCGCTGGAGCTTGTCGTCTACACTGCCAAGTTGCCCGCGCGTACGCGCCCGCCAGAGGGCATGCGCTGGGTGCCGATCGCGACCCTCGCCGATGAGGCGTTCCCGAACCTCATGCGCAAGGTGATCGCGCACGGATTGGGTGAATAGGCCTAACCCGCTCGCGCGCGCTGCGCGTCGCCCGAAACCTGCACGATCGGCGGCTTGGCGTTGAGCGCCTCGACCTGGAAGCCGGCGACGCGCTTGTAATTGGCGGCGATGTCCTCCAGTTCCCTAAGCGACAGCACGTCGGTGACGAGGTCGTAGCCGTTGGGCGCGCGCTCCTCGACGAGCTGCATCACCTGCTCCGGCCCGTTGCGGCGGTTGAGCATGACCAGGTCCGTGGTCGCGGGCCGGCGTTCGGCCTCATAGGCGAGCAGCGCCGCGTCGGTCGGGCCGTGCGCGAGAATCTCCCGCGTCAGAACGCGCGCGTCGAGGATCGCCTGCGAGGCGCCGTTGGAGCCGATCGGATACATCGGATGCGCGGCGTCGCCCAACAGCGTCACCTTGCCGAAGCTCCAGCGATCAAGCGGGTCGCGATCGACCAGCGGATATTCATAAGCCTGTGGCGCAGTTGCGGATCAGTCCGGGCACGTCGAGCCAGTCGAACTTCCAGTCCGCAAACCACGGCAGAAACTCTTCGAGCCGCGCGGTGCGGTTATAGTCCTCGCGGCGCCACTGATAGGTCGGCGGCATGTGCCGCTCGGCCACCCAGTTGATCTGATATTTGCCCGACGCATCCGGCGCCTTCGAGATAGGATAGCAGACGAATTTCAGCACCTCATGGCCGGCCATGATCATGGTGCGGCCGGTGAGGAACGCATCTGCGGCAGTGATCCCGCGCCAGAGGATGCGCCCGTTCCAGATCGGCGGGCCTTCCTGCGGGTAGAGCTTTTCGCGCACCGCCGAATGGATGCCGTCGGCGGCAATCAGGATGTCGCCTTCGTAGCTGCCCGCAGGTCGACCGGTCGCCTTGTCGATGAAATCCGCGCGAACGCTTTTCGCCGTCTCGGTGAAGCCCGCAAGATGATGGCTGGTGAGAATGTTTTCCGCGCCGAGCCGCATCGTCGCGGCGTCAAGCAGGATCTGCTGCAGCGTGCCGCGGTGGATCGAGAACTGCGGCCAGTTGTAACCGGCCTCGAGGCCGCGCGGCTCGCTCCAGATCGGCTTGCCGCGCTTGGAGAAATAGGCGAGCTCGCATGTGCGTACGCCGGCCGCATCCAACCGGTCGAGCAGGCCGAGCTCGATCAGTTCGCGCACCGCATGCGGCAACACATTGATGCCGACGCCGAGCGGCTTCAACGCGGGGACGCTTTCGAACACGCGCGCCGGAATGCCGATCTGGTGCAGGCTGAGCGCCAGCGTCAACCCGCCGATGCCGCCGCCCGCGATGAGTACGGTCATGATACACCCTCGACGCCCCCTTTTGTCATGGCATGGGACCACGGCCGTGGGCAACTGCGAAGGCGCCGCCGTTCGAGGCGGGGATGGACGGCGGAACGCTGCGCCGCTAACCTCCGGCCGTCTCAAGAGGATCCAACATGTACAAGCTCTATTATGCTCCAGGCACCTGCGCGCTGGCTTCCCATATCGCGCTCGAGGAGGCCGGCGCCGCCTACACGGCCGAACGGCTCGATTTCAAAGCCAACCAGCAGAACAGCCCGGAATATCTGGCGATCAATCCCAAGGGGCGGGTGCCGTCGCTGGTGACGGACCGTGGCATCCTGACCGAGACGCCGGCAATGCTCGCCTTCATCGCGCAGACGTTCCCGCAGGCGAAGCTCGCCCCGCTCGACGACCCCTTTGCGTTCGCGCAGGCGCAGGCCTTCAACAGCTATCTGTGCTCCACGGTGCATGTGGCGCATGCGCACAAGGGGCGCGGCTACCGTTGGGCCACGGAAGAATCCTCCTTCGCCGATATGAAGCGCATGGTGCCGAAAAGCGTCGGCGCGTGCTTCGCGCTGATCGAACGCGGCATGCTCAGGGGGCCCTGGGTGATGGGCGAACACTACACGATCTGCGATCCCTATCTGTACACGATCGCGCTCTGGCTGGAGGGCGACAGCGTCGATCTGGCGGCGCTGCCGAAGGTTGCGGATCATGTTCGGCGCATGTCGGAGCGGCCGGCGGTGAAGAAGGTCATGGCCGAGCAGAAGGCCTAGGCGGCGACGGCCGGATCAGGGAAATCGACATGAGTACACCATCGAAGGAATTTCTCAGTCCACCGACGCTGCTCCCGCCGGCGGGCTATTCGCATATCGCCAAGGTCAATCGCGGCACGATCGTCTATCTGGCGGGCCAGGTCTCCAGCGACGCGTCCGGCAAGCTGATCGGCGAGGGCAATTTCGAGGCGCAGGTCGAACAGGTGTTCACCAATCTCAAGATCGCGGTCGAAGCGGCCGGGGGCACCATGGCCGACATCGTCAAGCTGAACATCTACCTGGTCGCGGAGCTCGATCAGGCCGATGTGCCGAAGCTGCGCGCGATCCGCGACCGTTACGTCAATGTGGCGCGGCCGCCGGCAAGCACCCTGGTCGTTGTCAGCCGGCTGGCGCGGCCGGGCTGGCTGGTCGAGATCGAGGCGGTCGCGGCGATCGACGAGTGATTGTGGATCCCGTCATTCCGGGGCGCCGCATCGCGGCGAACCCGGAATCTGGAAATCGTTTGCGCGAGATTCCGGGTCCACGCGTAAACGCGTGTCCCGGAATGACGGTGGACAAGTTCACGCCGCCTTGGTCTTGAGGTGGCCGAACATGATGTGGCGCGCCTCCTCGTCCATCTCGGTCTTGAAGGTGAACTTGTCCTTCAGCGCGATCGCGCGCGCCGCAGCGGGCCGCGCGGCGACTTCGTCGACCAGCCGCTTCACGTTCTTATATTTCGCATAAGCCTCCTCGCCCAATACGAACGGCGCCATCCGCGCCCAGCCCCACAACGCCATGTCGACGATGGTGTAGGTGTCGCCGACCATGTAGCGGTGGTTTCCGAGGTGATCGTCGAGGATCTTGTAGTGGCGGTTGGCCTCGAACTGGTAGCGGTTGTTGGCGTATTCCAGCTCCTTCGGCGCAAAATGCTTGAAGTGCACCGCTTGTCCCGAATAGGGGCCAAGCCCGGTAGCGATAAACATCAGCCAGGACAGCAGTTGCGCGCGATTGGCCGGCGTGTTCGGCGGCAGGAACTTGCCGGTCTTCTCGGCGAGATAGAGCAGGATGGCGTTGCTGTCGAACACGAACACGCCGTCATCGTCGATCGCCGGCACCTTGCCGTTCGGATTGACTTTAAGGAATTCCGGCTTGAACTGGTCGCCCTTGCGGGTGTCGACCGGCACCAGCTCGTAAGGCAGGCCGGATTCTTCCAGGAACAGCGCGACCTTGTTGGGATTCGGCGCGCCGTTGAAGTAAAATTTGAGCATCGAATTCTCCCTTGTTTTTCGTTGGCCTCGGAGAGGATGGGACGCCGCGACGATGCCACGGACGCCTGTCCATGCTCAAATTTTGGCAATACGCGCAACCGACGAGTTCGTGAGGGGAATGACGACGACGAAAAAGCTCAGCCCGCCGCCATCTCGGAGCGGATTTCGGCGCGCAGCTCGTCGATCAGCCTGAGGCCGGACTTGGTCTCGACGTGCCAGAAGGTCCAGCCGTTGCAGGCCTCGGCGCCTTGCGCCACCGCGCCGATGCGGTGGATCGAGCCGACCTTGTCGCCGAGCATGATGGCGCCGTCGGCGCGCACCAGCGCGCCGTGACGCTTCTTGGCATCGACCAGCCTGGCGCCGGGCATGATCATGCCGCGCTCGATCAGTTCGGAGAACGCGACGCGGGGGGCATCGCGCGCGGTCATGAACGGGGCCAATGTGGCTTCCGGCAGCGGCTCGATCGCGGCGATGCGCGCTGCCGCGGCTTTGGCGTAGGTTTCGTCGCGCTCGAAGCCGATGTAGCGGCGGCCGAGGCGTTTTGCCACGGCGCCGGTGGTGCCGGTGCCGTTGAAGGGGTCGATCACGAGATCGCCGGGTTTCGACGACGACAGCAGCACGCGCGCCAGCAGGCCCTCCGGCTTCTGGGTCGGATGGACTTTCCTGCCGTCGTTGTCCTTCAACCGCTCCTCGCCGGTGCAGAGCGGGATCAGCCAGTCGGAACGCGCCTGCACGTCCTCGTTGGCGGCCTTCAGGGCTTCGTAGTTGAAGGTATAGCCCTTGGCCTTCTCGTCGCGCGCGGCCCAGATCATGGTCTCGTGCGCATTGGTGAAGCGGCGGCCGCGGAAATTCGGCATCGGATTGGTCTTGCGCCAGACGATGTCGTTGAGCACCCAGAAGCCGAGGTCCTGCATGATCGAGCCGACGCGGAAAATGTTGTGGTAGGAACCGATCACCCACAACGTCGCCGACGGCTTCATGACGCGGCGGCAGGCCAGCAGCCAGGCGCGGCTGAAATCGTCATAGGCGGCGAAGGAGGAAAACTTGTCCCAGTCGTTGTTGACGGCATCGACGTGGGATTCGTCGGGGCGCTTGAGATCGCCCTTGAGCTGCAGATTGTAGGGCGGGTCCGCGAACACCAGATCGACGGAAGCGGCCGGCAGTTTCGACATTTCGGCGACGCAGTCGCCAACAATGATGCGGGGCTCCGAAGGGGACTCGAATTTAGTGCGGGGCGCCCTTGCAGACGCCCCGCGACGCGACACAACCATAACTCAATTACTCTGACTCAGGCGACGCTGTCGGCGACGCGGGACTAAACAACCGACTGGCGTCACCTTGACCCGGCAAAGTAAAAATCAACTTAAGAGAGAATGCCGCGCATGAATTTGGCAGCGGTTCGCACTAGGCAATTTTTGCCGGGCGAGCTATTGATTAACGCAAGGGAAATTTTACCTCTGTGGCGCGTTGAAGCTCGGTGAACACGATGTGTCGACGAGATGTCCGGGTCAAACTTCAGGTGAGACGTCCGGATGAAATGAGGAAAGATCGCCATGCGTTACGATGATTTCCGCCGCAGCGACGACATCGAAGACCGCAGAGACGACAGCGGCGGCGGGATGACGGGCGGTGGCGGCGGCATCGGCCTGCCGATCGGGCGGCGGCGGGCTCGGCATCGGCACCATCATCGTGCTCGGCCTGATCTCTTACGCGTTCGGCATCGATCCGCGCATCCTGATCGGCGGCGCCGAAGTCTTGACCGGCGGCCGCCAGACGCTCGACCTACCAGACCGATCGACCGTCCGGGCAGGTCAAGACCGGGGCGCCGACGCGACGAGATGGGCAGCATGATCTCCGGCATCCTCGGCGAGATCGACGACCGCTGGAGCGAAATTTTCCAGGCCAGCGGGCAATCCTATGTCGGGCCGAAAATCGTGCTGTTCCGCAACGTCACCAATGGCGGGCGCTGCGGCATGGCGCAGTCGGCGATGGGGCCGTTCTATTGTCCGCCGGAGAAGAAGATTTTCCTCGACACCGGATTCTTCCGCGAGGTCGAGACGCGCTTTCACGGCTGCTCGGGCAACGCGTGCAAATTCACCGCGGCCTACATCATCGCCCATGAAGCCGGCCATCACATTCAGAACCTGCTCGGCATCCTTCCGAAGGTGACGCGGCTGCAGCAGGCGGCGGGCAGCAAGGCCGATTCCAACGCGCTGCAGGTCAAGGTCGAGTTGCAGGCCGATTGCCTGTCGGGCGTCTGGGTCAATCGCGAGGAGAAGAAGCGGCCGGGATTCCTCGAGGCTGGCGACATCGACGCGGCGCTGACGACGGCGTCCGCGATCGGCGACGATACGCTGCAGCGGCAGGCGACCGGACGCGTGGTGCCGGATCCGTTTACCCACGGCACCTCGGCGCAACGCAAGCAATGGTTCATGAACGGCTATCAGCGGGGCACGGTAAAGGCCTGCGATACGTTCAGGGCGGGGGCGCTGTAACGGTCATGCATGACCGTGATGACCGCGGCATAAGCGCAAGCGCGCTCAGCCGTGACCCGGCCGTCACGCTTATGACTTCGGCGAGTTCGAAGACGTGGATGCCCGGCACGAGGCGGAGCATGACGAAAAGAGCGCATGTCCTCCATCGACGAGTCGAAAAAATTCATCCCGCTCCATATCGCGGTGCTGACGATCTCCGATACGCGCTCGCTCGCCGACGACAAATCCGGCACGACGCTGGTCGACCGGCTCACCGCGGCCGGCCACAAGCTCGCAGGCCGCGAGATCGTCACCGACGACGTCGAGGCGATCCGCGCCGTGGTCAAAAAATGGATCGCGGATTCCGGGGTCGACGTCATCATCACGACCGGCGGCACCGGCTTTACCGGCCGCGACGTCACCCCGGAAGCGATCGAGCCCTTGTTGGAAAAGCGGATGGACGGCTTCTCCATCGCCTTCCACATGCTGAGCCACGCCAAGATCGGCACCTCGACCATCCAGAGCCGCGCCACCGCGGGCGTCGCCGGTGCGACCTTCATCTTCTGCCTGCCCGGTTCGCCCGGCGCCTGCCGCGACGGCTGGGACGGCATCCTCTTAAGCCAGCTCGACTACCGCACGCGGCCCTGCAATTTCGTCGAGATCATGCCGCGACTGGACGAGCACCTGCGCCGCCCGAAAGCCAAGGGCGCGTCGGCTTAGCCGATACGCGTCTGGCGCGCGACGTTACTGATTCAAATGTCAAACAGCCAGGCGCGAAGCGTTTGCATCACCTCGCCCCGCCTACCTCTCGTCGTCATGCCCCGCGAAAGCGGGGCATCCAGTACGCCGCGGCCTCTCAGGTCAATCACCGACGTCTCTGGAATACTGGTTCACCCGCCTTCGCGGGTGATGACGGTTCGGGTGCGCGAGACACACTTTCGCGATCTCGCCGCAGCTTTGCGCGAGGTTTATCGTGAATTTCCCGCCATCTGAAGAACAGAGGGCGCAGGGAATGCCGGGCGCCCGATGCGCCCGCAGTCTTGCGTGCAAAAGTGAGAGTAGCGCGCACGCAAGTCGTCACGGTCACACCGGAAACACCCGGCATTCCCCGCGCAATGGTTTACGGCTTATTTCGCGCTCTCCCCGGGGACCGGGCTCTTTTGCCCCCGTCGCTTCCGCGGAATTGACTCCGCGAAACCTTAGCGCCAGCGTCGGGGCGCCAGGACCACACGACTTCGCCGTCCGCTTCAAGCGCGCTCGTCTTTCGCGCCATCCGCGTCCACCGCAACCCGCCTCACGTCCGTGACGATCGCGAAACGCCCCTCTTGGTGAGGCGGGATGATTTGCTTCTACTCCTGTTTCTACTTGGTTGTCAAGTTAATTTCTGAAATTCGGAAATAGATCAAGGTGTTTGCCGCCGGAAATGGGGTTGGGGCGCCAAATCATTGCGCGCCTGAGAGGATCGTCCTAAATCACGAGAATGGGAGGCAAAACCAAGATTCTCTTTACTGACACGAACGGGTTCCTTCAGGTCCGTGACCTGAAGGATGTCCCTTGGAAGGAACTTTTTCCCGGCGTGAAAGCTGTCGATGTGATGGTCGCGCCGAGTGTCATCGATGAGCTAGACAAACATAAGACTAGCAACAATCAACGGCGACGCGACCGAGCGCGGCTCGCCTTGAAGCTAATCGAGCAAGCATCTCGTGCGCCCGACTTTGCGCTGGTGCTAAGGGATGATCCTATTCGCGTGCGCATTGTAATCTCTATCGCCCCGCGCTTCGATTGGTCGAAGCATCCTACTCTCGATTCCGCGAATCCTGATGATCAGCTTGTCGCTGAGGCGTTGTCCTTCGGCAATGGTGCGGCGGTCCTCTCCTACGACACTGGCCCGCTCATTCGAGCGCGTGTCGCTAAAATAGAAGCTTACCAGCCGCCTCCTATTCCCAAATGGCTTCTCCCGGACGAGCAGACAGATGATAGGCGAGAGATCGCAAAGCTCAAGCGCGACCTCAATCATGCGCTGAGCCAAAGGCCGAATATCATCGCCGGATTCAAAAACTTTGATGAGGCGACGTCCGAAATTCGAATAATTGTGCCGATTGTTCGGCCGCTCAATTCACAGCAGGTAGACCGCCTCGCTGGCGAGTATCTAGCGAAGCATCCACGAGCTTCGGTCTTATCCGACAATGCTAGTATCGCTTGGCAAGTCGGTCGTGTTTCGGAACCGGAGGCCCAACGTTATCATGCGGACTACTCGTCTTTCCAAGCCCGTGTTCGCGAGTATTATGAGCGCCTGCACGAACATGTACAGCGTATCGGCGCAGTCGCTGCGATCGACTATTCCGTGAAGAACGAAAGTGGAGTGCTGGCCGAAGGACTTCGCATCGAATTCGATCTCGAAGGTAACGGTTCGTTGATTGCCGAGCGAGAGGAAGCGCCCGTTCTCTTGCGTGGCTTGTTCAAGATACCTACGCCTCCGATTGAGCCCGGCTCAATCTTGCCTACCATCGCTCCTGTTTTTCACAACCGCCCAACGCTGCAAGATCACTTGAAGCCGATCGATCCGGTAGCCTTTCGTTGGTTCAAGCGCCCAAAGCTCGGTTCGACGCACAGCGCACATCAGTGTCAGGAGTTTCGAGCGACGAGAGAATATCGAGACACCATATTCGCGGTAGCGCTCGACGAACTGCCAACCGAATTAGGTCTTCGTCTGCACATAGAGGCCGCGAACTTGCCTTCGCCGGTGAATATTGCGGCGAAGGTCATTATCGCTGAACAGGCAGTGGAATGGTCGGACCCGGTCGTACAATCCGTTCTCCCCGACCACATCGGTGAGCTGGTTTGAGCGTTGGCGACGGCGGCTCCTAGCGGGGTTGATGGGGATCGTTCGCACCGTTTACGAAAGAGCGGATGCACCCGTTCGAGCATTCATCTCGCGATCAATCGCGCGCCAAATTTCGTCAAGCTTGTCCGCGACCTCCACGCTATCGCGGGCCCGGACGTTCCCCCGAACGCATCCGGCAATCCCTCAAAAAACTCCATGTCGCTAACAGCCCGATCATTGCTCTGACCGGAGTGCAATTGGCGATGAGCCAAGACCGAACATTCTCGCGCGCGCCAATGAAATTTAACGGCGAGAAAAGCCATGGTGGTTAGCATCAAAGTAGCCCTTCTGCTTTTCCGAGTTGTCCGACGTTTTCACAATCGGCGGGGAATTTCAATGCGTGCAGCGCCGCCCGCGGTTGTTACGCGAACTCACTTCTTTGCCTTCAGCTCGACCATGCGACGGATCGCTTCTCTTCAACTCGTTTTTATTGGCCAGAACTCGTCCGCTTTATCGGGGTCTTCCGTATATCTGCCGTCGCTCGGCTCTTTCGGCTTCGAGGTTCGAAGGCCGGCGAACTCAAGCCTGCCCGTTTGTGTCCCGAGCAGGGGTTTCTTTCCGGGGAAATCCACATCGATCCATTGACCACCTCCGAGCGGAATGTCCGGTCGCTCGCGGACCACAACTCCGATGTTGTCTCCATATTCGGCGGTCTCGAGAGAGCCTGGCCGAAACCTCACGGCGTCGCCCACCTTGAATTTTCGCGACTTCACGCCCGGTTCGCCTCCATTCGTGAATTCAACACCAGCAGCTTCGAGCGCGCGGACGATCGCGCTGAGCGTGCTCGCGCGAGGATCGGTAAAGCTGCGTTCGATATTCTTAATCGACATCTCTGAAAGGCCCGAGGCGGCGGCGAGCTCGGCCTGCGTCCATCCGACTAGGGCTCGGGCGGCGCGGATCTGGGCGGGGACAACAATCATCATGGGTTAATTGCTCCTGAGATATAGTAATATAACTCTATTATTCATTTTAGCAACGATGATAGTGATAGCGGATGACCAAGGGTGGTGGACACTCCGAGCCCGAACAAGAAGTACAGCCATGCCAAAGGCTACCCGCGTGCCTAGCGTGTAGGGCGAGTTGGCCGAAGGCGTAACGCGCCATTGCCGGAAGCAAAGACAAGCGGATTACGCTCCGCTAAAACGCGCCCTACGAACTGGCTGCCCGACGAGGAAGGCGCGCAACTGCGCTTTGAGTTCGAGGCGGAAATCAAGCGGCTGGAAGCGGCCTGAATGCCGACCGTCCTGCGCTGGGAACCGTATCGCGCGTTCTTCTATTCGAACGAACGTGGCGAGCCGCCGCACGTTCACGTCAGGTCCGGCGATTTCGAAGCCAGGTTTTGGCTGCACGACCTCTCGGTAGCCGTCAATGCGGGATTTCCCGCCCATGAAATCGGCGCTAACCTTCTATTATCCGCCACCTGAGATCGCAGCGCGACCTCCTCGAAGGCAAATGGCATGAGCACTTTGGAAATTGATGTCGGCGAAATCAGGCCGGTCTCGGTTGCCTTCACCGCCGATGAATTGGTGGTGACGCTGGCGGACGGACGCAGGATCGCGACACCGCTCACGTGGTATCCGCGGCTGTGCGAGGCCGGTGCTGCGGCGCGCGAGCGCTTCGAACTGATGCCGATGGGCATTCACTGGCCCGAGCTCGACGGAGGACTTGGGCATCGCCGGAATGCTGCGGGGACGGCCCGGCGTTTGACACAAGCCACATCCGCGTTCCCTCCCCCCTT
>CAVZQX010000035.1:0-11364 GCA_963777475.1 uncultured Alphaproteobacteria bacterium
TCGGGCGGTGAACGAGTTGGCGTTCGAGCGCGTGATGGCTTTTGATTGAATCGATCCGTCCGCATATTCGGTCCACCTCTCCCGCTTGCGGGGGAGGTCGACGCGCTCGTCAGAGCGCGGCGGGTGGGGGAAATTCTATCCACTCGACCAGCGCGTTTTGCGGAAGCACCCCCACCCCAACCCTCCCCCGCGAAGAGCGGGAGAGGGGGCGCAGTTCCGTCGCCGTAACAGTGCGTGGGGTGGGCAAAAGCGAAGCGTGCCCACCATTCAGGATGAGATTGCCGATGGATGGTGGGCACGGCGCAAGAGGCGCCTTTTGCGCACCCTACGGAGTCAATTTCAAACAGCGCCATTGGCAGATACAGCTTCGCGATCTCGCCGCAGGTTTGCGCGAGGTTTGACCCTGAATTTTCCGCCATCTGAAGATCAGAGGGCGCAGGGAATGCCGGGCGCCCGATGCGCCCGCAGTCTTGCGTGCAAAAGTGAGAGTAGCACGCACGCAAGTCATCACGGTCACACCGGAATCACCCGGCATTCCCCGCGCAATGGTTTACGGTAGAGTAGGAGTGTGGCGCAGTGAACGTTAGGCTTGGCGTATCTGTTTTCCGCCCCTTTCGTCTGGCGGTGCCTGAACGGCTTAGCCGTGATCCCTGTTTCCACACTCCCCTCATCGAACCGGACTGGCGCGTTTGGCGCATCCGGCTCTCGGGCAAGCGCTCATGCCTTCGCCCACGGCAGGTTACGCGTCAGCCCCGGCAGCCGGACCAGTTTCAGCGTCTCGTAGAGGTACTGGTTGGGGAAGCGTTTGAACCCTTGGCTTTGGACCCGGTGCTTGCTGCATAACCACTGGCGCAGCCGATGGTTGGTGTGGGCATCGACCACCTGATAGGCCTTGGAGACCGGTCCGAGGTGGAAGTAGTTCGCCCATCCGGTGAGTTTGGAGTTGAGTTTCTTCACCAGTTTCTCGGCTGATAGCGTCGTCGTGTGCTGCCCGGTCTCGTCCCGGATCGCGTCGCAGATTCGCTTGATGCTCTTCTTCGATGGCCTCGAGTTGAGATGGGCCTTCCCGGTTTTGCGGGAGTAACACCGTCCGAACGTATAACCCAGGAAGTCGAAGCTTTCTTCCGGTACACGGCAGATTTGGGTCTTGTCTTCGTTGACCTCCAGTTGCAGTTTCTTGATCACCTCTCGCATCGTCTGCATGGCGATCTCGGCCGTACCCTTGCAGCAGATCACCAGGTCGTCGGCGTAGTTGACGATGACGGCTCTCAGCCGTTGCCGCGTGCCCGATTGTTTCCACCACAACACCAGCCGTCGCATGTACAGGTTCGACAGTAGCGGGGAGATCGGGGAGCCCTGCGGTATGCCGCGATGCTCGTCCCGATTGCGCGTGGTTCGATATTTGCGTCCGCGATCGTCCGTCTCTTCCACCGGCGCCTCGATCCACACCTTGATCAGGTGCAGGATTTGCCGGTCGGTGATCCGGCGCGCCACCGATTTCATCAGTGGTCCGTGCGGAATCTCATCGAAGTAGCCACGCAGATCGGCGTCGACCACGGCCGTGTGCCCGAAGTTGATCAGGCGGTTGACGGCCTCCACCGCATCCAGCGCATTCTTGCCGGCGCGGTACGCGTATTGCTCGGGCTGCAGGTCGGCTTCGAAGATGGGCTCTAACACCAACATCGCCGCCGTCTGAACAACCCGGTCGCGTATCGTCGCGATCCCCAGAGGTCGCATTTTCTTGCTGTTCGGTTTCGGAATGTAGACCCGTCTGACCGCTTGCGGTCGATAAGTCTTGTCCCTGAGTTCTTGCGCCAGTTCCCCGAGCCATGGGTTCCAGTCGGTGTCGATGTCCGGGGTCTCGCGACCCTCGGAGTCCCGATCTTGGCTTCCATACGCTTCGATGTCGTCGAACGTCTGGCCGTCCACTCCAGCTGCGCCGCCATTGGCTTTGCATCTGGCATAGGCGAAGCTCAGAACATCCGCGCGGTACACCTTGTCATACAGAAGATAGAACCTGAACTCGGGTTCTGCCTTCGCTTTCGCATGTAATGAAGTCTGCAGCTTCCGGACACTTGGTGGAGTTTCCAGGTTTCCCAATCTCCCCTCCTTCACCACTTTCCACATCGACTTGAACGAGGGCTCCTTCCCTCTGCCGGCATTACCCGGCTTCCTCGGTACTACGAGCCCATCCGACTCCCCGCCGCGCCCGGTCTGACCTTCACAGGCCTCCGGTTGGTCCCTCGCTCAGGACCACGCGATGGGGTCTCCCGTGTTGCTACAGTTCTCGTTGTGTACGTGCCGTCGTCACTACCCCGGTGGAGCTGCTGGGTGCCTGTCGCTCTCTTCCCCAGCAATGCCAGCTTTCCCTGTATAAGCGCCAGGTCAGCCTCCACATCGAGCTTTTCGAGGCCTGCTCAACGTTTACTCGCGTTACAGCCCGCACACTCGCGGAGTCACTTAATGACCCTTTCCATCGGAGGCTTCAGCCGGCTCGTTACCTTCCCCACTGCTCCGATTGCTACCGGCCGGAGCGACCCTTGCCGGGAGGGACTTACACCCTCTCGAGAACCGTGCCTTTCCACGGCACACGCTTATTTCGAGCTCTCCCCGGGGACCGGGCTCTATTGCCCCCGTCGTTCCGCGAGATAACCTCGCGAACCTTGACACCAGCGTCGGGGTGTCAGGACCACACGACTTTGCCGTCCGCTTCAAGCGCGCTCGTCTCACACGCCATCAGCGTCCGCCGCAGCCCGCCGCACGTCCGTGACGATCGCGAAACGCCCCTCTTGGTGAGGCGGGATGATTCGATCTACTCCTGTTTCTACCTGGCCGTCAAGTTAATTTTCTGAAATTCAGAAAACTGGAATGAGGGCGGCCCCCGCAGCCAAGGGCAACGAGCTCGATTTCAAATCTTCAGCACCTTGCGCAAATGGTCGACGCTGACGCCCAGTTGCTGAAGCCTTGCCAGATCGTCGAACATGCACCACTGCTCGACAATGCGATCATCGGCGATCCTGAAAATCGAAATCTCCTGTATCTCGATGCGCCGACCCGTCGGCTCGATGCCCCAGAACGTGCCCTTGTGCGTTCCAGTGGAAACGTAGCGGCTCGCCACCCTGTCGCCCGAGCCGAAAACGTCCACCACCTGCTCATGCCAGTCGGGGAACGCTGCTCTGATCCGTTCGACGCCGAAACGAATACCATCGATGCCGCGTCGCTCAGGAACTTCCGAGCTTGCCGGCCAGTGCGCGAGGAAATCATGGGCATAGACGCTGTCGATGAGGGCGAGGTCGCCGGTGTTCCAGATCCGGTGCAGCGCTTTTACAAGATCAATGTTGTTCATGCTTGAACCATCCCGGTGGCTGTGGTGATCGCGAAAATGATCAGTTGATCCGCTGATCCGCCACGCTCAAGCGCATATCGCCTCGCGCTCAATCCGTCTCTTTCAATCGCCTGTACCTGAAGTCGCAATGGCCGGCGCCTTGCATGATGGTTTGCGTGCGCGTGAGCTTGATGTCGGGACCAAATCCTTCGGCGACCGAAAAGTCCGCGCTGCAGACCAGCAGGAAGCCGAGCTCCGGCTCGCCCAGTTCCTGGTAGAACTCGGCGTAGCGGCATCCCATCACATCGATCGCGAAG
This sequence comes from uncultured Alphaproteobacteria bacterium, assembly GCA_963777475.1. Taxonomy (GTDB): domain Bacteria; phylum Pseudomonadota; class Alphaproteobacteria; order Rhizobiales; family Xanthobacteraceae; genus Bradyrhizobium. The sequence goes on from CAVZQX010000035.1 coordinate 3,643, forward strand.
GCATCTTGCGACTGCTCGATCACGTTGTAATCGAGCGCGCCGTCGCGGGCATAGGTTGCGAACGCGGACGCGATGGCCTTCCCGAGGTTCTGCTCATTCCTGGTCTGCCAGAACTCTTCGCCGAAACGACGATAGGTGTCGCCCAGCGCCTTTCGAACAAGCGCGTTCGCGCGCTCTTCGCCCAATTCCGCCTGCAAGGCCTTTATTAGCGGCACCAGGACCTGTGCCTGGATTTTGGCTTGTTGGATGACGGGGATGCTCACGTTCCATCTTTCATTCTTGAAATATGTTAACTGTCCGGGGAGAAGTTGAATCCTATGAATCATTTGTGATTCAAGAGAGGTGGCCTGATTCGGAGGGGCCGCCGATGTGGACGAATGAAAATCGCGCGCGGTATGACCGCAGCCATTTGCGCTATCCCAGCGACCTCACCGACGACGAATGGAAACTGGTCGAACCGTTGATCCCGCCAGGCAAGCGCGGCGGCGACAAACGCACGGTGATCATGCGCGAGGTTGTGAACGGCCTCATGTATATTCTCTCCACCGGTTGTCAGTGGCGGGCCATCCCGAAAGACCTGCCGCCGCGCTCGACGTTGTACGATTATTTCGACCTGTGGAGTTGGGATCGCACGCTCGATCTCATACATCATGAGCTCTATGTAAAATGCCGCGAAGCGATTGGCCGGGAAGCCAGTCCTACCGCCGCCGTCATCGATAGCCAAAGCGTCAAAAGCGCTGAAAAAGGGGGGCTTCGATTGATCCGCCGGGCTACGACGCGGGAAAGAAGATCAAGGGCAAGAAGCGGCACATTCTCGTCGATACGCAAGGCCTGTTGATTCATGCCATCGTTCATGCCGCTGACATTCAGGATCGCGACGGCGGCGCATTCGTCATGGCGACCATGTTCGGCATGTATCCGTTCCTGATGAAACTCTACGCCGATGGCGGCTATCAAGGCCCGCTGTTTCGCCGCGCCGTGGCAAAAATAATGGCGCGGGTGAATGTGGAGATCGTCAAGCGTTCCGATCACGCAAAAGGATTTGTCGTCCTCCCGAAGCGGTGGGTCGTCGAACGAACGTTCGCATGGCTCGGGCGGTGCAGGCGTCTCGCCAAAGATTGGGAGAATCTCAATCGCAAGGCGCTCGCATTTCTGCGCCTCGCTTCAATCAGGCTCATGCTGAGAAAACTCAGCATCACGGCAAAATGCGGCGCGTGTGGAAACCCGACGTATTGAGAGAGATATTCTTCAACGTGCCGGTTGTTCTCGGCTGGTGTTTCTGGAGTGCCCGTCACCGGGTCGTCCCTACTTTAAGTGCACAGTGTCCAGCGGGCATATTGCACGGATTTCAACCTGTGGGACAACAGTAAAGGCGAGATTCCTACGGCAAGTCGCAAGCTGTAGCGGCTTGCCGATACCTGCCGACGCGGCCGGCGCGAAAGGCGGCTGATAGGCAGGCCTGTGTAGCCCGAAACCAGCGTATGCTTGGGTTCAGAGGCCCCAGCCGTCTCCGGCGCTGCGCGACGCGCTCAATGCCGGTATCTGGGGGGTGCGATCGCGTGTTACGCCCGCAGATCACCTAACTTTAGGAAATAGAGCAACAACAATTGCCGCTGATTTATTCCCGCCGTCATTGCCGGGGCTTGACTTTACTTGACTTGACTTGACTTGACTTGATCCGGCAATCCATCACTTCGAACCAAGAGAGTCTTTCTGATGGATGCGCGGGTTAGGCCCGCGCATGACGAGTTCGGAGATTGAGGTCGCCAGCGTCACGCCCGCGCCACGCTCTTTCCCGCGAGCACGACCCCCGCCGGAAACAATCGCTGCTTGCCGGTGCGGACGCCCTTATAGTTGTCGAGGAAATCGAAACTGCCCTCGCGCAGTTCCATGATCGCGACGTCGGCGGGCGCGCCGACGTCGAGGGTGCCGCGGTCATCGAGCGACGGGAAGATGCGCGCGGCGTTGACGGTGGCGCAGGCGATGATCTGGCTGAGCGGCAAGGGTCTTCAATGCGTGCCGATCCGACGGCGATCAAGCGAGACAGGATTCGAAACCCTGCTTGAGCCTTTCCCTGGGCAGATCCCTTCCGATGAACACGACACGGCTGTCGCGTCTTTCGTCCGATTTCCAGGGTCGCTGCGACCCGCCTTCGATCAGCATATGCACGCCCTGAATCACGAAGCGCTCGTCGTCGTCCTTCATCGCCAGGATACCCTTCATGCGAAGGATGTCTGCTCCGATATCCTGCGTGACGCTTTGAATCCACGGAATGAAACGATGGGGATCGAGCGGACGATCGGCGGTGAGGCACAGGCTACCGATGTCTTCATCGTGTTCATGATCGTGTGGATCGGTGAGGAAACCCGGTTCGATCTCGAGCACGCGGTCGAGACTGAAGGCATCGCGGCCTAGCACCTGGTCGAGATCGACCGCGCAGCGTTCGGTGCGATGGATGCCGGCATAGGGATTGATGCGGCGAATGCGCGTCTCGACGGAGGCGAGCTCTTTCGACGTGACAAGGTCGGTCTTGTTGAGCAGCACGATATCGGCGAAGCCAAGCTGCTCTTGCGCCTCCGGCGCGCGATCGATCTCGCCGAGGAGGTGTTTTGCGTCCGCGACCGTCACGATGGCATCGAGCTTGGTCCTGCGGCGGACATCTTCATCCACAAAGAAAGTCTGCGCCACCGGCGCGGGGTCGGCAAGCCCGGTGGTTTCGATGATGATACCATCCATGCGCGCGCTCCGCCGCATCAGACCGCCGAGAATGCGGATGAGATCGCCACGCACAGTGCAGCAGATGCAGCCGTTGTTCATCTCGAAGATCTCTTCTTCGGCATTGACGATCAGATCGTTGTCGATTCCGATCTCGCCGAATTCGTTGACGATCACGGCATAGCGCTTGCCGTGCGTCTCCGAGAGGATTCGGTTCAGCAGCGTGGTCTTCCCGGAACCGAGATAGCCGGTGATGACCGTGACGGGGGTCTGGTTCACAACCGCCTGCATGGGGATCGTCCTTCCGACATTGAAATTAGTGCGAGCTTGCCAACGTCGCTGCGCGGGCCCGAGCGATGGTCATCACGATTTCGATGCGAACTGGGAGAGGTCGGTAGGTGCGGCCAATGGCGCGAGGGCGTCCGAAATGTCTTCCAGCGTGATCTGCTCAAGCGGCTTGTCGATTGCGACGGCGTCGGTCGGCCGTCTCGGATGCATGATGAGCACGATGGTTCGGGCGCCGCCGCAACCAGGATCGCCGCAATCGCGTTCGCTGATGGCGACGATCGTTTCGTCATCGGCGTTGAGGGCCGCCAGCGCACGATTTTTCAATTCGCGCACCGCGTTCCATTGGAAGTTCGATGTTTTCCTTGGGAAAAGAAGCACAGTCATGTCGGAACACCACGGCTGAAGGGGTCGGCCAGAATGTAATGTTATAACATTACATTCTTAAGTCAATCCACATCCTTCCAAGGGCGGCAGCATTCGCCCGGCAAGAAACATCCTGGAAAAGCGTGGAGTTCGGCGATGTGTCCCAGCCGGCTTTCAGATCAAAACTGAAAGTTCCGGACTTTGTTGGCCAGATCACATCCGTTCGTCCGACGCAGCCCAATCACCGCATCTTGTTCAACAGCCCGATCAGCGTCTCGCGCTCTTTCGCATCGAGCGGCGCCAGCGTCTCCCTCGAAATCGCCAGCGCGTTCGGCGCGGCTTTTTCGACCACCTGCTGGCCGGCGCGGCTGAGACTGACGAGCAGGCGGCGGCCGTCTTCCGGGTCCGGGCTGGTCTCGGTCAGGCCGCGCGCGGTGAGGCGGTCGATCACGCCCTTGATGGTGGCAACGTCCATCGCGGTCAATCGTCCGAGCAGGTTTTGCGAGCACGGACCGGTCTCGGCGAGCTTGGCCAGCGCGGCCCATTGCGTCGGCGTCAGGTTGATGCCGATCTCGCGGGCAAAGATCGCGGCGTGCCGCTGCCATACCTGGCGCAGGATAAAGCCGACCTGCTCGTCGAGATTATAGGCCGGCCGCGTAGGCTTGACGCCCTTTCGCGCCGCAACAGTCTTGGCCATCTGTGTCCCCTGCCCTTTTTTCGTTCTTGATCTTACAGCGACAGATGCGCGTCGCGGATGTCCGGGCGCGCATCGAGTTCGCTCATGGTGCCGCCATAACAGATTCGGCCGCGCTCGATGATATAGGCGCGGTCCGAGATCAGCCGGGCAAAATGCAGATTTTGCTCGGATACGAGGAGGCTAACGCCTTCCCGCTTCATGGCCAGGATCGCTTCGACCATCTGTTCGACGATTTTTGGCGACAGGCCTTCCGACGGTTCGTCGAGCAACACCAGCGACGGATTTCCCATCAGCGTTCGCGCGATGGTCAGCATCTGCTGCTCGCCGCCGCTCATGCGGCCGCCGGGGCGCTTGCGCATCTCGCCGAGATTGGGAAACAGCGCGAACAGCTTTTCGCGCGTCCAGTGCGGCGCGTTCGGGCGTTTCGGCTGGCGGCCGACTTCGAGATTTTCCTCCACCGTCAGCTCGGTGAAAATACGCCGCTCCTCCGGCACGTAGCCGAGGCCGCGGCGCACGATTTCATAGGTCGGCTGATCGGACACGTCGGTGCCTTCGAACACGATGCGGCCGGAGCGCAGCTCGACCAGGCCGACGATGGAACGAAAGGTGGTCGACTTGCCGGCGCCGTTGCGCCCGAGCAGCGCCACGACCTCGCCCTCGCCGACATCGAGCGCGATATCGAACAGGATATGCGCCGGGCCGTAATGGCTGTTGAGGTCTTGCACGGTGAGCTTCATGCCGGCACCTCGCGGTGGCGCGCGTCATAGACCAGCCCCTCGCCGAGATAGATCGCCTGCACTTGCGGGTTGCTGCGGACCTCCAGCGGCGAGCCTTCGGCGATCAACGTGCCGCGATTGAGCACGAGGATGCGGTCGGCGTGCTCGAACACCACGTCCATGTCGTGCTCGGTGAAGAGAACGCCGATCGATTGCTCTCTGGCGATGCGCGCGGTGAGCCGCATCAATTCGATCCGTTCCCGCGGCGCCATGCCGGCGGTCGGCTCGTCCATCAGGAGCAGTTTTGGCTGGTTGGCCAACGCGACCGCAAGCTCGAGCCGCTTGAGATCGCCGTAAGCGAGCTCGCCGCACGGGCGTTCCGCTTCCGTGCCCATGCCGACGAGATCGAGCAGGCGAAAGGCTTCCCCTCGCGCCAGGCGCGGCATCGACGTCCACACATTGAACAATTGCCCGCCATGCGACACCAGCGCGACCTGGACATTCTCGCGCACCGTCATGGTCGGAAATGTCGCGGTGATCTGGAAGGTACGCCCGACCCCCATCCGCCAGATCGCGCGCGGCCGTTTGCCGGCGGTATCCTCGCCAAGCAGGCTGATACGGCCAGAGTCCGGGGCGATCTGACCGTTGAGCATGTCGAAGCAGGTGCTCTTGCCCGCGCCGTTGGGGCCGATCAGCGCCAGGATCTCGCCGGCCTTCAGCGCGAACGACACGCCGCGCACGGCGTGGACGCCGCCATAGGATTTGGTCAGGCCCTCGACCGACAGCAATGTGGGCGCGGTGCTCATTCGGCGGTCTCGACACGTGAAGCGAGAAGCGCTCCTTGCGGCGAGACCGGTCGGCGCCGATGGCGGATGGTCTCCAGCATTCCGACGATCCCTTTGGGGAACGCGACCACGATCAGCACGATGAAGGCGCCGAGCACGAGCTTGGACCAGTCGGTCTGGCTCACCAGCCAGATGCTCAGCGCCTTGTAGACGATGGCGCCGGCGACCGCGCCGGAGACGGTCTCGATGCCGCCGAGCAGCACCATGACCAGCGCATCGACGGAGAGCGAGATGCCGAGGGTGTCGGGAAACACGCTGCCTTTGAGAAAAGCGAACAGCGCGCCGGCAACGCCGGCGACCGTGCCGGCGATCACGAAGGCCGTCCACTGCACGCGCTTGCCGTCGATGCCGACGGCCTCGCTGCGCAGCGGCGAGTCGCGCGTGGCGCGCAGCGCGAAGCCAAACGGCGAGAACACGATGATCCGGAGCGCCGCGACCGCGAGCGCGGCGACGCCGACCGACAGCCAGTAGAAATGCGACGGGCTTGCCGCCCATTGCTCCGGCCAGACCCCCAGAATGCCGTTGTCGCCGCCGGTCACCTCCACCCACTGGAACGCGATCGACCAGACGATCTGTGCGAAAGCCAGCGTCAGCATCGCGAAATAGACGCCGGACAGTTGCACGGCGAAGAATCCGAACACCGCCGCGCCGAGACAGCCGAGCAGCGGCCCGAGCAACAGGCAAACGATCATCGGCAGCCCCGCCATCTTGGCGAGCAAGGCTACGCCATAGGCGCCGAGCCCGAAATACGCGGCGTGGCCGAACGAGGCGAGCCCGCCGACCGACATCAGGAAATGCAGGCTCGCGGCGAAGATCACGAAGATCGCAATCTCAGAGCCGACCGTGAGCGCATAGTTGCCGCTGACGAACGGCAGCGCAGCCGCAATCACGAGCGCCGCCAAGGCGGCGAGGCGCTCGCTCGAAGTCAGCGGACGCCAGGGATTGACGGTCAATCCCGGCGTGCGGCGTGCGGCGGCCTCCGGCTTTCCGAACAGTCCCCAGGGACGCACGATCAGCACCACCGCCATCACCAGGAACACCAGGATGATCGATATTTTCGGGAAGATCAAAATGCCGAAGGCGTTGAGCTCCGAGACCAGCACCGCCGCGACAAAGGCGCCGACGATGCTGCCGAGTCCGCCGATCACCACCACGACAAAGACATCGACGATGATGCGCAGGTCCATCGCATGGTGCACGGCATCGCGCGGAATCTGCAGCGCCCCGCCGAGAGCTGCGAGAAAAACGCCGACCGCGAACACGCTGGTGAACAGCCATTTCTGATTGACGCCGAGCGCCGCCACCATGTCGCGATCCTGGGTCGCGGCGCGGACCAGCACGCCCCAGCGCGTGCGCTGGAACAGAAGCCAGAGGATTCCCAGCACCGCCGGGCCGAGCACGATCAGGAACAGATCGTAGCTCGGGATGTTCTGGCCGAAGAAATCGACCGCGCCTTTCAGGCCCGGCGCGCGCGGGCCCAACAGATCGCTCGGGCCCCAGATCAGACCACCAGATCCTCGACCATCAGCGTCAGGCCGAAGGTCGCGAGCAGCTGGAACAATTCCGGCGCATGATAGATCCGCCGCAACAGCACTGTCTCGACCACGATGCCGATCGCCGCGACGATCAGGCCAGCGGCGAGGATGCCGCCCCAGAATCCGATCCCGCCGGAAAATCGCGCGGTCAGCGTGAACGCGACATAGGCGCCGAGCATGTAGAACGCGCCATGCGCGAAATTGACGATTCGCGTCACGCCGAAGATGATCGACAGGCCTGAGGCGACCAGAAACAGCGAGGCTGCGCTGGCAAGACCGGTCAGGAACTGGGCGACATAAAAGGCCATCAATCGGTGCTCGTTTAGGGTCACCTCTCCCCGCCTCTTGCGGGGAGAGGTCGGATTGCATCGCAGATTTAATCCGGGCGAGACGCTCTATCCGCGCATTCAGTGTTCGCAGATAGAGCCCCTCACCATAGCCGATGCTTCGCATCGGCGTCCTTCTATCAAGAACGGCGGCCGTAGGCCGCCTGTTGGCCTCTCCCTGTGAAGAACGGGACGAGGGAGTGGCTTAGCCCTCGCGTCGTCGCGGCGAGCGAGCCT
>CAVZQX010000036.1:0-16707 GCA_963777475.1 uncultured Alphaproteobacteria bacterium
CTGACCATGGTCCACTGGCGGGTCCAGTACTCGCGCACGGCCTGGCGACCGTGAACGTGGCCGCCATCCATGCCGTTGGCCCAAGCGACATCATCGGCCAGCACGGGCAGCACGCCATCGATATCCCGCGAGTTGAAGCGGTCGTAGATGCGTTTCAGGATTTCGACATCATCGTCCATCGTGCTCTCTCCTCGGTTGGGCCAGTGTTGCGTCAAGGAACAGAAGCAATATACATATGCACGTATGCATCAGAGGGTCGAACAGTGCAAGCGAGAAATCTGACGGACATGGATGTGCTTTCGACGCCCGGGCACCTGATCAGTCTCGCGGCGCGCGGCTTCGCTCGCCTGAGCGAAGCGCGCCTGAAACCCTTGGGCTTCGGCGTCGGTCATCTGCCGGTACTGGTAGCGCTTCGGGACGGTCGAGCAAGCACCAGCGAGATCTAGCCCGGTTTGCCAAGATCGAGCAGCCGCCGATGGCGCAAATGCTTGCCCGCATGGAGCGAGACGGACTTATCCAACGCATGCCTGACCCGGCCGATGGACGCAGCAGCCGCGTTTCGATGACGCCAGCCGCAGCAGCGCGTCTGCCAAGCGCGGTTGCAACCTTGCTCCGGGGTAACCGCGAGGCGTTGAGCGGCTTCACGGACGAGGAGGCCGCGCAGCTTGTTGCCTTGCTCACGCGACTGATCGCAAATCTCGATCGGGTCGCGAGCGTCGAGGCGTCGCCGCGCGCTCCCTCCTGATTTAGAACAGCCGGGCCGTCCGCTCGCTGTCAGGCTGTAGCCCTACGTAGCCCCGGCGGCGATTTCGACAAAAACCCGCGAAATCTCGGGGCGACAAAATCCAATAAGTCGTTGATTCTATTGGTGCCGGTTGAGAGGATTGAACTCCCGACCTTCGGTTTACAAAACCAGCCGATGCCATGTTTTACTTGCTCCAGTTGTGCCCGTTTTATAAGGCTTTCTTACATTTCTAGGTGTTTTCAACCACTGCTCTGGTGCCGGAATTTGTGCCTTCCTCCGACCGCCCGAACATGACCACGTGTTGCTCTCTGGCGGTCAGAAACGCCAGATACATCTCGGTGGTCTTGACGCTGGTGTGGCCTAGGCGCTGCTGCAAAACGTAGATGGAGCGGCCGCTTTTCAGCCAGTTAACGGCATGGACGTGGCGTAGATCATGAAATCTGAAGGGTCGAAATCCCTGTGCCTGTTGCCGTGCCTTCCTGGCGGTCACCGCGACGATCCGGCGGAAGTTGCTCGAGACCTGGCTGTAAGGGCGGTCGGCCGGCTGGCCGACCTCCTGCTTGCCAGGTGGCGGTCGGTGCCAAAACAGGGCCTTTGTTTCAATGCTCGCCGGCAGGTTGGATAGCAGCCGGAAGCCGAAATCCTGGTCGCCGTCTTCGAGGGCGATGACGCGCATCTTGTTGCGCTTGCCGACCACGGTGAGCTGCTTGCGATCGCTGTCGAAGTGCCGGCGGACGCTCTTTGCTAGTTCGTCCAAGCGCGCCCCGGTCAGCACAGCAGCGCGGATCAGATCCGCGAACCGCCCCGGCGCATTGGCGATCACCATGTCGATATGGGGCGCCTCTGGCAGCACGATCGGATCGCGCCGCTCCTGCAGCCGCGACTTCTTGCGGTGTCCCGGCTTCAGCCAGTCCATCACCGGATTGCTTTGCATCCAATCCTCGTCGACGCAGAAGTCGAACACGGAGGACAGCGCGGTGAGATCGCGCTTGATGGTTGCTGGCTTTACAATGATGGGATGTTTCTTGCCCTTGGGTATGCAGGGCGTATTCTGCCGGCTCTCGACGATGGCGCCAATCAGCTTCTTGTCGATCTCATCGAGGTATAGGCCTTCGAGATGTGGCTGCAGCACCGCCAGCGATGACAAGTAGCGCGTGTACGTCTTCCTCCCCAGCTGGCTCGCGATGGACCGGCCCCACGCCTCTGTGGCCTCGCTGAGCGTCCTACGCTGGTCTCCAAAATGATGCGCGGCAACTATACGATCTCTTTCGGTTTGCCGACGCTTGCTCGCAATTTTTGGATCGTCTGTGCGAAGTGACCATCTGTGGTCGCGGCCCCCGGCTTGAATCCGACCCCAGAGGGTATCCTTCCGCCAGTAACAGCCCTTTGGGGCTTTAGGCCGTTTTGACACGTCTCTCGCTCCTTTTCCGAAACAAAAGCGTCCAGCATGGCGACGTCAAAGGTCCAGGTATCTCCGATCTTGGCGGCGCCTGGAATACCGCCGGCCGCGGCCAGCCTGCGCACGGTGCGAGCTTCCAGTCCCAATCGTGCGACGGCACCATCGATCTTGCAACGACTTCTTGGCGCAGCGACCCTGGACATCAGGCGCCGCCTCCAACAAGGTCTCGGGTGGCATTGTGCCGCTGATCGGCGGCCATGGTCCGGCGAAGGGCAGCAACGCTGATGATATTCATCGACGACATGCTCTGGCTAGACCCTTTTCTCGACCCGATCCCTGATATGGGGGGATTGGTAGAAACCAAAAGGCACATCGCAAGAGCAGAAATGCAGCCGGCGTGTTGCAGCGTAGAAAAGGCTGTATCAGCGCGCGCCATTTCCTGGTCTCCCGTCAGATAGACCGGAGGAAGCCGCGCCGTGAAGGGCGTGCCTTTTCTACAAAGCGTCCTTCCAAACCTTGAGTGTCGCCAGGATCTCGCCGAAGGTCGGCTTGCCTTGATAGTAGAGCGCGCTACCAGCCTCGTAGGCCTTTTCATAAAGCGCGCGCGTTTTGGTATCGTTCAAGAAGAACGCGGGATTGTTGAGGATATTCTTGTTGTCCGCCTTCGGAAAATGCTCATCTTTGTGCTGGCGATAGGCCGCCGTCCCGATGAAGGCCTGGACCGACGGCTGCCGGAGCAAATGGTAGACGTCGTAATAATGCCGCATGAAATCCACCGGCATGTCGCCGCGCTCCTGCTGGTGGCGGTATTTGGTGGAAATCGTCTGCAGCTTTTCGACCAGCGTATAGCCGGGATCATAACAGGCCACGGCCATCGCCCGATTGTCGATGATCTCGACTTTATCCGCCGCGTAGTCATAGGCGAAGGAGCTGATGTCTTTCGGCTCGTTCGGCGTCACCCTCGCAAAGCCTGCTTCGAGCAGCACGCCCTCACGCAAGCCTTCGACCGGTGTCGCGACGTTCTTGTAGGAAAGGCGAATACCGGCGCTGAACAGATCCTTGTTGTCGACGGACGTATCGCGCTCAACCGACACGATGCCATCCATCCTGATCGTCTTGGTCAACCACTCATAAAAATCTGCCCGGCTCTTGATGTGCGCGGGCTTTGTCTGGTTCTTGCCGGTCTTGACGTCCATTTGGGGCGGCGGCTCGATGCGAATATCGATGTCTTCCGAGAACCGTCCGATAATCTGAAACCTTTGGACAGCGAGGTGCCGCCCTTGAGCTCAAAGGTGAGGCCCAACTGCTGCAGCCCGTAAAGGCAATGCATGATCCAGTAGTCTTTTTCGACCAGGCCCGGATCGATGCCCTTGTCGGCACCCACGATCCGCAAAAGGTCGGCGAATTGCGGGTGATTGTGGAGGTATTCACGCGGCATGTATCAGCTTCGGCGCGCTCAGGAGCTGGTCGAAGAACTTGCGTGTCTTCACGCTACCATAGTCACGCACCGCCCGGCGCAGACGGGGCCCGTCGAAAGTGCTCGCGCGCACCTTCACGCGATCGAGTATCTCGCTCTTGGCTTCCGCCAGCGCATCGAGATTGTTGACGAGATCGACCAGCAGAAACTCGCGGCCGAGAGACTTGGGAAAGTGCGGCTTCACACGGAACGAAAACTTGCGGCCGCCCAGCTGAAATTCCCCATGCCGTTTGTGATTGTAAACCACGGTCTGATCGTAAAGCTGGGTCGTCCCGACGCCCAGGCTGTTGTAGGCGTTGGGTGAGGCAAGCAGAAACCGGCGGTCCTTCAAAAAGGCCTGGACCAGCGCATCATCGTTGGCAGGCGCCGGACCAAAGGCGGTCGCCTTCGGATAGGCGTAGAGCCCGCCCGCCAGCTTGGTCAAAACATTGCCCTCGACCAGCTCCTTCAGATGCCGGTCAACCGCGTTCGACCAGCGTGCCACATCAGCGCGCCGATACACGCCGCCCGGTTTCAGGTGTCGTTTCAGTTCGTCGAGTTTTGTCATGTTGGGAAAGTAGCAAACCGAAGTCGAGCGTGCAAGAAATATCATTGAAAAAACATGCATTATATCTTATAAAGCATTGTAATTATGAACAATATAATTGTAGATTAATCTATTAATCTGCAGGCCATCAGCCAATTGCCGTGCCTGCCCCGTTGACGGCAAAGATCCCGCCTCCGTGAGGCGGGGTGTGTCAATCCCGCTCGATCATTCGCCCGTGCGGCGGGACCAGATCAGGTTGAAGCTGGCGTGTGGCCGTCGCCCTTCACCAGCGAGGTATGGATCGACTCCGGGAAACTCGGATCGTCGAGCTTGACCGAGAGAAATTCGCGATCGCCGTCGCGCACCGTCGTCCTCCAGGCGCATCGGGCCGTCGCGATGCATAGTCCGTCTTAAAATGCGGGCGTCTTTGGCCTATGCTGATCCGCATGAACATTTAGGCGAAAGCTGAAAAGTTGGCGGACAAGAATATTGCTTCGGAGGAAATCGTACGCATTCGACGGCGGTTAGCCGATCTGAATGAAGAGCGGATGGAGCTTGAGCGTGAACTGGAAGCGTTTGAGCAACAGCTGAACTCCGATAGCCGCGCTGAAGCGGAGAAGCCTGCCTTTGCCGATGCCCCTGTTACCAACAATTCGCCGTCGATAGAGAAAGTCGAGTTGTTCCGGCGCCTGTTCGCCGGGCGTCCTGATGTCTTCCCGGTTCGATGGGAAAACAGAAAGGATGGACGCTCCGGTTATTCGCCGGCCTGTTCCAACGAGTGGGCGAAAGGGATCTGTGATAAGCCGAAAGTGAAGTGCGGCGGATGCCCGCATCAAGCCTTCATCCCGCCTTCCGAGGACATCATCGAAAAGCACCTTCGCGGCGGCAGCGCCCGTTCGGGCGACTTTGTGGCCGGGGTGTATCCATTGCTGCAAGACGAAACATGCTGGTTCCTCGCAGCTGACTTCGACAAGGAAAGCTGGGTGGATGACACCAGAGCGTTGCTGGCCACCTGCCGTTCAAAAGGGATTGCGGCAGCCCTTGAGCGGTCGAGGTCGGGGAACGGCGGCCATGTCTGGATATTCTTCTGCGAACCTGTTCCGGCCAGGATCGCCCGGCAACTGGGCGCGGCTCTGATCACTGAGACGATGGAGAACCGTCCCGAGATCGGCTTCACGTCCTATGACCGTTTCTTTCCCAATCAGGATACAATGCCGCTCGGCGGTTTCGGAAATCTGATCGCGCTTCCCCTGCAAAGGAAAGCCCGCGAAAACGGCAACAGTATTTTTGTCGATGCGGCCTTGCGACCTTACGATGACCAGTGGGCCTACCTATCGTCTTTGCCCAGATTATCGGCGGACACAGTCTTCAGGGTCGTCGACGAAGCTGAGCTGTCAGGGCGGATCTTGGGCGTCCGGATGCCGGTCGATGACGAGCATGCCGACGAGCCGTGGAAGATGTTGCCGTCGCGTCGTAGCGAGCCGCGGCGAATAGAGGCCGCGATCCCGCGAAACATTAAGGTCGTGGTCGCCGATCAGGTGTATATCGACAGGACGGAGCTTCCGCCGGCCCTGATTGCGCAGTTCGTGCGTCTGGCGGCGTTCCAGAACCCGGAATTCTATCGCGCGCAAGCAATGCGACTTCCGACATTCGGCAAGCCGCGGATCATCTCATGTGCCGAGCTTCATCTGCGGCATGTGGCTCTGCCACGAGGCTGTTTCGACGAAGCAATTGAGCTCATTAGGAGCCACGGAGCCACCGCCATTTTGGAGGATCACCGCGAAGATGGAAGGGGGCTGCCTGCTGGCGTTCTGTTCCAGGGGGAACTGCGTCGGCCACAATCACGGGCCTTTGATGCTCTCGTGGCCCATGACAATGGTGTGCTCGCCGCCACGACAGCCTTTGGCAAGACGGTTGTCGCCGCCGCCCTCATCGCACACCGGACCCGCAACGCGCTGATTCTTGTTCATCGCAGGGAACTTCTCACGCAATGGGTGGAGCGCCTGAGTTCCTTTCTGACCATTGACCGAAAACAGATCGGCATCATAGGGGGCGGGAAAAGAAAGCCGACGGGCGTTATCGATGTCGCGCTGATCCAGAGCTTGGTGCGCAATGGAGAGGTCGCCGATATCGTCGACGATTACGGCCATCTGATTGTCGACGAATGCCACCATCTGTCCGCTGCAAGCTTCGAGCTTGTCGCTCGGAGATCCAAGGCGCGATATGTCGTTGGCCTGTCTGCGACCGTCGCCCGAAAGGACGGACATCACCCCATTATCTTCATGCAATGCGGGCCTGTACGCCACAGGGTCGATGCAAGGGTTCAAGCTGCCGAGCGTGGCATTCGCCATCGTGTTCGTGACCGCTCGACGAAGTTCGAGCTATCGGTGTCTCTGGCATCGGCCGAACGACCGCTCAATGCCAGCGATCTATGCGGCCCTTGCGCAGGACCTCGGCCGAAATGACCTGATCTTCGATGATGTGCTGAAGTCGCTCGAGGCGAAACGTTCGCCCATCGTTCTGACGGAGCGGAGGGACCACCTCGATTATCTTCAGCAGAGGTTCTCGCCGTTCGTGAAAAATCTCGTGGTGCTGCGCGGCGGCATGTCCGCGAAGGATCGCAGGGAAGCTGATTTGGCATTGAATGTCGCCGACGATGACGAGCGCCTGATACTCGCGATAGGCCGCTATATCGGTGAGGGCTTCGATGACGCCCGGCTCGACACGCTGTTCCTGACGATGCCGATCGCCTGGAAGGGCACCTTGGCGCAATATGTTGGGCGCCTGCATCGTCAGCATGATGGCAAAAGAGATGTCATGGTCGTCGACTACGTCGACAATACCGTTGGCGTTCTGGCCCGGATGGCCGCGAAGCGGCGGACGGGTTATCGGGCGCTTGGCTACGTGATCGAATAGCGGCGCCCCGCAAGGGGCAAGGCGCCGCAAGGTTGTCAGCGCGACCAGACCAGCGCGTAGCCGTCATCGACCGCGACGAGGTTGGCGTAGATCGGTGCCGGGAAGGACGGGTCGTCGAGCTTCACCGAGTGATAGACGGTGTTGTCCTTGGAGGTCCGCTGCCACGCCGCACCTATCTCGACGTTGCCGGCCATCACGCGCAGGTTCGGAGCCTTCTCGTTCTCGGACGGTTCGGCCGGAAGGAAGCGCGCCTTGATGTTGAGCGAAAGCGTCTTGATGGTGCCGTTGTAGGATCCATCTTCGGCGCGGTTGAAGGTGCCAATCTGAGCCATGGTGATCTCCTGTTGCTTATCCAAGCCCGCGACCATCGCGGTCTTGATGGCGATCTTTGAGCGCCGCAACGACCGGCCCGCAGCCTCTGGCCCGCAGCGGAGCGGAGGATGGCGCGCTGAGCGATCTTGTTGCCTCGCGAGGAATGCCGCCGCTTGGCGGCAGGGGAAGAAGATCGCGAATGAGCCATTGCGGGTGAAGGTCGGCGAGCGCAGCGAGCGTATTGTGGCGCTTGATCCGCCAGCAAAAAGGCCGCCATGACGTGGTCGGAAGCAGCCCCACCGGAAAGCGTCGGCTCAAAGGGACATCACAACCGCGGCGATGGTGGAGGCATCACAGGCAGTATTCCGCTATCCGGAGCCTCTCGATGCCGTGATCGTCGCTCTTGCGCGCGCAAGATAGTGCGTCGATGAGTTGATCGCAGCGGAAATCGCCGTGGCGGGCCCTCTCGAGAGGATTTAGAATCGCCTGCATGCCGAAGGCCGAGGTCCTGATGCATCGGATCGCCGCCCTGATCGACGGATTGTCGGTCGCATGGATAGATCACGTGCTATCTCCGCGCGATTGCCATAACGTGGTTGCCAGCATGAGGACGAGACCGGCGAGCTGCGGCACCAGCGTCATGCCGGCGATGCGGGTAAGGTTGATGTCATTGCTGGTGACGGTGATCAGGCCAAAGCTCATCCATCTGATCAGCCGGGCCGCGGTGTCGCCCTGCGGGTCGGCGGCCGTGACAGCAGGGAGAAGTCTCAACTGCGATTCCGCTTCGCGCAGATCGGCATCGAGGACGTCACGGTGCTCCGCGGTGGCCTGAGCCTGCCGCAAGGCGATAACGGCAGCGCAGATCTCGCCCGAGGCCGGTAGCGTCACATTGCGACAGCCGGCGGTCGCCCGCCACACGGTGGCCGCGCCTGGCTGGGTGCGCTGCAGCTCGGCCTCGATCACTGCAACCGATCGGCTCTCCGCTATGCTGCCACGTTCGCTGCGCAGCCGATCGATCCGAGCCGTGAGCCCGGCACGCTCGGTCACGGTGCTGGCCCGTGCCGCGGTCGTGTCCGCAATGTTGAGCGCGGCAAAGCCGACCGTGGCCATGAGCGCGACCGCGATCATGATGGTCCACAAGGCCCACGCCACCGCCGCCGCCATGCGCCGGCGGTCTGTCCACAAGGTGCGGGCTGCGGTGGGCAGGACCAGCGCCAGGATATCGGCCGAGATGCTCAGGCCGGAAAGAAGGCTGCTGGCGTCGGGGGTGCGGCCGAGCGTGCCGCCATACCAGGCATTGATCCGGATTCCGAACCAGGCCACCGCCACCGCGAGCGCCGCAAGGGCAGCGCCGCCCGCGGCACGGGCCAATCGGGCCGCGGCAATCGTTGATCCGACGGGCTGGCCGACCCCGCTCGGGAGGTGTTTGGCCTGTGCCGCAGATTGCACAGGCAGGCTCACCGTTGGAATGACGACAGATTTCGCTGGCGGGAAAGCGAGAGTAGCCGCGGCATCGCACGGCTGTGGCACATCGGGTGTTCTCGCTGTGAATATGGAACGTCCGTCTGGGCCAGGCGTGCGCACGAGTTGACCAGATGCGACCCATAGCTTGACCCGCCGCGACGTGGTCGACCGGTTCCAGCCCCAGGAGCGAGCGAGATCGGACACCGTGGTTGCGATCGTGCCGTCCGGTTGATCGTCCAGCCACGCCAGTGCCTGGGTCTCGGTGAGCGGCTGTTGGTGGTCGGTCATTTGCGGCCTTCGGTCAGATCGAGCCCAACGAGCCACATCCAGATGTCACGGCGTTCGGGGGAAGGGCGTAACAGGCTGCCATGTGCGCCGTGAACCAACGCCAGGGTGGCGAACAGCCATGGCCCGGGCGGAAGCTGGAGAGGTCGTCCTGGGTCATGTCGATGAGCTTGCGCCTGCGCTGCGTGATCGCAAGGCCGAAATATCGCACCGCTGACATCAGCGTTGAAAAAGAAACGCAATTCGCTCCGGCAACGCTGCTTCTGGAACGGCCTGCCCAAAGCACCATGCGAACGTGGCGTCGCCGCGAGTGACGCCTTCGGTTTCAGTCAGGAGACGAGGCTGGCGCACGGGACAGACCGGAAGCGTGAACCCGCCATGATGGACAGCCAAGGGCTTCGCTATCGCCATGGCGAAACTTCAAACGCGGAGAGATGGTGAGCGCGGCGTTGCGGTCCTGACCGAGGCGTGAGCCGATGTTCGCCACGGTCCCGCCGAAGCCGCGCGGGTTCCGCTGACCCTCATCGCGCGCGCAGCATCACTGGCCACCGATGGTCTTCGGCGCTCGCGGCCGCGTTGGACGCGTCAGGTCTGAATGTTCAGGTCGGTGCTCCTCCTCCCGGATCACTCCTCAACGGGCTTGCTGGGGCGGCTGGCTCTTTGGCCATTGAAAACACTCATGTCGTTGGCCGAAGCGCCAGCTCGCGTGTAGGAGCAGAGTCGAAATCTTCGCATCATCCCAACCAGATAGGCCAAATCGACGGCCGGCCTTTTCCCTTGCCGTCCTCATCGAGCGCCTAACGTCTGCTCCACGCTGCGATATTTCCCTCCGTCGAAGCTTCCTGCGAAGCCGAGCAGCGGCCGCAAGTCCGTGGGCGATTCGTCCGCACGCCGATCGCTCGCCGACGCGTCGTTGGACGGCCTATGAACCGTCGTGCGCCCTGTAAAAACAGTGCGCTTGGCCATCGATGCGGATGACAGTCGGACGGCATCGTGCGCGTCGCCGGCCGCATGATTTATGGTTTTGGCGATGTCGGTTCACGTGCGATCTTCATTCAACAACGGACTCAAGACTGACATCCCGACATGTCTCAAATGTGCACATCAAGCGACACCGGGCGATCACAGCGGACCAGTCTCATTTTGGCGGCGCGGGACGGGTGTTTTTAGCGGTTTTCCCCATCCCTGGGTGGAGGCCGCTGTGGATGCTTCAGTTTTCGTAGCGCCTTGGCCTCGATCTGGCGGATGCGCTCCCGGGCCACCGAGAACTGCTGGCCGACTTCCTCCAGCGTGTGGTCGGTGTTCATGCCGATGCCGAAGCGCATGCGCAGCACGCGCTCTTCGCGCGGGGTCAACGGGGCCAGCACGCGCGTGGTGGTCTCGCGCAAATTGGACTGGATCGCATGAATCGCGGCGTTGATTGGAGAATAGTTGACGGCGTCGTAGTAGCTCATGCCTTGCTGCTCCAGGAAATAGGCGGCATGGCTCTCGCGCTCAGCAAAGATAGCCAGTAGCACATCGGCCCCTGTCACCTCCTGGCCGCCGGACGACTGAACGTGGATCACGGCGCGCTGGATGACGCGCTGAAAGGCAGGGGTCGGGCTGGAATCGCGGCCGTCGTCAATCACCAGTGTTTTTAGCTCGTTGTCGATATAGTCGGTGAGATTCTCCTTTAGCTTGGCAAGATCGACCTTGCAGCCCTTCATCACCGCCGAAGCATCTTCATCGTCTGTAAGAGCGAGCAGGAGATGCTCCAGCGTCGCGTGCTCGTGGTTTCGCTGGTTGGCGTAGGCGAGGGCCCAATGGAGGGTCGACTCAAGTGGGCGGGAAAACAAAGGGCCCCGGTACGGAGCGCCCGGCGCCGTAGCCGCTTCGGCGCTCGGAGGCGGTAAGGCGTTATTGCGCCGAGCCGTCCCCTGCGCACGGATTGCCGCAGCGAGGGTATTCCAATCGACCTCGCCAAATATCTCCGCAATCAGTTCGAGGCCTTGGCTGACAGTGATCTTGAGACCTTTAGCAGCGAGGGCCGCACGTAGTGTGCGTGCCATAGCTTTAGCGTCGCGGAAGTCGCGCATATCTTCATCCTTTGCTTGAACGAAACAGGGGTGCCAGGGCTTGCGTTGCTGACCCGTTCGTTCGGGCAAAGGGGCTATGGAATGCCGCGATACGTTCACCGTACCCCGAGGGGCGCAAGCGGCAGGTCGTATCTACCGCGAGAATTTTGGCCTAGAGATGGGTCAGTGTCAATCGCCCGTCGCGTGATCACCCCTGCACTGACGACGTCCGAGTTGGGTGTGCGCCGTGACAAGGCGGCGCTTTCCAGTGGGTGCGAGTCCCAGCCGGCAATCGCTCCAGCCGGAAGCAGCCGGAGCAGCTATGGAGGTGACGAAATAGCTGAAGCCTTCGGAATGCGTGTCACGAATTGGTGACAGCGCGAGTGTGCAGGCCGTAACGCGAGTGAACGCCGAGCAAGCCTCGAAAAGGACAATGCGCAGGCCGACCCGATGACCCTTTCGGGGAAGGCTGACACGGCTGGGCTACCGGAGCGAAGACCATCCACCCAGCTGCTGCGCCGGGGTAGTGGGACAGCATGTACACAAGGAAAGCGTACGCAACACGGAAGCCCCGTAGCGCGGTCAGCGATGACCAACCCCGAACGCCCGCGAGGGACAGGTCGGGCGCCCTGGGGTGGCGGAGAGGTTCGTAGTACCGCTGAAGCCGGGTAACGCCGGTGGAGGGAAGGGACCTCAGTTCAAGACAGACGCAACAAGTGGTGAGGGATTTGGAGATTGGGCAACCTATCAACTCCGAAAACTGTTCAGAAACTGCAGAAGGGTTGCACGCGAAAGCGAAGGCAGAAGCCGGCTATCGCTTCTACGCGCTGTACGACAAGATCAGCCTAAAGCCACCGCGCCACATCTCGACTCTACCTTGTGTCACGAGCGTAGCCGGTCCAAACGGCTGCGCGCAACTTTATAGGAGATGAAGGTAGGTCCTTCGGGTTCGGCGATCAGGTCGCTGATCCCAAGTCACCGCGGGCCGCTTTGGTCAAATGCCACGGTGGTGAGCGCTGCGGAAACGTCGGGACAATGATCCCGGCAGGCGCGGTTGAGAGAGGCGAGCGCAAGCGAACCGTCGATGAAGTGTCGAAAGCGGATTAGGTGATGTCAAAACCGAGGGTTGACCCTACCTTCGGGATCAGTTCGGTGGATGTCCTGATACTGACCGAGCAACATCCGGCATGTAGGCGGCGCGAAGCTCAACCAGGCTCTTGTAAGGAACGTGAGAACCTGGCCGGCGATGCCAAGGGAAAAGGCTCAAGCGGCCGCCAACCGCAAGGCCGAAAGTACCGATGCGCCGGAGAGGGGCGGACTGCTCCGTAGTAGCGAGGAAGCGGCTGTAATGGTCGTGGAGCGAAGGGGGCGGGTCATCGACGATGAATCGGGCCAACTGGCAACGGGAGGAGCCCGAAGTTCAACGGAAGGCGGCAGCCTTCAATCGATGGCACGAGCCGGATGATGCGAGAGGATCAAGTCCGGATCTGTGAGAGGCTCAGGGTGAAATTCCCTGGGCCTACTCGGCAAACGCGACGGCCCCGCGCCAGCGGCAGGTCGCCCATGTCGGCTGTCCCCCGATTTCGGCCAAGTTCTGTGTTGCAGCAAAATTTCGCAATGTGCCAATGTCGGCCAGACGGCAAGGCCGGCATCGGCGGCGCGGAAAGTGAACGGGCTTACGCGATGCACGCGGGGCCGTTGCCTTGAGGCGGCCCTTCTGGCAATCGGGGGCCAAGATAACGATGAAGGAAGTCACTGAAGCAAGGCTACCGCCAGTGAGATTCAACGCTAAACATGTGTCCATCGGAGAGTCCGGCGGCGAATATTTCCAAGTCTCGTTCGATAACGAGGACCCCAGCGACGATGACCTGGATTTGTCGCTCCCCGATCAGCCCTATCTTCTCGTTCAGCGTCAGTTCGAGGACGATGATGGCGGCGTCTGCTACATCGAGACCCTCGATCACGATACCTACACCGGCCACTACCGCCTGCGGCTCATTGAGTTCACACCCACACGCCTCGCCTTCGAGATCGCCGGGAAGGACCACAAATACGTCGAAGTCACCTTCGACCTCAACGCGAAGCGTTTCAGTGAAGTCAAACGCATCGTACACATCATTTTTGGCGTGCGAGCCTGACCGGCGGCGCCTCGCCAAAGGTGAGGGATGGGTCGCCCCCGGCCTTGACTGGTCATGAGATCCACGCACTGACTTTCGAAGTGGGTTTTTCGAGCCGGCGGGCACACTGTTCGAGCAGCGGGATTGGAAACCAGCACGACAGTTTCGGTCACCCGCTGGTACGCTTGGGGCAACAATCAAGGACTACTTGGTTGCCGGCTTGAGTAGCGCAACCGGCTTTACGCTCTGCCGGTCCACCCAATCAACGGACATCGCAGACCGGCCAACGGGTCCGGTTGGGCTATAGCGTGGACATAGTTATCATCTTCGTCCGTGGCCCACCAAGGCGACAAGCAGGCTCAAGCCCGTTTCGGCTCAGCAAAGAACCTGATCACGGGCTCGCAGTTGCATCCGTTGCCGTCATAGGTCTGGCACCACTCGTCGTGATAGCAGACCATGTGCGAAACGCCGGGCTTGCCCAGAACATCGGGACCCGCTTCGGGCAGGTGGTGCACGTAGTCCCGGACGAACCTGTTGTGCTTGTCCATCACGGCTCGCCGGCGGCGTTGGTGTCGGTTCATGGCGCTATCCCCTTTCTTTGGTTCTTGGATGTTCCTGCGGGTTGGGGTCGAACCAACCATCCCCCTCCTAGGGATGGGGATGGTTCGGTTCGCCTCCTCCGTGGTCCCGGTTCGATGTTTCGAACCAATCGATCGAACCGCTTGGTTCGACTGCGGCACAGGCATTTCTTGCATTTCGAACCACATCGAACCAACACCCTGGTTCGACTGGAGCTCTGCTTAAAATTGTGGTCTGATCGAACCACACCTTGGTTCGATCGGAACCTAACCATCGGACCGCCTCGGCGAGGTTGGTTTCAGGCTGGCGTAGGACTTCTCGCCGGCGGTGGTCAGGCTGTAGCCGTCCCGCTCCATCTTGATCAGCTTGGCTTTCTCCAGCTTCTTGAGGGTGCGGCTGACCAGGCTCTTGTAGGGCTTGCCGTCACCGAGCCGCCATCCCAGAGCGGTTGCGAGCTCGGACTGTGAGGCTTCCGGCATCTGGACCAAGACCCTCAGCAGGTTGTCCTCCTGCGATCGGGCCCTTGCCGTCATCGCCTCTTCGGCATCATCACCCATTGGGTAGGAAATAACCGTCGGTATGAAGCGGCCCTTGCTGTCCCTCAGGCGTTGGCAGGTGTTGAGGGTCCGAAGACCGAACAGGATCTCCGCGAAGTCTGGCCCGCGAAACTTCTCTTGCCAGTGCACGGCCACAGCGCTGTCCGACCTTTTGGCGGTCAGATTGCCGTCGACCTCATTGAGGAAGGCACCACCACCGTATGGGACCAGGTTGTCATCACCAGCGTTCTTAACGGGGTGACAGGCAATGACCACGCAGGGGCCGCCTGGCATTTCGCATAAGCTGCGCAGCATCTTGCCATGCGCCGCCATCTGCGAGTTGCTATTCAACTCGTCCCCTTCGAAATAGGCCGCAGACGTGTCGACCACGATCAGCGAAAACCCGCCGATGCGTTGCATTTCCTCCTTGATGCAAGTCCGCATCGCGGAAATCTTGAAGGTGCCGGGGCTGAAATGAACCTGGATCTCTTCGTCGTCGAAGCCCATCTCCTGCGCGAGGCCGATCCACCGCATGCGAATGTCATCGGGGTTTTCGCCGGCGAAGTAGAGGACCTTGCCCTGTTCGACCTGGATGTTGCCGATCGCCCGGCCGAGCGCGACATGGGCAGAGACGCGGAGCAGGACGGCAGTCTTGCCGGTGCCGGTCTTGGCGGTCAGCGTGTAGCAGAACCGGCGCCGCAAAATGCCGTCGACCAGATAGTCCGGCGGGATGAAGTCGCGGGTGAATGCGGCGCTGGACTGAATCAAAGGAGGGGTTGGCGGCCCCCGTTTCTTGGCCTCGGGCCCATCGGATGGCGGCGGCGCCCACGGCACGATGTTGGTGTTCGTGGCTTCCTCAACCATGGCTCGCCCCCTCGATAACATTGGCGATGTCGGTGCCCATCTTGTCCGTGGTGAAGGCCCGTACCTCGCGGCCAGCACCACTCCAGCGGCGCCAGCATTCTGTCGCGGCTTCGTCTCCAGCGCGTCGACCGCGCTGGTCTGCAGGATCGTTGTCGACCAGAACGGTCAGTGCCTCGATACCGGCGAGCACTGGGAAGGTGCGGATTGCGCCGGCACTGCCCAGGGCCCATGCCGGTCTAAAACCAAGTTGCCGACCTGCGAGAACGGTTTCGAGACCCTCGCCGACCACCAGGCCCTGCTCGACATCGACGTTGTCGTCGACCTTGACCGCCGCGCCTATGACCGGGCCTAGCGTCATGCGGCCGATCTTGGTGCCGGTAGCACTGATCGCGGTCCTGGCGATGGCCTTCGGCTCGTTCGTTGCGATGTCCCGGTAAAGGGCGAGCAGGCACGCGGTTCGGTTTTTGCCGAAGTGGCATGCGGCATGGAAGCGCAAGACATCGTCGCCGGGCAAATCATGCAGACCGCGGCCATGCAGGTATTGCTCGGCGAGCGTACCCCTGATCGGCACGGCACCATTCCAGATCTGCAGCGCCCGTTTCGTGTTTTGCCCGTCAATTGCAGACTGATGGACGAACTCTATCGGGCGATGGCCGAGGGGGGTGATAATCGAAGTTTCCGATTTTCGATCCCCCATCTCCAGGCTGATGTCGCCGCTAAGCAGGCGTACAGCGGTACGGAAGTCGACGCCGTCGACGTGCTGAACGAGCGCGATGGCGTCTCCGCCGCGGCTACAACCGCGACAAAACCAAACCTGTTTTGTTGTGTTGACCGCGAACCGGTCACGGCCGCCGCACTGCGGACATGCCCCGACCAATTCGTGGCCGGAGCGCTTCAGGCCGAGACCGCCGCGTCGGGTGAGTTCGTGCTCGATGCGTGTTGATTTTGCTGCGGTGACGATCAATCGGAGCACCTCATTCGGTGCTTGATCGTCGAATCGGTGTGCACTATATTGGTGTTGCCCCGCCTGAACCCGGGTGCCTCCAGACATTTTCAATCCTTTCTTCGTCGCGCTGTTCCAGCAGCGCGACGACAAGGTGTTTTCGTTTCCTATTCTCGATTGGAATGGTGCTGGCTGGCCTGAAAGGCCGCCCATGCGTCAGCAGCAACGCCGGTGTCGCCGGCGAGGCGCATCCATTTTTCGCGTTCTCGTTCGCTCAAGCTGTTCCACCAGGCGATGCCGCTTCGAGCGTTGCTGACGACGCTTTCCGGGAGGGTGGTTTTCACCATGTCGGCACCCCCGACCGCGAACAAGACAAGAACAATTGTGCCTGTTTTTGTGACTGTCGGGACCGCTGTTGTTCACCGTTTGGGCCAGGAAGGCCGCGCCGCTGAAAGCCCGCTAAACCCAATGAAATAGGGGGTTTTTGTGG
>CAVZQX010000037.1:0-137856 GCA_963777475.1 uncultured Alphaproteobacteria bacterium
GAGAGCGCGATATAAGCCGTAAAACCATCGCGTGGGGAATGCCGGATGTTTCCGGTGCCTCCGCTGTGAATACTCGTGTGCATACTCCAACTACCCAAGCGCACACGAGGCTGCGGGTGCATTGGGCACCCGGCATTCCCCGCGCCCTCTTCGATTTCAGAGGGTGGTTCGGCCAACAACTCGGGCGCGATCCGCGCCGCGAGAACGCGGAACTTTATCCTCTGTCATTGCGAGCCAGCGAAGCAATCCACTCCTTCTTCGCGGCGCGATGGATTGCTTCGCGGAGCCTGTCATCGGGCGCGCATTCGCGCGTCCCGTTGGCTCGCAAGGACGATGGCGCTGTTTGAAAATTGAATCGGAAATTGTCCCGGTCCAAGCAAAAAGGGAGGGCTCTGAGAAAGCCCTCCCTGTGCCGATCTTTTCGCGCGAGACCCGGTGGGAACATCCCCACCCCTCCCCGCGCTGTGACCAATCTGTTTGACGCCACCTGTGTGCCCCGCCGGCACCTGGAGAAAACCGGCGAGGAATAGAGCAAGCGGACAATAGCGAGGCTGATCGGTGACGGAAACCGGATCGTTAATTTAACGTTAACGACGCAAAGCCTCGGCAAATTCCCGGCAAATGCCTCCGCGGCATGGACGCTGCACAGCCCATCCGGCACAACGATTTACGGGAATGCGCGTGCGCGAAAGCGGGACAGAAATGTCCCACCGAATCGGCGCGCGGGGGTGAGTTTGCGTCATGAAACATCCGTCGAGCCGCCAATTCTTCGCCTATTGGAACGGCAAGCGTGGCGAGGCGCGCGCGCCCGACCGCAGCGAGATCGAGCCCGGCGCGGTGCGGGAACTGCTCGGCGACATCTTCGTGCTGTCCTACGACGCATCCGCCGGCTACCCCGTTCGCGTGGCCGGCACCCGCGTCTGCGCCCTGTTCGGCTGCGACGTGAAGGACAAGAGCTTTTCCGCGCTGTTTACTGACGATAGCCGAGGCGAGATCGAGGAAATCATCGCAGCCGTCGCCGAAGAGACGCTGCCGGCGATCGCGGGCCTCACCGCGACGTCGCCAAATGGCGCGACGGCCCATCTGGAACTGCTGCTGCTGCCGTTCAACACCCGCGCGCACACGCCGATCAGCCTGACCGGACTGCTCGCGCCGTTCGAAGATGGCCACGGCACGCTGGGCGCGCTCGAGTTGACCTCGTGGCGCTATCTGCATCTGCCGCAAAAGTTCGTTCCGCGCGCCTTGCGCAAGCTCGCCATCGCGCGCGGCTTCATGGTCTATGAAGGCTTGAAGTAACGCGGCGCCAAAAATCCAAGAGCGCATTCAGCGGGCGGCAGCCGGGACGGAAGCTGCGGTGAACGAGAACGACGAATGCAGCTCGCGCGATGCAAGGTTGCCGGCAACCAGGATCAGAGTCGTCGCGAGCACCAGCCGCAGCGCCGTTTCCGGTACGCGTTGCGCGCAATAGCTGCCGATCAGGATGCCGGGCATGGAGCCGATCAGCAGCACGCCCATCAGGTGCCAATCGATCGCGCCGGTGATCCAGTGTCCGATCCCGGCAACCAGCGTCAAGGGCACCGCGTGCGCGATGTCGGAGCCGACAATGCGCTTCATCGGTAGCTGCGGATAGAGCAGCAGCAGCGCAGTGACACCCACCGCGCCGGCCCCGACCGACGAGATGGAGACCAGCACGCCAAGGGCTGCGCCCACCAGCACCGTCGCGCGCGAGGTGGTGCGGGCATCGAGCTCAAGCAAACGCCCACGATAGCGTTCCATGATCGCCTTGCGGAAGATCAGCGACGCCGCGGTGACGAACAGTGCAAAACAAAGCACCAGGTTGACCAGGTAGCTCGAGGATTCGCCGCTCAGATCGAGCTGCCAAACCACAAACAGCGTCACGATGCTCGCCGGGATGCTGCCGCTGGCGAGCCGGATCACCGCCGGCCAATGGATGCTCTTCGCCCAACCGTGCGACGCGCTGCCAACCGACTTGGTGGCGGCGGCGTAAAGCAGATCGGTGCCGACCGCTGTCGCCGGATGGATGCCGAACAGCAGGATCAAGAGCGGCGTCATCAATGAGCCGCCGCCCACACCGGTCATGCCGACCAGAAGGCCGACGCCGAATCCCGAAACCACGTAAAGAGGATCGATCATGAAGATGAGCCGTTTCCCGGAGTCCGTTCGCCGATGTCAGGCGATGTCACGCAGCGATTTCGACTTAAACGACGCAACATCCGGATAACAAACCGAGCCAAACAGCAAACCGGCGAGCGTCACGATTTGCCCAAGGCTTAATCAAGGCCTGGAACCAATGCGACGCCTTGGTTGATCCATGTCCGCGCAACAGCTCGGCACAATGCGGTCCTTACATGATCAACAAGGGCGGAAGTTGGATAAAATTTCCCCTACTTGCAACCGCCCTGACCAAAAAAGAAGGTTTCATGCCCGAATGGTGAATCTGTAGCGAATTTTGTCCAATCGGACGAGCCTAACGAAACCGACACGCTGCTTCGACAACTCAGGCTATATTGTGCGCATGAAACAGGTCCTCGTCGTCAACAGCGCCCTTGCGCTGCCGCCCGGCAAAATGGCGGCGCAGGTGGCGCATGCGTCGATTGCCGCCTTCTTGATCGCTGACAATGCGAACAGGCAGAAATGGCTCGATGTCGGAATGCCGAAGATTGTCCTCGACGGCGAAAACGAGGCGCAGCTGAACCTGTTGCTTCGCCAGGCACGGGAGGCAGGCGTGGCTGCGTATCTCGTGAGAGACGCCGGCAGAACCGTTATTCCCGAGGGAACAGTGACCTGTCTTGGAATTGGTCCAGCTTCCAAAGAACGGATCGACGCATTGACCGGCGCATTGGCTTTATTGAAGTAGCCAGCAACTCGCGGACGACAGCGTCTGGCATTTCGAATTTATCGATTCACGCCCTTTGCCGGCTCTCAGCGCTGTTTCACGGGAAGTACAAAAACCTGGCCGGGATAAATTCGGTTTGGATCCCGGATCCGCTCTCGGTTCGCCCGGTAAACGACGGCATACCGCGTGCCAACGCCGTAGGTGAGACGGCTGATGCGCCATAGGCTGTCGCCACGGGATACGACCGCGGTCGCAATCTTGTGCTCGACCGCGGCGGACGACGAACTTCCGTCTGGCACGGCAGTGGCGGCATTTGCATGCAGCGGCTGTGAAGCCGCAACGTCGCGCGGCAGCTCGCTTGCCGCCGCCGCCCCGGGAACATTGGACGGAACTTCGGCATGCGATTGAAGCGCGCCAGTGACGGACGGCGCCTGGCCTAACGCGACCGCCACGCCGTGCTTGGATGTTGCCAGCGTGCCATCAGGCAATCTGGACCTCAACGTCAATTCGTAGTTCCCCGGGGGGAGTCTGGGAGGGACGATGACGAATTGTCCGGATTGATCCGCGACCGCTTGATCATGGCGTTCGCCGTTGCGCAGCAGTTCCACTATCGCGCCTGGCGCGGCCCTGCCGGCGATGACTGCATCGCCCGTTGGCTCGATCCGGGCAACGTCGAAGACGGGCGCGGACGCATCGGTGACCGGCGAGAGCGGCGATACAGCAAGTTCAGTGGCCACGGCGTTTGCTTCAGCTTGTACCTTTGCGAGCGCCGCCGAGTTCTTGCCTTGAACGCCCGATGCAGGCGGCGAAACCGCCGGCGCGGCGGTCGCAGCGCTTGTTTCAATCGGCGGATCACGCCGCGACTGGGTGATGCCGACGATTGCTGCACCACATGCTGCAAGAAGCGCGACCGACGGCACGGCTATTCGGAGTATCGATGTTGCAGTCATAATCAGCACCCCTACGCGATTGATGGCTGTCAGGATTCGCAACCCTGCGCCGATTTTTTCCCGCCATCAAGTCTGCTCGACCGCAAATTCAACGTCAGCCGTGCTGACGATCGGCGTTGCGCGAGACGCGAAATGCAGCAGCAAAATGACAGCCGGATGTGATCACGTGCGCTCGCCCGAACAAGAGCCGCCGGAGTGCGCAGTCTCCTGAATTCGCTTCCTGCGAGAATTGGTCATTGATCCAACAAGCTGCGCCAAAAAAAAGCTTGCGACGCAGGCTCATATTCGCTCCGTTACGCCGCCTCGGCTGAAATTACAGATTCACTCGCGAACTCTCAAGCCGCCGCGCCAGAGCCGCAACGAAGCGGTCGGCATCGATCTCGTCGTTGTAGACGTGGGGCGAGATGCGCATGCGGCCAAGACGCGCCGCGACGTAGACGTCGTCGCTCGCGAGCTCCTCGACGAGCCCTGCCGGGATCCCTCCCTTGGGGCCATGGTTCTCAAACCCAAGACTCAGGATATGCGGCGCCCGCAACTTCCGGTCCGGTACGGCAACGCCGATCCTGCGCAAGCCTTCCGCGATCCGCTCCGTCAGCATGGCGAGACGTTGCGCAACGGCGGCCGCGCCCCATTCGGCCATCATCTCCATGCCGATCGCGGCCATCTCCATCGAAATGAAATGGTCGCGCTCGCCCATGTCGAAGCGCCGCGCGTCAGGAACATAGCGAATGTCGGTAAGATAAACCTCATTCTCGGCACGCACGTCGCGGCGGCCGAACGCGGTCTGCTCCAGCGGAACACCGTCCTGATGGCGCTTGGCAACATAGATGAAAGCCCTGCCATACGGTCCGAGCAGCCACTTGTAGGTCGGGAAGATCACAAAGTCCGGGTCGAGACGCCCGACGTCCATCGCCAGCACGCCCGCGCTTTGCGTCGCGTCGATGAGAAAGACGGCGCCTTGCCGCTTCAGCGCAGCCGCCACCTTTTCGAGGTCGATCAATCCGCCGTCCGACCAGTGCACCGACGAGATCGATGCAAGGCCGACCGGCGGCGCGCCGGGACGTTCGATCGTGGCGAGCACTGCCGATGTCCAGTCGCCGTCTTCCGGCTGGCGGACCGTCTCGACGGCAAAGCCTTGCGCGTCGGCCCGCGTCCGCCATTCCAGCATCGGCGAGGAATGGTCGTTTTCCAGAACCAGCACGCGGGCACCGCGGGCGATGGTCAGCAGCTTCGCCGCCGTCGCTACGCCGTAGCTGACCGAGGAGATCAGCGCGATATCGGCGGTCTCGGCATTGATCAAGCGAGCGGCGGCCTCCCGCGCGCGCTCGTGCTGCCGGTTGGCGAAGGCGGCATCGATTGTCCAGGGCCGACCTTTGCGCCCGACCGCGGCGCGGCCGGCTTCAAGGACTTGAAGCGGCAACGGGCTGTAGGAGGCCGCGTTCAAGTAGCAGATATCCCGCGGCATCTCGAACAGGTCGCGCTGGGAGGCAAGCATGTGGGTCTCTCGGTTGGGAAATGCGTCTTGGTCGATACGCAACGTTTAGCCCATGCAGCAACGTCAGCCAAATGTCGGCCAGGATATTCGGCCAAGATATTCGGCCAAGATATTCTTGCCGCCTTCAAATCGGCGAAGTACGTTTCAATTTCATCTCTGAAGACCTCACCCTAACGGGCGTGGCGGGCATGACACCAGAAAATATCGGCGGCAGTCGGCCTCGCGCGATTCCGGAAATCGTGCTGTGGCTGGCAACAGCCGGCATTCTCGTCGCGGCGATCGGATTTTCGTGGAACCCGACACCATTCGCACAAACGCTCGTCGTCATCTTCATCGGATGCGCCTTCGCCCACGCCGCGATGACGTACGGTCCCAGGCGGGCGCTGGCTCTGTTTGTGATCTGCATCGTGATCACCTTCGCCATGGAAAACATCGGCGCCTCGACGGGTTTTCCATTCGGCTCCTATCATTTCGAGGTTGACGCCGGCCTCCCCTCGGTCGGCCGCATCCCGATCATTGTCGGACCGCTATGGTTCGGCGCCGGATATTTTTCGTGGGCGGTTGCTTCGATTTTGCTCGACGGTGCCGATCGGCTACTCGATCGCCCGTTCAATGTCGTAGCCCTGCCCATCGTCGCGGCGTTCGTCATGACCCAATGGGACCTGGTCATGGATGCGCCGAATTCGACCATCGCCAAGGTTTGGATCTGGCACCAAGGCGGCGGCGTGTTCGGCGTTCCGCTATCGAATTATTTCGGCTGGCTTCTCACCTCATGGCTGTTCTTTCAGGCCTTCGCGTTCTATCTGCGCCGCTCGACCGGACCTGCGCAGCAGGCGCAGTCGAGCATCAAACTGCGGGCGGTCGGCATTCTCTTCTATGTCAGCGCCGGACTGACGTATGTCGTACCCTGGATGATGGGACAGGCGGGCGACGTGGTCGATGCCGCCGGTCACGACTGGCAAGTCAGAGACATCCGTGAAGCGACCGTTGCCATCCTTTTGTTCACGATGTGCTTCACGGCGCTATTGGCCGCGTTGCGCTTGTGCGCGGACGCGCGCAGCAAGACATCGCGCGCCGGCGAAAAATTCTAAAGCGAGAGAAACGGACCTCCCTCACTCCACCAGCTCCGGCCACGGCACGATGGTCGACTTCACCGTCTTCATCGCCATCGCATCGGTAACCGCTTCGCCGATGCCCTGTTCCGAGAATGGATAGATCGTCTGCGTCTCAAGCCATGGATATTTATTGCGGGTGCGATAGAGCATGTCGACGCCGAGCGGCAGGTCGTTGCCGGTAAAACCCCAGGAGCCGAGCACGTTGAGGTCCTTGGTGCAGATGCGATGCCATGAGGTTTCAATCGATCCGGCGTCGGTGAACTGGCCCATCTCGACATAGGTGCCGCCGTCACGCAGCATCTCGATGCCTTCCGGGCCCGCGCTCGGATGGCCCGTGCAATCCATCACCAGGTCGGCGCCAAAACCGCCGACGATGTCGCGCACGCGGCTGATGCGCGCTTCCGGCGATTTCAGTTCCTCAATGTTCACTGTCGCTTCGGCGCCGAACTTTCGCGCCAGCTTGAGCCGCGGTTGTTCCGGCGCGCCGACGCAGATCACCCTGCCCGCGCCCATCTCCTGCGCGGCGGCCACCGCCAAAATTCCGATCGGGCCGGAGCCCTGGATCACCACCGTGTCGCCCCAAGAAAATCCGCCCGCGCGCGCGGCGCGGTTCAAGGCGCGGATGCAGGAAGTGAGCGGCTCCGACAAGGCCCCGAGCCGCAGCGACATGTCGTCGGGCAATTTGTAGATCTTGGTGCCCGGCAGCATGTCGAGATCGACATAGACATACTCTGCCCAGCCGCCCCACAGATGCGGCGCCTTGTCAAAGCCGAGATAGCGGCCGTAATAGACCGGCGTCAGGCACTTGTTGGCGCTTTCGGGATAATGAATGCAGTAGTAGCAGCGGCCGCACGGCATCAACGGCGGGATCATCACTTTCGATCCCACCTTCAGTGGCTTGCTCATGAAATCTTCAGTGAATTCGGAGCCGACCTCGACCAGGACGCCGCCGATCTCGTGGCCGAGCGTGAACGGCCACGGCAACGGCTTCGGCCAATGGCCTTTGAGGATGTGCAGATCGGTGCCGCACACCCCGCAGGCCCCGATCTTGATCAGTGCCGCCTTGTTCGGAATTTGCGGCCACGGCACGCTGCGGATCGCCGGCCGCGCGCCCGGGCCGTCATAGGTGCAGACGCGGATCTGTCGCATGAAGATTTCCTCCCCGAGGCGTTTTTTGTTTCGCGGCCTTCCAAACGCTATGCGAGACGCCGTCTGAAGCCAACGCCCCCCGCTTGCGGCGTCGGCACAACAATACCGACCGCTAACCGCTCGTTAACCGTGTCGGCCTTAGGGTCTTGCGACACCGTAGGGCCGGTGGCGGGTGGCAAGATGGCGTTGGCAATCAAAAAATCGTTTCTTCCGGCCGCCGAGGAGCGCCGGCGCTTCCAGCGGGTCAAGGTGCACCTGCTCGGCCGCTATATGCTGCCGGACCGGCGCGAGTTTCCCTGCCAGATCATCAATATGTCGCCGGGAGGGCTGGCGCTGCTGGCGCCCGGGATCGGCAATGTCGGCGACCGCGTGATCGCCTATCTCGATCATATCGGCCGTGTCGAGGGCAAGATCACCCGCATCATCGACAACGGCTTTGCCATGAGCATCGGTGCCACCGCGCGCAAGCGCGACAAACTCGCCGCCCAGCTGACCTGGCTCGCTAACCGCGACATCCTCAACCTGCCCGAGGACCGCCGCCACGACCGTATCGTGCCGCGCAACCCGATCGCGATGCTCACGCTCGAGGACGGCAGCAAGATGACCTGCCGGATCATCGACATGTCGCTGTCGGGCGCCGCCATCGCCGCGGAAAACCGGCCGCCGATGCGATCGCTGATCATGCTCGGCCGGGTTCAGTCCCGGGTGGTGCGAAACCTTGAAGAAGGCTTCGCCATCGAGTTCGTCCACGAGCAGTCCATCGACGCGCTCGAAGACAGCGTTACCGCGCGGTAAACCGCGCGCCCCCCGCAATCCCCGCTTTTCCGACGTTTTCCGACGTCCACGAGGCGCTCTCGCGCTGCCACGCAGCCCGTGGCCACGCCTGGCGCCATCGCCGGCGCGGTTAACGCATCAGCCTTTTCGGCCCGCCAGCGCAGTAACGACGGCGCTCGAGAGCTTAATCGTTAAAATTTGAATCAATTGCAGTTGTTTCAAATTTTAATCGAATACAATTAAAGTATAGATCGAATTTTCGTCTCTTTTTACTTCAATTAGTTTCAACTCTACTTGCTTGACTTAGCCGCAGTGCAAAACGTTTGTGTGAAACATGGTCCCAACAAGAAAACGGGGGCCACAATGTACGGTTTTAGGGGACAGGGGAAGGGATTGGCGGTTGCCGTCATCCTGATGGGGATCAGCGCATCAGCGCATGCCGGCGACGAACGACTGCTTTACGCAAGCCTCGGCGAGACCACGCGTGCACCGATCGGCTGGGTCGAGTTCTGCGCGGACAATCCTGGCGAATGCCAAGGCGGTGCCTCGCAGGCGCGGGATATCGTGATGACGCAGACGGCGTGGCGGGACCTGCTCAAGGTCAACCGCTGGGTCAACGAGACCATCAAGCCGATGACCGACATGGATCATTGGGGTGTGATCGAGAAATGGTCGATTCCGACCGACGGTTACGGCGACTGCGAGGACTACGTGCTGTTGAAACGCAAGATGCTGATCGATGCCGGCTGGCCGCGCGAGGCGCTCCTGATCACGGTGGTGCGCGACAAGAAGGGCGAAGGCCACGCGGTGCTGACCGTGAAAACCGACAAGGGCGAGTTCATTCTCGACAACCAGAACGAAAACGTCGTGGCCTGGACCGAGACCGGGTACCGCTTCGTCAAGCGCCAGTCGCAGAGCGATCCCAACGTGTGGGTCTCGCTGGGCGACAACCATCCGGCCGTCTCGACCGCTAGCGCCCAAGATCGCTGAAGGGATCGCTGCAAGAATCGCTGCAAGAATTGCTGAACGACCAGAACTCAAATCTTTGGAGACACGCGACCCGGTCACATCCCCACCCCTCCCCGTCCCAGACCGGATCGCGCGCGGCCAGCTCTCCCCCAAGAGCTGGCCGCAACTTTTTTAATGGCTTGCCAGCCTCGGTTTTGTCGGATTTCGTGCTAAAAGCCTATTTTTGACGAGATGCTTTCTGCGCCGGCCTCGGCCCGCGCACCGCGTGGTTGCGTTCAGTGCTGAAATAGAACCGCCCAACCGGCGGTATGCCTCCAAAACGCTACCATTCTATTGGACATTGCAATCTCATGATCGAGCTCACGCGCGACAACAAAATCAACGGCATCGCCCGCCAGCCGATCGCGCTTGCCGGTGCGACACTGATCGTCCTCCTGGCTGGCGCGGCCTCGATCGGGTTCTGGCGCGCCTATTCTGGCAGCGTGCCCGAACTCGATCGCGCGGTCATCGCCCGCCAGTTGCAGGCGCGCACGGCACAGGCCTCCGAACAACTGGTCGAGAAGACCAAGGGACTGGAGGCCACCCAGCAGGAATCGATCGATCAGTTGCAGGTGATGCAGGATCAACTCTCGTCCGTCCGCCACCTGCTCGCCTCCCAGCAGGCCGAAACCAAGCGGCTGTCCGAAGAGGTCTCCGGTCTTACCGAGGCGATCGACGGTCTCAGGCAGTCATTTGCCAGCGCACCGGCGTCCGAGCCCTCCAGCCTGCCCGCGGCGAGCAATCGATCGCTGCGAACCAGGGCCCATGCGCTCGGGACGAGGCATCAGAAGCACGCCAAATCGCACGGCTGAGTGGATCGCCGCGACCGACGTGCGGCGCACAACCAATACGTGTGGACGGCGTATCAGAACACGCCATGGCGCGTGGCTGGGCGGATCGCCGCAACCAGCCGATGAGCGGTCGTGGCTCGTCCCCAAATTTTTCCGGGCCAATTGTGAACTGGATCACACTTGTCCGTGCAATACCGGGTCATGCTGCAGGTCACCGGAAGGCGTGAGCCGATTTCAATTTCCGGGGCTGGCAAGGTCGTTAGCGGCATACTGCGCTGACGACCTTGTTCTTTATTCTCCTGCCCCGTATTCCTTGCCGCCCCTGCCGCGTTCTTTATTCCCCTGCCATCAACTTTTTTCTTGGCTGGTCCTCGCAGGCAGGTGATTTGCCTTTCCTCCACGCTTGCCCGTGAATGCAGCGCTTAGAGCGCGATAGCTTCGGACCGCTATCGCGTTTTGGCCTGTTGTTTCAGCATGACCTCCGCGCAAACGCGTCGCGAGGGAACACCGGTGCCCCCCATCGGTCGTCACCCGAGGGCATGCTTTTCCCGATCATGCTTTAGCTGGAGGAACTGATGAGTGCCAAACCCATAGTGACATCCGACGTCATCGGATTGACCAAAGCCGCGCCGTTTTCGCGCCGCGGCTTCATGACCGCATCCGCCGCCGTCACCGCGGGCTACACCCTCGCCGCCGGCCCGGTGCGCGCCGACGTCATCACGACCGACACCAAAGGCCTCGATGCGGGGGATACCAAGATCAAGGTGGCCGACGGCGAAATGCCGGGCTATTTCGCGAAGCCTGCCGGGGTGAACAACCCGCCGGTGGTGCTGGTGGCGATGGAGATTTTCGGGCTGCACGAATACATCAAGGACGTGACGCGCCGCCTCGCCAAGCTCGGCGCGCTTGCGGTCGCGCCGGACTATTATTTCCGCAAGGGCGTCGATCTCACCAAGATCACCGACATCCCGCAGCTGTTGCCGATCGTCAACTCGAAGCCGGACGCCGAATTGTTGTCCGATCTCGACAGCACGGTTGCCTGGGCAAAGTCGCAAGGCGGCGACACCTCCCGCCTCGGCATTATCGGTTTCTGCCGCGGCGGACGCACCGTGTGGGAATATTGCGCCCACAACCCCACCCTCAAGGCAGGTGTCGCCTTCTATGGCCCGCCGGTCGATCCGCCGAATCCGCTCTGGCCGAAGAGCCCGACCCAGCTGGCGCCGGAAATGAAGGCGCCGGTGCTCGGGCTCTATGGCGCGGAGGACACCGGCATTCCCGTCGCTTCCGTCGAAGCGCTAAAAGCGGCGCTCGCGGCCAATAACAAGACCGCCGAGTTCAAGATCTATCCGGGCGCGCCGCACGGCTTCCACGCCGACTATCGCTCGAGCTACCGCAAGGAAGCCGCCGAGGATGCCTGGAATCAGATGCAGGCCTGGCTCAAGAAATACAACGTGCTGAGCTGAGCTGAGCTGACCGCTCGCAGGTCATGCTCAAAACAGCAAACCAAAGCGCGATAGCGTTTCGAAGTATCGCGCTTTGAGCGCGCACGGCCATTTTCAGCGGCCGTGCTACCAATACGGTTTGCAATCCGCCGATTTCAACCGGCGGCGCGATCGGTCACTGGCAGATCTGCACGGTGCGATGGCGCCAGCCATGACGGGTGTGGATGCGGCGCCGCAGCAGGTAGCACTGCCCCTCGTCGCCCTCTTCATAGCCGCCATAATAATATGGATCGTCGTAATAACCGCCGTAATAGTAGGGCGCGACGCCGATCCCAAATCCACCGTGGTGGAAGCCGCCATGGAATCCACCTCCGCGGAAGCCTCCCATGTGGCCACCTCCAAAGCCACCCATGTGGCCGCCGCCGAAGCCACCCATGTGGCCGCCGCCGAAGCCACCCATGTGGCCTCCGCCTCCGAAGCCACCGCCGTGGCCTCCACCACCGCCGCCGCCGTGGCCCGCCAAGGCGACATCCGGGCTCAACAAGCCAATCGCGGCCAGCGCCAGCAAGGCAATCATCGATTTCCGTAACATTACTCACTCTCCTCCTGCGATCGGCCGCCGCGATTGACGCATCAGGCGCGATCGCGTTGTCATATCGCAAAAACGTGTATTGCACGCTTGAGCGAATGTTTCCGTCAATTCTCCGCGACCCGGAGCGGGCGTTCGCAACTGCGGCAATGCTTTTGCGAACCATCGACGCGATTTGCGGATATTCTGTGCCGGAATGAGTCCGTCAAACCGCCATGAACATTTGAACGAGGCAGGGGTTGCGCAAACTGATCGCCTTCGACGAGGACACTCTCGACAAGCTCAAGCAATTGGCGCGGGACAGGATGGCAACGATCCAGGAACTCGCGGACGAAGCCTTTGCCGATCTCTTGAAGAAGCATGGCGTCCCGATCGACCTGAAAGATGCGCTGCGCAAGAGCGCATCTCTGGGCGAACCGCCGGCAAAACGGAAAACGAAATCCAGCAAGGCCAGATGATGAAGGCCGGATCATGACAGCCGGCACGGGTGGTTCGAACCAGGCGGGCGCATGGCGCAGGAGAACCCCAAGCAAATCCGACGGCGGCCAAATATCTCAGCCGATCCTCTTCATCCCCTTCTTGAAGCGCGGCCCGTTGGCCGCATAGAACTGTACCGTGCAGTCCGATCCCCTCCACCTGCGCTGGCTCGAGCGTGCGCATGACCCGCGCCGGCGCGCCGATGATCAGGGAATGTTCGGGAAACACCTTGCCCTCGGTGATCACGGCGCCTGCGCCGACAATGCTGCCGCGGCCGATCCGCGCGCCGTTCATGACGATGGAGCCCATCCCGACCAGCGCGCCATCCTCCAGCGTGCAGCCGTGCAGGATGACGTTGTGGCCGACCGTGCAGTTCCTGCCGATCGTCAGTGGAAAACCGATGTCGGTGTGGCAGGTCGCATTGTCCTGCACATTGGAACCTTCGCCGATCTCGATCCACTCATTGTCGCCGCGCAGCACCGCGCCGAACCAAACGCTCGCCGAGTTCAGCAGCCGCACCTTGCCGATCACGGTCGCGGTGTCGGCAATGAAGTAATTGCCGTCGGCGGGAAGTTCGGGCGCCTGCCCGTCAAGCTCGTAGATCGCCATGGTTCGAATTTCTCCCTGTCGCGAGGACCTTGGCATGGCGTTGCGAGCGATTTCAAGCGAACCGCTCGCCTGCTCGCGCCCCGAGAAGCGAGAGCTTCAGGTCAACAGCCCGGCGGCGCGCAGCGTCATCAGGAAGAACGTGCCGGACATCATGCTCCAGAACCCGGCAATCACGGTCGCCATCATGACGAATTCGAAGCGCCGGCGCTCGACATGGACGCCGCGCAACGTGTTGCGCATGATGATGAAGGGCGCGGCGAAGACCAGAAACGGCACGGCGGCAAACCGCCGTGGCGCTAGACCCTCCTGCAGCAGCCCGAAGCCTGCCGGGCGCGCCGCCAGCGCCTGATATCCGCTCGCGAGTGCGCCCGCGAGCGCAAAACCGATGCAAAGGGAGAACAGGGAATTCAACGCATCAGGCGACATCGACACTCTTCCGCTTAGCTGGCTGACCGCGCGCCTCAAGCTTTGGCAAAATCAGCAGCCCGGCGCCACACCATCCTTAAGAAAAGGTTAATGCCGCTGCCCTAACGTTCACCACCACACCGCCTCCCCGCCGCATTTCGGCCTTTCAAATCCTAAAGGAATGTCGGCGCCGCATGGCATATTCCCATCTGATTCGATGCTCCTTTTGACACCTCGTTCATGACGATGCTCTCGACGGCCCGGTTCGGCGTGCGAAATTGGCACGTCCGCGGCCACATCATTCCGATCCTGCTTGGAAGCGCGGTCGCAGCGGGTGCGATCGCGCTGGTCGCCTATTTGTTGTGGCCAACCTGGAGCGCGGACGGCACGAGCGTTCCGGAGCGGTTGCCGGTCAGCATCGGCGGCACGCTGTTCAACGTACCGACCGCCGCAATCCGCATGAAAATCCAGCGGCACTCCGGGCCGCAGGAGCGCATCGATCTCAATTTCGCCTTTCCCTCACTCGCGGTGCCGGACGCGCCGAAACATTTCGCCGCCGATCGCGCGGAAGACGCGATCCAGCCGATCGACCGGATATTTCTGTCGATCGCGGCGCATCACGACCAGCAGGCGCCGGATATGCGCGCCCGCACGATCTATCCGCGCTATCTCGACCCGACAACGACTCCGAGCACGTCGACCTCAGGTCAGGACGGATTGACCATCCGCGCCTTTCGTAAGGGCACGCCCTATGGCGGCGAAGATCTGATCTCAGCCAGCACGCCGAGCCTCACCGCCCGCTGCAGCCGCGATGCCGCAACCCCCGGCATGTGCCTGAGCGAGCGCCGCATTGACGGCGCCGACCTGACCTTCCGCTTTCCCCGGAGTTGGCTTGCGCAATGGCGCGACGTGGCGGACGCGATGGACCGACTGGCGCTGCAGTTGCATGGCGCGAAGTGAGGCGATGCGCAAGCGGCGCGACTTGGTCCTCGCAGCTGTGCCCTCGCACTGTCGGAGACAGCGCCGGCGATAACCGCTTCGCTGGCGGCTATTGTCGTCAATTCCAGACGGGCCGGCCCCCGCCGCCGGTACCTCAGCCCTGCTCGACCAGATCGTCCTCGAGGATCGCCATCTGGAACTGGAACGAGCGGTCGTCGTCCTCGTCGTCGACGAACAAGACGCCGATGAATTCCTCGCCGATATAGACCTCGGCCGAATCGTCCTTTTTCGGCCGCGGCACCACGCGGATCTTGGGATTAGCGAACACGCGCTTGAGATAGGCGTCGAGCTTCCTGACTTCCTTAACGTCCACGGCGGTCTCCAATCGGATCAGAGGTTTCGGGGGTCTTTTAGGCCGAGACGCAGCGCACGGCTAGCCGTATCTGCGCAAAAATCGGGCTGGACACCGGAGCATGATCCGCAAAAAAGCCTGCCCCGCACTTGGATAGCGGGGTGGGCACCGGTTTTCCCTGAGCATAACAAACGCGGAACGCGTTTGCGCGAAGATCATGCTCAAACAATGAGTTGAAGCGCGATCGCGATTCCACCTCAAGCGATCGCGCTTTTGGGGCCGAAAAAGTCAGACGCCAATGGCGTTGAGCATCTGGTCCATGGTACGCGACGGCTCGGCGCAGCCGGCCTCGCCGACGATCTTGGCCGGAACCCCCGCGACCGTCACATTGTGCGGCACCGGCTTCACGACCACGGAGCCGGCCGCGATGCGGGCGCAATGGCCGACCTCGATATTGCCGAGAATTTTCGCGCCCGCCCCGATCAACACGCCGCGGCGAATCTTCGGATGACGGTCCTCGTTCTCCTTGCCGGTGCCGCCAAGGGTGACGCCGTGCAGGATCGAGACGTCGTCCTCGATGACGGCGGTCTCGCCGCAGACGAAACCTGTGGCGTGGTCGAGGAAGATGCCGCGGCCGATCCTGGCCGCCGGATTGATGTCGGTCTGGAACACCGCCGACGAGCGGCTCTGCAGGTAATTGGCGAAATCCTTGCGGCCCTTCTGGTACAGCCAGTGCGCCAGGCGATGGGTCTGCAGGGCATGAAAGCCCTTGAAGTAGAGCAAGGGATCGATGAAGCGAGAGGTCGCGGGATCGCGGTCGTAGACCGCGACAAGGTCGGCGCGAAAGGCGTTGCCGAGATCGGGCTGATCGCGCAGCGCCTCGTCATAGGTCTGGCGGATCAAATCGCCCGACAGCGCCGCGTGGTCCAGCCGATCGGCCAGACGATGCACCACCGAATCCTCCAGGCAGTCATGATGCAGCACGGTCGAATAGATGAAGGTCGCAAGCTCCGGCTCGCGGCGTACGATGTCTTCGGCCTCGCTGCGGACGCGATCCCAGATCGGATCGAGCGCCGCCAGCCTACCCTGCGGATTGACCTGATGCATTGCCATGGGTTTTCTCGGGGTTTTCTCGGGTTTTCTCGCGACTTCAGTGCTCTTGCCGCACCTTATAGCACGGCGGTGAGACAGTGTCCTGACGGCATGAGCGTAAGGTGAATGGCCGCTTTCCCGTTCCGGCGAATGCCAAAACATTGAATCGGCACAATTTCCCCCATGGCCGGCACGAACGTCCAAGAGCACGCCGGCTCAACGTGGTCAGCAATTCCGGGAAATCAAGCCGGTCCCCTTCGAACTATTGGTGTATTTCGGCCGGCCCGCCATTGCCGGCATGGTGACCCGGAGCCTTTTCCGTTCCGATTGAATTGGAACGGAGGCTCCAGCTTTTGTTTTAACGCGTTTTCTTGACGCGAACCGGGGACCACTGCGCTGGAAACGCTTTAGATGGACGGAAGTAGCATCACCACGCAGACCTTGCGCGCACGCGTGAGCGACCAGGGCCTTGCCTGGGTCGCGATCGTTATCATTCCCCTGTTCCTGATCGCGCCGGCGCTGTGGAACGGCTATCCGCTCTTGCAATGGGACACCGGCGGCTATCTGGCGCGCTGGTACGAAGGCTATCTGGTCCCGGCCCGCTCGACCGTGTTCGGCCTCTATCTGCACTATGGTGAGAACTCGAGCTTCTGGATCAATCTCGGCCTTCAGGCGCTGGCGACGCTCTGGATCTTGCAGCTGACGTTGCGGGTGCTGGGCATGAACCGGCCCTTTCGTCTGCTGACGTCGGCCTGTTGTTGATCCTCACCACGGCGCTGCCATGGCTTTCGAGCATGCTCTTGACCGACATTTTCGCAGGGCTCTCGGTGCTCTCGCTGTTCATCCTGGTGCTGCACGGGGAGAAGATCTCCGCTCTCGAAAAATCCTCGCTGTTCGTCTTTACCGCCTTCGCCGCGGCGACCCATAGCGCGACGCTCGGCGTGCTGTTGGGCCTGTGCTGCTGCGGCTTCATGGCGCGGCCCTTACTGGGCAAGCGGATCGCACTTGCCGGGCTGTTACAAGGCAGCCTGACTGTCGCGGCCGGCGCCGCCATGCTGGTATCCGCGAACTTCGCCCTCTCAGGGCAATGGGCCTGGACGCCCGGCGGCTACGGCGTCGCGTTCGGCCGCATGCTGCAGGACGGCATTGTCGCGCAATATCTCAG
The DNA here is from genome assembly GCA_963777475.1 of uncultured Alphaproteobacteria bacterium. Taxonomy (GTDB): domain Bacteria; phylum Pseudomonadota; class Alphaproteobacteria; order Rhizobiales; family Xanthobacteraceae; genus Bradyrhizobium. The sequence continues at coordinate 17,210 of CAVZQX010000037.1, forward strand.
GGATCACTGCGCGAAAGAGAAATTGAAGCTCTGCCCCTATCGCAACGAACTGCCCCCGACCGCCGACGACTTCCTGTGGGGCGACAGCATGTTCAACACGCTCGGCCGCTTTCAGGGTTTGAACGACGAGATGGGCCATATCGCCGCGCGTTCGCTCGCCGATTATCCACTCTGGCAGGCGGAAGCCGCGCTCGCGGCGACCGCGCATCAACTCGTCGATGTCGCGACCGGCGAAGGCACCACCGGCTGGCTCCCGCACACCTACGGCATCATCGAGCGCTACATCCCCTCGCAGATCAAGCCGATGCAGGCCGCGCTTCAGCAGCACTGGCAGATCAATTTCGCCGCGGTGAACCGGCTGCACGTTCCGGTCGCGCTGCTCTCGATGCTGCTGGTCGCGTCGATGGTCGGCCGCGCGATCTATCGCCGTCGGTTCGACGACCTGGCGCTGCTGGCGGCCACCGTGTCGCTGGCGCTATTAGGCAATGCGTTCATTTGCGGGGTGCTATCCGGGCCGCACGACCGTTACGGCGCGCGCATCGTATGGATCGCCACCTTCACGGTGCTGATCGCCGCGGCACGATATTTCGCCGACGACGAGCAAGGAACTTTACGACCAGAGATCTTTGGCGCGTCACGCGCGCCGTGACAGGAAATCGACGACGCCGGCTTTGTAGACCTTGTCGCCGACCGCGCGCATGTGATCGCGGTTCGGGATGTCGAGCACTTCCGAGCCAGGAATGATCTTGCCGAGGGCTGCCACCGAACCCGCGACCTCGTCGGTGGTGCCGGCCGCGATCAGGGCCGGCACCGAGATGCGCGCGGCTTCGTCCCTCGTCATCAGGCCGCGCGAGCCGCGCATGCAGGCGGCAAGCGCCAGGCGGTCGGAACGGGTCTGGTCGGCAAAGGCGCGGAACGTCCGCCCGACCGGATCGGTGACGTCCTCCAGCGACGGCGCCTCCAGCGCTTCTACGACATTCTCGCCGGGACCGCCGCCCTCGATCATCGCAATGCCGATGCCGCCGAGGATCGCCGAGCGCAGCCGCTGCGGCGCGTTCAGCCCGAGCCAGGCCGTCATCCGCGCGCCCAGCGAATAGCCCATGACGTCCGCGCGCGCGATGTCGAGGTGGTCCATCAAGGCGATGACATCGCCGGCCATTTCGGCAATGGAATACTGCGCCGGATCATACAGCTTCGCGGAATCGCCATGGCCGCGATTGTCGAGCGCGACCACGCGGCGGCGGTTCTTCTTCAGTTCCGAGACCCAGGCCGGATAGACCCAGTTCACGTTCTTGCTCGACGCAAAGCCATGCACCAGCAGGATCGGATCGCCCTCGCCTTCGTCGAGATAGGCGATTTCAACAGTGCCGTTGTGGAAGCTCGGCATTCGGCTGTTCCGTGGTTTCTTCGATGAAAAATGGGAATCCAAAGCTAAGCCGGAAGCTAGCCCTTGGGCGGCGGCCTCAGCCAGAGCGGCATTCGCGCCCCTGATCTGCCGGCGCAGCCGCCTCCGCTTGCCGTGATCGAGCCATGCTTGCGTCGCCCGTTCGGCGGTGGCCTTGATCCCGCACAACAGGCTGAACAGCGCCAACAGCGCCCCGAACACCCACAGCGTCAGGTCGAAAGCGCCGGCTGCCAGCAGCAAGGCGCCGCGGCCCAGTATTTTCAGGATCGCGCGAGTCTGGCCGCCCTTGGCCTCGGCCAGCCGCGCGGCACGTGCGACATCCTTAGGCCCCTCGGCGATGCGCAGCGTGTCGAGCGCGCCGCTTGTGCCGGCCTTTTCGGTGACACGGCCGACATCCTTGGCCAGCCGCACCAGCCCGCCGGCCTTCTCGGCATGGAACGCGGCCTTGATCGCGTTCACCGCCTCGCCCGGCCGCGTCACTGAGGCGGAAGCAACCGCCTCCTCCAGGACCGGCGTATCGACCACGTCGCGCGCCGAGCGGCCGGCCCATTCCGCGAGCCCCTCGCCGAGCCGCCCGACCTTGCGGGCATCCTTGACCAGCGTCAGCCCGGCACGCACCGGCGCCGCGCCGCCGGCCGAGACATAGGTCAGCGCCGTCACCGCAAGGCCGGCGGTCGCGAGCCCCAGCACCAGGCGGTCGGTGTTCTCGCCCATCGCGAGATGCTTGCCCTCGCGCACCACGTCGCGGATGTCGCCGAACACGAACAGATCGCCGGCAACCGTGCCCGACAGGCTGGCGACATCGTCGGCGGTACCGGTCACAAGCCCTGTGGCGAAACGTTTAGCAAAATGCGAGGAAGATTTTTCTTCCACAACCGCATCCGCCACGCGGCTCGACAACTCATCTGGAACCGCAATGTTCTTGTCGCGGGCCAACAACAGGAAGCTGTTGGCGAGATCGGCATCCTGGGATGCCAGCGCCGCTTCGATATTTTGCGCGACGATCGTTTCGTTAATCTGCGCCTGGTCGTTCCGCACAGCAGAATTGAGCTGAAGATCGGACAATTCGGCGGGGTCGTCCTGCGCGGCAGAGAACGGCACCGGCGCTATGCGCATGCGGCCATAGCGCACCGAACATGGCCGCGCTGAGCGCCATGCACGCAAAGGCCGAACTGATCCGTCGTCGTTTCATCCGCAAAACCTGACGTTTTCGCGCGTCTTGAAACAAACGCGCCTAAAAATAAAATAGTGTGCCGCTTTTGAGACACAACGGCCCCGACGAAAGAAGGGCTTCTCTCCGACGGCAAGATTGTGTCGAATTTGCATAAGCAGATGAAGCGCTAGGAATCAACGCAAAACCGCCGGTATGTTGCGCGGCATTCAACTTGCCGCGACGTGTTGCCGGTCATGTTGATCGCGTCCGCTCCGTTGCCACCCAAGGTGAATATGATGGCCGATAATGTCGTCCCGCACTTCCACAACGATGCCGGGGTTCCCGTCATCGAGATCGGCTCGCAGGAATTCATGTGCGTGGGCGCCAATCCGCCGTTCGATCACCCCCATGTTTTTCTCGATCTCGGCAACGACAGCGAGATCATCTGCCCGTATTGCTCGACCTTGTACCGATTCGCCGCCGACCTCGGCGCCGGCGAGGCCCGCCCGCCCGAATGCGTGCTGAAGGACGTCGCCTGATCTTAGGGTGGTGGCCACATCACGCACCATCTTCGTCGCTGGTGCCGGGATCGGGGGATTGACGGCGGCGCTGGCGCTTGCGGCAAAAGGCTTTCGCGTCGTGGTGCTGGAAAAGACCGAACGGCTCGAGGAGGTCGGCGCGGGCTTGCAGCTTTCACCCAATGCCAGCCGGATCCTGGTCGGCCTCGGTCTGAAGGAGCGGCTTAGCCGGCGCGCGGTGACGCCCGAGGCGATCAGCATCTTGAGCGCGCGCGCCGGCGGCGAAATCAGCCGCTTGCCGCTCGGCGAAGCCGCGTCGCTTCAGGCTGGCGCGCCCTATTGGGTGTTGCATCGCGCCGACCTGCAGGCGGCGCTGCAGGGCGCGGTCAACGATAATCCCGACATCGAACTGCGGCTCGGCTGCCAGTTCGAGGACTTGACCACCCACGCCAAGGGGCTGACCGTGGTCCAGCGCAGCGGCAACCTGCGGCGGCAGGACCTGGCGATGGCGCTGATCGGCGCCGACGGCATCTGGTCCAGCGTGCGCCATCATCTGTTTCCGGAAATCCAGCCGCAATTCTCCGGGCTGATCGCCTGGCGCGGAACGCTCGATGCCACGCAATTGCCGCGCGAATATACCGCACGCAAGGGTGCAGCTCTGGATGGGACCGCACGCGCATCTGGTCGCCTACCCGATTTCGGGCGCGCGGCAGATCAACATCGTCGCCGTGGTGCCGGGAACATGGAACAGGCCGGGCTGGAGCGCGGAAGGCAACGGGCTTGAACTGAAGGACGCGTTCTCCTCCTCGCGCTGGCCGGGCCCGGCGCGGATGATGATCAGCGCGGTCGACAGCTGGCGAAAATGGGCGCTGTTCACCATGCCCGAGGGCGGCGAATGGACCAGGGGCGCAATCGCGCTGCTCGGCGATGCCGTGCACGGCATGCTGCCGTTTGCCGCCCAAGGCGCCGGGATGGCGATCGAGGATGCGGCGGTGCTGGCCAGCGCTTTGAGCGAGGGCCCGATCGAGACCGCAGCCGGCGTGACGGCGGCGCTGAAGCGCTACGCGAAGCTGCGCCGCTCGCGCGTGGCGCGGGTGCAGCGCGCGGCGCGTTCGCAAGGCCGCATCTACCACTTGACCGGACCGATGGCGCTCGCGCGCGACCTCACCATCAAGGCGCTCGGGCCGCAGCGCATGCTGGCGCGGCAGGACTGGATCTACAACTGGCGGCTGTGAAGCATGATCCGGAAAAGCATGCCCTCGGGCCACGACCCGACGGATGGGTACCGTTTTTCCCTCGAGCATAACAAACGCGGAACGCGTTTGCGCGGAGATCATGCTCAGTCAAAATTCAGTACACGGCGCTACCGGACGTCGATGGCGGCGCCGGCTTGGCGCTCGCCGAAGGCATCGAGGAATGCTTCGGCCTGGCTTTCGCATTCACTGACGGCGGCGAAGCCGGCGGCGCGGCCACGACGGGCGGCGTCTCGTGGCAGTTGTTGCGGCGCCAGGCTTCCTCGGCAAAGTGGATCTGGCCGCGAATGGCGATAATCTCGTTGCGATAGGCGAGTTCGCCCACCAGGGGACCTGCGGTGCCGGTCTGTGCCTTCGCCATCAGCCCCTCCTGTTCGGCAAGGCGGGTGGCGAGAGACTTGCGTTCCGGCTCGAGCTGCTTGCAATCATAAAGATCGTATTTGGCGGGATCGGCAAAGGCGATCGCGACGCTGTCGCCCATATCGGCGCAGCCGGCGAGCCCAAATCCGAGCCCAAGGGCGAGCAGCGCCATCGTCGCGGCTCGATGCGGCAACGGCTGGAAAGCGGGTTGGAAAACGGATGCGCGGACGGCCATAACGCTCTGGTAAAGGGACAAGATTGAGATTGGCTAAAGCAGGCGCTGATGTCCGCATTGAGGCTGTGCCAAAGGCTGCCTCTGGCGCTCTCGACGGCGGGTCCACCCGGATCGATTGGAAGCTAACGTCACTCCCCCGAAAGATACGCTAAGTATCTGATTTGTCGAGCATGATTCGCGCTCCGCAGGATCCGCTATTGCCTTGGCGAAAGAGGCGGCCTTGGCGCGCAGATCATCCAATAATTAAGGTAGAGCGCAAGCGCGATTCATCCTAGAGCTATCGCGCTTCCCTGAACCAAAGCGGACGTGGCGGAACTGGTAGACGCAAGGGACTTAAAATCCCTCGATGGCAACGTCGTGTGGGTTCGAGTCCCACCGCCCGCACCACGGACCTGAACAAAATATTTTGGGCGCGGCAATCAATTGCGTGACGCTGCGGCGGGGAATTGAACGACGGCCCAGATCGCCGCGTCGGAGAACTTCCTTGACGATCAGGGGTCCGGTGAATCCACAGGCTCCGTAGATCATCCAGGGGCGTTGGTCGCGGCTCGACATCGATCGCTCCAGCTCGCCTCACACCGGCCAGCCCATGCGCGCTCCCCAATGGAGCAGAGGAACGGCCAGGGTGAGATAGGAGAAGACGAGCTTGGCGCGCGTGAAGACGCTGGCGGCCACAACCGCTGCAGGGGTCTTGCGCGGAAGCGCGCCGAGGACGGCGAGCAACAGAAGGTTTTCGATGTAGTCGCTGACGCCCGCCAGTATCGGGCAAGCAACCGCGACCGCTCGCCAGGCCGGTCCGGCGCCGACCCATCCTGCCCATTGCGCGGCGCGTAGACCGCCGGAAAGATCATGTCGAGCAACAACATCCGGCGCCAATGTGCGACGCCCTTCGCACCGTAGATATCGAGCAGACGGTAAACGTCCTCGCCCGCGTAGCCGAACTGGAGGTCCGGCGACATTTGTCCGCGACCCAAGCGCCGCAACGTCGGAACCCCGATGGGAGTGAACCAGAAGACGACCAGAAGCCCGACGAAGGCACCGGCCAAGATGACTTCTATCAGCATGAACCACCACGGTCGCGAGGCGATGGGCCGACGTCAAGTCCTCCAATCAGTTGCCGGTATGACGACTTATGCAGGAAATCGATCTCCATAAACCCGATCCCAATCTTCCGGTGGTCTGCGACGCCCTCATTATGCGCCGGCTCGGCTGCGCCACTTGTGTCTTACCTCTTCTCCCCCTTCGTGTTTGTGGTCGACCGCGGCGTTTTCCGCCAACGCCGCGGTCCAGGTCGTCTCCCATGGAGACAGCTTCTATATCCCGCGGCCGCAGCTCGGAACGATTGACGAGGAGCGATCCCTGCAGGTGCTCGATCTGCTCGCGCAGGCGAGCGTCATGGCGACGTCGAAGGACAGCCTGCCGAAGACCAACAGCGTGAGCCTTGTTTCGGTGCATTGAGCGTCAACACGCCCCGGCGCGACCAACGAATTTAGTGCAAGCCTCTGGTCAAGCAACCTTAAACTGTGCGAATATATCTTAACATTCGCGAGGCAGGCATGCCCATTACCGCATTTCTGAACGGACTTTCCGCCGCTTCGACCAGCCCCTACGCGTTCGTCGCCTACCTCGTTGTGGTGCTGGCGTGGCTCGCCATTGCGTTTCGCGTCCGGCGCAACAAGAACCTGCTGGACGTCATCGACAAGATCCCGGCCGATCAGCGGCTGGCGGCCATTCAGGCCGAAATGGGCAACGTTTCCCCTCCGCCGGGACTGACGCCCGAACAGTGGCTCAAGAGCAAGAATTACAACTATTACTTCATCGGTTTCTTGACGCTTTGCTTCTGCGCGACGGTCCTGATCCTCGTCGCCTATCTGAATGCGCCCGACGATCCCAAGAAAACCACGGTCTCGGACCTGACGCTGTTCGACGAAAACAGCAAAGACGCCCCAGACGGGGACGAAAAGGCCGATAACGAGCTTACATACACCAGTAGCCAAAATGCAGACGGCACCCTGAGCATCCAGCCCAGCATGCCTTATCTGAACAAGCTGCAAAACCGGCAGGAGGTCGATGGCATCAGCGGGCAGCACTTCCAATGGACGTACCCGGCGGTCTCGATCAAGCTGGTCAACAACTCGAAATCCGACCTGGTCATGTCTGAAATCCAGTTCGAAGTCCTGAATGCCGTCGTGGATTCGCGCCCTGTCCCCCTCATTCATCAGAACCGGTACAACGTAAAGCATCTGGAGATCGTGAACGATGGCTGGGGATCCATGGAGGACGTCAAACTGGAGATAGCCGGTTGGAAGCGCAGCGACGACGACGATGCAGGTCCTTGCGCGGAACCAAAGGAGCTGACTGGCGAAAAGTCCGAAATCAAGTTGCCGCCGATCGAGGAGAGCTTCAACGTCGATCTGTCTAACTTGATCCCTGCAGAATATCGGACCGAGCGCGATGTTTGTGTGGTCGGGTCGATCAATTACAAGACGGCAGCAAGTGGCGAAGACGACACCTTCAAATTCCGCGGCTTGGTATCATTGGTGCGGCCGGGGCCCGGCGCTGCGCTGCCGCCGAGCGTCACTTACAAGCTGTTGCTGCCCGCCGGAAAGAAGGACTATGTCGCGGTGGTTCCGGTCTCCAACCAGATCAAGCCCGGCGAGGCCGACAACATTGTCATTCGCATAGCCTCAGACAAGTCAGGCAGCTTCCGGTTGCGATATCGCGCCAAGCTCGTTTCGAACCTGATGGTCGGCAACCAGACATTCGATCTGGGAATTTTCATTCCTCGAAGCGGCTCAAAGCGAGGGAAACTCGACCCGAGCGTGTTTCCCGAACTGCCAGCCGCAGCGTGGAATTCGATTCCGACCGCCAGCCTGATCAGACGCGTCGCGTTCAACCCCGACAATAAGTCTGATGTTAAAATCTTTCTCAAGGAGGAAGGCGACCACGTCAAATCCTGCGATGAAATCTACAACCAGATCGCCGAACGCTTGCGGCAACCCGATTTTCCCTCGACAATCCGCATCTCGGTTATCGATAAAGAGGGCGAGACGTTGTGCAGGTCTGGCGACTAGCCCGAGCTAGGTTGCCGGCGCCGGCACGGCCCGAGAGCTTTGACCATTCGAATGGGGTTTTAGCAACGTCCCTTCGGCGGCGACTTGCGACGCCAAGCCGGATGCGCCACAATAAGATGCGCGACGGAATTGCCACGCCACGATGGAGTGGGCATCCGCGCGCGTCCAAGTTCTCCGTAATGCCCCGCATCGAACAAATCACCATCGCCCCTCATCTCACCTTCGACGTGCTCGTCGCTGGCGAAACAGGCGCGCCGCTGGTGCTGCTGCTGCACGGCTTTGCCGAATCGATGCACTGCTGGCGCGCGCAGGTCACGGCGCTTGCCGACATGGGCTATCGCGCGGTGGCGCCGAGCCAGCGCGGTTATTCGCCGACCGCCCGGCCCGATCCGCGCGACGCCTCGAACTATCACATCGACCGGCTGATGGATGATGCGATGGCGATGGCCGCTGCGTCAGGCTATGCCGACAAACGGTTTCATCTGGCCGGCCACGACTGGGGCGGCAGCATCGCCTGGGCGCTGGCCGACCGCTATTCGGCAGCGGATCGCTTCGCTCACCGTGCTGTCGCGGCCGCATCCCAATTCCTTCAACCGCGCGCTGCAGATGCTGGACGGCGAGCAGGCGCGGCGCTCGCGGCATCACACGGCCTTTCTCGAGCCCGACGCGGCCGATATCGTTCTTGCCGACGACGCCAAATGGCTGCGCGAGCGGCTCGCCGCCAACGGCATGCCAGCTTCCGCCATTGCCGAGCATCTTGCCGTGCTCGGCAACAAGGAGACCATGGAAGCGGCGCTCGCCTGGTATCGCGCGCGCGGCGCGATCCGCGGGCCGCTCGGCCCGATCCGCGTGCCCACGCTCTACATCTGGGGCGATGCCGACGACACCGTCGGCCGCACGGCCGCCGAAGGCACCGTCGATTTCGTCGCCGCGCCCTACCGCTTCGAGGTGCTGCCCGGCGTCGGCCATTTTGCCGCCGACCAGGCGCCCGAGCGCGTCAGCGAGCTGATGCTGGAACACGTCAGCGACGCATCCGGCATGACCAGAGCGAGCGGCGCTCACGCCGCCTTTGCCAGCTCCGACACGCGCTCCCAGGTCGTCGCCTGCATGCTCGGCCGCGCTTGCATGCGCGTGATCCACGCCGCCAGATTGGCATGCGGCGCACCCAGCACCGACCATTCCGGGACCAGCGTGAAGAATTCGACGGCCGGCGCGAGCATGAGGTCGGCCAGCGAAATCGTGTCGCCGCTGAAATAGGCGTTGTCGCCGAGCAGCCGCGCGAGCTCGTTGAAGACGACTTTCGCCTTCGGCATCGCGGCCTCGATCGCCGCTTCGTCGGGCGCCCTGCCCAGCACGCGCGGAGCGATCACCCGATGAAAGATGATGACGTTGCCGACGCCGTGAAACAGATACCAGTCGTTGATGTTCATCACCTGATCCATCCGCGCGGCGCGTTTGGGATCGGCCGGCGTCAGGCGGGCTGCGGCAATACGCGATCGAGATAGCGCAGGATCGCCTGGGTCTCGTAGAGCATGAAGCCGTCATGCTCGAGCACCGGCACGCGGCCGAACGGATGCCGCGCCAGATGCTCGGCCGACTGGAATGGTGTCCGAGCGCCACCGGCGCAAGCCGATAGGACGCGCCCTTCTCTTCCAGCGTCGCCAGCACCGCACGTCCGAACGGGCTGCCGGGAATCGGAATGAACGATGAATTCAGACATGACGCTTCTCCCTCACTTTGATTTTCCGTTTGGATTTTCAGCTCGACGATCCGCCGAGTGCCGCTTCCTGCGCGAAGCGCTCGAGCAGTCCGGGCCAGCCGCCATCGACGTCCTTGCGCATCGAGGCGCCGGCCTCCGCGCCCATGGTCTCGAACTTGTGGTGCACGAGCTCGACATCGGTCGCGTCCGGCCCGTCGGCGGTGAACCGCACGTCGACCTCGGATTTCATCGCAAGCATCCGGCTTCCATTGCGCGTTGATCTGCCAGAGCATCACCAGCCGGTGCGGCGGCTCCCATAGCGTGATCGTGGCGACGCTCGTCTGGGTGCCGTCTTCCGATATCTCCAGCCATCGCCCGCCGAGCCGCGGCTCCATCAGGACTTTCTGCAATCGGCTTCTTGCCGACGCCGTGATCGTGCGGCCACCAGCGCGTCAGGCCGCTGGTGAAGACCTCGAAGGCGTGCGCGATCGGCGCGTTGACGCGAACGGTTTTCCGTACCGGCGCGATCACGACATTCTCGTTCATCTGCTCTTCCTCGCGCTGCTTCGCCGGAGCGATGTCCGCTTCCAGTTTGAAGGCCTCCAGCGCGTCGTCCCAGAAGCTGTCGAGCCAGGCCCGCAAGCTCCAGAAGCCCTTCGCGCCGCAACGAGTAGATCCGGCGCACGCCCTCGCTGCGCTCCTCGACCAGCCCTGCGTCCTTCAACACCTTCAGATGCTGCGACACCGCCGGCCGCGACACCGGCAGCCCCGCCGCCAAGACATTGACGGGACGCGGCCCGCCGCGCAGCCGCTCGAACACTTTTCGCCGGGTCGGGTCGGCGAGCACTGCCAGGGCGTTTCCGTAAGCCATGGCTAACGGTAAGCGTAAACTTACACCGCTGTCAAGGGCTCGACGCAGAGCGTCGGCGCGCGGCAGAAAAAGCAAAGCGCGACGCGCGGCAAAAAAAAGCGGCGCCGGTTGGCGCCGCTTTCAAACCTGTCAGTGAATGTCCGCTGCGAACGTCGCGGCAGCGGTCAGCGCCGGGATGTCACGCTGCCCCTACTCCGACTTGTCGATATTCCAGAAGATCGGCGTCGCCGGGCCGTCGAGCACGCCGGTCAGCGATTTCCGCCACGCGCTCGGCTGCAAGAACTGTCCGAGCGGAATGTAGATCACTTGGTCGTATACTTCCTTCTGGATGTCGGCGGCGATCTTCTTCTGCTCTTCCAGAGACGACGCGCGCGCGAACTCGTCGCGCAGCTTTTCTACCTTGGCGTCCTTTGCCCAGCCGAACCAGCCGCCCTCGGTGCCTTTGCCGCCGATACAGACATTGGCAATCGGGTTGATCACGTCGGCGGCGACCCAGTTGGTGAAGAACATGTTCCAGCCGCCCTCCTTGACCGGTTTCTGGAGGGCGCGGCGGGAGATCACGGTGCCCCAGTCGGTGGCCTGCACATCCACCTTGAAGCCAGCCTCGCGCAACAATTGCGCGGCGACGATCGGCTGCGCCTTCAATGTGACGACATCGCCGGGCGCCATGATCACGATCGGCGTGCCGTCATAACCGGATTCGGCGAGCAGCTTTTTGGCTTCCGCCATGCCGTTGCCCTTCACCAGCGTTTCCGAACCGACATCGGTGGCCAGCGGCGTGCCGCAGACGAATACCGCGCCGCATAGCTTGTAGTATTTGGAATTGCCGATCAGGGCGTCCAGGATGTCCTTCTGGTTCAAGGCCAGAAAGGCGGCGCGGCGCACCTTGACGTTGTCGAAGGGCGGCAGCAGGAAATTCATCCGCCCGAGGGTCTGGTTGCCGAGCTTGTTCAGCGCCTCGACCTTGATGTCCGGGTTCGCCTCGAGCACCGGGAGAATATCGAACGACGGCACCTCCATGAAATCGATGTCGCCGGACTGCAGCGCGTTCACCGCGGTCTGCGCATCGGGCATCGTGATCCACTCGACGCGGTCGACCTTCACCACCTTGCCGCCGGAGGTCCAGCTCGGTGGCTCCTTGCGCGGCACATAATCGGTGTTCTTCACAAACACCGCCTTCACGCCGGGCTGGAATTCGGACGGCACGAACTTGAAGGGACCGGACCCGATGAACTCAGGAAGCGGTTTGTCGGTCGGCGTTTCCGCGAGCCGCTTCGGCATCATGAATGGCACGATCGACGACGGCTTCCCGATCGAACTCCAGCACCAGGCCGTAGGGCTCCTTCAGTTTCAGCGTAATGGTCTTGGGATCGGTGGCCTCGATGCTGGCGGTGAAATCCATCAGCCTCTGGCCCATGCCGTCGACCTTGCCCCAGCGCTTCAGCGAGGCGACGCAATCCTCCGCCGTGACCGGCGTGCCGTCATGCCACTTCAAGCCGTCGCGCAGTGTGAAGGTGTAGGTCAGCTTGTCGTCGGAGACTTTCCAGTCCGCCATCTGCGGCTGGATCTTGAAGTTGGCGTCCTCCGCCAGCAGCGTATCAAAGATCATGTAGCCGAAATCACGGACGATGTAGGCGGTCGTCGTCATGCCGGGCGTGCGCAGATCGGCATGCATCACCGCGGTGATGGTCTTGCCGGCGGCGAACGCGGGCTGCGGCAACGCCGCCGAGGCCGCAAGTAGCGGCAACGCGATACTCAACGCGATGCTCGGAAGCTTACGGCGCGAGATGTGGAACATTCGTTTGTCTCCTGACGTGAAACTGGTCAAAGCCCGCTGAGGGATTATGCATGCCGTCCGTTATTTAGGCGGGACTAACACGCTGTAAATTCTGGATATTTGAGACTTGCACCAAGCGCGTTGCGCGTCAATCGCGATTTAGTCGATGCCTGATCTGCGATCACCCGCGCCCAACTTCCTCTTTACAAACAGCTTGCGGATCATTCTCGTAAGCGCGCCTTAACCATTGCAACGCTTGCGAGAACATCATGAACCCTGCCAACCTTCCGTTTGACTCCGAAGCCATGTTGGCTGGCTTGCGCGGATGGGTCGAGTGCGAAAGCCCGACCTGGGATGCCGCAGCGGTCGAGCGGATGCTCGACATCGCCGCGCGCGACATGGCGATCATGGGCGCGAGCATCGAGCGTATCGCCGGGCGAAACGGGTTTGCCGGCTGCGTCCGCGCGCGCTTTCCACATCCGAAGCTGGGCGAGCCGGGGATCCTGATCGCAGGGCATTTCGATACCGTCCATCCTGTCGGCACGCTTCAAAAATTGCCGTTCCGCCGCGAGGGCGACAAATGCTACGGCCCCGGCATCTACGACATGAAGGGCGGCAGCTATCTGTCGCTCGAAGCCATCCGGCAATTGGCGCGCGCGTCCTTCACCACACCGTTGCCGATCACGGTCTTGTTCACACCCGACGAGGAAGTCGGCACGCCGTCGACGCGCGACATCATCGAGGCGGAAGCGGCGCGCAACAAATACGTGCTGGTGCCGGAGCCGGGCCGCGCCCATAACGGCGTCGTCACCGGGCGCTATGCGATCGCGCGCTTCAATCTCGAAGCGATCGGCAAGCCGAGCCACGCCGGCGCCACGCTTTCAAGCGGCCGTTCCGCGATTCGCGAGATGGCGCGGCGGATCATCGAGATCGACGGCATGACCACGGATGACTGCACCTTCTCGGTCGGCATCGTGCATGGCGGACAATGGGTCAACTGCGTCGCCACCACCTGCAGCGGCGAAGCCTTGAGCATGGCCAAGCGCCAGGCCGATCTCGATCGCGGCGTCGAGCGCATGCTGGCGCTGTCCGGCACCGCCAACGAGGTGAGCTTCACCGTCTCGCGCGGCGTCACCCGGCCGGTGTGGGAGCCGAACGCCGGCACCATGGCGCTCTACGACAAGGCGCGCGAGCTTGCCGGGCAGCTCGGCATGGACCTGCCGCACGGCAGCGCCGGCGGCGGCTCCGACGGCAATTTTAGCGGCGCGATGGGAATTGCGACGCTGGATGGTCTTGGCGTTCGCGGCGGCGATGCCCACACGCTCAATGAGCACATCATCGTCGAAAGTCTCGCCGAACGCGGCCGCTTGATGGCGGGATTGTTGGCGACGCTGGAGTGAAGTCCTCGAACCATGGCGAAAGCGCAAACCATCTCCCGCACCATCCCGTTCAAGACCATTCGTGCGCGGGCCGAGAAGCGCAAGGGCGGTCCGAAAGAACTGGAAAAACTCTTGCCGCCGAAGCCTGACTTGAAGCGGCTTGCGAAATTGTCGGACGACGCGGATGCTTGCCGAGATGACCAAGCGGGTGTTTTCCGCAGGGTTCGCCTGGAGCGTGATCGAAGCGAAGTGGCCGGGCTTCGAGCAAGCATTCCTCGGCTTCGAGCCGGCCAAGCTTACGTTTCAGCCCGACGATTTCTGGCACGCCCTCGTATCCGACACACGCATCGTAAGAAACGGCGCAAAAATTCTCTCGGTGCGGGAGAATGCCGCCTTCGTGCAGGAAATCGCCGAAGGAGCATGGTTCCTTCGGCAAGTTCCTCGCGAATTGGCCCTCGGCCGACCAAATCGGACTGCTCGACCTGCTTGCCAAGCGCGGCAGCCGGCTCGGCGGCAATACCGGGCAGATGTTCCTGCGCTTCGTCGGCTGGGACGGGTTTGTGACGTCGCAGGATGTGGTGGCTTGCTTGCGCGACGCGGGGCTCGATATCGCCGAGGAAGTAAAGTCGAAGAGCGACCTCGCGAAGGTGCAGGCCCAGTTCAACGCCTGGGCTGTGGATACCGGATTACCTTACGTGCATCTGTCGCGCATCTGCGCGATGTCGATCGGCGACAACCATACGGCGTGACGTCGTGCGTTGCATTTTCCTCGTGCGATGGCACGGGCCTTGCAAGCGTGTGGCAAGCCCGTGGCAAGCGCGCGCGGCGGCAAAATAAGCGAGAATCCGTCAAATGTTGGATTGTTAAGGTGATGCAAATGCGTTCACAGTCGCGTGTCGAAAGCGCCGGCCTTCGTGCGGCCCTTTATTGAGCGACGGACATCACCATGCTCGGATACCTGCTTCGCCGCGTGCTTGCCGCCGTTCCCGTGATGGGCGTGGTCGCCCTGTTTGTTTTTCTGCTGCTGCGGCTGACGCCGGGCGATCCGGCCGCGATCCTCGCCGGCGACAACGCGACCCCTGCGCAGCTTGAACGCATCCGCACCTCGCTCGGGCTGAACGAGCCGCTCTACGTCCAGTTCTTCACCTGGGTCAACAGGCTGCTGCATGGCGACCTCGGCGTGTCCCTGATTTCGAACGTGCCGGTCCTGAAGATGATCGGCCAGCGCGTCGAGCCCTCGATCTCGATTGCGCTGTCGACCATCATCCTAGCCGTCGTGATCGCGGTGCCGCTCGGCGTGCTCGCCGCGTGGAAGCACGGCACCTGGATCGACCGCTTCGTGATGGGATTGTCGGTGCTCGGCTTCTCGGTCCCGGTGTTCGTGATCGGCTATGTGCTGATCCAGGTTTTCGCGATCGACCTGCGCTGGCTGCCGGTGCAGGGATTTCAAGAGCATCGCGAGCGGTCTCGGGCCGTTCCTCGAACGCATCATTCTTCCGACGCTGACGCTCTCCTTCATCTATGTCGCGCTGATCGCGCGCATGACGCGGGCGGCGATGCTGGATGTGCTGGGTGAGGATTACGTGCGCACCGCGCGCGCCAAGGGCATCAACGAGGTCGCCGTGCTGCTGCGCCATGCCCTGCGCAACGCCGCGGTGCCCGTCATCACCGTGATCGGCACCGGCTTTGCGCTCTTGATCTCCGGCGTCGTCGTCACCGAGAGCGTGTTCAACCTGCCCGGCATCGGCCGCCTCACCATCGATGCCGTGCTGGCGCGCGATTATCCGGTGATTCAGGCCATGATCCTTCTGACCTCGCTGATCTATGTGACCGTCAATCTCCTGATCGACGTTGCCTACACGCTGCTCGATCCCAGAATCCGCTATTGAGGTCAGATAACTAATGGCGATCGAAACCCTTCCCGAGCCGTCGATCCCGGTCACCAGGCCATTTCGCACCGGTTTGGGCTTTCTCACGGCAACGCCGATCATCGCGGTGGCGACGGTCTGCCTCGCGCTGATCGTCGCAATGGCGATCCTGGCACCATGGCTGGCGCCGCACGACCCGGTGCTGCTATTGCCGGCGCAGCGGCTGAAGCCGTCGAGCGCGGAGTACCTGCTCGGCACCGACGGCTTTGGCCGCGATCTGTTGTCGCGCATCATCTATGGCGGACGCATCTCGCTCCTGATCGGCCTCGGCGCCGCCGTGTTCTCGATCGGCATCGGGCTCGTGATCGGCCTCGTCTCCGGCTTCTTCAAATGGGTCGATGCCGTGATGATGCGGGTGATGGACGGGCTGATGGCGATCCCGAGCATCCTGTTGGCCATCGCCGTGGTCTCGCTGTCCGGCGCGAGCGTCGGGACAGTGCTGGTCGCGATCACCATTCCCGAAGTCCCGCGCGTGGCGCGGCTGGTGCGCTCGGTCGTGCTCTCGGCGCGCGAAGAACCCTACGTCGAAGCCGCGATCTCCTTGGGCTCCAGCCTGCCCAAGATCATGTGGCGGCACCTGATGCCGAACACGATCGCGCCGCTGATCGTGCAGGGCACCTATGTCTGCGCGTCTGCGATTCTGACCGAGGCGATCCTGTCGTTTCTCGGCGCCGGCATCAGTCCGGAGACGCCGACCTGGGGCAATATCATGGCCGAGGGGCGCGCCTATTTTCAGATCAAGCCGTCCCTGATCTTCTGGCCCGGCCTGTTGCTGTCGATCGCGATCCTCAGCATCAACCTGATCGGCGATGCCGCGCGCGACGCGCTCGATCCCCGCATGAAACAGCGGGAGGGAGCGAAGTGAGACTTAGGCGACAAGCAGGACTCTCACCACGTCATTGCGAGGAGCGCAGCGACGAAGCAATCCATCTTTCTTTGCGCGGCTGCGATGGATTGCTCCGCGGAGCCTGTCATCGGGCGGCGCTTACGCCGACCCGTTGGCTCCTCGCAATGACGGGGAGAGAGCGGTGCCATGACCAACCTCATCCTCGACATCCAAAACCTCGTCGTCGGCCTCGGCAAGGACGCCAAGGCCCCGCGGATTCTCGACCGTGTGTCGGTGCAGGTCCGCGAGCGCGAGACGCTGTGCCTGGTCGGCGAAAGCGGTTCGGGCAAGTCGGTGACCTCGCTGACGGTGATGGGCCTGTTGCAGAAGGGCTCGCTGGTGCCGTCCAGCGGCAGCATCAAGCTGGTCGGCGAGGAGCTGCTCACGGCGAGCGACCAGCGCTTGCGGCAATTGCGCGCCACCACCATGGCGATGATCTTTCAGGAGCCGATGACCGCGCTCAACCCGGTGGTGCCGGTCGGTCGCCAGATCGACGAGGTGTTGCGCGCGCATACCGATCTCGACGCGCGTGCACGCAAGAAGCGCATCCTCGACATGATGGAGCAGGTGCGGCTGCCCGAAGTGGAGCGCATCTTCGCCTCCTATCCGCATCGCCTCTCCGGCGGCCAGCGCCAGCGCATCATGATCGCGATGGCGCTGGTGCTGGAACCGAAGCTTCTGATCGCCGACGAGCCGACCACCGCGCTCGACGTCACCACGCAAAAGCAGATTCTGACCCTGATCCGCGACCTGCAGCGCGACCACGGCACCGCCGTGCTCTTCATCACCCACGACATGGGCGTGGTGGCGGAAATCGCCGACCGCGTCGCGGTGATGCGCCAGGGCCGGCTGGTCGAGACCGGTTCGCTCGACGCCATATTGCGTCAGCCGACGATGGAATATACCCGCAACCTGCTCGCCGCCGTGCCGAGCCTGGTGCCGCGCGCGCCGCGCCCGGAGACCAAGGAGCCGGTGGTGCTGGAAGCCAACGAGCTCGGCAAGGTCTATCGCGAGCGCTCGCTGTTCGGCAAAGCGAGGGAGGTCGCGGCCGCAACGGACGTCACCCTCACCTTGCGCAAGGGCCGCACGCTCGGCATCGTCGGCGAAAGCGGGTCCGGCAAATCGACCGTGGCGCGCTGCATCGTGCGGCTGATCGATCCGACCTCCGGCGGCATCCGCCTTGCGGGTCGCGAAATCTCCGAACTGTCGCGCCGCCTGTTGCAGCCGCACCGCAAGCGCATCCAGATCATTTTCCAGGACCCCTATCGCTCGCTCAATCCGCGCATCACGATCGGCGAGAGCATCGCCGAAGGCCCGATCAACTACGGCATGGCGCACAAGCACGCGCTGGCGAAAGCACGTGAACTCCTCGAACTCGTCGATCTTCCGGCCGATGCCATTTCGCGCTACCCGCATCAATTCTCCGGCGGTCAGCGCCAGCGCATCGCGATCGCGCGCGCGCTCGCGCTCGACCCGGACGTGCTGGTGGCGGACGAGGCGGTCTCCGCGCTCGACGTCTCGGTGCAGGCGCAGGTCTTGGAGCTGCTCGACGAAATCCAGACCCGGCTCGGGATCGCGCTGTTGTTCATCACCCACGATCTGCGGGTCGCCGCCCAAATCTGCGACGAGGTTGCCGTGATGCAGCACGGCCGGATCGTCGAACAGGGCCCGGCCGCGCAGGTCTTGACCCATCCGCAACAGGCCTATACCCGCGCCCTCCTCGAGGCCGCCCCCGGACGCGGCTGGGATTTCGCGAATTTCCGGCCCGTCGCGATGGCCGGGGCTGCGGAATAGCCGTCATTGCGAGCCGACGGGTCGACGCAATGACGGGACGCTCGCTCGTCATGCAAAACGGGATTGCTTGGTCGCTTGCACTCCCGGCAATGACGAGTCTAACGTCACGCGCGAATAACTCGGTGAGACAGAATTGATGACCCGCATCGCCGTTGGCGCCTTCCTGCACGAGACCAATACCTTCGCGCCGACGAAGGCGACCTATGACGATTTCGTACACGGCGGCGGCTTTCCCTCGATGGCACTTGGCGCGGGTGTGCTCAAGACCATGCGCCGCATGAATGCCGGGATCGCGGGCTTCGTCGAAGCCGCCGAGGCCAAAGGCTGGGAACTGGTGCCGACCATCTCATGCGGCGCCAGTCCCTGCGCGCATGTCACCAAAGACGCATTCGAACGCATCGTCAAGGTGATGATCGACGGCATCGCGGCGGCCGGCCCGCTCGACGGCATCTACCTCGACCTGCACGGCGCCATGGTAACCGAGCATCTCGACGACGGCGAAGGCGAGATTCTCGCACGCGTCCGGAAAGTGATCGGCAAGGAGCTGCCGCTGGTGGCCAGCCTCGATCTGCACGCCAACGTGACCACCGAGATGGTGGAGCATGCCGACGCACTCATCGCCTATCGCACCTATCCGCATGTCGACATGGCCGACACCGGCCGCGCGGCGGCAAACCATCTCGCGCTGCTGCTCAAGACGAAGCAGCGCTTCGCCAAGGCATTCCGGCAACTGCCGTTCCTGATTCCGATCAGCTGGCAGTGCACCAACGACCAGCCGACCAAGGGCATTTACGAGAAGCTCGCGGCCTTGGAGAGCGAGGCAGTGCCGACGCTGTCCTTTGCGCCGGGCTTTCCAGCCGCCGATTTTGCCGATTGCGGGCCGAGCGTATTCGCCTATGGCAAAACGCAAGCCGATGCCGATGCAGCCGCAGACAAGCTCGCCGCGCTGGTTGAGAGCCACGAAGACGATTTCGACGGCAAAATCTATTCGCCCGACGAAGGCGTGCGTCATGCGATGGAACTGGCGAAATCCGCGAAGAAGCCCATCGTCATCGCCGACACCCAGGACAATCCCGGCGCCGGCGGCGATTCCGACACCACCGGGATGCTGCGCGCGCTGGTTCGCAACAATGCCGTACGCGCCGCGACCGGCGTGATCTACGACCCGGAATCCGCCAAGGCCGCGCATCAAGCCGGCGTCGGCGCGACCGTGACGCTCGCGCTCGGCGGCAAGTCCGGCATATCGGGCGACGCGCCGTACCACGAGACGTTTGTCGTCGAAACATTGTCCGACGGAAACTTCGTCGCGACCGGGCCCTATTATGGCGGCCGCGACATGGAGATGGGTCCGTCGGCGTGTTTGCGGATCGGCGACGTCCGCGTGGTGGTCTCCTCGCACAAGGCGCAGCTCGCGGACCAGTCGATGTATCGCTATGTCGGCATCGAGCCGACCGAACAGGCGATCCTGGTCAACAAGAGCTCGGTGCATTTCCGCGCCGATTTCGAGCCGATCGCCGAAAAACTGCTGATCTGCGCCGCGCCCGGCGCGATGCCGGCCGATCCCGCGACGCTGCCGTGGACGCGGCTGCGCCCGGGCATTCGCATCAAGCCGAACGGCCCCGCCTTCACGCCCGCCAAATCAAGTTCAATTTCTTCTGCAACCGGATAACAGACATGCCCACCATCGACCGCATCGACGCCTTTGCCGACGAACTTACCGCGATCCGCCGCGACCTGCACGCCCATCCCGAGATCGGCTTTGAAGAGGTACGCACCTCCGGCATCGTTGCCGACAAGCTGACACAGTGGGGCATCGAGGTGCATCGCGGCCTCGGCGGCACCGGCGTGGTCGGCGTGCTCAAGGGCAAGGGCGCGAGCGGAAAACGCATTGGCCTGCGCGCCGACATGGACGCGCTGCCGATGGAGGAGAACACCAATCTGAAATGGCGCTCGACCATTCCCGGCCGCTTCCACGGCTGCGGCCATGACGGCCACACCACCATGCTGCTCGGCACCGCGCGCTACCTCGCTGAAACCCGGAATTTCGACGGCACCGTGCATTTCATCTTCCAGCCGGCCGAGGAAGGCCTCGGCGGCGCGCGCGCCATGATCAAGGACGGGCTGTTTACGAAATTCCCCTGCGACGAGGTCTACGGCCTGCACAACGCGCCCGACCTCAACCATGGCGAGATCGCGATCCTGCCGGGACCGGCGATGGCCGGCGCCGACTTCTTCGACATCACCATTCACGGCTATGGCGCGCACGGCGCGATGCCGGAGCGCTCGAAGGATGCGGTGGTGATCGCGATGACGCTCGGACAGGCGCTGCAGACCATCGTCAGCCGCAACGTCGATCCGTTGAAGGCGGCGGTGCTGTCGATCACCCAGATCCATGCGGGCTCCGCCTACAACGTGATTCCGGGCGAGGCAAAGCTCTGCGGCACCGTGCGCGCCTTTTCCGACGAGGCACGCGCGCTGATCCGCGAGCGCATGCGCACGATCTGCGCCGGCATCGCCTCGGCCTTCCAGGTCGAGATCGTGGCTGATATCCGCGACACTTTCAGCGTGCTGGTGAACCAGGAGGAACAATCGCGCGTGGTCGAGCAAGCGGCGCGCACGGTGGTCGACCCGGCCAAGGTCATCACCCGAACGACGCCGAAGATGGGCAGCGAGGATTTCGCCGACATGATGCAGGCGATACCCGGCGCCTATTTCTGGGTCGGCCATGACGGCTCGGTGCCCGTGCACAATCCCGGTTACGTGCTCGACGACAAGATTCTGCCGATCGGCGCCAGCGTGTTCGCGCGCATCATCGAAACCCGGCTTCCGGCGGGCTCCCATGCATAAACCGGCGCAAGAGGCGGTCAGCTCGCTACACGACCTTTCCGCCGTCGACCTGATCGCGGGCTTCAAGGCCAAGCAGTTCTCGCCGTCCGAGGTGCTGGAAGACGTGCTGACGCATGTCGCGGCGTGGGAGCCGCACATCAAGGCGCTGTATCTGTTCGACCCTGACGCCGCGCGCGCGGCCGCCAAGGCCTCGACCGAACGCTGGCAGAAGGGCGAGGCCACCGGCGTGCTCGACGGCGTATCCGTAACCATCAAGGACAACATCGCCACCAAGGGCCAGCCGGTGCCGCTGGGTGCGGCCAGCGTCAAGCTGGTACCGGCGGCCGCCGATGCGCCGCCCGCGGCGCGCCTGCGCGAGGCCGGAGCCATCATCTTCGCCAAGACCACGATGCCGGATTACGGCATGCTGTCGTCCGGGCTCTCCAGCTTCCATCCCCTCACCCGCAATCCCTGGGATCTCACCAAGAACCCCGGCGGCTCCAGCGCCGGCGCGGGCGCCGCCGGTGCCGCCGGCTACGGCCCGCTGCATCTCGGCACCGACATCGGCGGCTCGGTGCGGCTGCCGTCAGGCTGGTGCGGCCTGGTCGGGTTGAAGCCGAGCCTCGGCCGCGTGCCGATCGACCCCTACTATGTCGGCCGCGTCGCCGGCCCAATGACGCGCATTGTCGATGACGCCGCGCTGATGATGAGCGTGTTGTCGAAACCCGATCGCCGCGACGGCATGAGCCTGCCGCCCGACAGCCTCAACTGGAAGGCGCTGGAGAAATCGCCGCGCAAGCTGCGCCTCGGCCTGATGTTGGATATCGGCGTCGGGCAATCGCTGGAGAAGCCGGTCCGCGACGTCGCCGTGAAGGCGGCGAAGGCCTTCGAATCCGCCGGCGCCGTCATCACCGAGATCGATGGTATATTGACCCGCGAGATGCTCGACGGGCTCGACAATTTCTGGCGCGCGCGGATGTGGGACGATCTGGAGAAGCTCACACCCGCCGAGCGCGGCAAGACGCTGCCCTATATCTATCAGTGGGCGGAGAAGGCGACCAAGCTGTCCGGCGTCGACGTCATCAGGGGTTTCAACGCCACCATGGCGATCCGCGCCGCGGCGGCAAAGCTGTTCTGCGATCTGGACTATGTGATCTCGCCGGTGTCGCCGGTGGTCAATTTCGCCGCCGAGCTTGCCTCCCCCGTGCACGATCCCGAAAAACCGTTCGAGCACATCGGCTACACCGTGCCGTGGAACATGTCGGAGAATCCGGCCGTCTCGATCAATGGCGGCTACGACTCGAAGGGTTTTCCGATCGGCGTCCAGATCGTCGGCCGCCGCTTCGACGACGTCGGCGTGCTCGGCATGGCGAAAGCGTTCGAAGGCCTGCGGGGTGCACAACGGCCGTGGCCGAGCCCGCCAAGGAAGTAAGCGCTCTCGGCATACACGCGATCGTCATGCGCGCAGGCCCGGAATCCATACTCACGATGGTGGTTATGGATTCCGGGCATCGTCGCGGAGCTGGCATCGAGGCCGCGCTTTGCGCGGACCCGTTGGCTCTGCCCCGGAATGACGAATTAAAAAAATACGAAACAGGAAGGAAACCCCATGGCGTATGAGACCATCAAATACGAGGTCGCCGAACAAATCCTCACCATCACGCTGAACCGCCCCGACAAGCTCAACGCCTTCAACGCCGCCATGCAGCGGGAGATGATCGACGCGTTCGACCAGGCCGACAAGGACGACGACATCCGCGCCATCATCGTCACCGGCGCGGGCCGCGGCTTCTGCGCCGGCGCCGATCTTTCCGCCGGCGCCGACACGTTCGACCGCGATGCGCGGCGCGGGCCCGTGAAGCGCCTCGCGGACGGCAAGGTCGATTACAGCGACGAGCCGTGCGCGACGGCGGCGGTCAGCTCACCTTGCGCATCTTCAAATGCCTGAAACCCGTGATCGCCGCGGTGAACGGGCCGGCGGTCGGCATCGGCGTCACCATGCAGCTCGCGATGGATATCCGCATCGCCAGCGAAGCCGCGCGCTTCGGCTTCGTGTTCTCCCGGCGCGGCATCGTGCCGGAAGCGGCTTCGAGCTGGTTCCTGCCGCGCATCGTCGGCATCTCGCAGGCGCTGGAATGGTGCTATACCGGGCCGGGTGTTTCCGGCGCAGGAGGCGCTTGCCGGCCGCCTCGTCAGCAAGGTGGTGCCGCCGGACGAATTGTTGCCGACGCGCGCGCGCGCTGGCCAAGGAGATCGCCGCCAAGACCGCGCCGGTGTCGGTCGCGCTGATCCGGCAGATGATGTGGCGCATGTTCGGGGCCGACGATCCGATGGAAGCCCACAAGGTCGACAGCCGCGGCATTTACTCGCGCGGCCGCTCGGCCGACGTGAAGGAAGGCGTGGTGTCGTTCCTGGAAAAGCGCTCCGGCGAAGTTCACGGACAAGGTGTCGAGCGACATGCCGGATTATTTTCCGTGGTGGGACGAGCGGGAGTATCGGTAGAGGCGGAGGGCGTGGCATTCACCCCAGCCGTCATTACCCGCGAAGGCAGGTGAACCAGTAAACGCCGGTTCCGGTTGTTGAATCGAGAAGCCGCGGCGTACTGGATGCCCGCCGGAGCCTGTCATCCGGCCGGCCGGAGGCCGGACCGGTTGGCGGGGCATGACGACTACGTGATCAACGCCACGCGGCCGATCGCCTTGCGCTCGATCAGCAGCCGCATCGCTCTTGCGAAATCTTCCAGCGGCAGCCGGTGCGAGACGTTGGGGCGGATTTTTCCTTGCTCCGCCCATTCCAACAGCGCCTTGATCCGCACTTCGCCCGCGGCCGGATTGCGCCGCACCGCCTCGCCGGCGCGCACGCCGAGCACGCTCGCGCCCTTGATCAAAAGCAGATTGGTGCGGGCAAGCCCGATGCCGCCGGTAAATCCGATCACCAAGAGTCGCGCGCCCCAGGCGATGCAGCGCACGCTGTCCTCGAACACTGGCCCGCCGACGGGATCGAACACAACATCGGCACCGCGGCCACAGGTCATGCGCTTGACCGCGTCGCGGAACGGCTCGCGGGAATACTTTACCAGATGATCGGCGCCCCTCGCCTGCGCGACCTCGAGCTTTTCCTCCGATGACGCCGCCGCGATCACAATCGCGCCCAGCATCTTGCCCATCTCGACCGCCGCAAGCCCGACGCCGCCACCGGCACCATGCACCAGCAGCACTTCGCCGGCGCGGAGCTGCCCGCGGTCGACAAGGGCATGGTACGCCGTGCCGTGCGCCGCCAGAAACGTCGCGCCCTCCGCATAGTCGAAATTCGACGGTAGCCGCGCGAGCTGCGACGGCACCACCACCGCCTCATCGGTATAGGCGCCGTGCCGCATCTTGACGATCACCCGGTCGCCGACCGCGACGCCAGGCGCCGCGCCATCGACCTCGACGACGTCGCCCGCGGCCTCCACCCCCGGCGTGAACGGCAGCTCCGGCTTGAGCTGATAGTCCCCCGCCGCCATCAGGATGTCGGGAAAATTGATCCCCGCGGCGCGAATGGCGACGCGGACCTGCCCCGGCGCCAGCGGCTGCGACGGAAATGATTCCAGGCGCATGCGCTCGGGCGGCCCGAGCTCGCGGCAGACGACCGCGCTCGGCATCAGGCCGCACGATCCCTGGCGCGCGAAAGAGCTTCGCGGACCAGCGGCAGGCGGTCGTTGCCGAAATACATGTCGGTCTTGTCGATGAAGATGGTCGGCGAGCCGAAGCCGCCGCGGGCCATGACTTCGTCGGTATTGGCCTTGAGCTGATCCTTGATCGCCTGCTGGCCGATGCCAGCGAAGAACTTCGCGGGCTCGACGCCGACGCGCTTGCAGATCTCGGTCAGCACCGCATCCTGCGAGATGTCCTGATCCTCGCCCCAGTAGGTTTCGAACGCCGCGCGCGCGAACGGCGCCATGTCCTTACCCAGCCAGATGCAGCCGCGCATCGCCTTGACGCTGTTCACCGGAAACACCGTCGGCGGCATCTTGATGGCAAGGCCGGCGGAGCGGGCCCAATCCGCGATGTCCTTTTTCTGGTAGGCGAGCTTGGCCGGCACCGGATGTTCCCGCGTCGCATAGACGCTGGGGTTGATGGTGTTGAAGATGCCGCCGACCAGGATCGGCCGCCATGATATTTCCTGGCCGAACTCCTTGGCCAGCGGCTGGATGTTGTGGAAGGCGAGATAGGTCCAGGGGCTGGAGCAGTCGAAGAAGAATTCGATCATGGCGTTTCCTTTTTTGCTGTCGCGCCGCTTGCGCTACTTTCGTTGTTGAATGGGTCTCTAACCACGTCATTGCGAGCCAACGGGTCGCGCGAATGCGCGCCCGATGACAGGCTCCGCGAAGCAATCCATCCCGCCGAGGAAAGAAAGAATGGATTGCTTCGTCGCTGCGCTCTTCGCAATGACGACGGAGCGACTCTCACTTCCTCTCCGCGAGCTCCTTCGCCTTTTGACCGAACATGTTCTTGCGCGCCTCCTCGTCGAACGGCTCCTTCACGAACTTGCCGATCGCAAGCCCGGCCTGCACCTGCGGCCGGGCGCGGACCGTGGCGTACCAGCGCTTGATGTTGGGATAATCGTCGAGCGTGAAGCCCTGCGCCTTGTGGGTCATGGTCCAGGGGAAGCAGGCGATGTCGGCGATCGAATAATCGCCGCCGGCGACATAGGCGCCGGTGTTGCCGAGCTGGCGGTCGAGCACGCCGTAGAGCCGCGCCGCCTCGTCGCGGTAGCGCTCGATCGCATAGGGGATTTTCTCTGGCGCATAGAGCGCGAAATGGCCGTGCTGGCCGAGCATGGGGCCAAGGCCGCTCATCTGCCACATCACCCACTGGATGACTTGCGAGCGCGCCCGCATCTCCGAGGGAAGCAACCGCCCGGCCTTGTCGGCGAGGTAGATCAAGATCGCGCCGGTCTCGAATACCGAAAACGGCCCGCCGCCATCCGGCGGCGCGTGGTCGACGATCGCCGGAATCCGGTTGTTCGGACTGATCGCGAGAAAGTGCGGCTTGAACTGGTCGCCGGCGCGGATGTTCACGGGAATGACCTTATAAGGGAGCCCCAATTCCTCCAGCATGATCGAGATTTTCCAGCCGTTCGGCGTCGGCGCGTAATGGAGGTCGATCATGGTTTCCCCGGTTGAGGCGAGCCGCGACCCCAGAGCTTCAAGACGCGCTTTCCGCGCTCTCCGGCCGGCCGGGTCGACGTTTGTTGTTCTGTACCTCGACCATAAGACATGGCAGACAGGCGCTCAATCAGAAACCTGACGGGGAGGACCCATGCTGTTTCCAACCACGATCGCAGGCTCCCTGCCGAAGCCGGAATGGCTGGCCGAGCCCAATACGCTATGGGCGCCGTGGAAATCATCCGGCGACGAGCTCGCGCGCGCCAAGCGCGACGCGACGCTGTTGGCGATCAAGCTGCAGGAAGATGCCGGCATCGACATCGTCACCGAGGGCGAGCAGGCGCGGCAGCATTTCGTCCATGGCTTTCTGGAGAAGATCGAGGGCATCGATTTCGCTCACAAGGTCGAGATGGGCATCCGCAAGGACCGCTACAAGGCGATGGTGCCGCAGGTGGTGGCGCCGTTGAAACTCAAGGGCCGCGTTCATGCCGATGAGGCCCGCGTCGCCCGGACCCACACCGCGCGCAAGCTGAAATTCACCCTGCCCGGCCCCATGACCATCATCGACACCATTGCCGACAAATATTACGGCGACCGCGTCAAGATGGCGTTCGCCTTCGCCGAACTCCTGAACGAGGAAGCCAGGGCCTTGGCTGTCGACGGCGTCGACGTCATCCAGTTCGACGAGCCGGCGTTCAACGTCTACATGGACGAGGTCAACGATTGGGGCATCAAGGCTCTCGAGCGCGCGGCGCAGGGACTGACCTGCGCCACTGCGGTGCACATCTGCTACGGCTACGGCATCAAGGCCAATACCGACTGGAAAGAGACGCTGGGCAACCAGTGGCGCCAATACGAGGATATCTTTCCGGCCATCGACAACAGCTCGATCCAGCAGGTCGCGATCGAGTGCCGTAACTCCAAGGTGCCGCTGGAATTGCTGGCGCTGCTCAAGGGCAAGGTGGTGCAGGCCGGCGTGATCGATGTCGCCAGCGACACGGTCGAGACCGCGGAAGACGTCGTCAAGGTAATCGAGGATGTCTTGAAGTTCGTGCCGATGGGCAACATTGTCGCCACCACCAATTGCGGCATGGCGCCGATGCGCCGCGATATCGCCGAAGCCAAGCTGATGGCGCTCGGCGCCGGAGCCAAGCTGGCGCGGCAGCGGCTCGGATGATACGTGTCTCGTCGTCGTGCGTGGTCGCGATACCGCTGGTGCTGCTTGCCAGCGCGGCGTCGGGTGCGCCCGGCGAGCGCGACCGGCTCAATGCCTGCAAGGCCATGGTCGATCGCGCGCCGCAGGCGCAATCCACGGGCGCCGCGCCCGATGCAGCCGAGCTGCGAAAATGCCGGCAGATCATCAAGGAATGGACCTTGCGGGATTCCCGCATGAGCGTCGACGAGAACGGCCATCCGTTGCGGTGAGGTCTGCCGCGGGCACGGTGAGCCTTCTTCCGCAGCGAGATGAAGTGTTCCGCAGCGAAATGACGTGGCTTCAACGATGTTTGTTGCCAAAGATCGATCGCAACTTCCGGCGCACGTAGCCGGTGGGTAATTTATTGACAATCGGCAGTACTGACCATTTTTGGGCCTCCGCTCCCAATAACGGCATTTTTTCGCAAGCATTGTGTCTTTCCTGCGCTTGACAAGCCTACCACCAATATTTCTCAATGCCGCCAGTGGGTTCCGTGTAAAATCGCCGTTACATCTGTTAATTTTTGCCTTTTTATTGCCGGGGGGTGGGATGGTTTGGCTTGCGCGATTGATTTTTGTTGCGCCGATTTTGGCGAAACCGCGTTCTAGGCGATGGCTCACATGCTCGATCGTTTGCGCGGCAAGTCTGTTCGCCACCGAGGCCATGGCCATCGATGTGGCCAACCAGACCGACTGGAACACCGCGGTGGCCGCGGTCGCTGCGGCCGGCGCAGGCTCGACCGTCAGCATCAACATCACCAGCGGTTTCACGCTATCGAGTTCGCTCGCGCAACTTCAGGCCAACAATGCCAACGTCACGGTAAACATCACCGGCAACAGCCAGACCATCAACGGCGCGGCCGCCTTCCAAGGCATCGCGGTCAACGGTGCCAACGCGCCGACCGTCAACATCTCGAGCCTTGCAGTCACCAACACCGCAGCGCTCGGCGGCAACGGGCAGAACGGACAGAACGGCTTCTACAGTAGCGGACTGTCTTACGGCTCGGGCGGTGGCGGCGGCGGCGGTCTCGGTGCGGGCGGCGGGCTGTTCGTCGGCAGCGGCGCCAATGTCACGCTCGCCGCGGTGACCTTCACCGGCAACACCGCCACCGGCGGTACCGGTGGCAGCGGCGGCAGCGCGCAGAACACGGCCTCGGATCCGGTCAACGGCGGCAATGGCGGTGCCGGTGGCGCGGCGAATAATGGTGGTGCCAGCGGCGGCGGCGGCGCCGGCGGCACCGGCGGACACGCGGGCGGGCAAGGCACGACCGGCACCGCGGGAGCAACGCTGGGCGACGGCGGTGGCGGTGGCGGCGGCTCCGGCACCACCAGCAGCACGTCCTACACGGCGAACAATGCCGGCGGCGCCGGCAATGCCAATGGCGGCAACGGCGGGAGCGGCGGCGACGGCGTGACCAACAATAACGGCAGCCAAGGCCCCGGAGCGGATGGCGGCTTCGGCGGGTCCGGCGGCAGCGCGCGAGGCGGCGCCATTTATGTCGCCACCGGCGGCACCCTGACCATTCTCGATTCGCCAATCTCCGCCGTCGCCGTGACCGGCGGCGCCGCCGGCAGTGCCGGTGTCGGCCAAGGCCCGAGTGCGTTCAACGGGACGGCGGGCGCGAGTGGCAACGGACTGGGCGCTGCGATCTTCATCAATGGCGTCATGGCCAACATCGGCGTATCCAGCGGCACGGTCACTTATGCCAACACCATCAGCGGCACCGGCTTGAACACCGGCGGCGTCACCACCGCACTCAACAAGACTGGCGCTGGCACCCTGATTCTTTCCGCCACCAACGATTTCACCGGCAACGTCAACATCAGCGCGGGCACGCTTTCGATCGCCGCGACCGCAAATCTCGGCAATGCCGCCAATGGCGTGGTCATCGCGAACGGCGGCACATTGGCGGTAACGGCCACGGCGACGCTCGCCAGTGGCCGCGCCTTCAAGATCGCCGGCTCCTCGACGCTCGACATCGCCAGTGCGACCACCACCACATTGCAAGGCGTTATCTCCGACGGCGCGTCAGCAGGCACCCTGGTCAAGAACGACGCCGGCACCTTGCTGCTTCAGGCGGCCAATACCTACACCGGCGGCACGATGGTCAACGCCGGCACGCTGCAGCTTTCGGGCGCAGGTAGGCTGGGCGCGACCACCGGGACGACCACGATCGCAGGCGGCACGCTCGACCTCGGCGGCACCACGCAGACGCAGGCCGCGGTCAATCTCAACGGCGGCACATTGCAGAACGGTTCGCTGAACGCGCCGATCAGTTCGACCGGCGGCACCATCAACGGCATCGGGGGTACCGCAAGCCTCACCACCAAGGCCGGGACCACAATCCTCGCAACCGCCAACACCTATAGCGGTGGCACGACGGTCAACGGCGGCACGCTGCAGATTTCGGGCGCGGGTACATTGGGCGCGACCACCGGGACGACGACGATTGCAGGCGGCACGCTCGACCTCGGCGGCACCACGCAGACGCAAGCCGCGGTCGCTCTCAGCGGCGGCACGTTGCAGAACGGTTCGCTGAACGCGCCAATCAGCTCGACCGGCGGCACGCTCGACGGCATCGGGGGTACGGCAAGCCTGACCACCACGGCCGGCACCACGATCGTCGCCGGCACCGACGCCTACACCGGCGCGACCACCGTCAACGGTGGCACGCTGCGCGTCGACGGGACGATCACCGGCACATCCGGCGTTGCGGTGAATTCGGGCGGCGTGCTGACCGGCGTCGGCGCCATCGATCCGTTGACGGTGGCGATCAACAATGGCGGCGTGTTCGCACCGGGCAACGGCACGCCGGGCTCATCGATGACCATCACCGGTAATCTGGCCCTGCAATCCGGCGCCCTCTACATGGTGCAGATCAATCCGACGACGTCGTCGTTCGCCAGCGTCACGGGTAATGCGACGCTGGGCGGCGCCACGGTCCAGGCCACCTATGCGGCGGGAAGCTATGTCAGCAAGCAATACACCCTCCTGATCGCGACCGGCGGCGTCAGCGGCACCTTCGGCTCGCTCGTCAACACCAACCTGCCCTCGAACTTCACGCCGACGCTGGGCTACGATGCCACCCACGCCTATCTGAACCTGGCGCTGAGCTTCCCGAACTTTGGCAGCGGCCTCAACGTCAATCAGCGGAACGTCGGTAACGCACTGATCAGCTTCTTCAACACCACCGGCGGCATTCCCATGGTGTTCGGAACGCTGACGCCGACCGGGCTGAGCCAGGTCTCAGGCGAGACCGCGACCGGATCGCAGCAGGCCACCTTCGACGCCATGACGCAGTTCATGGGGGTGATGACCGATCCGTTTGTCGCGCGGGACGCGGCGATGATTTTGCAGCGTCGGGCGGCACGCCAACCGGCTATGCCTCCACGCAAGCAACCGGCGACGCACGCGACGCCAATGCCATGTTCACCAAGGCTCCCGTCGTACCGTTCGAGGGACGCTGGAGCGTGTGGGCGGCCGGTTTCGGCGGTTCGCTGACTACCGACGGCAATACCGCGCTTGGCTCCAACAGCGCGACCTCTCGCATTTACGGGACTGCCGAGGGCGCCGACTATCGCATCTCGCCATACACGCTTGCGGGCTTTGCGCTCGCCGGCGGCGGGACCGGCTTCAGTGTCGCCAATAGCGGCAGCGGACATTCCGATCTGTTCCAGGCCGGAGCCTTCATTCGTCAAACCGTCGGTCAGGCTTATATCTCCGGCGCGCTGGCTTATGGCTGGCAGGACGTTACCACAAACCGCATGGTGACGGTTGCCGGCATCGATCAGTTGCGCGCCGAATTCAACGCCAACGCCTTCTCAGGCCGGGTCGAGGGCGGCTATCGCTTCGTCACGCCAGTGATGGGCGACATCGGCATCACACCTTATGCCGCTGCACAATTCACCACCTTCGATCTGCCGGCCTACGCGGAGTCTGTTCTCTCCAGCGCCAACACGTTCGCGCTGGCCTATGGCGCCAGGGAAGTCACCGATACCCGCAGCGAGCTCGGCATCCGCACCGACAAATCCTATGCGATGCAGAATGCCATCCTGACTCTGCGTGGCCGCTTCGCCTGGGCGCATGATTTCGATCCCGATCGCGACATCGGCGCCACCTTCCAAACGCTGCCCGGCGCGAGCTTCGTCGTGAACGGCGCGGCACAGGCGAGCAACTCCGCGCTGACAAC
This sequence comes from uncultured Alphaproteobacteria bacterium, assembly GCA_963777475.1. GTDB lineage: Bacteria > Pseudomonadota > Alphaproteobacteria > Rhizobiales > Xanthobacteraceae > Bradyrhizobium. Next base: position 48,901 of record CAVZQX010000037.1, read on the forward strand.
GGCTTCCGCCGAGATCAAATGGCCCAGCGGCTGGTCCGCAGCCGCTACCTTCGAAGGCGAGTTCTCCGACGTCACCCGCAGCTACGCCGGCAAGGGCGTGGTGCGATACGCCTGGTAAATCGTTAGCGTCTTCGCAGATGAGCGTCGACGAGAACGGCCGGCCGCCGAACTGGGCTGGCGATATGCCTACGAAATTCGCACTCGGATGCAGCAGCGGCCGATAGCCGGCGCTGAACGCCCGCACGGTCGAGGGCGGCGTCAGCAGCATGGCATCGTTCAGCGTGGCAGTCGCTTGGCGATAGCCCGCCGGCGACCACAACAGCGCGCGGCCCTGCGCGATCAGGTAGCTGTCGGTCCCCTGCTGCACCATCGCGCCGTCGGGCAATTTTTCCAGCCGCATCGGCAGCGGGTGCAATTTCTTGCCGCTGGCGAACCGCTCCCGGTGCAATACCGCGTCGATCTCGCCCGCCAGCTGATCATTCACACCGTTGCCTTCCTCCCACGCCGCGCGAAAGCGGTTCGCGTCCTCGCGCCGGCAGTAGAAGCACGGACGGTGCCCGGCCGCGAATGCGGTCGCCTCATCGAGAAAGAACAGCTCGGTCCAGCTGCGGCCGCCCATCACCTTGCGCCTGCGCCCGCGGAATTCGCAGACGCAAGTGAGCCAGGCCGGGGTCGACCAGCGTTTTCGGAGCAGCGTCCTGGTCGCGGGGTCGTGGATGATGCCGCGATTGCCGGTGAACAGCCCGCGGTGCGGGGTGGCGATGATCTCGCCCGTCGGCGTGACACGGTTTTGCAGCGGCATGGGCTAGCCCGACTAATCACCCCGGGCGTCATTGCGAGCGCAGCGAAGCAATCCATACTCGCCACCTAAAGAAAGAATGGATTGCTTCGTCGCTACGCTCCTCGCAATGACGGCAAAATCACGCCGCGCCGTCGCGGATCGGGGGCTGGAACGACAGTGCGGTGTCCCAGGGAAAGAAGATCCAGGTGTCCTGCGAGACCTCGGTGATGAAGGTATCCACCAGCGGCCGTCCCTTCGGCTTGGCGTAGACGGTGGCGAAATGCGCGTCCGGAATCAGATCGCGCACCATTCGCCCGGTCTTGCCGGTATCGACGAGGTCGTCGACGATCAGAAGCCCCTTGCCGGTGCCGCCGCCGAGCGCGGCGGTGTCGGCCGAAATGCTTTTCAAGACCTTCAGATCGCCCTGCTTGGTGTGGTCGTAGCTTGCGATGCAGACGGTATCGATGATGCGCACGCCGAGCTCGCGCGCCACGATCGCCGCCGGCACCAGTCCGCCGCGGGTGATCGCGATCACCGCATGAAACGGGCCGACCTCGTTGAGCCGCCAGGTCAGCGCCCGGCAATCCCGGTGGAACTGGTCCCACGACACCGGGAAGGCCTTGCCGGTCCGTTCCTCCGCGCTCAGCTCCGGATGCTCCGCCATCATCATTCCCCTCACATATTCCGTATCACGTCGCTGTCCTCGAATGACCGGTCCGCTACCGCGTCACGTTCAGTCCCGCCAGCATTTCCTTCACCGCCGTCATTGCCGCATTGAGCTTTTCCGGATCGCGCGAGCGCACCACCAGATTGGTGTTCGGCTTCTTGTCTTCGTCGGTGAAGGGATAACTGCCGATCATGGTGTCGGGGTGGGCGTTGGCGATTTCCCGCAACGGACCGCCGATGTCGCCTTCCCGCGCATTGGCGCGAACCGTATCGGAGAGCATCCGCAGGCCCGATTTCAGCTTGGGAGCGACGATGTCCATCATCGCCTGCATGATCGAGGGCACGCCGGCCATGACCACGACATTGCCGATCTTGAATCCCGGCGCCAGGATGGTCGCGCTCTGGATCAACTCGGCGCCGTCGGGAATCCGCGCCATGCGCAGCCGCGCTTCATTCAGATCCTGCGCGCCCCAGCGCTCCTTGAAGCGCGCCACCACCTCGGGGTGATGGTCGATGCCGACGCCGAACGCCTTGGCGACGCTGTCGGCGGTGATGTCGTCATGGGTCGGCCCGATGCCGCCGGTGGTGAAGACATAGTCGTAGCGGTGACGCAGCGCGTTCAGCGCCGCGATGATCTCCGCCTCCTCGTCGGCAACGACCCGCACCTCCTTCAGGTCGATCCCGATATTGGTCAGGTATTCGGCGATGAAGCCGATATTCTTGTCCTTGGTCCGCCCGGACAGGATCTCGTCGCCGATCACCAATATCCCCGCGGTGACGATGTCGCTCATGACCTCTCCCTAACCTGACCAAGAACCTGACCCACGCCTTTAGACCTTCCCCGTATCCCCCGCTTGTAGCTTGTGAAGCTGCCGGGGCAACACCTTGAAGTCACGGGGATTTGGAAGTCACGGGGATTTGCTGCCGAAATAAGCACCCGGCAGCCATTTTTTCAGGCAGCCCCGGTGCTAGCAATAGCAAATGCCGTCCGCCAATGCATACCGTGCTGGCCCGGGCCTTGCTACCACCCCTTTAAGTCATGCACTGTGTTGGCATGGTATCTTGGCAAGGTTTTTTGGCATGGCTCCGAACAGCAGTCAGGTCTAATGGCAGTCGCATTCGATGAAATGAACGGCCCCGGCGGCGATCTTCGCCCCGCCTACCACGAGCTGTCCCGCTGGCTGAAGGAGACGCCGCCGGACGCTCTTGAATACCGTCGGCAGGAAGCCGAACTGCTGTTCCGCCGGATCGGCATCACGTTTGCGGTCTACGGCGATGCCGAGGCCCAGGAGCGGCTGATCCCCTTCGACGTGATCCCGCGGATCATGTCCGGGCAGGAATGGACCATCCTCGAAAAGGGCCTGAAGCAGCGGGTACGCGCGCTCAACCTGTTCCTGCGCGACATCTATCACGGCCGCGACATCCTGCGCGCCGGGATCATCCCCGACGACCTGATCTTCCAGAACCCGGTATTCCGCCCGGAGATGAACGGCCAGGCCGTGCCGCACGACGTCTACGTCCACATCGCCGGCATCGACATCATCCGGGTCGATGCGGCAGATTTCTACGTGCTGGAGGACAATGCGCGCACGCCTTCGGGCGTGTCCTACATGCTGGAAAACCGCGAGATCATGATGCGGCTGTTTCCGGACCTGTTCGCCCGCCATCGCGTCGCGCCGGTGGAACGCTATCCGGACGAACTATTGGCGGCGCTGCGCTCGGTGGCGCCGCTTTCCGCCTCGGCCGAGCCGACCGTCGCGCTGATGACGCCCGGCGTCTACAATTCCGCCTATTACGAGCACTCCTTCCTCGCCGACAAGCTCGGCATCGAGCTGGTCGAGGGCAGAGACCTCATCGTCAAGAACGACGAGGTGTTCATGCGCACCACCGAGGGGCTGAAGCGCGTCGATGTGATCTACCGCCGCGTCGACGACGATTTCCTCGATCCCTTGACCTTCCGCCCGGATTCCGCGCTCGGCGTGCCCGGGCTGATGTCGGCCTATGCGGCCGGCAACATCACGCTGGCAAACGCCGTCGGCACCGGGATTGCCGACGACAAGGCGATCTACTCCTACATGCCCGACGTCGTGAAGTTCTATCTCGGCGAAGAGCCGATCCTGAAAAACGTCCCGACCTGGCGCTGCCGCGAACCCAAGGACCTCGCTTATGTGCTCGACCATCTCGCCGAATTGGTGGTGAAGGAAGTGCACGGCTCCGGCGGTTACGGCATGCTGATCGGACCGGCCGCGACGAAAGCAACCATCGAGGCGTTCCGCGACAAGTTGAAACGCGAGCCGGAAGGTTTCATTGCGCAGCCGACGCTGGCGCTGTCGACCTGCCCGACCTGCACCGCATCCGGGCTGGCGCCACGCCATGTCGACTTGAGGCCGTTCGTGCTGACCGGGCGCGATCGCACCACCATCGTGCCGGGCGGGCTGACGCGGGTTGCCCTGAAAGAGGGTTCCCTGGTGGTCAATTCGAGCCAGGGCGGCGGCACCAAGGACACCTGGATACTGGACGAGTAGAGAGCGAAATTATCGCATGCTGTCGCGCACCGCCGAAAACCTCTACTGGCTCGCCCGTTATGTCGAACGGGCGGAATATCTCGCCCGCACCATCGATGCGACCCTGCGCGTCACGGCGCTGCCGGCCGCCTATGTCGGCAAGACCAATGAATGGGATTCGGCGCTGCTGACCGCCGGCGTCAGCCAGAGTTTTTACCAGAACTACGACGACGCCAATGAGCGGAACGTCGTCGAATATCTGTCGTTCGCGCCGGCAAATCCCTCGTCGATCAGGAACTGCATCGAGGCCGCCCGCCTCAATTCGCGCTCGGTGCGTACCGCGCTGACCAGCGAGATGTGGGACACCATCAACTCGGCCTGGATCGAGCTGCAGGAAGTCTGGAGCAAGGGCGCGACGACCCGCGAGGAGCTGGCCAAGTTCCTCCGGTTCGTGCAGGAGACTTCGCTGCGCTTCGACGGCTCGGCCTACCGGACCATGCTGCGCAACGACGCCTACTGGTTCTCAAGGCTGGGCGTGCATCTGGAACGCGCCGACAACACCGCCCGCATCCTCGACGTCAAATATCACGTGCTGTTGCCCGAGGAGGAACATGTCGGCGGCCCGCTCGATTATTATCAGTGGACCTCGATCCTGCGCTCGGTCTCGGCGCTCACCGCCTACCACTGGGTCTATCGCGAAACCCTGAAACCCTGGCTGATCGCGGACCTGTTGATCCTCAACGACACGCTGCCGCGCTCGCTTGCGAGCTGCTACGGCAATCTGGTGCGCAATCTCGACCAGATCGGCGTCGCTTATGGCCGGCAGGGCCCCTCCCAGCGCCACGCCCGCGGCGTCCGCAACCGCCTCGAGCACAGCCACATGGACGACATCTTCCAGCACGGCGTGCACGAATTCATCCAGGAATTCATTTTGGACAATTCGCGGCTCGGCGAAATCATCACCAAGCAGTATTTGATTTGAGGTAGGGTGTTGTCGAACTGAACTATCCGCAGGCGAGATCCTTTACCTCTCCCGTCGGGAGAGGTGATAGCGCGCTTGCCGCACGCCCCCTGCTCTCACCGGAACTCCACCTCATGCGCCTGCGTATTTCTCATTCCACCACCTACCGCTACGAGCCGCCCGCGACCGGCGTCATTCAGATTCTGCGGATGACGCCGGGCAGCCATGACGGCCAATACGTCGCCGAATGGCAGATCGATGTCTCGACCAACTCGCGCCTCGACGTGCATGAGGATGCGTTCGGCAATGTCACGCATGTGATGACGTACGGCGCGATCGCCGACCTCAACATCACGGTCGAAGGCCTGATCGAGACCCACGACACCGGCGGCGTGCTGCGCGGCACCGACGAGCGCTTTCCGCCGAGCCTGTTCCTGCGCTCGACACCGCTGACCACGGTCAATCCGGCGATGGCGACGTTTGCGCGCGAATTGCGCGCGGAGTCCGAAGACGACGTGCTCGGCTTCCTGCATGCGCTGATGACGCAGGTCAGCGAGCACATGACCTTCGATGAGGATCCCACCAACAGCGGCACCTCGGCGATCGAGGCGTTCGGCGGCAAGCGCGGGGTGTGCCAGGACTACGCGCACATCTTCATCGCCTGCGCGCGCTCGGGGGGCGTGCCGGCGCGCTTCGTGTCCGGGCATTTCCTGCGCTCCGACGGCATGGTCAATCAGCCGGCCGGCCACGCCTGGGCGGAGGCCTTCGTGCCCGGCCTCGGCTGGGTCGGCTTCGATGCGGCGAACTGCATCTGCACCACCGACGCCCATGCCCGCGTCGCCATCGGGCTCGACTATCTCGGCGCCGCCCCCGTGCGCGGCACCCGCTACGGCGGCGGCACCGAGACGCTGACGGTCACGGTCAAGGTCGAGCAGGCCGGGCGGCCGGGACAGTGGCAATCGCAGAATCAGTCGTAATCCACAAAGGCTCGTCATGCGCCGCCAACCGGTCGCGGGGCATCCGGTTGCTCGCCTGCTTCCAATACAATCTCGAGCCAGCCGTGTCGGCCCCAATACCAATCGTCATCACCCGCGAATGCGCGGGTGATCCAGTAGCAATGGTGTCCGGGATTGATCGAGAGGCCGCGGCTTGAGACTGGTATGCCCCGCATTCGGGCCGGCAACGATGGGTGCGCGGCGCCTCACGATCGCCATCGCGACCATGCAGAAGCCCAGGGCGCAAAGGCGGGAGTCAGCGCGCGTCTGCTTGCCCGGCGGCGGCCGTCGGACCTCGCAAGGCTGTAGTACCGATCGGAGGCGCGGCATGGCGGGCAGGCTTGGTGTCAAGAACAACTGGGTGCAGCTCGCGGCATCGCTGACGTTGCCAAACGGAGAGGCGCGATTTCATCTGGGCTTTCCCGCGGAGTTCGCGGCCGATGCGGGCGCCAACTGTCTCGTGACCCATGAGCTCCGGAACGGGTATGAACTGCCGACCCGCAATCTTCTCGAGCGGGCGATCCGGCCTGGCGATCTGTTCGTCGACGTCGGCGCGCATTGGGGATTTTTCACGCTGCAGGCCGCGACCCATCCGGCCCGCGATGTCACCGTCGTCGGATTCGAGCCGGATCCCGCGAATGCCGCCATTCTGGTCAGAAACGTCGCCGACAACGCCCTGACCGACAAGGTGTCCGTGGTCTGCGCAGCCTGCGGTGACGACTTCGAGATCGCGCCGCTGGTGTCCAATTCGACCATGATGCACTCCATTCGCGGCGTCGGCCTCAAGCCGCCCTTCGCCCGCGGGCCGTCGAAATGGGTCCCCGTGGTGACGTTGGACCGCGCGCTGGTCGCCTTTCCGCGCGCGGCGAGTGCGAGGATCATCCTCAAGGTCGACGCCGAAGGTTTCGAGCCGCAGGTGCTGGCCGGCGCCAAATCGCTGCTGCGGGCCGGCCGCGTCGCGATCATCGTCTGGGAATGCGGCCGCGCCTTCGCGGACGGACCCGAGCGCGATGCCATGCGGCAAATGGTGGGCGAGTTGAGCGAGCTTGGCTTCCGCCATTCGCGGCCGCCGTCCCAGGAGACCGACGGGCCGCTCGCCCCGTTCGAAGTCGACGGAAGCTATCTCGGAAACGTCATTTCCCATCATGCCGATGTCGAGATGTGACACTGGACATCTCGGCACGAGCCGGCCGTCACGACTGATTTGCCCGTCGTCGCACAACTCAGTTGAATTTTGCCCGATATCGTCGCGTGCGAACGCCTCCCGGAGCGAAAAATCGCGTGCGCGTAAAATTTAATTTTGTGAGCCGATTCAAGCTGATTTGGGTTGTCCAGTCGGTATCGCAAAAAATATTTCTCTTTCGGAAAATCGGAAAATGTGTATTCTTCCCGCCGTCCCGCTCCCACAAGAGGGGCGCTTCGCGGTCGTCACGGACGTTGGAAGCGGGATGCGGTGGACGCAGCGGTGTCGCTAGACGAGCGATCCTGAAGCGGACGGCGAAGTCGTGTGGTCCTGGCGCCCCGACGCTGGCGCTAAGTTCCTGAGAAGCACGCTTCTCAGGGATGACGGTGGCAAAAGAGCCCGGTCCCCGGGGAGAGCACGTATAAGCCGTAAAACCATCGCGCAGGGAATGCCGGCAGATTGCGGCGTACCTGTGGTTGCTAACGCGTGTGCTTTTTGCTGCACACGCGGCCGCGGGTGCAACGCGCTCCCGGCATTCCCTGCGCCCTCTGTTCTCATTGAGGGCAAGTTCAGGCAACGCTCGGGCGCTATCTGCGTCGCGGGGTCATGGAGGTGTGTCCTCCGTCATGCGAGGAGCCAACGGGTCGCAATGACGCCGCGAAACCGAATCTCCCCACGCCCGCCCCTGCGGGATTTGGGGTTGGACGAGCAGCCGAAATTCGCTAGTAATTTCGCGCCGTCTGTTTTCGAGGACCGAAATGACCTATTGCTGCGGAATTCTGGTGCGGGACGGGCTGGTCATGATCGCCGACACCCGGACCAATGCCGGCCTCGACAACGTCTCGACCTTCCGCAAGCTCCATATCTTCTCCAAGCCCGGCGAACGCATCATGGCGGTCGCCAGCGCCGGCAACCTCGCGATCAGCCAGTCGGTATTGTCGACCCTGACCGAGGGGATGGAAGACCCGCACACCGGCGAGGTCGAGACCCTGATGAACGCGCCGACCATGTTCCAGGCCGCGCAGCGCATCGGAAAGGCGATCCGCGCGGTGCACGCCACCGAAGGCACCGCGCTGAAATCGGAAGACATCAACTTCGACGTCTCCTTCCTGTTCGGCGGCCAGATCAAGGGCGCGCGGATGCGGCTGTTCATGGTCTACCCCGCCGGCAATTTCATCGAGTGCACCACCGACACGCCCTACCTGCAGATCGGCGAGCACAAATACGGCAAGCCGGTGCTCGACCGCGCCATGCATTACGACGTCGAACTCTATGAGGCGCTCAAGACCAGCCTGATCTCGATGGATTCGACCATGCGCTCCAATCTCGGCGTGGGCTTGCCGATCGACGTGCTGGTGGTGCGCTCGGACGTCTGCGACGCCGATCTCAATCACCGCATCGAAGCCGGCGAGCCCTATTACCACGATCTGCGCTCGCGCTGGTCGGCGGCGCTGCGCGCGGCGCATCAGAACATCCCGCGACCGCCCTACAAGAATGACGGCAACTCAAAACCATAAACGGCGAGGAAACAAATGACCGAGGTGAACAAGATCGCAGTGGTGACCGGCGCGGGCACCGGGGTCGGGCGCGCGGCATCGCTGGCGCTGATGAAGGCCGGCTTCACCGTCGTGCTCGCCGGACGGCGCATCGAGATGCTGCAGGAAACCCAGAAACTCGGCGACAATGTCGGCAAGAGCCTGCCGGTTTCCGCCGACATGACCGATCCGGGATCGATCGGCGCCCTGTTCGCCAAGGTGATGGAGGTCTACGGCCGGCTCGACGTGCTGTTCAACAATGCCGGCATGGGCGCGCCGGCGATCCCGTTCGAGGATCTGAGCCTGGCGCAGTGGCAGGCGGTGGTGAACACCAACCTGACCGGGCCGTTTTTGTGCACGCAGCACGCCTTCCGCATCATGAAGGACCAGACCCCGCGCGGCGGCCGCATCATCAACAACGGCTCGATCTCGGCGCACGCGCCGCGGCCGTTCTCGGCGGCCTATACCTCGACCAAGCACGCCATCACCGGTCTTACCAAGGCGACCAATCTCGACGGCCGCGCCTACGACATCGCGGTCGGCCAGGTCGATATCGGCAATGCGGCGACGCCGATGACCGACCGCATGGTCGACGGCGTGCTGCAGCCCGACGGCCGCAAGATGCCGGAGCCGCGCATGGACGCCAAAGCGGTCGGCGATGCCGTCGCCTACATGGCGACGCTGCCGCTCGATGCCAACGTGCTGTTCATGACGGTGATGGCAAGCAAGATGCCGTTCGTGGGGCGGGGGTAGCCCCCTACTCCAGCCTCTCCACTTGGGTGTCATGCTTCAACTGCAATCGGCGTTCGGCATCTTCGCATTGCTCGCGCTGGCGTGGGTCTTTGGCGAGAATCGCCGTGCGGTCTCGATCAGGCAGGCGGCAATCGGTCTCGTCGCGACCCTCGTCACCGCGGTCGTCCTGATCAAGTTGCCGATCGTCGCGCATGCCTTCGGCGTCATCAACGACGCCGTCGGCGCGATTTCTGCGGCCTCGCGCGCCGGCACATCGTTCGTGTTCGGCTATCTCGGCGGCGCCCCGCTGCCGTTCGATCTGAAGGCGCCCGGCGCGGATTTCATCCTGGCGTTCCAGGCGCTGCCGATCGTGCTGGTGATGAGCGTTCTGACCACGCTGTTGTTTTACTGGCGCGTGCTGCCGCCAATCGTGCGCGGCATGGCCTGGCTTCTGGAGCGCACGCTCGGGGTCGGCGGCGCGGTCGGGCTTTCCACCGCCGCCAATATTTTCCTCGGCATGGTCGAGGCCCCGCTGTTCGTGCGGCCTTATCTGGCGCAGATGACGCGCAGCGAATTGTTCCTGGTGATGACCGGCGGCATGGCCGGCATCGCCGGCACCGTGCTCGTGCTCTACGCCACGCTGCTGGCGCCGCTGATTCCCGACGCCGCGGCGCATTTCGTGATCGCCTCGGTGCTGGGGGCGCCGGCCGCGATCCTGGTCAGCCTGATCATGGTGCCCGAGACGACAAACCGGCACACCGGCGGCGCGCTGGGCGAGGATCCCAAGATGCACGCGTCCTCGACCATGGACGCGATCGTCAAGGGCACCACGGCCGGGCTCGAACTCCTGCTCAACATCGTCGCGATGCTGATCGTGCTGGTGGCGCTGGTTCATCTCGCCAACGCCGTGCTCGGCCTGCTGCCCGACGCCGGCGGCGCCGGGATATCACTACAGCGGATGCTCGGCTACCTGATGGCGCCGGTGTGCTGGCTGATGGGCCTGCCCTGGTCGCAGGCCGTCACCGCCGGCAGCCTGATGGGCACCAAGACCGTGCTCAACGAGCTGATCGCCTATGTCGATCTGTCAAAGCTCGACGCGGGCGCGCTCGATACGCGCTCGCGGCTGATCATGCTCTATGCGATGTGCGGCTTCGCCAATTTCGGCAGCCTCGGCATCATGATCGGCGGCCTCGGCACCATGGCGCCGGAGCGGCGCGAGGAGATCAATGCGCTGGGGGTGAAATCGATCGTCTCGGGCACGCTGACGACCTGCCTGATAGGCGCAATCGTGGGGGTGCTGACATGACGCGTTAGTTCAGCCGCAACATCGGCACCAGCTTCTCCATCACATGCACCGACCCCTCCGCCGTCAGATGCGCATGATCCCAGGCAAGCGGAACACCGCCGGCGACCGTGAGCGGGCATTGCCGCTGCGGGCAGACCGCATCGAGCACGGAGACATAGGCGAAACGATCGGCCGCCGGCAGCGCCGCCTGCATCATGCGATCGAGCGCGAAGATGTCCGGCAGCACGAAGTCGTCGGCGCTCGCCTCGACACCGCGCAAATGCGCGCGGATCAGCATCGACGGCAGGCGGGAGCGGAACTGAACGGCGGGCCCCAGCAGCACCACGCGGATGCCGGATGCGCTGAGCTGTGAAACCGTGTTGCGGAGATCGGCGATCATGCCGTCGAACCGCGGCGGGCGGGCATATTCCAGCCAGTCCGCCGACAGGATGACAAGGTCGGGCTTGTGATCGCGAAAATACGCTTGCATCTGCGCGGCAAAGTCGCGGCAAAAGGCGGCGCCTTGGGCCGCGGCGTTGAAGGTCGGCATGCAGGCCGGATCTGTCGCCTGCAGGATGTTGATCTGTCGCGCATCGCTGTTCTTGCTTAACCCGTGGAAATAATGCGCAGCGAAGCTGTCGCCCCACAACAGCACATTGGTCTTGCCCGGCGCGAAGCCAAGGCAGGCCTCGCCGAAACTGCCGCTCGCGGGCGAGAAGCAGGTTCCGAAGCGATAAAACGGCTTAAAGTCATAGCTGTTGTAGGCATCGAGCGCTGCTGCCGCGCGATCGGAGGCCGAGGGCTCCCGGCTCAACGCGTATCCCCCCGCGCTCGCGACCAGCAGCACCACCGAACTCACGCCCGCGAGGCGGAACGCGGCACGCCGCGTCGGCACCAGCGCTCGCTCGCGGAACGGCTGTTCGACAAAGCGCCAGGACAGATAGGAAATAGCAACCGTCAGTGCGAACAGCGCGGCCTTGTCGCCGCCGTCAAGCACGAGGCTCGATTTCGAAAACCGCGCGAAGGTAAACAGCGGCCAGTGCCACAGATAGAGCGAGTAGGAAATCTGCCCGAAGAATTTTGCGACCGAGAGCGGCGAAAATCGTCCGCGCGTCTGCGCGGGCACGCCGATGCCGCTCCAGATGAACAGGGCCGCCCCGAGGCACGGCAGCAGCGCGTTGATGCCGGGAAATCCCGGCCCCTGCCGCAGCGAAAAAATCGGGATCGCCAGCGTGACGAGCGCGATGCCGCGCGCGACGCGCCGGGCCCACGCTTGGCGCAGCACCGGAAAGCCTTCGAGGGCGACGATGCCGCCGACCAAGAATTCCCAAGCCCGCGGCGGGCTCATGAAGAACGCGTCTGCCGAACGGTCGGTGCGCATCAGCCAGACACTGAGCGCAAAAGAGGCGAGCATGAGCCCTCCGAGCGCGACCGGCGGCGCGATGCGGCTGCCGCGCGCCACGCGCAAGAGCCCGAACAAAAAAATCGGCAGCGCGAGGTAAAACTGCTCCTCGACCGCGAGCGACCAGGTGTGCAGCAGCGGCTTCTCCACCGCCGCGTGGTCGAAATAGCCGGTCTGGAACCAGAAGAAGAAGTTCGAGGTGAAGGTGACGACGGCCGCGACCGAGCGGAAAAATTCCGCCCGCTCCGAGGTCAAGAGATAATGGAACGCCGGGATCGCGGTCAGCACCATCATCGCGTAGAGCGCGGGCAGCAGGCGGCGCACGCGGCGCTCGTAGAAGCGCGCGAAGGAGAAATTGTCGGCCTTGACTTCCGATTGGATGATCCCGGTGATCAGGAAGCCCGAAATCACGAAGAAAATATCGACGCCGACGAAGCCGCCGAACACCGCCGGCGCCTCGAAATGAAACGCGACCACCGCGAGCACGGCGATGGCGCGCAGCCAGTCGATATCTTCGCGATAGTCGCGTCTCACGATCGGAAGCGCACTCGCGACGGCGCGCGCGTGTGCGGAGACCAACGGGCATAGCCAACTGCACCGGATTAGCTCAGCTTGCGCCTTGAGACGCGACTGCCATCACGCCGCGAGTTCGACGGTCTTGAAGTCCGCGGGCAGGATGACTTCCAACAGCTCGACGTCGTCGGAATAGTCCATGATCAGGTGCTTGATGCGCGGCGGCTGGGTCCAGGCGCTGCCTTCCTGCATCAAGGTCTCGCCCTGCCCTTCCATGTAGGTCTTCACCCAGCCTTTCAGGACATAGACCATCTGAAACTCGACGTCGTGGAAATGCAGTTTTGAGACCTCCGCGGGATCGCACGGCCCGATCAGGCGAATCACATGCGCCCGCGCCAGCCCGTTGCTGGCGTCGGCAATGCCGAGGTCGCGGTACTTGGCGTAGGTGCGAAGCCCATCGGCCTTGAAATCTTCCTCGCGGTGATGGCTGACGGCGACGCTTTGCTTCGGCCGCGCGCGCTTGGCCGGCGCGGGCGCCCGCCCGCGGCTCTTGATCTTCTTGCGCGCGGTCGATTTGGCGTTGGCTTTACGGGCCGGCGATTTCTTGTGCGCGGCGGCTTTTGCCGCGGCGCGTGACGCCGGCTTCTTCTTTTTGGTGGCCATCGGTGCTCTCCCTTTCGTTTCCGGTTCGAAAGGTTAGCACAGTTCGCTACTTGTGGGGGGCTGAGCGCTAGCGAGCCCACCATTCGGCGCGGAAGCAAGGTGCGGTGGGCCACGGCGCAAGTGCGCCTTTGCCTACCCCGCAAAGCTCAATGCAGCCGGAACACGCCGTCGACCGCACGCAACTCGGCGGGCTTGATCAGCTTGGAATGGGCCACGGTGACCGAGAACAGCGGGCCTTCGAGCTTCGCCTCCCAGAAACTGAGGAAATCCTTCAACTTCGGGAATTTCGGAAACAGGTCGTAATTCTGCCAGACGAAGGTCTGCAGCAGCGAGGGATGATCCGGCATCCGATAAAGGATTTGCGCCGTCGTCAGCCCATAACCAAGCACCTGTTTCCGGAAGTCGTCGGAAACAACCCCACCAACCCGCGACACCATGCCAAACCTCCATTGCTGGAGCGCATATTCAGGGATGGCCGCCACCCGGGGAGCCACCCGGTTGAGATGCGCTCACATGAGAGAAATGTGACGCACGTTACCAACCCATCACAAGCCTAAATGTTTAACGATCTGTTGAAAATTGTCGCGTTAGCAGCAGCTTACCGCACGTGCTAATACGGGTTCGGCCGCACCGGCGAACGGATTAATGATGCTGAACAAATTTGGCAGGCCTCCGATCGGAGTGCCAAATTTTCTGCTAGAAGCCCTTGCCCGCAGCACCAAGCTATCCTAAATCGGGTGCACTCGCGCTGGCACTCGCCGGCAGAGACTGCCAACACCTCAGAACTCTACAACAATTGCAAGAACTTAGGAGGACTGCATGAAATTCCGTCCGCTTCACGATCGCGTCGTGGTCAAGCGCATCGACGCCGAAGAGAAGACCGCTGGCGGCATCATCATTCCCGACACGGCCAAGGAAAAGCCCTCCCAGGGCGAAGTCACGGCCGTCGGCCCCGGTGGCCGCGACGAGAGCGGCAAGCTGATCCCGATCGATATCCAGGTCGGCGACCGCGTGCTGTTCGGCAAATGGTCGGGCACTGAAGTCAAGATCGACGGCCAGGAGCTGTTGATCATGAAAGAGAGCGACATCATGGGCGTTCTCACCGACGTTCCCGCGACCAAGAAGAAGGCCGCCTGATCGACGCCCACTCCCTCATCCTGAGGAGCCGGCGCAGCCGGCATCTCGAAGGATGAGGCCAAGACCGTACTCATCTCGTCCTTCGAGACGCCCGCAACAAGGCAGGCTCCTCAGGACGAGGAGCAAAGATCAACTCAGGGAAATCACATTATGTCATCCAAAGAAGTCAAATTCGGCGTCGATGCCCGCGACCGCATGCTGCGCGGCGTCGACATCCTCAACAACGCCGTCAAGGTCACCCTCGGCCCGAAGGGCCGCAACGTGGTGCTCGACAAGTCGTTCGGCGCTCCCCGCATCACCAAGGACGGCGTCACCGTCGCCAAGGAGATCGAGCTCGAGGACAAGTTCGAGAACATGGGCGCGCAGATGGTGCGCGAAGTCGCCTCCAAGTCGGCCGATGCGGCCGGCGACGGCACCACCACCGCGACCGTGCTCGCGGCGGCGATCGTCCGTGAAGGCGCCAAGGCGGTTGCCGCCGGCATGAACCCGATGGACCTGAAGCGCGGTATCGACCTCGCGGTGGAAGCCGTGGTCGCCGACCTCGTCAAGAACTCCAAGAAGGTCACCTCGAACGAGGAGATCGCCCAGGTCGGCACCATTTCGGCCAACGGCGATGCCGAGATCGGCAAGTTCCTGGCCGACGCCATGAAGAAGGTCGGCAACGAAGGCGTCATCACGGTTGAGGAAGCCAAGTCGCTGGAGACCGAGCTCGACGTCGTCGAGGGCATGCAGTTCGACCGCGGCTACATCTCGCCCTACTTCGTCACCAACGCCGACAAGATGCGCGTTGAGATGGATGACGCTTACATCCTGATCAACGAGAAGAAGCTCTCCTCGCTGAACGAGCTGCTGCCGCTGCTCGAAGCCGTGGTGCAGACCGGCAAGCCGCTGGTCATCGTCGCGGAAGACGTCGAAGGCGAGGCTCTGGCCACGCTGGTCGTCAACCGTCTGCGTGGCGGTCTGAAGGTCGCGGCCGTCAAGGCGCCGGGCTTCGGCGATCGCCGCAAGGCCATGCTGCAGGACATCGCGATCCTGACCGGCGGCCAGGCGATCTCGGAAGATCTCGGCATCAAGCTCGAGAACGTCACGCTCAACATGCTCGGCCGCGCCAAGAAGGTGATGATCGACAAGGAGAACACCACGATCGTCAACGGCGCCGGCAAGAAGGTCGACATCGAGGCGCGCGTGTCGCAGATCAAGGCGCAGATCGAGGAAACCACCTCGGACTACGACCGTGAGAAGCTGCAGGAGCGTCTGGCCAAGCTCGCGGGCGGCGTCGCGGTGATCCGCGTCGGCGGCGCGACCGAGGTCGAGGTCAAGGAGCGCAAGGATCGCGTTGATGACGCGATGCATGCGACCCGCGCGGCGGTCGAGGAAGGCATCGTACCGGGCGGCGGCGTCGCCCTGCTCCGTGCTTCCGAGCAGCTCAAGGGTATCCGCACCAAGAACGACGACCAGAAGACCGGCGTCGAGATCGTGCGCAAGGCGCTGTCCTATCCGGCCCGCCAGATCGCGATCAACGCAGGCGAAGACGGTTCCGTCATCGTCGGCAAGATCCTGGAGAAGGACCAGTACGCCTACGGCTTCAACTCGCAGAGCGGCGAGTACGGCAACCTGGTCACCAAGGGCATCATCGACCCGACCAAGGTGGTCCGCGCGGCGATCCAGAACGCAGCTTCGGTTGCGGCGCTCCTGATCACCACCGAGGCCATGGTCGCCGAGCTGCCGAAGAAGAACCAAGGCGCTGGCGGCGGCGGCATGCCTCCGGGCGGCGGCATGGGCGGCATGGATTTCTAAAGTCCAGCCTGTCCCGGATCGCGGTGCGGCATACTTCATGCCGCTCCGCAGAACCGGGATCTCGCTCCACAAACACAACAATGCAAAACCCCGGCAGCGATGCCGGGGTTTTTGTTTGCGCCAGCGGGCAAATGCGGCCGATCCGGATATCAACGCACCATCGAACCCATGCGCTCGAAACGAATCTTTGATCCGGGGCCGGCCGCATCGCGGTCGACCGAAAAGAAGATCATTGCCGCGCGGCCGATGATGTTCTCCAGCGGCATATAGCCGATCGCCGAAAGCACGCGGCTGTCCGTCGAATTGTCGCGGTTATCGGGGCGAAGGGCCGCCCGTGGGCGACCCTTCGTGTTATGCCGTCTCCGGCGATTTCAGGCGAACCAGCTTGGTGAGCAGGGCATCAAAACCCTGCCCTTCACCCGCATGAAGGTCGATGCGGCCGACCTTCTCCACCAGCCGCTCCAGCGACTCCAGTTCCTTGAGCCGCAGCAGCAGCGGGCAAATGCCGCTGATCCGGATATCAAAGCACCATCAAACCGATTCGCTCGAACGGTTTCTTTGATCCCGGCGCCGGCCGGATCGCGGCCGACCGAAAAGAAGATCATGGCCGCGCGGATGTTCTCCAGCGGCACATAGCCGATCGCCGAGAGCACGCGGCTGTCGGTCGAATTGTCGCGGTTGTCGCCGAGCAGGAAGAGGCGGCCGCTCGGCACGGTGTAGACGTTGGTGTTGTCGTAAAATCCATTGTCGACGCAATCGAGCGTCTCATGGCTGACGCCGTTCGGAAGGGTTTCGCGCCACCGCTTCGTCTTGATCATCCCTGCCGACCCGCACGGATCTTCGCCGACGAAATCAGGCAAGCGCTCACGCGAAACCGGAACGCCGTTGATATAAAGCAGCCCGTCGCGTCATTTGAATGCGGTTACCCGGCAGCCCCACCACGCGCTTCATGTAAACGGTCGAATTGTCCTTCGGCAGCAGGAACGCGACCACATCGCCGCGCGCGGGCTCAGCCCCCAGATGCGTCCCGCGAAAGGCGCCGACGAAAACGGCCACGTGTAGCGACTCTAGCCATAGGCATATTTCGAGACGAAGAAAGCGTCGCCGACCAGCAGGGTCGGTTGCATCGAGCCCGATGGAATATTGAAGGGCTGGAACAGTAACGAACGAACCAGGATCGGGAGCGACAACACCAGACCCATCAGGACCAGGCCAAGCGCGAGCAGCGCTCCGATCGCCCACCGAGATTTAGGTTTGGACACCTGAACTTGCGTCATGACTGGCTCCCCACAGGCGGCCCAGCCAAGATGAGCGAAGACCGAACCAAGCGCAATCTCGACTTCAACGTCTCCCTGTCGGAAGCAAGGGTCGCCCGTAGGCGCCCCTCTGTCTTATTCTGTCTCCGGCGAGGTCAGGCGAACCAGCTTGGCGAGCAGCGCATCGAAGCCCTGCCCGCCAAACGTGTGAGGGTCGATCCGGCCAACCTTCTCTGCCAGCCGCTCAAGCTGCGCCCATTCCTCGAGCCGCGAGCAAGCCCAGGTTGAGCCGATTTGACCCGTTCAATCCTTGAACGGATCAAATTCGTTTTCGCCCGCCATCGCCACCGCGAACGGCCGCAAGGTATGTACGACCTTGATCGAGCCGGAATGTTCGGCAAGGACCTCCGGCAAGCGGCGATAGGCCATCGGGCTTTCGTCAAGGTCCGCCCCGATCAAGCGTGACGCCCCGCGACTGCAGCCACGCGTCCATTTCGGCGCGCGTGAACCTTCGCTTGGCTTCCTTGCGGCCAAACAGCCGTCCCGCGCCGTGAATGGTCGAATAGAGCGAGGCCTTCGCCTCCGCGCAATCGACGCCCTCGACAATCACGGCATCGTCACCCATCGATCCGCCGACGAAACCGCGCTGACCGGGAAATGCCGGCGTCGCGCCCTTGCGAACGACCCACAGATCTCTGCCGCCATGCTTTTCCCGCCATGCATAATTGTGGTGGTTGTGCACCATGTCGGTGACGGTGCCGCCGATGATCTTGCGGACCCGCTCGATCACCCATTCGCGGCCGGCATAGGAATAACGCCCGGCCAGTTGCATCGCCGCGATGTAGCGGCGCCCGATCTCGCTGTCCTCGTCAATCACGGCGGGCGGCGACATTCATGCCGTCCTTGCCGCCGGCCGCCTTGAGATACCGGGTGGCGCTGGTGTGCCCAAGACCACGGCTGCCGAAGTGAACGCCGATCCAGACGAAACCGGCTTCGTCACGCATCAGGTCGACATAGTGGTTGCCCGACCCGACGGTGCCGAGTTGCGCGACGGCCTTCTGCGCGATATGCGCCCATATCGGATTCGCGCCAGGCATCGCCGTCGTCGAACAGCTCATGCTCGACGCGCTCGTCATTGCTGCGGCCGACGCCGAACGAAATGACGTTGTGCACATCCTTGATGATCAGCGCCGATGTTGCTTTCGATCGCGGCGAACGGCGTATCGAGGCGCACGGCCATGTTGCCGCAGCCGATGTCGAAACCGACACCGGAAATCGAAATCTGCTTCTCATACGCGATCACGCCGCCAACCGGCTGCGCATATCCCAAATGACCATCCGCGCAGATGACGCCAGCCACGGCGTTGCCGACCGACATGCAATTGCGCATTTGCGCGATCGTGGCGTCGTCGTGCTGCCCGAAAATCTCGAGCGGGCTGTTCTGATATTGCGGCTGCTTGCGGCGTTGATGGCGATATCGGCGGCAACAGCTTGCTTCGCGCGCCAGCATGCTCCTTACGCGCGGCGTCGCGGAACGTGCACCATGTCGGCATCGGCCGTTGTCCAGGGCCGGTCGATTTTCGAATCGGGGTCGAGGCCTGCTTCGATCGCCAAGGCCCTGGCGCGCTCCTGATAAGGGTCAGACCGCATCTCGTCCTCCTTCGTCACAGCTGGCTTCGATCCGGAGGCCCCACCAATGGGCCACTCCGGACAGTCGGACATACCAATCCGCTGGGTATGCCGAGTTCGCTCTTCTAGGACAGGGAGGATTTTGTGGAGATGCAATTTGCCGGTACGGACAACTTGCGGGTTTCTCTCTCTGCCCAGTCGGCAGAGGGAAAACCCGCTGCCGCTTTACTCCGGTATTCTAAGTCCTTCGGACGGTGCAATCATTCGCAGAACTCATTCAACGCGCACGGCAAATAGCGATCTTGCCGGATGATCGGCAGAGCTGCTTTGACCGTTGAATGGTGAGCCGCAGATACTGCATCGTTCGCTCAGGGGCGGAGATTCCGCAAAGTCGCGTGCATCGACATACATCAATTTTCTGATTTGTAAATGGATTTGCACAAGGTGGCGCCCCAATGTGAGCGGGCAACAGAATCCGAGCCGATCTCGATTTGGCCGAGCTCGGGCTCATAGCCATGGTAGCGGCTGGAGCCGATCAGGGCGCCGGTCGCGCGATCGACGAATGCAAAACCCATTTTCGAATTGACCGCGCCTATCGTCCAGTCAGGGCTTGAAGGGCCGCCCGTGGGCGACCCTTCTTGTTATGCCGTTTCCGCAGGCTTCAGCCGAACCAGCTTGGTGAGCAGCGCATCGAAGCCCTGCCCTTCGCCCGCGTGCAGGTCGATGCGGCCGACCTTCTCCACCAGCCGCTCGAGCGACTCCAGCTCCTTGAGCCGCAGCAGCAGCGGGTTGTCCTCCATCAGCTTGGCGGTGTTCAGGAGCGACCGCGTCGCCGCGGTCTCCTCCTGGCGGCGGATCAGGTTGGCCTTCGCCGATCCGCTCCGCCTCCACCACCTTGTTGACCAGCTCGCGGATCTCGCCGGGCAGGATCACGTCCTTCACGCCGAGCTCCGTCACCTCGACGCCGGTGTCCGCGAGACGCGCGCGAACGTAGTCGCGCAGCTCCGCATCGAGCGCGGCCTTCGCCGACAGCACCTCGTCGAGCGTGCGGCCGGCGACCGCCTCGCGGATCGCGAACTGCACCAGCCGGTACAGCCACGCATCGACGTCCGGCACCGCCGCAACCACCCGCTCGGGATCGACGATCCGGCGGAACGCCGTCAGGGTCACCCGCAGCGCGATGCGATCCTTGGTCAGCATCTCCTGCGCGGTGATCTCGACCGCCTGCGGACGCAGATCGAGGCGCTTGACCTCGATCTTGCGGCCGGCCGATCCAGAAGGCGTGCCGGCCCGGCGCGAGCCGCTCCACCAGACGGCCCTCGACATAGAGCAGGCCGGCCTCATGGTTCTCGACCACCGCTTCGGTCACGATGGTCGGGCGGTTGCGCTCGATCATCGCGAGGTGGCGCGCGCTGACACGAGCGATCGCTGGCCACGTCGATGCGCTCGACATCGACGCGGGTCGCGACCTTCCAGTAGACGCGCGCCTGCCACGGCGTCATCAGATGCACCGGACGGCCGTCGAGGCTGACGATGGCGATCTCGTTCGCCTTCGGTCTCCACCGCCTCGAACAGCTCGGCGGCGAGATCGGGCCGCGCGGCCTTCAGCACCGCGTAACGCTCGGCCGGGAATTCGGCGCGAACGACGCCGAACAGCTCGGCCGCAAGCTCGCGCCGCGGATCGAACAGGCGGTGACGGCCGGGTTCGAGCACGCGCTCGAGCCTGCCGTTGCGCGTCAGCAGCGCGCGCTCGCCGTCCTTCACCGTCACACGCAACATCAGCACATGCCGGTAACTGCGATCATGGCACGCCTCCATCATTGGCTTTCCGGCACGACGCCGGAAAGCGGGTTTCAGTTCGGAGGATATCGAGGACGCGGACGGCGCTTCCTGAAAGCACGGCGGGCCGTGGTTTGAGCGCGCGCGATGACGGGCGCACGCGTCCAAGCGCTCGGCTTGCGCGCGAGCGATCAAACGGTGCACCCGGCATCGCACGGGCGGTATCCGCCGCGGCGCAAAGCCGGTCTTGCAGTGTCTCAAGTTCGGACGAAAAGCCTTGCGGCGAAACGGCCGGACCGCGACTGAAGCGCGCGTCCGGTCCCCTTCAGGGGAATCAGCTTGTTCAGGCTGAACCGGAGCGCTGGAGCGGGATTCGAACCCGCGACCCGATGATTAACAGTCATCTGCTCTACCACTGAGCTATCCTTCTGTTGAGCAACAGACCGGAATCGAACCGATGCCTTCGGGTTACCCCGATGCTCTCCATGAGCTACAATCGCGTCTTCGTTCGGCGGAACACGAAACCGGACACCGGCTCGCGCCAGTCGGGATCTCAGAGAGCCCGAACCCAAGGCCAAAGCGAAGGAGCGGGCTAATAAACCAAGCATCTTGCGGTTGCAAGAGCGTTTTGGAAATTTCGAGAGCGCTGTGTCTTCGTCGTCACAGCCATCCGTGACCCAAAATTTCTAATTCCGAGCCGAGCCAACTGCAACAGCGCCGTGCACGGCGAGAACCACAGCCCTCTCGTCGCCTCTTGACTGTTATGCGATACGTATCACATACTACGATTTATGATCCGCAGCTTTGCCGACAAGGCCACCGAGCAACTGTTTCGGCGGCTCGTGTCCGGCGCGCTGGCGGAGTATTGAGACCGTTGCACTGCGCAAGCTCGATATGGTGGACGCGGCGACCCGTCTGGATGATCTGCTCTCTCCGCCGGGCAACCGGCTGGAAGCACTAAAGGCCGATCGCCGCGGGCAGCACTCCATTCGTATCAACCGGCAGTGGCGCATCTGTTTCCGCTGGACTTCGGATGGTCCAGAGGCGGTCGAGATCGTGGACTATCACTAAGGAGGCAACGATGACGCGGTTGCGGACTCATCCAGGGGAAGTATTGCGGGAGGAATATCTGGTGCCGCTAGGGTTGTCAGCGCGGGCCTTGGCAAAAGAGCTGGGTGTTCCAGCCAATCGCCTTACCGAGATCATGCGCGGCACGCGCGACGTCACCGCGGATACCGCGATCCGACTCGGACGCTATTTCGGCACTGATCCGCGCTTCTGGCTTAACCTGCAGGCTGCGCACGATCTCTCCAAAGCCGAAAAGGTCCACAGCTACAAGAAGATCGTCCCCCGCAAGGTCGCCTGACCGTATGCGCTTACGCTATCCGGCACCGCCCTCGTCGCCCGCTCACTCCACCCGTGCGACCACGGCGAGCTTCTTGATGCCCTGGTTGCGATAGGCGTTCAGGAAGGCGTTGTAGTCCCTGAACGAGACGCAGCCGTTGGAATCGCCGTTGGGGCCGAGCATGAAGGTATGCGCGAGCAGGCCGGAGCGGCCGTAGATCGTTTCCTCGCCGCCGATCGGATTGAGCCGCAGCGCCGGCACGCCGTGGAACAGCGCCTCGCGCGGCTTCAGTTCGTAGATATGCGGCGGGGTCACGCCGCGCATCCGGATGTTCGCGGAGCGCGGATCGTCGAGCTCGGAGCCGAGGCCGGAATGCGCTTCCAGCTTGCTGCCGTCGGGCAGATAAACCATGTGCGCGGAGATGTCGTAGACCGCGGTATCGCGATCGTAGGGCGGCGAGCCCCCGAGCACCGGGTTCTGTTCGTGTCCGATGCTGCCGGTGATGCTGGCGTCAGCGGAAGCGTAGGACAACAGCGACCCGCGCGACGGCTCCTTGCCCCACAGCTTTTCGGTGATCGACGTCTTTTCGTTGGTGGCGATCGACAACACGGCGTTCTTGGCGCGTTGCGCCATGTCGCGGATCGACATGCCTGCGGATTTCGCAGGCTTCGCGTCAGCCGGGCGCGAGGGCGACGGCGGGACATTCAGCGCGAGTTGCGCTGGCGCGGCGTCCTTCGGCTTCGCCGCTTCGGCGAATTTTGATGCGGGAGCGGCCTTTGCCGCTTCCGCTAGCTTCGGAGCAGCGGGTGGCGCCTCGGTCGCGCGCGACGGAACGCCATCCGGCTCGGCCGCCGCAAAGCGTTCGTTGAACATGCCGGGCGTGATCGATGGCGCGGTCGCCAGGCTCGCGGCCGACGCGGGCAGCGCCGCGAACGCCTCCTTGATCGCCTCAGTGCCATTGCGCGCGGCAAATCTTGGCGCCGGCTTGACCACCGGCTCGTCATAGCCCGCGCTGCCGAGCGTCGGATAGATGCTCGCGGCGATGACGTGGGTGTAAACGGTCCAGCCACAACCGAGCACCAGGCACGCAACCGCGGCCCCGCCAAACAGATTGTGAGTGATGGATTTACGGGAAGATTTCCTGCGGTTCCCCACCGCGAACGCGTCGCTAATCGTGCTCATCCACCGGCGCCCAGGACAGTCCCACCATTTCCCTCACGATGCTTTCCGCGGATCAGTTGCCCGTGAGCAGCATCTCGCAGAGGGGCGGAGCGTCATTAAGGCGACTTTTAGTTAAATGCGGATTAAGTCCGGGCAGAACTTGGGCAAGGGCTAAAATTGAGCCATTTCAGGACAGAATAACCCGTATACTTGCGGGATTATCCCGGATTTAACCATCTTTCGCGTTGTCATCATCTGTGAAAGCAGATGACGGAAGATCTCAATCCCTGCGGATGTTGCGTTTCACCTTTCCTTTGCTCACGACATCGGTGAATTCGCCCCGGCCCGCATGGTCTCCAGCGCCAACTCACAGTAAGCTCGCGCTTTCGGGGAGATTCGTATCGCGGTCCCCAAGACGATGGACGGGCGCTGCCCGTCTTGGCCTTGCAGTCTTGGCCTTGCAGTTTTGGCCTTGCAGGAGACACCGATGCAGAATGTGCCACGCAAGCTGGCCTTTGTGCTGGCCTCGTCCAATCACGGCACCATGATCGTCAACCAATTCGACTATCGCATGCTCGATTCGCAGCAGGGCTTCGGCGTCGGCTATCAGATCCTGGAAAACGCCTGCTTCGACCCCACCGAAGTCAAGCTGGCGGTCGATCTGCTGGGGCTTCGCCGCAAGCATCATGGCGACGGCGTGGTCGCCATCGATTGCGGCGCCAATATCGGCGTCCACACCATCGAGTGGGCCGCTGCGATGACCGGTTGGGGATCGGTGCTTTCCATCGAAGCACAAGAGCGCATCTACTATGCGCTTGCCGGAAACATCGCGATCAACAACTGCTTCAACGCGGTTGCGGTGCACGGCGCGGTATCGTCCGAAAGCGGCGTCTTGCAAATTCCGAATCCCGAACTATCTGGTTCCGTCCAGCTTCGGCAGCCTCGAACTGCGCCAGCGCATTGGCAACGAGTTCATCGGCCAAGCCATCGACTATGGCAACACCGTCAATGTCCGGAAACTGGCGCTCGACGAGTTCAACCTGCCGCGCGCCGATTTCATCAAGCTCGATGTCGAGGGCATGGAACTGGAGGCGTTGGAGGGCGCAAGCCGCATGATCGATAAAAGCCGCCCGATCATGCTGATCGAGAAGATCAAGACCGACGCCGGAAAGCTCCGGCAATGGCTGGAAGCGCGCGGCTACCGGATCATCGACGTCGGGATCAATATGCTGGCCGTTCATACCAAGGACAGAACGCTCTCCGACATCACGGTGGTCAATCAGCCGGCATCGGCGGCCTGAAATAGTCCTACTGCGTCACTAAACCCTCATGGCGAGGAGGCGCCCTTGCGCCGTCTCGAACCATGAGGCCCTTGGCGACCACTTCTCGGCCTCGTCCTTCGAGACGCATCGCGGAGCGATGCTCCTCAGGATGAGGGAAAAAGCCGATTATGACGCAGTAAGAATAGCTGGTGCTTCACGGCAACAACTCCGGCGGCGGCGAACGGTCGAGCACGTCGCCCTTCGGCGCCCTCGAGCAGATCGAGCGCCGTAGGTTTCGATCGTCGAGCGGGCCGCGCTTGCGCGGCAATTCCGCGACCCGCTCGATCTGCGCGAAAAGTTGCTTCAGATAGCGGCGGCCCGCTCGGCCGCGCCTCGTCGACATACAACAGCTTGCCTGCAAGCAGCGCCGGATCGGGTTCGGGCATGTTGACCCAGCGGATGCGCTGGGTCGGCTGCACGCACGCAGGTGCCCTTGCGGCAGATAGAACGCAAGCCAGCTGGTGGTGCCGTAATCCGGCGCCAGCACGCAAGCTGGCGCCGACGCGCAGCGCGGACCGCCTCGATTCCGATCGGCCAGTTCGCGCCAGCCGACGCCGACGCTGCGCACGGTGGCATCGCGGCGATAGCCCGTCAGCACGCCGGTATCGGCCTGCACGATCAGGAGCGCGAACATCACGATGCCGATCGGCGCAGCCCAGCGCAGGCAGAAATCGGCCAGGCGCTGCGCGCGCGCATCCCATCGCACCAGATGGCGCGGCGACCGCGGCCGCGATCGCAAAGGCGGGATAGACCGGCGCGAACCAGTTGGCCTCGACGCGGGCATGCAGCGAGTGCCAGACGAAATACAGCGCGATGGTCCAGAACATCGCGTTGATCAGCATGCGCGCCGCCAGCGCGCCGGCATTGCGCCGGGCCAGCGCGTAAAGCCCCATCGCGCCGAGGATCCAGACCAGCGGCGTTGCGAATGCGATCTGGGTCGGAATCAATTCGGCGATGAAGGCGGGGCGGAAATCCTCGATCCGGGCGCGGCCGATCTGCTTGATGAAGGAGACCCAGTGGTGATCGGCATTCCAGAGGATGACCGGCGCGAATATCGCCAGCGCGACCAGGCCGCCGAGATAGGGCCATGGCGAGATCAGCCAGCGCCGCAGTTTCGGGACGACCGACCAGCCAGATCAGGATCGCCGGGCCGAAAAACAGCGCGGTGTATTTCGACAACAGCGCCGCGCCGACCGCGGCGCCGACCGCGAGCCACCACGCGCCGCGCCCGGTCTCCAGCACCTTGGCGAGAAAAAACAGCACGAAGCTCGAGGCCACCAGCAGCGGCGCAGTCCGGCGTCACGATCAGGGTGCCGACCGCCGCCATCAGCGTGACATTGAGCAGGATGGTCGCGGTCGCCGCGACGCGCTGGCCGCCGAACAGGATCGCGGCGGCGCGATACACCGCCCAGCTCATCGGCAGCGCCAGCAGGATCGACACCAGCCGCACGCCGAGTTCGGTGTCGCCGGCGATCATGGTGCCGAGCGCGGATCACCAGCGCGACCATCGGCGGATGATCGTAATAGCCGCCGGCGAGATGCTTCGACCACATCCAGTAATAGGCTTCGTCGAAGGTCAGCGGCGTCAAGGCGGCGGCGACCAGCCGCAGCGCCACCAGCGCCAGGATCGTCAGGACCGTGTTGCGGACGAGCCGCGCATCGCTGCGGGCTCATCGGCGGCTTCATCGCTTGCGCCAGACGAACAGTCCGGACATCGCGTAATTCCACACCACGCCCATCAGCGCGCCGGCCGCGCCCGCCAGCCACCAGATCGGCTCCTGATCGTAGACCGAGAACGCCACGCCGACATTGGCGGCAGGCCGACGCCGCAGACCAGATAAAACAACAACAGGCCGCGCAGGATCGCAAAGCCCTTCAGCCGCTGGTCGCGATAGGTGAGAAAATTGTTGAGGATGAAATTGCTGGTCATGGCCAACAGCGCGCCGCAGGCCTGCGCGTCCGCGAAACGGCACATCGAACATCCTCGAGCGCGACGTAACAGCGCGGCGAAATGCACGAACAGGCCGATCGAGCCGACCATCGCGAACAACAGGAAGCGCAGCGACACCACGTCGTGGGTCAGCTTCGCCAGCACCAGGCCGAGGAAATCCAGCGCCACCATGGAATCGAGCTTGCTCTCGCCATGCAGCCGCGAGCCGAAGGTGATAGGGAATTTCGACTTGATGCGCAGATCGCCCTGCGCGGTGGCGACGATATCGAGCAGGATCTTGAAGCCCTGGGTCGAGAGCTGCGGCGCCAGTTGCTCGAAGCGATCGCGGCGGATCATGAAGAAGCCGCTCATGGGATCGGCGATCTTGACCCGCAGCACGCGCTTGGCGACCTCGGTGGCGAGCGCGCTGGCGCCGGCCCGCTGCTTGTTGAAACTGTCGGCGCTGCCGCCCTCGATGTAGCGGCTGCCGACCACGAGATCGGCTGCACCGCCCTGCAGCAGCGCCAGCATCTTCGGCAATTGCGTCTCGTCATGCTGCAGATCGGCGTCGATCACGGCCGCGCAGGGCGCGCTCGATGCCAGGATGCCCTCGATGCAGGCGCCGGACAGGCCGCGCCGCCCGATCCGCCGGATGCAGCGGACGCGGTTGTCCTGCCGCGCCAGCTCCCGCACCACGTCCCAGGTGCCGTCGGGGGAATTGTCGTCGACAAAGATGACTTCCCAGGCCATGCCCGCGAGCGTCGCCTCCAGCCGCCGGTACAGCGTGGTGACGTTGTCGCGCTCGTTGAAGGTGGGCACGACGACCGAAAGCTGCGGCGTACCAGCGGCCTGCGGCGGGGTTTCGGGGCCCGGTCTGATGGCTTCATTCATGCCGCCAGCGTATATCCGCAGCCTCCGGCGATGCCAAGGCGCACGTTCCACGAACGGCAGCAGGCGGAGGATAGGCGCGAAAACCGGGCCAAAACAGGCCCCAAAAATGCCAACGACCACGAACAACAGGGCGCGCGTACATCCGGCGCAGCCGAGCTATTCAGTGGTCGTCCCAGCGCCGGAGCTATCAAGCATCAACGTCGCCGTTAGAAGGCAAGATAGGGACGATCGCGGCGATCCGCAAGGGGCCCTTTCCAGCTAGTTCGGAACGTCCCGGATCACCGGTCCCCGCGGAGCCGGCGCCATTGGCGCCGCTTGTGCCGGCTGCGCGGCAACGGCCGGCCTGCGCCGGCTTGCCGAACTGGCCGATCGGACCATAGTCGACCGCGGCGACCAACACGACGGCGGCGATGATCGCACCCAGAAAGCCGCCCAAGGACTGTGACGTCATACCCAAATCCCAGTTGTCCTCGCCCCTCTTGTTCCCTGGCCGATTGGTAGGCATGCGGATCGCCAACCGATGCGCGATGATCGCGCTCTATAGGCATGCTTCGACCGATGCACCAGATCGTCGAGCGCATTTTTCCGCTGCTAGCGCCCGGCCTTGTGCCGGACGAACGCGCTGATGATGTCCTTTTGCGCGAGTCGATCGAGCCGGTTGGCGGTGCCAGACGCTCCGCTCAGGCGAGCTGCATCGACGATGGTAACCAAACCGGGACACCCGAAAATTCTGCCGCTCGGAAGCACAGGTCGCTCGTGATGTCGGCGGTGAAATCCTGGCCGACATGGTCTTGATTGCCGCGCGAATATTCCCTTGCGAGGCAATTCCAGTAGCATCGCGCCCCTGCGGCGCCTGCCGGTGGGCCTCTTCGAGATCGTCCGGCCAGCGCGCCCAAGCGACGCTCGCAAGCGCGATGCGCCATGATCCGATTGTCCGCATCGTGTTCTCCTTTTCCGCCAATCCTAACGCGACCGCGAGTTGCGTAAGGCTCGGACTGCTTTCGCGCCGCTCGCCGCTAGAACTGGGCCAGCGGTAATCTTCAGATTCGCGTGCTCCGTGCAGAAAAAGCAAGACACTCGCCGTGACCAAAGCCCCCGACCGCCTCGAAAAAAGCCGGCCACATCTATATCGGCGTCGGCGGCTGGACCTTTGCGCCATGGCGCGGGGTGTTTTATCCGGAGAAGCTGACGCAGGCGAAGGAGCTGGCAATACGCGGCATCGAAACTGACCTCGATCGAGATCAACGGCACCTATTACGGCTCGCAGAAGCCGGAGAGCTTTCGCAAATGGGCGCGCGAGGTGCCGGATGGTTTCGTGTTCTCGGTCAAGGGCTCGCGCTTTACCACCAACCGCCGGGTGCTGGCGGAGGCCGGCAATTCCATCAAGCAGTTCTACAATACCGGCGTGCTGGAGCTCGGCGACCGGCTCGGCCCGGTGCTCTGGCAATTCGCGCCGACCAAGAAATTCGACGAGGCCGATTTCGGCAAGTTCCTGGAACTGTTGCCGCGCAAGCTCGACGGGCGCGCGCTGCGCCATGTGGTCGAGGTGCGGCATCCGAGTTTTGCGTGCCGGCCTTCATCGCGCTGTTGCGGCAATTCGAAACGCCGGTGGTGTTCGCCGAGCACGGCACCTATCCCGCGATCGCCGACGTCGTCGGCGATTTCGTCTATGCGCGGCTGCAGAAGGGCAATGACGAGCTCAAGACCTGCTATCCGCCAAAACAGCTCGACGCCTGGGCAAAACGGCTGCAGCTGTGGGCCGAAGGCTCTGAACCGGACGATCTGCCGCGCGTCGATACGGCGAAGCCAGAGAAAATCCCGCGCGACGTGTTCGCCTACGTGATCCACGAGGGCAAGGTGCGCGCGCCCGCCGGCGCGATGGAGTTGATCGAACGCGTGAAGTAACTAGCTCGATGGCCGAAGGCGAAAAAGCTCTTCACCATCGGCTATGAGCAGACGCCGCCGAAGGCGGTGCTCGACGAACTCGAGCATGCCGGCGTCAAGCTCCTGGTCGATGTGCGCGCGGTGGCCTCCTCGCGCCGTCCGGGGTTTTCCAAGAACCAGCTCGCGGCGGGGCTCGACGAGCGCGGCATCGCCTACCTGCATCTTCGCGGTCTCGGTACCCCGAAAGCGGGCCGCGAGGCCGCGCGCAGCGGCCAATTCGACGCTGTTGCACAAGATCTATGCCGCGCATCTGAAGACGGCGCAGGCGAAAGAAGAACTCGACGAGTTGTCAGCGCTGGTGAAAAAATCCGGCCCGGTCTGCATTCTCTGCTACGAGCGCGACCACGCCCATTGCCACCGGCAATGGATCGCGGAAGTGATCGAGGACCGCGATGGGGTCAGGATCGAGAATCTCGTCGCGCCGCAGGTGTAGCTGTCCTTGCGATTCACCAGTGCTAAGACCGTCATACGAGTTGGGACCGGCGTAAGGCGCCGACCCGCTTTGGATGAAAATGGGTGAGTTCCCGACTGAAGAACGGAATCTGACGATGGAACTCGCCCACTTTCTTCCTGGGAGCAAAGCGACGAAGCATCCATAGTTCTTGCCGCGCTATTGCTTCGCGGAGCCTGTCATCGGGCGCGCATTCGCGCGACCCGTTGGCTCGCAATGACGCGGAAACAGCAGTGCCCTCACCCCTCGCCCTTCAGCGAAAACGTCCCTTCCATCATCGGCACGCAGGCCCCGCCGACATGGGCCGAGGCAACAGCGCCGTTCGCCTTGCGCACGCGCGTCAGGAGCAGGCTTGGCCGGCCCATGTCAAACCCCTGCCCGATCCGCAATTTCACTTCACCATCCGGCACGGGATCGAGCTCGGCGAGCAATGCCGCGGCGGCGGCGGTGGCGCTGCCGGTGGCGGGGTCTTCGGAAAGCCCGCTTGAGCCGGGGTGAAACATCCGCGCCTGCAGGTCGCAAGGCGCTTCGTCGGCCGGCACGTCGCGCGTATAGAAATAGACCGCATCGCTGCCGTCGACGGGAAACGTGCGCGCGAAGGCTTCGGCATTCGGCTTCGCGCGCCGCAGCGCCTCGCGGGTCGTGACTTCCACCACCAGAAACGGCAGCCCCACCGAGATGATCTGCGGCGCATGACGGTCGGTCTTGATATCGGCGGCCGACAAGCGAAATGCAGGCCGCAGCCTGCTCCGCGGACACTTGCGTCAGCCGCTTCAACGGTTGCGGCGCGGTCAATTCGGCGCCCGTGACCTTGCCATCCTGATTCAGGATCTCGACCGGCACAAGCCCCGCCTTCTCCTCGAACACGAACCTCTCCGGAGGCTGCTTCGCCTGCGACGCCAGCACGAAGGCGGTGCCGACATTGGGATGGCCGGCAAACGGGATTTCGGAGCGCACGGTGAAAATGCGCACCTCGGCGTCATGCGCGGTCTCGCGCGGCGGCAGCACGAAGGTGGTCTCGGAATAATTGAACTCGGTGGCGATCGCCTGCATCTGCGCGGTCGTAAGCCCGCCGGCGTCGAGCACCACGGCGAGCGGATTGCCGCCGAACGCGCGGTCGGTGAAAACGTCGACAGTGATGTAGCGCCGCTGCATGGTGCCCTCGTTTGCTACGATGGGGTCGTTTGGCATGCAGCATTAACACGGCGCCGAGGCCGGCTAGAAGCGAAACATTGACCTCGGTGCAATCATCCCAATTGCCACACCATCATCGGCTGCTCATAGCCCCTGACCGGGACCTCGCCAAGCGCCACCGCATCGCCGCCGTCCTCGCCAAGCGCCTCGCGCACCGCGGTCGAGATCAGGAGCTGCGAGCCGAACTCCTTGTTCAGCGCCTCCAGCCGTGAAGCAAAATTCACGGTATCGCCGATCACGGTGTATTCCTTGCGCCGCGGCGAGCCGATATTGCCGGCCACCACCTCGCCGAAATGGATGCCGATGCCGATGCGCAGCGGCCAGCTCGAACCGCGGTTGATGCGCTCCATCGCCACCAGCATTTCGCGCGCCGCGGCCACCGCGCGATGCGCGGGGTCCTCCGCCTCGAACGGCGCGCCGAACAGCGCCAGAAATCCGTCGCCGAGAAACTTGTTCACGATGCCGCCATGCCGGTCGAGGATTTCGACCAGCACCGCGAACGCACCGTCGAGCCGGTCGACCACCTCCTGCGGCGAACGCGACCGCGCGCCTGCGGTGAAGCTGCGGAAATCGACGAACATCACGGCGACCTGACGGACGTCGCTGTCGGTGCCGGCGCCTTCGAGCAGCAGCCGCTCGACCACCTGCGGCGAGACGTGCTGGCCGAACAGGCTGGTGACGCGGTCGCGCGCGGTCGCGGCATGAATGCTGGCGGCGAATTGCCGGCGCAACTGGTGGCCGACGGTGCCGGCCAGGATTCCGCAGGCCAGGATCACCAGGCTGCGCGGCGCGTGATACCAGAACTCCGGCGCCGGATCGCTGTCGCCGAGCGGATGATAGAACATCGCCATCGCGAACAGCTCGACGGAGGCGACAAATCCGGTGAAGGCCGAGAGCCAGAAATCGAGCCGCAGCGTCGAGAGAATGATGAAGATGAAATAGGCCAGCGGCACCACGTAGCCGAGCGCCTCGCTGCGCCCCATGCTTTCCATCTGCAAGGCCAGCGCAACCGTCGGCATGCTGGTTTCGATAAAGGCGCCGATATAGCGCCGGAACACGGGCACGTCGCGATCGAGCTTCAGATAGCGGCTGATGGTGGAGTAGACCCACAGCTCGAACAGGACGAACGGGACCAGGACGATCAGGAAATGCTGCGGCTTGAGACGGCCGTGCCAGAAGTGCTGCACGGCACCCAGGTCGGCGAGATACACCGTCCCGAGCACGATGCCCAAGACCACGGCGGTGGCGATCAGCGCCTTGACCCGCATCAGCTCGGTGCGCATCACCTCTCGCATCAGCGCGTGCTCGAACTCGGCCGAAACCTCCGGCCGCGCCGCGCCTCTCCAGTCCCACCATCGCCCCGGCATCGCCTGCTCTCCGAGGCCCATTCTGCCTCAATCCAGCGTGCGGCGGAAGCGCGTCACCGCGATCGTCATCGCCAGCAGCATCAGCGCGAGCAGCGCGATCGAATCGTATTGCAGGTTTTGCAGCGACGAACCTTTCAGCATGATGGCGCGGACGATGCGCAGGTAATGCGTCAGCGGCAGGCCTTCGCCGATATATTGCGCCCAGACCGGCATGCCCGCGAACGGAAACATGAAGCCGCTCAACAGAATGCTCGGCAGGAAGAACATCATCGAGAGCTGCATCGCCTGCAACTGGTTCTGCACGATGGTCGAAAAGGTGTAGCCGATCGCAAGATTGGTGGTGATGAACAGCGTCGAGAGCAGCGCCAGCATGATCAGGCTGCCGAGCACCGGCACCCCGAACAGCAACACGCCGATGCCGAGGATCAGCGCCGCCTGGATGAAGCCGACCAGCACGTAGGGAATGATCTTGCCGAACATCACCTCGACCGGCTTGATCGGCATCGACAGCAGGCTTTCCATGGTGCCGCGCTCGATCTCGCGCGTCACCGACAATGCGGTGAAGATCAGCATGGTCATGGTCAGGATGGTGCCGACGAGGCCCGGCACGATGTTGAGCCTCGACGAAGCGGCCGGGTTATAGCGCGCATGCGCCCTGATCTCGAACGGCAGCGACGGCGGATCGCCGGTGAAGAGATCGTGCTGCAGCGCCGTCTGCACCACGACGCCGAGCGAGGACAGCGCGGCGGACGCCGCCACCGGATCGGTGGCGTCGGCGGCAACCAAGAGCGCCGGGTGGTCGCCGCGCCGCACCGCGCGCTCGAAGCCGCGCGGAATTTCCACGCCGAACAGGACCTTGCCCGACTTGCAGCAGATTGTCGAATTCGGCGACATCGTGCACTTCGCTGGTGAAGCGGAAATAGGTGGTATTTTGCAGCGCTTTCAGGATCGAGCGGCCGATGTCGGTGTCCTCCTGCAACAACACCGCGGTCGGCATGTTGCGCGGCGTGGTGTTGATGGCATAACCGAACAGCAGAAGCTGCATCACCGGGATCATCACGATCATCGCGAACGACACGCGGTCGCGCCTGAGCTGGATGAACTCCTTCACCACCATCGCATAGGAGCGGCGCCAGAAGCCGAACCGGGGCTCGCTGACTTCGCCGCGTGGAATTGGGATCTCCGCGACGCTCATTGGAAATTATCCTTCGAGCGGCTCATCAATTCGATGAACACGTCCTCCAGCGACGGCGCGGAATGTTGCCAGTGCAGGCCGCTTTTCTCGCGCCAGGGTGCGATGGTGGCTTCGAGTGCCGCCTCGGTCGCGGCCGGAGACATGCAGGGAGGTGCCGAACGGCGCCACCATGTCGACGCCGGGTTGGCCCGTCAAGTTTGGCCGCGAGCGCCTGGAGATCGTCGCCGGTCACCGTGTAGGTGGTCAGCGCCGATTTCGCGATCACCTCGTCCACGGTGCCGTGCGCCAGCAGATGTCCATAGGCGATATAGGCGATCTCGTGGCAGCGCTCGGCCTCGTCCATGTAGTGGGTGGAGACCAGCACCGTCAGCCCATGGGCGGCCAGCGCATGGATTTCGTTCCAGAAGTCGCGCCGCGCCTTGGGATCGACGCCGGCGGTCGGCTCGTCCAGCAGCAACAATTGCGGATTGGGCAAGGTGCAGGCGCCGAGCGCCAGGCGCTGCTTCCAGCCGCCGGAAAGCTCGCCCGCAAGCTGCTCCTCGCGGCCGCTCAATCCGAGCCGTGCGATCATGTTGCGCGCGGTGCCGCGCGCATCGCTGACGCCATAGAGTTTGGCGACAAACTCCAGATTCTCGCGCACCGACAGATCCTGATACAGGCTGAAGCGCTGCGTCATGTAGCCGACCTGGCGCTTGATCTTGTCGGCGTCGCGGCGGATGTCGTAGCCGAGGCAGGTGCCCTCGCCGCTGTCGGGCGTCAACAATCCGCAGAGCATGCGGATGGTCGTGGTCTTGCCGCTGCCGTTGGGGCCGAGGAAGCCGTAGATGGTGCCGCGCTTCACCTGCATCGACAGCTCATGCACCACCTCGCGCCCGCCGAACGATTTCGACAGGCCGTGAACGTCGATCGCGATGGTCGAGGCGGACGCGGATGTCATTGTTGCTTGTCCGCCACCGGCATCTTGGGATTGAGATAGACGCTGATCGGCTGGCCGACGCGCAGCGAATCGGGCCGGGAGGGGCGCGCCTGGATCAGATAGACGAGCTTGTTGCGCTCATCGAGGCTGTAGATCACCGGCGGGGTATATTCGGCTTGCGTGGCGATGAAATAGATTTTCGCGGTGAGATCGGCGGCGCAGTTGTCGCAAGTGACCCGCACCGTATCGCCGATCGCAAGCTTGGGCAGCTCGGTCTCGGGAACGAAGAAGCGGAGCTTCATGTTGCCGGGCGGCATGATCGACAGCACCGGCCGCTGCGCCTGCACCGTCTCGCCTTCGCGGAAATAGATCTGCTGGATGGTGCCGGCGACCGGCGCAAAACCGCTGCGGCGCGCGAGCCGCGTCTGCGAGGTGACGACGTGGGCTTCCGCCACGCGCAGCGCCGAGACCGCGGCATCGAGCGTCGCCTGCGTCCCCGCGCCGGTCTTGCTGAGAGATGCCGCGCGATCATAGCTCTGTTGGGCGTTGGCGAGCGTCGCCTTGTTCTGGTTGAGGTCGGCCTGCTGCATATCGTCGTCGACCGAATAGAGGGGATCGCCGGCCTTGACCTCGTCGCCCTCGCGGACATCAAGCTTGGTGACGCGGCCGAACTCGTCGGGGCTGACAAAGATCATGTCGGCCTCGACCCAGCCCTGGAAGCCGGGATCGCGGGTGTCGTTGCAGCCGGCGAGCGACATCGCGAGCGCCAACGCGCTCAAGGCTCGCATCAAGGTTCGCGGCGAGGTCATGACGTGCTCCGTTCGCCAAAGATCAAATCAAGGTGGACGCGCAGCATCTCGTTGGCGTCCAGCGGGGAATGCCGGTCGAACAGGCTCTTCCAGATCACCGCGATGATGGCCGGCGCAACGACGATCTGCGGGAATCGTGCGAGCTCCGGAGAACGGATTTCGCCCCTGGCGACGCCGATCTCGATCAGCGCCCGCATCGCCGCGAGCCCGCGCGAGACCACCTCGCGGTAGTAGAAGTCGGCGATCGCCGGAAACCGCGGGCCCTCCGCCACGATCAGGCGGATGATGTCGCCGCGCCGTGTCGTCGCCACCTCCTGGATGAAGTTTTTGGCAAATCCCTCGAGCGCATCGCGGATCGATCCGCTTGGGGATGGCGGCGCCGCGAGGCGGCCGATCAG
This sequence comes from uncultured Alphaproteobacteria bacterium, assembly GCA_963777475.1. Lineage (GTDB taxonomy): Bacteria > Pseudomonadota > Alphaproteobacteria > Rhizobiales > Xanthobacteraceae > Bradyrhizobium. Next base: position 84,642 of record CAVZQX010000037.1, read on the forward strand.
CGGCACGATCGCGGTGCGGATCAGTTCCTCGAACAGCGCCTCCTTGTCCTTGAAGTGCAGGTAGATCGTGCCCTTGGCGACGCCGGCGCGCTTGGCGACGTCGTCGAGCCGGGTCGCGGTAAAGCCGCGCGCGATGAACTCCTCCAGCGCCGCCTCGACGATGGCCGCGCGCCGCTCGGCCGCGCGCTCGGCGCGGTTGGATACGGGTTGTGGCGCCGCCGATCGGGGCGCCCTGCCGGAGACCTTGGGTTTTGCTGCGTCGGTTGCCATGATTATCATATGACTGACTGGTCAGTCATTGTCAAGCAGCCTTATTTCACGTCACCGTTACCCAGGATCTCGACGACGGCATGCCCAAGAGCGTCCTCACAAGGGTCCGAGATGCCTCAGATGCATTTCCGGATGTAGGGCCGGTTGATCTCCCACAACTCGTCGAGAAGATTTCGGGCCGCGGTTGCAGAATTGACGACGGGGTCGATCAAGAGCGCCTGGAGCGCGATCTCCTTCGATGCACGCATCGCGGCTTCCACGGCCAATTGCTGCACATTGACCTGAACGGTCATCAGTTTGGCCACCGCGTCCGGCAACGGGCCAAGCGAAACCGGGTGAACGCCTGTCATATCCGCCATCAACGGCACTTCCACGGCGGCGTTGGCGGGGAGATTGGGGATCACCTGCTGATTATAGACCACGCCGGATTCGATCAGCTGCTTCTTGTGATGAAGCACGGACGAAATGACCGCGACCGCCCGCTCGCCCGATGGCATCAGCCACCAATCCGGAATCTCTTCCTTTCCCGAGAGCAACGTCGTCGATAAGCTGATCGAGTTTGGCCCGCTCGCCTTCGTCCCAACCGAAATTGTAACCGCCCTCGCCTGCTTCCCAGCCGAAACGGCAGATATTCGCCGACATGACCGTCGCCGCAGCCGAGCCAATAGCCGAAACTGCGAAACAGGTCGCGCGTCAGAGGCTCAACCTCGGGATCGTGGCTTTTCTCCTTTTCGCGCAACAGCGGATAGAGGTCGGCGCCGGTCTGCCGGTCGCGGATCTGCATCAGGCACTGGAAATGATTGAGACCCGCGCCCCATACCTCCACCTGCTCGTGGGGCATTCCCAGAATCGAAGCGACATGGCTCTGCGCGATGAAAATGCCGTGGCACAGACCGACGCTGCGGAGCTTGCTGTATTGCCCGAGCGCCAGAATGATGCGGCTTTCCGGATTGGAAAAGTTGATGAACAGCGCCTGCGGACAGCGCTGCTCCATCTCGCGGACAAAATCGAACACCACAGGCAAAGTGCGCAGCGTAAAGAACAGCCCGCCGGGACCGCCATTCTCCCCCAGCGTGTGACGAATGCCGAACTTGCGCGGCACCTCGAAATCATGCCGCCACAGCCGGTTTCGATCGATGACGGTCGAATGCACGACGAATTCCGCGCCGTTCAGCGCAGCCCGCCAATCGGTCGTGGATTCGAATTTCAGTCCAGCGCCGGATTTCTCGTTGAGCAGCCTTGCCACGCGCTCGGCGCGCGCGAGCCGCTCGGCATTCCTGCCGACCAGAACCAGCGTGCTGCCGGCGAGATCGTGCGTGGTGCAGAGATCCCGGAACATGCTCAGTCCGAAGGATGCACTGCTCGCGCCGATAAACACGATTCTTGGTGACTGCCGCCATGTTCAGCCTTATGCCAGCTTGCAGGGCGATCAGACTGATCCAGATCAATTGCTGCAGGGCACGAGTCCGTACCGCATGCAATCGGCCTCCTGCGCGGATTCGTTAGCCAAAATCCAGCACCACGCGGCCGTCGATCTTGCCGTGCTTCATCCGGTCGAAGTCTATTTCGAATTGACCGGCGTTCCGCTGCCGCCGAGTTTGGCCTTCTTCCACTCGCGCCAGGCTTCCCGGGTTTGGCTGAAAAAACACAGGTCGAGCATCCGGTCGCCGGAATGGGACTTGATGTGACGCTCGATGGTCCGGTCGAGTGTCCAGCCGGTGCTGTAAAGATAATGAATGATGGGGCGGTTATGCGCGAGCGCGGTCGCCATCATCACCTTCATTCCCAAGGTTTCGAAGAAATAGTCACGGAACGGCACCGTCACCGCGTTGGTGACTCCAGAGTTGCGATGGTCCTTCTCGCCAATGATCATGCTGACCAGAAACTGGCCGGTGACAAAATTCACGTCGTTGCGCAGGAAGCCGAGCAGCAGTCCGCTCGCTTTCTCGAAGATGCCGATCAGGATGCGCGTTCGCTGATCGAAGCCTTTGATGTAGGCGACGAGCTCGGCCCTGGTCATGGCGCGCGGTGGCGCGTTCAGCATGTCGCTTGCTTCCGGATCCTCCATCCAACGCGCCCATCGATCGGTGGCATCCTCAGTCGTGACGGTGCGCAGGACGTACTGCCCGCAGTCGATCAAGACCTTTCGCTTCGGATATTTCGGTTGAGGCGCCGGCATTTTCAGTACCCCAGTTCAGTACCCCAGGATTTGCGCTCGCCGTCGATGCGCCGCCGTGAAGAGCGAGGCAGTCGGCCGGTTGATGTCAACACTACCATTCAGAAACCCGGACCGGGTTCCCGCCACGATCCGGACCAGTCCCGCCACGATTTGGACCGAAGTGTGATTGGGCTGCAACAGCCAGGGATGGGACTCGGTGCTATGTTCGCGTACCGGTTGGGCTCAGGGGTAGGCAAAACTGAACCAAAGAGGCGGCCTTTGAAAAGGCATTTGCTTGCGGGCGTTGCGATCGCCGCGCTGACCAGCGCGAGTTCAGCCTTTGCTGCGGATTTGCCGCTCAAGGCGCCGCCGCCGCTTGCCGCGGCGTGGAACTGGAGCGGCTTCTATATCGGCGGTCATGGCGGCTATGGCTGGGGCAGTGACCCCATCACCGACATCAGCGACCCGTTTTTCGCCGGCAAATTCCCAGGATTTACCGCCACCGGCTTCGATCCCAAGGGAGCGCTGGGCGGTGTGCAGGCCGGCTTCAATTGGCAATCGGGGCGCGTCGTCGCCGGATGTCGAGGGCGACCTCTCATTCACCGACATCAAGGGCGCTTCGCTCAACGTGCCGCCAACAACCGTCAGTGGCACGTCGATCTTCACCGGGTCGTTGGCCAACTCCGGCACGTTCGACCTGCTCGGTTCCGGCCGAGCCCGGCTTGGCTACGCCGTCTCGCCGGATATCCTGCTCTACGGCACCGGCGGGTTGGCCTGGACGCGTTTCGACCAGAGCTCGGACATCACATCGCTCATCACGAGCGCCGGGCCACCTCCCTCCAGCCTCGCCCGTTTTGTCTCAACCTCCGCACCGAGCTGGCGATTCGGCTGGGCCGCCGGTCTTGGCGCCGAGTCCAGGCTGTTCAACACCAATTGGCTCGCCCGCCTCGAATACCTGCATTACGACTTCGGCAATTCCGGCAGCCAATCAACGCCGCTGTTTTTCGGCGGACCCATCCAGACCCGAACCACCGGCGATCTGACGCTGGACGTGGTTCGCGCCGGGCTCAGCTACAAGTTCGATCCGGACCGATCCGCTTTCGCCACTGCCGACACCTCGCCGCACCCAATGGTCTACAAGGCGCCGGCCGCCGCGGTGCTGCCCTGGACGTGGAGCGGCTTCTATCTCGGCGCGCATGCCGGTTACGGATGGGCCCGTGACCCCTTCAACAATCTCGTCCTGGGCAACGGCGTCCCATTGTCCGGGGTCGATTCGCATGGGTTCGTCGGCGGCTTCCAGGCCGGCGCGAACTGGCAATCCGGCTCGGTCGTCGGAGGCCTCGAACTCGATCTGTCGGGCACCGACATCAAGGGCTCGACGTCGAATACGGTCCTCACCCCGGGCGTCATCTCGCAGGGCAGTCAGAGTGACAAGTTCGATCGGCTCGGCTCGGCGCGCGCCCGGATCGGTTACCTCGTCACCCCCAGCCTGTTGCTCTATGCCACCGGCGGCCCTGGTTGGGCGCGCATGATCACCGACCAGGAAACCGTGACCACGATACCGACCAACGCATCTCCGGTCAGCACGACCTCGCTGGTGACACCGACCTGGCTGTTCGGATGGACCGCCGGTCTCGGCGCCGAGGCCCGGCTGTGGAACACCAACTGGCTCGCCCGCGTCGAGTATCTGCATTACGACTTCGGCTCAGGCACCTCCACGCAGACGATCCCCGCGGGTGGCGGCCTCGTCACCACGACAACAGCCGGGCATCTGACCAGCGACGTGGTGCGGGCCGGGCTCAGCTACAAGTTCGACTGGCCAGGAAGGGGCGGCGGTCCCGTCTCCGCCTACAACGCCATGGCGGCCATGCAGCCGGCCGCCGCCGCGGTCTTTAGCTGGAGCGGATTCTATATCGGCGGGCATGCCGGTTATGGTTGGGGCCGCGATCCCTTTACCGAGCTTATCGCGGAAACGCTGCTTCCTGCGCCGGGCGTCATCTTGTCCGGGCCGAATTCCCAGGGCTTCGTCGGGGGCTTCCAGGCCGGCGCCAATTTGCAAACCGGTTCGGTGGTGAGCGGATTGGAGATCGACCTTTCAGGCACCGACATCAAGGGCACGTCGTCGGTCGCGGGCTTGAGCTTCGGCGCTCCCGTCGCGATGACGCAGACCGACAAATTCGATCTGCTCGGCTCGGCACGCGCCCGCCTCGGGTATCTGGTTTGGCCGAACACGCTGCTCTATGGCACGGGCGGTTTGGGCTGGACGCGGCTGGACCAGACCACGACCAGCGTGAACGGCGACGGGACGACGATCACGTCAACGCCGAGCTGGCGATTCGGATGGGTTGCCGGCGCCGGTGGCCAAGTGAGACTGTGGAACACCAATTGGCTCGCCGGTGTCGAATACCTGCACTACGACTTCGGCAATTCCGCCAACTCTTTCGGCGGCCTCGCCAGCGGCGGAGCGACCCTCCTCGTGCTCTCCACGATGACGCACCATGTGACGACCGATGTCGTCCGCACCGGCATTGAATACAAGTTCGACTGAGGCGCCAGCTTTATGTTTTGACGCGTTTCCTTTACGCGAACCGGGGTCCACTTCGCTGGAAAACGCTCTCCAGATGGAAACCGGCGCAAGCCGTCAGCCGTGAAACTTCAAGCCATCGACGACCTTGTCGACCACCTTGCGCTCGGCGCGCAGGGCGAGTCCGACAAGGTTGAGATCGGCGCGGGCGACCGTCTTCACCGCGGCGCGGTTGGCTTCGTCATGCGTGGTCTTGAACATGTCTTCAGTGTAGACGGCAGGGGTCACGTTGCGCGCCAGGGCTCGATCGAGCGCGCGCGACAAAGCTGCCCGGTCGGCGCCGTAGATCAGGATCGGCTGGCCGATCAGCGCGAGATATCTTGTGCCGGAGCCGTCCTCGTAGCCCTCGCCGATGCATTCGGGGAAGGCCGCGGCGATGCCGCCAGCCAGGAACGAAGCCACGTTCAGCTTCTGCCACGCATCGAGGTCGGTCCGGACCACGACCGCGATCTTGGTGTCGAATTGCATGATTACTCCAATGTCATTCCGGCATGCGTGCAAAGCACGCTAGACCCGGAATCTCGAAGTAAACATATCGGGATTCCGGGTTCGCGCCAGCGCGCCCCGGAACGACCGAGCTAGCCCTTGGCGTCGCAGGCCCAGGCCCGGATCACGCATTCCTTGCCGCCGAATTTGTAGCATTCGCGCGTCGCTTCATTGAGCGAACCCGAAATATGCGGCCTGACCGCATAGCCGTGCGGGCCGCAGGGGTTGGTCATGTCGACCGAAAACGCGGCACAGGCGCGCTTCATGGTGACCGCCGTGCACTCGCCCTTGCACTGCTTGAGGGCTGCGGCCCGCGCCGCGCTCTCGGCGGGATAATCATAGGCCTGGCCATAGGCGCCGCATTTTCCGATCGCAAACGCGCCGGCGGCCCAGGTTTCGCGTAATGAAACGCGATGCGCCCAACGTCAGCGTCAACGCAAGAACAAACAGCGCGCGGCGTTGCGCGACAGCGGTCGAAACAATCAACATCCCCTCCCCCGAGGCCAGTCGGCCGCAAATTTACGGAAAGGACGTTTCCACTTGGTGAACGGGAGATTGAAAATCGCCGCGACCCATAACCACGAAAGCGTGTTGATGCGCACGCTGTGGCTCCAGCTTGGCGAAACAACGGAAATTGGCGGTTATGGGTCCCGGCTCGGCGCGCGCTGTCGCTCGCGTGTCCGGGACGGCGTGGATGGAGGGCGCTCCTTACAACTCAATTCCGCCGCGCCGCCTCCAGCGCCTGCGGCGTGTCGATGTCAAGAAAGGCACCGTTGCCCTCGACCGGCACTTCGGCGACCGCCTCGGCATGCCTCGCGATCAAATGCCGCGCGCCGATATCGCCGTCGAGCGTCATCAGCTCATTGAAGAAGCGGCGCGACCACAACACCGGATTGCCGCGCCTGCCGTCGGCCACCGGCACTGCGATCAGGTTGCCGAGCTCCGGCGCAAAGGCATCGATCAGCCGGTCGATCAGGCCGGCATCGATCAACGGCATGTCGCCGAGACAGATCACCGCAGCATCGGCCTTGTCCGCCACCGCCGCGATACCGGCCCTGACGGAGCTCGCAAGCCCGCCGGCGAAATCCGGGTTGCGCACGAATTTCACCTTCAACCCCGCAAGCGCCTGCTCGACCAGCTCGGCCTGATGGCCGGTGACGACGATGACCTCGGCAGCCTTCGACGCCAGCGCCTGCTCAGTCGCGATCCGCACCAGCTTCTTGCCGGAAAGTTCGGCGAGCAGCTTGTTCGGGCCGCCCATCCGGGTCGAGCGCCCGGCGGCGAGGATGATCGCGGCGACGTTGCGGTTGTCTTCGACCTCAGGTTTAGTGCGCGGCTGCGGCCGCGTCACGATTTCCATCAACAGGCCGCCGACGCCCATGCCCATCAGCTCGGCACGCGTCACCTTCAGTCCGGCGAGCAGGCGCATCAGCACCCAGTCAAAGCCGTTTTCCACCGGCGAGCGCGCGCAGCCGGGCGCGCCCAACACCGGCACGCCGTTGGCGCTGCCGATCAGCAGGAGATTGCCGGGATCGACCGGCATGCCGAAATGCTCGATGGCGCCGCCGATATCGGTAATCGCCGCCGGAATCACGTCGCGCCGGTCGGCGATCGCGGATGCCCCGAACACGATCACGAGCTCGGCGCCGAGGCCGAGCAATTCCTTGATCGCAACTGCCAGCGCCGCCTCCTCATGCGGCACGCGGCGCTCCGCCATGATGGCGGCGCCGGCCGGCGCCAGCCGCTCGGCGGTCACCCGCAGGGTCTTGTCGATCACCTTCGGCGCGAGCCCGGGCAGCAGCGTCGAGACGATGCCGACGCGCTTGATGGTGTAGGGCGCTACCCGCAGCGCGCCATGACCGGCCGCCTTCACCGCGGCGTCGCGCAAATTCGCTTCGACGCCGAACGGGATCAGCTTGACGGTTGCGACCATCTCGCCTTCGACCACCGGCTTATAGGCGGGAAGTGTCGCGAAGGTGATGGCTTCATCGACATTGTTGATGCGGTCGACCGCTGTGCGATCGACCACCAGCACGCCGGCGCGCGCAGCGAACAAATTGGCGCGGCCGGTGAAGGCGCGCTCGGCATGGATGCCCTCGCCGGTCACGGCCTGCGCGATGCTGGCAGCAGCGGTGTCCTCGGAAACGTCGCCCGCTTCCAGCCGCACCACGACGATTTCCTTGACGCCCGCTTCCTGGAGCGCCTCGACCTCGGCAGAGCCGATCGTGGTGCCCTTCTTCAGCACCAGCGATCCCTGGCGCAAGGTGTGGACGGTCACTCCGCCAATCGCCTCGGCCGGACTGGCAGGACCGAACTTCATGCCGCTTCTTCTTTTTCCTTAAGGGGCAGCCGCAATTGCGCGGTGATCTCGGCCATGATCGAGACCGCGATCTCCGACGGCGAGACGGCACCGATCGCCAGTCCAATCGGGGCGTGAATGCGCGCGATGTCGGAATCCTTCGCGCCTTGCGCCCTCAGGCGCTCGCCGCGCTTGGCGTGGGTTTTTCGCGAGCCGAGCGCGCCGATATAGAAACAGTCGCGCTGGAAGGCATGTAGGAGTGCCGGATCGTCGATCTTCGGGTCATGCGTCAGCGCCACGAACGCGGTGTAGTGGTCGATATTGAGCGGCGGCAGCGCCACATCGGGCCATTCCGCGACCAAGGGCACGTCGGGAAATCGCTCCGGGCTCGCAAAGGCGGTGCGCGGATCGACCACCGTCACGTCGTAATCCAGCGAGCGCGCGAGCGGCGCGAGCGCCTGGCTGATATGGACCGCGCCGATGATTACGAGCCGCGCGGTCGGCGCATAGACGTTGAGAAACAGCTTTTTGCCGGATACCTCGACCATGCCGCTCTTGCCCATGCGCAACTGCTTGGACAACTCGGCGCGCAGGGGATCGGCGGCAAAATCCTTGGCCTTGACCAGCCGTTGCTCGCCGCCGTCGGTATCGGTGACGACGATCACCGGCCGCCGCGCGGCGCGTTCGGTATTGAGCTCTGCGAGGGTCGCGAGTTTCACAGGTCTACCCTACCTTCTCGACAAAGACGCGGATGGTGCCGCCGCAGGACAGCCCGACATTCCAGGCGGTCTCGTCAGCAACGCCGAACTCCAGCATTTTCGGCTGCCCCGACGCGATCACGTCCATCGCCTCGGTGACGACGGCGCCCTCGACGCAGCCGCCGGAGACCGAGCCCAAGAAGGTGCCGTCATCGTTGATGACGAGGCTGGAGCCCGCGGGCCGCGGCGCCGAGCCCCAGGTCTCGACCACCGTGGCCAGCGCCACGCCGTGGCCGGCCTTCTGCCAGTCCTCGGCCGCTTTCAGGATATCCTCGTCGCGGTTGAGCATGAGAGACCTCTTTCAGGCTGCGGAGCGGATCAGGCTGCGGTGCTGCGGCGGCAGCGCCGACGACAAGGCTTTGATCAGCCCCTCGATCGAACTCAAATTATGCACCGGGCGAAATTCGTCAACGTGCGGCAGCATCATTTTGATGCCCTGCGCCTTGGCTTCGAAGCCGCCATAGCGCAACAGCGGGTTGAGCCAGATCAGGCGGCGGCAGGAGCGGTGCAGCCGGTCCATCTCGAAAGCGAGCCTTTCGTCCGCCTCGCGCTCCAGCCCGTCGGAGATCAGGAGCACGATGGCGCCCTGCCCCAGCACCCGCCGGCCCCACAATTTGTTGAACGTATGCAGCGAGGTGGCAATCCTTGTGCCGCCGGCCCAGTCCTCCACCCTGGAGGAGCAGCTTGCCAACGCCTCGTCGGGATCGCGCGCCCGCAACGCCCGCGTCACGTTGGTCAGCCGGGTGCCGAACAGGAACACCGAGACGCGCTTGCGGGCGTCGGTGATGGCATGCAGGAAATGCAGGAACAGGCGGGTATATTCACTCATCGAGCCCGAGATATCCAACAGCGCCACGATCGGCGCCGGCTTCTCGATCCGCCCGAGCTTGCGGATATCGATGATCTCGCCGCCGGTGCGAAGGCTGGCGCGCAGGGTCCGGCGCATGTCGAGCCGTAAGCCACGGGTGTCCGGCTGATAGCGGCGGGTCACTAGTTCGGCCTGCGGCAACCTCATCTGCGCGATCGCGCGGGTAACCTGCGCGATCTCGGCCGCGCTCATCTGCGCAAAGTCCTTTTTCTGCAGCACTTCCCTGTCCGACACCGAAAGCCGGAGCTCCTGCTCCTTCGCCTGCGGCTGCTCGGTCATCGACGGCTGCGACAGCGCCTCCTGCACCCGGCGCGAGGCCGGCGGCGGCTTCTTTCGCGCATGGTCCGGCAACGGCACCGAGTCCAGCATGTGCTTCCAGTCCTCGGCGGCGCGGAAGAACAGGTCGAAGGCCTGCGCAAAGATCAGCGCATGCTCGTGGCGCTTGACGAAGATCGCCTCCAGCGTGGTGAAGACGTCGGCGCGGTTGCCGATGTCGATCACCTGCAGCGCGTTCATGGCGTCGATCACCGCGCCCGGGCCGACCGGGATGCCGGCCGCGCGCAACGCGCGGGCAAAGCCGACAATATTGTCGGCGATCAGGCCGGTCGGGGATCGAGATGATTGATGGCCATCGGCAGAGCTCGGTTACCATTCATTCAGAAGGCGGTGTCACCTCTCCCCGATGGGAAGAGGTGAAGCGAGCCTAGCAGCACTCGCCGAACGAACTAATTCTCGCTCGTCGCCTCTTTCAAGACCTTCTCCAGCGTATCGCCCTGCATCCGCGCGATGTCGTCCTGGTATTTCAACAGCGCGCCTAGCGTATCGCCGACGACCTGGGCCGTCAGCGAGCGGGCGTCGAGCTCGGTCAGCGCGGTCGCCCAGTCGATGGTTTCGGCGACCCCCGGCGATTTGTAGAAATCCTGATCGCGCAGCGCCTGCACGAAGCGCACCACCTGCTGCGAAAGCTTTGCCGAAATGCCGGGTAGCCGCGACTTGACGATCGCAAGCTCGCGCTCGGCTGTGGGGTAATCGACCCAGTGATAGAGGCAGCGGCGCTTGAGCGCGTCGTGGATCTCGCGGGTGCGGTTCGAGGTGATGATGACGATCGGCGGATGCGGCGCTTTCACGGTGCCCAATTCGGGGATCGTGATCTGGAAGTCGGAGAGGATTTCCAGCAGATAAGCCTCGAAGGCTTCGTCGGCGCGGTCGAGCTCGTCGATCAGGAGCACCGGGCTGCCTCCGACGTCCGGCTCCAGCGCCTGCAACAGCGGACGCTTGATCAGGTAGCGGTCGGCGAAGATATCGCTGGCGAGCTGGTCGCGGTCGTGCTCGCCGGTTGCTTCCGCAAGCCTGATCGCGATCATCTGCGCCGCGCTGTTCCACTCGTAGACCGCTGACGCAACGTCGAGGCCTTCATAGCATTGCAGGCGGATCAGCTTGCGTCCCAGCGCCGCCGACAGCACTTTGGCGATCTCGGTCTTGCCGACGCCGGCCTCGCCTTCCAGGAACAGGGGCCGGCCCATGCGCAGCGACAGATAGGTCACGGTCGCCAGCGAACGCTCGGCGAGGTAGCCGCGCGAGGTGAGCAGTTCGAGCATCGCGTCGACGGATGCAGGCAGGGCGACTACCGTCATGGAAGAGCCAGTCTTGATAGGCCGGGAGTGGCCAATGTCACGCTTTGGCGCTCGCGGCCTCGACGGCGCGGCGCGCCAGCACTCCGATCAGGTGCGCGCGGTATTCGGCGCTGCCGTGCAGGTCGCTGTTCAGGCCTTCCGCCGGCACGGTCATGCCATCGAGCACCTTGTGCGAAAACCGCTTCTTCAACGCTTCCTCGAACGAGGCGACGCGGAACACGCCGCTTCCGCCCGCGCCGGTGACGGCGACGCGCACGTCCGAGGGACGCCGGGCGACGAACACGCCGACCAGCGCGTAGCGCGAAGCCTGGTTGCGGAATTTGACATAGGCGGCCTTCTTCGGCAGCGGGAACATCACCTTGGTGATGATCTCGTCGCTCTCCAGCGCGGTCGTGAACAGCCCTTGAAAGAACTCTTCCGCCTTGAGGCGGCGCTTGTTGGTGACGATGGTCGCACCCAGCGCGAGAACGGCCGCCGGATAATCGGCGGTCGGATCGTTGTTGGCGAGCGAGCCGCCGATCGTGCCTTTATGACGCACCGCAGGATCGCCGATCATGCCCGCGAGTTCGGCCAGCGCCGGGATCGCCTCGCCGACGATGGCGGAATTGGCGACATCGGCATGCTTGGCGGTAGCGCCGATCGCGAGCGCGCGGCCCTTCATCTCGATCGCGTCCAGCCCCTCGATGTGGGAGAGGTCGACCAGATGCGGCGGGCTCGCAAGCCGCTGCTTCATCACCGGGATCAGCGTGTGGCCGCCGGCGACCAGCTTGGCGTCTTCGTTCTTGACCAGGAGATTGGCGGCCTGCCGCACGGTCTCCGGACGATGATATTTGAATTCGTACATTTAGGACTTCCTGACCGCGGTCGCGGTATTATCGGTTATGCGAGATCGGATTTCGCCATCGCCTTGGCGCCGGCGGCGATCAATTCGACGATGTTCTGGTAGCCGGTGCAGCGGCACAGATTGCCTTCCAGCTCCTCGCGGATGACATGGTCGGAGAGGTCGTGGCCCTTGCGATGGACCATATCGACCGCGGTCATGATCATGCCGGGCGTGCAGAAGCCGCATTGCAAACCGTGATGCTCGCGGAAGGCCTCCTGCATCGGATGCAGCGGCGCGCCATCCGCCGCCAGCCCCTCGATCGTCTTCACCTCGTGCCCATCAGCCATCACCGCGAGCGTTGTGCAGGACTTCACCGCCTTGCCGTCGATGTGCACGACGCAGGCGCCGCACTGCGAGGTGTCGCAGCCGACATGGGTGCCGGTCAGCCGCAGATTCTCGCGCAGGAACTGCACCAGGAGCGTCCGTGAGTCGACATTGGCATTTACGGGATTACCGTTCACGATCAAAGAAATCTTGGCCATCAGCACTCTCTTCATCTGCACTGCCGCATTGCACGGCGGCGCAGTCATCAAAAATCAGGCAAAACCCATAATATGGGCCATCCCGGTAATGAGCAACCTCGCCTGGAACATGGCTTACGGGGACGTCAAGCGCCCTCTACCGCCTTGGCGAAATTAGAGAAAAACTCGTCGGCCAGTTTCTTGGCGGTGCCGTTGATCAGGCGTTGACCGAGCTGGGCGAGCTTGCCGCCGATCTGCGCCTCGACGTTATAGGTCAAGAGCGTGCCGCCGTCCTTGTCGGCCAGCCCCACCGTCGCACCGCCCTTGGCAAAGCCCGCCACCCCGCCCTCGCCCTCGCCCGAGATCTTGTAGCCGTTGGGCGGATCGAGATCGCTCAGCGTCACCTTGCCCTTGAAGCGCGCCGACACCGGTCCGACCTTCATCTTGGCGACCGCGCGGAAGCCATTGTCTTCGGTCCGCTCCAGTTCCTCGCAGCCGGGAATGCAGGCCTTCAGCACTTCCGGATCATTCAGCTTGGCCCACACCGCCTCGCGGGGCGCTGCAAGCTGGACTTCACCGTTCATCGTCATGGCCATGAAAAGTCTCCCCGGATCGCCTTGGTCTCTTGTCCCCCAAGTAAAGCACGCAGGGCGCAAAAGGAAGGGCGGCCTGGGACGAAGTGCGATGCATATTCGCATCCGCAGATGCGTATTCGCAGCCGCGAAAGGCGTGCGAAGGACCTTGCGGGGCTGCTTTGGGATTGGCAGAGGCCGATTGTCATGGCCATGGCGTGCCTCCTCGACCCTTCAACCGCGCATCGGTGCGCGCGTTGAGTTTAGTAAAGCACGCTCGCGGCCAAAGCAAAGTATCCAGAAAGGCTGCTGGCATGCGTTGGGGGGAAATGGCGTTGTCCGGCGGGGCAGCCGTTCAGGCCGGCGACGATCGTTTGTGCAGGTAGTCAGCGAACCCAACACCTGAAGCGCGGTAGCCAAATATGGAACAGCTATCGCAGTTTGGCCTGTTGCTTGAACTCCGGCGCAACGTCGCATTTGTCAGAAAGGAAAAACCGGTGCCGACTTTTCCGGATCATGCTTCAGGCTCTATCGAGCAATCTAGCTCTATCGAGCAATCTACAAGATCAGCGGAGGCATGAAGGCATCGGGCTCGGTGCCGCCCGATAAGCGTCGCTCGCCGACCCGCGGCCAGCTTTCGCAAAAAAAGGGCCCAGAAGCGCGAGACGAGACGGCGTCAGAAAAAGCCACAACCACAGCTGCCCAGGCTGCGCCGGGCAGGCTCGCCGCGGGAAAGCGGGGTGGATGAGATCAAGAAACCGTGCGATCGGTTGGCGGCGTCGGTTTCTTGACGATCGGCGAGATCTTGGTCATGGCAATTATCCTTCGCGGACTGGGTTTCGGATCCCGAATTGCACCATAATTGGTCGTGAACCTGTGCAAAGTCAAGAACTTACCGCATAACCGAGCAAACTTATCCCGGATTTCGTTAAGAATTTGATAGGCATACGTCAACGCATCCCTTTGATCCCGGTCCAGCGCTGTTATCAAAACCCCATACCAGCGGATGGTCAGCCGTTCGGGCAAGGCTTGATTTAAGGACCTTTCCAGGACCCAGGCTTCAAGTACTGAGATGAGATCCAAAGCAAGCTTCTTGGCCCTGGGTCTGTCATCCTCGTACAGGCGCAGCAACGTGTCGATAAAGCTGTACTCGAGCTGCTCTTTCTTTCGCGAGTGATAGAAATCGTATAGCTCTTCCCGGTAGCTCTGCTCCTCCTCCTCGGAAATCCGTAAGTGTAAGTCCGACTTGCTGCCGCCGAGCTTGGTCAGATACCACAGGTAATTGGAGATGTATGAAGAAGTATGAAAGTTTAGATAGGTTGCAGACCGCTCGCACCGGTCGACCAGCGACAATGAGTTCCGCTATCGCGAATATTGATCGACGACAATCTGCCTGTCGGACAGAAACGGCGAAAGTGGTCTCCTGGCTCTCAATGTGCGCAGAAAGGCGGCGACGACGCGGAATCATCTGATATCGCGTACGATGCGAAAGCGCAATATCAGGCATCACTCGAGCTGTAGCGGTACGACCATCGTATCTCGATGATGCGCCAGCCGCTAACGTGAGCCGCGTAATAAGCTGGGCGTCGATCATGGTGCTGAATATGTAGAACTCGGCTTTGAACATTGCTGGCGGCAAGACGCCGGGGCGTCCACCTCCTGCGCCAATTGTTCGTCGTCGGGCTTGACCTCGCGAGGCTTGCCGGCATCTCGAACCGGCTCCGGAGCGCGCACCGCCGGCGCGGCGATCGCGACCGATGGCGATGTCAGGACCGGCGGCTCGGCCACCGCCACCGGTTTCCGCGCAACCGGAGGCGGAGGGCTAGGCTTCCGGTTAGCCTTGGCGGGCGCCGCTCCTGTGTAATGTGGAATGTCGGCGACAAACGGTCTGGACCGGCTGAGGTCCGCGACCATTCTCCGGAAGCGAGTTCGTGCTTATAGACGCGAGGCGTAATTTCTCGTTTGCCGTAGTCGAACTCATAGAACGAGAATTCCTGGCGCCATTCGAGCCTGAACGCGGCCCGGCAGCCAGCGTCGCCAGCCCGGCACCGGTAAGATTTGCGTACGTGCCGGCCGAGGTTTGATGCTTATGTCCGTGCAGGAACAGATGGGCGCCGGCTTTCTGCGCCAGGATCGTCTCGATGTCGAGCCGATTCCAGGGTGTCAGGAAATCCAGCGGGTGATGCGCCACGACGATCACGAGGCCCTCTTCATTTGAAGCCTGATCCAGCGCGTCGTTGAGCGTTTTGGTGTCCATGATCAGATGTTGTTCATCGTGATCGTCGCAGCAAAACATTGATGAATTAGCAGATCACATGAACGGGATACGGATCGGCCTGTTTGCGAAAATGCAAACCGAACGGGCTCTTCCACTCCCCGCGAAGCGGCAGTCGGTTCCGCGCGCTGTCATGCCACTCGAAAAATGGCTGCAGGTGATCGCAGTTGATGGTCTGAGCTCTCGTCCAATCGGTATAGACGCCTTGCTCGGTCGCGATCGCACGGAACAAGTGCGGTCGTGTCCCCTTCCTGTCCACATCGTGATTGCCGGGCACCACGATGAGGTCGGTAATCCATTGATCTCCGACCAGCTCGTTGAGCCACTGTTCACCGGTCTGAAGCTCGCCGGGCGCGCCAAAGTTCGCCAAATCGCCCGAGAAAATGCAAAGATCGGGTTTTCGATCATGGGCATGGACCGCCTCGACCAGTGCCCCGGCTATTCGCGGCTGTTCTGCGCCAGGATCCAGAACGCCGAAATGCATGTCTGAAATATGCAATATATTCAATGCGTTAACTCCCGTGGAGCCGACCGCATCGCGAGAGCAATTTCCCGCTGGTCGTTCGGGCAAGCTAATCTATCTATCAGAACGAGTGTCGGTCAATCTCGTCAACCAGCCTATCACGTCAATATTCATTCGCGGCACGGTCGCGTCGCGGAAAGGTCGGTCGGAGGATTGGCAGAGGCCGACAGGAGTGGTTAGGTCGCGCGCACCATGAGCACTTCCCTTTCGCCTCTGCTTGCGCCCATGCTGTCGAGCGGCCCGATGCGTGCCGTCTGCGACGATGCCGCTACCCTTCAGAATATGCTCGATTTCGAGGCCGCGCTGGCGCGCGCCGAAGCCGCAACCGGCGTGATCCCGAAAGACGCCGCGGAGCCAATCGCAAGGGCCTGCAAGGCCGCCGAATTCGATCTTGCGGCACTGGCCGAGGCGGCGACGCGCTCCGGCAACCTGGCGATACCCCTGGTGAAGGCGCTGACCGCGAACGTCGCCAAATCCGATGCCGAGGCCGCGCGCTACGTGCATTGGGGCGCGACCAGCCAGGACGTGATCGATACCGCCGCGATGCTGACGCTGCGCGGTGCGATCGAGGCGCTGCTGTTGGACCTCGACCGCGCGGTGGCCGGTTTTGCCAAGCTCGCACGGCAGCACCGCAACACCGCCATGGTCGCGCGCACCTGGCTGCAGCATGCACTGCCGATGCCGTTCGGGCTGAAGCTTGCCGAATATGCCGCAGCCCTGGCCCGCTCGCGACGGCGCCTGAGGCGATTGCGCGAGGAGACGCTGGCGCTGCAATTCGGCGGCGCCGCCGGCACGCTGGCGGCGCTCGGCGACAAGGGTCTCGTGGTCGCCGAGAAACTGGCGCAAGAACTTCAGCTGCCACTGCCCGAAGCGCCCTGGCACACCCACCGCGACCGCTTCGCGGAGGCCGCCTCCGTGCTCGCGATCCTGACGGGAAGCTGCGGCAAGATCGCGCGCGACGTGTCGCTGCTGATGCAGACCGACGTCGCCGAGGCGTTCGAGCCGTCGGGCGAAGGCCGCGGCGGCTCCTCCACCATGCCGCACAAGCGCAACCCGGTCGCGGCCCCAGTCGCGCTTGCCGCCGCCACCATGGCGCCCAATCTCGCCGCGACGATCTTTGCCGCCCAGGTGCAGGATCACGAGCGCAGCGCCGGCCCCTGGCATGCGGAATGGCCGACGCTGCCGACCCTGCTGCTGGTCACTTCGGGCGCGCTGGCAGCGATCGTCGATATCGCCGAAGGGCTCGAGGTCGATGTCGCGCGGATGCGCTTGAACCTCGATGCAACCCATGGCCTGATCATGGCGGAAGCGGTAACCATGGCGCTGGCTGTGCGGGTGGGCAAAAGCGACGCGCACCATCTGGTCGAGGCCGCGAGCAAAAAGGCGCTGGCGGAGAACAAGCATCTGCGCGACGTGCTGACCAAGGATCCGAAAATCACCGCTGAGCTGGCCGCGGACCAAATCGCAAATCTGTTCGAGCCGATGGCCTATCAGGGCGCCTCGCAAGCCCTGATCGACCGGCTGCTCGCCTCGCTCGACGAAAAGTAAGTGATGGAAGCTGACGATCTCCCGAATGTCATTGCCGGGCTTGACCCGGCAATCCATCATCCTGGATAGATCTTCTTCAGATGGATGCGCGGATCAAGTCCGCGCATGACAGCGGAGATACTGCGCGATGCCGATGATCGATGCCGATGGTTGCCTCATCAACGTATCCGTCGAGGGACGTGACGGCGGACCGACCTTGATGCTGTCGAATTCGCTGGGCTGCACCTTGCAGATGTGGGAGCCGCAGATGAAGGCGCTCACCCAGCTGTTCCGCGTGATCCGCTACGACCGCCGCGGCCACGGCAAATCCGGCGTGCCGCCGGGCCCCTATTCGATGGAGCGTTTCGGCCGCGACGTGCTGGCGATCCTCGACGACCTCAACATCGAGAAGGTGCATTGGTGCGGGCTGTCGATGGGCGGCATGGTCGGGCAATGGCTCGGCGCCAACGCGCCGGAACGCTTTAATAAGATCATTCTGTCCAATACCGCCTGCTATTATCCGGATCCGACCAACTGGCAGAACCGCATCAAGGCGATCAAGGAAGGCGGGCTCGCCGCGGTCGCCGATGCCGTGATCGCGGCCTGGCTGACGGCGGATTTCAGGGAACGCGAGCCGCAAATCACGGCTAACATGAAGGCCATGCTGCTTGCCTCGCCGGTGCAGGGTTATCTCGCCTGCTGCGAGGCGCTGAGCACGCTCGACCAGCGCGAGCTGTTGCCGAAAATCAAGAGCCCGACGCTGGTGATCGCCGGCCGCCATGACATGTCGACACCGGTCGCGGCCGGCGAATATATCCGCAGCCAGATACCCGGCGCGAGCCTGACCATCCTCGACGCCGCCCATATTTCCAATGTCGAGCAACCGCACGCCTTCACCGACGCGGTGGTCGGCTTTCTGATGCAACGCTAATCCGGGGCCAACCATGGACGATCAACAACGCCGTGACGGCGGCATGATCCAGCGCCGCAAAATCCTCGGCGACGCCTGGGTCGACAAATCTCTCGCCAACCGCAATTCGTTCAACACCGATTTCCAGGATATGATCACCCGCTACGCCTGGAGCGAGATCTGGACCCGGCCGCATTTCGACGAGCGCACCCGCCGCGTGCTGGTGATCGGCACCATGGTGGCGCTCGGCCAGTGGGACGAATTCCGCCTGCACGTGCGCGCCGCGCTCACCGAAGGCGGCTTTTCGCCCGACGACATCAAGGAAATTGTGCTGCAGCAGGCGATCTATTGCGGCGTTCCGGCCGCGAACCACGCGATGAAGGAAGCCTCAGCGATGATGCAGGAGCTGGGACTGATCAAGGGTTAGCGCGTCGGCCGTCACGCTCTGCTCGCTCTGCAGCCCGGGGGGGCGCTCGACCACGAGCACGATCGCGGTGCCGAGCAGCAGCAATAGTTCGGTGGCGTGCAGCCGCAGCGCCGCGGTTTCGCCGGCCTGCGACGCCATCAGCATCAGAATGAAGCTGATCAGGCTGCCGATGCCGAGCGCCATGCCGAGCGCCTCGTCGCAGCCTCCCGCCTTGCGGATCGAGGGACGGCTGATGAGGACGAGAAAGATCGCGAAGAAGGCAACGACGGTGAGCCGGCCCACCGCCAGGAGCCAGGCGGCGCGCAACGTGCCGGTTGCCAGGAGTTGCAGATGATCGCTGACGAACAGCGCCAGCGCGATGTTCGGCCGCTCGTAGAGGGAATGGATCGGCGAGATCATGATCCTGAAGGCGATGATGGTCCAGGTCGGAATGAAATAGGCGGCCAACAGCGCGCCATTGAATGAACTGATCCGCCAATTTGTGGACATGTCGCTTCCCGCTGCTGCTGCCCGCGCTTCTGACCGAAGCTGCGGCTTTGTGGCGAAGTAACTCGCTTAAAGCCGGAGCGGCAATTTAAACCTTTTGTTTACCTTAACGGCGAGGACGGCCCGCCCAAGAAGACCAAAAGACAAGACGGGAAAGGAAAAGACAGCCCAAAAAGAAAAGCCCCGCCTTGCGGCGGGACCTTCCCTCTTAACTCTACGTTCGGAACTAGCGGTTGGGGTTCTGCTGCTGGCCAGGCTTCTGGCCGCCGCCCTGCTGCTGGCCCGGCTTCTGGCTCGGGTTCTGAGTTTGCTGACCCGGCGTCTGCTGGCCCGGTTTGTCCTGGCCCGGCTTGTCCTGGTTCTGGCTGGTCATTTAAGGATCTCCCTGGTTGAACGTAGTTGGCACCAACCGGCGAGCGCGCCATTGGTTGCGTGGAAATCTGGGTTCCCGCGGGAATATTGCGTGTCGGCGGCGTGTCCGGACCGTGGCGGGGGAACCGGCTGTAAAACAACCCTGTACAAGCCCCGCCGTCCGGCTTGGCTGCTGTTGCCGCCTCTGGTTCCCGCTGTTAGAAAATGGCACGACGCGTCGCACAAAGGCTGCCCGGGGCCCTCGCCGCGTCGTTCCCGTGGCGTTTTCCAGCGAAGTGGTCACTTTCTTCGCTTGAAGAAGACGCGTCAAAACGAAACGGCGAGCTGGCCGGTTCTGATCTAAGCAGAACCGACCAGGTCCCACAGCGGCGGCCCATGGACTATTTCGCCCAGCAGCTCATCAATGGCCTCGTGCTCGGCTCGATCTACGGCCTGATCGCCATCGGCTACACGATGGTCTATGGCATTGTCGGCATGATCAATTTCGCCCATGGCGACATCTTCATGATCGGCGGCTTCATCGCGCTGATCACGTTTCTCATCCTGGTGTCGCTCGGGCTGACCGCGGTCCCCGTGATCCTCTTGATCGTGCTCCTGGTCTCGATGGCGATCACCGGGCTGTACGGCTGGACGGTGGAGCGCATCGCCTACCGGCCGCTGCGGCACTCGTTCCGCCTGGCGCCGATGCTGTCGGCGATCGGCATGTCGTTCGTGCTGAGCAATTATTCGCAGGTCGCCCAAGGCGCGCGCGTCAAACCGGTGCCGCCGATCATCACCGGCGGCTACACCTTGCTGGAAAAGAACGGCTTCGTGGTGCGACTGTCCAACGTGCAGATCGTCGTCGTCATCACCACGATCGTGCTGCTCTCGATCTTCACCTGGCTGGTGGCGCGGACACGGCTCGGCCGCGACATGCGCGCCTGCGAGCAGGATCAGACCATGGCGGCGCTGCTCGGCGTCGATGTCGACCGCACCATCTCCATGACATTCGTGATCGGGGCGGCGCTGGCCGCCGTCGCCGGCATGATGTACCTGCTCTATTACGGCCTGGTCGATTTCTACATGGGCTTCGTCGCCGGCATCAAGGCGTTCACCGCGGCCGTGCTCGGCGGCATCGGCTCGCTGCCCGGCGCGATGCTGGGCGGACTCTTGATCGGCCTGATCGAAACCATGTGGTCGGCCTATTTCTCGGTCGAATACAAGGACGTCGCCGCGTTCTCGATTCTGATCGTGGTGCTGATCTTCCTTCCGACCGGCCTGTTGGGCCGGCCCGAAGTCGAAAAAGTCTGACGGGCGCCGGCGTGACTTTATCCGCGAGCGAACCAAAGCCGGCCAAGCGCTCGCCGGACGCAGCCTTCATCCTCAAGAAATCGGCGATCAGCGCCTTCATCGCGCTGGTCTTGTTCTCGCTGATGATCGGCATCCGCACCGAAGCCGGACCCACCGGGCAGTTGATCTATTGGACGCGGTTCGGCGACCTCGCCGCCATCGTCGCGGCCGTATTCGGCGGCAGCATCGTGATCGAATTGCTGCGGGCATGGTGGGGGCCGGCCGGCACCACGATCAGCGTTCCACCTTGGGTACAAAGCGGACTTGCGATCGCCGGTCGCCTGGTGGCGCCTGCGCTCCTGACCTTCACGTTGCTGGTGCCGGTGATTTTCTACCATCAGCGCTACATTCTCGACCTCGGCATTCTCGTGCTCACTTACGTGATGCTGGGATGGGGACTGAATGTCGTGGTCGGCCTCGCCGGCCTGCTCGATCTCGGCTATGTCGCGTTCTACGCGGTCGGCGCCTACTCCTACGCGCTGCTCGCCACCAATTTCGGCCTGTCGTTCTGGATCTGCCTGCCGCTCGCCGGCATTCTCGCGTCCCTCTGGGGCGTGATGCTGGGCTTTCCGGTGCTGCGGCTGCGCGGCGACTATCTCGCCATCGTGACGCTCGCCTTCGGCGAAATCATCCGCCTCGTCATCATCAACTGGCAAAGCCTGACCGGCGGTCCGAACGGCGTTTCCGGCATTCCGCGCCCCTCGCTGTTCGGCATTCCCTTGACGCCCGGCGATGACGGGCTCGCCGCGAGGCTCGGCATCGAATTCTCGCCGACCCACCGCATCGTGTTCCTGTTCTATCTGATCCTGGCGCTGGCGCTATTGACCAACTGGGTGACGATCAGGCTGCGGCGGCTGCCGATCGGCCGCGCCTGGGAAGCGCTGCGCGAGGACGAGGTCGCCTGCCGCGCGCTCGGCATCAACATCACCACGACCAAGCTGACGGCGTTTGCGACCGGCGCCATGTTCGGCGGCTTTGCCGGCGCGTTCTTCGCGACGCGGCAGGGATTCATCAGCCCGGAATCCTTCACCTTCAATGAATTGGCGCTGGTGCTCGCGATCGTCGTGCTCGGCGGCATGGGCTCGCAGCTCGGCGTAGCGCTTGCGGCGCTGACCATGATCGGCGGCTTCGAACTGTTCCGCGGGCTCGAGCAGTTCCGCATGCTGGTGTTCGGCCTGGCCATGGTGCTGCTGATGATCTGGCGCCCGCGCGGCATCATCGGCCATCGCGCTCCGACCGTCTATCTGAAGCAGGCCCAGGCGATCTCCTCCGACCTCGTCAAGGAGGGGCACGGATGAGCGGCGACCGCATCAATGACCGCATTCTTGCTGTCGACCGCTTGACGATGCGCTTCGGCGGCATCGTCGCCGTCAATGAGCTGTCGTTCGCCGCCGAGCGGCGCCAGATCACCGCGCTGATCGGCCCGAACGGCGCCGGCAAAACCACCGTGTTCAACTGCATCACCGGCTTCTACAAGCCGACCGGCGGCACGATGCGGCTGACCCATGATGGCGGAAACGAAGTCGCGCTGGAGCGGCTGAACGATTTCCGCATCTCCAAGCAGGCCAAGGTCGCGCGTACCTTCCAGAACATCCGTCTCTTCCCCGGCATGACCGCGCTGGAGAACCTGATGGTCGCCCAGCACAATGCGCTGATGCGGGCGTCGGGCCTGACCTTTCTCGGCCTGATCGGCGCGCCGTCCTGGCGCCGCGCCGAGAAGCACGCGATCGACCAGGCGCAAATTCTGGCTGAACCGGATCGGGCTGATCGACCGCGCCGATGACGCCGCCGGCAATCTGCCTTACGGCGACCAGCGACGCCTCGAGATCGCGCGGGCGATGTGCACCGAGCCGGCGCTGCTTTGCCTCGACGAGCCGGCCGCCGGCTTGAATGCGCGGGAGAGTGCGGCCTTGAGCGAACTCTTGCTCTCGATCCGCGCCGACCAGGGAACCTCGATCCTCCTGATCGAGCACGACATGAGCGTGGTGATGGAAATCTCCGACCATGTCGTGGTGATGGACTACGGCGTCAAGATCGCCGAAGGCTCGCCGCAACAGGTGCGCGACGATCCCAAGGTGATCGCCGCCTATCTCGGCGCCGATGAGGAGGAAGCCATCGCCGTCATGGAGAGCGGCACGTGAGCGAGCCCCTGCTCGAGATCCGCAGCCTTCGCGCCGCCTACGGCAAGATCGAGGCGCTGAAAGGCGTCGATCTCGACATCAACGCGGGCGAGATCGTAGCCCTGATCGGCGCCAACGGCGCCGGCAAGTCGACCCTGATGATGACGATCTTCGGCAAGCCGCGCGCCCGGTCGGGCCAGATCATGTTCGACGGCCGCGACATCACGTCGGTGCCGACCCATGAGATCGCGCGGCTGCGCATCGCGCAGGCGCCGGAAGGCCGCCGCATCTTTCCGCGCATGAGCGTCGCGGAAAACCTGCAGATGGGCGCCGACGCCACCGACAGCGGCGAGGCCGACCGCATCGCCGCGATGGAACGGGTGTTCGCGCTGTTCCCGCGGCTGAAGGAGCGCCTGAGCCAGCGCGGCGGCACGCTATCCGGCGGCGAGCAGCAGATGCTGGCGATCGGCCGCGCGCTGATGAGCCGCCCCCGCCTGTTGCTGCTCGACGAGCCGTCGCTCGGCCTCGCCCCCCTGATCGCGCGCCAGATTTTCGACGCCATCCGCACCCTCAACCGACAGGATGGCCTGACGGTGCTGATTGTCGAGCAGAACGCCAACCATGCGCTCAAGCTCGCCCATCGCGGCTATGTCATGGTCAATGGCCTGATTGCGCTCAAGGGAACCGGCAGCGAATTGTTGCAGCGGCCGGAAATCCGCGCTGCCTATCTGGAAGGCGGCCGGCGGGGGTAGCACTTCCGCCGCACGGGCAGGCGCTCCGATGCTGCGAATGGAACGTCGATTTGCCCGAAAATTGTCGATGACTTCGCGGTAAAATCAGCCGACAATGGGCGCGATTTCGAACCCGGCTTGCCCGGCAATCCCTTAGGCGAATACCCACGAGGACCTCTCATGAAATCACTCAGACTGATCGGCCTGGCATTGGGCGCGTCGCTGGCGCTGTCGACGGCGGCATTAGCGGACGACCTCACCGTCGCGGTAGCGGGGCCGATGACCGGCGGCGAATCCGCGTTCGGCCGGCAGATGAAGAACGGCGCCGAAATGGCGGTCGCCGATATCAACGCCGCCGGCGGATTGCTCGGCAAGCAACTGGCGCTCGACGTCGAGGACGACGCCTGCGATCCCAAGCAGGCACGCTCGGTCGCCGAAAAGATCGGCGGCGACAAGATCCCGTTCGTCGCCGGGCACTATTGTTCGTCCGCGTCGATCCCGGCATCGGAAGCCTATGCCGAAAACAACGTGCTGCAGATCACGCCGGCCTCGACCAACCCGCAGTTCACCGAACAAAATCTCTGGAACGTGGCGCGCGTCTGCGGCCGTGACGACCAGCAGGGGGCGGTCGCCGGCGCCTACATCGCGAAACACTTCAAGGGCAAGAATATCGCCATCCTCGACGACAAGACCACCTACGGCAAGGGTCTCGCCGACGAGACCAGGAAGGCGCTCAACAAGGCCGGCGTGAAGGAGAAGCTCACCGAATCCTACAACAAGGGCGACAAGGACTTCAACGCCATCGTGTCGCGGCTGAAGCTCGAGAACATCGATCTGGTCTATGTCGGCGGCTATCATCAGGAAGCCGGCCTGATCCTGCGCCAGATGCGCGATCAGGGGCTCAAGACCATCCTGATGGCCGGCGACGCGCTCGCCGACAAGGAGTATGCGTCGATCACCGGACCCGCCGGCGAAGGCACGCTGTTCACCTTCGGCCCCGATCCGCGCAACAAGCCGACAGCCAAGGCGATCGTCGAGAAGTTCAAGGCCAAGAACATCGATCCCGAGGGCTACACGCTCTACACCTATGCCGCCTTCCAAGTGTGGTCGCAGGCCGCGAAGAAAGCCGGCACCACCGATCCGAAGAAGGTCATGGCTACGATCAAGGCCGGTGCCTGGGACACCGTGATCGGCAAGTTGCAATACGATGCCAAGGGCGACATCAAGCAACTCGACTATGTCGTCTACAAGTGGGACGACAAGGGCGGCTATACCGAGATCAATCCCAAAGGTTCTTGAAAACCAGGGCTCTTGAAAACCAGGGCTCCTGGAAAACCAGGGCTCCTGGAAAACCAGAGCTCCTGACCGCCTCCTGAAATTTCCGTTGTTCAAACGCCCCGGTTCGCCGGGGCGTTTTTTTATGATGACGGCGATAGCGTAATGACTTCGCGCTTAAATCCCGGTTGCAATATTCCGCCCGCCGGTAAAGGGGCGATTAATCAGGTTGAGTTCCATCGTCTGGCCCTCGAGCCAAATACGTAATATGTAACCCACGGTTGATTCTGCAAAATCGCAAGCGGGGTCAAGGGCGTACCGCGTACCATGCCGGTTCGCGGGGAGGCGCAGATGCCGATGGGCAACGACCGCAATATCTTTCTCTCCACCCTGCCCGCCTCGTCCGGCGATCGCAGGGCAGCGCTTGCCGTTGTCGGCGTGTCGTTGGTGCTGTTCGCCGTCGCGGTTCCCTATGCCGCCACGCCGCTAACCCCGATTCCGGCCTTCCTCGCAAGCTACCAGTCGGCGCTTGCGATCAACGACCTCATCACCGCGGTGCTGCTGTTCTCGCAATTTGCGGTTCTGCGGTCGTGGGCCTTGTTGTTGCTGGCGAGCGGATATCTGTTCACCGCATCGGCTGCGATCGTTCACGCGCTGACCTTTCCGGGCCTGTTTGCGCCGACCGGACTATTGGGCGCGGGTCCCCAGACCACGGTCTGGCTCTTCATGATCTGGCACGGCGGATTCCCGCTGTTCGTGCTCGGCTACGCGCTGAGCAAAAGCACCGATGGCGGCGCCAAGGTGCGGTGGCCCGCAACAAAGGCGATTTTGGCAAGCGTTGCCGCCGTCGTCGTTGTCATGACCGTGCTCGCCTGGGTCGTCACGGCCCAGCATGATGTGCTTCCGACGCTGCTCAACCAGGGCGACTATACGCCAACCCTGGCCGTCATCATTTGGATCGTATGGTGCTTGAGCCTGCTTGCGCTGCTGGTGCTGCGGTTCCGGCGGCCGCATACGGTGATCGACGTCTGGCTGATGGTCGTGCTGTGCGCCTGGCTGTTCGAAATCGCGCTGTCGGCGATGGTCAACCGGGAGCGATTTCGATCTCGGCTTTTACGCCGGGCGGATTTACGGCCTCTGCGCGGCGAGTTTCGTTCTGGGAGTGCTGCTCGTCGACAATGTCGCGCTGCAGGCTAAGATGGCGCGAATGGTGGCGAGGCTGCGCCGGCAAGCTGACGCCGAACGGGACTACTATGCCGACCGCGAACATTTGTTCGGTGCCGTCGTGGAATCGTCCAATGACGCCATCATCACCACGCTCGACGGCACGATCACGGCCTGGAACAAGGCCGCTGAAAAGCTATTCGGGTATCCCGCCGCTGAAGCCGTCGGCAAGCCTATCGAGATCATTGTTCCAGCGGACCGGCGCGCCGAGGTCAACACCATTGTCGAACGGATCGGCCGGGGAGAACGGATCGAACACCACGAGACCTTGCGAATCCACAAGGACGGACGGACGGTCGATGTCTCACTCAGCATTTCCCCGATCCGTTCGGCGGCAGGCTCGATCATCGGGGCATCCGAGATCGTGCGCGACATTACCGAAAGCAAGCGAACGCAGCGGGCGCTGAACCACGAGATCGAGGAGCGGCAGCGCATTTTTGAGACGTCGCAGGACCTCATCCTGGTCACCGACACGGCCGGAAACTTCGTCCAGATCAGCCCGAGCTCGATGACCATCCTCGGCTACGATCCTGCGGAAATGACCGGCCACAGCGCGGTCGAATTCATTCACCCCGAGGACCTCGAGAATACCCGCCAGGAAATGCGCGCGGCGCGGCGCGGCCGAAAGATGCGCAGCTTTGAGACGCGCTACATCCGCAAGGATGGGCAGGTCGTGTTTCTGAACTGGATGGGGACATGGTCGGAGCCGGCGCGCCGCCATTTCTTCATCGGCCGCGACGTAACCCAACAGCGGGCTGCCGAAGCCCAGCTCCGCCATGTGCACAAGATGGACGCCATCGGGCAACTGACCGGCGGCATCGCGCACGACTTCAACAATATTCTCACCGTGATCACCGGCACCATCGGCATCTTGGCCGAGGGCGTCGCCGGGCAGCCCGAGTTGGTGTCGATCGCAAAACTGATCGACGAGGCCGCCGAGCGCGGGACGCAACTGACCAGGCATCTGCTCGCATTCGCCCGCAAGCAGCCGTTGCAGCCGCGCGAGATCGAAGTCAATGGCCTGATGGTGGAAGTTGCCAAATTGCTGCACCCGACACTCGGTCAGCAAATCGAGATTTCTCCCAAGCTTGCCGCGGACGCGTGGTCGGCGATGGTCGACCCGACCCAGCTCACCACGGCGATACTGAACCTTGCCTTGAACGCGCGCGATGCCATGCCTGGCGGCGGCAAACTTACGCTCGAGACGCGCAATGTCTATCTCGACGAAGGCTATGCCAGCACGCAGACCGAGGTTGCGGTCGGAAACTACGTCATGATCGCGGTGAGCGACACCGGCACGGGGATTGCAGCCGCCAATCTGGAGAAGGTGTTCGATCCCTTCTTCACCACCAAGGAGGTCGGCAAGGGCACGGGGCTTGGGCTCTCCATGGTGTTCGGTTTCGTCAAGCAATCCGGCGGACACGTCAAGATCTACAGCGAGGAAGGCCAGGGCACGAGCGTCAAGATCTACCTGCCGCGATCGACCGGATTGCCGGAGACCGCGGCCGAGGCGCAGGCTACTTCCGCGGCCGTGGGCGGCGACGAGACCGTCCTCGTCGTCGAGGACGACGCGCTGGTGCGCAGGTACGTCATGACGCAGATCGAAAGCCTCGGTTACGCAACGCTGGAGGCAGCCAATGGCGCGGAGGCGCTCGACATCATCGACAACCACGGCGATATCGACCTGTTGTTCACCGACGTCATCATGCCGGGCGGCATGAACGGCCGTCAGCTCGTCGACGAGGCGTTGAAGCGGCGCCCACAGCTGAAGGCGCTGTTCACCTCCGGATATACCGAGAACGCGATCCTGCATCACGGGCGCCTTGACGCCGGCGTGTTGCTGCTGGCGAAGCCCTACCGCAAGCCGGAACTGGCGCGGATGATCCGGGTCGCGCTCGCTGGAGCGCAATGACTTTCGTCATTACGCTCCGGCTTATTGTTTGAGCATGATCTCCGCGCAAACGCGTTCCGCGTTTGTTATGCTCAAGGGAAAACCGGTAGCCACTTTTCCGGATCATGCTCTAGTTGAAGCATTTTCCGCGGCTGCTATACCGAAGACCATGACGGCGAACGGGCCCAACGGAGCGGCTTCTTGAAAAACCTCCTGACCGATATTGCCGGCGTCCGCGTCGGCCATGCCGATGACGCCAGGCTTGCGTCCGGCGTCACCGCGATCGTGTTCGACCGACCCATGGTCGCCGCGATCGATATTCGCGGCGGCGGACCCGGCACCCGCGAGGGCGCGCTGCTCGACCTCGCCAACACGGTGGAGCGCGTCGACGCCATCGCGCTCTCCGGCGGCTCGGCGTTCGGACTGGAGGCCGGCGGCGGCGTCCAGGCCTGGCTTGCCGAGCTGGGCCGCGGTTTTGCCGTGCGCGGCGCGGTGATCCCGATCGTGCCCGGCGCGATCATGTTCGATCTCTTGAACGGCGGCGACAAGGCGTGGGGCCGGTTTGCGCCCTACCGCGATCTCGGTTATGCGGCAGCCGCCGCGGCCGGCCCCGATTTCGCAATCGGCAGCGTCGGCGCCGGGTTTGGGGCCACCACCGCGAATTTCAAGGGCGGGCTGGGCTCGGCTTCCGCCGTGACGCAAGGCGGCATCAAGATTGCGGCGCTTGCGGTGGTCAATGCGGTGGGCAGCGTCACGGTCGGGGATGGGCCGTGGTTCTGGGCGGCGCCGTTCGAGATCGGCGGCGAATATGGCGGGCGCGGATTTCCCGCCTCGGTGACATCGGACATGCTGGCCTTGCGCAGCAAGGGCGGCGCGGCCGCGACCTCATCCGAAAACACCACGCTCACGGTGGTCGCAACCGATGCGGCATTGACCAGGTCTCAGGCCAAGCGGCTGGCGATGATCGCGCAGACCGGCATGGCGCGGGCGATCTATCCGGTGCATGCACCGCTCGACGGCGACGTGCTGTTCACCGCTGCGACCGGTGAAAAGCCGGTCGATCCGCTGGTCGGTCTCACCGAGTTGGGCATGGTCGCCGCCAACGTCGTGGCGCGCGCGATTGCGCGCGGGGTCTACACGGCGACCGCCCTGCCCTTCGCGAGCGCGCTGCCGGCGTGGAAGGATCGGTTCGGCCCGTAGTGCATGATCCGGAACATCACGTCCGCGGGCCACGATCCGAAGCCATGCGCCAGAAGCGACGATGCACACGCCTCGCGCGAAGAGCAGCGTTGGCGAATGCAGATCCCATCACTATTTCGTGCGACAAGTAACCTGATCGAACTTGCGTGCGCGTGCTGGACGAATGAACTCCCGCCGGCCAGTCATACGGTCGCCGTCTTGATCGTGTCGTCTGGCGAATTCGTCACAATACCGGCCGGTCGCCGTGGACACGCATGATCAATCGAGCTCTCACCCTCCTCATCCTGGTTCTCGGCCTCGCTGCTCCGGTGACGGCGGCGGAGCTCGACGATGCCGTTACTGCTGCCCACAGGGGCGATTACGCCACCGCGCTTCGTGAGCTATCTCCGCTTGCCGAGCAGGGCGATGCGCGCGCCCAATTCGACGTCGGGTTCATGCACGCCTTCGGGTGGGGCGTGCCGCGAAATGCCGCGGAGGCGATCGCCTGGTATCGCAAGGCCGCCGACCAGGGACTTCCGGTCGCGCAGCACTTTCTCGGCATCGCCTATGTGAATGGCGACGGCGTGCGGCCCGATGATGCGGAAGCCGCGCGATGGTTCGCGCGGGCGGCCGCGCAAGGGTTTGCCCAGGCTCAATACATGCGCGGTCTGATGACCCTCGAAGGCAGGGGCTTCGCAAAAGACCCGGTGCAGGGCTACGCGTTCATCGTCATGGCTGGCCAGGGAGGCGTCCGATCCGCGGCACGCGTGGTCCAGAAACTGGCGCTGACCGAGGCGCAGCGCGCCCAGGCCCAGCAGATCATCGACCACTGGAAGCCGAAGCCTGAATCATCCCTGGCCGGCGTCGCAAACCCGCGCGAGCAGGAACTGCTCGGCCTCGATCGGCATATCGGCGAGGTCGTGGATTCCTCGACCTGGCCGGCCTCGGCGATCGGCGTCGTGGCCGTCATGCAATTCAACAAGGGCGGCTGGTGCACGGGCACGCTCATCGCGCCCCGGATCGTGCTGACCGCCGCGCACTGCCTGTTGAACGGAACCGCGCCGATCAGTCCCGGCAACGTCCACTTCCTGGCCGGCATGAACAAGGGCACCAGCGAATCGTCTTCGGCTGCGGAGCGGTTCATCGTGGCGAAGGATTTCGTCCCCACCCTGAAGGAGAAGTGGACGCTCGATCGATCGCCGGCGGACTGGGCGCTGATCGTCCTGAAGGACGCCGTGCCGGCGCGGCCTGTCGCCGTGAAGGCGCTGACAGCCAGGGAACTGCAGGCCGCCACGCTTGCCGGGACCATCTCCGAGATCGGTTATGGCGAAGAGCGGCGCTATTCGCCGACCGAGCTGCGCAACTGCCACGCCGATTTGGGCCAAGACAATCGGCTGCTGTTGGTCCAGTGCCTGGCGAATTTCGGCTACTCGGGCTCGCCGATCCTGGCGGACATCAACGGCGTCCCTGCCGTGGTCGGCATCTTCTCGGCCTTTCAAGAGGAGCAGAGATTGACGTTTGCCGTCTCCGCCAGCCAGTTTGAAGCGGCC
This sequence comes from uncultured Alphaproteobacteria bacterium, assembly GCA_963777475.1. Classification (GTDB taxonomy): domain Bacteria; phylum Pseudomonadota; class Alphaproteobacteria; order Rhizobiales; family Xanthobacteraceae; genus Bradyrhizobium. The sequence goes on from CAVZQX010000037.1 coordinate 115,434, forward strand.
ATCAGGGACCTGATCGGAGCCGAGGCTGGGCCCACCCGCTGATCGGCTCCAGTTGGTTGCGCGACATCGCTCCCAGGCCATCACTCCTACGTGGGCCCATTTTGCGCAAAGATAACGCGTCAAGACAAAAAGCTGGAGCCTCCGTTCCGATTCAATCGGAACGCAAAATGGCTCTGGCCTGTCTCAGGCGCTGACCGAGAGCGGCGAGACGGCCGAGGACGAAAGCGCCTGCGTACGCGGTCACGGCCTGGTCAAGGGCGCAGGGTCGCTGAAACCTCAGGCGGCGTCGGACGATGGGATGGCGCCTTCTTCGGCGGTGGCAGCAGCAGGTCGGCCGGCATACGGAAACGCGCGCGCAATCTCTGCACCATAGCCATACTCAGCCCCTTCTTGCCGCGAAGAACTTCACTGGCGCGATTTGGGGTGCCGAGAATCGGCACCATGTCGGCTCGCGTGAGACCATGCTGATCCATGAGGTGACGGATCATGTCCGCGACGCGCGGCGGCCGGGGGGCCATTTGCGCTCCTGATAAGCGGAAATCAGACGCGCTTGGGCCTCCAGCCGCACAATATCGGTTGGGTCATTTGAGTCCCAAAGCTGATCGACGAGCGCGCGAGCGCGCACCAGCTCGGCGTCGTTGTCGATCAAAATCATGGTTGCATCCATTACACCGTCTCTGCATCTACCTCGTCGTATTCGGCATGCGTGCCGGAGAACCGGCGACACGTTGCGATTTTGCGCTACGCCTCGTGTGCGGCTAGAGCTGGCGGCAGGTAACCGACGGGTCCATTCAGCACCGCGCATGAACCAACCGATCAACGATTAGCCCCTATGCTTGTCCGCCAGCCACGACATATGAGCGTTGAGGTCCTTGGCGAAGCCGGCTGCCATGAGCAGATCACGCCAGTCTCTTTTGGCGAGGGCAACCGCGCTATCCAGCTTGTCCAGCTTCCCTTCGCTCAATTTCAAGGCTGCGAATTGAAACCGCTCCAGCTTTGCATCGTCGACATGTTCCATGAACGGTAAATTATGTCCGCACTGTTCTAACAGGATCGTGCGGACGAGTGCGCGCTCATCAGGAGTAAACAGAAGTGCGATTCGCTTTTCTGTTTCCTGGCTGATCGGTGACGATACCATGGCTCCACTCGACTTAGTTCAGACGACGAAAGCTGATCCCGCTGCATTGACATAACTGGATCGGAAGAACCCAGCGAAGCACAGCGACGTGGCGAATGAAAGCCGTGAAACGGAGGTCCACGGCCGCTGTGGCGTGTTTTGGCGTGGAACGGCGCGCTTGGAGAGTTCGAACTGCCTCGCCAGAGATTCGTAGCCTAGGTGGACATGATTCGACCGCCCAAGCCGGCGCCTCAAAATCATGCGGTACCCGCCCGCGGACCCAGAATCGACTGCCGTCTGGTCTACCAGCGCGCGGCAATTACCTCGCCTCCGTTCCGATTCAATCGGAACGGAAAAAAGCGCCGGCCTGTCTCAGGCGCTGACCGAGAGCGGCGAGACGGCCGAGGTCGAAAGCGCCTGCGCCTCGCGCTGGATCATCTGCTCGACGAAATTGTAGGACGAGGTTGCGGAAGTGGACGTCGATGCCGACGCCGACGCCGCCGGCGTCGTCAATGTCACCTTCGAACCGTCGGCATAGGTCACCGACGTCGAGGTCGAGCCGTCGCTGTTGGTCACCGAGGTGCTGGAGGCGCCAGACAGCGCTTGCAGCAACGAATCGGCGCTCGATCCGCCGGTGCCGCTGGTCGCGCTGGTGCTATCGGAATCGCCGGTGCTTGCGACATGGTGGTGGTGGCCGCCGCCGTGATGGCCGCCGGCACCCTGCAGCGCCGATTTCAGTTCGCTGAGGCTGACCGAGCCGTCGCCGTTGGTATCGAGCTTGTTGAAGACGGCATCGGCCTGCGCGAGGTTGGTGCCGCCGGCGCCGAGCGCGTTCTCGAATTCGCTCTTGCTGATCTGTCCGTCGCCATTGGTATCGATCTGGGAGAACAGGTCCTGCAAGGCTTGCGAGGGATCGAGCGATGCGGTGCTGCTGGCGGTGCTGGAGCCCGACTGGCTTTGCGCCGCGATCAGCGCGCTCATCGTCTGCGGCGAAATCTGCGAAACGGCGCTGGTTCCGGAAGGTGGCGCGGCGCCGGTCGAAGTCGCGGTGCCGCCGAGGCCGAACGTGTTGGCCGACGGTTGGGACGAACTTGAAGATTGCGAAGAGGAAGATGAGGTCAGCGACTGCAACGCGTCGACCGCGGTTGAAATAGCGCCAAGGGCCATGAGCATGGCAAACTCCATACAAACGCCGCGTGAAAGCGGCTCACTCGGTTATCGCTCTAAGGGTTAGCAAGCGCCGTGCCAGCGGCGAAAGCCCCGCAAAATGGAGGTTTTTCGAGCGCCGCGCCGTCTGGTTCCCCGGCAATTGGTGCCGCAATCGGCAGAAATTTCCTGCCCCGTTGCCCCAATCGTTGCCGCAAGGGTTGCCGCGTGTTAGGCGGACCCTATCTCACGCTCGGAAAGCGGATTTTTTGCCCATGTCCCAGCCGTTCGCCCCACGCCCTCTCGTCATCGCGCCGTCGATCCTGGCGTCGGATTTCGCCAAGCTCGGCGACGAAGTCCGCGCCATCGATGCGGCCGGCGCCGACTGGATCCATCTCGACGTGATGGACGGGCATTTCGTGCCCAACATTTCCTTTGGCCCCGACGTCATCAAGGCGATCCGCCCGCACACCAGGAAGATCTTCGACGCGCATCTGATGATCTCGCCCTGCGATCCGTATCTCGAGGCCTTCGCCAAGGCCGGCTGCGACCACATCACGGTGCATGCCGAAGCAGGCCCGCATCTGCACCGCTCGCTGCAGGCGATCCGCGCGCTCGGCAAGAAAGCCGGCGTCTCGATCAACCCAGGCACGGCGATCATTGCAATCGAATATGTGCTCGACATGATCGACCTGGTGCTGGTGATGTCGGTCAATCCCGGCTTCGGCGGCCAGGCATTCATCCCCTCCGCGCTTGGCAAGATCCAGGACCTGCGCGCGATGACCGCGGGACGGGCGATCGACATCGAGGTCGATGGCGGCGTCGCTCCCGAGGTCGCAGGCCAGCTTGCGGCAGCCGGCGCCAACGCCTTCGTCGCCGGCTCCGCCGTGTTCAAGGGCGGCACCGGGGATGCCTACAAGCAAAACATCTCGGCGATCCGCAATGCGGCGGCGCTGGCGCGCGGCGAAGCGATCTAGCGAATTCCGTTCGCGCGATCGGAAGGCGATGAATTTGTTGCAATGATTGCCGATGCAACCGGCGGCCGCTTGTGACGTGATGGCTGCTTGCATACGCTTGCGGACACAGACTCAATCCGTTATTGCCGCGTCCGCCAGATCGCATCAAAGCATCTGGCGATGGTCGATCTCGACCAAATCTTGAAACGTCTGTCGTTCAGTTGCGTTCATTCCGCCGCGGGGTATCTCGATGCCGGTTTTTCAACGGCTGTTCTTTGAGACGCAACAATTGGCGCTCCCTGCCGATCCCGAGATACGCGCGAACGTATGGGCGGACAAATTCAGGGAATTGATCACCAGCATGGACGTCGATTTCCTCGCGGGCGATGCGACCCTGTTCGGCCGTCACAATCTGCTCTCGGACGGAACGATCGTGGTCGGCGAGATGCTGAGCTCGTCGTTCAAGGGGATGCGGGCCAAGCGGCATATCCAGCCCAACGATGACAGCCACGTCTATCTGAGTTTCAATATCGGCAGTACCGTTCAGGTCAGCCGGCAATTTGGCCGCGAGGCCGAAGCCAAGCCCGGAGAGGCGCTGCTCGCGGTGCTGGAATCCGGCATCGAGGCCTTGGCGCCTGCGAACGGTTATTGCCTCAGCCTGAAAATCCCGGCAGCCCATTTCGTCCAATGGGGACTGACGCCCGCGGACCTCGCCTGCCGCAAGCTCGACTGTTCGGGAGCGGACTATCGGCTGCTCACCGGTTATGCCCGCATGCTGCTCGAAATGGGCGAGCAGCTCAGTCCAGCGCAGGCCGCCGCCGCCTCGCAACATCTCATCGACTTGACCGGCTATTGGTTGGGCGCAGGCGACAAGGTCCGCGAGCAGAACGGCGATTTCGCCTCGGCCCAGGGCCGCCTGTTCCTGATCCGCCAATTGATCAACGAGAACGCGCGCGACCCGCGCCTTGACCTGCAATCGATAGCGGCACGGCTTGGAATGCCGCCACGGACCGTGCAGCATGTGCTCGCCGCGGCCGGCGAAAGCTTTTCGCAATTGCTGACCGGCGCGCGGCTGCGCCGCGCCTACACGCTGTTGCTCGATCCCGCCTACGACGACGTCTCCGTCAACGCGATTGGCGCGAGCTGCGGCTTTGCGGATGTCACGAGCTTCTATCGGGCATTCCGCGCCGCCTTCGACACCACGCCGGCAGCCTTTCGCGCGAATTGTTCGAAACGATAAGGCGATCTCTCGGTACATCGCCGGACCGCCAACTCGCGCTTCGCGTGCATTCTATCATCATTACTATCTTCGACGTGAGCTCGATGCGTGAGCAATTCCGGTCGACTTGCATTACGCGCAAAGACATTGCGCCATTCGCCGTTACGGTGTCGCAACAGTTCTCGACAATCGCCGCGAGACTCCAGGTTGTTATTGTTGGCTTCAGGCATTTCTTTCATGAACAGAGCTTGAGGATTTGTGCGCGCTGATCCTGTCGGCGCCAATTGCGGAGCTGGACATGTTTGGGAATGCGGATCGCCGTCGTAGCTCGGCTCCGAAGTTTTGCGCGTTGATGGAAAGCTCCGTCGCGCTGCGAAGCGTTGTCGCGACAGCCCTGCTCGCCGCGGCGATGCTCGCATCCGCGCCGGCGCGGGCGCAGTTCGCCTGCACCTTCGCCGGCGTCGACGAAACCTGCGTCAACAGCGGGACCGCCCCGTTTTCGATTCTGGCCAACCCCAACGCCGGAGGCAAATTGACGGCGACGAATACCAGCACCGGGACCGTGAACGGTGAATTCGGTACAGTCAGTGCGCTTGGTGGTGACGCGAACCTGATCAATGCCGGCGGCGTCACCGGCGGTGTGCGGAGCGTGACCCAGGCTGGCGGCAATGCGTCGGCAAACAATTCCGGCACTGTTGCCGGGTCCACCATCGACAATAATAACAATTTCGATGGGCTTTTCGTCTCAACGAGAGCCGGCGGCAACGCGACCGGAGTCAATTCCGGCAATCTCCTCAGCGCGGCGTTCTTCGTCAATGCGCTCAATCTTGCCGGGACGGGCAATGCGACAGGGACCAATACCGCTTCGGGCAAGGTCGCCACGTTTTTTCAGGTTGAAACCGGCTCGTCGACCGGGGCTGGCGGCATTGCGACCGGCACGAATGCCGGCAGCGTCGGCACATTTTTCCAGGTCGACGACCTCAACACCAATACACCGAACCAGGGCAGCGCGACTGGGACGAACTCGGGCAACGTCGGTCAGAATTTCAGCGTTTTCACCACCATCGGCGGCAATGCGGCCGGGACGAATTCCGGAAGTGTCGGCGCAGATTTCGACGTGATGACGCAGGGAGCAAGCTCTATTATCGGAAATCAGCCGGCCGGCACCGCGATCGGCGTCAACTCCGGCACTGTCGGCGGGAACTTCAACGTCATCAACACGACCTTTTCGGGCGGCGAGACATCCGGAACCAACACCGGCAGCGTCGCTGGAAACTTCACCATTCAAACCAGCAGCGGCCAGCTCGCCGTGTTCAATTCGGGGACCGTTGGCGGAGCCCTCACGGCCTCATCCGCGCAGATTGGGGCTGGCAACAACATCCCCACGACGTTCGTGAACACCGGCAGCATCGGCGGATCCGTCACCATCGTAACCGCGACCGGCGGCGACCAGACCTTCACCAATTCCGGCAGCATTGGCGGGGCCGTCTTGCTGCAAAGCCACAACGGCGGCAACATGATTCTCAGCAATTCCGGCAAGATCGGTGGAGACGCGAAGTTCAGCAATCTAACTGCAAATGCGACCAATCCCTTCGCACCCGCCAATATGACGATGACGAATTCCGGCAGCATTGGCGGAAGCCTGATTTTTGCGCCGCTGTCGGGAACAGGAAACGTCGCCAGCGTGACGCTGACCAATACCGGTACGGTCGGCACGCCCGGCGGAGGCGTCGGCCAAATGCTCCAAACCTCGGCGCAGGGAAGCGGCGCTTCGACCATCGTCAATTCGGGGACCATCAATACCCTGGTTGTCGAGCGCGGCGGCGTAGCGGCTACCCTGACCAATTCCGGGACGATCTCTAATCCGGGATCAACGGCCATCAACCTCAATAGCTTGGGCGCCAATACGCTGACCCTGCTGCAGGGCTCGTCCGTCACCGGCGATATCCTGCTCAATGGAGGCATCGTGAATGTCGACGCTAGCGGGCTGATCGCCGGCAACATCACCGGAGGCACCACGCTGAACTTCGCGGTCGGACCGGGCACCTTCACCTATGGCGCGGCCTTCGGCTTCACCGGCTTCAACCAGCTCAATCTCAGCTCCGGCACGGTGATCCTCAACGGCACGAATAGCGCCACCAACATCGCGGTCAGCGGCGGCGATCTGCAGGTCGGCGATGCCGCCGATCCCGCCGCCAAGCTGACCGGCGCGGTCAACGTCACCGGCGGCATACTGTCGGGACATGGCACGGTGGTCGGCAATGTCAATATCGGCAACGGCGCCACGCTGGCGCCGGGCGGCTCGGTCGGAACGCTGACGATCCAGGGCAATCTGGTTTTGGCCGCGGCCGCGAGCTACCTGGTCGAGGTCTCCTCCACCGGCGCCAGCAGCACCGCGGTGAGCGGCACCGCGACGCTCGGCGGCACCGTGCAAGTGACGTCGCCAACCAATTCCGTTCGCTTCAATTCGCCCTATACGATCCTGACCTCGGCCGGACTGAACGGCACGCGCTTCAACGGGCTGGCGCCGATCGCCGGCATGACGGAAGCGCTCAGCTATTCCGGCAACAGCGTTCAGCTCACCCTGACCGCGGCGCTGGTCGCGCCTGTCACACCCGGCACAACTGGCGGCCAGCCCATCGTCCTCAACGTCAACCAGCACGCTGTCGCGACCGCGCTCGATGCCGCGTTCAACGCGGCCGGCAGCCCGGGCGCGCTCGGCGCCATCTTCAACGGCAGCATTCCGCAGAATCTGACGCAGGCCTCCGGCGAACTCGGCACCGGATCGCAGCAGACCACCTTCGATGCGATGAACCTTTTTCTCGGCGTCATGACCGATCCGTTCGTTGCAGGGCGCGGCGATGGCGTGACATCACCGACCGGGGCCCCGTCCTTCGCGGAAGAGAACGACAGTGCCAACGCCTATGCGGCAAAGGGCAAGGCACGCAGCCAGAGCGAGCGCGATGCCTATGCCGCCATCTATCGCAAGGCGCCGGTCGCGGCGGATGTTTTCGCACAGCGCTGGAGCGTGTGGGCCGCGGGCTTCGGCGGCTCACAGACCACCGACGGCAATGCAGCGGTGGGATCGAACACCGCGACCAGCCGCATCTTCGGCACCGCCGTCGGCGCCGACTATCGCTTCTCGCCATTCACGACGGCGGGCTTTGCGATCGCCGGCGGCGGCACCAATTTCTCCCTCGCCAACGCGCTTGGTAGCGGCCGCTCCGATCTGTTCCAGGCCGGCGCCTATGTACGGCACGTCGTTGGCCCGGCCTACATCTCGGCGGCGCTCGCCTATGGCTGGCAGGACGTGACGACGGATCGCACCGTCACCATTGCCGGCATCGACCAGCTCCACGCGGTGTTCAAGGCCAATGCGTTCTCCGGCCGCGCCGAAGGCGGTTATCGGTTTGCCACGCCATGGATGGGGGTCACGCCCTATGCCGCCGCGCAATTCACCAGCTTCGAGATGCCGGCTTACGCCGAGCAGGCGATGGTCGGCACCAACGCTTTCGCGCTGGCCTATAACGCCAAGAGCGTAACCGACACCCGCAGCGAACTGGGCCTTCGCACCGACAGGTCCTTTGCCCTCGCAAACGGAATCCTGACGCTGCGCGGCCGCTTTGCCTGGGCGCATGATTTCGATCCCGATCGCAGCATCGCCGCGACGTTCCAGACGCTGCAGACTGCGAGCTTCGTCGTCAACGGCGCCGCGCAGGCAAAGGACTCCGCGCTGACGACGGCGTCAGCCGAGATGAAATGGATCAATGGCTGGTCCACCGCCGGCCATCTTCGAGGGCGAGTTCTCCGACGTCACCCGCTCCTACGCCGGCAAGGGCGTGGTGCGATACCAGTGGTGAATCGGATTCCGGTCCCATGGCATCACAGCCGATCTTAGAAGACCGGCGGCATCGTCGCGGTCCTGCGCGACTTCCCCCGGCTCGCGCAGCGCCGCCGCGCGCGGCGGCCGCACCACGGTCACGGTGCAAGGCGCTTCCGCCGCCACCTTGGCGGAGACGCTGCCGAGCAGCGCGCGCAGCATCGAATCCTGCCGCGCTCCGATCACGATATGATCGACGTGGTTGGCCTCGGCGAATTCCAGGATCGCCGTAGCAGGATCGACGGCCTCCAGCACATGGACCGTGAGGCGGCTGTCGTCGAGCTTGAGCGGCGCCGCCCAGTGCTTCAGCTTGACCAGCCGGTCGACATGCTTGTTTTGGCCCTGCTCGTCGAGCGTTCGGTCGATGGTGATGCGGCCGAGCTTCAGGACGTTGACGCAGGCGAGCCGCGCCGACGGCAGCGTCGCCAGGATGCGGCTGGCGGTGACGCGTAGCGCCGCGTTCAGTTCCTCCGCGCCCTCCGTGGTGTCGAGTGCGACCGCCAGAATCGGGCTCGTCGCCAGTTGCTGGGCGACGTCGGACTTCCGTTCCGGCTCGATCAGGCCGCGGTTGAAGCGGCGGCGCCACACCGTCGAGAGCGGATCGCGCTTCGTGCGCTCGGCACGCGCCGTCAGTTTGATCTGGCCGGGATTGCCGAGCTCGAACGCAAGCTGCGAGGCGGTCGGGTAGCGCCACACCGGTTCGATCTCCAGGCAGCGCAGCACCACCTCCTGCAGCCAGGGCGGATAATCGGGCTTGAGCGCGCGCGGCGGCTGCGGGTCGCGCCACAGCCGCCGGCGCATGCCGCGCAGCGTTTCGGTCTCGCCGAACGGCCGCACCCCGGTGGTGAAGAAATAGAGCAGCACGCCGAGCGAAAACAGGTCGCTGCGCGGGTCGTCACGCACATGCAGCAGGCGCTCGGGCGCGATGTAGGGCGCGGTGCCGAAGGGCAGCCGAAATTCCTCCTGCAACAGATCGGGCAGCTGCTTGTGATGCGACAGGCCGTAGTCGATCAGCACCGCCTCGCCCGAGGGACGAAACAGGATGCTCGAGGGCTTGATGTCGTGATGAATGACGTTCTGCCGGTGCAGATCGGCCAGGGCCGACGCGATCTTGCCGATAAGGACTCGCGCCTCCTCGTAAGCGAGCGGCAGATCGGGAAGCCTGCGGTACAGCGTCTCGCCCGGAATCTGCTCGATCACGACGTAGGCCTGGCGGGAGAAATCGCCGGTCCCGAAGCAGGCCGGAACATGCGGCCCCGAAAGCCGCGGCAGGATCATCTGCTCCATCTCGAACGAGACGATCGCGGCGGGATCCTCGCCCTCGGAGACGCGAGGGATCTTCATCAACAGCGGCACGCTGATGTCGGGGCGCGTGACGCTCCACAGCGTCGCCATGCCGCCGCTATGAACGCACTCGCCGACCGTGAAGCCGTCGATGACCATCCCGCGCTCGATCGAAGGCCGGGCCATGACTCATCTCCCAGCCAAGAGCCGATCGGCAAGCCGGACCGGCAAGCCGTTTTCCCTGATCCGGTTTGCCGCCGTCTCGACATCGTACGGCGCGCGGCAATAGGTGATCTCCCGCGTCACGGTGTCGAAGGTGACGAAGCAGGCCGCCGGATCGCCGTCGCGGGGTTGCCCGACCGAGCCTGCGACCGCGAGCCACTGCCGACCCCTAAGGAGCTGCACGGGAACGTCCGCGGTCGGAACGAAGCTCGTCATCTTGGCGGTGACCGACATCGAGTAAAGCGCGGGACAGTGGATGTGGCCGCAGAACGTGACCAGCGCCGGTGTCGCGATCATGCTGCGCGCCGCGTCCGCCGTCGACTGCACATAGCGCCATCTTGAAGGCTGAGCGGCCTCGGAATGAACGTAGAGGCGATCCTCCTCCTCATGCGCCAGCGGCAGAGCGGCGAGAAACTGCCGCTGCGCCGCGCTCAACCGCCCCCGCGTCCATTCGATCGCGGCCTGCGCTTCGGCGTTCATGGTTTCGCTTGATGTGCCGATGGCGCTGTCATGGTTGCCGCGCACGGCGATCGCGCCGCTTTCGACCAGGCCCATCACGGTCTCTACCGTCCATTCCGGATCGGCGCCGTAACCGACGTAATCGCCAAGAAAAATCATCCGCTGCGCCCCGCGCGCCCGCGCCGCATCCAGGCAGGCGGCAAACGCCTGCCGGTTGGCGTGGATATCCGCAAAAAGTGCCAGCAGCACGCTTTCCTCCGCGCCGATCCTATCGGGTGGGCCTTCACCCGGTTTGAGGGATATCAAACAACGGGAAGGCGGAGCCGCGCAATCGGGATGGCGAGAGGGTTATCCGGGAAGGGGGTTCGTGCGGCGATGGCCCGCGATGTTCAGCGCTTGCGCGCTTCCAGGCCCCTGAGCAACAGCGCCAGCAGGGCGTCGATCCGCGCCGCGAGCTGCGGGTCCTTCCATTCGTCGGCATGGGCGGGATGATGGAAGCGGGAGGTGGCCTCGAACAGCGCGCGGGCGGTTACCTTGGTATCGGTGACCTGGAAGGCGCCCTGCTTGACGCCCTCCGACAGGATCTGCGCGATCTGGTCGACCAGGCCATCCTTGTGCGCCTTGACGACCTTGCACGCCTCTTGCGCCAGCGCCAGATAGGTCGCGAACATCTCGGGGTCGTCGCCGACCTTCTTGTGCTTGATCGCGATCATCGCGCGCAGCCAGCGCTCGAGTTTTGCCGGCGCGGGCCCCGCGCTTTCGGCGATCTTCTGCAGCGGCGCGTTGACCCGGTCGAGCCAGCGCTTGGCCACCGCCTCGCGCAGCGAAGCCTTGCTCGGGAAATGGCGGTAGACGCTGCCGTGGCTGACATCGAGCGCACGGGCCACGTCCACCACGGTAGCTTTCGCCAGGCCGTAGCGACGAAGCACATCCTCGGTGACCTCTAGGATCCGCTCAGGGGTCAGGACCATCGTGTCGTTCATGCGCGCACCGTCTGTTGCCTATAGCTAACGCGAAGCGATCTGGCGGGTTGCCGGTAACTTACCCCTCAATGGGGCAACCTGTGGGCCTGCTCGGCAAGATAACGGGCCACGCGAGCATTGAGCCAGCGCTGGATTTGGGCGGTCAAATTGAGGATTTCGATGGTCATGGCGGTATTCCCTTGCAAATCCGCTGGTTCGCGCGCGATCGGGCGGTGAACCTGCGGGACGCCTCAACTCGCGGCGTCCAACGCAATATAGGGTATCTCACTGACAGATTTCAATATCTGTCAGTCAATAATCCGTGATTGACCAGGGCCTTCGACCCGCCCCAGCCCCGGGCGGCGACGGACGTGCGCGCTTGCTTCTTCTCCCCTCCCCGCCACGCGCTGGGCGCGTGGAGGGAGGGGAGAAGATTCCGAGCAAGGACCGCCTGGTCGAGATGCTCGACCTCCCCCGCAACTCAGGCCGTGAGCGCGAAAGGATCAGACGCCCCTGAGCCAGGCGAGCCGGCAAATTCCGCGCAGCCGGCATTTGTCTCACCGCGCCCGCTCTGCTAAAGCGCGGCGTAAAAAACATTTCGCCGGGAGTCTGCGCCATGGAATGGCGCATGGCGCCCCGCAACCTCGCCCGGAGACCGCGATGATCCCCCGCTATACCCGCCCGGAAATGGCTTCGATCTGGGAGGCGCAGACGCGCTTCAAGATCTGGTTCGAGATCGAGGCGCATGCGGCGGATGCGCTGGCCGAACTCGGCACGATCCCGAAGGAAGCGGCCAAGGCGGTCTGGGCCAAGGCGCGCAATGTGATCTTCGACGTCGCCCGGATCGACGAGATCGAGCGCGAGACCAAGCACGACGTCATCGCCTTCCTCACCCATCTCGCCGAGATCGTCGGCCCCGAGGCGCGCTTCGTGCACCAGGGCATGACCTCCTCCGACGTGCTCGACACCTGCCTCAACGTCCAGCTCACCCGCGCCGCCGATCTTCTGATCGACGACGTCGACCGGCTCCTGGCCGCGCTGAAGAAGCGCGCCTTCGAGCACAAGATGACGCCGACCATCGGCCGCTCCCACGGCATCCATGCCGAGCCGGTCACGTTCGGGTTGAAGCTTGCCTATGCCTATGCGGAATTCAGCCGCGCCCGCGAGCGGCTGGTCGCCGCGCGCAAGGAAGTCGCGACTTGCGCCATCTCCGGCGCGGTCGGCACCTTTGCCCAGATCGACCCGCGCGTGGAGGAGCACGTCGCCAAAGCCATGGGGCTGACGCCGGAGCCGATCTCGACCCAGGTGATCCCGCGCGACCGTCACGCGATGTATTTTGCGACGCTCGGCGTGATCGCATCCTCCGTCGAGCGGCTCGCCACCGAAATCCGCCACCTGCAGCGCACCGAAGTCCTGGAAGCGGAGGAGTTTTTCTCCGAAGGGCAAAAAGGCTCGTCCTCCATGCCGCACAAGCGCAACCCGGTGCTGTCGGAAAACCTCACCGGCCTCGCCCGCATGGTGCGCGCCTATGTGACGCCGGCGCTGGAAAATGTCGTGCTCTGGCACGAGCGCGACATCTCGCATTCCTCCGCCGAGCGCATGATCGGCCCTGATGCGACGGTGACGCTCGACTTCGCGCTCAACCGCCTCGCCGGCCTGATCGACAAGCTGTTGATCTATCCCGGAAAACATGCAGAAGAATCTCGACCGCCTCGGCGGCCTCGTCCATTCGCAGCGGCTCCTGATCGCGCTGACCCAAAAGGGCGCGACCCGCGAGGACGCCTACAGGCTGGTGCAGCGCAACGCCATGCCGGTGTGGCGCGGCGAAGGCGACTTCCAGACGCTGTTGAAGAGAGATGCGGACGTGAAGAAATATCTGACCGACAAGGAGATTGGGGAGCAGTTCGACCTCGGCTATCACTTGAAGCACGTCGATACGATTTTCAGGCGCGTGTTCGGGGAGGCGTGAGCGCGGCCCGCTCAGCCCATCTCGCCGCTGACCATCGTCATCCTCACGCGATCGGACCTGACAAGGCATGACGGTCTTCCACTGGATTATCCCTGCGCTTTGGCTCGTCTTCCTCGCCTATTGGGCCGTCTCCGCCATCGGCGTGAAACGAAACGTCGAAGCGACCCCGTGGTGGAAGTACGGCGCGTTGCGTCTTTCGCTTGTCGTGCTCGTCATCGTCGCATTCTCGGTTCCGGAAGTACGCCGAGCCGTGCGACTGGCGCAGGCGCACGCCGGCGGCGCGCTCACGGGTGCAATCGGCACCGTCCTGGTCGGCCTTGGCGTCGGACTGGCGATCTTCGCCCGCGCCTATCTCGGGCGAAACTGGGGTACGCCGATGTCCAGGAAGGAGAATCCCGAACTGATCACCGGCGGCCCATACGCCTTCATTCGTCATCCGATCTACACCGGCATTTTCCTCGCCATACTCGGCTCGACGATCGGAGCGAGCATCATCTGGGTGGTGCCTCTCGTTCCCTGCGGAATCTATTTCATCTACAGCGCACGGCGCGAGGAAGAATTCATGTGCCGGCAATTCCCGCAGGAATATCCCGCCTACCGGCACCGCACGAAGATGTTCGTGCCTTTCGTGCTGTGATCGCGGCGCAGCCAGTAGGATAGGTTGCGAGTCAAATGCACTTGCGCCAGATTGACGGTGAAGAAGAGCTGCCCCCGATAAGCAAGTTGCGGCTATCATGGTGACGCGATGGGTATCGCAAGAGCTCAACCGAGCCTACGCGCCAGAGCTGCAGATATGGCAAATGAAACGACCGCCCAAACAGAGCTGAAAATCGCCATCGAAGATCCGTCGCAACCGGAGATCGTCGCGCTGTTGCGCGACGGCGAGGCGTATTCGGCGAGACTCTACCCGGCCGAGAGCAATCATCATATGCCGCTGAGCGCGCTGCGCGCGCCGAACGTTCGCTTCCTCGTCGTCCGCGACGCCAACGGTCGCGCGGTCGGGACCGGCGCGCTCGCGCTCAACGGCGCCTGGGCGGAACTGAAGCGGATGTGGGTGATCCCGGAGGCGCGTGGCCTCGGCGTATCCAGGATCATCCTGGAAGCGCTGCAAGCGCGTGCGCACAGCGAGGGAGTGCGCACCCTGAGGCTGGAAACCGGCGTGGAGAATCATGCCGCGCTTGCCCTTTACACGAAAGCAGGCTTCAAGCGGCGCGATCCGTTCGGCGACTACCGCGCCGACCCGCTGAGCGTGTTCATGCAGAAAGACCTCTGAAAAAGCCGCTTTGAACGACTGCCAACGATCCTGCTAGACGCGACGGCCCGGCGTCGCAATCGCTCCTTGACCGAACGCGTTTCATATGTCAGATTATTCTTACACATGAAAGGCGGAGCGCTTCAATTGAGGACGGGCGACAACATGCTGGCCGCGCTGGCTGCGCTGGCCAATCCGCACCGGCTGCGGATTGTCGCCGCGCTCCAGGCGGGTGGCCGTAATTATGTCAGCCGGCTCGCGCGCGAGATCGGCATCAGCCGTCCGCTGCTGCATCTGCACTTGCAAAAGCTGGAGGACGCCGGACTGGTCTTCAGCAAGCTTGAACTCTCGGACGACGGCAAAGCGCTCAACTATTTCGCCGCCACTGATTTCGCCATCGACGTGAGACCTTCGACGATCGTTGAAGCCGTCAAGACGCTGACGCCCCAAAACGCCAAACTCGACTGAAAGGTAGCCCCAGATGACTGACCATTCCATCGTCTTTTCAATCATGACGACGCTCGTGCTACTCACGATCGTGTTCGTCTTCGGCATGAAATACTTTTCCGCCGCGCGACAAGCGAAAGTGTTGGCGGACAGCCAGGCTGCCTATCGGAAGCTCGCCGAGATCGCCGCGGCCGCCGAGGCGGCGAGCGCGGCGTCATTGTCCGCGCTGCAGTCGGATTTTGCCGAGATGAAATCGCGGCTGGCATCAATCGAGAAGATACTCAGCCAAGTCTGAAGCAGGTCTGAAGATAGCGGCCGCGCCGGAGTATGAAGGCATGTCCATGTCGCCTCAGTCGCACCTCGAACTCACGGCAACGATCCTGTTCGCTCCGCTCTTGGTTTCGACCGCGTTCGTCGCCTTGTGTTCATTCGTTGCCGAGCCGGCGCGGCAGCGGTTTGGCGCCATATTTCTGGCCGGCGCCGGAGCAGCCTACCTGAGCGGTGGATTCGGGCTCTGGGAGTTCGGCTTCTGTGCCGTCATTACCCTCCTCGCCTATCGAGGATTGGATAACTATCGGGCCATCGCGATCGGTTGGGTTCTCCACACCGGTTGGGACATCGCGCACCATCTTTATGGAAACCCGATCATTCCCTTCGAGGCAAGCTCCTCGATCGGATGCGCCGTCTGCGATCTTGGTCTTGCAGCCTGGTATTTCGCCGGCGCCCCGACGATCTGGAAAATTCGCTTCGGGAAGACGGATTGAGGATTTCCGGGAGCAGCGTCAATCGACAGGGCGGATTGGAGCCCACCGGGTCCACGCATAGCGCGGCTCGATGGGCTACAATCCGCCTACTGGCTCACCGTAACTCTGGGCTCGCGCCACGGCAATTTGTCCCAGGCTGTTATGGCTTCGACTGCCTCGACCGCGCCATTTGATGCGCCGCTGAGCGTGACCAAATACCGCGGATAGCCGAAATACGACACCGTCACCATCGTTCGCCTTATCATGCCAGCGAAGCGACGAAGCAATCCACTCTTTCCGCGCGGAAGCATGGGCTGCTTCGCTTCGCTCGCAATGACGGTCTCTTCGCGGCGCTCGCAATGACAAACTCCAAGCCCCTGCAACTTCGTTGTTTGAAAATCCCGCTTTACCTGCCGCCTTCGACAATTTCGCGGAACACCCGCCGCACCTCGGCCTGCGTCTCCTTCACCCGCGCTTCCAGCGAGGAGAAATCCGGGGCGTCGCCGGCCCGCGCCAGCACATGCAGCAGATCCTCGCCTGCGGTCTCAGGCCTGAACCCCTCGCTGACGCAAAGCCGCAGGATTTGCGTCAGATCCTGGTAGAGCCGCGCCGCCGCGCGCAGCACATCAGTGGATGAATGCGCCAATACGCCGAGCCGTTCGGCATTCTCGAGCACTTGAAGCGTCGAGACATCGAGAATGTCCGGCTTAGCGTTGGCATGAACGAGCTGGAGATATTGCGCGATGAAGTCGATATCGACCATGCCTCCGGCGGCGTATTTCAGGTCCCACGGATCGTCCTCGCCCTTCTCCAGCGCGATGGCGCGGCGCATGTCGGCGACGTCGGTGGCGATCGCGGACGGATTGCGCGGCCGCGTCAGCACGTCGCGAATGACCTGCTCGATCTGCTTGCGAAACTCCGGCGAAGCGGAGATCGCCCGCGCCCGCGTCAGCGCCATGTGCTCCCAGGTCCAGGCCTCGCGTTCCTGGTAGTGCGCAAACGAAGCGATGTGCGAAGCCAGCGGCCCCGCGCGCCCCGAGGGGCGCAGCCGCATGTCGATGTCGTAGAGCACGCCGTAATTGGTGCGCGTCGTAAATGCGCTGATCAGCCGCTGGGTGAAGCGCGCGAAATACTGCGCGCCGTGCAGCGAGCGCGCGCCGTCGGAGTCCGGGTACGTCTCATCGAAGTCATAGAGCAGGATCAGGTCGATGTCGGAGGACGCGTTCATTTCCCGGCTGCCGAGCCGGCCCATGGCCAGGATCGCCGTCTGTTGTCCCTTGATCCAGCCGTGCTGGGCGGCGAAGCGGTCCGTCACCAGGCCATGCACGGTGTGAACGATGCCCTCGGCGACGTCGGCAAACGCGACGCTGGCCTGCTGCGCCGAGACCGTGCCGGACAGGATGCGCGTGCCGATCAGGAACAGGCTTTCCTGCCCGAACAGGCGCAGCCGATCGAGGAACTCCTCGTAAGCGGAGGCGTCCCGGAGCGTCGCCGCCAATCGCGCCGACAGTTCGCTGCGGTCCGGCATCGCGCCGAAGAAGCGCGGATCGATCAACCCGTCCATCAGCTGCGGCTGCCGCGCCAGCATGTCGCCGAGACGGGGCGCCGCGCCGAGCACCAGCGCCACCAGTCCGACCAGGTCGCGATTCTGCCCGAGCAGGGTGATCAGCCGCCCGCCCCGCTGCAGCGCCTGCAGGAAGCGGTCGAAGGCAACGACCGCACGGTCACCTTCCTCGGCGTCGGCGAGGCCGTCGATCAGAACGGGCACGAATTCGGCGAATGCGCTGCGGGTCGTCTCGGTCCGGAACACGCGGTATTCGCCGGCCATCCACTGTTGCACGGTCCGCGCCACGGCGATCGGCTCCTTGAAGCCGAGCACGGCGAGGTGTTCGAGCAGGCGCGGGTCTTCGGGGCCGGCGCCGTAATCCACCGGCGGCAGTTTTACGCTGCCGGTCGGGTCGCCTTCGAACAGCTTGCCATAATGGTTCTGGACGATGTTGAGATGGTGCAGCAAATCCCTGGCGAAGGCGGCGCGGCCGTCATAGCCGAAGAAACAGGCGACGCGTTCCACCGCCTCGGCTTGGTCGGGCAGCGAATGGGTCTGCTCGTCCGCGACCATCTGCAGCCGGTGTTCGAGCCGGCGCAGAAACTCGTAAGCCGCGGCCAGTTCGTCGCGCGCCTGGAAGGTGATCCAGTTGCTCGACGCCAGCACCTCGAGCGCCTGCAGCGTTTGCCGCACCCGCAATTCGGCGTGCCGGCCGCCGGCGATCAGTTGCTGGGTCTGCGCGAAGAACTCGATTTCGCGGATGCCGCCCCGCCCGACCTTGACGTTGTGTCCTTCGACCGCGATCTCGCTGTGGCCGCGATAGGTCTGCATCTGCCGCTTCATGTCGTGGACGTCGGCCAACGCGGCGAAGTCCAGATGCTTGCGCCAGACAAACGGCGCGATCTCGGCCAGCATCGCTTCGCCCGTTTTGAGATCGCCGGCGCAGGGGCGCGCCTTGATCATGGCGGCGCGCTCCCAGGTCCGCCCTTCCCGCTCGTAGTAATGCAACGCGGCTTCCGTCGACATCGCGACCTGGGTCGACGCCGGATCCGGCCGCAGCCGCAAGTCGACGCGGAACACGTAGCCGTCGCCGGTGCGCTGCTGCAGCAGCCGCGAAAGCGCCTGCGTGACGCGCACGAAGAACGGCTGCGGCTCGATATCGCGCGCCAGCGTCGGCGCCCGGGGATCGAAGAACACGATCAGGTCGATGTCGCTGGAATAGTTCAGCTCGCCCGCCCCCATCTTGCCCATCGCGAGCACGAACAGGCCGCTGTTTTCCTCAGGAGCGTCGGGGTTCGGCGGCGACAATCGCCCGCGCAGGGTTTCCTGCCGCAACAGATAACGCAGCGCCGATTGCACCGCGGCCGACGCAAGCTCAGTCAGCGCCGCCGTCACCCGCGTCAGCGGCCAGACGCCTCCGATGTCGCACAGCGCGATCAGGAGTGCGGCCTCGGATTTCATGCCGCGAAGCAATCGCATCGCGTCGGTCTCGCCGGGCGCGGCCACAACGTCGCGCATGGCCGTCTCGATCAGCGTGGCAAGGTGGGATTCCGGCTCGCATGTGAGGAGGCGGATCAGCCGCGCGGCATCGGCGCGGATCAGGTCGAACAGAAAGGGCGAGAACTCGACGACGCCGAGCAGGATGGTCTTGGCAAAGGGACGATCGAGCAGTTCGCCGATCTCAGCCGATTGTTCCGCCTCAAGCTCGGCGAGCCAATCTTCCAGGCGCTGCTCGGCGTCGTTCGACGCAGACGCATGCGGTCCGTCCGTGAACCGGGCGACCAATGCGCTGGATCTGACATTCGCTTCAGTGTCGCCGCGAACAGTCATAGCGAATGCCATATCCGGAGCCGCATCAGAGCCAAACTTGCCGGCCCCCTCAGTTTTCGAAGTTCGTGCCTGAGAATTGCCGCGAAAGTTCACGAACTCGGGATACCGGGTGCTGGATTTTTTCGGCGCGGGGCCGCGAATCCCCGCTTGCCGCGAGGATCACGCCACCTTCTGTGGCACATCCTGCGTTTGGACCGCAAGCCTGTCGCCGCCGGCCGCCCGCTTTGGAATGGCGAGCGTCGCCACCAGCCCGGGATGGGCGTCGCTCAACCTGAGTTCGCCGCCATGCAGGGTCGCTACCGCAGACGCCAGGCTCAATCCGAGTCCGGAGCCCGGCTGGCTGCGGCTGGTGTCCAGCCGCACGAACCGTTCGACCGCATGTTTCAGATCGCCTTCCGGAATTCCCGGACCATGATCGGTGACGCTGAGCAACACGGAATCGCCCTCGCGGCGGGCCTCGATCAGGATCTGCTTGCTGTCAAGGCTGACGACCGCGCCAGAGCCCGCCGGCTGAGGCGGCCTGCCGTATTTGATCGCATTCTCCACCAGATTGGCGAGCGCCTGGCTGATCAATTCGCGGTTGCCGTGCAGCGGCGCGGAAGCGGTCTTGAGCCGCAAGGTGATGCCGTCCTCCTCCGCAAGCGGTTCGTAAAGTTCGTGAATGCCGCTGGCGACGTCGGCGGCGTCGAAATCGTCCATGTTGCCGCGCGCCTGCCCCAACTCCGCGCGTGCGATCATCAACAGCGCGTTGAAGGTGCGGATCAGCGCGTCGGACTCCTCGATCGTGCGTTCCAGCGCGGCACGGTATTCGGATTCGCTTGCCGATTTCGCCAACGCCTCTTCCGCGCGATTGCGCAGGCGCGTCAGCGGCGTCTTCAGATCGTGCGCGATGTTGTCGGATACTTCCTTCAGCCCCGTCATCAGCGCTTCGATGCGCTCCAGCATGGCGTTGAGATTGCTCGCCAGACGATCCAGCTCATCGCCGCTGCGCCCGACCGGCAACCGGCCGGAGAGATCGCCGGCCATGATGCGCTGGGTGGTGCCGGTCATGGCGTCGATCCGCCGCAGCACCCGCCGTGCGACGAAGATGCCGCCGCCGATGCCGAGCACCACGACGACCAGGATCGACCATTGCGCCGCCTTCGCGACGATGCCGAACAGCCGCCGCCGTTCCTCAAGATCGCGTCCGATCAGAAGCCGGAAGCCGCCCGAGAGTTCGGTCACGAGAACCAGCGCGCGATGGTCCGAACCATCCTGATCGTCCATCCGCCGGTACGCGGTCTCCGACCAGCCTGTGCCTCCCATCACCCCCGGCGCCAGCGAGCCGACATTGCCGGCGATCCCTACCCCGGCCGGCGTGGTCACGAGATAAAGATTGGCGCCAGGCCGCAACGCGCGATTCTCGACCGTAAAGACCAGGCCGCGCAGGCCGCGGTGGTTGTAGATGTCGCTGACCTCCTCGGTTTCCGCATCCACCGTTGTGGAGATCTGTTCGGTGATCATCCGGCGCGTGTTCCAGGCGAAATAGCCCAGCAGCGAGGCGGCGAACAACGCAAACAGAAACAGGTAGACCAGCGTCAACCGGAACGCGGTGGTTCGGATCAGCTTACCGAATGCCGTCACAAATCATGTACCTCCCAGGGGCGTTTCGTCTGCTATCAGGGGTCATCGTCACGCCTATGATTTCCAAGTAAGTCCAAGAGTTTATCATTCGTCACCTATCGTCTGCTGTCACCAGATATCACCGGACGCGGGCGAACAATGGTAAAAAACCGGTAATCTTGACGCCCTGTCTCTTCCAATGTGTTCGTGACGGTCATATACCCTTGGTGGCTGCTTACCGAATGCCGTCACGGATGCCTACGAAGGTCGCCCATCCAAGAGCGGGGCAGAAGCTACCGTCACGGAGCATTCCCAAGAGCTTACCGCGGGAAACTTAGGATGCCACTCAATCCCACCCAAGTTAAATCCAAGCAACCCGGCGCCTACGCCGATGGCGGCGGCCTCTATCTGGTAGTCCGCGAGAGCGGTGAACGGGCCTGGGCGTTCCGGTTTACCGCGCCGGACGGCAAGCGCGGCCAGATGGAGTTCGCCAAGGTCGGTGACAAGTCGGGCGAGCTGTCATTGACGGCCGCGCGCGACCAAGCCCGCGAGTACCGGCTCGCGCTGAAGAAGGACGGCGTCGATCCGCGCCACAAGAAACAGATCGAAGCCAAGGGCGGCAAGACGTTCAAGGAATATGCCGAGGAGAAATATCCGGGCTGGTGCATCGGCAAGCACAAAGACGAACCCAAGTCATGGGCACGATCGATCCGGGACGTGCCGAGCCTGCATGCCCTCAAGCTACATGAGATCGACACTGCCCATGTCATTGAGGCGCTAAAGCCGATCTGGTGGGAAAAGCCGGTCAGCGCCAATCGCACGCGCGAGCGCATCGAGAAGCTGCTGGATGCCGCCAAAGTCGAGAAATTCCGCACTGGCGAAAACCCCGCCGCGTGGCGCGGGAACCTCAAATTCGTCCTGCCTTCCGCGCGCAAGCTCAACAAGAAGAAGGGGCATGCATCGGTGCCGTACAGCAAGGCGCCAGCGCTGATGACGGCACTGCGTTATGAGCCCGGCAATGCTGCGCGCTGCGTCGAGGTCGGTATTCTCACCTGTGCTCGTTCACAGGAAATCCGCCTGATGGAGTGGGATGAGATCGACTTCGATGTCAAGCGGTGGACCTGCCCGGCCGAAAAGATGAAGACCAAGGGCGAGAGCGAGCCCAAGCCGCATTTGGTCCCGCTGTCGGATCAAGCCATCGAGATCATCAAGTCGATGCCGCGTGTTGGATGTTATGTGTTCTCCTCCGATCATGCCGAAGAGCATCAGCCCTTCTTCCCGAACGCGCTCACCAACGTGATCAAGCGCGCCGGATTCAACGCGACGATGCATGGTTGCCGCACCACGTTCCGCAATTGGGGCGGCGAGAGCACGGAGCACAATTTCCGTCGTGAGGTTTTGGAGCACTGCATCGCGCATCGCGTCGGAGATGAGTCCGAAAAATCGTATTGGACCGGGGAGATGATCGAGCGGCGGCGCGAGGTGCTGCAGGCTTGGGCGGACTTCATCAAGCCGCGCAAGGACTCAGGCAAGGACAAGCCATCGATCCGGCTGGTCGCCTAGACCGTCAATTCACCTGACCATCAAGTCGCGGCTTTTTTGTTTCGTCCTTTAGCGGCCCGCGTCCCCTGATCATTTCGAAGGCTTCTTCCCTCGTAAGCGCGCGCGGGCGCGCGCGCGCAAGCAAATTCTTGAGCACCGCGATCGACGCCGATTTAGGCGCTCTTCACAGATGCCCTATCCGTATGTCTGGTGTTTGGGGTGTCTATAGCGGGTGAAGAGCCCCAAC
>CAVZQX010000038.1:0-9623 GCA_963777475.1 uncultured Alphaproteobacteria bacterium
ACTGCTCGCCGAGCTCGATCCCGTGCAGGACGGCGAAGTGAAATTGCGGATCGGGCAGGGCTTTGACATGGGCCGGCCAAGCCTGCTGCTGACGCGCGTGCGCAAGGCGAGCGGCGATGTCACCTCAGCGCACGTCGGCGGGGCTTGCGTGCCCATGATGGAAGGGACGTTTTCGCTGAAGGGCGAGGGCTGAGGGCACTGCTGTTTCCGCGTCATTGCGAGCGCACGGGGGGAATGCGCGCTCGAGCAGGCCGCGAAGCAATAGCGCGGCAAAGGAACTATGGATTGCTTCGTCGCTTTGCTCTAGAAGAAAGTGGGCGAGTCATCGTCAGATTCCCGTTCTTCAGTCAGGGACACTCACCCATTTTCATCCAAAGCGGGTCGGCGCCTTGGCGCCGGTCCCAACTCGCAATGACGGTCTTAGCACTGGTGAATCGCAAGGAAAGCTACACCTGCGGCGCGACGAGATTCTCGATCCTCACCCCATCGCGGTCCTCGATCACTTCCGCGATCCATTGCCGGTGACAATGGGCGTGGTCGCGCTCGTAGCAGAGAATGCAGACCGGGCCGGATCTTTTCACCAGCGCTGACAACTCGTCGAGTTCTTCTTTCGCCTGCGCGGTCTTCAGATGCGCGGCGTAGATCTTGTGCAACAGCCCGAATTGGCCGCTGCGCGCGGCCTCGCGGCCCGCTTTCGGGGTACCGAGACCCCGAAGATGCAGGTAAGCGATGCCGCGCTCGTCGAGCCCCGCCGCGAGCTGGTTCTTGGAAAATCCGGGACGGCGCGAGGAGGCCACCGCGCGCACATCGACCAGAAGCTTGACGCCCGCATGCTCGAGTTCGTCCAGCACCGCCTTGGGCGGTGTCTGCTCATAGCCAATGGTGAAAAGCTTCTTCGCCCTCGGCCATGGACGCTATGGCTACTTCACGCGTTCGATCAACTCCATCGCGCCGGCGGGCGCGCGCACCTTGCCCTCGTGGATCACGTAGGCGAACACGTCGCGCGGGATTTTCTCTGGCTTGGCCGCATCGACGCGCGGCAGATCGTCCGGTTCAGAGCCTTCGGCCCACATCTGCAGCCGTTTTGCCCAGGCGTCGAGCTGTTTTGGCGGATAGCAGGTCTTGAGCTCGTCATTGCCCTTCTGCAGCCGCGCATAGACGAAATCGCCGACGACGTCGGCGATTGCCGGGTAGGTGCCGTGCTCGGCGAACACCACCGGCGTCTCGAACTGCCGCAACAGCGCGATGAAGGCCGGCACGGCAAAACTCGGATGCCGCACCTCGACCACATGGCGCAGCGCGCGCCCGTCGAGCTTGCGCGGCAACAGTTCCAGGAACTTGCCGAAATCGGCCTCGTCGAACTTCTTGGTCGGCGCGAATTGCCAGAGCACGGGGCCGAGCCGATCGCCGAGCTCGAGCACGCCGGTAGTTGTAGAAATGCTTGATGGAATCGCCGGCCTCCGCCAGCACCCGGCGGTTGGTGGTAAAGCGCGAGCCCTTGACCGAGAACACGAAGCCATCGGGCACCTCGCGCGCCCATTTGCGAAAGCTTTCGGGCTTCTGCGAGCCGTAATAGGTGCCGTTGATCTCGATCGAGGTCAATTTCGATGCCGCGTATTGCAGCTCCTTCGCCTGTGCGAGCTTGTCCGGATAAAACACCCCGCGCCATGGCGCAAAGGTCCAGCCGCCGACGCCGATATAGATGTGGCCGGCTTTTTTCGAGGCGGTCGGGGTCTTGGTCACGGTCGGGTCTCGTCGCGAGGTTGCAAGTGCCGAGACTAGTCAAATCAAACGCTCAAATCAAAAGCTAGTCGCCAATTCGTCCGGAATTGCCGGTGGCAGGCAGCAAGACGGGCGGACAATTCCGCTACGGTCCGCGAAAAAAAGGCTCCGGAAATTCGGAGCCTCTGGATTCCAAGGGGTTGCGCCCAGCTGTTGTTGCTCCGCCGCGCTGTCAGATTTGGCGCACTGCTTCGGTCACCCGCGTCCCGAGGCGCGCGAAGGGCTGGAAGATCTGCCTGGCAAATTCGCTGTAGATTCGCCAAATCGTGTGCGACTCGGTCACGAAGCTCTCGCAAGCCTGCGTGGCGTATTCGTTCTGGATCTCGACGGTCTTGTCGAGCGACCGCGCGAGGGTGAGTTTCTCGACAAGGGATATGGTCTCTTCGAGCGATCTCCAGGTGTAAGCCGTGTACGCATTGGCGATGGTTCGAAACCCGATCCAGAAGGTGTCGAAAGACACGGCCACGGCGATCGGGGAGGCGCCGATCGGCACCAGCGCGCCCTTCGATGCGGGCTCGGTTAACGCGATGGCTGGTTCGATCGAGAGGGCGCCGGTGGAAGCCTCGGCTTCCGCGGGGAAGGTTTCGGTTGACGCAACGGCTGCGGCGATCAACTCGCTTTCGTCCTGCTGTCGATCGGGCTGTTGATCCGGCTTCGGATGCGGCTGTTGATCAGGTTTCTTGCCGTGCCGGTTCGCCTTCCCGTTGCGTCGGCCCGACTTTCCCTGCGGTTTGTTCTGGTCTTTATTCGACATTCTCTCAGGCTCCGCTAGTCCGAATCAGGAAAACGCCAAAGCTCTGCCATGTTTGCGCTGGAATAGCGGTATCTGCTTGTCGCTGGCGTGGCGTTCGCATGTCCAGAGTTGGGACTTCGAACCCGCCGAAAAGCCGCGAAAAATGCCTTTTCCAGTGGACGCCGTCCGGAAGCGCGGAACAGGTCCGGGCGGCACGCATCTCCCAGCCGTCGCGACGCTTGCGCTTCACCTCGGCGTGGCATTCAAGCTAGAATGCCGACAAAAGGAGAACACCATGCGGACAATGACGATGGCGCTCGCGCTTATCACCGTCGCCTCGAGCGCGCTCGCCGACGATCTTGAAGAGGCCCACCGCCAGGCGCTGCAGGGGCGCGACAGCTATTGGAATTGCCTCGCAAGGGAATATTCGCCGGACCATATCAAGACCATGTCGACCCAGGATTTCACCGCCGACATCGCCAGCGCCTGTGCTTCCGAGCGGCAGAATTTTCGGGTGTCGCTGATCGGTTACCTCTCGATGCAGGCTCCCGACGCGCGACCATCTGGACACCGCCAACCGGGCGATCGAGCTCGCGCAAAAGGACATCATCACCGCGTTCGTCCGGCACAAGGCCGCGTCAAACTGAGGGGTTCGCGAAACCTTAACTCCGCCATGTTCCATGCTACCAATCGGCGAGGGAACAAGAGGGGCGAGGGACAACTGGGATTTTTGGTATGACGTCACAGTCCTTGGGCGGCTTTCTGGGTGCAATCGTCGCGGCCGTCGTGTTGGTCGCCGCAGTGTATTTTGGTCCGATCGGCCAGTTCGGCAAGCCGGCGAGGCCGGCCGTTGCCGCGCAGCCAGCACAACCGGCGCCAATGGCGCCGGCTCCGCGGGGACCGGTGATCCGGGAAGTTCCGAACTAGCTGGAAGGGCGCCCTCTTGCGCAGCGCCGTGGCCGTCCCCACCTAGGGTGCAACGGCGACGTTGACGCTTTGAAAAGGCTCCGGCGCTGGGACGACCACGTAATGGCTCGGCTGCGCCGGATGTACGCGCACCTGTTGTTCGTGGTCGTTGGCATTTTTGCAGCCCTTTTGCCGGGTTTTGCACCCTTTCCGCGGGAACGGCGGCTTGGCATCACCTGATGCGGCGGATATACGCTTGGCCGCATGAATGAAGCCGTCAGACCGGACCCTGAACCCGCGCGAGATAGCGCGGGTTTCCCCGCGCTATCGGTCATCGTCCCCACCTTCAACGAGCGCGACAACGTCACCAAGCTGTACCAGAAGCTCGAGGCGACGCTGAAAGGGGTGGCCTGGGAGGTCATCTTCGTCGACGACAACTCCCCTGACGCGACCTGGGACGTGGTGCGCGGCCTGGCGCGGCAGGATAGCCGGGTCCGATGTCTGCGAAGGATCGGGCGGCGGGGGCTGTCAGGCGCCTGCATCGAGGGCATTTTGGCTTCCAGCGCGCCGTTCGCGGCGGTGATGGATGCCGACCTGCAGCACGACGAAACGCAATTGCCGAAGATGCTGTCGCTGCTGGAGAGCGGGCAGGCCGAGCTCGTGGTCGGCAGCCGCTACATCGAGGGCGGCAGCGCCGACAGTTTCAACCGCGGCCGAGCCGGTGCCAGCGCGCTCGCCACTGAAGTGGCCAAACGCGTGCTGGGGGTTGCGATCAAGGACCCCATGAGCGGCTTCTTCATGATCCGCCGCGACCGCTTCGAGCAACTGGCGCCACGGCTCTCGACCCAAGGCTTCAAGATACTGCTCGATATCGTTGCCACCGCGCACGGCAAGCTGCGCACGGTCGAGGTTCCCTTCACCTTCGGCTCGCGGCTGCATGGCGAGAGCAAGCTCGATTCCATGGTGGCACTGGATTTTCTGGGCCTGGTGCTGGCAAAGCTGACCAACGACGTGGTGTCGCTGCGCTTTCTCATGTTTGCCATGGTCGGCGGCACCGGAATCTTTGTGCATCTTGGCACCTTATACGTCGCGCTGAAACTGTTCGACGTGCCGTTCGCGGAGGCGCAGGCCGCCGGCGCCTTCGTCGCCATGACCTCCAACTTCATCCTGAACAATTTTTTCACCTATCGCGACCAGCGGCTGAAGGGTTTTGCGATCCTGGGCGGCCTGCTGGCGTTCTACCTCGTCTGCAGCGTCGGCCTGTTCGCCAATGTCGGCGTGGCGTTTTCGGTCTACAAGGAGCAGCCGATCTGGTGGCTCGCGGGCGCGGCCGGCGCGCTGATGGGCGTGGTGTGGAACTACGCGATGTCGGGACTGTTCGTCTGGCGCAAGCGTTGAATCCAAGATGAGCCCCGGCGACATCAGGCTCGTCCGCGACACATCTCTGACTGTTTTGGCGCTGGTCGCGTTGCGGCTGGTGGCCGCCGCCTGGACGCCGCTGACCTTCGACGAAGCCTATTACTGGATGTGGTCGAAGCATCTCGCCTTCGGCTATTACGACCATCCGCCGATGGTCGCGCTGGTGATCCGCGCCGGCACCTGGTTTGCCGGCGACACCGAGTTCGGCGTGCGGTTGCTGTCGGTCCTCTCGGCGCTGCCGATGAGCTTTGCGATCTATCGCGCGTCGGCGATCCTGTTCGGCGACCTGCGGATAGCGGCGAGCGCGACCATCCTGCTCAATGTCACGCTGATGGCGGCGGTCGGCACGCTGATCGTGACGCCGGACTCGCCGCTTCTGGTCGCCTCGAGTTTTGTGCTGTTCGCTCTCGCCAAGGTGCTGGAGACGGGGCGCGGGGCATGGTGGCTCGCGGTCGGAGCCGCCGTCGGAGCTGCGCTGGTGTCGAAATACACCGCGCTGTTGTTCGGTCCGGCGATCCTGATCTGGCTCCTGGTCGTCCCGAAAGAGCGGCGCTGGCTGATGTCGCCTTGGCCCTATCTCGGCGCGCTGGTCGCATTCTCGATCTTTGCGCCGGTCATCCTCTGGAACGCCGAGCACCAATGGGTCTCCTTCATCAAGCAGTTCGGCCGCGCGCGGATCGAGGATTTTCGTCCCTCTTTCATCGCCGAATTGATTCCGACCCAGATCGCGTTTGCCACGCCGCTCGTGTTCATTCTGGGAGCGATGGGGCTGACCGCGCTGATCCGGCCCAAGGCCGGCGCATCGTCAGCGCGCGCGCTGGTCAACGCGATGTTCTGGACCATCACGCTCTATTTCATCTGGCACTCGCTGCACGCCCGCGTCGAGGCCAACTGGTTCGCGCCGGTCTATCCGGCGTTCGCGATCGCGGCCGCCGTTGCCGCCCACCTGACCCAATGGCAAGCGCGCGCGCAGCGGCTGGCCGATTTCTGCCTGCGCTGGGCTCTACCGGTCGGCACCGTGATGTTCATCGCCCTGATCGTGCAGGCCGATACCGGCGTGCTCACCTTCTACCGCCGCGATGCCACCGTTCGCAGCGTCGGCGTCGGCTGGCGCGAACTGGCGAGCGAAATCGAGGCGGTTCGCGTTCGCGTCGGGGCTAGTTGCGTGCTGGCGCCGGATTACGGCACCACGAGCTGGCTTGCGTTCTACCTGCCGCGCGGCACCTGTGTCGTGCAGCCGACCCAGCGTATCCGCTGGGTCAACATGGGCGAGCCCGATCCGGCACTGCTTGCCGGCAAATTGCTCTATGTCGACGAGGTGCGGCCGAGCGGGCCGCCGCCCTATCTGAAAGACATTGTTCGCGCGGGTCGAGCGGGTTGAGGAATTGCCGCGCAGGCGTGGCCCGCTCGTCATCGAGACCTATGGGCTTGATCTGTTGGAGGGCGCGAAGGGCGAGGTGCTCGACCGTTCGCCGCCGCCGGAGCTGCAATGAAAGATTTCTTCGTCATGTAGGATCGGCTCCTTGTCGGAAACGTCTTGTAACTAGATCCGCAAAGACCGAGGTGATGCCATGACCGGTTCCCCCTTGAAACCCGCCACCGAAGCTCGGCGCGCGCCAGCCAGGTTCGTTATCCTAATGAAAGCCCGGAATTCCGGCGCGCCCGCGAGGCGCTGCTCGCCGAGGAGATCGAGCTTCGCCGTCATATCGAGCGAGTCGCCGAAAATGCGACGAAGCTTGCCGCCGGGCGGCGAGGTACGTAAGAATTACATGTTCGAAGGTGAACGCGGCAATGTCGGATTTCGCCGATCTGTTCGGCGACAAGCCGACGCTTGTGATCTACAGCTACATGTTCGGCCCACAACGTGGGCAGCCGTGTCCGATGTGCACCTCGTTCATGAGCGACATGGGAGAAAAAATGACCCGATCGTCGAGCAGCGGATTGCTTTGGTGTTCGTGGCGCGCTCACCGATCGAGCGGCTGATCGCCGTTCAAGACGGAGCGCGGCTGGCACAGCACAAGCTGTATTCCGATATGTCGGGCGATTACACGCCGCGATTACGTCAGCGCGGCAAGGACGCCGACGACGATGCCGGCCTATCAACGTGTTCACTCGGCGCGACGGCAGCATCCGGCATTTCTGGTCCGGCGAGATGGGCGCCCGATACTGCCGATCCCGGCCAGGACCCGCGCGGCGCGCCGGATATCGATGCCGCTCTGGATCATTCTCGACATCACGCCTGAAGGCCGCGGCAAGGATTGGTATCCGAAGCTGACCTATTGAGCCTCGGCCCGCCATCGGCGTTGACGCGGCGAGGCGCATGCCGATGGAATTGCGGCGCCGGCGATTTCAGGCCGCCGATGCCGGCTGATTTATCACATTGATGTCGGAGAGCGTCCTGTCCTTGATATGAACGGCCAACATGTTGATCCCGACATCTATGATCCTGTAGCCGCGCGCTTCCAGCCATTGCCGGAGTTTTCCGGCGTCGGTCTTGATTTGCTCGATCAGCATGATCGGTTTGGCATGATCGATCGTGCGGCTTGCGCCCTCCAACGCCTCCAGTTCCATGCCCTCGACATCGAGCTTGATGAAGTCGACACGGGGCAGGTTGAATTCATCGAGCGCCAGTTTCCGGACATTGACGGTGTTCTCATAATCGATGGCCTGGCCGATGAACTCGTTGCCACTGCGCTGGCGCAGTTCGAGACTGCCGAAGCTGGACGGAACGAGATAATTGGGACTCGGAATTTGCAGGACGCCGCTTTCGGACGATACCGCGCCGTGCACGGCAACGGCGTTGAAGCAGTTGTTGATCGCGATGTTTCCGGCAAGCGCATAGTAGATGCGCTCTTGTGCTTCGATGGAAAGCACCGATCCCCAACCGGTCATCGCAGTGGCCCACTCGATGGTATGGACGCCGATATTGGCGCCGCAATCGATGCCAACGACGCCGTCGCCATGATGCCTGCGGCGAAGCGCCAGCAGATCGACAGCCAGCTTGACTTCGGTGGGGTCGAAACACGCGTTTTCCAGGATCTGATAGCCGACGCCGAAGCCGCGCTGCGAATTGAGCATGCGATAGTCGAATTGGTTGACGATCATGGTGCCGTGATTGGACGAGGCCAGCACAAACGCCAGCTTGCGTGGCACGTTCTGCATCAGTGTCTCCTGCAAGGGCCAAGGCTGCAATTCAAGGCTGCAATTCAAGGCTGCAAATTCAAGACTGCAAGGCCAAGACAGGCAGCGCCCATCTATCGTCTTGGGGACCGCGATACGAATCTCCCTGAAAGCAGAGCTTACTGTGCCTTGGCGCGGGAGACCATGCGGCCGGGTTGGATTTACTGATTTGCTGAGCAAAGGAAAGGTGAAAGGCAGCATCCTCAGGGATTGAGATCTTCCGTCATCTGCTTCCACAGGTGATGACAACGCAAAACATGGTTAAATCCGGAATAATCCCGGAAGTATACGGGATATTCTGTCCTGAAATGGCTCAATTTGAGCCCTTGCCCAAGTTCCGCCCGGACTTAATCCGCATTTAACTAAAAGTCGCCTTAATGACGCTCCGCCCCTCTGCGAGATGCTGCTCACGGGCAACTGATCCGCGGAAGCATCGAGAGGGAAATGGTGGAACTGTCCTGGGCGCCAGTGGATGAGCACGAGTAGCGTTGCCTTCGCGGGGGGGAACCGCAGGAAATCTTCCCATCGATCCATTCCTCACAATCTGTTTGGCGGGGCCGCGGTCGCGTGCCTGGTGTTCGGTTGTGGCTGGACCGTTTACACCCACGTCATTGCCGCGAGCATCTATCCGATGCTCGGCAGCGCGGGTTATGACGAGCCCGTGATCAAGCCGGCGCCAAAATTGGCCGCGCGCAATGCCGCCGATGCGATCAAGCAGGCGTTCGCGGCGCTGCCCACGCAGCCGCCGGCGTCGAGCATAGCGGCCGCGCCATCGCTGACGCCCGGCATGTTCAACGAACGCTTTGCAGCGTCGGAACCCGACGGCGTTCCGTCGCGTGCGGCCGAGGCGGCGCCGCCGCCAGCTGCTCCGAAGCTCGCGGAAGCGGCGAAGGCCGCACCAAAGCTCGCCGAAGCGGCGAAGCCCAGGGATGCCGCGCCTGCGCAACTCGCGCTGAATGTTCCGCCGTCGCCATTGCGCCCGGCCGACGCGAAGCCTGCAAGGTCCGCAGGCACGTCGATCCGCGACATCGCGCAGCGCGCCAAGAACGCGGTGTTGTCGATCGCCAACAACGAAAAGACGTCGATCACCGAAAAGCTCTGGGGCAAGGAGCCGTCGTCGCACGGGCCGCTGTTGTCCTACGCTTCCGCCGACGCCAGCGTCACCGGCAGCATCGGACACGAACAGAACCCGGTGCTCGGGGGATCGCCGCCCTACGATCGCGATACCGCGGTCTACGACATCTCCGCGCACATGGTTTACCTGCCCGACGGCAGCAAGCTGGAGGCGCATTCCGGCCTCGGCTCCGAACTCGACGATCCGCGCTCCGCGCGCATCCGGATGCGGGGCGTGACCCCGCCGCATATCTACGAACTGAAGCCGCGCGAGGCGCTGTTCCACGGCGTGCCGGCGCTGCGGCTCAATCCGATCGGCGGCGAGGAAACCATCTACGGCCGCTCCGGCCTGCTCGCGCATACTTTCATGCTCGGCCCCAACGGCGATTTCAACGGCTGCGTCTCGTTCAGGGACTACAACGCGTTTTTGAACGCCTACCGCAACCAGGGCATCAAGAAGCTCGCCGTGGTCGCACGGGTGGAGTGAGCG
>CAVZQX010000039.1:0-65216 GCA_963777475.1 uncultured Alphaproteobacteria bacterium
TGCCGTAACCCTATCACGCCAAGGCTTTGGGCCAAGCCGTCGCGCGCCTCGCGCAGCAAAATCACGCAATTCACGGAATGACATCATCCTGGGATCTCTTGACGCCCAAACGGCGAATATTCAATCGAAATGAACCGGATCCGGTCCGGGATAAGCGAGCGCGACGGAATTCGCAGGACGCGCGGGCCGCGGTAGAAAGCCCAGCGCGACCGGCCGCAATCCTTGTCTCGCGGCGCGCCGCATCGGGCGGAGTTGCCAATAAGGCGACGAACCGCAATACTGGACTTGGCGCGCGCAAATGCTTGGCGGCACTGGAGACAAAGTCGATGACACACACGGTGCCGCGCGCGAAACCGTCCGACGCCGACGCATGGCGCGTCGGCGTATTGTTTTCGCGCAGCGGATTGATGGCGATCACGGAGTCGGAGCATTTCTTCGGCACCGCGCTCGCCATCGAGGAGATCAACAACGCCGGCGGAATTCTCGGACGCCAGATCGAGGTGGTCGCCTACGATCCAGGCTCGGCACCCGAGACCTACCGTAAAATGGCCGACCGGCTGCTGACCGAGGATGGCGCATCGGTCATCTTCGGCTGTTCGACATCGGCCGAACGCAAGGCCGTGCTCCCGGCCATCGAACGGCGCAACGGCTTATTATGGTATCCTTCGCTCTACGAGGGTTTCGAGTACTCGCCGAACGTCATCTACACCGGCGCCTGCCCCAACCAGAACAGCTTTCCGCTCGCCGAATACATCGTGCGGAAGCACGGACCGCGCGTCTACCTGATCGGCTCCGACTACATCTACCCGCGCGAATCCAATCGGATCATGCGCGATCTCATCGAATCCTATTCGGGCCAGGTCGCCGGCGAGCAATATGTCGCCATGGAAGCCAGCGATGCCGAGCTGGCGCGGGCGCTCGAGACGATCCGCATGCGATCTCCCGACGTCGTGTTCTCGACCATCGTCGGTCGCACCGCGCAGCAATTCTACCGGCTCTACGCCAAGACGGGTTTTGATCCGGCCCGGATGCCGATTGCGAGCTTGACCATGGCGGAAGGCGAAGTGCGCGAGATTGGACCGGAGCTCTGTGTCGGCCACCTGACCGCCGCGAGCTATTTCGGTTCGCTGACGCGCAATATCAACGGCCGGTTCAAGGCGGCGTTCGCCAGCGCCTATGGCGACGACAAGCCGGTCAGCATGTGGAGCGCGAGCGCCTACGCGCAGGTAAAACTGTTCGAGAAGGCGCTGATGCAGGCCGGCAGTCTCGACACCCAGCGGCTGGTCGATGCCGCGCTGGGGCTCAGCCTCGAGGCGCCGGAGGGCCCCATTCAGATCGATCCCGACAACAATCACGTCTGGCTGACACCGCGGATCGGGCGCGTACGTCTCGACGGCGGGTTCGACATTGTCTGGGAGGGCAAAAGTCCGATCAAGCCGGATCCCTATCTCTCGGTCTCTCCGATCGGCGGACGTTGGCTCACGGAAGAAGAGGCCACCGCATGAAACCCGGCGTGCGCCGTCTCATCGAAGACCTCCGGGGCGCGCGCGTTCTCGTCATTCACCCGCGCGACGCCGAGAGCGAGGCGCTGATCGACCAGCTCAGGCGCATCGGCTGCAACGTGAAGGGCGTATGGCCGCCGCCGTTGACGATCCCGCACGATATCGACACGGTATTTCAGCTCGTCGAGACGTCCGAGGACACGGTGTTCCCGGCCAGCTCGAATGAGCAGCCGTTGACGCGTGGTTGCGATCGTCGACTACGAGAACCCGACAATCTTGAAGCGCCTGCTCGACAGCAACGCACATGGCGTGGTCAACAAGCCGATCCGCTCATTCGGCATCCTTTCATCGCTGGTGCTCGCGCGATCGCTGCGCGGGTACACGCGGCGGCTCGAAGGCAAGGTCCAGAAGCTCGAGGAAACGTTGAAGGCGCGTCGTGATGTCGACAAGGCGGTCAAGATCCTTGTCGGCTTGAAGAAGGTCAGCGAATTTGAGGCCTATGAGTTGATCCGGCAGCAGGCAACGCAGCGGCGATTGGCCATGGCCGATATCGCCGTCTCGATCATCAACGCGCAGGAAACGCTTGGTGGATTTGGCGTTCTCGACGCGCCAGCGCCGAGTCGCGCCGGCTCATCCATTGAGCAGTAACGGCCTGCTTTTTTTGCATTCTTCGCGATTGACTCAGACCGGCATATTGAGAATTATTTATATCTAGCGCGGACCACTCGTTGGTCGCCATCATGGCCGGTCGGCCATTTCAAATTCAGGCTGTGTAGCCCTCGAACTGCGTCATCCGGCGCACTCGGGGGCTTTTTGTTTTGCGCGCGCAACAGAGCGCGAGGACGGGAGCGTAGGTCAGCGATGGCATCACTGGGCTCGACGGCAAGCGATGAGGCGAAGATCAAGATTGCCTGCATCCAGATGCAACCGGCGATCGGAAAGGTCGAGGTCAACGTCGCCCACAGCATCGGACTGATCAATCGTGCGGCGGCGCTCGGCGCGAACCTTGTCGTGCTGCCGGAGCTCTGCAATACCGGATACATGTTCCTGTCGCGCGAGGAAGCCTTCGCCGCGTCGGAACTGATACCCGACGGGACGAACCGTGCGAGCCTGGAGCGAGATTGCCACGAAGCACAGGCTGCATCTCGTCGCCGGAATCTGCGAACGCGCCGGCGCAAAACTCTTCAACAGCGCGGTGCTGATCGGGCCGGACGGCTACATCGGCACGTTTCGCAAGGTTCATCTCTGGAACGAGGAGAATCTGTACTTCGAGCCGGGCGACTTGGGCTTTCCGGTGTTTCATACGACAATCGGCCGGATCGGAATGGCGATCTGCTACGACGGCTGGTTTCCCGAAACCTATCGGCTCGCCGCGCTCCAGGGCGCCGACATTGTCTGCGTGCCGACCAACTGGGTTCCGATTCCGGGCCAGGCCCAAGGCCGCGAGGCGATGGCGAACATTCTCACCATGGCCGCGGCGCATTCGAATTCGATCTACATCGCCTGCGCCGACCGGGTCGGGACCGAGCGCGGCCAGCCGTTCGAGGGCCAGAGCCTGATCGTCGGCCATACCGGCTGGCCGGTGGCCGGTCCCGCAAGCCGCGACAAGGAAGAGATCCTGATTGCGGAGGTTGCGCTTGGCGACGCGCGGCGGGCCCGCAACTGGAACGCCTTCAATCAGGTTCTGCGCGACCGCCGCTCCGATGTCTATGACGAGATGCTCGGCAGCCAGATCAAGCGCGGTTGGTACTGACAGATATTTTGCTAACCAGACGGAGGATAAACCATGACTTCGCGTCACCTTCTTGCCTCTCTTGCGTTCGCCGCGGCGATAACCCCGGCGATGGCCGCCGATCCGATCAGGATCGGCGTGCCCGTCGGTCTCTCCGGCGCCAACTCGGTCGTTGCCCCATCGGTCGTGCAGTCCGCGCAGCTCGCGGTCGACGAGATCAACGCCAAGGGCGGCGTGCTCGGCCGGCCGCTTGCACTTGACGTCGCTGACGACGCGTCCGGCGCCGCCGGCGCGCAGAAAGCCTTCGATGCGCTGGTTTTTCAGAAGAAGGTGAACGTCCTGATCTCGATGGAAACGAGCGCAGCACGCAACGCAGGCCTGCCGATCGTCGCTCGTGGCAAGACGCCCTACATCTACACATCGTTCTACGAAGGCAGATCGTGCAGCCCATATCTGTATGTGAACGCCTGGGTGCCGGAGCAGCAGGTGCCGCCGATCGTCGACTACTTCAACAAGGAGAAGAAAGCCAAGAGCTACTTTCTGATTGGATCGGACTATGCCTTTGGTCGCGGCATGCTCTCGTTCACCAAGGGCTATATCGAGAAGACCGGCGGCAAGGTCGTCGGCGAGGAATATCTGCCGATGGATGGCTCGGACTGGACGCCGATCATCTCCAAGCTGAAGGCATCGGGGGCCGACGCGATCATTACCTCCACGGCCGGCGGTGCACCCAATGTGACGCTGACCAAGCAGCTGCGCGCCGCCGGCGTCGCGCTGCCATACGGCAATCTCGCCGTCGACGAAGGCACGGCGAAGAGCATGGGTGCCGACGCAACCGACATTTACATATCGGCCTCGTATGTGACCGGCATCGACAGCGCCGCCAACAAGACGTTCCTCGCGGCCATGAGCAAGAAGTTCGGCG
Source organism: uncultured Alphaproteobacteria bacterium (assembly GCA_963777475.1). Taxonomy (GTDB): domain Bacteria; phylum Pseudomonadota; class Alphaproteobacteria; order Rhizobiales; family Xanthobacteraceae; genus Bradyrhizobium. The sequence goes on from CAVZQX010000039.1 coordinate 4,160, forward strand.
CGGACCTCAAGACGCCGAACGACCTGTCGGTACCGGAATATGAGGGCGTCTATGCCTACAAGGCCGCGGTGGAAAAGGCTGGGGGTACCGACCCGCAGAAGGTGCTGGCGGCTTTGTCCGAAGTTTCCGTCGATGGGCCGCGCGGCACCATCCGCATGGACAAGCAGCGGCACGCGCCGCTCACCATGTATTTGGGCCAGGTTCAGGCAGACGGCAGCGTCAAGGTGATCCAGACCTTCCCCAATGTCGATCCGGGCGCCCAGTGCCCGCCGAAATCCTGAACACGAAGGATCGCGCGAGACGGCAAAACCGTTTCGCGCAGGTCCGGTCCGGAAGCGAGCATGCTGACCCTTGCCCTCGATACCGTCACGACGGCGGCCCTGCTCTTCATCATCTCGTCCGGACTCCTGATCGTGTTCGGCGTGATGAAGATCATCAACTTCGCCCACGCCGCCTTCGTGACGGTCGGAGGATATGCCGCGCTCGTTGGCTCCGAGCTCGGACTGCCCTGGGCGCTTGTGCTGCCGTTTGCCTTTGGCACCGGCGCCGTTTGCGGGGCGTTGACCGAAGCAACGATCGTGCGCCGGCTTTACCGGCGCCCACTGGACGCGATTCTCGCGACCTGGGGACTGGGCATCGTGATCGGTCAGATCATCACCTTGATGTTCGGACGCGAGGTCCAGTTCGTTCAGGCCCCGATCACCGGCACCATCGACCTCGCCGGCGTCGACTATTCGGCCTATCGCATCGTCATGATCGCCGCCGCCGCTGTGATCGCGGTGGTTTTCACGGCCTTGCTCAGCGGCACACGCCTCGGCCTCTCGACCCGCGCCGTCATCATGAACGAGATGCTGGCCCAGGGACTGGGCGTCGACAGTTCGCGCGTCCGGCTTGTCACGTTCGCGATCGGCAGCGGGCTCGCCGCGCTTTCCGGCGCCCTGATCACGCCGCTGTCCAGCGTCGATCCGAACATGGGTCTGCCATGGCTGATCAGCGCCTTCATGCTCGTGATGGTCTCCGGCGGATCGCTGTTGGCGCTCGCGGTGTCCTGCCTCGTGCTCGGTGGCCTTCAGGTCATCGTGTCAACCTTCGTCAATCCCATCCTTGGCGGGCTGACGATCGCGATTTGCGCGGCGATCGTGCTGCGGATCCGTCCAGAGGGATTTGCGCGTGCCTGAGGTCCGTCCGCTCAGCCCGGCAGCGGCGACGCCGATCGGAGTGTCGGCAAGATGGTGGACGGCGATACTTGCCTTGCTGGTCGTCGGCGGCGTCGTGCTGGCGCCGTTGCTGCTCGACACCTATTTGATCAACATTCTGATCCGCGCCTGCTTTGTCGCGATCGCGGCTGTGACCGTCGACATCCTGTGGGGCTATTGCGGCACGCTGACCTTCGGCCAATCGGCGTTTTTCGGCATCGGCGTCTATGCGCTTGCGATCGTGTTCACCGAATACGGTTTTGGATCCTGGCAGATCCTGTTCGCGCTGGCGGCAGCCGTCATCATCGCAGCGGTGGTCGCAGCCCTCACGGGCTGGCTGTCGTTCTATCCGGGTTCGACACCGCTCTACGCCTCGATCGTGTCGCTGGTCGTTCCGATCGTGCTGGTACAGGTTCTCTATTCGGGCGGCACATTCACGGGGTCGTCCAGCGGGCTGGTCGGATTCGAGACGTTCGATCTGTCGTTCGACGACTGGTTCCGCCTGGCGGGACTGAGCCTCGCCGCGGTCGCCGTGGTCGCAATGATCCTGATGCGGAGCGACACCGGCCGCGTGCTCAAGGCGATCCGCGACAACGACGAGCGCTGCGCCTATCTCGGCATCAACACGTCGCGCTACCGCATCATCGTCCTGGTGCTCACGGCCATTGTCGCAAGCTTGGCCGGCTTCGGCTATGCCGCGTTCGGAGGCGTGGCCGCGCCGGAGAATGCCAGCTTCACGTTCGGGACCCGGTTGATCATCATGGTCGCGCTTGGCGGCCGCGGCACCATCATCGGCGCCATCGTCGGCGCGCTGAGCATCGAGGTCGCGAGCGCCTACCTTTCCGGCAGCCTGCCCTATGTCTGGGAATTGATCATCGGCATCGCCCTGATCGCCGTCATTCTTGGCTTTCCGGACGGTCTCGTCGGTGTGATCAGCAGACTGACGCGCGCCGTTCAGACGCCTCACGCCGCACCAGCGACACGCCTCCGTCCGGTCGCGGCCTCCGCCGCCATCGACAAGGCAAGCGAGATCGCGATCGAAGTCCGCGGACTCGGCAAGCACTTCGGGAGCCTGTCGGTCCTCCACGAGGTACAGTTCACGGCGCGGCGCGGCGAGCTCTTGAGTCTGGTGGGACCAAACGGCGCCGGCAAGACCACGCTGATCCGTTGCCTGTCCGACGGGCGCGAGCGGTCGGCGGGCTTCGTCGCGATTGCGGGGCAAGCGATCAATCGGCTGCCGCCGGATCGCATTGTCCAGTTTGGCCTCGGGCGAAAATTTCAGGCCGCCTCGTTTTTCGAGACGTTGACGGTAGCCGAATGTCTGCGGGTCGCCCGGACGCATCGCGCACGGCCCTCACTGACATCGACGGCAACGGTCCTCGAATTGCCGGCCGCCGCGATCTCGGTGGTTGAACGGTCAGGACTCTCCGACCGGCTCGGTGAGGAAGCGCGCAAGCTCAGCCATGGCCTCAAGCAAGCGCTCGAGCTCGCCATGGTCCTCTCGCTGGAGCCGGAGGTCCTGCTGCTCGACGAACCGACCGCCGGCCTGACACGCGCCGAGCGCCAGGGCTTTGCGGATATCCTGACCTCACTGACGTCGCAGGCACGCCTCTGCATCCTGCTGGTGGAGCACGATCTCGATTTCGTTCGCGAGATATCGTCGCGCATCATCGTGCTGCACCAGGGCAAGATCGCCTTGGACGGGTCAGTGGACGAGATCGTTAACAGCGCGCTGGTGCGGGAGATCTATACCGGCCAGCATTCTGCCCCGTCCGAGGTCACGCCATGACCGACGCACTCCAGATCGAAGGACTGGCGAGCGGCTATGGCACGTCGGAAGTTATCAGCGATGTCAGCTTCACGCTGGCGAAGTCCGAGGTCCTGGCCATTGTCGGCAAGAATGGCATGGGCAAGACGTCGCTGTTGAAAGCGGTGCTGGGGTTTTTGCCGGCCTGGCGCGGCACGATCAGGCTCGCCGGACGGGACGTCACGGGGATGCCGCCGCATCTGAAGCGTCGATTGGGTCTGGTTTATGTGCCGCAGGAACATGCACTGTTTCAGGATCTGACGATCCGCGACAACCTTCGGCTCGGTCTCTTGTCGGACAGGCTTTTCGATGCGGCGCTGGAGCATGTCGGCCAATGGTTCCCGGTGCTGACGCAACGCCTGCAGCAGCGCGCCGGAACGCTTTCGGGCGGCGAACAAAAAATGCTCATTGTCGCGCGCGCGCTGATGGCAAAGCCGGATGTCCTGTTGCTGGACGAAGTCACCGAGGGCCTGCAGCCTTCCCTGGTCGATCGCCTGTCGGACGTGTTGACGCGGGTCCGGCGGGATATCGGCACGTCGACGATTGTGATCGAACAGCATCTGCCGTTCGCACTCGGCATTGCCAGCCGATATATGGTTTTCAAGCGAGGAGAGATCGTCGACGAAGCCTGCGTTGACGCGGAGGCGGTGGCTCGGATCGAAGCTCACATGAGGATTTAGCCGCGGCGCACGCCCGCCACTCGGTGCGACGCCAAGCGCGGGAAGCGCCCTAGTCCAGCGCGGCACCGTTGGGCCTTCAGAACAATATCGGGACAAACCCCGAACATGTTGGCGGTCCGCCTTGCATGGCGCAGATTGTCCGCCGTGTAGCCCCTTGTAAATGCACGGAGCAGGCGCAGCATCCGAACTCGGTCATGCAACGCGAATTTTCAGGGAAGAACAAGTTGCGGACGGCTAAGAAACAGCTGGTTTTATTGGCGTAATCGCGAAGCGCGCGATGGCGATCCCGGCATGACTCGAACATGCGACCTACGGTTTAGGAAACCGTCGCTCTATCCAGCTGAGCTACGGGACCGAAAACCCGCCGATGGAAGCGGGTTGCCTCGAAGCTAGATACCAGAGCGGATGACGGATCGCTAGCCCTGCGGAATGCCGATACACCGCTCGCACGCCGCGCCCGGTGATCGCAAAATTCCGCGCCGCGAATGCCGGCAGGGCATGACCAAAACTCTGCCTGGAGGCACGAATGCAATTGCCCGTTGCCCGAGGAGTCCGGCTTCAGGAATAGAGATTGCGGGTCGTGCCGCTTTTTTCGCTGGCTGCGGGTCCGCGAAACGTGCCGAACACGCCATCAAGCGCGGGATTGCTGACACCGAACCAGTGCTTCTCGCTGATGAAATGATGGCGAAGGTGGTACTGCTTGATCCAGCGGCCCAGCCGCGTTCGCGGCTGGTAGGGAATATGCGCGACGTAGTGCACCCATTCGTAATGCAGGATCGCCAGCATCATCCCGAGCAGCGCCGACAAAGCGGCCTCGGTCCCGAATATGAGCGCGAACAGGGCGGCGGCGAAAGCGAGGTTCGGCACCAGGAACCAGATCGGCAGGAACAGGAGATCAAGCCTGTTCGGCTCGACATGATGGTCGTAATGCAGGCGGTGCTGCAGCCTGCGCAAGCGCGGCCAGACCAGCGGCGGCGCGTGAAAGGCGAAACGGTGCATGCCATATTCGCTCAGATAAAACAGCAGCGCGCCGAGCAATATCAGGACGGGCTGCAGCGCGACGACGCCGAACAGCCAGGCGAGCACTTCGGCCGCCGCTGCCACCAGCAGTGCCGCAACACTGCCATGGCGAAGAAATACGAGAAGCATTGCCGACCGCCTTCCGGGAATCCGACGACTTCGCCACCACTCGCGGGAAGTGCAGGCGCCGAAGCTAGATATCAGAGCGAGCGCGTGATCGCCAGCGCGGTCGCACCGCGCTATCGTGCCATCGACCAAAAAGGCGAAGGTCCTTGGCCGGAAATCCGGCCGCGCCAAGCGCCATATCCTGGAAATTCCCGCTTGGCCGCGACGACGGTCATGCACCCATCAGCCCGAAGGCGCATCGAAATCCCGCGCGCGTTGCGCTCGCACGCAGAGACTTCCGCGCGCACCAAAGCGCGCCGAACCAAGCCGACAGAATTTACCTCGCAGCCGCGCCGCTGATCGGGACTCCAGCCTCTTACCCGAAACGAGCGGCCCGCCTATTTCTCTTCAACAACGTGTTTGAGGACGAGGCCGGATAGCTGCGTCACCAGCGCCCGTAGCCTTGCATTTTCTTCGAGCAGCAATACCACGTCAGTATCGGTTTCGGCGTCTATGCAGTCGTCGTATTGAAGCCGAGATTCGCGAATTCGATTTTCCCTCTTCGAGGGCGGATACCCGTTTTCCATCACTGAAACCCCTTGGCAACTGAACTCCGCCGAGTCAGGTCGATTACACGGAATGGGCGCGAGGGTCGGCTGAGTTGGCGTCAAAATTTCGGCAGTTCCGTGTTTTTACGGTGCGGTGCACCGAGGCGGGTTCGCCGGCGCCGCAAGCCCGGCAGCTGAAACCGCAACCGGCATTGGCCGCTCTCGCATATGTGATTGAATTTTGGCCCAAATTCTCGGACAGATAGGAGAACAGGTAGTCAGTGAGGCATCCGGCCATGCTTGCCGAGAAGTTTTTTCTATTGCTGGAAACGCTCAAGAGCCACAGCCACCCCGACGGAAGCCCGCGGGTGGTCTCGACCGCGCCGCACGTTCCGGTCAAGCTGCCGCGCGAGAGCGGTAAGTAGTTTTTCCGACACCCGGCCCGCGTCTACCGTGGTGTCCCGGGCCCCGCGGAGCTGGCTACCGCTCGGCCGCGCAGCCCGGCAGGTCGAACAGGGCCTTGAGCCCACACGGCGAGGTCAGCATCTTGTCGCCATCATGGCCGACGCCCTCCACGTCCCACAACCGGTGATTTGGCGTTCCATTATCGCGTTCCGCCATCGCCGCAGCGTAGGCATGACCGCGCTTGTATCGGTAAGGCCCCTCCGCTTCCGCCATGCAGCGCTTGTCGAGCGCGGGGTGATTGGGGTTGGTGTCGAGCTGACCCAAGAGATAGATCACCTGGCGCGCGACATAGCGTTGCTCCAGTTCCGCCGGGCTCGGTGCCGCGAGATAGGAAGGGCGCGCGTCCATGCCGTATTTCCAGTTGTTGTATCCCGGGCAGGACGCGGCGATCGAAGGCTCCGGCCGGTCCGCGCTGAAATAGGCGTAGGATGAGGGATTGGCTATCACATAGCGCACGGCGATGTTCTCGCCCTTCAGCGCCGTCTCGCCCTTGCCCGCGATCGCGTAGCGCTGCACCACCTGGGCGCCGCCGGAGTGACCGGCGACGACCACCTGCTTCAGGTTCGGAAACAGGTGCCGGTCGGCAAGCCGCGCCAGGATCGCATCCAGCGCCTCGAACGAGCTTGCCGGCAGCGGCCCTTCCGCCGGATCGCCACCCTCCCAGCCCTCCAGCGACCAGCGCAGCGTGTCCGGCGGCAGATGATGGGCATCGACATCGATGCCGGCCAGAAACTGCGGAACGATCATGATTGTCGTCTTGCCGGCGTCGCCAGCCGCGGCCTGCGCCGTCCTGGCCGAACGGAAATAGACGTCGGCATTGCGCAGCCGCCCATGCAGCACCAGCACGGCGCGGGTGATGTCGGGCAGCGGATTTGACCAGTCGGCCGAAACGTAGAGCGGCAGGCTGCCACCGCCGATCGCGAGGCGGGAATCGGCGACCACCTTCACCGGCTTGCGATAGGTCGCGATTTCCTCCTCAGCGAGCGCGCGCCCGCAGATCAGCGCAAGCGTCAAAACCACGAGCCACTTTGATAGTTTCATTCCATCGATCCCATTCATATTCCTGAACGCAAGTTCCTGAACGCCAAGCCGCGCTCGATATGCGGGCGCCGCATGCCAAAGCCGCGCGCCTTGCAAATTCCCCGTGCCCGATTTCGGCGCGAACGATTTTCTATTCCTGCACCGCGCAATAGTCTATGAACCCGAACGCCCGAGCCGCGCGGCGCGCCCTGACCGCGCGTCGCGCTCCTGTACGTCCCGCCGCGAAGCGGCCTAAGCCGAGATACCGTGTTCCATGCTGCCGCAAAAAAAACTCTCCCGATCGAAGAAACTTGCCGCGACCGTCGCGCTGGCGCTGCTGCTGCACCCGCTCGCCGCGCGCGCCCAGGTGCAGACCGAACTATGGGACGGCCAGCGCGCCTTGGGTGCGATCGCGGAGCTGTTGCGCTTCACGCCGCGCTCGATGGATACGGCCGGGCACCAGAAGACCATCGACTTCATCAAGGCCGAACTCGCCAAGACAAGGCCGACGTCGTCACGACGCAGCGCTGGGTCTTCAACGCATCTGACGGCAAGCAGCACGCGATGACCAACATCATCGCCCGCTTCCAGCCGCAAAATCCGCGCCGCGTGATTGTCGCAACCCATTACGACAGCATCATCAAGGCCTACCGCGACGCGAAAGATCCGGATGCGCCGATGCCGGGCGCCAACAACTCCGCCTCCGGCGTGGCCCTGCTGCTCGAGACCGCGCGGGTGCTGTCGCTGTTGCCGAAGCCGGCGATCGGGATCGACATGGTTTTCTTCGACGGCGAGGAGGGATCCATATCGCTCGGCGCCGGCGATCCCAATTTCCAGCCGATCGGCTCGCCCTATTTTGTCCAGCATCTGAAGGACTTCTATCCGGCGAAAAAGCCGGAAAAGGCCGTCGATTTCGACATGGTCTGCGATAAGGACCTGCACCTGAAGCCGGAGCCGTCTTCGCTCACTTCGGCGAAGGCCGAGGTGAAGAAATTCTGGGACATCGGGATAGCGACCGCGCCGTCCGCGTTCGAGATGCGCAACACCCCCTACTCGATCAGCGACGACCATACCGCCCTGCAGGAGGCCGGCATTCCGAGCTTCGTCGTGATCGATTTCGAGTACGAGCCGTTCTACAATACGCTGCAGGATACGATCGACAAATGCTCGGCGCAGAGTCTCGAAGCCGTCGGACGGACGCTATTGCAATATCTCTATCTGCCGTGAGCGGGACGAAGAGACGACGCTATGGTTTGAGCGTGAGCTTTCGTCCGCTTTATCCCCTCATCCTGAGGAGCTTGCGCGAGCAAGCGTCTCGAAGGACGAGGCCCGGAGATGCGAAGGGGGCCTCATGGTTCGAGACGGCGCAAGAGCGCCTCCTCACCATGAGGATTTAGCGAAGCAGTAGGACTAAGGCGACAGCGGCGGCGCCTCGACAAGCTGCGCCGGCAGGTCGCGGCCGGCTCTACTCCGCAACATCGCGTCGAAGGCCTTTTTGATGGCGCGGACGAAGGGATCCTTGTAGGGATATTCCGCATTGTCGTCATGGACCAGCATCGAGGCATTGACCTCGAAGACAATGAGATTGCCGTTCCCATCGAGCCCGCAATCGATGCCGAAATAGTCCAGCCCGATGCATTTCCGCACCGTACGCAGCGCCCGATAATGCGAGGCATCGAACACAGCGCCGGGATTGGCGAGAAACGCTGCTTCCTCCTGCTGCATCCAGAGCTGGTTGGCCATGTCGGTCGAGACGTGGTGCACCTTCCAGTCGCTTGCCGATCGCCAGGTGGTAGGGCAGGATTTCTTCGCCTACGAAAATGAAGCGGTATTTGCGGAAATGGCCGTCGGGGGAGGCGTAGTCGACATATTCGATCACGTAGTGGTCGCTGTCCGGCCGCTGCGCGAGGAAGCTTGCGAGTTCGGCGATATCGCCGATCTTTTCGAAATCGTCGCCGCCATGCGTCCCCGCCGGCCTGACCAGCACGGGAAAAGAGAACGGCAGCAGCGCCTGCAGCGCCGGAACCCCGACGTCGCTGGCAGCGGCAAGCCGCAGGATTTGCGGAATGCGGCAGGAAGGTATTCCCGGCAACAGCTTGGCGACCGCATCGCGCGTCGTGCGCCGGATCTTGCCGGGGTCGTTGATGACGGGCTTGCCGAGCCGCGCCACCAGGCGAGCGGCCAAGGGCAGCACCGCGCCGGCCTGATCGGCATCGGAAATCAGGTTGACGACGACGTCGACGTCTCCGAACGAAGCGGCGTCGGGCTCGCTGGAGTCCAGAAGCGCGTATGTGTCGGTATCGTAGTCGGCTTCCTTGAAGAGATATTCGGCCGGCGTATTGCCGGCGAACGGCGCGTACAGCGCCAACACCCGGAAATCCGCCGGTGATTTTACGGCCGAGCGCCGGATCAACGGCTGGATTTGCGCCGCCGCGACATAGGCGGCCTGAGCGGCCTCGATGTCGCCCATCTTTTGCTTGATCCCGCCGATCCAGTAGAGGCTCTCGGCGTCGTGGGCGTTGATGGCGACCGCGGCTTGAAAATGCCCGATCGCCGCTTCGATGTCGTCGAGTTCGAAGCAGGCCTTGCCGAGCTGGTGCCGGATCTTGCCGTCCTGCGGCCGTTCCTCGGCCAATTCCGTTAGCAGCGCCCTCGCCACCAGATGTTGTTTGGTGGCCATCAACGCCTGCGCCAGGTTGGTGCGCGACGGCCAATGCGCCGGATTGAGCTTCAGCGCCTGAAGATAGAGCGCGATCGCATCCTGCGCGCTGCCGGTCTGAAGTTGGACGTTGCCGAGGTTGCACCAGCAGGACGTCAGATGCGGCGCGAGCCGCAGCGCGGCCTTGTAGTTGGTAGCCGCGAGATCGAGCTGACCACACCGCATATGGGCATTGCCGAGCTTCGCATGCAGTTCGGCCACCATCGCGACGGTGGCATCATCGCCCGCTTCCATTCCGGCTGCTTCGAGCCCGGATGAGAAGGCCAGGATGGCCTCGCCAATCCTGCCATGATCGTAATGTTGCTGTCCGACCAGGAGCTGTTGGGCGGCCGGCGGGGGAGCGATGTCGGCGAGGGGCAGGCTTGAGACGAAGGTCGTTGCGGTCACGAAGGGCCCTCTCGGCGGCGAACGGCCAACCTTGGCCGCTTCGGGTAAACAAAAAGCTTCCAAGCTTCGCGATCGACGACGATCGCGTGCCAAAAAATTCCGAAAGTATTCAAGGACGCGCGCGAATCGGCGCACCATGGTGTAATCGCAGAGAACCGTAGAACTACGGACGAGCCTCATGAACGCAAAACGCCGCACCGCTGTAAAGCACGGCGGCTCCGGCTGGGCGCCGCGGCTGGCGCAGCAGGCCAGGCTGCGAGAGCTCGACGACTTGCTCGCACATCAGGGCGCAGGACGCGACACCATCCATCTCGAAATCGAACGAGCTGTACTGCTCGGATCGCTCAATCGACGCGAGCACGCGCAAGACGCCTTTGTCGCGATCTTGCGGCAGGCGCCGACCAATTTCAGCGCGCTGAACGAATTCGGGACGCTGCTGGCCGAGATGGGCGCGATCGACGCCGCCTGCCGGGTCTATTCGGAAGCGATCCTGCACCATCCCCGCAATCCGATGGCGCATGTCAACCTCGCCAATCTCCTGCTGCGCGCCAGCCGTTATGAGGAAGCGCGCGAACATTACGAGGCGGCGCTGCGGATCGATCCGGATCAAGCGGCGGCGCACCAGGGGCTCGGCGCCGTGCTCTCCGATCTCGGCGACCGCTCGGGTGCGCGGGAGCATTTCCACAAGGGCTTTCGCGGCCGCGCCGTCTCGACGCTGCCATACCGCGGCGACAAGCCGCCGGTGCGGCTGCTGCAACTGGTCTCCTCGGGCGGCGGCAACATTCCGACCAGTCTGTTCCTCGACGACACGCGCTTCCTGACGACCGTCGTTGTCGCCGATCATCTCGACCCACAAACCCGGCTGCCGCCGCACCAACTGATCTTCAATGCCATCGGCGACGCCGACCTCTGCGAGCCGGCGCTGGATGCCGCCTGCCGCCTCACTGCGCAGGCCCGTGTGCCCGTGATCAACGATCCGCGCGCGGTGATGAAGACCGGGCGGATCGGCAACGCGCTCAGGCTTGGTGCGGTTAAGGGAGTGGTGAGCGCGCAAACCCTTGCGGTCGCACGCAGCGTGCTCGCAGGCACCGACGGCGCCGGATGGCTCAGCGGAACAGGGATTGCGCTTTCCGCTGCTATTGCGTTCGCCGGGTTACCACACCGGGCGCAACTTCGTGCGAGTCGAGGCGGCCGCCGATCTCTGCGGCGCGGCAAGCGAGCTTCCCGGCGACGAACTGCTGGCGATCGAATATCTCGATGCCCGCGGCAGCGACGGCAAGGCGCGAAAATACCGGGTGATGATGATCGACGGCGCCCTCTATCCGCTGCATCTGGCGATCTCGCAGGACTGGAAGGTGCATTATTTCACCGCCGACATGGCCGACAAACCCGACCACCGCCTGGAGGAAGCCAAATTCCTCGAGGACATGCCGGGGACACTCGGCGACAAGGCGGTGCGCGCGCTTGAGGGAATAAGAGACGCGCTCGGACTGGACTATGCCGGCGTCGATTTCGGACTTTCTCCCGACGGCGACCTCCTGCTGTTCGAAGCCAACGCCACCATGGTGATCGCCCGACCCAGCGACGATCCGCGCTGGGCCTATCGCAGCAGTGCCATCGATCGCGTGCTGGCCGCCGTGGTCGCCATGCTCATGCGGCAAGTCGGGGCTGTCAGAAAATCGTCGTCGTTAGAGCAGGATCGCTCACGCGCGCCGTAGCGATTTGAGCGCGTCGGCGAGTCCCTGCGGGTCATCGGTGCCGATGCGGCGGATATCGTCGGGTCCGAGGCGCAGTTCGACCGCGTCGAGGCCCGAGACGTTGTACAGCCGGAACCCGCGCGCCATCCGGATGCCAAAACCGTTCCACCAATGATTGCGCACGACCGCGACATCCTGGATCTCGTCGAGCGGCAGCCGGTAAGTCCACAGTCCGGGGCCGAAATACCAGCGCAATTCGCCCTCGCCGACCTCGACCGTCAGCGACGAGAACAGGACTGCCGTCCCGATCATCATGACGATCAGCGCGATCGACGCCGGCCATTGCCCGCCCCGCCACGCCAGCACGGCGCCGAACCCGCCGGCCAGCAAACACGCGATCAGAATCAACGTACCAGGTTGCGTATGACGATAGGGCATGACCACGATCTCCCGACTGCAGGCCAAGCATGCTCAAGGCCAAGGATGCTGAAGGCAGTATGCTGAAGGCCAAGTATTGCGCTTTGGTCGTCAGGCTCCGAGATCGGGTTCACGGCAGCGCAAGCCGCCGCAGCTTGCTGCATTCACAAGCTCGCGAACGCTTCCGCAGATCGCTTCCGTCGGCTTCGGGCGAAAATCTCAGTTCATAAACCTTTGGCCCTGACCGGCGAAACCGCAATGTCGACGCGTCCGAACGCGTCGGCTTGCGGTTTCGACGTAACCGAGCGATAGAAGACATCATATGGAGGACTGCCCCCCTGCTGGGGGATGTTGGGGAACAGTATGATCTCGAGCACCTCTGTGCGGACGTCCATCCCGCGCCCGAATATCCTGTTTATTGATGGCCTTCCGGGTTCCGGTAAGAGCACGGCCGCTGAGGCGGTCGGCGGCTATCTCCCTGATAGCCGGGTTTTCGCCGAGACCGCTCCAAATCATCCCTTGCTGGTGACCGCGCCGGACCGGATGGGAGCAGCGTTCGCAGACATTCACGAGATACACTCGGCGGATTCGTTTGCCGTTGCCGCGCTCGGAAGGTTGCAATCTTTCCTGGGGAACGCCGCATGTGATGTGCTGTACGTCTTTGAGAGCCATCCCATACAGAGCACGGTTCGGGTGCTTTTTCAGTTGGACGCGCCGCAGACGACGATATTGCGGTTCTGGTCAGATTTGCAGGATCGGCTGGCTTTGGTGCAACCTCGGTTGATCTACTTCCAGGAGAGCAATCCTCTGCAAGCCTTCAAGGAGATCAATCGAATGCGAGGGCCAACTTGGGAGAGCTACTTGATTGAAGCATTCGAGCAATCACCATGGATGCAGGCGCGCGCCCTTTCCGGCGTCGAAGGCGCGGATCGGATGTTTGTCGAGTATGCGGACGTAGTCGATCGGTTGGCCGGTCTGTGGCGGTTCCAGATGTTGAAGCTCCCCGCTCGGCCGGAGAACTACGAAGCACGGACCGATGCGCTGACCAAGTGGGTAATCGCGCCGGTCACCTGAGACCACCAGGAGTGGCCGCCGCGCGGCGGATGACCTCGATTATTCGCGGCCACCTTTCGCGAACATCGCCCGCAGTCTATCCCACAGTTCGATCCGGACGCCGTTGTTTCGCATGACGATGCTCTGCTGAATGACAGAGAGCGAATTGTTCCAGGTCCAGTAGATCACCAGGCCCGCCGGAAACTTGGCCAGCATGAAGGTGAAGATGACAGGCATCCAGTCCAGGACGGCGGCCTGCGCCGGATCGGATGAGGCCGGCGCAAGCTTCATCTGCAACCATTGGGTAAGTCCCATCAACAGCGGCCAGGCGCCGATCATCAGGAATCCGCCAAGCAAGGGCAGCGACACCGGGTCATAAGGGATCAGGCCGAAGAGATTGAACACGTTGCTGGGGTCCGGCGCGGACAAATCCCTGATCCAGCCGAAGAACGGCGCCTGACGCATCTCGATGGTGATGAACAGCACCTTGTAGAACGAGAAGAACACCGGAATCTGGATCAGCGTCGGCAGGCAGCCCGCGATCGGATTGATCTTCTCCTTCCTGTAAAGCTCCAACGTGGCCTGTTGCTGTCTTGCCTTGTCGTTGGGGAAACTGTCACGGATCAGTTGAATCTGCGGTTGCACCGCCTTCATCCTTGCCGTCGACGCGTAGGATTTGTTGGCAAGCGGAAAGAATGCGATCTTGAGCATCAGCGTCACGATCAGGATCGCGACGCCGAAGTTTCCGACCAGCCGGAAGATGGCGTCGATCAGCGTGAACATCGGCTTGGTGATGAACCGGAACCAGCCCCAGTCGATCGCAAGGTCGAACCGATTGAGCTTGAGCGCCTTGTCGTAGCCGTCGAGGATCGCAACTTCCTTGGCGCCGGCGAACAACCGGGCGGTGGCGCTGGCGGTGCCGCCCGGCTCGACGGTTCGCGCGTCCTGCACATAGTCGGCCTGATAGGTCTTCAGCGTGCCGAGCGAGCTTGCGGAGAATTCGACCTGGAGGCGCGAAGATGTTTCGGGCAGCAGCATGGCCGCCCAGTACTTGTCGGTAAAGCCGAGCCAGGCATTGCTGGTGTTGAATGCGACCCGCTTCTTGTCATCGAGGGTCTTGTAGGTGACCTCCTGCAATCCCTGGTCCCCGAGAACGCCGATCGCGCCCTCGTGCAACAGATAGGAACCAAGCGCCGGTGGCGGACCGTGGCGCGAGATCAGCGCATAGGGAGCCAAGCGTGACGGCCGTCTGCCCGCGATTTCTCGACCTCGTCGTGGATGGTGAAGAGGTAGTTGTCATCGACCGAAATCGTCCGTCTGAATTCCAACCCCTGGTCATTTTGCCAAGCCAGGATGACCGGGCGTCCGACGCCGAGGCCATTGGATCCCTGCTGGCGCCAAACCGTGTTCGAGGTCGGTACCTTCAGATCGACGCTGGAGGCATCGACCCAGCCGAATTCCGCATAGAACGCTTGCGGGCCACCTGACGGCGAAAGCAATTCGATGGCTTTGGACTTCGGGTCAACGGTTTCTCGATACTGCACCAGGGAGAGATCGTCGATCCTGCCGCCGCGGAGCGCGATAGATCCCCTGAGCCGGGGCGTATCGATGGCGACACGTTGCGACCTGGAAAGCGCCTGCTGGCGCGAGGCCGGCTGCGGCCTTTGCGTGTCCGGTGTCGCCGCGGCCGGCGTTGCCACGGCCTGCGCCTGCGGCCCGATCGTCGCAGGGCCGGATGCCAACGCGCCGACCTGCGAAATTGTGGCCGCGTTCCTGGGCGAACTCGGTTTGCCGAGAAAAGACGTTGCGAAGAAATACTGCCAGGTTATCAGGACGACCACGGAAAGCGCGATGGCATAGAAGATGTTGTTCTGGTCGTGCATCGCGCATCTCCGTTTCGATCCAGCCTGCGCGCATACTAGCATATTGGCGGGAGTTCGGCTCCCTGCTACGGAGTGAAAGATTGCCGACGGAAACGCCCGGAGCCGTTGATGACGGCCGAGGCTGTTCATGAGCATAGGGCAAACCCAGTGAACCGGTTCTGGAGCCGCTTGGTGCACGAGTTGCACCCCTATGTGCCGGGCGAGCAGCCCCGCATGTCGAACCTGGTCAAGCTGAACACGAACGAGAACCCGTTCGGCCCGTCCCCGCGCGCTCTCGACGCGATCCGTGCCGAGGCTGCCGAGACCTTGCGCCTCTACCCGGACCCGGAGGCTGCGGCCTTGCGGCGAGCGCTGGCCGCCTATCACGCGGTCCGGCCTGAGCAGGTCTTCGTCGGCAACGGCTCGGACGAGGTGCTCGCGCATGCCTTTGTCGCACTGCTCAAGCAGGACGCGCCGCTGCTGCTTCCCGACATCACCTACGGCTTCTTCCAGGTCTTCGGCCGGCTGTTCGATATCCAGGCGGAAACGGTGCCGCTCAATTCAGCGTTGCGCATCCGCATCGCGGATTATGCGCGCCCGGCAGGCGCCATCATCATCGCGAACCCGAATGCTCCGACCGGCATCGCGCTGAGCCGGGCGGAGATCGCGGCGCTGCTGGACGCACATCCCGAGCAGCCGGTGGTGGTGGATGAAGCCTATGTCGATTTCGGAGCGGAAACCGTCGTTCCGCTGGTTGCCTCCTATCCGAACCTTCTGGTTGTGCGCACCATGTCGAAGTCACGGTCCCTGGCAGGCCTGCGCGTCGGCTACGCCATCGGCGATACCGGCCTGATCGAGGCGCTGGCGCGGGTCAAGGACAGCTTCAACTCTTACCCGCTTGGCCGACTGGCCCAGGCCGGCGCGATCGCGGCACTGGAAGATGAAACGCACTTCCAGCGAAGCCGGGCGATGGTGATCGAACAACGGGATCGGCTGAGCAGAGGGCTGACCCGGCTCGGCTTCGACGTGTTGCCATCGGCCGCGAATTTCGTCTTCGCGCGCCACCCGGCCCGAGACGGCGCCGGACTGGCCGCAGACCTCCGCGCCCAGGCGGTATTGGTACGGCACTTCGCCACGCCGCGGATTTCCGACTATCTCAGGATCACCGTGGGAACCAACGCCCAAACGGAACTCCTGCTCGCAGCCCTGGCGCGATGCCTGGACAGCGAGCCCGACAAAGGAGGGCGGAACGCTGAAGCTGGTGTCCATTGAGGGTCGCGAGCGGTTACGGCTCGGCGGGTATCCAGCGTCGGATTTTATCCGATAGCGCGCAATTCGACGTTCTCTGATATTCCGCAAGCCAGAAAGAGGTTGACCCAGCGCCCGCGATTGGAGAACCCTCCCAAGGCGACCAAAATCGCCCGCAAACCGGCAAGCAACATGTCCACGCCAGACATTCTCGACGGCTTGAAGGATTTGCCGGTGCGCGGCCGGCGGAAGAAGGGCTCGCCGTTCCTGATCCTGGCGACCGCGCTGCTGATCTTCGCCGCGGTGGTCGGCGCCTGCTTCCTGATCCTGCGGCCCACGACCTTGCGAATTGCCGTCGGGCCGTCCGGAAGCGACGATCAGAACCTCGTTCAGGCGCTGGCGCAGACCTTTGCCCACGATGGAAGTTCGGTTCGGCTTGCGCTGGTCGCGACCGCGGGTCCCGTGGACAGCATCGCGGCGCTCGCCGCCGGCAATGCCGACCTCGCGGTGGCTCGCAGCGATGAGGATATGCCCGACGGCGCCGAATCGGTTGCGGTCCTGCGCAAGAACTTCGTGGTGCTCTGGGCGCCTTCCGGCGCCAAGCGCACGGGTTCCGGGAAAGGTGCCAAAGCGACCAACAAGGCGAAGATCAAGGCGATCGACGGTCTTGCCGGCCATCGCATCGGCGTCGTCGGCAGGACCGAGGTGAACAGCAAATTGCTGCGCGTCATCCTGACGGAATCGGGCGTCGATCCGGACAAGGTAGCGATCACCAAATTCGATATCGGCCAAACCGGCGAAATGGTCCGCGACACCACGCTCGATGCCTTCATGACCGTCGGCCCGCTCGACGCCAAGTTCACGCTCGATGCAATCGCGGCGACCGCACGGATCAGGGGCGAGCCGGTGTTCCTGCCGATCGACGTTTCCGAGGCCATCGCCTCGCGGCACCCGATCTACGAATCCGAGGAAATTCCGGGCAGCGCCTTCAGTTCGTCGCCGGCGCGACCCGACGACAAGGTCGAGACGGTCGGCGTCGATCATCTGATCGTCGCGCCGAAATCCCTGTCCGACACCACGGTCGGCGCGCTGACCGCGCAGCTGTTTGCCGCGCGGCCCTTGCTCGCCAAGACCATCCCGAGCGCGGCCAAGATCGAGAAGCCGAATACCGACAAGGATGCCGCGATCCCTGCGCATCCCGGCGCCGCGGCCTTCATCGACGGCACCGAACGCACCTTCATGGAAAGATACAGCGACTACATCTGGGGCGCGGTTCTCCTGCTTTCGGTGCTGGGATCGGCGACCGCATGGTTGCGCCACTACATCAAGCGCGACGAACGGAAACTGAACACCCTGCATCGGGAGAAGCTTCTGCTCGCGATCGGCTTGTTGCGGCAGATCGACAACATCGAGGACCTCGACACGCTGCAGCGCGAGGCCGACGATATCCTGCGCGAAACGCTGCAATGCTACGACGACGGCGCGATCGAGGAAGGCGACCTCACGGCCTACGGCCTCGTGCTCGACCAGTTCCATAACGCGATCGTCGACCGGCGGGCTGCGATCGGTGGAACCGCCAATCTGCCGCGCCTGCGCGCATGACGTGCGTAGTGATACAGCACAACCGTTAGAATATACTCCGGAAGATCCAACGGTAGGATGCTGCCTTAACGTCCCGTAAAAATACGGACAGCGATGCGCAATTGCGCATGCGCGAGGTTCGCAAAAAACATGTGCAAGCATGGTGGCGTGCCGCCGCAAATTGGCAACAATCCGCACGCAATCGTGTCGCGGGAATGGGCTTGAGGAAGATTCGTTCAGTGATCGCGTCGCGTTGCTCCTTGATTTCTTTCGCCGCGGTTGCGTGTCTATTGATGCTGCAACAGCGCGCGTCGGCGCAATGGTGGGGCCACCAGCCGGCGGATTTCGAGGAGTGCGCCGACACCGCCGAGAAGGCGCCGACGAAAGAGGAAAAGACCGCGGCGCTTGCCGACTGCAATGTCAAATTCGCAGGGCGCCGCAAGCCCGGCGGCGGTTATACTTACTACGACTTCATGCAGGACCGCAGCTTCGATATCGCCGGTCCCAATCCGACGCCGCAAGAGCAGAAGTACATCGACGAGCAATACACGGTCTATCTCGAGAAGCAGCGGCACAACGACATTGTGGCGGCGCTCTCGGCGAAACAGCAGCAGTTGGAGCAGACTTCGCTGCAAAGCGAGATCGAACACGTGCCGATGCCGCCGGAGCGGCCCAAGTTGCTGCGCGCGAAAGCCCCTTGCGTCAAGCATCTGTTCTCGTGCGAATGGCCGAAGCTTTCCGAAAGCCTCCATGAACTGAGGAAGAAGCTGTTCGGCATGTCGTCGGGCAAAGCCAAGCGCAGCTGATACGAGGCAACGCTGAGTTCAGTTCAGCTCTCCCCAGCGGGGAGAGGTGAAGTACGCGACTTTCGCGGATCAATCGGTGATCACCATCGCCCAGAACTTGCGGTAGGGTGACGCCTTGTTGGCGACGGAGGCGACGCCGACGCGGCGCGCGCCCGCCATCAGGAGGTTCTCGCGGTGGCCGGCCGAATCCTCCCACTGCTTCAGCATGTCGGAGAAGGTGAGAAATCCCGCGCCGATGTTCTCGGCGGCGCGCGACTTGCGCAGATGTGCGATTCGCGTGACGAAACTGCCGCCGACGCTATGGCTGACGCTGCCTGACGCGGCCATCGCCCCCGCCTGTTTCAGCGCCACCGCGTTGAGTCGGCTGTCGGACTTGACCGCCGGCAGGCCATGTGCCCGGCGGAAGGCGCTGATCGCGCCGGCATAGTCGGCTGCCTTGGCGGGGACCGCAAGACTCACGCCGAGCGCGAGCGCCAGCAGAGACAGGCTGAGACGAGATCGCTGCGCCATCGGTCAGTCAGTGCGTGGGGTGATGCGTCCGTTTGCGGTGACGCTCGACGGCCGGTGCTGGAGCGGGCTGAAGGGGCTGAGCGCTCGCGGCGGCATTGCGGCTCTCCTGCAATCGCGCATCGTATCCCGGCGACGGCGTCACCGTCGGCGGCGCGGCACGGACTTGCGAAAGTGATCCGCCGCTAGTCGCTAACGCGACAACGGCAAGAGCTGTGCCCAATCGATTCATTCATCCCTCCGCCAAAGCATGATCCGGAAAAAGCTTGCCCCACACTTGGATGGCGGGGTGGGTACCGGCTTTCCCTTGAACATAACAAGCGCGGGACGTGTTTGCGAGGAGATCATGCTCAGACAATAATCGAGAGCGGTACGGCCGCCGGAGAGAATCACGGCCGATCGCAGCCATTTCAAGGCAGCCTCGCCGCCATTGCGGCTGGACAACGGCGCCTATTTGGTGATGCGGGCGGTCGTCGGCGCAGGGTTGAACCTGACGTTCCGCTGATTGAACACCATATTCCGCTGATTGAACCTGCCGTTCGGCAGGCTGAGCACATGGCCTCGCCGGTCGATGATGAGGACATTCCCTGCGGTCTGATTCCCCGCGGTCTGGATGCCAGCGCTCGCGGTCGAACTGCCGGAAATGGTCAGCGACCGGTTGCCGACGATCTTCATGAACGCGGTCGGCACCTCGGCGCTGAACCGGACATTGGAGATCAGCGTCGAGCCGATCTTGGTGACGGTGCTGGTCACGGAAAGGTTGCCGTAGCCGCCGGTCGTGCCCAGGTTTCCGTTGAAGACGTTGTTGGCGTCGGCGACAGCGGCGGACACTGGGCCGTCCACCGTCATTTTCGTTGCCGAGAGATAGCCGGGCGAACTCCTGGAAATAGAAGCGACACTCGCCGCGTCCGCCGCCGCCTGCATCTTGGCCTTCATCCGGGTGGCGAGCGAGTATTCAGTCGCGCACCCGACCGCGGCAAGCAGCGGAATCAGCGCGATGGCAAAGATGACGGCGAGGTTTGCCTGGCGGTCGTTCAGGAACCGAAAAGTCAGCGCGATCAGACGGGTTGCAATCCAGGGCGCGGGCATGTCGGAGGCAATCCTGCGATGGTCGCGGCGAATGCGGCAGGATAGGGCGTGAACGTTCGCGGGATTGTTCTGAAAGTTCCTACAATTGTATCAGTTCCGCGGGTTTCGGCCGCGCTCAGTTGGTGATATGGGCGACGGTCAGCGAATGCTTGAACATGGCGGTTAGCGCGTCGTTGATCTGTTGGGGCGTGTTCGCGGTGTAGAAGTAGCTGCCCGACGCGTCGGGCGGCGATGCGCAGTTCTGAAGACTGGTCGGGATATACGGGATGTTGTTGTTGGCATAAGTGTCCTCATTACCAGCGAACGAGGCGTTCACCGGGTTGATCGGCACGTAGGGAATGTAAAGCACGGAAACCGTGATGCCGCGGTTTTTGAGGGCCGCACAGACGGGGATAGTGGTGATTGCGCCTTGGTTATCAAGCGTAGTCGCGTGGTTGCTGCCGGCCCAGTTGCCGTTGGGAACGCCCTTGGTTTGCGGGTCCAGCGCGCCGTCGGTGACGAGGAAGACGTAAGGCAGCGTATTGTTCGTGGCGCTGCCGTTGCCGACACTGGCGATCAGCGTGTTGATGCTGCTGAGCGCGGTGTCGACATGAGTGCCGCCGGAGCCTAGATTTGAATCGTTGTTGGTATCAAGCTCCTGGGCAAGGTTGGCGGCAGCGTAGTTGATCGTGCCGGGCGTGCTCGCACTGGCATTAATGCTGGAGGTCAGCGGAGCATAATACTTATTTATATCCTGGATGAACGGGTAGAGGCCGACCCGGAATTGGTTGGGGATCTTCTCGTAAATAGGATTGTTCGCGGTGCTGAGCAGCTGCGTCACGGCATAGCCGACCGCATCGAGGCGCAACTGAATGCAGGCGTCGGTGCCGTCAGTGGGGCAGGACGAAACGGGCGTTAGGACCGGATCGCTTGGAAACAGCGTGCTGGTACTGTAAAACGCAGCGGGCTGCGCAACCTGCGCAGGCGGGGCGGTCGCCTTCGTATACTTGTACGTCGGCAGTTTGCCGCCATGGTTCGCAAGAAGCTGCGCGTACGCGCTTTGGCTTACACGCGAGATTTCATAGGCCAGGCAATAATTGCCTGTCGGATATTTCTGGGTCACGGTCGGAGGCTGGGCCCAAGAAGGGACCGGAGGAGGAGTGTTCGGAGCCGGGTCGATGCAGGCGCTAGTTTGCAGTTGCGTCAGCGGTACCTGTGCAAAATGGCAGGCCAAGGTACAGCCGGTGGGGTATTGGACATAGTTATCCGGGCTGATCGCCTGCATCCGCAGGGCTTCGCTCGGTGTCGACGGCAGTCCCATCGATCCCGACACGTCCAGCGTCAGATAGAAATCGAGGTAGAGCGGCATCGTGGCGCTCGCGCTCGAGCTGCCGGAGATGGTCAGGGACGAGAATCCGGCGACCTGCATGAACACGGTCGGCACCTGGGCGGTGAACGTGACGTTGGAGGTCAGCGTCGAGCCGGTCTTGATGACGGTGGGGGGATTCTTCAATGGAGTGCCGGTGTAGCCGACCGCCGGTATGTTGCCGTTGAAGATGTTGGTGGCGTCGGTGACGCCCTTGGACACCGAGCCGTCCGTCGTCATCAGCGTCGCCTGGAGATAGCCGGCCGAATTCTGGGAGATCGAAGCAACCGCCGCGGCATCGGCGGCCGACTGCATCTGGGCTTTCATCCGCATGGCGAGCGAGTAGTCGGTCGCGCATCCGATCGCGCTGAGCACCGGAAGCAGTGCGAAGGCGAAGATGATGGCGACGTTGGCCCGCCGGTCGTGGCGGAATTGCGGGATCAGCGCGGTCAGGCGGGTTGCAATCCGGGATGCTGGCATGACGGAGGAACCCTGCTGTAGTCGCGGCGAATGCGCGACCATAGGCGCCAAGCGTTAGCCAAATCCTTCTGAAATCTCCTAAAAATGTATCAATTCCGCGGGCCGCCGGCGGTACCCCATGAGGCGCCGGTGGCAGCCTTGTAACCGTCATGGCCGGCCGGTAGTCTCTTGAAGGGGCAAGAGTAGCGAATGAGCGGCGGGAGGAGACAATGGGTTTACTCGACGTACTCAACGGCATGCAGAACGGCCCCCGGGGCCCGAGCACTCCGAGCGCGCAATCCGGCGGCGGCATGTCGCCGATGACCATGGCGATCCTCGGCCTGCTCGCCTGGAAGGCGATCAAGCATTTCAGCGCCGGCCAGCCTGGAGCTGCGCCTCAGCCGGCCCCCTCGCCTGCCGGCGGTGGAATGAGTGGAGGAATGAGCGGTGGAATCAGTGGTGGTCTTGGCGACGTGCTGAAGGGGCCGCTGGGCGGCCTGCTCGCGGGCGGCGCCGCCGGCAGCGTGATCTCCGGCGGGCTCGGCGAACTGCTCAAGCAGTTGCAGCAGGGCGGCCACGGCGACACCGCCAATTCCTGGGTCGGCAACGGCGCGAACAAGCCGATTTCGCCGGGCGATCTGGCGAACGCGCTGGGCGCTGATCAGATCGACCAACTCGCGTCGCAAAGCGGCCTGTCGAAGAACGAATTGCTTAATGGCCTCAGCCGGTATTTGCCGCAGGTGGTCGATCATCTGACGCCGGATGGACGGCTGCCGACCGAAAACGAGGTTTCCGGGCGGCTTTGACGGCTTGGCCGGCGAAGACCCAAGGTCTTTCGAATATTTGGGCTTTTTTAGAGGGGACACGTCTCATGTTGCGTATTCTCATTGTAGGCTTGGTCGCAGGCTTCATCGCGCGCCTGCTGTCGCCGGGACCGAACAATCCATCCGGCTTTATCCTGACCGTCGTGCTCGGCATCGCCGGCGCGTTCCTGGCGACCTTCATCGGCCAGGCCATCGGCCATTACGGGCCCGAGCAAGGCGCGGGCTTCATCACCGCAACCATCGGCGCGCTGGTGGTGCTGTTCATCTGGAACCGGCTGGTCGCCAGCGGCGTGATTTCCGATTACAACAAGTGACGGCGTAGCCGTCATCCCGGCGCATGAAGCCGTAGGGTGGGCAAAGCGAAAGCGTGCCCACCAACACATGCAACGATGAGATGGTGGGCACGGCGCGAAATGCGCCTTTGCCCACCCTACCGCTTTTGGACTTGCTTCGCTTTCTCGCGATGACGTCGCTACTGAATCAAATGCATGCCGGCGTCCATGCGCACCAGCTCGCCGGTCATGTTGCTCGAGGCTGATGTCGCAAGGAAACACACGACCCGGGCAATGTCTTCCGCCGTCGAGGCGACCTTCAGCGGCACTTTCGCCACCACGGAATCGCGCACCTGCTTGGCGCCGGCTTCGCCGCGGCCCTTGGTGAACCAGGGCGTGTCGATATAGCCGGGGCATACCGTGTTGACGCGGATCAGTGGCGCCAGCGCCCGCGCCAGCGAAAGCGTCATGGTGTTGAGCGCGCCCTTGCTCGCGGCATAGGCGACCGAGGAGCCTCCGCCGGAGATGCCGGCGACCGAGGACACGTTGACCACGGCCGACGGGCGGCCTGAGGCTTTCGCGCCGGCTTCCAGCAGCGACCGCGCGGCGCGCACCATCTGGTACGGCCCGATCGTGTTGACGCCAAAGATGCGCTGGAAATCTTCCGCCGACAGCTCGTCGAGCTTGTCATGCGCCACATGCTTGGTGGTGCCGGCATTGTTGATCAGCGCATCGAGCCGTCCCCAGGGCGCGGCCGCCGCGACGATCTTGCGGCAATCCTCGTCGCGCGAGACGTCGCCCTGCACCACCACGACCTCGGCGCCGGCCTTGCGGCAGAGCTCGGCGGTCACTTCCGCTTCCTTGTGGCTGTTGGAATAGTTGACGACGATGCGCGCGCCGCCCTGGGCCAGGATCGCCGCGGTCGCGGCCCCAAGACCGGACGCCGAACCGGTCACGATCGCGCACAAACCATCCTTCGACATCCGTTTCCTCTTGTTGTTTGAAGCCAGAGCGTGATCCGGAAAAGCGGGTACCGGTTTTCCGAAAAGATCATGCTCAAAAGATAAACTACCGCTTGATTACCATATCGCGCGGCAAAATCCCTGCAAACTCGCGAAACTCCGTTATGCGGAATTAAATATTCCGCGGGCCGCTACGGCGCGCATCGGGTTTCTGCCCATCGGCGGCGCTTCATGCCTGGCTTGCAGGTAGCCCTGCGAACAGCGCTTGTCACGGGGGTGGCTTTTCCCCATCATGCGGCGCAAGAAAAGGCTGCGCGTGGCCCGGCACCAGGCCGCACCAAAATGCGGCAAAGGCAAACAAAAGAGCCCATCAAGAGAAGAGGAACGCTGTGGCGGAGAGCGAGAACATCGTCGTCGAGACCGCGGAGAAGATTTTTTCCGATCTCGCCGACGCCCAGACCATCAACCGCGACAAGAACGGCGAGTGGAAAGCGCCGCTGTGGCGGGCACTGACGGATGCCGGCCTGCCTTTGTCGTGGGTAAGCGAAGATTGCGGCGGCTCGGGCGCAAGTCTCGCCGAAGGTTTTGGCGTGCTGGGCGCGGCCGGACGCTTTGCCATCGCGGTGCCGCTCGCCGAAACCATGCTCGCGGGATGGCTGTTGTCGCAGGCGAAAATCGCTTCCCCTGAAGGCGAGATGACGGTCGCGCCGGCAAACCCGAAGGACCGCATCACCCTCGATCCGAACGGAACCCTTTCCGGCCGGGCGCGCGGCGTTCCCTTTGCCAAATCCGCCAAGCATATCGCCGTGCTCGCAATCGGCGCCGGCGGAGTTTCGATCGCGCTGGTCGACGCCGCCAAGACCCGGATCGAGGCGGGCCTCAATCTCGGCGGCGACAACAGCGACACCGTGACGTTCGATCGCGTGCCGCCGATTTCGATCGCGCCGGCGCCGCAAGGCTTCGACCAGACCGCGCTGATGCTGATGGGCGCCGTCGCACGCAGCCTGCAGATCGCGGGCGCGCTGGAATCCATGCTCGACATCAGTGTCAGGTATTCCAACGAACGCGTCGCGTTCGAGAAGAAGATCTCGAAATTCCAGGCGGTGCAGCACAATTTGGCAAAGCTCGCCGGCGAGTTCGGCCGCCGCGCTCGCGGCCGCGACCTCCGCCGCCGATACCCTGGCCAACAGCCCCTCGTTCAACGACGACGCGGTGTTCCTGGAGGCGGTCGCCGCAAAAATCCGCTGCGCCGAGGCGGCCGAAAAAGGCGGCGCCATCGCCCATCAGGTGCATGGCGCGATCGGCTTCACCATCGAGCACATCCTGCACCGTTATTCCCTGCGCGCGCTGTCATGGCGCGACGATTTCGGTTCCGAGAGCTATTGGGCGGTCGAACTCGGCAAGCGCGTCGCCGCGCGCGGCGCCGACGAACTATGGCCGCTGGTCGCCTCGCGCTGAAATCCTTTTCGCCTGCACGAAAGCTGAGCCAAACATGACCGCAGCCCTCCGTTTCGATCCGATCCGCCTGCCTCCGGAATGCGTCGAGCTTCGCAAGCAAGTGCGCGCCTTTCTCGCCGAGGAAATCGCCGGCGGCACCTTCAACCCGTTCAGGCCGAACCGCGAGGACATCGACGTGCCGGCCTTCGCCCGCAAGGTCGGCGAACGCGGCTGGCTCGGCATGACCTGGCCGAAGAAATATGGCGGCCACGAGCGCTCGTTCCTCGAGCGCTATGTCGTGACCGAGGAAATGCGGGTGGCCAACGCGCCGACCCGGCGCTTTTTCGTGGCCGACCGGCAAAGCGGCCCGGTGCTTCTGAAATACGCGCCCGAGCACATCAAGATGGACATCCTGCCGCGCATCTGCCGCGGCGAGCTGTGCTTCGCGATCGGCATGAGCGAGCCGAACTCGGGCTCCGACCTGTTCGCGGCCAAGACCCGCGCGACCAGGACCGACGGCGGCTATTTGATCAACGGCACCAAGATCTGGACCTCGTCGGCGCACATCGCCGACTACATGATCGCGATCTTCCGCACCTCGCAGCCGACCAAGGAAAACCGTCGCCACGGCCTGACCCAGTTTCTGGTCAAGATGAAACAGCCGGGCATCGAGGTGAATCCGATCGGCCAGATCACCGGGCAATTCGAATTCAACGAGGTGGTGTTCACCGACCATTTCGTTCCCGACGATCACGTGCTCGGCGAAATCGACGGCGCCTGGAAGCAGGCGACCAGCGAGCTCGCCTACGAGCGTTCGGGCCCCGAGCGGTTCCTTGAAACCTATTACGTGCTCACCGAGCTCGTTCGCGCCGTCGGCTCGAAACCGGATACGCGCAGCGCCGAGGGCATCGGCCGGCTGGTCGCGCAACTCCACACCATGCGGCGGATGTCGGTCTCGGTCGCGGGCATGCTGCAGGCCGGCAAGGAGCCGGTGGTGGAAGCGTCCATCGTCAAGGACATCGGCACGGTGTGGGAACAGCAATTGCCACACCGGGTGCGCGAGCTGGCCGCCTTTGTCGAGGAGGACGCGGGCAACCGCGAGACGCTGGAAAAGCAATTGGCGTTTGCGATCAAGACCGCGCCGAAATTGACCATCCAGGGCGGCACCACGGAAGTCCTGCGCGGCATCATCGCGCGCGGGCTTGGCTTGCGCTAGATGCCGAAGGATAGCGCGGTCGCGCCGCAGACTCGGTCCACCTCTCCCTTGGGAGAGGTGAAGCACTTCCGACGCGGCGACACTTGAGTTCATTGGAGACAGCATATGAGCAAGTTCACTGACATCCACATCGAGAAGCACGACCACGTCGGCCTGATCGAGATCCGGAAACCGCCGCTGAATTTCTTCGACGTCTCCCTGATCAACCAGATCGCGGATGCGCTGGAGGACTTCGATCTCGACATCGAAATCCGCTGCTCGGTGCTTGCCGCCCAAGGCAAGGCGTTCTGCGCCGGCGCCAATTTCAACGATCCGGCGCGGCAGGAGCAGGAATTGCGCGCGCAAACCGATCCGGCCTCGAACCTGCCGATCAACCACCTTTACGTCCAGGCGGTGCGCATCTTCCGCAACAAGAAGCCGATCGTCGCGGCCGTGCATGGCGCCGCGATCGGCGGCGGACTGGGACTTGCGGTATCGGCGGATTTCCGTGTCACCTGCCCCGAAGCGCGCTTCTCGGCCAACTTTACAAAACTCGGATTCCATCCGGGTTTTGGACTGACGGCGACGCTGCCCGAGCTGATCGGCAAGAACAATGCGGAGCTGATGTTCTATACCAGCCGGCGCGTCACCGGCGAGGAAGCCTATCGCTGGGGCCTTGCCAACGTGCTGGTGCCGCAGGACGAGGTGCGATCTGCTGCGATGAAGCTCGCAGCAGAGATCGCCGAATGCTCGCCGCTCGGCCTGGTGTCGACGCGGGCCACCATGCGCGCCGGCCTTGCCGACCGCGTGCTCGCCGCCACCAATCACGAACTGGTCGAGCAAACCAAGCTGCGCGCCACCGAGGATTTCAAGGAAGGCGTCAAAGCCACCACCGAACGCCGCGCCGCGAATTTCAAGGGGCGGTAAATCTCACACGGCGCCCTCACGACGTCGTCCCGGACTAGTCAGCAGGCTTCAGCCAAATTGAAGGGGCATTTTGAAGCTCGACGCCGACTGTTTGGGCTCCCAACAGGAGATCGCCAAGGCTATGAGTGGGTCGCCGCTCAGTTGAGGAGAACCATGGATGGTCCGCTCAATCGTAATCGTATCCGCAATAGCCTTCCTCGTTGGCCCCGCAACAGCATTTCCTTTAACTACCAGCCCGGCTGTCTCAATTAATGAGGAGATGCTTGAGGTCCGCTTGACGAAGAGCAACGCTTGCAAGTTGAAATACAAACACAAAAAAGCTGCACAGGGCCTTCGAGAAAAAGCCCACTGTAACTGACGTGGCTCAGAAATTCCTGATGACGGGGCGCCCTTGGGTAATGGGAGCTCGATCAAAACCAGCTCGTTATAGGGTTCAATCCGGCGCAACTGAACATCCGTTCATAATTCTCGTGTTGGCGGAAGCGTCACACCTCTGTTAGCTTTTTAGTGCCTAAATAAGTTAGGCATCAAGGAGGGGATCAATGAAGAGTTTTTCTTACGTATTAGCTGCGTTGGCTGCTATCGCATTCGCGCTTCCGTCAGTCGCAAGCGCAGAAGATGCGAAGCCAATGGCCGCGCCAATGAAGCACCACCACCACCACCATCATCACCACCACGCGATGATGAAGAAGCCTGAGATGGACAAAAAGATGTAATACGAAAATGGCCCTTTAATCGGGGCCATTTTCTTATTGGAAACGTATTTCTCTGGTACGAAGCTGGTTCTGCCGCGCGGCGGCATCGAGGCGCGTGAAGAATACGCGGTCATTCAAACGCTGCGGCCCGCGGAAGGGGCACAAGGGGAGACGGCTATTTTCACCACTGACATCGGTAGTTATGGATCCCGGCTCGCGCTCGCGTAGCTCGCCTGGCCGGGACGACGATTTAGGGCTCACGCGGCCAGCTTGAAAGTCACGCCAGAGATCAGAAACTCGTTGCCCGACACCTGATAGCCCCTCGCCTTGGCGGCCTCGCGCACGGCCGCGACATCAGCAACCCGAAAATCGAGACCGCTCATGATCTCGCTGTCGCCTCGCACGAAGCGGAAGCTGGCGTTGGGAAGCTTCAGCTCGGCTTCGCCCTTCTCGTTGTTGCCGACCGCGACCCCGATGATCCTGCCCCAATGCTCGGCCAACCCCAGCGGATCGGGACTTTGCATCTCGACCCCCACCAGCGCCTGCGTCACGTCCTTGCGAATAAAGTTCTGCCAATCGGGTCCGGCCGGCGGATAGGGGCCGAGGACGTCGTCGCTGCCGTCAGTGTGGTTGAACTCGATGAAAGCGGCGCGGCAGTCGCGCGGATGCAGTTGCACGCCGTGATAGGGCGCATGCGCGATCACATTGGCAGTGCGCACGCCGATGGCGCCCGCATGCTTGCCGCGCGCGTCGGGATCGTCGCAGCAGAAAATCGCCATGTAGCCGCCGCGGCCGCCGGTCTTGTCGAGGAAGCGGCCGGCCGCGGTGCCCTCGCGAAGCGGCGCCACCACTTCGAGCAGGATGGTGTCGACCGGCAGCAGCGCATTCTCGAGGCCGTATTTGCCGACATTGCCGTCGCGATAGCAGACTGCCAATCCCATGATCGCGGCGATGTCCGAGATCACGGGCTCGAGGTGCGGCGCCACCAGGCAAATCTGCCGCAGCCTGAGATAGAAGGCCATCGCTAGCGGCCCTGAAAGGTGGGCTTGCGTTTCTCGACAAAGGCCTTGGCGGCTTCCTTGTGATCGGCGGTCTCGCCGGCGCGCGAGTGATGGATCGCTTCGGCGTCGAAGCAGGCTTCCAGCGACAAATGCTCGGCATTGTTGATGTTGCGCTTGATGTAGCCGAGCGTCACCGACGGCCCCTGCGCCAGCGACATCGCAAGCTCGTGGGCGGCCGCATCGACCTCGGCGTCGGCAACGACCTTGGTCACCATGCCGAGCGAAAGCGCCTCCTGCGCGGTCAGCACCGGCGACAACAGATAGAGCTCGCGGGCCTTGGCGCTGCCGAGCAGATGGGTGAGGAAATAGGTGCCGCCATAGTCGCCGGACAAGCCGACCTTGGCGAACGCGGTGGTGATCTTGCAGGAGGCAGAGGCGACACGAAAATCGCAAGACAGCGCGATCGAGAGTCCGGCGCCGGCGGCCGCGCCGTCGAGCTGCGCCACCACCGGCTTCGGCATCTCGTGCAGGATGCGCGACACTTCCATGCCGCGGCGAAGATTCGTCGTCTTGGCTTCGAACGGCAGCGGCGCGCGCCCTTCCGCCATCGACTTGACGTCGCCGCCGACGCAGAAGGTGCCGCCGGCGCCCTTGAGCAGCACGGCGCGGACCTCGTGGTCCTCGGCCGCGCGCCGCGCCGCTTCGACGAGGCCGCGCGTCATGTCGGGGTTGAGCGCGTTGCGCCGGTCGGGACGGTTCATGGTGATGGTAAGCAGCCCGGATTCGAGTTGTTGCAGGACCATTTCGTTCGTTCATGCGATGTCGCTTTCGTTGTTGTTCGTTGTCGTTGGTCTCGATCCAACGCCGTCATTGCGACCCGATGAAGTCGGCAATCCATTCGCCCCGACAAGATGGATTGCTTCGTCGCTGCGCTCCGCAATGACGGGGCAACGGCGTCACTTCTTCACCAGCGGGCAGCGTGACGCTTCGAGCGACTGGAACGCCTGATCGCCGGGAACGGTCGCCAGCAGCTTGTAATCGTCCCAGCGGCCCTTGGATTCGGAGGGCTTCTTGACCTCGAACAGGTACATGTCGTGCACCATGCGGCCATCCTCGCGAATATGTCCGCCTCTGGCGAACATGTCGTTGATCGGGGTCTCCTTCATGATCTTCATGACCGCGGCGGAGTCGGTGGTGCCCGCGGCCTTCACCGCTTGCAGATAGTGCATCACGGAAGAATACACGCCGGCCTGCGCCGAGGTCGGCGGCCGCTTGACGCGTTCCATGAAGCGCTTGGAGAAGGCGCGGGTTTCGTCGTTGAGGTCCCAGTAGAAGGCCTCGGCGAGCAACAGGCCCTGGGCGGTATCGAGGCCGATGCTGTCGATGTCGGTGACGAAGGCGAGCAGCGGCGACAGCTTCTGGCCGCCCTTCATGATGCCGAATTCGGAGGCCTGCTTGATGGCGTTGACGGTATCGCCGCCGGCATTGGCAAGGCCTATCACCTTGGCTTTCGAGGCCTGCGCCTGCAGCAGGAAGGACGAGAAGTCCGAGGTATTGAGCGGATGGCGCACGGCGCCCAAGACCTTGCCGCCGGATCTTGTGACGACATTGGTGGTGTCCTTTTCCAGGTCCTGTCCGAAGGCATAATCCGCGGTCAGGAAGAACCAGGTATCGAGGCCCGATTTGACCGCCGCAAGACCGGTGACATTGGCCTGCGCGTAGGTGTCGAACACATAGTGCACGGTAGTGGGGCCGCAGGCCTCGTTGGAGAGCCGGATCGAGCCGGGGCCGTTGAAGATGATGATCTTGTTGCGCGCCTTGGCGATCTCGCCGGCGGCAAGTGCGGTGGCGGACGCTGCCACGTCATAGATCATCTCGACGCCCTGGTTGTCGATCATGTCGCGGGCGATGCTGGCGGCAAGATCGGCCTTGTTGAGATGGTCGGCTGCGACGATCTCGATCTTGCGGCCGAGCACCTCGCCGCCGAAATCCTCCGCCGCCATCTTCGCCGCTTCTACGCTGCCGGCGCCGGTGATGTCGGCATAGAGGCTGGACATGTCGAGGATGCCGCCGAGTTTCAGCGGAGGTTTGCTCTGGGCCATCGCCGCCGTGGCGCCGAGCGCCAGCAGCGAGGCGACGACACAGCTGAGAAAACGCTTCATTCGAAACCTCCCTGTCGACCGCCATTCGGGTGGCGGCGCTTTTTGTGGCTGCGATCATGCCGCATGCATCAGACAGCGGCAAGCCGCGCGCGCCCTGCACAGTTTTTCCGCTAAGCGGAATGCACAAACTGTGCGAGCATGGCGTCATGGTTTCATCGGCAACGACGTTCCTGTCTCGGCATGCGCGCGGCATCGCCGTCATGCTTTGCACAATCCTGCCGGCCATCGCATCGGCAGGATCGGCGCGCGCGGAGGGATGCGCACTGCCGCCGCAGGGCGAAGGCCACGTTGCCGATGTCGTCGACGGCCGCAGCTTTCATCTTGCCGATGGCCGCGAGATCCTGCTCGCGGGCATCGAACCGGCCACTTCGGAAGCGACCAAAGCGAACCGCGCCGCGGCGCTTTCCGCTGTGATAGCCGACCGCGACGTCACCTTGCGCGGCAACGACGACACGCCCGACCGTTACGGCCGGCAACCCGCCTTCGCCTTCCTCGCCGGTTCCGATATCCCGGTCCAGGCTCTTTTGCTGGCGCAGGGCGCCGCGCTGGTATCGGCCGATATCGCCGACAAGGATTGCGCGGCAAGCCTCCTTGCCGCCGAAGCGGAGGCGCGGGCGAGCCAACGCGGCATCTGGGCTGGCCCCTCTGCCATAAAAAACGCGGAAAGTGCTGACGATATTTTGGCCGGGATAGGGCAATTTACGGTAGTCGAGGGCAAGGTTTTGTCCGTAAGACAGGCCGGGGCGACAACCTATCTGAACTTCGGACGTAACTGGACACGGGACTTCGCGGTGACTATTTCGAAGCGCGTGCTGCCGGCCTTGGCAGGCGCCGGAATTGTCCCTAAGTCCCTCGAGAATCGGCGGATTCGGGTTCGCGGCTGGGTCGAGGCGCGGACCGGACCAAGAATGGAACTGCAGCGGGCAGGGCAAATCGAAGTGCTGGGTGCGAACTAGAGCAGATGATCCGGAAGTGGATACCGGTGTCCGAAAAGACCATGCTCAAACTAACAGCATGATTCGGAAAAATGAGGATCGGTTTTCCGAGAAGATCGTGTTCAAAAAAGAAGCCGAGCATGATCCGGAAAAGTGGGAACCGGTTTTCCGAAAAGATCATGCTCAGAAAAAGAAACCGAGCATGATCCGGAAAAGTGGGAACCGGTTTTCCGAGAAGACCATGCTTAAACAATACGCCAGGGCGCGATGACTACCCGACTTGAAGTCATCGCGCTGTAGCGTCACTGGGACATACGAGTAGCTGAAGTGGATGGGTTTTTGGGACGGCGCACATGGGGAATGAGCCGCCGCCTTTGGGCAGCGCAGGCCTTGCTGTGCCTGGGCCTCGGCCTTGGCGCCTGCAGCGACATGGGCCATCTCCAGGTCGCGTCCACCACGCCGACCCCGGTCCCCAAGCCGATCCACGCCGTCGCACAAACCCCCGCTGCCGAGCGCGAGCATGAACGCATCCTCGCTTCCTATGGCGGCGCCTACGACGATCCGGAGCTGGAAGCGCTGATCACCAAGATCGTCGACCGGCTGGTCGCGGCGTCCGAACGCCCGGACCAGGCCTACAAGGTCACGATCCTCAACTCCGGCGCGGTGAATGCATTCGCGCTTCCGACCGGCCAGCTCTACGTGACGCGCGGCCTGATCGCGCTTGCGAGCGACTCCTCGGAGTTGTCCTCGGTGCTCAGCCACGAAATGGCGCATGTGCTGGCCAAGCACGCCGCGATCCGCGAGGACCAGGCGAAACAGGCCGCGATCGTCACCCGCGTCGTATCCGACATGAGCAACGATCCCGAGCTCACCGCGCTGGCGCTCGCCAAGACCAAGCTGACGTTGGCGAGTTTTTCGCGTCTCCAGGAGTTCGAGGCCGACGACATGGGCGTGGGCATCTCGGCGCGCGCCCATTTCGACCCTTACGGCGCGGCGCGCTTCCTGACCTCGATGGAACGCAACGCCGAGCTGAAGGTCGGCAAGCCCTCGTTCGATCCGCGCACGCAGGATTTCCTGTCCTCGCATCCGGCGACGCCTGAGCGCATCGAGCGGGTGCAGGCGACCGCGCGGCAATACACCTCGCCCGAGAATACCGAACGCGATCGCGAGGAATATCTCGCGGCGATCGACAACATCGTCTACGGCGAGGATCCGAGCGAGGGATTCGTGCGCGGGCGGCGCTTCCTGCATCCGAAGCTCGGCTTCACCTTCCAGGCGCCGGAGAATTTCACGCTCGACAACACCGCGCAGGCGGTGATCGGCGTGCGCGAGGGCGGCTCGCAGGCGATGCGCTTCGACGTGGTGCGGGTGCCGGCGGAGCAGTCGCTCGGCGATTATCTCAATTCGGGGTGGATGGAGAACGTCGACAAGGCCTCGACCGAGGACCTGACCATCGGCGGATTCCCGGCCGCCTCCGCCACCGCGGCGGGCGACCAGTGGCAGTTCAAGATCTATGCGCTGCGCTTCGGCAGCGACGTCTACCGCTTCATCTTTGCGGCCCGGCAAAAAACCACCGAGAGCGATCGCAACGCGCGCGAAACCGTCAATTCGTTCCGCCGCCTGAGCCTGGAGGAAATCCAGGAGGCGCGGCCGCTGCGCATCAAGGTGATCACCGTGCAGCCGGGCGACACGGTGGAATCGCTGGCGCACCGCATGGCCGGCGTCGACCACCCGACCGAACGCTTCCGGGTGCTGAACGGTCTCGACGCCCACGCCCAGGTCAAGGTCCGCGACCGCGTCAAGATCGTGGTGGATTGAGGCGGGCGTCAGACTATAAATGAAGCGCTGGATGAAATTTGCTGCGCTCGTCTTCGCGTTCGCGTTTGCTATTTATCTGACTTCTTATATTTCCAGGCTTCCCGAGTCGAACTGCACGACACGCCAGGTTTCCAAATCATGGTCCAAAGACCACGCGTACAACGCAACGCTTCTGAGGAAAGAATGCAACTTGGGTGAGACCGCGTTCTATTCGGCCAGGATAGCCAAGCCGAACGCTTGGTCTCTCGAGGATGGAAATCGAGGAAGACCCATATCCGGCTCAAGCTATCGAACCGACAATGACATGGGACTCGCATAGATTGACGATTGATATTCCCGCTGAGAAATTCACCGGCTCGATTGAGCGTCGCGAAGGCGACCTTACGGTCGTGCGGTCATATATCCAGCGCAAGCCCTGAACTTCGCGTCGTCCCGGACAAGCGAGCCCCAGGCGGCGCTCTTGCGCCGTCCGGTGCGAGCGCCGATCCGGGACCCATACCGCGTGATTAATCGATAAGGCACTGCGGTTGACGCCGTGCTCGAGAACTTCCGCCCGTGGTTATGGGTCCTGGCCTTCGCCAGGACAGCGCTGGGTGGCAGCGTGATCAACAAAAAGCCCGGCCTTTCGGACCGGGCTTTTGATTGTTGGCAGACTTGCGAAGTGGCTTACGCCGCCTCATCCGCTACGGCAGTATCGTCGCCGTCGGTGTCGTCGACTTCGGCATCACCTTCGGCTTCGGCTTCGCCCTCGGCCTTGGCGGCACCGCGGCGCGGGCTCTTGGCGAGCTGGCTCTCGATTTCCTTGACCGCTTCGGTCTCCGTCGAGTGCTGCACGACGGCGATTTCGCGCGACAGCCGATCGAGCGCTGCTTCATAGAGCTGGCGTTCGCTGTAGGACTGCTCGGGCTGCGATTCCGAGCGGTAGAGATCGCGGACCACTTCGGCAATCGCAACGATGTCGCCCGAATTGATCTTGGCTTCGTATTCCTGGGCTCGGCGCGACCACATCGTGCGCTTGACGCGCGCACGACCCTTGAGCGTCTCCAGGGCCTTCTTGACCAAGGCCGGTTCGGAGAGCTTGCGCATGCCGACATTGGCGACCTTCGCGGTCGGCACCCGCAGCGTCATCTTGTCCTTCATGAAGTTGATGACGAACAATTCGAGCTTGGCGCCCGCGATCTCCTGCTCCTCGATCGCCAGGATCTGGCCGACACCGTGAGCGGGATAGACCACGAACTCGTTGGTCTTGA
The DNA here is from genome assembly GCA_963777475.1 of uncultured Alphaproteobacteria bacterium. Classification (GTDB taxonomy): domain Bacteria; phylum Pseudomonadota; class Alphaproteobacteria; order Rhizobiales; family Xanthobacteraceae; genus Bradyrhizobium. Next base: position 39,649 of record CAVZQX010000039.1, read on the forward strand.
AGCCCTGACGCTGGGTCAGGACCTTCTTCTCTTCGACTTTGGGGGCAGCCGCCACAGGCTTGGCGGCAACGACGGGTTTGGTCACGGCAGGCTTGGCCGCGGCCTTCGGGGCAGCGATCTTGGGAGCAGTCTTGGGGGCGACCTTCGAAGCAGTAGTTTTCGAGCTGGTCGCTTTCGCGACCGTTTTGGCAGTCTTGTTTGGCATTGCGCTTCTTTTGTTCTTGGAGGACTTGGCAGCCGAGACCCGGACACGGCTCTTGGATGCGCTACGGCTGACCGCGGCGACTTTTTTCGAAAGTTTGGAAGCACTCTTTTTACGCGTTTTCTGTGACACGGCCTGTTGCGCGGAACTGCCACGCCCCTGTTCGATGTTTTTTCGCGGAAACCCCTATCAAGGGTCAAGGCGGCTGACCGATTCAGCTCAGAATGTGCCCAATATAGCACATTTCCTGCGAAAATCAATGGTTTACAGGGTTTGGGACCGCTTTAGGCAGTTTCGACGATATTAGGGTTAAGTTGCGGCCGATTTACGTCAGTCACCGGATCCCGGGCCTGGAGAAAAATATTTCTCGAACTTGCCTTCCATGCCCTCGAAATCCTTCGCATCGGGCGGGGATTCCTTCTTCTGGGTAATATTCGGCCAACTCTTGGCGTATTCGGTATTCACTTCCAGCCACTTCTCCAGGCCGGGCTCGGTGTCCGGCTTGATGGCATCGGCGGGGCATTCGGGCTCGCACACGCCACAATCGATGCATTCGTCCGGATGGATCACCAGCATGTTCTCGCCCTCGTAGAAACAGTCTACCGGGCAGACCTCAACGCAATCGGTATATTTGCATTTGATGCAGGCTTCAGTGACGACGTAAGTCATCCAGGGCTCCGGAACAGGTCAATTTTGACGTGGTTTTAGCGAACTTGCCGCGCAAGTGAAGGGGGCTTCTGAACTATCGCTAGCGCAGGAACTTAGCCGCCGCAAGTGAAGCAAGACAGCTCCGGCCTTCCCGTCTGCCGCGTCGCTTTGCCAAGAACTCAAATCACAGAGCGGCAGATAGTCATTCCTGCCGTACATGCAAATCCTCATAGAGCGCGCGCGCGGAAGCCGCATCGCCGCGCCGCTCGGAAAACCCGATCACCTTGAGGACGCGTACCGTCCGGTCGAGCCCGACGGTCAGCACGTCGCCGCTCTTCACCGCGTGGCCCGGCGCCCTCTCGCGCACGCCATTGATGCGGACGTGGCCGGCCTCGACCAGAGCGGCAGCGCTGGTGCGCGCCTTCACGACCCGCGCGTGCCATAACCATTTATCGAGACGCTGGCGATCCAACGGTGACGTCAGTCCCCTATCTCACGCGTTCTTCACGCGAACCGCTTCCCGCTTCGCCCGACGACGCAATCAATCCTTGGCTAATCCTTGCGGTTGGCGGTCAGCTGTTCTTTCAGCGCCGCCAGTTTCGCGAACGGCGAATTGGGATCGATCGGCCGATCGCGCTCGCGCGGGCTCGCGCTGGTCGCATATTGGCGGTGCGACGGGCCGCTGTCGCGCTTGTCGCGGCCGCCCTTGTCGCGGCCGCGATCGCGTCCACCATGCTCGCGCTCGCCGCCGAACTTGCCCTTGGGTTTTTCCTTATCCCGATCACGGCCCTTGCCCTCGAATCCCTTGCCCTCGAAACGCTCGCGCGGCGGACGGCCCTTGTCCTCGCGACGCTCGCTGGCCGGTGCGCGCCCTCCGTTGGAGCGCTCGCAACAGCTTCGACCGGGGCGCCCTCGCGGGGTTTGCCAAAATCCTTCAGCCGGTCGCGCCGGCCGTGGCGATGCCGCTCGCGCTTCTCGCCGGCGACCGGCGCCAGCCTCGCCCGCCTGCGGCCGCGGGGGCTTGCGCGCCTTGCTGCGGCGCCTGCTGATGGCGGTGGCGGTGACGCTCGTGGCGCGGCCGGCGCTCCTCGGCGCGGCCGCCGGGCCGCCAGACTTCGATGAGTTCTGGCGCGGCAGCAGCTTCGGACGCAGCCGCAGCTTCAGGCGCGGCGGCGACGGCTTCCGCTTCGGGTGCTACCGTAGCTTCCGCCACTGCGGCGGCGGCTTCCGCCGGTGTCGTCTCGCCAGCGGCGGCGCTCTCTGATGGTGCTTCGGATATGGCCGGCCCCTCGGACGCTTCGGCGGCGGGCGTCTCGATCGGAGCTGCCGCTTCGGGCTGCGCCTCGGCCTTCGCAGGCGCGGCCTCCGCAGGCGCTGCTTCCGGTGCGGCGGGCGGCGCTTCTTCCGGCGTGGCAGGCGCTTCTTGGGGTGCGGCAGCGGGCGCGAGCGAGACTTCCGGCAGCAAGGACGCCGATGGCACGCGATCGCGGGAAACCGGCGGTGCGGTTATCTCGGTATCGACCGCGGTTTCTTGGACTGTTTCTTGCGCTGTGTCTTGCGACACCTCGACCGCGGTCGCGGCTTCGCCCACGGCCTCGATCGGCGCCGCCTCGGCGGCAACGGTCTCCACCGCTGGCGCAGCGTCGGCCGCAACGGCCTCCACGGCCGGCGTTGCTTCGGCGGCAACCGGCTCCACGGCCGCCGCCGGCTTCGGCGGCAACGGCGGCCGGCGATCCATGCGATAGCCGAGCGCGCGCAGGATCGAGGCGAAATCCTCGCCCGCCGAGCCGGTCAAGGACGTCATCGACTGCGTCACCACAAAGCCGCGCCCGTCGAACGCGCCGGCAGGCTTCACGCCGGGCGAGGTTTCGCGCCAGGCCAGCGCGGGGCGAATGAGATCGGCGAGCCGCTCCAATATATCGACGCGCACCGCGCGCTCGCCGCACTGCCGGTAGCCGAGCAGGCGATAGGCGTCGCGCACGAGCTGCTTGTCGACCGGGAACGAGGTGCGGCCGCTGGAGGCCATGTGCTGGGCGTTCGACAGCGCCGCGAGATCGACATCGTCCTGCTTCTGCGCCCACAACAGCGACGCCAGCGCGCGCGCCGCGGGCTTCAGCAACCCCGGCAAATAGATGTGATAGGCGCCGAAGCGCACGCCGTATTTGCGCAACGAGGCGCGCGAGGGCTGGTCGAGATCCTTCATCTCGGCCGCGATCTTGCTGCGCTCCAGCACGCCAAGCGCCTCGATCAGCTGGAACGCGATGCCGCGCGCGATTCCGGTGATGTCCTCGGCCTTGGCAAGCTCGAACAAGGGCCCGAGCAGCTTCTCGACATGCGTCTTGAGCCAGAGCTCGAGCCGGGCCTGGACCTTGTCGCGCGACGCGCCGTTGAGCCGCTCGTCGGCAATGACGCGAAGCCTGGGATGCAGCGCGTCGTCGGCCGCGACCAGCTTGGCGACCGCATCGCCGGTCCAGCGGATGGTGCCGTCGGAGGTCAGCACGAAATTCTCGTCCGGCGCCGCGCCCAATTTTTCGGCACGCGCGTCGATCTCGCGCGCCAGCACTTGCTGCGCTGCGGCCTGCAGGGCCTTGGCGTCGGAGCCGGCTTCCGCGGCGTCGGGCGCGAAGGTAAATCCGTCGAGCCGGCCGATCGCGTGCCCTTCGACGATCACCTCGCCGGTCTTGCCGATTTCCGTACTCAAGCTCGTGTTCTCCCGCAGGCGCCGCATCAATACACTGGTCCGGCGATCAACGAAACGCTCCGTGAGCCGTTCGTGCAGCGCGTCCGACAATTTATTTTCGACTTCGCGCGTAATTTCCTGCCAATGCTCCGGATCGGCCAGCCAATCCGGCCGGTTGGCGACGAATGTCCAGGTCCGGATCTGCGCGATCCGGCCCGACAGCGTGTCGATATCGCCATCGGCGCGGTCGGCCTGGTCGACCTGGGCGGCAAACCATGCATCGGGAATGCGGCCCTTCTGCATCAGAAAGCCGAACAATGTCGCCACCAGCTCGGCGTGCGCGGCCGGCGACAGTTTTCGGTAGTCCGGGACTTGGCAGGCCTCCCACAGCCGCTCCACGGCGGCAGCGCCGTGCGCCATTTCCCGCACCTCGGTGTCGCGGGCGACGTGGTCGAGCACGCGCAGATCCTCGGCGATCGGCGCGCGCGTCAGCGCCTCGTGGGCGGGCGTCAGCGCCAGCGACACCTGCAGCGCGCCGAGCGAGGAAAAATCCAGCTTCGAATTGCGCCATTGCAGGACCTTCACGCTATCGAACGTGTGGTTCTGCAACGCGTTGACCAGCTCGGGCTCGAACGGCGCGCAGCGGCCGGTGGTGCCGAAGGTCCCGTCGCGCGTGGCGCGCCCGGCTCGGCCTGCGATCTGCGCGAACTCGGACGGATTGAGGCGGCGAAACTGATAGCCGTCGTATTTGCGGTCGGAGGCAAAGGCGACGTGATCGACGTCGAGGTTGAGCCCCATGCCGACCGCGTCGGTGGCGATCAGGTAATCGACATCGCCGGACTGGAACATCGCCACCTGCGCGTTGCGGGTGCGCGGCGACAGCGAGCCCAGCACCACGGCCGCGCCGCCATGCTGGCGGCGGACCAGTTCGGCGATCGCATAGACCTCGTCGGCGGAGAACGCGACGATCGCGGTGCGCCGCGGCTGGCGGGTGATCTTGCGGTCGCCGGCAAATTCGAGTTGCGAAAGCCGCGGCCGGGTGACGATGGAGGCGCCCGGCAACAGCCGCTCGATGATCGGGCGCATGGTGGCCGCGCCCAACAGCAGCGTCTCGTCGCGGCCGCGCCGGTTCAGGATGCGGTCGGTGAAGACGTGGCCGCGCTCGAGATCCGCCGCGATCTGGATTTCGTCGACCGCGAGAAACGAGACGTCGAGGTCGCGCGGCATCGCCTCCACCGTCGACACCCAGAACCGCGGGTTCTTCGGCTTGATCTTTTCCTCGCCGGTGATCAGCGCGACCAAGTCGATGCCGGCACGGTCGACGATCTTGTTGTAGACCTCGCGCGCCAACAGCCGCAGCGGCAGGCCGATCATGCCGGAGGAATGACCGAGCATGCGCTCGATCGCCAGATGGGTCTTGCCGGTGTTGGTCGGTCCAAGCACCGCCGTGACGCCGGCGCCGGGAGCCCGTTCGTGGTGGAACGCTGCCGAGGGAGAGAAGGCCATTTTTTTCGGATGTTTTCTATTGGCGCCGGCTTTGGCCAGCGTACTTGCAAAAGTGTGTCACATTGCGACGTATATGGGGTTGCGCCTTAAGCTCTGGAACGACTCTAGAACGAAAGGCGCCCGAATCGCAGACTCGACCCCCTGTCCTGCTTCGTTCACCGCAACATCTCGCGTCGACGCTTCGGTTCCAGCACTAGATCAAGTTTGGAGCGGCTCCACAAGCGACGGTTCGGCGGTGAAATCCTTTACGTTTTCGCCTGCACGGAGTTGAATCAGAACCGGGGAAGAGTCAACAGGATTCGGCGGCTGCCACAAAAAGCTTCGTCGTCCCGGCCAAGCGAGTTCCGGCAGCGCTTGCGCTGTCGGCGCGAGCGCCGAGCCGGGACCCAGTACCCACGGATCTATCGGTAGGCCCGCGTGGCCGACGCTCGTTCAACAACTGAAACCTGTGGTTACTGGATCCCCGCCTTCGCGGGGATGACGGGCGGACAAATCTTGCCAGAACCCTACTGCGTCTTCGCCACATGCGGCGGGGTCGCTTGCGTCACGAATTCCGTCGCTTCCAGCATCGCCTGCCCGAGCGGCGTCGGGATTTTCATCCAGAACGGAACCAGGATGCGGGTTCCCGCGACCGGCGCAAACGCGATCTCGATGTTGCGCTGGGCGGCGAGGTACTTGATCACGGGGCGGTCGGGGATGTAGCCCGCGATGGGCGAGAAGTAGACCGCGCACACCACAACCGGGCCGCGATAGCCCTTTTCCGCCCTCACCGTGTCCATGCGCTTGAAATCGAGCTTGAGCTCATAGCGCATGCGGCCGTCGAAGATGGCGGCGGCGCCGTGGCAGGCGTCGGGGATGAGCGGATCGGCGGTGCCGGGCACGCGCAACAGCGTCGCCGTCATCGGATCGTACACGCCCTTGCGCTGCGCGTCCGTCACCGGAATGCGGTCGGGATCGACCGGCGGTACGGGATCGATGCCGAACTCCTTCACATTGCCGTTGGCGAGGGTGATGTGGATCGCCTCGCTCTTCTTCGACGTCGTGGTCGAGGCGGAATAATTGGTTGCGACCAGCGCGCCGTTGACGACGCGGCCTTGCGCCGCACCGGTGCCGGAACCGCTGGCGAATGCCTTCAAGATGCCGCTGGTGCCGCCGAAGGCGGAGGCCGAATACTGGTCGTCGCCGATATCGATGTTCCAGGCGCCCTTGCCGACGGGAACGCCCGCCAGCGTCGCCTCATATTGCGCGGCCAGCCGCCCTTGCGCCAACGCCGCGCCTTGCGCCAGCGCCGACAAGCGCCACGGCCGCGCCGGCGCACAGGCTAGCGAGCCTTGCGAGCGCCGGTCGGGCCGAATTCGAAAAAGTTAAGGTCACGTGAGGTACGGTCCTGCCTTGGCGCGGTCGGATTATCATCGATGCAAGTTATGGGGCAACCACCAAACGGCGCTGGCACTTCGAGCCCATGCGCCCGGGGCCGCCGCCACCGGAGACCTCAAGATCGGCCCGGAATGTGCCCTTTATGTGATGGCTAAACTCCGGAAATAGCTTCAAAAAACGGCGTTCGCGGCGTATTTACCACCTCACAAACCTTGACGCCCCGCGGCAGGCGCCCTATACGTCCGCGGCTCCCTGGAAGGACACGATTTTTGAACCCCCGCGGCGCCCGCAACCGGGCTACCCGAGATGCGGGGATGGCAGAGGAATTTACGATATGTCGCGGCGCTGCGAACTGACGGCCAAGGGCCCCCAGACCGGCCACAAGGTCAGCCACTCCAACATCAAGACCAAGCGGCGCTTCCTGCCGAACCTGTGCAACGTGACCTTCATCTCGGACACGCTGGGCCGCAACGTGCGCCTGCGCGTCTCCACCAACGCGATCAAGAGCGTCGACCACAACGGCGGCCTGGATGCGTTCCTGATCAAGGCCAAGGCCGACAACCTCTCGCCCCGCGCGCTGGAACTGAAGCGCGCGATCGTGAAGAAGACGGCCGCGGCGGCGCCGGAGAAGAAGGCGAGCTAGCGCATGATCCGGAAAAGTGGGCACCGATTTTCCGAAAAGATCATGCGCGAAAGATAGAGAGTTTTACGGTTGGGGAGAGAGCGGGGCTAGTTGCGTTTAGTCTCGTTGCGTGAGGTTTGAGTGTTTTGAGTTTGTGGAGCGGCCGGGTCGGGGGACCCGGCCGTTTTTGATTTTGAGGGTGACTTGCACGCGCTGACGATCGGGATATGCTGCTTGTCGAACCCGCAAGGGTCTTCCTCGCGCCGGTAATGCAACGACGACGACTTGATCGCGGCATGCCGGCGTCCTGAAGTCGTGGCCCCAGCTTTTGACCCTGCCGTCATAGGCGAAGCGAATTGTCCCAATATTCGATGTCGTGGACATAGCGGCCGGTGGCAAAGCTCGCGCGCGCCGGCACGCGAGAATCGGACAGGTGGTGGTGGCATCGACAAAGCGCGTGCCCCGCGCCGCCGGCGCGTCTAGGTTCGGCGTCTTCGCCAGCGGATGCCCGGCACAGCCCATCATCCTGGCATTGTGCTCGTCGGACATCAGGATCAGGAACTTCTGAGGGATCAAGGCGGCCTCCGTGGGTCATCGTTTTTTTCACCGGCGGTGGACGCGCGAGGGTGCTTCCTTGCCTGCCATAGGCGGCGCGGGTCGCGGCCGGAAAAATAAGTGTAGATATATAGACGGGGGCTATGGCGGGGGCTTAGCGGCAGGGTTGGCGTGAAAAGAAACCGCATCGACAAGACGGGCGACGCCAGTAACCGGGAAGCTGAAATCATCAACGGAGCTCTAGCGAGCTATTCGCAGCCTCCCGGTTTCTCTTACCATCCTAGCTGCTTGGCTTCGAACTACGATTGTTGCTTGTTAAATGGCTGCTATGGTCTCGATTGAACCCAAGCCGTGAGTGATCGGGCGCCCTTACCAGAAGACCTCAAACCAAGAAGCGGGCGACCAACGCATCGCGATTTTTTAATTTGTCGAAGGCGTCCACCTGCTCCAACAAACTCTTGGGGCTTACCAATCACTAGCAGCTACTTGCTCAGAGATTTGATCGATGCCGGTCGAATTGAAGCTTTCGAGACGTGCGAAGTACTACAGGAACGCGTAACTTACGCATTCTACGGTCGGGCTGCTTTTCGTGAGTAAGAACGAGCTTAGGCCAACCACGTTGTCTTCGTTATTCCCGTCAGTTCTAGTCCTTGGATCCGCTACGTGTTCCACGCCCAGGGTACGTTTTTCCATTCGATAGCGGAGCGTTTGTGAAAGGCATGATCGATTTCACTGAATCCCTACATGCCATTGTTCGATTTCCTTTTTCTAGCGCCGGACGAATGTCTGCCGCCAAACTCGTTGGCGCGGTGTTTGGCACGAACGAGGGCGTCCCTTCGAAATACAAGTTCCTTTCGACAACCTTCGATGTGCCTCCTGCCAACTTTGAGGCTGACTCTTACAAAAGGATTGTGCTTGCAAGCGGTCAAAGCGGGGCCTGGTCCTCTTGATGATCGTGCAACGACGCCCGAAATCATCTTCAGCGATCCGATCGATCTAAGGGCAAGCGTTTTGGCGGCCATACTGCCGGATACCCTTGCCACCGACCGCAGCATTGGAGGAGCTCTGAGGTCGCAGAACATCAACGTGTATGAATACGTATGGACGAGTGGTAGCCGACCCGCTGAAAACCACTTCGTTGTTAGAAACCTCATCCATACCATCTACAAGAATCAGGGCTGGCTATGAGCAACAACACGCCATTCGATAGCGTGCTACGAGAAGGCCGGGTAACATCTTTGGCCGTTCCCTTCTGGACTAAGCCAGGATTTGCTATTCCACTCATCCAATCGAGTGCCGATAGCAACACAACGTATGTGCAACGAGTAAATGGTGACAGAAAGATAATTGGCTTTGATATGTTTCAAGGAGGCTCAAGAATCGTTCCTCTTGAATCAACACACGAAGCGCGCGTCGGTGCTAGGGAGGTTTTTGCCCTCGTGGACCCCGACGGCGATCCTTACGCCGGCACACGTAACGAGCTCGCTCCGATCGTGAAAAATTGGGTCCGAAGTGTCGATCCGCCGCTTCTCAGAATGAGCTTCGCCCTCTTCTGCGGCGACGAAGCCCTAGCCGAACAATCGGCTGCAGAAGCAGTGAAATCGAAGACTTCAGAATTTAGGGATCAAGAACAAGCGGTTCTTTGGTTCATCAACGCAGTTATCGTCGCCGAGGTGTTCAGCGCACTTACTGAGGCGCACGGACCTCAACGGGAAAGGACGAAGGATCGGGTCTTTGATAATGCACTCGCTTCTGTTCGGTTCAGCAAAGAGCGTTTAGTAATGGGTTGCCAGCGGCGCTTCTCGAAAGTGAGGCGCTTCTGAGCAAAAGCCAAACCCTTCGCTTACGCAAGGTGCTCGATCTCGCGCGTGTTGCCACGGGAAGGGATTTGGATTTGACCGCAGCCGCTGCGCCGCAGGTTGCCAAGGCCTCAGAGGTGACAACCCAAGATCGGGTCGACGAAATCGCGGCCGAAATACAGAAACTCTCTCGTCAAGAACAGAGGCTCAGTGTTTTAATTAGAACCATTTTGGATGACCCACGAGTTGGGACGCTGCTCCTAAGTCAATACTCAGATAGTGCGAAATTCGCGTCGGCCTCTGCGCGACTATTGAGCAGCGTTTTGGAGGACATCGATCACTACCCCGATATCGAGCTACAAATCCTAAAATAATACCGACCTTGGTCAGAAACGCTTTTCCGCGAAGGGGCCAACTGCTCCGAGAATTATCTCGGGACATACGTCATCACCGAAGAATTGCTGCCGTAATTCGTGACATCGTCCTCAAATCGAGATCGCGCGATATCCAATCTGCTCGAGAAACGATTCTAGAAAACCTCGCCGATCCGAAGGCCTAGCCGTTTTCCTGATTGGGGCTGCCCTCACCTCAACTGCGCCAACCCATCCTTCTCCGCCGCCTCAACCGCCCGCTCCGCATCCTCCGGCAGCAGCAGCCGCTCCGCGACCATCCGCGCCGCCGCCGCGCGCACGGCTGCGACATACGCCGCGTTGTCCGCATATCGCTCGGCGATCGACGGCCGCGGATCGCCCGCGGCCTCGCGCTCGGCGCGGGTCGCGGCAAACGGGACCACGGCGCCCTGCAGCGGGAATAGCGCGGCTTCGCCAAAACCCTTGGCGCGCGGATTCCATCCCGTGTAGGTCGCGCGCGGCACGGCGAGCGGCAGCATGCGGATGCCTGATATCGACATGCCGTCGTTGTCGGCGCGGGGCACGAACACCGGATAGCTGCCGAGCAGCTTTGGCGGCAGCACGGAATTGTCGGACAGGCTCGCGGCTCGTGTGGATCGCGGCATAGGGCAGGCCCGGGATGTTGCGCGGCACCGCGTCGGAGGCTTCCACCAGCGTGCCGTCGGCGCGCGTCGGGACGCGGCTTGCGGGCGGCTCGACGCCGCTGGTGATCCACGCCTGCATCGCGGTGAGCAGCGCGCGCATCGGCGCGCCGGCGTGCATCGGGTTGACCGGCAGCGCCATCTCGGGCCGGCGGCGCATCTTGTCTCCCGCCGGCTGCGAAATGCGGCGTGCCCGCGATCATGTAGGCGCGCACGTCCGCGGGCAGGTCGAGATGGTTGCCGGCGAGATCGGTGACCAGCAAGCGAGGCGTGCGAGGCCCACCATTCGTGCTCGCTGTCGGTCTGGATCACGCGCGGGCAGGTCGCGCTCAGCCGGCAGCGCTGCATCAGCCGTCGCGCCGGCCGCCCAGCGGATCGACCAGCGTCTGGTAGGCGAACGGGAACAGGTCGGCCTGCCAGGCCGGATCCTGCGGATGCCGCGGATTGCGCCCGGGGTGGCCGAAGCGGACATTGGTCGCCATCCGGCGCGTGCCTGCGACATGCGGCATCAGTCCGTCGAACACCATGCGGCCTGCAATGTCCTCGTTGAAACCGAGATAGAGGAAATCGCGCAGGTAACGCCCGGATTGCGAGACGCCGAAACCGATCGCGCGATTGGCAAAACCGTTGTGGCCTTCGGCGAGCGGATTGGCCGGCGTGGTATCGCGCCGCAGAAACGAAACCACGTCGCGCGTCGCCGCAAAGCCCAGGCCCAGCACCGCGGGATCGCGCGCGGTGATACGTCACTTCGTAGAGCGCGCCGGCGTCGAAACCGTTTTCGGCCGGCTGATCTCGACGGTCTGGTCGCCGGTGGCGCGGATCGCAAGCCCGTCGGCCTGCTGGCGCGGCGCATCCCATGTCGCGCGCACGGTCACCTTGAGCGACGATGGATCGGCGATCGGCCACGACAGATCGGCTGACGCAGGCGAGCGCATGTGATCGAAGATGAACTCGTCGCGCACGGGGCCAGTGACGCCCTTCAGCACGGGTGCGGCGAGCGCGAGTTGCCCGGGCTTTGAGGGGATGTCGGCCTGCCAGCCGATCCAGGCCATGGTGTAGCCTTGGCCGTACAGAAAGCCGATGCCGGCGTCGCCGGCTTTCTCGGCGTCGTTCGATCCCGGCTCGGTGGCGTATCATCGAACAGTTCCGGCGCGAGTTTCCGGCCGCGATTGGGAATGTCGACCAGCAGCGTGCCGTTGGCGCGCAGCGGATCGGCCGGGCGCAGCAGCACCACGTCGGCGGTCGCCTCGACCAGGCCTCTGTCGTCGCGCGGCGCCTGGTCGATGTCGGCGATGACAGCGTTGTTCGGGTCGGCCGGATCGACGGCGATGGTGGCGCGCGCCGTGATCTTCACATAAGCGCCGACATTGCCAAAGCTCCGCCCCTCGAACGCCGGCGCACTCTGCAACACCTCGAAGCGGATCACCTCGGCATGGGCGGACGCAGGGACCAGCAGAGCCGCGCCGAACGCGGCGACGCGAAGTTTCGACATCGGTGATGGACCTCGGTTGGATATGCGAGGAGCGGGGGTGCGGCCGGATGCCGCATGAAAGACGACCTTCTTATCGGTGTCTTGCTTTCGAGCTTGTCGGATCACACACATTCGTGGCGAGACGTTGGCTCCGCGTCATGTTGCCGCGCCGCGCTGCCCGCGAATGTAATACATCGCGTTCCCATTCTCCGCGTCATCGCGAGCCACCGGGTCGGCGCAACAGCGCCGCCCGATGACAGGCTCTGCGAAGCAATCGATAGCTACACACACCGCCGTCATACCCCGCGCATGCGGGGTATCCAGTACTCCGCGGCCTCTCGGCTAATCATGATAGTCTCTGGAATACTGGATCGCCCGCCGGAGCCTGTCATCCGGCCGGCCAAAGGCCGGACTTCGCGGGCGATGACGACCGAGGTGGGCTGCGCTTCGTCGCGTTGCTCCTCGCAATGACGATGGGGCGAGACCGTGCGCTGCGTGACCGCAATGTGACTGCCCGACGGGCAAATCACTCCCGCGCGCGAAAACCTGTCCAGCCCCCGCGCAAAAAATATTTCGCTTTTTCCGAAACCCAAATCAGTCGTAGTGTTCGCACCGTCCCGGCCCGATAGAGGGGCGTTTCGCGAACGTCACGGACGTGGGGCGGGATGCGGTGGACGCGGCGGCGCGCTTGACGGGCGAGCCTGACGCGGACGGCAAAGTCGTGTGGTCCTGACGCCCCGACGCTGGCGTTAAGTTTCGCGGGACTTAATTCTGCGAATGACGGGGGCAAAAGAGCCCGGTCCCCGGGGAGAGCGCGCATATAAGCCGTAAAACCATTGCGTGGGGAATGCCGGATGTTTCCGGTGCCTCCGCTGTGAATACTCGTGTGCATACTAAAACTACAAAGTGCACACGAGGCTGCGGGTGCATTGGGCACCCGGCATTCCCTGCGCCCTCTGATCTTCAGAAGGCGGGAAATTCAGGATCAACCTCGCGCAAAACATGCGGCGGGATCGCGAAGCTGCGTCTCGCGCCGCACATCCCGCCGTCATCGCCCGTGAAGACGGGCGATCCAGTATTCCAGAGCCATCCGTGATTGAACCGAGAAGCCGCAGCCTACTGGATGCCCCGCATGCGCGGGGCATGACGAGTTATGGTGGGGCCCTCTCGTGCCCCACGGACAGCTGCCCTCTCCCCCCCTTGAGGGGGGAGAGTTGGAGAGGGGGGAGCCACGAGCACCGCCGTTGCGGCTACCCCCCTCCCCTGACCCTCCCCCGCAAGGGGGGAGGGAACGAGGCTGGGGTGGCCCCCACGGCACGTTTGTTGCTTCTTTTTCGCGAGCCCGAAGGAGCAAGCCGTCCATGACCAGAACCATCCGCCGTCGTGAATTCATTGCAGGCCTTGGCGCAGGAATTGGGACAAGCCTGATCGCCGCACCCGAAATCGTGCGCGCGGACGAGCCGGTGGTAATCCGCGCCGGCGCGCTGAAATTGATCCATTCGATCGCGCCCTATTTCTACGAGCAGTTCGTGCCCGCCGGCTACAAGGTCGAGGTGCTGCCGTTCGAGACGCCGGCCGAATGCAAGAACGCGGTGGTGACCAGGTCGATCGATTTCGGCGCGTTCGGCATCGCGGCCGCGATCTTAGGCGCCGCAGCCGGCGAGCCGGTGGTGGTGATCGCCTCGACCTGCAACAAGGGCATGGCGATCATCGCCAAGAAGGATTCCGGCATCAATTCGATCAAGGATCTCAAGGGCAAGCGCGTCGCCGTATTCCCGGGCACCACGCAGGAAGTGTTTTTCCTGGAGCGGCTCAGGATGGAAGGCATGACCATCAAGGACGTCGAGCCGGTGCGCGTCTCGTTTTCCGAGATGCACATCTCGCTGGCGCGCGGCGACATCGACGCCTATGTCGGCGCCGAGCCCGGCCCCGGCGTCTCGCTCTCCACCGGCGTCGGCCAGCTGGTCGAATATCCCTACTCGACGCCGATGGGCTCGCTCAACATGGTGTTCGGCACCCATCGCGACGTGATCGCCGAAAAGCCCGACCTGGTGCGGGTGATGCTCGGCATCCACCAGCGCGCCACCGACTATGCCGCAAGCCACAAGGACGCGCTGGTCGCGATGGCCTCCAGCAAGCTCGGGCAGAAGAAGGAGGCGATCGAAGCCTCGGTGCCCAATGTCGAATTGACCTGGAAGCTGGGGCCAACCGAAATCGAGGAGGCGAAAATCTATGCCGACCACATGCTGGCGCTGAAGCAGATCAAGCGCGTGCCGGACTTTTCGACGTTCTTCGACACCAGCTTCGTCGACGCCATCAAGCCGACCTGAGCCCGCCATGAGCACGCTCGCCTCCGATCGCGATCCGGCTACGCCAGAGGCTTCGACGGTAGCGCCGCCGCCTTAGCGAAGGCGGACCTGTCCGCCGAAGCTTTGGCGAAGGCGGATGGCCGCGGCTGCGGCCGGTGCTGCTCGGCATCGCGTTCCCGCTTCTGCTGCTCGCGATCTGGCATTTCTTCACCGTGGACCGGCCGGGAAGCCTGATCCCGCCGCCGCATGACGTCTGGCTCGAGCTGTGGGATCTCGCCTTCGGCGGCATCAATGACGATGCCTATAGCGGCACCCTGTACATTCATCTGCTGGCCTCGGTTGCCCGCGTCTATGGCGGCTTCGCGATGGCGCTGGTCGTGGCACTGCCTTTGGGCATGCTGATCGGGCGGGTGCCGCTGATCCGGCAACTGGTCGATCCGACCATCCAGATCCTGCGCCCGGTGCCGGTCACCGCATGGCTGCCGCTCGCCATGATCATCTTCGGGCTGGGGCCGCGCTCGGCGATCTTCCTGGTGTTTCTCGGCGCGTTCTATCCGATCCTGCTCAACACCATCTTCGGCGTGCGCTCGGTCGAGCCGCGGCTGTTCGAGGCGGCGTCGATGCTCGGCTGCAGCGAACAGGCGCAATTTTTCCGCGTGGTGCTGCCGGCGGCGCTGCCGTCGATCTTCACCGGCATGCGGCTCGGGCTTAGGCTTTGCGTGGGTCGTGATCGTGGTCGGCGAGATGACCGGCGTGCAGACCGGGCTTGGGCGCCATCATCATGGAAGCGCGCCAGCTGTCGCGCACCGAGATCGTGATCTGCGGCATGATCGTGATCGGCGTGTTCGGCTTCTTGTCCGACCAACTGGTGATGCTGATCGGGCGGCGGCTGTTGGCCTGGAGTCCGTCGCATGGCTGAATCCGCGATCCCGATCCTGGAAATGAAGAACGTCGGCAAGATTTTTTCGCAAAATGGCCGATCGATCGAGGCGCTGCGCGGCGCCAACCTGCGGGTGAAGAAAGGCGAGTTCATCTGCCTGATCGGCGCCTCCGGCTGCGGCAAGTCGACGCTGTTGCGGCTGGCCGCGGGGTTCGAGGCGGCAACCAGCGGCGACAATCTGATGTGGGGCATGCCGATCACCGGGCCGGGGCCGAGCCGCGGCATGGTGTTCCAGGATTACGGCCTGTTTCCCTGGCTCAACGTCCGCGACAATATCGGTTTCGGCCCGAAATCGCGCGGCCGCCCCAAGGCGGAGATCAAGGACACCGCCGATCGCTTCATCGAGCTGGTCGGCCTGCAGAATTTCGCCGATGTCTATCCGCACCAGCTCTCCGGCGGCATGAAGCAGCGCGTCGCGATCGCCCGCGTGCTCGCCAACGATGCCGAGATCGTGCTGATGGACGAGCCGTTCGGCGCGCTGGACGCGATGACGCGCGAGCGGCTGCAGGACGAGCTGGTCGAGATCTGGTCGCGCACCGGGCCTGACCGTGCTGTTCGTCACCCACTCGATCGAGGAAGCGATCTTTCTCGCCGACCGCGTGGTGGTGATGTCGCCCGGGCCCGGGCGGATCGACGATGAATATGTCATCGACCTGCCGCGGCCGCGCGACATCGCCAGCGCCGGGTTCAACGAGTGGCGGCGGCTGTTGGCGTCAAGGCTGCACAGCCATCACGCGCGCAAGGCGGGATGAAACCGACTTGCGCGCGCCGCCACCCCCGCCGTTACGCCGCCTTGCCGAGCGCGGTGTCGAGATGTTTCAGCCGCGGCAGCACTTCCTTTTTCAGGAGCTGCAGCGAGTGATGCCAGGCCTCACGCTTGTGCTTGTAGTCGAAGCCGAACACCAGCAGCACGCCGAAGCCGCCGACCTCGCGCCAGATCTGCTCGATCTTTTCGGTGACGGTGGCGGGCGAGCCGACGATCCAGTTGCGCCGCGCGCAATAATCGACGGTGACGTCGCTATCGGGCACGTCGGGAGAGTGCTTGAGATAGTCCTTGAAGCCGAAATGGCCGAGCAGCGGCAAGAAGTATTCGCTCATCATCCGGCCCATCATGTCGCCGGCCGAGAGCTTCCACGCTTCCTCATCGGTATCGGCGACGAACACCTCGCGCACCAGCCGCCAGTCGCGCCGGTTCGGCTTGCGCCCGGATTTCGCGGCACCCAGTTCGACCGATTCCCAGTGGCTGCCGACATAGGCCGGGTTGAGGTTGAGGCTCATCGGAATAAAACCGCGCTCGCCCGCGAGCTTCAGCGTGTCCGAGCCCTTGGACAGGCCGGCGACGCCGATCGGCGGATGCGGCGCCTGCAGCGGCTTGAGGTGGGGTTTAAGGAAATCGAACATGGTGTCGGGCTTGGTCACCGTCCAGTATTTGCCGGTGTAGGTGAACGGCGCCGGGTCGCTCCACAGTTTCAGGATGATCTCCAGCGCCTCGCGCGTCATATCGCGGTTTTGCCCGCTCATGCCGTCGACGTTGAACATCGCCCAGTCGCTCGGCAGGCCGGAGGCGGCGACGCCGAAATTCAGCCTGCCCTCCGAGAGGTGGTCGAGCATCGCGACGCGGTTGGCGAGTTCGGCCGGATGGTGATAGGGCAGCAAAAAGCCGCCGGGGCCGAGCCGGATGTTCTTGGTCTGCCGCAGCCCCTCCACGACCAGAAGGTCGGGCGCCGGGGTGCGGCTCCCACGGCGCGGTGTGGTGCTCGCCGATCCAGGCTTCCTGGTAGCCGAGCTCATCGAGCCAGCGCAGCACCTCGAGGTCCCAGTCGTGACCTTCCTTCAATCCGCATTCCGGCGGATGCGAGGGCATCGAAAAATATCCAAGTTCCATGGGCTTTCCTCTCGCTTTTGTTTTTTGACGCGCGTCATTTGTCTGCGACGCGTCGCTGTTTCGCAATGGCAGATACTCGCCTTGGTTGCGGCGGAACTATGGCTTTCCTCGCAGGCACGATGCGCCGAAAGAACCCGTCAAGTGGCCCGCGCCCGCGCGATCGTGCCGGCGACGATCTGCATCAAAACGCCCGCCGCCCAGCCAAGCCCGATCAGGACGGTCCAGGCGATGTGCGGCTCTTCGCGCAAGATGATGATGGCGACCGAGAAGAACGCGGTCCCCGTCGCCAGGAAGGTGCCGACCGCGCTAGGAATTCCGCGGCGTCGATTTCGGCACGGTCGTATTGTCAAACGGCAGCGGCGGCGTGTCGATGCCGAGATAAAACGCAACGGCGCCGACGATCATCATCACCAGCAGAAAGCCCTGCGTGGTCAGGTAGGAAATGCTCGATCCGACATGGGCCCCCACGAACAGCCCGCAGGCCGCACCCGCCATCGCAAGGCCGACGCGTTCCAGGAGATGGGCCGATGTTCGGATGCGGGATCGCATGGCGTTACCGATCGCTCAGGCAGCAGCTTAGTCCTTTTCCCGGCCGGGTGAAGCCTTTTCGCCACCAAAGGCCGGCGCAGCCGACCCAATTCATCGTGAGATCGGCACCGCGAAGCGGCTCATTTCCGAATGTCGCAATTGCTTCATAATCGGCGAAGACGACGTCGCCTTCCGCGAGCTCGGGCCGGTAGGCGGCCTCGAATTTCTTCACCGCCACCGAACTTGCGTGCGCGGCATGCGCCGCCTCATCCTCGAAGATGAAGAAATGCACGAACTGGGTCGGATCGTCCTGGCTCTGCCAAGCGAGATAGAGCTTTGTGTCGGGCTCATTTGCTTTCACGTAAGGCACGAACTCGGCGATCGCCCGCTTCACCTTGTCGATGCCGGACGGCTTTACGCGGTAGCGCGCGATCGTTTGGATGGGCATGGAACGCTTCCAGTAGCGGTTCGGAGAAAGATTGCGGGACTGGATCGGTTCATCACTCGCGCCAGCGCGGCCCGGGATTCTTGCCCTCGACATAAGCTTTCAGCCGGTACATCAGCTCGCCCCAGGTCGAGTTGCAGGCCGCGACATTGTCGGTCATCTCCCGCCAGCCGCTTTGGGTGAAGCGCAGCAGGTTGCCGCCATCCTTCGGCTCGATGCGCCAGGTCAGCGTGGTGCCGTTCCATTCGGGATTGTCGCCATGGCATTTCCAGACCACCTGCCTTGGCGGATCGAGCGCCGCGATCGTCATCCGGAAGGTCATCGCCTTTTTCTCGAAACCGAATTCGGCCTTGCCGCCGACTTTCTCGTCGGCGACCGTGTCCGCCGTCCACCAGCCGCGCAGTCCCGCTTGCGTCGCGAGCGCGTCGTAAACCTTCTCCGGCGGCGCCTTGATCGGAATCAGATGGCGAATGTCGGTCATGGCAGGTCCCTTCATTATTTTGCGAAATCCGTGAAAAGCCGCCGGACGGCGAGCGTTTGTAGACTATGCACGGGGGGCGTTTTGACTATTGCCATTGAGCCATATTACGCTGGCCCGTCTTTTGTGGAGTTTCACAATCCGGGCGTTGCGATGTCCGGACGTGACGATGCCCTAATCAGGGATTGGGAGACGCGGCTGCATGCGAATGCGCTGACTTTGCGCGTTCTCGCCACCCTGCAGAAACGGAAATCCGAAGTAGAGCGTTGCGCGCTGGACGGGCTGCAGCGGGAAAATCCGGAATTCGAGCGCGCCGCGAGCCCGAAATTTCGCGAGGAAGCGCTCGGCCACTGCAACGACATCCTCCATCTCATGCTCGAGATCGCCCAAGGACATACCGCGCCCGGGCTCGATCCCTTCCATTTTGTCCCGCCCACGCTGTGCGGCGCGCGCGCCAGCAATTCCCGCTGGCCGGCTCACTCAATGCCTACCGCCTCGCGCACAAGGGCTATTGGGAGGTGATGCGCAATTCGGTCGCAAGCGCCATTGCCGCCGAAAGCGAGAAGACCGATTGCCTGATGACCCTGTCGGAATTCTTGCTCGAATTCTTCGACCGCATCAGCGGCGTCATGACGGATGCCTATATCGCCGAAGAGAAGCTGATGATCGCGCGGCACACACGCACCCATGTGGCGCTGATCGAGGATCTCCTGCATGGGCGGCAGCCCGGCGATCTCGACGCCGCGGATCTGTGCGCGCGAACGGGAATCTGCGCCGGCGCGTCGATCGCGGTCGCGATCGCGCGCCTAGCGCCGTCCGGCAACGGCAAGCCGTTCGACCGCGCCTTCGAGCTGGAGCGGCTGTCGGAACTTTTCCAGAAGGCGCTGGCGGGCAAATCCTTCGGGCGGCTGATCGACATCCGGAAGGACGAAGTCTTGGCAATTGTCGCGGGCGCGGCTGATACCTCAAGACGCGTGCTGAAAGCGCTTGCCGCGAGCGCTGCAGAACTTAAACCCTGCGCCGGCATCGGCATCAGCCTCGATGCGTCCGAAATATCCGCGCTGCCGCAAGCTTATCAGGAAGCCGAGCGCGCGGCCGAATTTGCCGACGCGAAGCGGCCGATCATGCATTTTGCCGACATCGATCTTCTGGAATTCCTGGTGCGGCGGCCGGACGCCGCGGCGCGCCGGCTGATCCCGCCCTGGGCCGGCCGGCTCAAGGATGCCGACAACGGCAAATCGGGCGAATTGTCGCGCACCATTCTCCAGTTCGCCGACTGCAATTTCAACGTCAAGCGCACCGCGAGGCGGCTCGACCTGCACACCAACACGGTCTATTTCCGCCTCAACCGGATTCGCGAACTGACCGGCATCGACCCGCGCAGCTATTCCGGGCTTTCGCTCCTGCTCACGACCTTGCGGATGCTCGATGGCCACGCGCCGGAAGCGCTTTCGAGCGAAGTGGGGACTGGTTCGCTGTCCCAGAAAACGCGTCAAAACAAAAACCAGCAGGGGCCTCGGAACGGAAACGGCTCCAGAGAGAGGAACACGCCATGAAACGACTGATGATCCTGAACGGTCCGAACCTCAATCTTCTAGGCGTGCGCGAGCCGCATATCTACGGAACGACGACGCTCGCGCAAATCAAGGAAAACTGCGAGCAGCACGCGGCGGAGCTCGGGGTCGAGCTCGCCTTTCACCAATCGAACCACGAAGGTCGAGATCGTCGACTGGATCCAGTCGGCGCGGCAGAGCGCGGACGCCATCATCATCAACCCGGCCGGCTATTCCTTCACCTCGATCGCCATCCTCGACGCGATCAAGGCGTTCGAGGGGCCAGTGCTTGAAGTCCACATTTCCAACATCCATGCCCGCGACGAATATCACCGGCATTCCAAGATATCGTCGGTCGCAACCGGCGTGATCTGCGGATTGGGGCCCTACGGCTATATCGCCGCGATGCACGCCGTGGTTCAGATGGCGAAGAAATCCTGATCCCTTTACCGCGTCCCGAAACTGGTCTCGCCGAACAGCGCCTTCTGCGTCGAGGGCTGCGAGCGCCAGTATTGCGGCGGCGCCTCGACCTGGCCACCCAGTTCGGCCGCGGCGTGCCAGCCCCAGCGCGGGTCGTAGAGCATGGCGCGGGCCAGCGCGACCATGTCGGCTTTGCCCGGCGCCACGATCTCTTCGGCCTGCTTCGGTTCGGTGATCAGGCCGACCGCCATGGTGGTGAGGCCGGTCGCTTCCTTCACCGCTGCGCGAAAGGCACCTGATAGCCGGGCGACAGCGGGATCTTCTGCGGTGGCGACACGCCGCCGGAGGAGACGTCGATCCAGTCGAGCCCGCGCTTTTCAATTCCTTGGCAAATGCGATGGTCTGCGCGAGGTCCCAGCCGCCCTCGACCCAGTCGGTCGCCGACACCTTGACGCCCACCGGCTTGTCGGCCGGAAAGCCGCGCGGACAGCGTCGAACACCTCCAGCGGATAGCGCATGCGGTTTTGCAGGGACCCGCCATAGTGGTCGGTGCGCTTGTTGGCGATCGGCGACAGGAACTGGTGCAGCAGATAGCCGTGCGCGGCAGTGCAGTTCGAGGGCATCGAGGCCAAGCCGCTCGGCGCGCTTGGCGGCCGCGACGAAAGCGTCGCGCACGCGCTCCAACCCCGCCGCATCGAACGCGAGCGGCGGCGCCTCGCCTTGCTTGTGCGGCACCGCGGAAGGCCCCTCGGTCTGCCAACCGCCCTCGGAAATCGGAATCTGCTGTCCGCCCTCCCAGGGCCTGTAACTGGAGCCCTTGCGGCCGGCATGGGCGAGTTGCATCGCGACCGCGACCTTGGAATGCTTGCGCACGGAGGCAAGGATCGGCCGCAGCGCCGCCTCGGTGGCGTCGTTCCAAAGCCCGAGACAGCCCGGGGTGATGCGGCCGATGGCCTCGACATGCGTGGCCTCGATGCAGAACATCGCCGCCCCCGACAGCGAGAGCGTATTGATGTGGGTGAAGTGCCAGTCATTGGCCTCGCCGTTTTCGGCCGAATACTGGCACATCGGCGCCACCATGATGCGGTTCGGAAGCTTCAGGCCGCGCAGTTCGATCGGGGAAAACAGGGCGCTCATGCGGGGGATTTCCGAATGGGAGAGAGAACGCGTAAGTTAATCTAAGGAGATGTCACGCCTTCCTCAACCGCTGCAGAGGCGATCGACGCGCCCATGCAAATCGTCATGGCAACGACCTATCGACCGAATAACCCCGCCAACGGCGATGGCGCGGCGGTTCAGGTCGAATCGTCAGAAGGCTACGCCACCAGCGTGAACTGCAAGAGCAGCGTGCGCTGGATCAGGGAAAAATTGTCGTCGGAAATCATGGTCAGCACGGTATCGCCGGTTTCCGTGACATGGGCATCGATGCCCTCCATGTTGTCGATCTCCTCACCCAGGTCGGCATCGAAGATCGAAGGACCGTCGACCAGGGCACCGGGCGCGATCGATTTCAGCGCGATCCGGCGGATGCGGATGCCGACGCCGGCAAACAGCGAGAATTTCCGTTCCAGCACCAACAAGTCGCCCGAGGGCAACAGCACCGCGTCGCTGACATCGAAATTGTCAGTGCGGCGAACGCTGAACTGCCCCGGCGTCGGCCCCCCGACCAGGAACGCGATCAGGTTGCCGCGGGAATCGAGGCCGCGCTCGGAGATCGCGATCAAGGTGCCGGCGAGCGGCAGGCCCTTCGGCACAAAGACCAGCGCCTCCAGCCCCTTGTTGAACGGAAGCTTCTTCCCGCCGGCGGCAACGGCACCACCTCGCCGCGTGCGCGCGTAAAACCCTTGGCAAAATCGAAGCGCAGCACCTGGTTGACGCGCTCGAGCCCGACATAAGCGATCAGGCCGTCGAACGCCAGCGATTCGGAATCGAGCCAGCCGCGCGCGGTGATCGGCCTGCCGTCCTCGGCGAGCATCGGCGCCGCCTCGACATCGTCGAGGCCTGTCATCTCGCGGCCGGAATAGACGATGCGGCCGGTGAACCAGCTGCCCTTGTCGCTAAGAGAAACGAAGCGCTCGCCTTTGGCGTCGAGACGGATCGCCGACAGTCCGCCGAAACCGGGAAAGGGCGAGGTCAGCACCAGGCCTGAGCGATATTCCAGCGAGCCGAACCGCACATGCAAGCGGTCGCGCGGATCGAAAGGGGGATCGGCCGGGCCTTCACTTCGATCGAAACCGGCGCGGCGACGGCGTGCTCGTCGGGCGCAACAGGCTTTGCCGGCGTCTTGGGGCGCGGACTGCGCGCGGGCGATATCGGGCAGCGCCAGCGCTGAAATTCCGGCCGCCGCGCATTTCAGCATAGGCGGCGGCTTATCGTTCGGGGCATCCGCTTTACGAATGCAGGCGGCGCCGGCGGGTGCTGGCTGCAGGCGGCGCGCCGTGGGTCTCGCTGAAGAGTTCGGCGAGTTTTTCGGTGATCGCGCCGCCGAGCTCTTCGGCGTCGACGATGGTGACGGCGCGGCGATAGTAGCGCGTCACGTCGTGACCGATGCCGATCGCGATCAGTTCGACCGGCGAGCGGGTCTCGATCTCCTCGATGATGTGGCGCAAATGGCGTTCGAGATAGTTGCCGGGATTGACCGACAGCGTGGAATCTCGACCGGCGCGCCGTCCGAGATCATCATCAGGATCTTGCGCTGTTCGGCGCGTCCCAACAGCCGCTTGTGCGCCCAATCCAGCGCCTCGCCGTCGATGTTCTCCTTGAGCAATCCCTCGCGCATCATCAGACCGAGATTCTTGCGCGCGCGCCGCCATGGCGCGTCCGCCGACTTGTAGATGATGTGGCGCAGATCGTTGAGGCGGCCGGGATTGGCCGGCTTGCCGGCGGCAAGCCAGGCTTCGCGCGATTGTCCGCCTTTCCAGGCGCGGGTGGTGAAGCCGAGAATCTCGACCTTGACGCCGCAGCGCTCCAGCGTCCGCGCCAGGATATCGGCGCAGGTCGCGGCGACCGTGATCGGGCGGCCGCGCATCGAGCCGGAATTATCGAGCAGCAGCGTGACCACGGTGTCGCGGAAGGTCGCCTCCTTCTCGTGCATGAACGACAGCGGATGATAGGGATCGGCCACCACGCGCGACAGTCGCGCAGGGTCGAGCACGCCCTCCTCGAGATCGAATTCCCAGGCGCGGTTCTGCTGCGCCATCAACCGACGCTCAGCCGGTTGGCAAGCCGCGCGACGATACCCTGCAGGTGCGCGAGCTGCTTGTCGAGGTAGCTGCGCAGCCGCTCCAGCTCGTCATGGTCGCAGAGGTCTTCCGCCGCGATCACCTCGTCGAATTTCGGGGCAAAGGCGTGGTATTCCGGCCCGCGCGGCTCGTTGGCGCCGCGCGGTTCGGCCGCGTCGTTCCCCCGGCGTCTCGTCGTCGCCGAGTTCGCCGTCGTCGAGCGTGTCGCTGAAGACGCCTGCGCGCTCTCCATCGCGCTTTCGCAGATCTCGTCCGTGGTCGCCTGCGCCTGATCGGCGCTGATTTCCTGCGCGGCGTCGGAGTCGGGCGAGCCTTCCGCGCCGGACTGATCGTTCTCGCCGTCGCGGTTGTCGTTCTGATTGTCGTCCTTGTCGGTTTCTGCATTGCGTTCGTCGCCGAGATCAAGCGCCGACAACAGGTCATGCACCATGTCGCCGAACTTGGCCGGTTTCGGTGACGCGGCTCAGCTGATCGAGCCGCGTGCCGATCTTGTCTTCCAGGGTCGGGCGCCAGAGGTCGACCATTTTTTTTCGCGGCAGCGGGGGGCGCCAGCCCGGTCAAGCGTTCGCGCACCAGCATGGCGAGCGCATCCGACAGCGGCGCATCGGCACGGTCGGTGATCTCATCGAACTTGCCGCGATGAAAATGATCGTCGAGCATGGCGGTGAGATTTTTGCAACGCCCGACATGCGCCGCGCGCCGATCGCTTCAACCCGCGCCTGCTCCACCGCCTCGAACACGCCGCGCGCCTGCGGATTTGCCGGCATCAGCTTACGGTGCACCTTCGGATCGTGGCAGGCGAGCTTCAGCGCGATGGTATTCCGGCGATATTCCCCTGCACAATCGCGGCATCGCGCTTGGTCATCTGGCGCGCCGGCCGGCTCCGGCAGCCGGGCCTTGCCGGGCGCCAATCCGGGACGTTCGGCCGCGAACGTCACCTCGAGTTCCGGCGTTTTCGCGATCGCGCGCAGGCAAGGCGGCGTGACGGCGCGCTTGAAAGGCTCGGTCGGCGCTTCCTTCGATCCGGTGCGAAATTTCGAGTTGGATGTGCTCATAGCGATTTTGTAAACCAATGGCGCGTCACGCCGCCCGGATAGCCTTCGATCGAACCGAATTCCCGATAACCGCAAGCCCGGTACAAGCCCGGCGCCTGAAACTCATGGTATCACAGTAGGACCGCGTGGCCCCGGGGCGTTGTGCTTCTGCTTCAATCTGCTCTTATCAACTTCTTTCCATAGTTCTTGCCGCGAAGCTTCTGCTCGATCCAGAACAACTGTATGAACAGCACCGTGGTCCAGACCTCTCCCGATAATCCCACCAGCAATCTTGTCACCTTCGGGACAGTGAGACGGACAAGGCGTTTGTATTTCTGCTTCCCCATCTTTTCGGTGTTGTAACCGATGAAGTTCGGCTGAGCACCGCTCTTCTTGGTCTTTCCAATGGTGCGCTCGACGGAAATGGATGGCATGGAATCTAGCTGAAGCGCCACGTTCACTGATGACTCTCGGCCAACTCCGCGTTGAAGCAGCGCTGATAGAATTCCGCCACCAGCGACCGTTCCAGCTCGTCGCACTTGTTCAAAAAGGTGACGCGGAAGGAAAAGCTGATGTCACCGAAGATGTCGGCGTTTTCCGCCCAGGTGATCACCGTGCGCGGGCTCATCACCGTCGACAGGTCGCCGTTGGCGAACGCATTGCGGGTGAGGTCGGCGAGCCGCACCCATCTTGTTGACGATGTCGCGGCCTTCCGTCGTGCGATAGTGGTGCGCCTTCGCCAGCACGATTTCGACTTCCTCTGCTCAATTCCGGGCAAAAAGGACGTCATCGCTCCCGCGAGGACGACGACGTGCGCCCTTAC
>CAVZQX010000040.1:0-117783 GCA_963777475.1 uncultured Alphaproteobacteria bacterium
AGACCTTGGCGCCGGTGCGTTCCAGCAGCGTGCGGGCGATGAACACGCCAAGCCCGAGGCCGCCATGCTCGCTTTGGGCCTCGTCGGCGCTGCGCCGCCGCGACAGATAAGGTTCGCCGATCCGCTTCAGCATGTCGGGCGCGATCCCCGGCCCGTCGTCGGAAATCACGATCTCGACGGTTTCCTTGTTCCACCACGCGTTGACCTCGACCGTCGGCGCGGGCGAAGTCGACGGCGTTCTCCAGGATGTTGCCGACACCGTAAAGGATCGCCGGATTGCGGGTGCCGACCGGCTCGCGGCGTCCCGGCGACCGCGATTCTCACCTTGATCGCGACGCCGAAATCGCGATGCGGCGCCACGGTCTCCTCGATCAGCGTCGACAGCGGCATGCGGTCGAACGGCGCGCCGGTCGAGGACAGCTGGGTGATCTTGGCCAGGATGTCGCGGCAGCGCTGCGCCTGTTCGCGCAGGGTTTTGAGGTCGCCGGCGAGCGGGCTGTTGTCCTGCAGCGGTGCGCTCGAGCTCGCGCGAGATCAGGAAGATGGTCGACAGCGGCGTTCCGAGTTCATGGGCGGCGGCGGCGGCAAGGCCGTCGAGCTGGGTCAGATGCTGCTCGCGGGTCAGCACCAGTTCGGTCGCGGCCAGCGCGTCGGAGAGCTTGCGGGCTTCCTCGGCGACCTGGAACGCGTAGAGGCTGGTGACGCCGATCGCGACCGCGATCGAGAGCCAGACGCCGAACAGATAGATCGGCGGCAGCACCAGCGGATCGTCGCTGTCCCATGGCAGCGGCAGATGAAAGAACACCAGCACCGAGGCGCAGGCGACCGCGAGCACGCCGAGCGCGATCGTCAGCCGCACCGGCAGCGCGGTCGCCGAAATCAGCACCGGCGCCAGAAACAGGAACGAGAACGGATTTTCCAGCCCGCCGGTGAAGAACAGCAGCCCGGCGAGTTCGACGATGTTGAGCGCGAGCAGCGCCGCCGCATAGGCCGGCTCCAGCCGCTGCATCGGGTTGAAGGCGATCTGCAGCGCGAGATTGAGCAGCGCGGACAGGCCGATGATGGTGAGGCAGGGGACCACCTCGACGTCGAATTCGAGCCCCTGCACCACGATGAAGATGGCGGCGAGCTGGCCGAGCACGGCGAGCCAGCGCAGCCGCAGGATCGTATCGAGACGGACATGGCGGCGCGGATGGCGAAAATCGGAGGCGGCGATGTCGGTCATGCCGCAAGTTTAGCCGTGCCGGGGTGCGGACCACAAATTCGCGCCGGCTCGCGTCATGGCCGAGGCTTGCGTCTCGGCCGTCCAATGGCTCCTTGGCGCTGCGACCGCTGTGCGCGTAGGCCGCAATGGCCCAATGAACGGCCCGCATGGCGCAATGACGGCGCATGCACCCGACTCGCCTCGCCCGTCGAGCCGGTCCGGCCGGATCGGCCGCGATCGAGGTCGCGCATCTGGTAAAGCTCTACAAGGCCACCCGCGCGGTCGACGACGTCTCGTTTCGCATCGCGCGCGGCAGCATCACCGGGCTGCTCGGCGGCAACGGCGCCGGCAAGACCACGACCATCGCCATGATCATGGGGCTGGTGCTGCCGACCTCGGGGCGCATCCAGGTGCTGGGTCATCCGATGCCGGAGCAGAGCGCCGACGTGCTCGGCCGGATGAATTTCGAAAGCCCCTATGTCGACATGCCGATGCGGCTCACGGTGCGGCAGAATCTCACGATCTTCGGCCGGCTCTATGCGGTGGCGAATCTGCGCGAGCGCATCGCGCAACTCGCCGCCGATCTCGATCTCGGCGACTTCCTCGACCGCGCCAACGGCAAGCTCTCCGCCGGGCAGAAGACCCGCGTGGCGCTGGCAAAGGCGCTGATCAACCAGCCCGAGCTGCTGCTGCTGGACGAGCCGACCGCCTCGCTCGATCCCGATACCGCCGACTGGATCCGGCAGCACCTCGAGACCTATCGCAGGACCCATGGCGCGACCATCCTGCTGGCCTCGCACAACATGCTGGAAGTGGAGCGGCTGTGCGACCGCGTCATCATCATGAAGCGCGGCCGCATCGAGGACGACGACAGCCCCGACCGGATCATGGCCCGCTACAACCGCACGACGCTGGAAGAGGTGTTTCTCGACGTCGCGCGCGGCCGCGTTCAGGAGACGGCGCCGTGAGCGAGGCGTCGCCCGTTGCATCCGGACGGATCGCGCCGCACCGCATCGGCGCGATGATCCTGCGCTACTGGTATCTGCTGATGTCGTCGTGGCCGCGGCTGCTGGAACTGATCTATTGGCCGGCGCTGCAGATCATCACCTGGGGGTTCCTGCAGAGCTACATCTCGCAGAATGCCGGATTCTTCGCGCGCGCCGGCGGCACGCTGATCGGCGCGGTGATCCTGTGGGACATCCTGTTTCGCGGCCAGCTCGGCTTTTCGATCTCGTTTCTCGAGGAGATGTGGGCGCGCAATCTCGGCAACCTGATGATGAGCCCGTTAAAGCCGATCGAGTTTCTGATCTCGCTGATGGTGATGAGCCTGATCCGGCTCGCGATCGGCGTGATTCCGATGACGCTGCTGGCGATGTTTCTTGTTCGGCTTCAATTTCTACGGCATCGGGCTGCCGCTGATCGCCTTCTTCTGCAATCTGATCTTCACCAGCTGGTCGGTCGGGATTTTCGTCTCGGGGCTGGTGCTGCGCAACGGCCTCGGCGCGGAGAGCATCGTCTGGACGCTGATGTTCGGCCTGATGCCGCTGGCCTGCATTTACTATCCGGTGACGGTGCTGCCGCATTGGCTGCAATATGTCGCCTGGTCGTTGCCGCCGACCTATGTGTTCGAGGGCATGCGGGCGCTGTTGATCGATCATGTGTTTCGCGCCGACCTGATGATCGAGGCGCTGGCCATCAACGTCGTGCTGTTTATTGCGTCATTTGCGATATTTCTTGCGCTTTTGCGCAGCGCCCGCCGCCACGGCTCGCTGCTCCAGGGTGGCGAATAAGCCTACTTATCCCGTGGATTTGACGGGATATTCGTCTTGCACGGCGCGTAGATATACCGATCTGTGCATTGACGCATTATTACGCATTCGGCACTATGCTGCGATGCAAAAGGGACATTGAGGATTAAATGCCGATTGGTGAATTTGGCGGCGCACCGCCGCTGGTGGCCGAAGGCAGTCCGGCGCTGACGACGCCGATGTACTGGATGTACGAGATGGCGCAGGCGTCGCTCAATCCGGCGCGCGCCGTGACCGATGCGACCAAGATCCTGTTCCAGAATCCGCTCAATCCGTGGTCGCATACCGAGTTCGGCAAATCGATCGCCGCCGGCTGCGAATTGTTCGAGCGCACCACGCGCCGCTACGGCAAGCCCGAATGGGGCCTCGACGACACCGAAGTCAACGGCGTCCGCACCCCGATCGAAATCCGCATCGTCTGGGAAAAGCCGTTCTGCCGCCTGTTGTATTTCGATCGCAAGCTGACGCGCCCGTTGCGCAGCCCGCAGCCGCGCGTGCTGATCGTGGCGCCGATGTCCGGTCATTACGCGACGCTGCTGCGCGGCACGGTCGAGGCCTTCCTGCCGACCCACGAGGTCTACATCACCGACTGGTCCGATGCCCGGATGGTGCCGCTGACCGAGGGCCGCTTCGATCTCGACGACTATGTCGATTACGTGATCGAGATGCTGCACGTGCTCGGCGGCAACATGCATGTGATCGCGGTGTGCCAGCCTTCGGTGCCGGTGGTGGCGGCGGTTTCCATCATGGAGGCCGAGCGCGATCCCTTCGTTCCGCTGTCGATGACGCTGATGGGCGGCCCGATCGATACCCGCCGCAATCCGACCGCGGTCAACAATCTCGCCGCCGAGCGCGGCATCGACTGGTTCCGCAACCACGTCATCACCAAGGTGCCGTTTCCGCATCCGGGCGTGATGCGCGACGTCTATCCGGGCTTCCTGCAGCTCAACGGCTTCATCAGCATGAACCTCGACCGCCACATGGACGCGCACAAGAACCTGTTCAAGAACCTGGTGAAGGGCGACGGCGACCTGGTCGACAAGCACCGCGACTTCTACGACGAATATCTCGCGGTGATGGACCTGACCGCGGAGTATTACCTGCAGACCGTCGATACCGTGTTCGTCAAGCACGCGCTGCCGAAGGGCGAGATGACCCATCGCGGCAAGCCGGTCGACCCCTCGCAAGATCACGCGCGTGGCGCTGATGACGGTGGAAGGCGAGAACGACGACATCTCCGGTCTCGGACAGACCGAGGCGACGCACGGGCTGTGCAGCGCGATTCCCGACTCATCGCCGCGTGCATTACGTGCAAAAGGGCGTCGGCCATTACGGCGTGTTCAACGGTTCGCGCTTCAAATCGGAAATCGTGCCGCGCATTTCCGATTTCATGGTGTCGGCGGCAGAACATGAAGCCATCGTTGGCCGGCGGCGGCGGAATAACGCGCTGCGATCCGCGATGACGACGTTCGACGACGTTCGCTTGCAATCGGCACATCGCCGACCTGAAGCGGTCGACGCCGATTCGGCGGGCCTGGATAACCCCCTGAATTAGCCTCAGGAAATGCCGGATTCGCGGCCTCTTGAAGGAATGAGTTTACCTCAATCCTTAGGGGCCTGCTCGGAGCCGCGGTTTTGGGCCAAAATTTTTGTTCCAGGCCCATTCCTGTAGAGGCCTGATGGCCGGCCAGCCCCTGTATATTGGGCAAATGATTTGTTTTTGCGCCGAGCGATTTCACTGGCGGCGGATATGGCAGAATCCGGGCGAACTTCTGCTCCCCGGACTTGCAGATATGGCCACTCGCGCCCTCCTTTATCGGCGGCCTGCCGAACCTTCGACTCTTTTGGTCAAGCACGGCTCGCAAATCTTTTCGATTCGGCTGCGCCGGCATCGGCGCGCGCGGCGTTACACCTTGCGCATTCATCCAAGCGACCGCGAAGCGATCCTGACCATGCCGCCGCGCGGCACGCTCGCCGACGCCAAGGATTTCGCGCAGCTTCACGGCGGCTGGATCGCCGCGCGCCTCGGCCGCTTGCCGAAGGCCGCGCCGTTTCATGCCGGGCACCGTGGTGCCGCTGCGCGGCGTGCCGCACCGGATCGTGCATCGCGCCGGCGAGCGCGGCACGGTGTGGACCGAAACGCGCGACAGCGGCGAGAAGATTCTCTGCGTCGCCGGCGGCGCCGAGCATATCGAGCGGCGGGTGCACGATTATCTCAAGCGCGAGGCGCGCAAGCGATCTGCAGAAGGCGGCGCAGGCCTATGCCGAGGCGCTCGGCGTCAGGGTCAAGCGGCTGTCGATCCGCGATCAATCGAGCCGCTGGGGTTCATGCACCTCGGCGGGATCGCTGTCGTTCTCATGGCGGCTGATCCTGGCGCCGCCCTTCGTGCTCGACTATCTCGCCGCCCACGAAGTGGCGCATCTCGTCGAGATGAACCATTCGGCGCGGTTCTGGCGGGTGGTCGCCAGGGTCTGCCCATCGGTCGAGCGCGCCAAGACCTGGCTCGACACCCACGGCAACGACCTGCACCGCTACGGGATCAGGATTAGCGATCTCACGTCCGCGCACAGCCGATCGACCAGCCAGCCATCCAGCCCGGACAATCGACCTCCGATCAGCGGAGCGCGATCGGCGCAACCGGCCGGTCGCGGTTCCGCGGCCGAGCATCGGCGGCGCAGACGTCGAGCGGGCGGCGGTGCCGCCGGCGCCGCGACGCGGGCGCGTGCGGACGGCGCGGTGATTTGCGAGGCGACCTGCGCAGATTCGAGAACGGGCCGGCGATTGCGACGTTCGGCAAGGCGGCGACCGGCACGCCCTGATGCGCCGCCTTCATGAAGCGGGTCCAGACTTCCACCGGCAGTCCGCCGCCGGTCGCCTTCTTGGTCGGCGAGTTGTCGTCATTGCCGAGCCAGACGCCGGTGACGAGGTTGGCGGTGTAGCCGATGAACCAGGCGTCGCGGAAATCCTGGCTGGTGCCGGTCTTGCCGGCGGCCGTCCAGCCCGGAAGTCTCGGCCTTGCGCGCGGTGCCCGAGATCAGCGTCTCCTGCATCATGGTGTTCATCATCGCGACATTGCGCGGCTCGATCACCTGGCCGAGCTGGTCGGGCTGCCGCGCATACAGCACCTTGCCGTCCAGCGGTGCGGATCCGGGTCACGACATGCGGCGAGACGCCGAGGCCGCCATTGGCGAACGGCGCATAGGCGCCGACCAGTTCGATCAGCGAAACTTCCGAGGTGCCGAGCGCGATCGAGGCGTTGGCGTCGAGCTTGGAGGAGATGCCGAGCCGGTGCGCGGTGCGCACCACGTTCTTCGGCCCGACTTCGAGCCCGAGCCGCACCGCGACCGTGTTGAGCGACATCGCCAGCGCCTGCGTCAGCGTCACCGCGCCGAAATATTCGTGGCTCGTAGTTCTCCGGCTTCCAGCCCTTGACGTCGAGCGGCGCGTCCTGCCGGATCGTGTCCGGCGTCAGCCCGGCCTCGATCGCGGTCAGATAGACGAACGGCTTGAACGCCGAGCCGGGCTGGCGCTTGGCGGTCACCGCGCGGTTATACTGGCTCTCGGCATAGTTGCGGCCGCCGACCATGGCGCGCACCGCGCCATCCGGGCGTCATCGCCACCAGCGCGCCCTGGCTGACATTGAATTTGACGCTCTTGGCCGCCAGCTCGTCGATCACGGCGGCTTCGGCGACCGCCTGCAGTTTCGGATCGATCGTGGTCTCGACCACGATGTCTCTGTCGATCTGGCCGACCAGATCGTCGAGCACTTCGCCGATCCAGTCGGCGACGTAATTGACGGTGCCGGCGCCGGCCGGCTTCACCTAGATAGGAGGGATGGCCGATCGAGGCCTGCGCCTGCGCTTCGGTGATGAATTTGGCGTCCGCCATGGCGGCGAGCACGGTCTGCGCGCGCTTTTCCGCGCCTTCCGGGTTGCGGTTCGGCGCCAGCCGCGACGGCGATTTGACCAGGCCCGCCAGCATCGCGGCTTCCGCCAGCGTCACGTTCTTGGCCGACTTGCCGAAATAGCGTTGCGCCGCGGCCTCGACGCCATAGGCGCCGGAGCCGAAATAGACCCGGTTGAGATAGAGCTCGAGGATCTCGGTCTTGGAATGCTTGCGCTCCAGCCAGAGCGCGAGTTCGGCCTCCTGCAATTTGCGCTGCAGCGTGCGCTCCTGGGTCAGGAACAGGTTTTTCGCGAGCTGCTGGGTCAGGGTCGAGCCGCCCTGCGAGACGCCGCGATGCAGGACGTTGGTGACCGCCGCGCGCAGGATGCCGAACGGGATCGACGCCGTAATGCGAATAGAACCGGCGGTCCTCGATCGCGATGAAGGCCTTCGGCAGATAGGGCGGCAGATCCTTCAGCGCGACATTGGCGCCGGCCATTTCGCCGCGCTGTCGCCAGCACGCTGCCGTCGAGGCCGGTGATCTCGATGGTCGGCGGCCGCTTGGGAATTTCCAGCGACTGGATCGGCGGCAGATGCGCGCCGACCTAGACCACCACGCCGACAACCGCGATCACGGCCCACAGGCCCAGCACCGCGCCCCAATAGAACAGGCGGAGAGAGCTGAACGCCGGGCGCGATTTCGAGCGGCGCTTGCTGCCGCTGCGGCGGCGCGCGCGCTTTGCGCGCGGGCGGCGGTTCGTCGTCGCTCGTCTCCGGCTCGTCAGGCTTGCGTTTGGGCGGCGATTTTTTCGGCTTGATTTCGTCGCCGGTGGGAATGCGGTCCTGCGGAGACAGGCGCAAGATCGGCGAGCGCGGCGGCGAGCCCGAACAGCGGCTCCTTGCGTCCGCCGCTCTTTTTCCGTCCCCACGCCATACGCAACAACGCCACGCCGACTTGTCCCGCGCGCACGCTAGCGTTCGGAGTTTAAGGGCCGGTTACCAAGAGGTTAACGCGGGATTAGGAGCTGCGGCCAAGGCCATGCGAAAGCGCGGTTTACCGATGCTTTGCGTCCGCGAGCATGTCGAAGAGCGACACGGCGATCGAGCGAATGTCGCAGAACAGGACACGGCATGGGCCATATCGATCCGACCAAGGAAGTATTCGCGCAATTCAGGGCCAATGATCGCGCCGGGTCCGATTCACATGCTGAATCTGGTCCGGCTGCGGCCGCAGGCCGCCTATCCCGACGGCCGCAAGGCGACCGGCGCGGAAGCCTATGCGGCCTATGGCAGGGAAAGCGGCCCGGTGTTCGAGCGGCTGGGCGGCCGGATCGTCTGGCAGGGCCGGTTCGAACTGATGCTGATCGGGCCGCAGGACGAGCGCTGGGACCATTGCTTCATCGCCGAATATCCTGATGTCGCCGCATTCGCCGAGATGATCCGCGATCCCGTCTATCGCGAAGCGGTGAAGCATCGGCAGGCGGCGGTCGAGGATTCCCGCCTGATCCGGCACGCCGTGCTGCCGGTCGGAAAGACCTTCGGGGAAATTCCGAAGTAACGCGCGTATTGGAACGAAATGCGAGCGGTGGGCAAAGCGAACGTCGGCAAAGCCGCCGTGCGGCCACCATGATCTTATCCGCGTCGAGAGGTGGTGGGCATGGCGCGCAAATGCCGCCTTTGCCCACCCGTACAAGTTTAGCCCGCCGCGCCCGTATCCTCGAGGATCGGGCCGAACAGCTCCCAGCGCTCGCCGTTGAACTTCATCATCTGAAGCTGCTTGTTGACGCGATAATCGGTCGGCGAGGTGTTGGCGACGATGCCCGGCAGCGCCAGATCGAGCTCGACGTTCTTCAGCGAGGTCGCCTGCTTCATGACGTTCTCGCGCGTCAGGTCGTCGCCGCACTGCTTGAGCACGTGAACCAGCATCTGCGCGGTCGAGTAGCCATAGGTGTTGAAGCTCGAATTCTTGTCGCCTTCCGGATAGTACTTGGCCATGAAGTCGAAATACTTCTTCATGCCGGCATCGTCCTTCCAGGTCGGATCGAGCGGATCCTTGCCGTAGTTGACGCTGATCACGCCCTTGGACGCTTCCAGCCCCGCCGGCTGCATGGTCGCGCCGACCGAGGTGGCGTTGATGTCGAGGATGTGCACCGGATGCCAGTCGAGCTCGTAGATCTTCTTGATCGCCTGCGCCGCCTGTTTCGGCGTCGAGGCGGAGAAGAACAGGTCGGCGCCGGCGGCCTTCATCTTGAGGATCTGCGAATCGATGGTCGGATCGGAGACTTCGTAGGAGGCTTCCGCCACGATCATGCTCGCCGCCTTGTCGCCGAGGCCGGCCTTGATGCCGTTCAGGTAGTCCTTACCCAGGTCGTCGTTCTGGTAGAGGATGCCGACCTTGGCGTTCGGATAGTTCTTCAGAATGTACTGGCCGTAGATGCGGCCTTCGACGAAGTAGTTCGGGTTGAAGCCCATCGTCCAGGGGAAGTTCTTCGGGTCGGTGAATTTGGACGCGCCGGTCGCGGCGAACAGCTGCGGGACCTTCTTGGCGTTGAGGTATTTCTGCACGGCGGCATTCGACGGCGTGCCGATGATCTGGAAGGTCAGCAGCACTTCGTCGCTCTCGACCAGCTTGCGCACCTGCTCGACCGCTTTCGGCGGGCTATAGGCGTCGTCATACTGGATCAGGTTGATCTTGCGGCCGTTGATGCCGCCCTGGTCGTTGATCATCTTGAAATAGGCGGCCTGCGTCTTGCCGATGGTGGCGTAGGCGGAGGCAGGCCCGGAGAACGGCACGGTCTGGCCGATCTTGATCTCGGTATCGGTCGCGCCGGTGTCGTATTTCTTTTGCGCATAGGCCGATGACGCGGTCAGCGCGATGGCCAGCGCCGTTCCGGTGGCCAGACGAAAAAACCCGTTCCTCATGTCGCTGCGTTCCTCATGTTTTGCGATTGTGCCCGACGGTCTTGGTCCGGGATTTCCTTTAAGGAAGCCCGCGGATGCCATCGCTGACGACGATTGTGGCGGAAGCGATGCCGCAATGCAAGATGAGGGGGCGGAGAGGGTGAACGACCTTAGGCTAATGCCAGCAAAATCAATGCGATCGCGGCCGGCAGCGCCTGCACGAATAGAATCCGGCGGCTGACGGTCATCGCGCCGTAGATGCCGGCGACGACGACGCAGAGCAGGAAAAATATCTTGATCTGGAACGCGAAGGCGGGCGTGCCCTGAACCAGTCCCCAGATCAGGCCGGCGGCGAGGAAGCCGTTATAGAGCCCCTGGTTGGCGGCGAGCACCGCGGAATCGGTGGCCTTCTCCAGCGTCTGGCGAAACGTCTTCAGGCCGAGCGGCTTGGTCCAGAGAAACATTTCCAGAATGAGAAAATAGCCGTGCAGCGCGGCAACCAGCGCCACCAGGAGATTGGCGATCACGATCATGGTGAAGCTCCCCGGCTTTCGGGTGGACGCTAGCACGCCGGCCGTGAAAAGTACGAAGCTCCCGCTCGCGCCTGCAATGAAATGATGATGTCCGAAAACCGCGAGACAAGCCTGCGCCACTGGCCGATGATCCCGCCATGAAGATCGCCAGCAAGACCTATGGAACCGTCGGCGCCGAAAGGCAGAAGCAGATGAGCGGCCTGGAATTTGTCCAGGGCCTCGTCGATGGAACGCTGCCGCTCAATACGATCGCCGAGACCTTGGGTTACGATGTCACCGAGGCGACGAGCGGGCGCGTCGTCGTTACCGCAAAACCAAGCGGGATCCATCTCAATCCGGCCGGCACCGTGCACGGCGGTCTCGCGGCCACGCTGCTCGACAGCTGCATGGGACTGGCCGTGCAGTCGACGCTGGAGAAGGGCATTGGCCAGACCACGCTCGAGTTCAAGATTTCGCTGCTGCGGCCGATCACCCCTGAGACGGGAGAGATCACGGCGGAGGGCATCGTGTTGAGCCGCGGCCGCCGCGTTGGCACCGCCGAAGGCCGGATTACAGACGGCCGCGGGCGCCTGCTCGCTCACGGCACCACCACATGCCTGATTTTCGAGCGCTGACGATGTCCGAAATACCGCCGGCGACGAAGGCGGGCCTGCAAGATGACGCCGAAACGAGACCGCATGAATCCGGCGATGGATATGGACCGCATTGCCTGTTACCGCGCGATCTCGACCCGCGACGCCCGCTTCGACGGGCGGCTGTTCGTGGGCGTGAAAACCACCGGCATCTATTGCCGGCCGATATGCCCGGCGCGCACCCCGAAATTCGAGAACGTCATGTTCTACGCGGCCGCGGCCGCGGCGCAGGAAGCGGGCTTCCGGCCATGCCTGCGCTGCCGACCGGAAACCTCGCCGGAGCTCGCATTCTGGCGCGGTACGTCCAACACCGTGTCCCGCGCGCTTGCATTGATCGAAGCCGGCGGCCTCGATGCGGACGACGTCGAAGGACTTGCCAACCGGCTCGGCGTCGGCGCCCGGCAATTGCGGCGGCTGTTTCATCAGCATGTCGGGGCATCGCCGGTTACGGTGGCGCAGACGCGGCGTGTTTTGCTTGCCAAGCAATTGATCCACGAGACGTCGTTGCCGATGGCCGAGGTCGCGCTCGCCGCAGGCTTCAACAGCGTTCGCCGCTTCAATGAAACCTTTCGGGAGCTGTTCGGGCGTCCGCCGGCGACGCTGCGCCATGTCCGTGACAAGGTGAAACGCGAGGCCGGCGCGCTGTCGGTCCGTCTTGCCTATCGGCCGCCCTATGACTGGGATGCCATGCTGTCATTTCTTGGCCACCGCGCCATTCCCGGCGTCGAGCTGGTCTCGGGAAACAGCTACAAGCGCAGCATCGCCTTTGGCGAGAACAGCGGAGTGGTCGCTGTCACGCCGGCGGGTAACGGCCGCGTCGATGTCTCGATCCGGTTTCCCGACATGGCGGCGCTGCCGCAGATCATCGCACGGGTGCGACGCGTGTTCGATCTTGCCGCCGATCCCGACACCATCGGCGCGCATCTTGCGCTCGATCCGATGTTTGCGCCGCTGGTCGCCGCGCGGCCGGGCCTGCGCGTGCCGGGCGCATGGGACGGCTTTGAGCTGGCGGTGCGCGCGATCTTCGGCCAGCAGATCACCGTGAGGGCTGCGACCGAACTGCTCGGCAGGCTGGTGCAGCAACACGGCGCGCCGCTGCCCTCGGCGATCGGAGACGGCGAGGGCCTCAGCCATCTCTTTCCGTCGCCGGGGCGCATTGCCGGCGTCAGCCTCGCACCGCTGGGCATGCCGGCGGCGCGGGCGATGGCGGTGACATCGCTCGCGCAAGCGATCGCGGCCGATCCCGCGATGTTCAGCCGTGGTGCCAGTCTCGATCAGACTATCGTCAAATTGCGGTCGCTGCCGGGAGTTGGCGAATGGACCGCGCAATACATCGCCATGCGCGAACTGCGTGAGCCCGATGCCTTCCCCGCCGCCGACGTCGGTCTGCTGCGTGCGATGGCAGCGCTCGACGGCCGGCGCCTGTCGCCTACCGAACTGTTGTCGCGCGCGGAACGCTGGCGGCCATGGCGCGCCTACGCGGCGCTGCATCTGTGGGCGGCAGGCGCGCATATGGCTTCGTCAGGGAAAATTCATGAGCGCGAAGCCGCCTGAGACATTTTTGCTCGACCGGCTGAACACGCCGATCGGCACGGCGCTGCTGTTCGCCGACGCCGATGGCATTTTGCGCGCGTTCGATTGGGAGGATCATTCGGAGCGCGTAACGGAGCTGCTGCGGCTGCAATATGGCGCGGTGGTCTTGCGTGATGCGCGCGCACCCGAAACCATCAGGGCAGCGCTATTGGGATATTTTGAAGGCGATCTCGCTTCGCTGAACACGATCACATGGCGGGTGGCCGGCACGCCGTTCCAGCGCGAGGTTTGGACCGCGCTGCCGAAGATCCCGCCCGGCACGACCATGACCTACGGCGCATTGGCGGCCCGGCTCGGCATGCCGAAGGCCGCGCGCGCGCTCGGCCACGCCAATGGCTCGAACCCGCTCAGTGTCGTCGTGCCCTGTCATCGCCTGGTCGGCGCCGACGGTTCGCTGGTCAAGTATGGCGGCGGGCTTGCGCGCAAGCGATGGCTGCTCGCGCATGAAGGTGTGGATTTGACGCAAGCGAAGTCCTGAGAATTGTCAGGTCCGTTAATCGCCAGACGCGATCCCGCGATCCCGCTAGCGTCGCCATCACAACAAGATGGAGACTAAAAATGACTGACGAAGAATTGCAGGATTTCGTGACGCGCTTTGCGGCGGCCTGGGCAGCGCGAGACGGCAACGCGTTTCTCGAGCTCTGGCATCCCGACGGGATGCTGCATACCCCGCTGGTGAACAGGCCCGTTGCGGGAAGCGAGCTTCCGCGCCTCTTGGAGGTGCAAACCGCAGCCGCGCCGGATTTCGTCTGGCAACTGCTCGACTGGACCTCGCGCGGCGACGTGGTGATCATCGAATGGCAGACCACGCGCAACGTCAACGGCGTCAGGTTCGAATGGCGCGGCGTCGACAAATTCCGCATCAGGGCCGGCAAGATCGCCGAGGAGCGGGTCTACAGCGATACCGCGCCGCTGCGCGCGTTTCGTTCCGGCGAGAAACTGGAGCCGATCACGACGCTCTGAGGGCGGACGACTGCGCGCTCGCCGCCGCCTTGTCGTCGGCGAGCGTCGCTTGCGCAGCTCTGCCGGACTATTCTCTTTCGGATTTGCGCGATGGCCGGCAACCATTGACGAACAAGTGCACCGCGACGCGCAGCCGCCGGTCTTCGTCCTCCGCGCTCTCGCGGAGGCCAAGCAGCGCGAGGCGCTGGGGAATGCCGATGACCGAAATAAAGAACTGTTCGATCGTCAACTGCGGATG
Organism: uncultured Alphaproteobacteria bacterium; assembly: GCA_963777475.1. GTDB lineage: Bacteria > Pseudomonadota > Alphaproteobacteria > Rhizobiales > Xanthobacteraceae > Bradyrhizobium. The sequence continues at coordinate 13,759 of CAVZQX010000040.1, forward strand.
CCTGAGCTCGATTTCGCCGCGATCGGCATAAAACCTTAAGACCCGTTCGGCCTCCCTGACGATGCGGTCCCGGTTCCGCTCGACAAAGCGCTTGGCAATGTCGGGAAACTGGGGAGCAGACGAGACGAAAAGGCGATGCAGCGCAACGGCTTCCGGCTGCGTCGCCACCTGGATCAGACTCTGCCCGAATTCGTACAGGCCGCGCTCTGCCCCGCGGCGCGACGGCTCGATGGCGTGAAGCGTATCCTCCAGTCTGCCAAGCAAACTGTGCTCGACGGCGGCGACGAACAACTCGGATTTGTCGCCGTAGCGGGCATAGATAAAGCGTTTGGCGACGCCGGCCCGCTTGGCGATTTCCTCGACCGATACGGCCTCATAGCCGCGCTCCAGAAACAGCCGCATCGCCGTGCCCAACAGGGTGCCAAGGCGTCGTTCCGCTTCCGCGCGCGTCGGACGCCCCCCCGGGCCACGTTTGAATTCTGCAACCTCAGTCATGCAGACGATTCCATCGGCGTTGCTTTAGCACGTTTTTGCGGTATAATGCAACGCAATCGTTTCGTTGCAAAACTGGGTGAGTGATCCAATGCCTGCGCGAGCGATGATGTTTCTGGGTGTGCTGATTGCTGCCGCGGTCGGGATCGGCGTCTGGTGGTACCCGCGCGCGCCGGCCCGCACGGCCTGGCAGGGCTACGCCGAAGCCGATTACGTCAAGGTCGGCCCTACCCAGCAGGGCCTGCTGACCGAGGTGAATATCGCCCGCGGCGCAAAGGTCGATGTCGGCACGCTGCTGTTCAGCCAGGACGAGACGGCGGACCGCGCCGCGCGCGATCAGGCCGCGCGCCAGCTGCAACAGGCCAGGGATCAGCTTGCCAACCTCGAAGCCGCCGGCAAGCCGACGGAAATCGAACAGGCGGAAGCCAACCTCGCCGATGCGCGCGCGACCGTCGAACGCACCAAGGTTGATCTCGATCGCGCCGAAACCCTGATCAAGAACGGCGCCGTCACCGTGCAGACCCTGGACCAGAGGCGGGCCGACTTCAGGTCGGCCACCGCGCGGGTGGCCGCGATGGAAGCTGCACTTGATCAAGCGCGTGCGCCGATGGGCCGCCAAGGGAGAAATCAAGGCGCAGCATGCAGCGGTCGAAGCCGCACAGGCCGCGGTCGAGATGGCGGACTGGCGCCTGTCGCAGCGTCGGGTGACGTCGCCCGTCGCAGCCAGGGTCGCCGACGTTCTGGCGCGTCCGGGTGAAACGATGGCGGCGGGGGCTCCGGTGGTGTCGCTGCTGCCGCCGAGCAACATCTTCGTGCGCTTCTTCGTGTCGGAGGCCGATCTCGCCGGCCTGCACCGGGGCGATAGGGTCATGATCAGCTGCGACGGCTGCCGCACCGATGTCGCCGCGACCATCTCGTTCGTTTCACCGCAGGCCGAATACACCCCGCCGGTGATCTATAGCGACCAGAGCCGGGCCAAGCTCGTCTATCTGATCGAAGCCCGTCCGCCGCCGGAAGCAGGCCGCCCGATTCAACCCGGGCCAACCGGTCACCGTGACGCCGGCAGCGGAAAGGGCTCCGTCATGACCGACCTCGTCATCGATGTGCGCGATCTGCACAAGAATTTCGGCGCGCGCCGCGTGGTCGAAGGCCTGACGTTGCAGGTTTCGCGCGGCGAGATCTGCGGCTTTCTTGGCGCCAACGGCAGCGGCAAGACGACGACCATCCGCATGCTCTGCGGCCTGCTCGTACCCGACAGCGGCGAGGGGACCTGCCTTGGCCTCGACATTCGAAAGGAGGCGGCGCAAATCCGCCGGCAGACCGGCTACATGACCCAGCGGTTCAGCTATTACGAAGACCTCACCGTCACGGAAAATCTGGATCTGGTCGCCGGCGTCTACGAAATGGACGATGCCGATGCTGCGGTTCACGCCATCATGGCGCGGATGGGTCTTTCCATCTACGAGGACCAGCTCGCCGGGCATCTATCGGGCGGGTGGAAGCAGCGGCTCGCACTCGCCGCCTGCGTCCTGCATCGTCCAAGACTGTTGCTGCTCGACGAGCCGACCGCCGGCGTGGACGCCAAGGCGCGGCGCGAATTCTGGGACCTGATCCACGACATGGCCGGCGAGGGCCTCACCGTCCTGGTCTCGACGCACTACATGGACGAGGCCGAGCGGTGCAACCGGATCGTGTACCTGTCGGATGGCCGCATCGTCGTCGAGGGCAGCGCGGACGACGTCGTGCGCCGCTCGGGTCTCGTGATCTATGAAACCGAAGGCCACGGCATCGACGACGTCGCCCGCCGCATCCGCCGCATGCCCGGTGTTGAGGCTGCGGCCGTGTTCGGCCATGCGTTGCGGGTCGCCGGCACGGATCGCGAGCCACTGCGGCGGGCGGTCGGCTCGTTTGCCGGTTTCGATTGGCACGAGACCGAGCCGCGCCTGGAGGACGTCTTCATCCATCAGCTCGCGGCCAGGGAAACCGCGAAATGAACGGCTTCTCGCTCAGAAGGCTCCGCGCGCTGCTTCGCAAGGAGTGGATCCAGGTGCGGCGCGACCGCATGACACTGCGTCTCATCATCGTGCTGCCGATCATGCAGCTGTTCCTGTTCGGCTACGCGATCAATACCAACCCGAAGCACCTGCCGACCGGCCTGCTCATCAGCGAGCCCTCGAAATACGAGCGCACGATCGTCAGCGCCTTGCAGAATACCGGCTATTACGATGTGAGGCTGTATGCCTCCGAACGCGAGGCGGAACAGGCGCTCGCCGTCGGCGACGCGCTGTTTGTCATCAACATCCCGGCGAATTTCGACCGCTCGGTCGATCGCGGGGAGACGCCGTCCATTCTGGTCGACGCCGACGGCACCGATCCCTCGGCAATCGGCAATGCAACGGCGGCTCTCGGCGCGATCGTTACCGACGTCAACCGCGATTTGCCGCCGATCCGACAAACCCAGCCAGCAAGCTCGCCGTTTCAGTTCATCGTTCACGCCCGCTACAATCCGGAGCAATTGACGGTTCTCAACGTCGTGCCCGGTCTGATCTGCATCGTGTTGACCATGTCGACGCTCCTGATCACGACGCTGTCGATCACGCGGGAACGCGAGCGCGGCACGATGGAGAATCTGATGGCGATGCCGGTGCGGCCGATCGAGATCATGCTCGCGAAGATCGTTCCCTATGTCGTCATCGGCTACGTCCAGGTCTTCCTGATCCTCGTCATCTCCACCGTGGTGTTTCAGCTCCCGATCCGCGGATCGATATCGCTGCTGCTGCTGGCGCTAGGGCTGTTCATTGCGAGCAATCTCGCGCTCGGCCTGACCTTTTCGACGATCTCGACCAACCAGATGCAGGCGCAGCAGCTTGCTCAATTCACTCTTCTGCCCTCCTTCATGTTGTCCGGATTCATCTTTCCGTTCCGCGGCATGCCGGTGTGGGCGCAGTGGCTCGGAGAGGTTTTCCCGACCACCCATGCCATCCGCATCGTTCGCGGCGTGCTGCTCAAGGGCAATAGCGTGGGCGCGATCGCACCGGAGCTGTGGCCGATCGCGCTGTTTACCCTGTTGGTGATCGCCGCCGCCGTCTGGTTCTATCGCGAAACGCTGGATTGAAGGTCGTTTCGAGCTTGCGCTCAAGTCAGGCTAGTTGGGCTTGGTTCCGGCGGTCTCCTGGCCGAGACGCCATCCCAGCATGTCCAGCCGGTCGTTGCCGAAAAACACCTCGTTGTTGCAAACAAAGGTTGGCACGCCGAAGACGCCCTTGGCATAGGCGCGCGTGGTTTCGTCGGCCAACGCTGCCCGTGCCTCTGACGTGAGCGCCCGCTTCACCAGCTCAGGGCTGCTGCCCGCGCGCGCGAGGCATTCTTCCAGCACGCCCGGGTCCGCGATATCGCGTTGCTGCTGCCACAGCGCGCCGAAAACGGCATTCCTGAAGTCGTCGTGTCCTTCCGGGTCGAGCAAAGCAGCTGTGCAAAGGGCCGGGATCGAATCGGGCCGCGACGGTTTCGGCGAGCGCAACGGGATCTTGTGGAACGCGGCATTGCGGCGAACGTCAGCCAAAAGATGCGCGCGCTTCGGCCCGGACAACGGATCGGCATAGGCGGCCCATGCATCCCGTCCGGCCTGGAGATTCAGCAGCACGTCAATCGATACCGGTCGCCAAAGCCATTTTGACGGGACCGGCGACACAAACGATCCTTCCCGAATTCGATGGTTGGCGAAGTAGGCGTAGGGCGATCTGAAATCGTAATAAACCTCGATCGTGGCCAGCATGGCTTCTCCGCTGAATGGCTCGTGCGCGATCAAGCCGCCGGCTGCTCTGCCGCCTCGTCGTTGGCGAGCAGATGGATCAGTGCGCTCTTGATCGCGGCCTGCCGGGTCGGCGCGGTGATCTGCGCGCCCAGGAGGTCGGTGACATAGAATACGTCGCGGGCGCGCTCGCCGAAGGTCGCGACATGGGCGGAAGCGATATTGAGGTTGAGTTTCGAGATCGCGGTGGTGAGCTGATAGAGCAGGCCGGGACGGTCGAGACCGGAAACCTCGATCACGGTGTAGAGTTCCGACCACTGGTTATTGATGATCACTTCCGGCTCGATCACGAAGGGGCGTACCTTGCCGCGGACGAAGCTGCGCCGCGCCATCGCTTCGGGGAGACGCAGCTTGCCTTCCAGCACGTCCTCGATCATCTCGCCGATACGCGTCGCGCGCCGGCCCTCGTCCTCGTCGCGGTCGTATTCCCGCGAGATCGCGATGGTATCGACCGCGCGCCCGTCGGTCGTGGTGTAGATCTGCGCATCGACAATGTTGGCGCCGGCGGACGCGCAGGCGCCCGCGATGATCGACAAGAGCCAGGGATGGTCCATGGCCAGTATGGTCAGCTCGGTGACCCCGCGGGTCTCGTCGAAGCCGACATTGATCGCGAGCTTGTGGCCGGCCTGCTCGCTCGAGCGGATAAAACGCGCCTGGCGGATCTTGCGCGGCAGCTCGACCTTGAGCCAATAGGCCGGATAATGCCGCGCGACATAGGCGTTGAGCTCCGCTTCCGGCCAATCCGCAAACGCGTTGCGGAATTCCGCCTGCGCCGCCGCGATGCGCTTGGCGCGGTTGACCTCCGAGAAGCCGCCGGTCAACACCGGTTCGGTCTCGTAATAGAGCGTGCGCATGAGCTGCGCCTTCCAGCCGTTCCACACCCCAGGGCCGACGCCGCGGATATCCGCGGTGGTCAGGATCGTGAGCAGCTTCATCTGCTCGACCGATTGCACCACGCTTGCGAAGTTCTCGATGGTCTTGCGGTCGGAGAGATCGCGCGATTGCGCCACCCGCGACATGGTCAGGTGTTCTTCGATCAGCCAGGCGACGAGTTCAGTGTCGGCGGCGGAAAACCCGAGCCGCGGGCAAAGCCGCCGCGCCACCTTGGCGCCCGCGATCGAGTGGTCCTCGAGGCGCCCCTTGGCGACGTCATGCAGCAGCGTGGTGATGTAGATCACCGGCCGGTGCTCGGGGCGAATCTTGCGCATCAGGTCGCTGGCGACGATGAACTCGTCGTTGACGCCGCGTTCGATCTCCTGCAGGAAGCCGACGCAGCGGAGCAGGTGCTCATCCACCGTGTAGTGATGATACATGTTGAACTGCATCATCGATACGATGCGGCCGAAGGCGCGGATGAAATGACCGAGCACGCCGGTCTCGTTCATCCGCCGCAGCACGGTTTCCGCGTCGTTCGAGGTCAGGATCTCCATGAACAGCCGGTTGGCTTCCGGGTTCTCGCGCAGCTCCGTGTTGATCAGCTTCAGCGAGCGCGTCACCGTGCGCATCGCATCCGGATGGAAGGCCAGGTTGTTCTTCTGCGCCAGCCGGAAGATCCGGATCAGGTTGACCGGATCGTGCTTGAACACGTCGGGGGTGGCGAGATTGATGCGGTTGTTGTCGACGATGAAATCGTCGCTGTCGGGAACCCGCCGCCGCGCCCCGCTCGGGCGCAACCGCGCCATCATGCGGCTCAGCACGGGGATCGGCTTGGCCTGCTGGTCTTCCAGCTTGGCGCACAGGATCGCGGTGAGGTCGCCGACGTCTTTGGCGACCAGGAAGTAGTGCTTCATGAAGCGCTCGACGTCCTGCATGCCGGGATGCGAGGTGTAGCCGAGCCGGATCGCGATCTCGCGCTGCAGGTCGAACGACAGCCGCTCCTCGGCGCGGCCCGCGACGAAATGGATGTTGCAGCGGACCGACCACAGGAAATCGGCGCAGCGCCGGAACGTGCGGTATTCCTGGCCGTCGAATACGCCGCGTTCCACGAGCTCATCGGTCTCGCGCACGCGGTAGACATATTTGGCGATCCAGAACAGCGTGTGCAGGTCGCGCAAGCCGCCCTTGCCGTCCTTGACGTTGGGCTCGACCAGATAGCGCGATTGCCCGGCGCGGCGGTGCCGCTCCTCGCGTTCGGCGAGTTTCGCGGTGACGAATTCCGCCGCAGTCCCCTGCACGACCTCCCTGTCGAAACGCTCGACCAGCTCGTCATAGAGCGGCCGGTCGCCGGTCAGGAACCGCGTCTCCAGGATCGCGGTGCGGATCGTCATGTCGCCGCGCGCCTGCCGGATCGATTCATCGACCGAGCGCGTGGCGTGGCCGACCTTCAGGCCCATGTCCCACAGGCAATAGAGGATGGCTTCGGCAACCTGCTCGCCCCAGGCGGTCTGCTTGTAGGGCAGGATGAACAACAGATCGATGTCGGATTCCGGCGCCATCAGGCCTCTGCCGTAGCCGCCGGTGGCGACGACCGCCATGCGCTCGGCGCCGGAGGGAATCGGCGAGCGGTAGAGATGCCGCGTCGCCGCCGAGAACAGGATGCGGATGATTTCGTCCTGCACGAAGCACAGCTGCTCGGCGCAGCGCCGTCCGTGACGATCCTTGAGCAGCACGGCCTGCGCGGTGGCGCGCGCCACGATCAGCTCGCCTTTGAGGAACTGCGCTACCGCGGCGCGGAACACATCCTCACGGCCGCTGTGCTTCTCGGCGAGCGCGTCGACGGCGGCGGTAATCCGCGCGGTGTCGAACCGCGCGCCAGCCTCGTGCTTGGGATGTGTCACCACGCTGTCCATTGCCTAATCGGTATCGGACGAGGCTGCCGCTGTCACGGGGACATTGTGAAATAATAACCGCTTGCCCCCGGGGCCCGACCTGCCTCGGGCAAAGGGTTGCAGAGACAGGCGTCGGCCATCCGATAAGTTACTGAATTATCGCTGATTTTCGAAAGATGCGCAGACCGGCTGGTTCTGAGCTCGCGTGTGCTGACACGGCCGCAATCCGCGACTATACCGAGCGTGCAGATTTCCCCGGGAGAAAAACAACCATGGACGCCGCCGAACTCCGCGCAATGCAGGCCCCGATCAAGGATCGCTACAAGTCCGATCCCACCGCTGCCGTGATCACGTTGAAGGCCAAGGGCTCGATCGAGAGCGAAGGCCTCACCTGCAAGGTCGAGACCGGCCGCGCGCTGGCGGTGGCTGGCTTGCATCCCGCAACCGGCGGTTCCGGGCTCGAACTGTGCTCCGGCGACATGCTGCTGGAGGCGCTGGTGGCCTGCGCCGGCGTGACCTTGAAATCGGTCGCGACCGCGATCGAGGTGCCGCTGAAGAAGGGCATCGTCATCGCCGAGGGCGATCTCGATTTTCGCGGCACGCTCGGCGTCGACAAGGAGACGCCGGTCGGATTTGCCGAAATCCGCGTGCGCTTCGAGGTCGAGACCGATGCGCCGCAGGACAAGCTCGACCTGCTCTTGAAACTCACCGAGCGCTATTGCGTGGTCTATCAGACCATCAAGAACGGCCCGAAGGTTTCGGTGTCGATGAAGCGGGTGTGATCATTGAATTGGCGTCGTCCTGGCGAACGCCAGGACTCATACGCCGTGTCTTCCCCTCCTAGAACGCCGGTCGACGGCTTTCGTGCCACACGAACAGCCGTGGTTATGGGTCCTGGCCTGCGCCAGGACGACGCAAAAATGGCCCCCGAACTAACGTTTCTCCTGCTGCTTCTCGTCCGCATGGCGGTTGCCGCCGCGTTCGTGGTGTCGGCTTCCGTCATCACCGAACGCGCCGGGCCCGCGATCGGCGCGCTGATTACGACACTGCCGGTCTCGGCGGGCCCGGCCTATGTCTTTCTCGCGCTCGACCATGATGCGGCCTTCATCGCGCAAGGCGCGCTGGCGAGCCTGCCGGTCAACGCGGCAACCATCTTCCTGAGCCTGACCTATGTGCTGCTGGCGCAGCGCCATAGCGTGATCGTCAGTTGTTCGGTCGCGGTCGCGGTGTGGCTCGCGCTCGTTGTGACCATGCATGCGGTGCACTGGTCGCTTGCCGGCGGTCTTCTTGTCAACGCCATCGCGTTCGCGATTGGCGTGCCGCTGATGCAGCGCTTCTGCCATGTGAAGATGCCGCTGATCACCCGCCGCTGGTACGACATCCCCTTGCGCGCCGCGCTGGTGGCGACGCTGGTCGCGACCGTGGTCACGCTGTCGGGCTGGGTCGGCCCTGCGATCAGCGGCATCCTGGCGCTGTTTCCGGTGGTGTTCACTTCCATGATGCTGATCCTGCACCCGCGCATCGGCGGCCCGCCGACCGCGGCCGTGATCGCCAACGGCGCCTGGGGCCTGATGGGATTTGGCCTTGCGGTTGCCGTGCTGCATGCCGCCGTCCTGCAGTTCGGCTCGGCGATCGGGCTTTGCCTCGCGCTTGCGACCTGCGTGAGCTGGAACCTGACGCTGTGGTGGAACGGGCGGCGGAAGGCCGCTCGGCAAAATGACACCAGAGCCTTTCGCGTTCCGATTGAATACGGATCGGAAAAGGCTCTAGCCATTCGATCAACCAGAGGCGAGAAGCCGATGACAGCCAAGCGCGTGGTATTCACCGGCGGAACCGGCAAGGCCGGCCGGCATGCTTTGCCGCATTTGAAGAGCAAGGGGTATGACCTGCTCAATGTCGACCTTGCGCCTTCCGAGCATGCCGACATCAAGACCCTGATCGCCGATCTGACCGACAGCGGCCAGGCCTTCAACGCCTATGACCACCCATTTCGGCTTCGACGGTTTCGAGAACGGCAAGCCGCCGTCGCCGCCGGATGCGGTGGTGCACTTTGCAGGCGATCCCGCGGGTCCTGATACGAACCCGACAACGAGACCTTCCGCGTCAACACGATCAGCACCTACAACGTCATCGAAGCGGCTGCCAAGCTCGGCGTCCGCAAGATCGTCATCGCCTCCATGCGAGCACCACCTACGGCGTCTGCTTTGCCGAGGGCGACAAGAACTTCCACAGTTTTCCGCTCGAGGAGGACTATGGACGGTCGATCCGATGGATTCCTACGGATTGTCCAAGCGTTCGTCAATCTGAAAGAGACCGACGGCGACGCATTCGCGATGCGTTACGGCATCGATGTCTACGCCTTGCGGATCGGCAACTGTCATCGAGCCGCACGAATATGTAAATCCCGGGCTTCCTCGCGACTTCGATCGTCGCGGGCAAACTCGGCGAGTTCATGCTGATCTGCGAGCGGCCAACTCGGCCGCGTGCTCGATGATTTCTTTGAGCAGGTTTGTCATCAACGCGGTCAATGACACCATCACCGCCACGATTTCGACCCGCGAGGTGTTGCGAAGCGCTATTTCCCCGAGGTCCCGATCACCCGCGAGCTCGGTGAATTCGAAGCCCCGCTCTCCAACCGCAAGGCGGCGATCGGCCTCAGCCTTGCGCTTGCGACCTGCGTGAGCTGGAACCTGACGCTGTGGTGGAACGGGCGGCGGAAGCTGGTCGCGGCGCGCTGACAAGCTCACACCTTTGCTCACCATACGGCGGCTCACACTGGTCCAATTGACTGCATGCGAGTGAACACCATCCAATAGAAGCCGCCGGACGCCGCAATCGATACGACGGCAGCCGCTGCCATCGCCTCCGGGGGCAACCTTTGCCAGCGACGGACCTCCTGCATCAGGACCAACGGCACAAACGGCAACAGCAGAAATATCAGGACGAGCGGCATCGCCCAGCCTGAGGAGAATAGCAGCGCACCGCAGATCAAAACCTGCGGCAGGCCGAACAGCAAGGCGAGCCACACCAGTAGCGCCGCCACCAGCTTCATTTATTTGCCTTTCCCGCAAGCAACTTGAGGCGGTAGAGCGCCTCCAGCGCCTCGCGCGGCGACATTTCGTCGGGGTGCAGTGCTTTCACGGCATCCATCAACTGCTCGGCTTCGCTTCGCGGCGCGGGCTCGGCTGCGGCGCGCGAGGGCACCGCGAATAGCGGCAGGTCGTCGGCCAAAGCGCGCGCGGTCTGGCCGCGGTCCTGCGCTTCCAGTTTCGCCAGCACCGCTTTGGCGCGCGCGATCACCGGCGGCGGCAAGCCTGCCAATTTCGCGACCTGGATGCCGTAGGAGCGGTCGGCCGAGCCCGGCAGCACCTCGTGCAGGAACACCACGTCGCCCTGCCATTCCTTCACCCGCACGGTGGCGTTGAACATCCGCGGCAGCTTGGCGGAGAGCGCGGTCAGCTCATGATAATGCGTGGCGAACAGCGTGCGGCAGCGGTTACTCTCATGCAGATGCTCGATCGCGGCCCAGGCGATCGACAGCCCGTCGAAGGTCGCCGTTCCCCGGCCGATCTCGTCGAGAATGACCAGCGAGCGTTCGCTGGCCTGGTTGAGAATGACCGCGGTCTCGACCATCTCGACCATGAAGGTGGAGCGGCCGCGCGCAAGGTCGTCGGCGGCGCCGACGCGGGAGAACAGCCGGTCGACGATGCCGATCCGCGCCCGCGCGGCCGGCACGAAAGAGCCGATCTGCGCCAGCAGCGCGATCAGCGCATTCTGGCGCAGGAAGGTCGATTTGCCGGCCATGTTGGGGCCGGTGATCAGCCAGATCTGCCCCGCCCCCACCCTACCCTCCCCCGCTCGCGGGGGAGGGTAGGGTGGGGGTACCGGCGAGAGGTCGCAAGCATTGGCGATGAAGGGCGCGCCGTCGCGCTTCAGCGCCTGTTCGACCACCGGGTGGCGGCCGGCTTCGATGGCAAAGCCGAGCGAAGCATCGACCTCGGGCCGCACATAATTATCGTCGACTGCAAGTTTCGCTAGCGCGGTCGCGACATCGAGCAGCGCGAAGGCATGCGCGGCGTCACGCAGATCGTCGCTGATGGCGAGCGCTTTTGCGCAGAGACGGTCAAAAATCTCCAGCTCCAGGTTGAGCGCACGCTCGCCGGCATTGGCGATCTTGGCTTCGATCTCGCCGAGCTCGGCGGTGGTGAAACGGACCTGGCCGGCCAGCGTCTGGCGATGGATGAAGGTCGCGTTCAAGGGCGGCGACATCAATTTGTCGCCGTGCTGGGCGGTGACCTCGACGAAATAGCCGAGCACGTTGTTGTGCCGGATTTTCAATCCCTTGATGGAGGTCGCATCCGCATAGCGCGCCTGCATCGCGGCGACGACGAGGCGCGAGGCGTCGCGCAGGCTGCGCGCCTCATCCAGCGCCGTCTCGTAGCCTTCGCGCACGAAGCCGCCGTCGCGCTTGATCAGCGGCAGTTGCTCGGCCAATGCGCGCTCGAACTCGCGTGCCAGTTCGCGTGACGGCCGGCGCAGCGCCGCCATCACGGCGGCAATCTCCTGCGGCGGCTGGTCGAGTTCTGCGAGCCGCGCCAGCGCCTGGTCGGCGGCGAGGATGCCGTCGCGGAGGCCCGCAAGGTCGCGCGGGCCGCCGCGACCCACGGATAGGCGCGCCAAGGCCCGCGACATGTCGGGCGCGCCGCGCAGGATGGCGCGGATGTCCTCACGCGTCGCGCTGTCGGCGACGAAGGCGCCGACGCTATCGAGCCGCCGCGCAATTTGCGCGGCATCGGTCAGCGGGGCCGCGAGACGTTGTGCCAACAGCCGCGATCCGGCCGGCGTCACGGTGCAGTCGATCGCGTCGAGCAGCGAGCCGCGCCGTTCGCCGGCCAGCGTACGCGTCAGTTCGAGATTGGCCCGGGTGGCCGGATCGATCGCCATGGTGGTGCCGGCGGCCTCACGCGATGGCGGCGAGAGCGGCGGGCGTTTGCCGACCTGGGTGCGGTCGATATAGGTGACGGCGGCGGCGGCGGCGGTTGCTTCCAGCCGCGACATCGTGGAAAGGCCGTCCATGGTGGCGACCGCGAAATAGTCGCACAGCCGCCGCTCGGCGGTGGAACTGTCGAAAACGTCGCGGGTCAGCGGCGTCACCGCCGGCAATTCGCGGAGCAGCGGCCCCAGCTCGCTGTCGCCATAAAGCGCGTCGGTGACGATGGCCTCGTTGGGATTGATCCGCGCCAGCGTCGCGGACAGCTCAGCGGTCGAGCATTCCGTCACCACGAATTCGGAAGTCGAGATATCGATCCAGGCAAGCCCGATGCGATCGCCGCCCGAGGAGGCGCGCGCCCGCGCGATCGCGAGCAGGTAGTTGTTGGTGCGGGCGTCGAGCAGCGTGTCTTCGGTGAGCGTGCCCGGCGTGACCAGCCGCACCACGTCGCGGCGCACCACGCTCTTGTTGCCGCGGGCGCGCGCCGCCGCCGGGTCTTCCATCTGCTCGCAAACCGCGACGCGATGACCGCCTGCGATCAGCCGATGCAGATAGTCGTCGGAGCGCTCGACCGGCACGCCGCACATCGGGATGTCCATGCCCTGATGTTTGCCGCGCTTGGTCAGCATGATGCCGAGCGCCTTGGAGGCGATTTCGGCATCCTCGAAGAACAACTCGTAGAAATCGCCCATCCGATAGAACAACAATAGCCCGGGATGGGCAGCCTTTATTTCAAGGTATTGTTCCATCATCGGCGTGACGCGTACCGAGGCTTCCGCGTTCGGCGTGGCGTCGACGGCAGAGGAGGTGGCGAGGGGATGGCTGGCTGGATCGTCATGGGGTGCGCAACCTAGCGAATTTCGCCGTGGCGTCCTATCGGTTTACCTTGGACGCGCGGGTTTTCCACCCTCTCCACGACTTGAATATCGGGCTTCCGCGGGATGCATGACCGGCTCGACGCAAATGCGCCGGCCGAGAGCGTTTTCCAGCGAAGTGGACCCGGTTCGCTAAAGAGAACGCTCAAAACAAAAAGCTAGAGCCTACGTTCCTTAATCGAACGGTCGGCGCAGTCAATTGACCTCACGGGAGCCGCTCCTACAACTCGCCATCAATATGGGCCAGTGCGGTGCTGGCGCGGCATCCAGGGAGAAGACCGATGCGTGATGTGTTCATTTGCGATGCCGTCCGGACCCCGATCGGCCGTTTCGGCGGTTCGCTCGCCAAGGTGCGCGCCGACGACCTGGCGGCCGCCCCAATCAAGGCGCTGATGGCGAAGCATCCGACGCTCGACTGGTCTTCTGTCGATGAGGTCTATCTCGGCTGCGCCAACCAGGCCGGCGAGGACAACCGCAACGTCGCGCGCATGGCGCTATTGCTGGCTGGCCTGCCGGAGACGGTTCCCGGCCAGACCCTCAACCGCCTCTGCGCGTCTGGGCTGGACGCGGTCGGCGCCGCGGGCCGCGCGATCCGCGCCGGCGAGATCGATTTGGCGATTGCCGGCGGCGTCGAATTGATGACCCGGGCGCCGTTCGTGATGGGGAAGGCGGCGGAAGCGTTTTCGCGCTCGGCCGAGATGTTCGATACCACCATCGGCTGGCGCTTCATCAATCCGTTGATGAAGGCGCAATATGGCGTCGATGCGATGCCGGAGACCGGCGAGAATGTCGCCGAGGAATTCCAGGTCTCTCGTGCCGACCAGGATGCGTTCGCGATCCGCTCGCAGCAGCGCGCCGGCCAAGCCATCGCATCCGGCTATTTCGCCGAAGAAATCACGCCGGTATCGGTGCCCGGCGGCAAGGCCGGACCCATCAGCGTCGACAAGGACGAGCATCCGCGTCCCGAGACCACGCTGGAAGGGCTCGCCAAGCTGAAGCCGATCGTACGCAATCCCGGCACCGTGACCGCCGGTAATGCTTCGGGCGTCAATGACGGCGCGGCCGCGATGATCCTCGCCTCCGAGCAAGCGGTGAAGAAGCACGGGCTGACGCCGCGGGCGCGGGTCCTGGGGCTTGCTTCGGCCGCCGTGCCGCCGCGCATCATGGGCATCGGCCCGGTGCCGGCCACCCGCAAGTTGATGGAGCGGCTGGGCATCAAGATCAGCGATTTCGATTTGATCGAGCTCAATGAGGCCTTCGCCTCGCAGGGGATAGCCTGCCTGCGCCAGCTCGGCGTCAGCGAAGACGCCGATTTCGTCAACCCGCACGGCGGGGCGATTGCGCTTGGCCATCCGCTCGGCATGAGCGGGGCGCGGCTCGCCATGACCGCCGTGCACGGCATGGAGAAACGCGGCGGTAAACTCGCGCTCGCCACGATGTGCGTCGGCGTCGGCCAGGGCGTCGCGGTCGCGATCGAGAAGCTGAACTAGAGAGCATGATCCGGGAAAAGTGGGAACCGGTTTTCCGAAAAGATCACGCTCAAGCAAAGAGGCGCTTTCGGAAGGGCTTTTCCGGATTAGTTATATATTATAATGATTGGCAGAAATGCCGATGACTGGGCGCAATGCCCGGGAGGAGTTCGTCATGACATTCGCCTACCCGACCGAGAGCAACCGCGCGCATCCGGCGCCGTTGTCGCCAGCCTACAAGAGCTCGATCAAGCGCGCGCCGCAAAAGCCGTTGATCCTGATGCGTCACACGCTGTCGGAACTGACCGGCCCGGTCTACGGCCACGAGACGGTGCGCGAGGGCGACAGCGATCTCACGGCCCAGCACAAGGGCGAGCCGCTCGGCGAGCGCATCATCGTGCACGGCCATGTGCTCGATGAAGACGGCCGCGGCGTGGCCAACACGTTGTTGGAAATCTGGCAGGCCAACGCCTGCGGCCGTTACATCCACGTCCGCGACCAGCATCCGGCGCCGCTCGATCCGAATTTTACCGGCGCCGGCCGCGCGCAATCGGATGCCAGCGGCTATTACCGCTTTGTCACCGTCAAGCCCGGCGCCTACCCCTGGGGCAATCACCACAACGCCTGGCGGCCTGCGCACATCCACTTCTCGGTGTTCGGTCACTCCTTCGTGTCGCGCCTGGTGACGCAGATGTATTTTCCCGGCGATCCGCTGTTCGAGTTCGATCCGATCTTCAATTCGGTGCCGGACGAAAAGGCGCGGATGCGGATGGTCTCGGGCTTCGATCTTGAAAACACCCAGCCGGAATGGGCGCTGTGCTACCGCTTCAACATCGTGTTGCGCGGCAAGAACGCCACCCCGATGGAGAATAAATAGTGCAAGAAACAGTGCAAGGAACGGTACAGGAAACCACCCACGGGATTACGCCGTCGCAGACCGTCGGGCCATTTTTCAAATATGGGCTGACGCCCGGCGGCAAGTACGACTGGAACGATGCCTTCACCAGCAATCTCATCACCCCGGATGTCTCGGGCCCGCGCATCCGCCTCGAGGGCCGGGTGTTCGACGGCGACGGTCAGCCGGTTCCGGATGCCATGCTGGAAGTGTGGCAGGCCGATGCGCAGGGCCGCTTCGCGGATCCGCAGGACAAGCGCGCGCTGCCGAATACGGCGTTCCGCGGTTTCGGCCGCTGCGGCACCGACGAGAACGGCATTTACGCGTTCGACACCATCAAGCCGGGGCAGGTCGCGGATCCCGACGGCAAGCCGCAGGCGCCGCATATCCTGCTCGCGGTGTTCGCGCGCGGCATGCTGCGGCATCTCTATACGCGGATCTATTTCGGCGACGAGGCCGCGAACGCCACTGACCCGGTGCTGGCGATCGTGCCGGCGGAGCGCCGCTCAACCCTGATCGCCGCGCGCGAGAGCGGCAACGGCAACGCGGTCTATCGCCTCGACCTGCGGCTGCAGGGCGATGACGAGACGGTGTTTTTCGAGGTGTGAGGCTGGTCCTCAGGCCATTCCCCAAGGCCTTCTCGCGAGGGCGGGAGCACCGGAGGGGTCAGAATTGAATAAGCTGCGTTACATCCGCGCCCGCGTTTGCGACGCTGTCTCTCCGAATGTCGTCTTATAGGCCTGCGAGAATTCACCGAGGTGAGCAAAGCCGTTGGCCAGCGCGCAGGCCTTGATGGTGATGCCGCTCGGGGCTCCGAGCAGTAGCGTCCGGACACACCATAACCGCTTCAGTCGCAAATAGTGGTGCAGGGCCAACCCGCGGATTGCGAAGACGGCAGTGCCGAGCGTTCGGATCGATACGTCGCAGATGGCCGCGAGTTCCTCGCTGTGGATCGTGCGGGTCGGATTGCAGGCAATCCATTTATCGATTTGAGCGACGATCCGGGCGTATCGGATCAGGCCTTTTTTGTTGTCCGTATGCGACGGAACCCCGGACAGGAATATGCGGTCCAGCGTCAGCAGCAGCTTTTCCTGCAGCGCGTGGGCGACGCCAGCCGTCATTTGCTGTTCCGGACAACTGGCGGCCGCGCGGATGATCCCCAAGAGGGATGTTCGAACGTTTTCAATCGAAGATGGCTCAAGCTTCAGCCAGTGAAGGACGTCAGGCTTCTCGATCCATACCCGATCGCAGATTTCCGGTTTCAAGCGCACGATCGCGTAAAGATTGTCCTTCGGCTCGACAATCTTGACGCTGGCTTGTCCCCGCAGACCAAGGAGCGAACGGGAAGAGAGGTTCATCCCGTTGGCGACGACCCTGACATTTTCTTCCAGCGGGATGACCAGCAAAATACCGTCCGTCCGATAGGTAACGTCCAGGATGCGCGGAAACGACCGCTGCATCACGATCTGGCAAGATGGCAACTCGATCGACGCTTGTGTGGAAGCGAAGTTCCTTGGGTCGAGCGGCAAACTCTTTGCGCCGCTTGCGAACTCAAGAGGCCGAAACGTTTCCGGGTCCGAGAACCGGATAATGTCGGATCGCCTGGCTGCGAAGATATTGTCGAACAGCACTGGAGTCTCAGCCTTCCGCGAATGGCGTCGGATTGAGTGACGCGAATCGCTAAGGGCTCGTTAAGGTTGGCCATCGACCGTGGTTTTACGGGCCGTCTGGTTGCATTCGGGCAGCGTAAAGTTGCGCATTTCCGATAGATTTTTTCAGAGCTCTTTCAGCCGATCGAGATATTGATTCTGATTGATTGTTTTCTCGAAAGACCGGCGGATTGCCATGAAACTACGGTTCTCCATCTCCTCTGCGATCATTGCGTTCGGGCTTGCTCTTGTCATCGGCTTTACGGCTGTTGTCGCGACCAGCAACTATGCGCTGCGCGAGCTTAAGATCGGCGGTCCGCTGTACTCCGAGATCAAACTCGGCAACGATCTGGTCGCGGATATCCTGCCGCCTCCGGCCTATGTTCTCGAAGCCTATCTCGAGGCGACGTTGGCCATGCGCGAGCCGGATCAAGTCGCTTCGCACGGCGAACGCCTGGTCCAGCTTCGAAAGGACTATGAGGATCGCAAGGCTTACTGGAGTGCGTCAGATCTGATGCCCGAACTGAAGACGGCGCTGGTCTCGAAATCCGATGCCGAGGTGCAGACATTCTGGAAACTTGTTGCGGATGAACTGTTGCCCGCGCTGAAGGCCAAGGATTCGAGTAATGCCGAGCTGGCCTATCGGAAGGTCAAGGACGTCTACACCGCGCATCGCGCGATCATCGATTTGATCGTCGAAAGCGCGAACAAAGAGAATACCGACGTCGAAAAGCTGGCTGCCCAGCGCGATACGTCGATCTCCTTCATCGTCTGGGCGGTCTCGGGCGTGGTCATGATGCTGATCGTTGGCGGGCTGCTCGCCGTGGCGTTGGGAGTGGTTCGCCCGATCGTCCGCATGACAGCCGCGATGCAACGGCTCGCAACCGGCGACCTCGCGGTGGAAGTCCCGTTCGCCAATCGTCGCGACGAAGTTGGTTCGATGGCGGGGGCGCTGACCATCTTCAAGGAAGCGGCCGTCGAAAATGCCCGCCTCCGGGACGAACGGGCAAGTTCCGAGGAAGCGTCGGCCCGGTCGAAGCAGCAGGCTCTTCTAAACATGGCAGATACGGTTGAGCGTGAAACGACGGCCTCGGTCGAGACCGCGGCCAAGGCGACGCAGGGCGTGGAGAAGGCGGCTTCCAGTCTTTCGGATATTGCCCGGACGCTGTCGGAAGAATCGCAAGCTGTGGCCGCCGCATCCGAGGAAGCGCTCGTAAATGCCGAAACCGTATCCGCGGCAGCCGAACAGTTGACGGCATCGATTCGGGAAATCGCCGCCCAGATCTCGCGATCGGGCTCTGTCACCAAATCGGCGGTCGTAGGCGGCGAAAAAGCCAAGTCCACCATTCAGGCACTGTCCAGTGCAGTCCAGAAGATCGCCGAGGTCAGCGATCTCATTGGCGGTATTGCCGGCCAAACCAACCTCTTGGCATTGAACGCGACGATCGAGGCCGCGCGCGCAGGCGACGCGGGCCGGGGATTCGCCGTCGTCGCCGCCGAGGTCAAGTCACTGTCCAATCAGACGGCGAAGTCGACCGATGAGATCGCGCGCCTGATAGCCGAAGTTCAGAGCTCGACCCACGCTGCAGTCGAAGCCGTCGAGGATATGGGGGGACATATCGCCGAGATCGACGGCGTTACGACGTCGGTCGCTGCCGCCATGGAAGAACAGGATGCGGCGACGCGCGAGATCGCGCGGTCCATCTCGGAGTTGGCGCTGGCAGCGAAAGAAGTTTCCGCCAAGATCGCCTATGTGAGCCGGGATGCTGATTCCGTCAACGAACGCGCGGCGGAAGTACGTCACGCGATTTCGAGCGTATCTTCGAACCTGACGTCGCTGAAATCGGTCCTGGTCCGCACCGTTCGCGAGTTCGACCTCGGATGTCGATCGACGCCAGACCAAACGCTATCGCGCCGATATGCAGATTACCGTGACCGACGACAAGCAGAAATCGCTCGCGGCCAAGTTGGTCGATATTTCCGAGGGCGGCGCCTGGATTTGCTGCTCACCGGAGATGCCTATCGGCGAAGCCGGCGCCATGCGGATCCAGGGATTCCCGACGGCGCTATCGTTCCGCGCACGTGACCGCGACGGCGAGACGATCCATGTCGCGTTTGAATTCGACGCGCAGCGACGGGATGAATTTGCCAAATGGCTTGCCGGCAGCCTCGCCGGACGCTCGGCAGCGGCCTGACGGGAATTTTCGACGGGCCGGCACGGGCCGATTTACACTCACTCCATCACCGCGTGTTCCGGCGCGGCCTGCTTGCGCAGCGCGGCCTTGCTCGAGCCGATCATGATCGCGAGCGGGATCGTGCACAGGATGAAGATCATCACCAGCTGATAGTCCTGCGAGAACGCGAGGATCTGCGCCTGCACGGCGACCATCGCGTCCGCCATGGCCCGGCCGGCATCGGTGCCCATGTTGATCATGCCGGTCACGTCGGGCATCTGCATCGCCTGGTTGAACGGATTGATGTGCTCCGACAGGATCGCATAGTTGCGGCGGGCGCCTTCCGTGAGCTGAGCGATGACGATGGAAATGCCGATCGAACTCGCAACATTGCGCATCAGCGTCAGCATCGAGGTGCCGTCGGTGCGCAGATGATTGGCGAGCGTCAGGAACGACACGGTCGAGAGCGGCACGAACACGAGGCCGAAGCCGAAGCCCTGCATGATGCTCAAGGTCACGATCTCGGGCACGCCGGTTTGGTCGGTCCAGCCGGTCACGTAGAACAACGACAGCGCGGTGAGGCTGAGCCCGGCGATGATCAGCGTGCGCGCCTCGACATAACGCATCAGGCGGCCGACCAGCATCATCGCGACGAAGGTGCCGGTGCCGCGGGTCGCCAGCAGCAAGCCGGCGGTGATGATGGGATAGCCGATCACGTTCTGCAAGTAAGGCGAGGACAGCGCCATGGTCGAATACAGCACGAGGCCCATCACCGCCATGAATACGCAGCCGGTGACGAAGTTGCGGTCCTTGAACACCGAAAACTGGACGAACGGCCTGGACGTCGTCAGCGAATGCGCGAAGAAATAATAGAAGCCGACGCCGGAGACGATGAACTCGGCGATGATCTCGTTGGATTCGAGCCAGCCCAGCTGTTCGCCGCGGTCGAGCGCGACCTGCAAGCTCCCGATCCCGATCGCGAGCGCGGTGAAGCCGAACCAGTCGAAGCGTAAGGCGAGGTCCTTTTTGGTCTCGTCCATGAAAATGAGAAGGCCGAGCACGGTGATGAGGCCGACCGGCAGGTTGACGAAGAACACCCAGTGCCAGGAATAGGTCTCGGTCAGCCAGGCGCCGAGCGAGGGCCCCATGATCGGGCCCATCATCACGCCCATGCCCCAGATCGACATCGCCTTGGCGCGTTCCTGCAACGTGTAGGAGTCGAGCATGACCGCCTGCGACAGCGGCACCAGCGCCGCCCCGAACACGCCCTGCAGCAGGCGGAACAGCACCATCTGGTTGATGTCCTGCGCCAGCCCGCACATCACCGAGGCGATGGTGAAGCCGGCCGAGCACACGATGAAGGTGCGCTTGCGCCCGAACCGGTTGGCGATCCAGCCCACCGGCGCGGTCATGATCGCGGCGGCGACGATATAAGAGGTCAGGACCCAGTTGATCTGGTCCTGCGACGCCGACAGCGAGCCCTGCATGTAGGGCAGCGCGACGTTGGCGATCGTGGTGTCGAGCGCCTGCATGATGGTCGCGGTCATGGCGCAGATCGTCACCATGTTGCGGCGCAGCCCGGGAACCGCGCTGGGGGCTGGCAGCTCGGTCGGCGACATCTGAGGTCAGTCCTGATTCGCCGCCGCCGGCGAGAAGCCGAGCAGGTCGGCGAGCGAGCGGCGATGGTTGGTGTCGATCGAGACATTGACGCTCATGCCGGCCTTCAGCTTCTGGACGAACTTGTCGCCGGAATCGAAATAGATCCGCACCGGCACGCGCTGCACCACCTTGACGAAGTTGCCGGTGGCGTTCTGCGGCGGCAGGATCGCGAATTGCGCGCCGGTTCCAGGCGAGAGCGAGCCGACCGTACCCTTGAACACATGGTTCGGGAACGCATCGACGTCGAGCGTGACGGGTTGGCCGACCGCGACATAGGTGAAATCGCTTTCCTTCGGATTGGCGTCGACCCAGGGATTGGCGACGTCGATGACCGAGAACACCGGCGTGCCGGCGGCGACGAAGCGGCCGAGCTGGATCTGGTCGACTTGGGTCGCTATCCCCGACATCGGCGCGCGCAACACGGTGTGATCGAGATTGCGTTGCGCCATGCCGAGCGCCGCGTTGGCCTGGGCGTAGGGCGGAAATTGCTCCAGCGGCAGGTCGGGGTTGCCGAGCAACTGCGCCTTCGCATTGGAAAGCTGCTGCTTGACGAACTGCGCCTGCGCGCCCGCGGTCACCATCGCATTCGCCGAATTGTCGAGGTCGAGCTGCGAGCCGACACTGCTCTTGACCAGCGTCTGTTTGCGATCGACGTCGCGCTGTTTCAGGTCGATCGCCTGCTGCGCCAGATCGAGCATCCGGCCGTAGATTTTGACGTTGGCGATCAGATTGTCATAGGTGGTCTTGGCCTGGTCGAGCTGTGCCTTGGACTGGTCGACCGCAAGCTGGAACGGCACCGGGTCGATCTCGAACAGCACGTCGCCTTCATTGACGTGCTGACCTTCCTTCACCACGATCTTGTCGATCTTGCCGGAGATGTCAGGGGTGATCAGCACCTTCTGCGCGCCGACATAGGCGTCGTCGGTGGTCACGTAGCGGCCGCCGTTGAGATAGAAGAGCAGCCCACCGATCACGGCGAGAACCGGCAGCACGACCAGGAGGAGGAAGCGTCGGTAACGGCGCATGCCGGCCATCAACCGGCGGCGGCGCGGCTCGCCGGCGATCTTGGTCCCGGGCTTGGCCTGATTGCCCTTCTGCTCGGGCGGGAATTTCAGGATCGGATCAGCCATAGTGCTGCTCCTTTCGCGGCGGGTCCCCGGCGGTGCTCTGAATCGCGTTGCGCACGTTTTCCTTGATCGCTTCGAGTTGAGCCAGAAGACGGTGGGCGTCGGCCGGATTGATGCCTTCGAGCGCGGTTGCGGTGAGTTCGGAACGCAGCCCGCTCAGCTTGCCGAGCAGCGGCCGAGCCGCTTTCCGCAAATAGAGACGGTTGACGCGGCGGTCGGTATCGTCGCCGCGGCGTTCGATCCAGTCATTGTTGCAGAGCTTGTCGATCAATCGCGTCAATGTGATCGGCTGCATCTCCATCTGTTCGGCGAGTTCAGACTGCTTCATGCCCTCGTTGCGCTCGATCCTGGCCAGAACCGCCCATTGTGCGCGGGTGATGCCGTAGCGCGCGGCTCGCTTGTCGGCGTAGGCACGCACCAGGCGCTGCAACTCACCCAGCGTAAACAGGAAGTGCATATCCACGGAACCGCGCGACATAATCGTCATCTCCAAATGAGCTTCTGATATCATAAGCTAGCTTATTAATTCTTGGCAAGTTAACAGGGGGCTGCCCCGCTGCGAGCACATGGCTCGCGTATCGCCCTGCTTTGCCAGCGAATTTTGCGCTATATTGCCGCACCATTGGACCGGCTCGCCCGGTTCGGATTAGATGTTGCCGCAATGACCTCGGTACGACCGGCCTTTCCCGCGCCCGACCACGATCACGACCGCTGCGCGGCGGACGCGATCACGCATGCCGAACGGGTCTGCGAAGCGCGGGCGCAGAAATTCACGCCGATCAGGCGTCACGTCTTGCAGGCACTGCTCTCCAGTCATCGTCCGCTCGGCGCCTACGAGGTGATCGACGCGCTCGCGAAATCGATGCCGCGGCCGGCGCCGATCACGGTCTACCGCGCGCTGGATTTTCTGATGGCGAACGGCCTCGTCCACCGCATCGAAAGCCGCAACGCCTATCTGGCCTGCGCGCACGATCATGATACGGCCTCGATGGTCGCGTTCCTGATCTGCGATCGCTGCGGCTCGGTCGGCGAGATTCCGGCGGCCGTGGTGGCGCAAAGCCTTAACTCGGCGGTGCGCGCGACGGGATTTGCACCAAAGCTCTCGGTCGTGGAAATTACCGGCACCTGCGCGCATTGCCGGCGCGCAGGATAGAACAGCTATAACAACGCGGCGCCCAAGCCGCTCTCGGGGAGATATGTCGTCAAATCAAGGTTTCCCATCCGCCGGGCGGCCGCTCAGCCCGGGCGCCGTCGCGCTGATGCTGATGTTGTGCCTGTCCTGGGGCTTCAATCAAATCGCCGTGAAACTCGCGCTACCCGACATCCCGCCGTTGCTGCAGGCCACCATCCGCTCCGCCGGCGCGCTGCCGGTGCTGCTCATCATCGGGTCCCTGCGCGGGGTCAAATTCTTCGAGCGCGACGGCACGCTCGGCGCCGGCCTCCTCGCCGGCGTCTTGTTCGGCCTCGAATTCGTGCTGATCTTCCGCGGCCTGCTTCTCACGTCGGCCTCGCGCGCGGTGGTGTTTCTCTACACCTCGCCGTTCTTCGTCGCGCTCGGTTCCTACCAGGTGCTCGGCGAGCGGCTGAGCGGCGTGCAGTGGGGCGGGCTGGCCTTGAGTTTCCTCGGCGTCGCGCTTGCGATCGGGGTTCCGCAGGCCGACGTCGATGCCAACGTGCTGCTCGGCGATCTCATGATCGTCGGCGGTGGGGCGGTGTGGGCGGCGACCACGCTGGTCGCCAAGGGGACGCGGCTGCGCTTTGCCGCGCCCGAAAAGGCGCTGGGTTACCAGGTGGCGTTGTCGATCCCGATGCTGGGGGCGGCAGCGTGGCTGTCCGGCGAGACCTTGACCCGCCTTCCAGGACCCTTGGCGCTGTCGCTGATGGTCTATCAGGCGGTCTGGGTGGTCGGAACCACGTTTACGCTATGGTTTGCGCTGGTGAAGACCTATTCGGCCAGCAAATTGTCGGCCTTTACCTTCATCACCCCTTTGTTTGGCGTCGTGGCTAGCTATTTCATCATGCATGACACGCTGACCCCGGTGTTCGGCGCCGCAGCCCTGCTTGTAATTGCTGGGCTTTTTCTGGTTAACCGGCCCAGCCGGGTGGTTGCGGTTCGAACCGATCCATTGCTGAATGTCACCAAAACCTGATATTCGAGTGCCCCATGAACCAGCCAGTAAAACCGCCCAATAACGATATCGCCAACGACATCGCCGGCCCCAGCGCCCGGCACCAGGACCACGCAAGTCATGGTCGGCAACGTCGCCGTCGGCGGCGGCGCGCCGATCGTGGTGCAGTCGATGACCAACACCGATACCGCCGACGTGGCGGGCACCGTGGAGCAGGTCGCAGCACTGTCGCGCGCCGGCTCCGAACTGGTGCGCATCACCGTCGACCGCGAGGAGGCGGCTGCCGCCGTGCCGCATATCCGCGATGCCTTGCGCAAGCGCGGCATCACCACGCCCTTGATCGGCGACTTTCACTACATCGGCCACAAGCTGCTCGCCGACTATCCGGCCTGCGCCGAGGCGCTCGACAAGTATCGCATCAACCCGGGAAATGTCGGCTTCAAGAACAAGCGCGATACGCAGTTCGCCGACATCATCGAGATCGCGAACAAGAACGACAAGCCGGTGCGGATCGGCGCCAATTGGGGCTCGCTCGACCAGGAGCTGCTCACCAAGTTGATGGAAGAGAATGCGGCGTCCGCGAACCCGCGCGATGCGCGCGCGGTGACGCGCGAGGCGATGGTGCAGTCGGCGCTGCTGTCGGCCGCGCGGGCCGAAGAGCTTGGGATGCCCAAGAATCGCATCATCCTGTCGGCAAAAGTTTCCGCGGTGCAGGATCTGATCGCGGTCTACAAGGAATTGGTGTCGCGGTCGGATTACGCGATCCATCTCGGGCTGACCGAGGCCGGCATGGGCTCGAAGGGCATCGTCGCTTCCTCTGCCGCGCTCGGCATCCTGCTGCAGGACGGCATCGGCGACACCATCCGCATTTCGCTCACGCCGGAGCCGGGCGGCGATCGTACGCTGGAAGTTCAGGTCGCGCAGGAACTGCTGCAGACCATGGGCTTTCGTACCTTCGTGCCGCTGGTTGCGGCCTGCCCGGGCTGTGGCCGGACCACCTCGACCACGTTCCAGGAGCTGGCCCGCTCGATCCAGGATTTCATCCGCGACGAAATGCCGGGCTGGAAGACCAGATTTCCGGGCGTCGAGTCGTTGAACGTCGCGGTCATGGGCTGCATCGTCAACGGCCCCGGCGAATCCAAGCATGCCGATATCGGCATCTCGCTGCCGGGCACCGGCGAAGCGCCGGCCGCGCCGGTGTTCGTCGACGGCAAGAAGTTCCGCACCCTGCGCGGACCCTCGATCGCCACCGACTTCAAGGCGCTGGTGATCGACTATATCGACCAGCGTTATGGCGGCGGCGCCAAGGCGCCGGCGGATAGCGTGACGGCGGCGGAGTAGGTTCCCCCAGACTCATCCATTAGTGGTTATTGGTCTCGGCGTGCGCTTTGCTGGCCGGGACGGTGGCTTCATGCACATCACCCCAATCGGGATCAGCCGGCTTCGTGAGGTCTACTCCTGGCGGAACGAACGGAAGGTCCTTCAATGCGCCGAACAGCGGATGGCGCTCCTGTCGGTTTGCGTCGGTCGGAGGTGGCGAAGGTTTCCCCGATCGGGGGTGCCCAGTCATTTTCAGTCTGCCTTTTCCAGATCGCTCGCGGAACAATCATATTAGATATTTGAGTGCTCGGATTGCACTTCGGCGGGCGCGCGCTACCATGGCGCCATAAAAACAAGCCGGAGAAAAATCATGAGCTCGCTGTCAGGCAAGCAGGGTCCGCGCTACAGGCATTTGGCCTCCGATGGCGAGCCGTACGAGACCATCGCGGTCGAGAAGCTCACCCCGATCATCGGCGCGGAGATTTCGGGCGTCGATATCGCAAAGCTCGTCTCCGACGACAGTCGCTCCAACCGCCAGATCGATGAGGTCCATCGCGCATTGGCCGAAAACCTCG
The DNA here is from genome assembly GCA_963777475.1 of uncultured Alphaproteobacteria bacterium. Lineage (GTDB taxonomy): Bacteria > Pseudomonadota > Alphaproteobacteria > Rhizobiales > Xanthobacteraceae > Bradyrhizobium. The sequence goes on from CAVZQX010000040.1 coordinate 39,692, forward strand.
TGATCTTCTTTCGCGACCAGCACATCACCCCTGCGCAGCATCTGGCCTTCGGCCGCAAGTTCGGCGAGCTGCACATCCATCCCGCCGCCCCGCACGAGGGCGACGATCCCGCCTTGATGAAGATCTACGCCGACAAGGATTCGCCGCGCGCCAATGGCGAGGGCTGGCACACCGACGTGTCCTGCGATCTTGAGCCGCCGATGGGCTCGATCCTCTATATCCGGCAGTGCCCGCCGCGCGGCGGCGACACGTTGTTCGCCAACATGTACGCGGCCCATGACGCACTGTCGGATCGGATGAAGACCTATCTCGACGGCCTCACCGCGCTGCACGACGGCGAATCCACCTATCGCGGCCTTTACGCGAACTATGGCGTCGCCGACAGGCCCGCCTATCCGCGCGCCGAGCATCCGATCGTGCGCACGCACCCGGTGACGGGCAAGAAGGCGCTCTACGTCAACCGCGGCTTTACCCGCCATATCGTCGGCATTCCCAGAGACGAGAGCGACGCGATGCTCAACTATCTCTATCAGCACATGGAGAACCCGCTGTTCCAGTGCCGCTTCCGCTGGAGCGAGAACGCCATAGCGTTCTGGGACAACCGCTGCACCCAGCACCGCGCGATGTGGGACTACTGGCCGCATACCCGCTCCGGCACAAGGGTGACGGTGAAGGGGGAGCGGCCGGTGTGAGCGGGGCGGCGTGGTCGTCTCCTCGCCGATCGCGATCCGCGAATATGCGCCGGGGCTCGCGCGGCGAGTTTGAAGTTCCGATCGGGGAACCGGCCTCATTGAGAGCGTGATGGCGCGCTGCGTCGCAAGGCCCCCGCGTACCGAGAGAAATATGCCGACAGCGAGGTGGTTGTGCACTCCAGCGTGCGCAACTTCGCCCATAAAACTTGCAATCCGCCCATTCTGCCCAAATTGCGACGCGCGGCGATGCGAGGAAGGCGCGAGTTGCTACCCCAAGCTGAATCCGGATCCTTGGTTCTTGAGGGAGGCGTAAGCGCGATTCGACGCGCTGCGTCGCCGGTATGGCGGTTCAGAAGTCCTGAAGCTGACTTTCGGGTTTCGGGACACCAGTACGTAGTATGTAGGAGTTAGTCGATGAAAAGATGTATCGGATCATGCTCGCTGCTCTTGCTTGCAGCATCGGCCGCGCTGCTCGTGGCCATTCAGCCCTCCCTGGTAAATGCGCAAATCAAGGGTGTTCACGCCCAGAACGCTCATCGCAGCATAACCCGCCATCAAGACCGCAAGAGGCCGCGGACGCAAACCCGAAGGAGGCCATGAACGCCTGGACGGTCGGCCTCGCCGGAGGTCTGCTGGAGGGAGCGCCGATCCGGCTCGCCGCGGAGATGGCCCGCGTGGTCGATGACGGCGACAATCTGCACGTTCTGCCGGTGGTGACGCGAGGGCCGACGGAAAACGTCAACTCGCTGCTCTACCTGCGCGGCATCGACCTGGCGATCATCAATTCCGACTCGCTTGACGAGTACAAGAGCGTGGTGCGGGATGTTCAGCGCAAGGTCACCTACGTGCTCAATCTCTTCCCGTCGGAACTGCACATCTTCGTCCGGCCGGAGATCCACAGCCTCGACGACCTAGTCGGCAAGAAGGTGAATTTCAATACCAAGGGCACCGCCGCGGCCTATTCCGGACCGCTGATCTTCAGCCGCCTCGGTCTCGACGTCGAGCAGACCTTCATCCCGCATCAAGTCGCGCTGGAACAGATGCGCAAAGGCGAGGGCGGGATGGCGGCCGTGGTGTTCGTTACATCCAAGCCGGTCGATGCCTTTGTGCGCGGGCGTTTCGAGCCGGGCTTCAAGTTCCTCCCGGTTGCCTACAACAGCAAGCTGGGGGACTACTATCTTCCCACGACCCTCGAGGCGACCGACTATCCCAACCTGATCAAGCCGGGCGAGCGCGTGGACACGATTGCGGTGCCGACGGCGCTGGTCGCCTTCAATTGGCCGACGACATCGAACCGCTATGAACGAGTTCGCGCGCTTTGTCGACCATCTGTTCTCCCGGTTCGACAAGCTGCAGGGGCCGGGCTTCGATCCGCAGTGGAAATCGATCAATCTCGCCGGAGCGGTGCCGGGTCTTGCGCGCTTCCCCGCGGCGCAGGCCTGGCTCGACAGCCATCCGCGCGGAAGCCAGGCGTCGCAATGAAAGGTGCGGCCCTCGTATTGCTGGTTGCCCCCGCGGTCGTCAGCGGGGCTTCGTTGGCCCAGGGTGCAAACGATCCGGCTGCGCGGCTGCGCGGCTGCGCTCTGACGGAGCGTGCGGGCCGGTCGGAATGCCTCGACAAGTCGCCGCGCGCCGCGCCCTCGCCCCAGCTGGCGCTGGCGGGCGATGGCTGGATCGTCAGCGAGACCACATCGCCCGTCGACTATTCGCCGATCGCGACCGCGACGACCTCGTCGCTGAACGTTGCCGGCGGCTCCCCGATGCGGCTCTCGATTCGCTGCCGTGGCGGACGTACCGAACTGATCGTGGCGGGGGCCGCGATCACCGGCCGGGGCGATGACTACTTCATTTCCTATCGCGTGAATGGCGGCCCGTCGGTACAACTCGCAGGCGTCGCGCCGGCGTCCGGTGACGGCGTCGCGTTCAAAGGCGATGTGGTCGCGTTGCTGCAGTCGCTTCCGGACCAGGGAGAGTTTGAGGTGCGCCTCTTCCCGCTGTCGGGGAACGGGCTGGACGGAATTTTCTCGCTCGACGGGCTGGAGAGGTTGCGGACCAGGATCGGCGCGACATGCAGATGGCCACATGCCATCGCCAACCCCAACAACCGATGATCGGCTTTGAGTTCTTTTTCGAGGGAGTAAACGAATGCGTAGGCTTCGAGAGGTCGCAAGAGCGGCAATGGTGGGCGCGGTCGCGCTGTTGGTCGCCACGGCCGCTGCTGCGGCGGGCGACGCGGGGCGGCCGCTGAGCCCGATGCCAAACCATCGCGCCGCCCCGCACGGACACGCCGCTATGAGGGCCGCAAAGCCCTCCGCCACCGGGCAGATGCGCAAGCAGTCCGCCGTGGTACTCGTGGCCCCGGCTCCCGCAGAGAAAGCCCAGGCTCCTGCTGGCAAAAAGCAGCATCATCTGATCCTGCAGGTGAATACCAACGATCCCGCGGCGATGAATCTCGCGCTCAACAACGCCACCAACGTCGCGGAACATTATGAGAAGCTCGGCGAGCAGGTGAAGATCGAGGTGGTCGCGTTCGGGCCCGGGCTGCACATGCTGCGCGACGACACCTCGCCGGTGAAGGCGCGGATCGAGACGATGGCGCTGAGCACGCCGGAGGTTTCCTTCAAGGCCTGCGGCAACACCCAGGAGAACATGCGCAAGGCCGAGAACAAGGACATTCCGATCATTCCGCAGGCGCAAGTGGTGAACTCCGGCGTCGTGCACATCATGGAGCGCGAGGAGCAGGGCTGGACCTACGTCAAGCCGTGAAGCGGCACCGATCGCCGTGACCGTAGAGTGATGGCGCGGGAATGCAGGGCCGCGACGCGGATGCCCTGCGGGTGACGTTGACGCGCGCTTCCACCTGCGCCAAGCTTGGGCAAACCAAGACAAAATTCCGGAGGTCACCCCATGCTTCGCGCCGAGGACAACAAATTCCTGACCGAAAGCGGTCCCGGAACCGGGATGGGCGAACTGTTGCGCCGGTTCTGGCTGCCGGTCTTGTTGTCGGAGGAATTGCCGGAGGCCGACGGGCCGCCGAAGAAGATCGTGGTGATGGGCGAGGAACTGCTCGCCTTCCGCGACTCGCGCGGCGTGGTCGGCGTCATCGACCAATATTGTCCGCATCGCGGCGCCAATCTCTGGCTCGGCCGCGTTGAGGAATGCGGCATCCGCTGCGTCTATCACGGCTGGAAGTTCGATACCGACGGCCACTGCGTCGACATGCCCACGTCCTATCCCGATCTCAACGCCAAGGACCTGATCCGCATCAAGGCCTATCCGGTGCGCGAATGGGGCGACATGATCTGGGCCTATATGGGGCCGGCCGGCGAGGTGCCGGAATTGCCCGCGCTCGAAATGGCGCTGGTGCCGGCCTCGCACCGCTATGTCTCCAAGAAGTGGCAGGACTGCAACTGGGTGCAGGCGATGGAGGGCTCGATCGACACCGCGCATTTCACCTTCGCGCATCTTTCCTTCGACAAGGAAGAGAACGAAATCCTCGACATCAAGCGGCATTTCGTCAATCCGATCGCGCGCATGAGTTCCGACCACATGCGCTGGATCGCCGAGGACCCGCGGCCCGTCATCAAGATCAATCCGCATGACGCCGGCTTGACGATCGCCGGCGGCCGGCTCACCGGAAGCGACAACATCTACTGGCGCATCGCGCAATTCCTGATGCCGGTGCACGCCTATGCGCCAAGCGCCATGCCGGGCGAGAACATCTTCGGCCAGAGCTTCGTGCCGGTCACCGACACCAATTGCTGGATCTACACCTATGCCTGGAATCCGGAACGCCCGATCACGCAGGCCGAGCGCGACGCCTACGACCACGGCAATGGCGTGATCTCGGAGGTCGACGACAATTATGTACCGTTGCGGCACAAGGGAAACGACTATCTGATCGACCGCAAGTTGCAGAAGACCAAAAGCTATACCGGCATCAAGGGGGTGTCCGAGCAGGACGCCGCGGTGCAGGACAGCCAGGGTCCGATCGCCGACCGCACCCGAGAGCATCTCGGGCCGACCGATCTCGGCATCCTGCATTTCCGAAAACTGATGATGGAGGCCGCCCGCGCGCTGCAGCGGGGCGAGGCGCCGCCGCAGCTCAAAGCCCAGCACCGCTACGCCGTACGCTCCGGCGCCTGCGTCACCAGCAAGGCCAAGGACCTGCCCGCGGTCATGGTCGAGCGCTTCGGCGATGCGGCGGGTTACGTGGGGCGCCCGGACCGCGACGCCGCGGCAGAGTAGGGCACGCCTGTCTCAACACCGTCGTCCCGGCCTTGAGCCGGGACCCATAGCCCAGGCACAAGCGTTTGTCATGCTGGGTCCACCGCCGCGAGGAGTCATACGCATCGGTGGTTTACAATCCCACTATGGCATCGATCGAATATTTTCCCGCACCTGTGATGCAAAGCAGCAGAAAGCCTCCCATAATACTGAGGTTTTTGTAGAAGCTTTCCATGCTGTCAACTTTGTTCGCACCTGTGATTGTCCAATAGCGATGCGCAATGAGCGCACTTCCCAGCGTGTATAAAGCCAACAGCGCGGCTGAAGCACGCGTGAGCGCGCCAACAGCGACCGCGAACGCAACCGGAAGCTCAATGAAGATCGCTATGGCAGTAGCCAGTACCGGAATCGGAGCGCCGTCCTGCACCATACGGCTCACCGTGCCGGAATAGTCCGTCAGTTTTCTCCAGCCGAAAATCAAAAAGAGTGTCGCGAGCAGAAGGCGCGCCGCGAGAATGACTCCATCGTTAGTGTCGGTTTCCATGACGCTAGCCTCGTTCTCTGCCTTCTCGTCGTCACGACGCTGAAACCGCAGAGCCTGCTCCAGGAAGGAAACCGCAGCCGCGTTTCAAGCATCGAGGGACTCGCCAAGTCACAAGGTGAGAAATTGGTCGCGGCGCTCCTTGTCTGCGCCAACGACGTCCCCCACTGCCTTCCTCGGTTCATTGCTAAAGCACGCAGCCCGACGTATTCTGGCGAAGGGCGAAATACCATATCCGAATGGGAGTCGTCTATGAACCCGGTACAAGTCGAGCAGAAAAGCTATCAGATGCCGCCGCAGGACGGCATTACCGTCGCACACTTTCTCACCGTCGCCGACATCGCGCGATCGCTTCGATTTTACGAAACAGTCTTCGGTAGTCGCATTCTGAGCCGAGGCGATAGCAAGGGCGCGCCGGGGTACATCCAGATCGCGAACACGTGGCTCATTGTCAACGTCGGGGGCGGTCCGACACCCGACAAACCGTCGGTAACGCTCAGCGTCCCCGCCGACCCCGATTTCAGTCAGCTGCTTTATGAATATTCGCGTTGCGGATATTCAAGCCTGCTATCAACTATGGCGAAGTCGAGGAGCCGAGTTTATCACCGAGCCAAAGGACAAGTACGGCGAGACGCGCTGCTACATTCGCGATCCCGATGGCTATATTATCGAAGTTGGGCAAAGCAAGCCGGGCGTCGCTTACGGCTAAACCGCACGACACATGAGCGCAAAGGCATTGAACCGTGCGAGAGATCTTGCTTGACGGAATTGGGGGAATATTGCCTGCGATCGCGGCGATGCGCTTTGCGCTCGGTTCGTTCTTCGTCTTGTCCGGATTTCACAAGCTCACGAACAAGGAAAGACATAAGACATTTGTAGAGACGCTCAGGGTCCTTGGCATCCCGCGCACCGGCATATTGCAATGGTTTGTTCCGGGAGTTGAATTCCTTGGCGGCCTGGGCGTCGCGGTCGGATTTCTCACACCGCTGGCCGCCCTTGGCCTTCTGGTCATTTGTTCGGTGGCCCTCTTGACGAGCTCTCCAACGGTGGTTGCGAGCTACAAGCCGATTGACCGGGCAGATCGTGTCGACGATTGGCTGTACCAGCCGGAATTGATATACGCACTGATGCTGCTTTATTTTATTGCGGCCGGCGCTGGCCCGGTTTCCGTCGATCAGCTCGTGAGGCTCTGGATCGGCTAAGTGAGAACATGAAGGGTTGGTTAATCGGGACTGTCCACCGACCGGTGGCGGCTGACGCAGCGGTTCGATTTGCCCGACGGGCAGTTTGCGCATGTGTGTCATGCGTAAATTGCCCGTCGTGCCATTGTGCCGCAGGCCGGCGATATTGCTCGAAACCCCAAATCAGCAGCATTCTTCGCGCATCCCGTCCCACTAGAGGGGCGTATCGCGATCGTCACGGACGTTGGGTGCGGGATGCGGTGGACGCGGCGGTGTCGCTAGACGAACGCGCTGGATGCGGACGGCGAAGGCGTGTGGTCCTGGCGCCCCGACGCTGGCGTTAAGGTCGCGAAGAACATCTCAGCGGACGACGGGGGCAAGAAAGCCCGGTCCCCGGGGAGAGCGCGCAATAAGCCGTAAAACCATTGCGTGGGGAATGCCGGATGTTTCCGGTGCCTCCGCTGTGAATACTCGTGTGCATACTAAAACTACAAAGCGCACACGAGGCTGCGGGTGCATTGGGCACCCGGCATTCCCCGCGCCCTCTTATTTTCTAGGGCGGTTCGCACAACAACTCGGGCGCTCTCCGCGCCGCGGGAACGCGAAGTCATATTCCCAGCTCGTCATGCCCCGCTTCAGGCGGGGCATCCAGTAAGCCTTGACGTCTCTTGTGAGCACTGCCGTCTCTGGAATACTGGATCGCCCGGTCAAGCCGGGCGACGACGATGGAGTAAGCTGTTTGAAATTCGAATCACGCCTCACAGCGGCACCGTCCGATATTCCCGGTTGGCGAGGCTTGCTTCCTCCAGGTCGAGGTCGCGTTCGATCCGCCGCCTGACCTCGTCGGTGATCTTGCCGTCGCGCAGCAGCAGATGGATGAACTTGCGCTCCGCCGCGATCAGTTCGCGGGTCAGTGCGGTACCTATCGCGGAGACCTCATAGGCATCGGGGTCGATCGAGGCCGGCAGCTGGTTGGCGCGGACGTCATGCCGTGCGCGCAAGCGCGTGACGACTTCCTCGGAGAGATCGCGATTCTCGGTGATGGCTTCGAGCGACTTGAGCGCCGCGTCCAGCGCCTGGCGTCGCGCCGCGATTTCCGCTTCATGCTCGGCGACATGCTCGCCGCGGCCGGCGTCGGCGACGCCAAGCCAGCGCACCAACGGCGACAGGCCGAGACCCAGTCCCACCAGCGTGATCAGGATGACGCCGAACGAGACGAACAGGATCAGGTCGCGATCGGGGAAGGCGTCGCCATTGGCGCACACGAATGGCAGCGCCAGCGCGGCGGCGAGCGTGACCGCGCCGCGCACGCCGGCAAATGACAGGATGAACACCCATTGCCACGGCGGCGACGGATCGCGTTGCCGCAAGCTCGGGTTCACCAACCTCGGGAGGTAGGTCGCGGGATAGACCCAGGCGAACCGCGCGACGATGACGATCGCCACCACCAGCGCGGTCGCGAGCAGGATGTCCTGAAGCGGAAACGCCTTCGATTTCTCGAACAGCGACCGCATCTGGAATCCCGTCAGCAGGAACAGCAGCCCCTCGATCACGTAGATCGCGAGATCCCAGAAGAAGATGCCTTGCAGGCGGGTCGCGGCGGAGATCCAGAGCGGGCCGTTCCAGCTCACATAGAGCCCGCAGGCGACGGTTGCGATCACGCCGGAGCCGCCGAAATATTCCGGCAGCCAGTACGCGACATAGGGCGTGAGCAGCGACAATATGATCTCGACCTGGGGGTCGCGCGCCCAGTGACGCGCCCGCAAGCTGATCCAGCCCACCGCCGCGCCGAACGCGATCTCGGCGACCACGATCGTCGCGAACTCGCTCGCTGCTTTCGGCAGCGAGAACGCGCCCGTGGAGATCGCGATCACCGCGAAGCGGTAGAGGATCAGCGCGGTGGCGTCGTTGGCAAGGCCCTCGCCCTCAAGCACGACCATGATGCGGCGGGGCATGTTGAGCTTGCGGGCAATCGCCAGCGGCGCCACGGCGTCCGTCGGCGCGACGATGGCCCCGAGCAGGAAGCCTACGTTCCAGGGCAGGCCGATCACATAGTGCGTCGCTGCCGCGACCGCGGCCGCGGTGAAGATCACGCAGCCGACCGCCAGCAGGATGATGGGACGCAGGTTGAATCTGAACTCGCGCCAGCTCATGGCGACGGCGGCCGAATAGATCAGCGGCGGCAACACCACCAGCAGCACCAGCTCGGGCGGCAATTCCAGCGGTGGCATGTGAGGCACGAAAGCGAGCGCGATGCCGGCGATCAAGAGCAGGATCGCCGGCGCGACATCGATCCGCCGCGCCAATAGCGCGGTGCCCGCCAGCACCACAAGCAGGATCAGGAATATCTGGAACGAAGCTTCCATTGCGGAGGGCCTAGCGCATGATCCGGAAAAGTGCGTACCGGTTTTCCAAAAAGATCATGCGCGAACTATCGACCTGCGGGCATCCTAATCCCGCAGGTCGTAGCGGTAGGATTTCGAGACGATCTGCCAGCCGTCGGCAAGTTTCATGGCCACCAGATAATCGGTGAAATAGCGCGGCGGCAGTTGGCAACGTACCTTGATGAAGGCGGTGGAGGCGTCGGAACGGTCGATGGTGACGATGAAGTCCTCGCGCGGCTTGCCCTCGGCCTTGGCGGACGGGCGTTTCCTGATCCAATTCAGCCAATCGGGCACGGTCAGGACTTTCAGTTCGCCTTTTTCCACCCAACGCAGATCGGCGGTGGGATGGAAGATCGCGCCGATCTTGTCGGCGTCGCCTTCGTATAGGCCATCGAAATAGTGTTGCACCACGGCTTCGACGCTTGAACGGTCATGGGTCACGGGGGTTCTCCAGTTTGCGGCCAAGTATCCTGATCTCAGGTATCCCGATCTTTAGCGGAAAATCCTGATCGGCAAAGGGCTGAACCGAGGGCGATCTGGCGATACCAAAAATAAGGGGGTGGCTGGCGCCTTCGAAATAGGTTCGTGGAAACAGGTGAAAACGGGTTCGTGAAAGCGGGTTCGTGACTTGGCTCACAAGGGACCGACGCCGTCTTCTGATAGGGACGTACGGACAAATTACCAGTTCCGGGAGCATTGGGATGCATTCGACTGGATCGTCAATTTTGCGGGGGGTTTCAACTTTGCGAAAGGCTTTGCTGGCCGCGCTACTCCTGCTGGTGTGCCAGCCGGCATTCGCCGAAAAGCGCGTCGCGCTGGTGCTTGGCGATTCGGCTTATCAAAATGCCCCGGCGTTGGCGAATCCGGTCAATGACGCTGCCGTCGTCGCGGCAAAGCTGAAGGAGGCGGGATTCGACGTGGTCGATTCCCGGCACGACCTTTCGGCCTCGGAGACGCGGCGGGCGCTACGCGATTTCGAAAACAACGCCCGCGACGCCGATATCGCGGTGGTCTATTACGCCGGCCACGGCATCGAGGTCGACGGCACCAACTACCTGATCCCGGTCGATGCGAAGCTGGAACGCGATACCGACGTTTACGACGAGGGCTTGTCGCTGGATCGCGTCCTGGTATCGCTCGAACCCGCCAAGCAGCTTCGGCTGGTCATTCTCGACGCCTGTCGCGACAATCCGTTTGCCAAGAGCATGAAGCACACGGTGGCCTCGCGCAGCATCGGCCGCGGCCTCGCCAAGGTCGAGCCGGCCAGCCCGAATACGCTGATCGCCTATTCGGCGAAAGCCGGCTCCACGGCGCAGGACGGCGACGGCAAGAACAGCCCGTTCACGATCGCGCTCGCCAATCATCTGACGACGCCCGGGCTCGACGTCCGCAAGGCCTTCGGATTCGTGCGCGACGAGGTACTGAAAAGCACCGGCAATCGCCAGGAGCCGTTCGTCTATGGCTCGCTCGGCGGCGACGATGTGCCGCTGGTACCGGCCCGCGCGGTGACGTCGGAACCCGCGCCGAGTTCCCAGGCCGCGGCGCGGCGCGACTACGAGCTGGCCCTGCAGGTCGGCAACAAGGCGGCGTTCAGCGTCTTCCTCGCGCAATATCCCGAAGGCTTCTACGCGAGCCTCGCAAGGCTCCAGCTCGAGAAGATCGCGGCCGAAGAAGCCGGCGTCGCCGCGACCGAAAAGGCGCAGGCCGCGGAAGCCGAGCGGGCGCGCCTTGCTGCCGCGGGTGCGCAGAAGGAAGCGCAGGCCAAGGCCGCAGCGGATGCGAAATTGGCCGAGCAGGCGCGGCTCGCCGCCGAAAAGGCCAAGCAGGTCGCGCAGGACCACGCCACTGAGGCCGAACGTAAACGCACCGAGACGGCGGCCGCCGCCGATGCCGCCGCCGTCAAGCCTGCGACGACAGCCCCATCACCTGAACAGGCGCCGAACCTCGCCGCCCTGACCCCCGCACCGCCGCCGGCCGATGTCACCAAGTCGGTGCAGAGCGAATTGCGCCGCGTCGGCTGCCTTGCCGCTGCGGCCGATGGCGACTGGAACGCGTCATCGCAACGCTCGCTGTCGCTGTTCAACCGCTACGCGGGAACGAAATTCGACGTCAAGGTCGCCTCCAGCGACGCGCTGGACGCGATCAGGCAGAAATCGTCGCGGGTCTGCCCGCCGGTCTGCGAGCACGGCTTCAGGACTGACGGCGATCACTGCAGCAAGATCGCCTGTGCCGACGGCTCGTTCCTCAACGATGACAATGAATGCGAGAAACGGCGCGGCAAGACACCGGTGGCAAAACGCGATCAGGACATCCGCCAGGACCGATCTTTCCGCGAACGACCGAAGCCGGAAGCAAGCGCGGCCAAGCCACAGGCATCGGGCTCGGGCCAGGTGGTTTGCGATATGCGCGGTTGCCGCCCGGTGCAGCGCGGTTGTCACATCGAATTCCGGACCTTTGCCCAGGGCGGCCCCTGGGAAGGTGGCGGCGGCAACGTTCAGATCTGCAAGTGATGGGGCTAAGCTTTTTGATTGAGCATGATCTCCGCGCAAACGCGTTACGCGTTTGTCGCGAGGAAATCAGTGTCTACCCCGCATCAAGGGCGGGGCAGGCCTTTTCCGGATTATGCTCTATGACGAAATCGCGCTGGCGGCGATGTTGACCATCAGTGCGACCAACGCGGTGTTGTAGATGAACGAGATGATGCCGTGCACCGTCGCGGTGCGGCGGATGGTCTTGTCGGTGATTCCGACGTCGGAGACCTGCGCGGTCATGCCGATCACGAAGGAAAAATACACGAAGTCCCAATAGTCGGCGTGATCTTGCTGGTCGCCGCTAGGAAACTGCAGCCCGCCGGGCTTGGCGCCGCGGTAATAATCATGGGCGTAGTGCAGCGCGAAGGCGGTATGCACCACCGCCCATGACAGCGCAATGGTTACGGTCGCCAGCGCCAGTTGCGGGACGGCGTGATGCGAGGCGCCGAGTTCGAACACGATCGCGGCGATGCTGGCGAACGCGCCGAGCGCGGTCACCGTCAGGATCAGAAAACGGCCGTCGTCCTGCAGCGCCGCGTTGCGGCGGATATGGGCGAGACCGCAGCGAAACATCATGATGTAGGCAAGCATCAGATAGAGCGAAGCGAAAATATCCCAGGAGATCAGAAGGCGGCTAACCAGCCGCGACGCGCCCGGCAGCAGGAAGAACGCCAGGGTTCCGATGGCAACCGAGGTAAACGTGCGCGGGCGCGCATAGACCACCCGGACCGGCAGGGACATGTTCCGGAAGCGGACAATCAGTGCGTCGTCGGCTTCCCTGTTGGCCATCGGCGTCTTCAATTCTTGCGTTCGGCGACGAACCGCGCCGCCGCGCGCAGCACGTCGCCCTTGGCGCCGAAGATCGAGAGCGCCTTGTCGGCGCGCGCCAACAGGTCGCGTACGCGCTGTTTGGCGCCGTCGATGCCGAGCTGGGTGACGAAGGTGGTCTTGCCGAGCGCCGCGTCCTGTCCGGTCTGCTTGCCGAGCGCCGCCGCATCGCCCTCGACGTCGAGCAGGTCGTCGGCGATCTGGAAGGCTTCGCCGAGCGCGCGGCCGTAATCGTCGAGCGCTTCGTATTCCTTTTGCGAGGACTGGCCGAGGATCGCACCCGCAATGCAGCCGAAACGCAACAGCGCACCGGTCTTCATCTGCTGCAGCCGCGCCACGTCGACCGGCTCGCGGTCGCCGAACCGCCCCTCGCCTGCGAGGTCCAGCATCTGGCCGCCGACCATTCCGCCAATTCCCGATGCGCGCGCCAGCGCGCGCGTCAGCTTTAGCCGTACGGTCGGGTCCTCATGGATTTCGTCGCGGGTGATGATGTCGAAGGCGAGCGTCAACAACCCGTCGCCGGCGAGGATCGCGGTGGCGTCGTCGGTCTGTTTGTGCAGTGTCGGCCGGCCGCGGCGCAGATCGCTGTTGTCCATCGCCGGCAGGTCGTCATGGATCAGCGAATAGCAGTGGATGCATTCGAGCGCGGCGCCGGCCAGCAGGGCTGCCTCGCGCGGGACGCCGAACACGGCCGCACTCTCGACCACCAGAAACGGCCGCAAGCGTTTTCCGCCGCCGAGGCTCGAATAGCGTATGGCGTCCATCAGCCGCTTGGGCCGCACGATCTCGTCGGGCTGCAGCGCATCCGACAACAGTTTTGCAAGCAGGGTTTCGGTATCCTCCGCGGTCCTATCCAGTCGCGTGGTAAAATCGGTAAGGGCCATGCCGGTCATCAAATCAAAACTCCAGGAGAAAGCCGGTGGAAAGCCGGTGGAAATCCGGTGACAAATTCGCCGGACAATCGTTGATGGCAAGGGCTTCGTCAATTGCGCACGCCGCGACCGAGGCCTGCAAAAGCGGTTGAAAAAGCGGGAAATCTCAGAGAGATACCCTATATTCGGAAGCGATTTATCCGCTCCGCCATTCAGCCTTGAACCGGAAACTTTCGATTTGCGCCTGCTGCGGACCTTGGCTCTGATCCTGCTGGCCGCGCTGCTCGTGCCCTATGTCCTGACGCCGCTTTATCGGACGGGTCATCCGGTCTCGACGATGATGGTTTGGCGGCACCTGCAAGGCGAACCGGAGCAGCGGCAATGGATCGATTTCGGTGCGATTTCTCCTTACCTGCCGCGCTCGGTGGTCGCCTCCGAGGACGCGCATTTCTGCAAGCATCATGGCATCGATTGGGGCGCCGTGCGCGAAGTGATCGATGATGCCGAGGAGGGCGGGGCGCTCCGTGGCGCCTCGACCATCACCCAGCAGGTGGCGAAGAACCTCTTCCTGTGGCCGATCCCCGGTCCGATCCGCAAGGTGCTGGAATTTCCGCTGGCGCTGTGGATCGATTTCGTGCTGCCCAAACAGCGGATTCTCGAGATCTATTTGAACATCGCCGAACTCGGCCCGTCCGGCCAGTTCGGCGCCGAGGCGGGGTCGACGTACGCCTTCGGCCATTCAGCGGCCAGCCTGTCGCCGCGCGAAGCGGCCGTCTTGGCGTCAATCCTGCCCAACCCGGTCAAGCGCAGCGCCCGCAATCCGGGCCCGGGGGTGCGCCGCCTGGCCGGAACCTACATGGTCCGGGCCCAGAGCGCGCAGCGTTGCTGGCGTGAAGATCCCGCCTTTTGACCCGATTTTCGGCCGCTTTTCCGGATCGTGCTCTAGCTTTGCGCGATCCCATCCTCTATAAGCGCGGCCTTGATCGGCATCCCGGCTCGCTGGCTTTCGCTACAGCCGTCCGCCCGCGGACGATGCCTCACCAGAACACCCCTAGAGGATACCGCTATGGCCGTTCCCAGACGAAAAACATCGCCTTCGCGGCGTGGCATGCGCCGCTCGGCGGATGCGTTGAAGAAACCGACCTATGTCGAGGATAAGGATTCCGGCGAATTGCGCCGCCCGCACCACCTGGACCTCAAGACCGGCATGTACAAGGGTCGGCAGGTCCTGAAGGCCAAGAAGGAATCCTGATCGTGGAAGGCGGGCGGATAGGCCGCCGCTGCCCGAATTCGGCCGGCGAGTGAGGCAGGACGAATCCCGGTAGTGGAGAAGGCGCTTCGCCCGGGCTCCCCATCTCCTAACAAGGCCCCACCGATGTCCATGGTCGGTTTTCCGCTACTTCTGATTCCGCTGGCGATCTACAACATCCTCGTCTTGCTGATGCCCGGCGTATCCCTTGCGGATCCGCTGTTCAAGTTGACGCTGATGTCGGGCAGCGGCTGGCCGGTCACGATGAGCGACATCCTGGTTGCGCTTGGCATCCTGATGCTCTTGCTCGAGGTCATCAAGGGCGCGCGTCCGGGCGCGAAATACCTCACCGATCATTTGCTGTCGTTGATCGTGTTCGGCGGAGCCGCGGCCGAATTCCTGCTGTGGCCGAAGTTTGCCAGCTCGACCTGTTTCCTTTTGACCTTGCTGGCGCTGGCGGATTTCGCGTCGGGCATCGCGCTGCGTGCACGGCGCGGAATGCAGCTTGCGCCCGCTGTCGCCGTCTCGCGGCGTGCGACCCAAACGGCTGACGTGCAGGCCGACACCAAAGCGGACAATCGCCCCGTCGAACCGCGCTTCGAGCCAGAGCCTTCACCTCCGCCGGCGCCATCGGCTCCGCCGGTGTCGGTCGCCGAATCCGTGCTGCTCGATCATCGCGGAGCCGAGGATGGCGCAGCCGGCCGTCGCAGCGAGCGAGCCCTCGCCGCAGGTTGCCTCTCCGGAGGCCGTCGCAGCGAGCGAGCCGTCGCCGCAGATAGCATCCCCGGAGTTGCAGCCGAGCAACGGCGCGCCGGCTTCACCCGAGTCGCCGCAAGCGCCAAATCCTTAGATAATCTGCCGCATCCAGGATCCTGCGCCCTGCACCCTCGGCGCCTGTTGCGATCGGTAGGCGGAGAGCGCATCCGCAGTGGTGGCACGCCGCAGGCTCCGCGTCTGCGGGAAATGCTCGGCGGTTGCGATCAACTGCGCGACGAAGGTCGGGTCGGGCGGCGCTCGACGCACCTGCGGGTGCGACCATTGGGCCTCTTGTGCGACCGGCACCAGCGCGACGCAAGCCGACTTTGCGTCCTCAAAGACGGCGTCGTCTGTCGCATGCTCTGGTCGATCCGTACTTAACATCGCAAACCGAAGTCCGGTTGAACTGTCACGTTTTGGGACGGTACCGCCCCTGCTGACTTCGGTATTCGCAAGGACCATGCCGGCCATCCCCGATTTGTTCCGGTCCGGCCTGTAAACATGGTTTGCGGAATATTTATCAACTTTGTCTAGGGTCGCCGGCAAGACACGCACTATCCTTAAGGTCCGGGAATCACTTTGGCACTGTCCCGAAACGAGGCGATCTTGACATCCTCACCCCCGCAAGCCTCAACCATGGCCTCAACCATCCTGGCCTCGATCGGCCAGGCCGCCTTTGTCTGGGATATCGCCAGCGACGCGATCGACTGGAGCGATCACATCGGCGCGGTTTTCCCGGACATTCCCGCGGGTGCGCTCGCGACCGGGGCGGAATATGCGAAATTGATCGAGCCGGAACGGGCGGTCCGCACCGACGCGCTCGGCCATTCCCAGCCGGTCCACGGCGGCGAGGGTACGCCCTACCGAATCGAATATGGCGTACGCACCTCGACCTCCGCGCCCGTGCTCTGGATCGAGGAGACCGGCTGCTGGTTTCCCGGCGCCGACGGCCGGCCGGCCCGCGCGCAAGGCATCGTCCGCATCAACAACGAGCGCCACGCCCGCGACGAACAGCTTCTCAAACTGTCGCGGCACGATCCCTTGACCGGCGAGCTCAACCGCACCCATCTGATCGCAGCCTTGGCCGAAGCGATCGAGGAAACTCAGCGCTTCCGCTCCGCCTGCGTGTTCATGCTGATCGGGATTGATCATCTGGCGCGCATCAACGACGCCTTCGGCTTCGACGTCGCCGATGCGGTCATCTCGGAAGTCGCCTCACGCATCCGCGCGCGGCTGCGTGGTGGCGACGTGCTCGGCCGTTTCTCCGGCAACAAGTTCGGGCTGATCCTGAAGAACTGCACCGTCGACGACATGAACGTCGCCGCCGAACGTTTCCTGGCCTGTGTCCGCGACGATGTGGTGCCGACCCGGTCGGGGCCGGTCTCGGTCACGGCCTCGGTCGGCGCCGTCAGCGTGCCGCGCCACGCGCGCTCTACGGACGAGGCGATCAACCGTGCCGCCGAGACGCTCGACGCCGCCAAGCGCCGCCGCGCCGGCTCGTTCTCGCTGTGGCGGCCGAATGTCGAGCGCGACGCGCAGCGGAAGGTCAATATCCGCGTCACCGACGAGATTGTCACCGCGCTCAACGAGCGGCGGATCGTGACGGCGTTCGAGCCGGTGGTTGACGCGCGTTCGCGGCAAGTGGCGTTCTACGAGTGCCTGATCCGCATGGAGCAGGGGGACGGGCGGGTGCTGCTCGCGCCCGACATCGTTCCGGTTGCGGAACGGCTCGGCCTGATCCGGCTGGTCGATCACCGCGTGCTCGAACTCGTGGTCGCCGAACTCGCCGCGTCGCCCGGCGTCGAGCTCAGCCTCAACATTTCGCCGGATACCACGATGGATCCGGACTGGTGGGCCTCGATCGAATCCTTGATGCGCGCGCATCCCGGCGTCGCCGCGCGGCTGATCGTCGAGATCACCGAGACGGTGGCGATCCAGGATATCGACGATCTGCGCGGCTTCGTGACCCGGCTGAAGAACTTCGGCAGCCGCATCGCAATCGACGATTTCGGCGCCGGCTACACCTCGTTCCGAAACTTGCGCAAGCTCGACGTGGATATCGTCAAGATCGATGGCGCCTTCGTCCAGAACATCGCGCGTTCGGCGGACGATCGCGCCTTCGTGCAGACGTTGATCGATCTGGCGCGAAGGCTCCAGATCAAGACGGTCGCCGAGTGGGTGCAGGACGAGCAATCCGCCAGCCTCTTGCGCGACTGGGGCTGCGACTACATCCAGGGCCGGCTGATCGGCCTCGCCTCGGCGGAACGACCGTGGGGCAAGACGCCGGAAAGCGCGTTGCCGGCGGCGGGCTGACGGCGCCTCACTCTTCCTTCTTCGGTTCCGATTCCTTCTTCGGTTCCGACATGCGGTCGAGGCGTTCCTGCATCTCTTTCATCTGGCGGCGCAGATCGTCGATGTTGTCTTCGCTCGGCGCCGGCTCGGCGGCTTTCTCGGCCTCCGTCGTCGCCCCGGCCCGCGGCGGCACGAACGGCTTGAACATCGAGAAGGTCTGCTGGAACAATTCCATGTTGCGCCGGACCTGCTCCTCCAGCGGAGCGAAGGGCGTGCCGCTGAAGGTGCTTGCGAGCTGCTTGCGGAATTTCTCCTGCTCGCGCGTCAGCGTGTCGATCGACTGCTCGAGAAATTTCGGCACCACCATCTGCATGCTGTCGCCGTAGAAGCGGATCAGCTGCCGCAGGAACGTGGTCGGCAGAAGATTCTGGCCGGCCTTGTTTTCCTGTTCGAAGATGATCTGCGCCAGCACCGAGCGGGTGATATCGTCGCTGGTCTTGGCGTCATAGACGAGGAAATCCTCGCCCTCCTTCACCATCGCCGCGAGGTCCTCCAGCGTCACATAGGTACTGGTACCGGTATTATAGAGCCGGCGGTTTGCGTATTTCTTGATCGTGGTGGGTTGGTCTGATTTCGCCATGGGCTCACACATTCGCAACCGAGAAGGGAACCCGACGGCGTCGCCGAAGGGCCGACCAGCTATGCATCGCAACAAAATAAGCATTTTCAAAGAGGTTCGGCTACCGTTTTGTGCGCCACGGTTAATTCCCAAGCATTTCCCTTGCTCAGGAAACACCCAACAACGTCAAATTGAATGCGCCGCAGCGCGATTCCGGCCTCCGGCCAATTGACATGCCTCAACGACGTTAACAGGATAGGGAAGAAACTGGCGCGCCATTACCGGCGACTGCCGATTCGAAAACGACCCCTCAAAGCCCCAGGAGATGCCCATGTCAGACGATGTCGTCATCGTCAGCGCCGCCCGCACCCCGGTCGGAAGTTTCAACGGCGCGTTCGCCACCATGCCGGCCCACGACCTCGGCGCCATCGCCATCAAGGCCGCGCTGGAGCGCGCAGGCGTTGAGCCGGCGCGGGTGTCCGAAGTCATCATGGGCCAGATCCTGACCGCGGCGCAGGGCCAGAACCCGGCCCGTCAGGCCTCGATCGCCGCCAGCATCCCGGTGGAAGTCCCGGCCTGGGGCGTCAACCAGCTCTGCGGCTCGGGCCTGCGAACCGTCGCGCTCGGCTACCAGGCGCTGCTCAACGGCGATTCCGAAATCGTCGTCGCCGGCGGCCAGGAATCCATGAGCATGGCGCCACACGCGCAATATCTGCGCGGCGGCGTGAAAATGGGACCGGTGGAGTTCGTCGACACCATGATCAAGGACGGGCTGTGGGACGCCTTCAACGGCTACCACATGGGCAACACGGCCGAGAACGTCGCCCGGCAATACCAGATCACCCGTCCTCAGCAGGACGAATTCGCGGTGGCCTCGCAGCAGAAGGCCGAAGCGGCGCAGAAGGCCGGCAAGTTCAAGGACGAGATCGTCCCCGTGACCATCAAGAGCCGCAAGGGCGACATCGTGGTCGATACCGACGAATATCCGCGCCATGGCGCGACGCTGGAGGGGATGGCCAAGCTCAAGCCTGCCTTCGAGAAGGACGGCACCGTCACCGCCGGCAGCGCCTCGGGCATCAACGACGGCGCGGCCGCCGTGGTGCTGATGACCGCGAAGCAGGCGGCCAAGGAAGGCAAGAAGCCGCTTGCGCGTATCGTGTCGTGGGCCCAGGCCGGCGTCGATCCGAAGATCATGGGCACCGGGCCTATTCCCGCCTCGCGCGCCGCGCTGAAGAAGGCCGGCTGGAGCATCGGCGACCTCGACCTGATCGAGGCCAACGAGGCCTTCGCGGCGCAGGCCTGCGCCGTCAACAAGGACCTCGGCTGGGATACCTCCAAGGTCAACGTCAACGGCGGCGCGATCGCGATCGGCCATCCCGTCGGCGCTTCCGGCGCGCGCGTGCTGGTGACGCTTCTGCACGAGATGCAAAAACGCGACGCCAAGAAGGGCCTCGCCACGCTGTGCATCGGCGGTGGCATGGGCATCGCGATGTGCATTGCGCGCGACTAAAAAGACGGCAGCGATTGCGAACATCTTGTTCTTTCGCGACCGCACGGCGCTGAACTAAAGAGACAACGCCCGGAACCCGTTCCGGGCGTTTTGTTCTTGATGTTGGTCAAACCGCTCGCATAATCCGAAGCTACATGAGAAGCGTAGTTCAAATGCGCCAAGGGAGACTCCAGGAAAACTCCAAAGGGAAACGCGAAGAGAAACGCCAAGGGAAGGATACGACATGACACGGGTTGCGTTAGTCACGGGGGGAACGCGGGGCATTGGTGCTGCGATCAGCAAGGCGCTGAAGGCGGCAGGCTACAAGGTCGCCGCCAGCTACGCCGGCAATGACGCGGCGGCGGAGAAGTTCAAGGCCGAGACCGGCATCGCCACCTACAAATGGGACGTCAGCTCGTTCGATGCCTGCGCTGCGGGCGTCAAGCAGGTCGAGGCCGATCTAGGCCCGGTCGAAGTGCTGGTCAACAACGCCGGCATCACCCGCGACGGCGCGTTCCACAAGATGACACTCGAGCAGTGGAATGCCGTGATCAACACCAACCTCGGCTCGTTGTTCAACGTGACGCGCCAGGTGATCGAGGGCATGCGCGCCCGCAAGTTCGGCCGCATCATCAACATCTCGTCGATCAACGGCCAGAAGGGCCAGTTCGGCCAGGTCAACTATTCCGCGGCCAAAGCCGGCGATATCGGCTTCACCAAGGCGCTCGCCTTGGAAAATGCCAAGGGCGGCATCACCGTCAACGTGATCTGCCCCGGCTACATCAACACCGAGATGGTGCAGGCGGTGCCCAAGGACGTCCTGGAAAAGGCCATCCTGCCGCTGATCCCGGTCGGTCGCCTCGGCGAGCCCGAGGAGATCGCGCGCGCCGTGGTGTTCCTTGCCGCCGACGATGCCGGCGCCATCACCGGCTCGACGCTGTCCGTCAACGGCGGCCAGTATATGGTTTGATTGATTTCCTCGTCATTGCGAGGAGCGCTTGCGACGAAGCAATCCAGGCCTTGCTTCCCCAACACTGGATTGCTTCGCTTCGCTCGCAATGACGAACAAGATGACCCCCCGCGCCGCCACCCTGATCGGATTGACCGCGATCCTGATGTGGTCGCTGCTTGCGGTGATGACCGTGGCGACCGGTACGATCCCGGCGTTTCAGCTCGCGGCGATGACGTTTGCGATCGGCGGGCTGGTCGGATCGCTGACATGGATCGGGCGTGGTGAAGCGATCCGCGCTCTCGCGCAGCCGCCGCTCGCCTGGATCGTCGGCGTCGGTGGGTTGTTCGGCTATCACGCGCTGTATTTCCTGGCGCTGCGATTTGCGCCGCCGGCCGAGGCCGGCCTGTTGAATTACCTGTGGCCGCTTTTGATCGTGCTGTTCTCTTCGCTGTTGCCCGGCGAACGGCTGGCGCCCCATCACATCATCGGCGCGATGCTCGGGCTTGCCGGGACGGTGCTCCTGTTCGCCGGCAACCGCGGCGGCGGCTTCACGCCCGGGCAGCTGCCCGGACTTGTCGCAGCCTTCGTCGCGGCCTTCGTCTGGGCCACCTATTCGGTGATGTCGCGCCGGCTCAAATCGGTTCCGACGGATGCGGTCGCGGGATTTTGTTTCGCAACCGCGTTGCTCGCTACCGCCGTGCATGCCGTCGTCGAAGTCACGGTGTGGCCCGAGACGCTGCTGCAATGGCTCGCGGTCGCAAGCCTTGGCATCGGGCCGGTGGGGGCTGCGTTCTACGCCTGGGATATCGGTATGAAGCGCGGCGATATCCGCGTGCTGGGTGCTGCGTCCTACGCGACGCCGCTGTTGTCGACGGCGTTCCTGATTCTGGCGGGCTTTGCCAAGCCGAGCGCAAATATCGGGCTCGCTGCGATTTTCATCGCCGGCGGCGGCCTGATTGCGGCGAAGGATATGTTCAAAGGAAAGCGGTGACTGCGCAAGGGTGGCAGCGGCGCACTTGCGCCGTGCCCCACCGACAAGTTGCTGCGGATTCAATTGGTGGGCACGCCTCGTTTTGCCCACCCGAGTTATTTCGAACGACGGGATTCAGCAGGGCTCCCAGTCTTTCGGGGCCAATTCAAAGTCCGCAAATTCGAATCCCGGTGCCACCGTGCATCCGACCAGCGTCCAGTCGCCGGTGGTTTCGGCGCTTTGCCAGGCGGATGCGGGCACGATCGCCTGCGGCCGCTCGCCGCGCATGAGATCGGGCCCTAACCTCACCGCGTGCGGCCTGCAGCCGTCATTGGCGATCCGCAGGCTCAGCGCGCTGCCGGCGTAATAGTGCCAGACCTCGGCTGCGTCGATGCGATGCCAATGCGAGCAGTCGCCACGCGCCAGCAGAAAGTAGATCGCGGTGGAGCAGGCGCGACCCTGAGCGTCGGGGCGGCAATCGCGAAAGGTCTCGCGATAATAGCCGCCTTCGGGATGCGGCCTCAGTTCGAGGCGGGCGATGATGTCGGCAGCGGTCGGTTCGCTATCCATCAGGATTTATTCTTGCGTTCGCGCAATTCGCCGAACACATCGGCAGCACTCGCGCCCTTCATGTGCAGCTTGATCGCAACCGACGGATCGTCGGCGCGCAGGAATATGTTGGCTTGCTTCTCCTCGCCGAGCAGCGATGGAACGGTCGGCTTGTTTTCGCCGCGCAGCCGCGTCACCTGTTCGGCGCGCGCCTTCAAGGCGGCATTGTCGGGATCGACGGCGAGCGCGAATTTCACGTTGGAGGCGGTATATTCGTGGCCGCAATAGAGCTTGAAATCGTCGGGTAGCGCCCTGAGCTTGAGCAGCGAATCCCACATCATCGGATAGGTGCCCTCGAATACCCTGCCGCAGCCGATCGAGAACAATGTGTCGGCGGCGAACAGCGCCTTGTCGCCGTCGAAGACGTAGGAAATGTGGTCGAGCGTATGGCCTGGCGTCTCCAGCACCCGCGCCAGGAGGTTGCCGACCTTAACGACGTCGCCATTGCCGACGCGCAGATCGGCATTGGCGATCTTGGTGGATTTGTCGTGCGGGGCGACCACCCGGCAACCATATTTCTGCTTCAGTTCGGCGACGCCGCCGACATGGTCGCCATGATGATGGGTGATCAGGATATCCGTCAGCTTCCAGCCCTCGCGCTCCAGCGCCTTGATGATGGGGCCGGCTTCCGGCGCGTCGATCGAGGCGGTCGCCTTGGTCGCGTCGTCATGAATCAAATAGCCGAAATTGTCGGACAGGCAGGGGAACAAGCGAATCTCGGCGGCCAAGATTTTTCTCCATTGCAACCAGAACGGGCCTCGTTAGCTGACAGATATGGCGTTAACGCTGGTGCGGCAACGCAATATTCTGCGCGCGGCTGGCGCGGACGGCGTGTTAGATAAGTGTCATGGACGTCATTGACCTGCGCGACTTCTATTCGCAACGCCTCGGGATCGTGGCGCGGCAGTTGATCAATCGCGGCGTTAGGGCGCGCTGGCCCCACGCCGATGGCCAGCGCGTGCTTGGCATCGGTTATCCGACGCCCTATCTGGGACTTTTTCGTGAAGATTCCGAGCGCTGCATCGCCTTTATGCCGGCCGCCCAGGGGGTGCTGAAATGGCCCACCGCGCGGCCCACGCTCGCCTCGCTGGTGGATGAGTTTTTGCTGCCGCTGCCGGATGCCGCGGTCGACCGCATCCTGCTGGTTCATGCGCTTGAAATGTCAGACGATCCGGCCGGCCTGTTGCGCGAGGTATGGCGGGTGCTGGCGCCATCGGGACGGCTGATCGCGGTGATTCCGAACCGACGCGGGGTGTGGACCCGCACCGACAATACGCCGTTCGGTCACGGCCGGCCCTATTCGCGCTCGCAGATCACGCAATTGTTGCGGCAGACTTGGTTCACGCCGACCGCCTGGGGCGAGGCGTTGTTCATGCCGCCGGTCGCCCGCGGCTGGTTCCTGCGCTCGGCGATGGCGTGGGAACGGGTTGGCGCCGCGCTGTCGCTGCCGTTTGCCGGCGTTCATATCGTGGAAGCGACCAAGCAGGTCTATCGCGTGATCCCCGCGCATCGCGAACGCACCCGCCTGATCCCGGCTCTGGAACCGGTGCTGGTGCCGTCATCGACGGCGACGCGGGGGTGATATCTCCCCTTCATCCCTGCGAAGGCCGGGACCACTAAGTTATTGGCGCTGCGGCTACTCATTCCCCGGATTGAAATCGTCGCTCGGGGCGGCGGGCTGAGCCACGCCTTCGGGCCGCGGGCCATGCGGCCGGCGCCGGCGCCGCGGAAAGCGATCGCGCTCGCCGCCGGGTTCATAGCCGCCAGGGCCGCCATTGATCTGCGGTTGCGGCCCGGTGATGAACGACGGCAGGCGGTCAACGCTGCCGGTATCTGCGACCACCGGTTGGGGTTGCGGCTGGGGTTGATATTGCGGCTGCGGGCGGTGTTCGCGATCGCGTTGCTGTTCGCGCGGCGGCTGCTCGCGCTGATAGGGTTGACCGTCGCGCTGATGATCGCGCGGGCCGTTGTCGCGCACATAGGGCTGCGGTTGCACGGGCACGAAGCCGGGCTCCTGGCCAAAACTCGAAAAGCTCTCGCCGTCCTCCTCACCGTCCTCCGCAATCATTTCGTCGGGACGCGGTTGCGGCTGGTTCTGGCGGAACTGCTCCTGCGCCGCCGCGATCAGGCGAAAATAGTGCTCGGCATGCTGGTAGTAATTCTCGGCGGCGACGGGGTCGCCGGATGAGCGCGCGTCACGCGCGAGTTGCACGTATTTTTCGGCGACATGCGAGGCGGTACCGCGGATCTTGATGTCCGGCCCGTTGGATTCGAACACCCGGGTCATCGGGTTCTGGCCGCGCCGGTTGTTATTGTTATTATTATTGTTGTTGCTGCTGTTGTTCCGGTTACGCATCCGCTTGTTGTTCTGACCGTTTCTCATGTCCTGCCTTTATTCCAGCCCTGGGTGAAAGCGATGAACTGCCATTGCGGGGGCATATCCCGGCCGATCCGGCGCACGCGTTTCAGATGCATCTGGTCACGATGCAAGCTCCGATCCGTGCCGTTTTCGTCAACGTCGCGTGCAACAAAGACGCGTTCCCCACCCGCCAGCGCATATCGCCGACGAACCCTTCATTTGGCCTGCCAAAACAAGCCCAGTTTTCTTGCATAGGTCTTCAAGCGCAATATCAGGCTTTCGTCCGCTTTTCGGTCACAAGCCGCGCAGCTCTCTCGGCTATCGCGCTCAATTGGACCTGCGTTTTGGAACCTTTCACCCGGCGCGGCTCTCGCCATGAGAACCCTGGCTAGAACCCTGGCTTCTGCCCGTGGCATCCACGGGGCCTGCACCGACGTTGTGAGCGGAACGTAGTCGCTCCCGGGACATATTCCAAGTGGTTTTTGCATCCCTGGGTGCTTTTATGAGGGCAATTTTCGGGCCGCCACCGCCCGTAGAATTCCGGCCAGATCTGTCCTGGGCGGGGCTGCCAACGTTAACCCTGCCGCTGTCATCAATCCTTCAATGTCGGAGCTCTGTCCGCGACCGGCTTCGACCACCAGCGCGCCACCGGGCCCAAGCAGCCGCGCGGACTGCGGGATCAGGGTGCGGTAGGCGTCAAGGCCGTCGGCGCCGCCGTCGAGCGCGCGATGCGGGTCGTGGTCGCGGACTTCGCCAGCAAGATCCGCGATATCCCCCGATCGGACATAGGGCGGGTTGGACACGATCAGATCGAACGGGCCCGACAACGCCGCGGTATAGTCGCAGGCCACAAACGCCGCGCGCTCCGCGAGTTCGAGATCGGTGGCATTGCGGCGCGCGGTTCGTAGCGCAGCGATGCTGACATCGGTGCCGATCCCGAGCGCCTCGGGGAGTTCGTGCAGCAACGCCAGGAGAATCGCGCCCGAGCCGGTGCCGATGTCGGCGATACGCAAATGCGAACCGGAAACCGGAGCCGCGCGCAGCACGGCGAGCGCCAGCTCGACCACGGTTTCTGTGTCCGGCCGTGGCACCAGCGTTTCAGGCGAGAGCCGCAGCTCAAGCCCCCAGAACTCCTTGTGGCCGAGGATCCGCGCGACCGGCTCGCCGCCGACGCGGCGGCGCGCGAAGGCCTCGACACTTGCGGCCTCATTCGCAGTGACGCGCCGCGCTGCCGAGGCGATCAGGCCGGTGAGATCGAGGTCGAGCACGGCTCCGACCAGCATCCGCGCGTCGAGCTCGGCGGAATCGATTGCCGCGGCCGCAAAGCGCGCCGCGAGCGCGCGCCGCGCAGCCTCGACGGTTTGTCCGGCGAGCGAGTAGCCTGCGCTCACGCCGCGGCGCCTTGCGCGGCAAGCTGCGCGGCCTGATGCTCGGTGGTCAGCGCATCAATCAGTTCGCCCAACGCCTCACCCGAAATCACCTGCGGCAGCTTGTAGAGCGTGAGATTGATGCGGTGGTCGGTGACGCGGCCTTGCGGGAAGTTATAGGTGCGGATGCGCTCGCTTCGGTCGCCGGAGCCGACCTTCTCGCGGCGGTCCGCCGATCGCGCGGCGTCGATGCGCTGGCGTTCGGCGTCATAGATGCGCGAGCGCAATATGTTCATCGCCGAGGCGCGGTTCTTATGCTGCGAGCGGCTGTCCTGCATCATCACGACGATGCCGGTCGGAATGTGGGTGATTCGGATCGCGGACTCGGTCTTGTTGACGTGCTGGCCGCCGGCGCCCTGTGCGCGCATGGTGTCGATCCGGAGGTCATCCTGCTTGATGTCGACATCGACATCCTCGACCTCGGGCAGCACCGCGACCGTCGCCGCCGAGGTATGAATCCGCCCCTGCGTTTCGGTGTCGGGCACGCGCTGCACCCGGTGCGCGCCGGATTCGAATTTCAGCTTGGCGAAGGCGCCGCGGCCCTTCACCTCGGCAATGATTTCCTTGTAGCCGCCCATGGTGCCTTCGCTGGCGGAGATCACGTCGACCTTCCAGCCCTGCAGGCCCGCGAAGCGCTCATACATCCGGAACAGGTCGCCCGCGAACAGCGCCGCCTCGTCGCCGCCGGTGCCGGCGCGGATTTCCAGCACCACGTTGCGGTCGTCCATGGCGTCCTTGGGCAACAGCGCGACGCGGATATTTTGCTCGAGCTCGGTGCGGCGCGCGGCAAGCGTCTCGCGCTCGGCTTCCGCCATGCCCCGCATCTCGGCGTCGCTGGCGGGATCGGATATCAGCGCCTCGGTATCGGCGAGCTCTTTGACGGTAGCACGATAAGCCTTCACCGCATCGATCAGCGGATTGAGCTCGGCGAGCTCGCGCGTGATCTGGACGTATTTTTCGGAATTGACCTGGCCGAGCACCTGCGCCTCGAGGGAGGCGTGGTGCGCCAGGAGAACATCCAGTTTGGCTTCGGGTAGCGTCGACATCGGTCAGTCTCGAATGGCGGAAATGCGGGCAGAGCGGCGTTCGAAAGCGGCCTCGCTACAACGAAAGCCCCTCGGCTTCCGCGAATTCCGTAAGCTTCTGCCGGATCGACACGCTGCCGGCCGGCGCGTCCAGCAGCGGCATTATCATCGCTTCCGCCTTGCCGGCGTCGAGATCGAGGATCATCGCCTTCACCGGACCGTGCCCGGTCGCCGACAGCGACAGCGAGCGATAGCCGAGCGCAATCAGGGCCAGCGCGCCGATCGGCTTCGAGGCCATCTCGCCGCAAAGGGAAGCGGATTTCTTCGCCGCTTGCGCTTTTCGCACGATGTCGCGCAGCGCCCGCAGGATCGGCGCCGACATGGTGTCGAAGCGTTCCGAAACCTTGGCGTTGCCGCGATCGACCGCAAACAGGAACTGAAACAGGTCGTTCGACCCGACCGAGACGAAGTCGACCCGCTTCAAGAGCTCGTCGAGCTGGTAGAGCAACGCCGGGACTTCCACCATGGTGCCGACATCGATCCGCTCCGGCAGCGCATGGCCGTGCTGGCGCAAGTAGGTCAGTTCGCGCTCGACGATCGCCTTCGCCGCATCGAATTCGGCGACTTCCGATATCATCGGGAACATGATGCGCAGCGCGCGACCGCCGCCGGCGCGCAGCAGCGCCCGGATCTGGCCGCGCAACAGGCCGGGCCGATCGAGCCCGAGCCGGATCGCGCGCCAGCCGAGCGCGGGATTTTCCTCGATCACGGCTTCCATATAGGGCAGCGCCTTGTCGCCGCCGATGTCGAGGGTGCGGAAGGTGACCGGCTTGGAGCCGGCGGCGTCCAGCACCGTGCGGTACAGCGCGAGCTGGTCGCTGGAGCGCGGCAGGGCCTGGCCGACCATGAACTGCAGTTCGGTGCGGAACAGGCCGATGCCGGCGCTGCCGGTGTCATCGATATGCGGCAGGTCGATGACGAGCCCCGCATTGATCATCAGTTCGACCGGCTGGCCGTCCTTGGTGACGCAGGGCCTGTCGCGCAATGCCAAATATTGCGCCTGTCGCCTGGCGCGGAAACGGACCCGCTCGGCATAGGCCAATTCGATCTCCGCCGACGGGCGGACATAGATCGAACCCGAGGTGCCGTCGACAATGATGGCGTCGCCGGGATCGGCGATGCCGGGCGCGTTCGGCACCTCGCCGACCGCGGGGATGCCGAGCGCGCGGGCCACGATCGAGACGTGGGAGTTGGCTGTGCCTTCCTCCAGCACCAGCCCGCGCAGGCGCTTGCGGTCATAGTCGAGCAGCGCCGCCGGTCCCATCGCGCGCGCGATGATGATGGCGTTGTCGGGCAGATGCTCGCGCGAAGGCGCGTGGTCCTGCCCGACCAGTTGCCGCATCAGCCGGTAGCCCAAATCTTCCAGGTCATGCAGGCGGTCGCGCAAATAGGGATCGGTGGAGCGCAGCATGCGCGCCCGGGTGTCGGACTGCACGCGCTCGACCGCGGCCTCCGCGGTCAGGCCGGTGGCGACCGCCTCGTGCAGCTTGTGCGACCAGCCCTGGTCGTTGGCGAACATCCGGTAGGCTTCCAGCACATCGCGGTGCTCGCCGCTTTCGGCGACGTCGCCGCGCTCCAGCATGCGGTCGAGATCGGCGCGCAGCTTGGCCAGTGCGCCGTCCAACCGCTTGATTTCCTTCGGCAGGTCCTCGGCGATGTAGTTGTTGATGACGACGCGCGGCTCGTGCAGCACCACATGGCCGAGCGCGATACCGTCGGACAGGATGGCGCCGGTCTTGTGCAGGGAATGGCGCGCTGCGGGTTCCGCGCCGGGCTGCGCCAGCGCGGCCAGTTCGCCCGAGGCGATCATCTCCGCCAGCACCATCGCCGTAGTCTGCAGCGCCTCGACCTCTTCCTCGACATAGGTGCGCTTGGCGCGGTTCTGCACCACCAGCACGCCGAGCGTGTTGCCGGCACGCAGGATCGGCACGCCGAGGAAGGAGTGGTAGATCTCTTCGCCGGTCTCCGGGCGGAACGAGAAGGCGGGGTGGCTCTGCGCGTCGTTCAAATTGAGCGGGGTTGCCTCGCTCGCCACGAGGCCCACCAGGCCCTCATGCGCGTTCAAGACCGTCCGGTGCACGGCGTCGCGGTTAAGGCCTTCGGTGGCATACAACTCGAGCGTGTTGTCGACCCGCAACACATAGACCGAGCAGACCTCGGCAACCATGTTGGCGGCGATCAGCACCACGATCTTGTCCAATCGTTCCTGTGCGTGACCTGCTCCGCCATGGTTTCGCGAAGCCGTCTCAACAGGACGCGGGGGCCTCCCGACGTGCTTCGCATAACCTGTTTTCCCCCTCCCATGAGCCAGCCCGGCGGGTGGCCGGGACCTGGCGCTAGACTCCAGAAAAGCCAACAATTTTATACATTCGGCGCCGTCGCGAGCCCTTTAATACGGGCCGAATCAGGATAGCCAAACACCGTGGCATAGTTTGCGGCAGCCCACCCTGCAGCCGTATAGCGAATCGGGGCTTGTTTTGCCAAACAAAACGCCAGCTAGCGGCAGACACAGATGCGTCAGCTGCGATGCTGCGGCAGCTAAGGAAAAATATTCTAGAGCCTCCGTTCCGATCTAATCGGAACGGAGGCTCTAGTTTTTTGTTTTGACGCGTTTTCCTGACGCGTTTTCTTGGCGCGATTCTTGGGCAGCGAACCGGTACCCACTTCGCTGGAAAAGCTCTAAACCTGGTCAAGCCCGTAGAGCGTGTGCAGCGTGCGTACGGCCAGTTCCGTGTAGACCGCATCGATCAGCACCGAAAACTTGATCTCGGAGGTGGTGATGGCGCGGATATTGATGTTTCGCGCGGCAAGCGCGGCGAACGCCTGGGCCGCGATGCCGGCATGGCTGCGCATGCCGCTGCCGATCACGGAAACCTTGGCGACGTCGGTGGCGCTGTCGAACCGCGCGTAGCCGATCTTGCTTTTGGCAGCCGTGATGGTGTCGCGGGCGCGGGTGTAGTCGGAGGCCGGCACCGTGAAGGTCAGGTCGGTGGTCTTGCCGTCTTCGGAGACGTTCTGCACGATCATGTCGACATTGATATTGGCGTCCGCGAGCGGTCCAAAGATTGCGGCGGCGACCCCCGGCTTGTCCTCGATCTGGCGCACGGAAATCTGCGCCTCGTCCTTGGAAAAGGCGATGCCGGTGACGACGTGGCTTTCCATGATTTCCTCCTCTGCGCAGATCAGCGTGCCCGGCGGCTGGTTGGCATGCGGGTCGATATCCTCAGGTCTGTCGAAACTGGAACGGACGAAGATCGGCATGTTGTGCACCATGCCGAGTTCCACCGAACGGACCTGCAGTACCTTGGCACCTTGGGACGCCAGTTCGAGCATGTCCTCGAAAGTGATCTTGTCGAGCCGGCGCGCCTTCGGAACCACGCGCGGGTCGGTCGTATAGACGCCATCGACGTCGGTGTAGATGTCGCAGCGGTCGGCATGGATGGCGGCGGCAATCGCTACCGCCGAGGTGTCGGAACCGCCGCGGCCGAGCGTGGTGATGCGCCCGGTTTGCGGATAGATGCCCTGGAAGCCGGCGATCACGGCGACCTCCTTGCGTTCCTTGAAGCGGTTGATCAGCTCGCTGCCGTCGATCTCGAGGATCCGCGCCGAGGCGTGCGCGTCGCTGGTCCGAATCGGGATCTGCCAACCCTGCCAGGAGCGGGCCTGGACGCCGATGCCCTGCAGCACGATTGCGAGCAGCCCCGAGGTGACCTGCTCGCCGGATGCCACCACGGCGTCGTATTCGCGCGCGTCGTGCATGGGGGAGGCCTCGCGGCACCATTCGACGAGCTCGTTGGTCTTGCCGGCCATCGCCGACACCACGACCGCAACGTCATGACCGGCATCGACCTCGCGCTTCACATGGCGCGCGACGTTGCGGATACGTTCGATATTGGCGACGGACGTACCGCCGAATTTCATCACGAGACGGCTCATGACGACGGGTGCGTTCCCTTGATCGAGGATAAGTTGGCCCGACCCCCGCGAAACCGGAGGCGCGCGGGCCGAAACGCGCGTATACATAGCGGCGCGGCCGGGGGCAAGCGGGTTCCGGCCCGTTCCCGCGGGCAGTCTGGTCGGGTAGGGTGGTATGGCTTGTGCTTGTGTAAGTGAGGCGAGTTGATGGGGCGTTATATCGACGAAATCCTGCAGCCCGGCGAAAAGGTGCTGTATTCGACCAACGCGCACTGGGTGTTTTACCTGCCGGCGATCGCGGCCTGGATCGTGGCGGTGATCCTGTTCGTCCTGTCGCGGGCGACCATCGTCGAAGGTGTCATCCTGTTGTGCCTGTCGGCGTCAGCGGTGGTAGCGATCGTGGCGCTGTACTGGACCGCGAGAGCCTGGTTCCACCGCACGACTACCGAGACCGACGTCACCAATAAGCGCGTGGTGCACAAGACCGGATTCATCAAGCGGCGCACCTTCGAAATCGCGCTCGACAAGATCGAGAGCGTCGACGTCAACCAGAGCATCATGGGGCGCATTCTCAACTATGGCGACGTGACGATCCTGGGAGTCGGCGAGGGCAAGGAGACGATCTCCACCATTGCCGCGCCGCTGTCGTTCCGCAACGCCATCACCGCGCGATAAAGCGGGGCATCACCCATGGCCATGCAGCAAAACCCCAGTGCGACCGGTTCAGGCAGCCCTGGCTCGACGGTCGATCCAGCCGAGATCGCCAAATTCTCCAAATTGTCGGAGCAGTGGTGGGACCCCAGGGGCAAGATGGCCCCGTTGCACAAGATCAATCCGCTGCGGCTGAGCTACATCCGAGATGCCGCCTGCCGCAAGTTCGAGCGCAACATGAAAAGCCTGAACTGTCTTTCGGGCCTGCGCATCCTCGACATCGGCTGCGGCGCCGGACTGTTATGCGAACCGTTCACGCGCCTCGGCGCGCAGGTGATCGGCGTCGATCCGTCCGCTTCCAATATCGCGGCTGCCAAGCTGCACGCCGATAAGGGCCACCTGTCGATCGACTATCGCTGCACCACGGTGGAAGAGATGGACGTGCGCGAGCGCTTCGATATCGTGCTGGCGATGGAAGTGGTCGAGCATGTCAGCGATGTCGGCCTGTTCCTCAACCGCTGCACGGCGATGCTGAAGCCCGGCGGGATGATGGTGGTCTCGACGCTGAACCGCAACTGGAAGAGCTTTGCGCTCGCCATCGTCGGCGCTGAATACGTCTTGCGCTGGCTGCCGCGCGGCACCCATCAATGGGACAAGTTCGTCACCCCCGACGAACTTGCGAAATATCTGCTCGACAACCGGCTCGTCATCACCGATCAGAGCGGCGTGGTCTACAGCCCCTTCGCCGACAAGTGGAGCCTCTCCTCCGACATGGACGTGAACTACATGGTGGTGGCGGAGCAGATGGTGTGATTGCAGTCGTCGGCGCGCTTTCTTGCCTCGCCTCACTCGCGCGCAGAGGGAACAGATTGCAGCCCTGACATGCGCCCCACGGGTTGACCGCGTCGGCCGCGCCCGGCACGGTGCCGCGGCCTCCAGCCGGTTACGATTCCCCCATGTTGTCCGTCGCTACGCTCTGGATTCCCTTCACCATCACGGCTGCGCTCGGCCAGGTCGCGCGCAACGCGATGCAGCGGCAATTGACCGGGCCGCTAGGGACCTGGGGCGCGACCAATATCCGTTTCCTGTTCGGCTTCCCGTTCTCGATCGTTTTCCTCTCCGTGGTGTTGGCCGTATCCGGCGATCATTTACCGGTCCCGACGGCTGCATTCTGGCCCTGGCTCTTGCTCGGCGCGCTCACCCAGATCACCGGCACCGGCATGATGCTGCTTGCCATGAACGAGCGTTCCTTCGTGGTGACGACGGCGTATCTGAAGACCGAGGCGATCCAGACCGCGATCTTCGGCTTCGTGTTCCTCGGCGATCACCTCACGCTGATGAAAGTGGTCGCGATCCTGATCGCCACGATCGGTGTCGTCATTGCGGCGTTGCGACCGGGCGCCGAAAAGGGGTTTGCGGATTTGAAGCCGACGCTGCTGGGTCTCGGCGCCGCGGCGTCGTTTGCGCTGTCGGCGGTCGGCTTTCGCGGCGCGGTGATCGTGGTGCCCGGCGTTTCCTTCGTGACGGCGGCGTCGTTCACGCTGGTGCTCGGGCTGTTCGTGCAGACGCTGGTGCTGTCGATCTATCTCCTGGTTCGCGCGCCCGACGTGCTCAAGAAAATACTGGGGCTGTGGAAGCCGTCGATGCTCGCCGGCTTCATGGGCGCGTTCGCTTCCCAATTCTGGTTCCTGGCGTTCGCGCTGACGGCGGCTGCCAATGTGCGGACGCTGGCGCTGGTGGAAGTGCTGTTCGCGCAAGCCGTGGCGTATTATTCATTCAAGCAGCCCGTCTCGGCGCGCGAGCTGTTCGGCATCGTGCTGATCGTGATCGGGGTGGCGTTGCTGGTGGCGGCTTGATCCTCACTTGATCCTGACTTGCGCAATCCAGAGACTTTACCATATGGTTAAGCAATCTCCAAGCTGAACGTGAATAACCAGCTGTATCGAGACCGGAGGTTCGCATGACGTCATACAGCGGCGGCTGCACGTGCGGCGCGGTCCGCTACGAGATAACGGCGGAGCCCGTTCGAAGCTTTCAGTGTCAATGCCGCGACTGCCAGCGGGATACCGGCGGCGGACACGCATCGGTCGCGGTATTCCCACGTGCCGCGATGCAGATCAGTCGGCGACGTCATCGAAAATCTAAGGATCGCAGACAGCGGCGCCGAGAAGCGCAAGGGATTTTGCGGAAAATGCGGCTCGCCGCTCTACAACAAGCCGCAAAATGTTCCGGACCTGATCGGCGTGTATGTCGGCACGCTCGACGATCCCTCCGGATTCAAGCCGCAGATGGTGATGTTTGCATCACACGGACACGGCTGGGATCACCTCGACCCGACACTGCCCAAGGTGCCGCATATGCGGCCGTCGTCGTAGCCCACCACTCGTGCCTCGCGGTATGGTAGGCACGCTTCGCTTTTGCCCACCCGACGAGGTCGAGCGCCAGCCCAGCTAGTTCCTGTCGTCCGGCAGCACCGGCAGCGGCGATACCTCGACGCCTTCCTCGATCAGCGCACTGCGCTTCGTCCGGCGATGCCTCGCCGTAGATCGGGCGATGCTCGATCTCGCCGTAATGCATCTTCCGCGCCTCGTTGGGGAAGCTCTCGCCGACATTGTCGGCGTTCTTGACGATGTGGTCGCGCAGTTCCTTGAGCTTGGCGCGCAGCTCGCGCTCCTGCGCCATCAACAGCGGCGTCGAAGTCGTAGCACACACCGGTTTCCGCCGGCGCCGGCACGGGAGCCGAGCTCTCGCGGCCCTTCTTGCTCACGATCCGCGGCGCCATGATGGCCTTTTCGATGCCGTGCGAACCGCAGACAGGACAGCTCACGAGCTTGCGCTTCACCTGGCTGTCGTAAGCGGAGGAGTTCTGGAACCAGCTTTCGAACGTGTGATCGTGCTCGCAGCGGAGCGAGTATCGGATCATGCCGATCCCCGCACCAGATGCAGGTGTTCAGGGCCCGCTTTGGGATCGGCGACGCTGAAGCGCCGGCCATGCTGCAGCGAAGGCACCGTCTTGCGCGCGGTCTCGACCTTCGAGGGATCGATTTCGGCCAGGAACACGCCGGGCTCGACGCCGCCTTCGGCGAGCACCTCGCCCCAGGGAGCGACGATCAGCGAGTGACCAAACGTCTCGCGCTTGTTCTCATGCAGGCCAGCTTGCGCCGCCGCAAACACGAAACAGCCGGTCTCGATCGCGCGCGCCCGTAATAGGACATGCCAATGCGCTTCGCCGGTCTTGCGGGTGAAGGCCGACGGCACGGTGAGGAAAGACGCGCCGCTCTCGGCAAGCGCACGGTACAGCGCCGGGAAGCGCAGGTCGTAGCAGATCGTCAACCCGATGCGCCCCCACGGCAGGTCGGAGATGACGGCGGTTTCGCCCGGCTGATAGTTGGCGGATTCGCGATAGCTCTCGCCGT
Source organism: uncultured Alphaproteobacteria bacterium (assembly GCA_963777475.1). Taxonomy (GTDB): domain Bacteria; phylum Pseudomonadota; class Alphaproteobacteria; order Rhizobiales; family Xanthobacteraceae; genus Bradyrhizobium. The sequence goes on from CAVZQX010000040.1 coordinate 74,737, forward strand.
CGGGCAGATCGATATCGAACATATGGATCTTGTCATAGCTTGCGAGCACGTTGCCGTCCGGAGCGATCAGGAACGAGCGGTTGACCGCCTTCTCCGGGGAAAAGCGCAGCGCCAGCGAGCCGATATGGAGATGAATCTTCAGCTCAGCCGCGAGCGCGCGATAGGCTTTTAGCGAAACATCGTCCTCTTCGCTCGCAAGGTGCTCGAACAGCGCCGCGCGGTTCAACTGCATCATGTTGCTGACTTCAGGCGTCAGCACATAATCGGCGCCCTCAGCGGCCGCCTGGCGAATCAGCTTTGTTCCCTGTTCCAGACTCGGTCCAGGAAGAAGGGTGGTGCGCATCTGCACCATGGCCGCGGTAAAGCTGAGGTCAGCGCTCATGAGGAGGCCTTTTCGCCCGCCAGCATCGCATCGAGCTTGCCCGCACGGTCGAGTGCATACAGCTCGTCGCAGCCGCCGACATGGGTTTCACCGATGAAAATCTGAGGAAAGGTCGAGCCGGCGCCTGCGCGGTCGTACATCTCTTGACGGAAGCTCGAATCCTTCGCGACGTCGTACTCGGTGAACGCGGCTTTTTTGCGCGTCAGCAGCGACTTGGCAGCGCTGCAATAGCCGCAGCCCGGGCGGGTATAGATTTCGATGGCGGCGGTCATGTCGCGCTCTGATTGGTGATATCTGGATTATATGGGAGCTTTGGGGGTGTCCACAACCCGGGCGAACACCAGCACGTCGACCTGCGCCGCTTTGGCGCGCAACAGCGCCCGCGCGCAGGCGTCCACGGTGGCGCCCGACGTCAGGACGTCGTCGATCAGGACCACGCGGCGGCCCTGGATTTCGGACCGCCGGTCGGCCGATACCTCGAATGCGCCCTGCACATTGCTGGCCCGCTGCGATCGGGACAGACCGACCTGCTGCTCGGTCGCCCGCACGCGCCGTAGCAGCTCCCCCCTGAGCTTCACCCCGCTCTGGCGTTCGACCGCCCGCGCCAGCGCGCCGGACTGGTTGTAGCGGCGGTGCCACGCCCGCCGCCAGTGCAGCGGTACCGGCACGAGCAGGTCGGCGGTCTCGAGCAATTCGCGCCCGGCGCGCGCCATCCAGCGGCCCATGGCGGGCGCCAGATCGGTGCGGTCCTGGTACTTCAGCGCATGCACCAGCGTGCGCGCGACCTCGTCGTAGCGCACCGCGGCGCGTGCCCGCTGGTAGGCCGGCGGATTGGCGATCGCCTCCATCGACAACAGCTCGGGACCGGGATCGTAGACGAAGGGAATGCCGAGCCGCGGACAATAAGGCGGGGCGATGAACGACAATTTGGCCCAGCAGGATGCGCAGACGCCTTCGCCATCGACCGGTTCGCGGCAGGCGACGCAGAGCGTCGGCAGCGCGATGTCGAGCGCGAGCCTTGCCGCATGCGTCCACGCCCCGCGGCAGGCCCCGAGCGCGCTGCGCAGATGGCTGGAAAACGAACGGGACGGGGCGATTTCGGCGTCCATGGGTCAAAGCTAGCGCCGCGGCTGTTCCACCTCAAGCATTGGATTGCTACAGCACGGGGGACCGTCGTAACCAACCGCCATGGCCCCGAATTCGAACGCCGCGCCAAAACTGTTCGACCGCGCGCTGCTCGCGCGGCGGCAGGACCGCGCGCGAAAACTTGGGCCAGCGGCCTTCCTGCTCGACCGCGTCGTGGAGGATATGGAAGAGCGGCTATCCACGGTGAAGCGGGAATTTGCCGATGCCGCCGATATCTGGACGCCGGGCGAGGGCGTTTCGTTCGGCGCCCGCTTCAAATCCTTCACCCGCATCGCGCCGCAGGACGCGCAAGAGGTGCTCGCGCTGCAGCCGGAATCGCTCGACCTCGCGCTTTCGGCGCTGGCCTTCCAGTTCGTCAACGATCTCCCCGGCGTGCTGGCGCAAATCCGCCGCGCGCTGCGGCCCGACGGGTTGTTGCTGGCGGCGATGATCGGCGGCGATTCGCTGACCGAACTCCGGCAGTCCTTCGCCGCGGCGGAAGCTGAACTGGAGGGCGGGGTGTCGCCGCGGGTAGCGCCCTTTGCGGACCTGCGCGATATCGGCAGCCTGTTGCAGCGCGCAGGCCTGGCGCTGCCGGTCACCGACGTCGATCGCGTCGTGGTGCGCTACGACAGCGCCTTTGCGCTGATGGCCGATTTGCGGCGCATGGGCGCGACCAACATTCTCTTCGAGCGGCGGCGGGGACCTACCCGTCGCGCCACGATGTTGCGGATGGCGCAAAATTACGGCGAGCGCTTCGCCGACGCCGACGGCCGCATCCGCGCCACCTTCGATATCATCTGGCTCTCCGGCTGGGCGCCGCACGAAAGCCAGCCGAAACCGCTGCGGCCGGGCTCGGCGACAGCGAGTTTGGAAGCGGCGGTGAAGCGGCCGCCCAAACTTGACTGATGCCTGCGGTTATCTCCGTGTCATCGCCGGCGCTTGCCGCCTTCGCTCAAGCTTCGGCGGCAAGCCCGCGCATGACGACGGAGTATGTCGTCGCGTTGCAATCCTCACATCAACAAATCGATCAAATGCGGGATCAGCGGGATGTCCGCCGGCGGCATCGGGTAGTCGCGCAATTTGTTGGCGCGCACCCAGGCGAGATTCTGTCCCTCCCGCGCGATCACGCTGCCTTCCCAGCGCCGGCAGACATAGAGCGGCATCAACAGGTGGAAGGTCTCGTAGGCGTGGCTGGCGAAGGTCAGCGGCGCCAGGCACGGCTCACTCACCGTGATGCCGATCTCCTCATGCAGCTCGCGGATCAGGGTCGCTTCCGGCCGCTCGCCCGGTTCGATCTTGCCGCCGGGAAATTCCCACAAGCCCGCCATCGCCTTGCCCGGCGGCCGCTGCGCGATCAGCACGCGCTTGTCGGCGTCAACCAGCGCGCAGGCGACGACCAGGGTCAGCTTGATATCGATCATGCGGCTTTCATTAGCCGCAATCGCCCTGCGATTCTACCGCTTCGGCGGGCGATATTTCAGCTGCACGGATACTGCACGGAGGAGGTAATGCGCGGAAACAGGAAATAGCCATCGCCGATCGAGATGGTCCCGCTGATCGTATAGCCAAGGTTGGGCGTGTATGGGTAGGAGACCTCGCCGAGTATCAACGATGCGTTCGGGGGCGAGGGAGTGCCGAGGGCCGCTGGCAAAGTTATCGGTTGATTTACCGGCCGCGGGGTTCCGTTGAGCGCGCTGCTCCAGGTCACGGTCGCCTTGCCATTGGCGTCCGTGGATACTTCCGAAACCGTGATCGCCGCATTCCCGGAGGCATAGGGAGCGATCGTCGCCGACGACGCGCTAAGCATGGTGCTCAGCGATGCGTCGGTGACGCACTGGTTTCGTGACACCAGGTCCGCGACCGTGTGGGCGGTCTCGCTGACCTTGACGCTGATCGCCAGGCCGTCGCCGAGCTCGACGCCGCCCACCCAGAGCACCAGCATGAAGGGGAGCACGATGGCGAATTCCACCGCGGACACGGCGCGAACGTCGACCCATAAATTCCGCACGCGATGAAGCCTCCGGCTCATGAGTTGATATAGGCCTCGTTCTGGAAAGCGGTGGACGCCATTATCAGGCGCGTGCCGTTGGAGAGGTTTGCCACGAGTGGAGCGATGAAAACCGGCCACAGATACATCACCCGCACGACAACGATGTCGCCGGGATTGCCAGGGTTGAATTGCCAGACGTTCGTCACGTTTCCGTTGCTGTCGTAGCTCAAGCTCGGCACGCCCGCGTTCGCCGTAGTCCATGAGCCGGCAACTTCCACGTCGATCATGACGTTGTTGCAGTTGAATAGGATCGGAAGGTTGGAGCAGACCACACTGGCAAACTGGGTCTGGGTCATGCTCTGTGCCTGTGCCTGCCCCGTCAGGATCAGCCGGCTCGATTGGTTCACCGCAGTTTCCAGCAGCTGCTGGGCAAAGAAAACCAGGAAGGTCTGGATGATCCCGACCAGCAAACCGATGAACGGTGTGGCCACCAGCGCGAACTCGACCGCGGTTGCGCCCTGCCGGTCGGCAAGGAACCCGCGCCAGCGGCGGCGTTTGGTTATGGGCGCGGCGTGCGTGGCGGTCATGACTGCTTTCCCTACTGAGTCAGGCGGGGGTCGGACGCGACCTTGAGGAACAGAGTCTGGAGTGCGGACGTGATGTCGTCGTTCTTCGTCACCTTTTGGTACAATCCCGGCGAGGCGCAGGATTGCAGGTTTGTCTCGATCGTGCTGGACGTGCCGTTAAAGGGGTGGACCCAGTGTATCGTACCACCCGTCGGTGTTATAGAGCGCCGAGTCGTCATATTCGGTGTAGAGCACCGCGATGCGGGTCTTCTTGTTCTTGATGGTGGTACAGATCGCGGGGTCGAGCGGCTGCTGGCAGCGCGAACTACCACTGAGAGTCTTGTCGCAGGATGTCGTGTACAGGTCGCTCGAAATGTTCACGTCGTCAACGCCATCGGTAACGAGGAAGATCACTTCCTGGGGCGTATCGTTAGCAACATTGGTGCCATTCCCCGGATTCGGCATGATCTTGTTGAGACTGTACAAGGCGCCCGCGATGCTGGTGTCGGCGTCGCTATTGTTGTTCGATGATGTCAGCCAGTTGTTTTGATAGACTGTCGGGACCGAAATGCCGCTGGTTGGATTTGGCTGCAGCCTGGATGGTCGCTACCGTGTAGCTCGTCGTCGAGGAGGGCGTCAGGGGAGTTTGCACCACCCCGGGTTTTCCCGAAGGCGCGAAGATCGGCGAACTGTTGCCGGTTGTCGGACTGTTATTTAGAGCGATATCGAACGTATAGATCGCAACCCCATAAGTATTTCTGTTGGTGTTCGATATGCTTTCGGCGGTATCCATCAGGGATTGGACCGCCGGCGTTACCCGATACGCATGCGTGATGCTGTGCGCAGGCGAACGTGAGATTGTCCCGGGTCTTGAATTCGATTGGTAGTTATCCCGGATTCCCGCCTGGATTGGCGCCGGATTGGGGCCTTGAGGCAGGCATTAGATTTGGTGGCAGGCGAATCCGCACCCTTTGAACCCGGTTGGCGGGTCGACCTGGTTTTGCGTGTTGGCGATCAGCGTTGGTGATGTCGTTCGAGGTCGCGCCGATGGCCATGGAAGGCGAGGCGTCCAGCAAGAGATAGAAATTGATGTTGGGTGCGCTCTGGTTGCGTGTCGCTGACTGGCCTCCGACCGGCCAGCTCGCCTGGCGGAGCACGCCTGGGAAGGCATTGTTGGAGGCCCCCGTGTAGCAAACCTGGACGTTGCGGACGACCTGGTTGTTTGAGTTGACGGGGTCACTATAGACTGCGTTCGTGTTGGGGCAGGCGGGATATGTACAGTAGCCTGTTGTGGCGTTGGGGTTGCTGCAATTGACCGCGACCGTCAAACTTGGCTGTCCCGCCAGGTTGCTGTTGTTCACCAGAGCGTTCGCGGTTGCGTTGAAAACGTTCTGCGCGGCGGTCTGGGCCGCCTGCGGGCTCTGCTGCATCGTCACCGAGGTGACCGCGGCGACGGCGGCAGCATCGGTGGCAGCGTCGAGGTCGACCTTCATGTGCTGCGCATGGGTATAATCCAGCGCCATGCCCAGCAGAAAGATGGTCGGAACCATCGCGAGTGCGAATATTACCGCGATGTTTGCGTCACAACTCCTGGCAAAGCGAAGCAGCAAAGCATTGCCCTTCCAATCCGTCAGGACATGGAAGAAGAACGTCGTCAGGCGATCTGCGGATCGAAGCTTCGGCATTGTCAATTAGACCCCTGGAGCCAATCGCTACCGGGAACAATTTGGCCAATCCTGCAGGTTCTCTATTAAACAACGCTTACTACGATCTGTGAAACAACGAGGTTCCTGCGGTATCGGTGAAGCCCGTTCGAAGGAAACGTTGTTAATCAAGCGTGAATCGCCTGACGGAGCCGGCCACCAACCACGGGCCAATCTTTGGAAGCCGCTTTTGGTTCAGAAGAATTGAGAAGCCGGCCGCGACGACGTCAGCCGGTCGTGACGATCACGACCGGTAATCGCCGTTGATCGCGACATATTCCTTGGTGAGGTCGCAGGTCAGCACGCGGTCGCGGCCCTTGCCGAGGCCGAGGCTGATCTTGATCGTAATCTTCGGCTGCTTCATCGCAGCCGAGACTTCCGCCTCGTCATAGGACGGATCGCGCGCGCCGCTCTTGGCGACGCGGATGCCGTTGAAGGAGATCGAGAGCTTGTCGCGGTTGGCGGGCTCGCCGGCCTTGCCGACCGCCATCACCACGCGGCCCCAATTGGCGTCCTCGCCGGCGATCGCGGTCTTCACCAGCGGCGAATTCGCCACCGACATCGCGATTTTTCGCGCGGATGTCTTCGAGACCGCGCCCTCGACGAGGATCTCGACCAGCTTGCGCGCGCCTTCGCCGTCGCGCGCCACCTGCTCGGAAAGATCGGCAAGCACCTCGCGAAAGGCCTTGGTGAAGGCCTTCAGCCGTGGATCGCTGGCGCGGCTGATCTTCGGCGCGCCGTTCTTGGCAGCGCTGCCGGTCGCGAACGCGAGCAGCGTATCGGAGGTCGAGGTGTCGCCATCGATGGTGACGGCGTTGAAGGTGTCCTCGACGCCGCTCTTCAACAGCGACTGCAGCGCGCCTGACGACAGCGGCGCGTCGGTGAAGACGAACGACAGCATGGTGGCCATGTCGGGGGCGATCATGCCGGAGCCCTTGGCCATGCCGTTGATGGTGACCTTGGTCTTGCCGAGCTTGACGGTCTTGGTCGCGACCTTCGGAAACGTGTCGGTGGTCATGATCGCTCTTGCCGCGCTCATCCAGTCGCCGGGATCGGCGCTTTCGGCGAGGCTACCGAGTACGCCGTCGAACTTGGTGGCATCGAGCGGCTCGCCGATCACGCCGGTGGAAGCGAGGAAAACCTCGTTCGGGCTGCAGCCAACCGCCTTGGCGGCGACCGCGGCCGTCATCGCGGTGGCCTGCCGCCCGCTCTTGCCGGTGAAGGCATTGGCGTTGCCGGAATTGACCACCAGCGCCCGAGCCGTGCCGCGGGAAAGCTTTGCGCGGCACCAATCGACAGGAGCGGAGGCGCATTTGGATTGGGTGAAGACGCCGGCGACCGCGGTCCCCTTGTCCAGCACCGCGAGCAGCACGTCGGTGCGCCCCCGATAGCGGATGCCCGCCGCCGCGGTAGCGAGCCTGACGCCCGCGATTGCGGGCATTTCGGGGACGTCGGTCGGGGCGAGCGGGGAAATCGAGGATGACATGGACAGGGCTTCCGGCAATGAGATCAAAGGAAGCGCTCTGTATCACCTCAAGCGTCAATGCGGGAGAGGGCGTTCGGTTTGACCACCGCCATCATCCCCGCCTTGCGCCGGGACCCATAGCCACCGTGATTTGGCCACCGTGATTTGTTGTTTCGAAGGCAACTGGCCGCTTGCCCGAGCGCGACGTATGGGTCCCGGCGCAAGGCCGGGACGACACAACTTTGCTTCTACTTTTACTTCTTCGCCGGCGCCATCTTGCTGTCGTCCGGCTTGGCGTCGGTCTTGACGTCAGGGGCCTTGGCAGCGGTCTCTTCCGGCTTGTCCATGCGCTCGATCTTGGCGGCCTCGCGCAGCTTCGCCACGTAGTCCGCCTGTGCCTTGCGCGTCACGTAGGTTTCGATCTGGCCCTTGACCTGGTCGAAGTCCGGCGCCTTGCGGTTGCGCTTTTCCTCGACCTTGATGACGTGCCAACCGAACTGGGTCTTCACCGGATCGGAGACCTTGCCGGGCTCGAGCGAGAAGGCCACGGCCGAAAATTCCGGCACCATCTGGTCCTTGGTGAAGAAGCCGAGGTCACCGCCGTCGGAGGCGCCGGGATCCTTGGACTTCTTCTTGGCGAGCTCGGCGAAATCGGCGCCCTTTTTGAGCTCCTCCTCGACCGCCTTGGCCTGGTCCTCGGTCTCCACCAGGATGTGGCGGGCATGGACTTCCTGCTCGCCGGTGATCTGCTTGGAGGCCTCCTCATAGACCTTCTTCATGGCATCGTCGGTGGTCGCGGCCTTGCCTTCGCTCGCCAGCAGGTTGTCCATCAGAAGCCGGCTGCGGGTGAACGCCATCCGCTTCTTGAAGTCGTCCGAAGTCCTGAACCTTCTTGTCCTCGGCGGCCTTGGATACGATCTTCATGTCGATCAGGAACGAGAGCACGTTCTCGTCCTTGGCCGCGGGGTCCATCTGGGCGAGGCTCGGGCCCAGCTCCTCCTCGGCGAGCGCCACGTCGCTCTTGCGGATTTCGGAGCCGTTGACCTTGGCAAGCACCGGATTCGCATCCTCGGCGCGAACGGGACCTGCGAGCAACACCATGGCGAGACAGCCCGCCGCGGCGGCGGCAAGGCCAAGGCGCGGGCCGGTTTTCGTTACCGAGAACGAAGTCGTCATGGAAAATCCTTACAGTTCAGGAGGGGGCAAATGGGCGGCCGGACACTCGCCCAATCATATGGCCTTGGCAACGCGAAAAGTCTGTCAAAATGATGAAATCCTTGACAGGTTACCGCCCCTGCGCCGCCGTTGACAAGCCTGCCCCCCAGCCATATCTCTGCGCCATCGTGTCAACGACGATAGCGCTTATTTTGCTGACGTTTTTGGCCGTTGAACCCAGAATTGCCTGTTTCCCACTCATTGGCGGATGCTCCCGGTTCCGGACGGCGTCGCACCGCGTCACGGTGAGTTGATAGGCAACCGGGGAGACCAGGTCAGGGCGGGCAACGCTTTCGGCTTTCGAGAATTAGGAATTTCGCATGATCGGCGCGCTCGCCCGCAAGTTTTTCGGCTCCGCCAACGACCGGCGGGTGAAGGGGTATCAATCCCGCGTCGACGCCATCAACGCGCTCGAACCGGAAGTCGCCGCGCTGTCGGACGAGGCGCTGAAGGCCCGCACCGCCGAGTTCCGCAAGCAACTCGCCGAAGGCAAGACGCTCGACGACATCCTGGTTCCGGCCTTCGCCACCGTGCGCGAGGCGGCCAAGCGGACGCTCGGCCAGCGCCATTTCGACGTGCAGCTGATCGGCGGCTTGGTATTGCATGAAGGCGACATCGCCGAGATGAAGACCGGCGAAGGCAAGACGCTGGTGGCGACGCTTGCGGTCTATCTCAACGCGCTCGCAGGCAAGGGCGTCCACGTCGTCACCGTCAACGACTACCTCGCCCGGCGCGACTCGGCCTGGATGGGTCAGATCTATTCCTTCCTCGGCATGACCACCGGCGTGATCGTCCATGGGCTGGACGATGGCGAGCGCAAGCAGGCCTATGCCTGCGACATCACCTACGGCACCAACAACGAATACGGTTTCGACTATCTGCGCGACAACATGAAGTATCGCCTGGAGGACATGGTCCAGCGCGCGCATTTCTTCGCCATCGTCGACGAAGTCGACTCGATCCTGATCGACGAGGCGCGCACGCCTTTGATCATCTCCGGTCCGCTCGACGACCGCTCGGATTTCTACAACACCATCGATACCTTCTTCCCGAAGCTCGACAAATCCGACTACGACGTCGACGAGAAGCAGCGCACGGTGACGCTGACCGAAGCCGGCATGGAAAAGCTCGAGACGCTGTTGCGCGACGCCGGCCAGCTCAAGGGCGAATTGCTCTACGACGTCGAGAACGTCTCGGTGGTTCACCACGTCAACCAGGCGCTGCGCGCGCATACGCTGTTCACCCGCGACAAGGACTACATCGTCCGCGACGACGAAGTCATCATCATCGACGAGTTCACCGGCCGCATGATGCCGGGCCGGCGCTATTCGGAGGGCCTGCATCAGGCGCTGGAAGCCAAGGAACACGTTCAGGTTCAGCCGGAAAACCAGACCCTGGCCTCGATCACCTTCCAGAACTACTTCCGGATGTACGCAGAAGCTCGCCGGCATGACCGGTACGGCGGCGACCGAAGCCGACGAGTTGTTCGACATCTACAAGCTCGAAGTCCTGGAAATCCCGACCAATCTGCCGGTGGCGCGGCTCGACGAGGACGACGAGGTCTATCGCACCCAGAACGAGAAATATGCCGCGATCCTGGCCGAGATCGAGCGCGCGAACGCGCGGCTGCAGCCGGTCCTGGTCGGCACCGCCTCGATCGAAAAATCCGAAGTGCTGGCCGAATACCTGAAGAAGCACGGTTACAAGCAGATCGATTTCGGCAGTCCGGGCGCGCTGGACAAGCTCTATGCCGCTGCGCGCGCCGGCAAGCAGGCCAAGCTGTTCGCGGTCCTGAACGCGCGCTTCCACGAGCAGGAGGCCTATATCGTGGCCGAAGCCGGCGTGCCCGGCGCGATCACGATCGCGACCAACATGGCCGGCCGCGGCACCGACATCAAGCTCGGCGGCTCGCTCGAGATGCGGATCCAGCAGGAGACCGTTGGGCTTACGGATGAGGCCGAGAAGGCCGCGAAGATCGAGCAGATCAAGGCCGACGTCGAACGTTTTCGCGAGCTCGTGCTGAAAGCCGAGGAAATCGTCGAGATCGAGCCCGCCAAGGGAGCTAAGCCGGCGAAGACCGTGAACAAGCCGGGCGGGCTCTACATCATCGGCTCCGAGCGCCACGAATCCCGCCGCATCGACAACCAGCTGCGCGGCCGTTCGGGACGCCAGGGCGATCCCGGACGCTCGAAATTCTTCCTGTCGCTGGAAGACGATCTGATGCGGATCTTCGGCTCCGACCGGCTCGACAGCATGCTGACGCGGCTGGGGCTGAAAGAGGGCGAGGCCATCATCCATCCCTGGATCAACAAGGCGCTGGAAAAGGCGCAGCAGAAGGTCGAGGCGCGCAACTTCGACATCCGCAAGAACCTGCTCAAGTTCGACAACGTGCAGAACGACCAGCGCAAGGTGATCTTCGATCAGCGCATCGACCTGATGAAGGACGAAAGCGTCGCCGAGACGGTCGCCGACATGCGCCACGCCTTTGTCGAGGACGTCGTCGCCAAGCACGTGCCCGAGCATGCCTATGCCGAGCAGTGGGACGTCGCCGGCTTGAAGGAAGAGCTGACGCGGGTGCTCGATGTCGACCTGCCGGTCGATGCGTGGGCCAAGGAAGAGGGCATCGCCGACGAGGAGCTGCTCGCGCGCATCGAGCAGCGCGTCGACGAGCGCATGGCCGCCAAGGTCGCGCAATGGGGTCCCGACGTGATGCGCTACGTCGAGAAGACCATTCTGTTGCAGACGCTGGATCATCTCTGGCGCGAGCACCTGATCATGCTCGACCATTTGCGCCAGGTGATCGGCCTGCGCGGCTACGGCCAGCGCGATCCGTTGCAGGAATACAAGTCGGAAGCCTTCAGCCTGTTCGAGGCGATGATCGCGCATTTGCGCGAGGCGGTGACGGCGCAATTGATGCGGGTCGAGATCGTGCCGCCGGAAGAGCAGGCGCCGGTGCTGCCGGCGATGGAAGCGCACAAGCTCGATCCGAATACCGGCGAGGACGAGATGGCGTTCGCCTCGGCATCGCTGGTGCCGCAGGCCACCGCCAATCGCGATCCGAAGAACCCCACGAGTTGGGGCAAGGTCGGCCGCAACGAGGACTGCCCCTGCGGCTCCGGCAAGAAGTACAAGCACTGTCACGGCAAGTATGTGTGAGCGTCCGCTGATGCGGACAGTGTGCTGATGTCATCATCCGCGAAAGCGGATGATCCAATACGCCGCGCCGCCTCGGATCTGTCCTCCATGCCTCGGAATACTGGATCCCGCTTTTGCCGGCATGACAGGCGTGGATACTCGGCCGGGTTGGCTTACTTCACCGCCGAGAAGCGGTTCTCGAACGAGTTCGCCTGCATGATCGGCGCTGAGCCGGCGACCTGCGCGCCCTGGGTGGGAGCGGCGGACTGATCGGCCGGCGTATCCGAAACTGAGGGTTTCAGCGGCGGCCGGTTGGCGGCTTGCTTGGTCTCGGGCGGTTTTGCGCCCTTCAGGATCGAGGCTTCGGGACGCGGCTTGGCTTCCGCCACTTTCGGCTTGGCCGGCGCGGGCGCCGGCGGCGGCGCGCTCGCGGTGGCGTCGCCGGCGGTCGCGCCGCTGAGGCCAATTTTGCGGGCGAAGTTTGAGAAGAACCCGTCGGATGATGACGTGGCAGGTTGGGCGGCCGCCGGCGCGGCCGATGCCACCCGGGTCGACGGCGCCGAGGTCGCCGGAGCGGCAGCCGCGACGACCGGGTCATCCGCGTTGGTCGCGCCCGGGACGTGCGGCGGATTGACGGTTGGCGGGATCGTGCCGGGCAAGCGCGAGAACCCTGCCAGCGCCAAGCCCTGGCCTTCGCCGCCTTCCGACAGCCCGGTGTTGCCGCCGGGAACCCGCGCGGCGAACACCTCGTTCATGCCGCCGTCGATGCCGGTATTGAGCTTGGCAACAGGGGTTCCCTTCGCGACCAGCTTGGCGAACTCGGCCTCATCCTGCTGCTGCTTGTCGCGAACCGCATCCGCGATCTCGTCGGGAATCACATAGGCCGGGCACTTCGCGGAGGCCTCGAACACCGGATCCTTGGTCGCGTTCGGCGCGCGGACGGCATCGAATACGTAGTGCTTCTCGCAGAAATCGACCTTCGGCTCCTGATGCGTGATCTCGAAATGATCGTAGCCTTCCTTGATCATTTTCCAGAACGCCATGTTCGGATTGTTGCGGTGCTTGGCCATGTTCAGCGGCGTCATGTGGAACGGAAACGCCTCGAACTGGAAGGCCTTCTGGCCGCCGAAGAAGGATTCGCGCCCCATCGCGTAGATTTCGGCGATCTGCTCGTCGGTCATCGCGTAGCAGCCGCGCGAGGAGCAGTCGCCGTGCACCATCAGCTCGGAGCCGGTGTGGCCGAGAGAGCGGTCATAGGCGTTGGGATAGCCGGTGTTGAAGGAAAGGTAATAGGCCGATTGCGGGTTCATCTGCGCGGGCGTGATCGCGTAGAAGCCTTCCGGCGCCTGGCGGTCGCCTTCGCGCGTCTTGGGTCCGAGATCGCCCGACCAGCGGCAGATCGGGTAGGTCTTCAGGAGCGCGAATTTGCCGGAGCGGTCCTGCTTCCAGATCTCAAGCTCGGCTTCCTGCTTGAACAGGCGGATCAGGATCGGCGACTGCAGATCCATGTCCTTTTCCGCCATCGCGGCAAGGAGTTTTGGCGGAACAGGCTGATTTGCCTTGGCGTTGTTGGCGAGCGAAACCTCGTCGGCGTCACAGCCGGCCAACAACGAGCCCGCGGCTGCGAGGACAGCGGAAGTCAGCAAGCGCGCGGACCAGCGTGCGAGAAATCAAGATAGAGCTCCACACCCACTGGGCAATTCTCGCAACCCCATCATAGCGGTGCCCTGAAGCCGTCGACCAAAATACTACCCCTTGATCCAGCTGCCCGCAACATGAACGGTGGGTGCTGTGAGTTGCCTGGTAGCCATAGTCAACAGGGGTTAAATATTGCCCTCTGGGCCTAATTGCGGCCAAAATCGGCAAGTTCCGCAAAAAAAAAGCGCTGTGGCGCCGCCGCACGGGGGAATTTCCTCCCCGAAAACGCGCCGGTTCAGGCCAGTTTTCGGCCGATATCGAGGAACTTCTGCCGCCGTTGCTTGCGGATCGCCTCGGCATCGAGGTTGCGCAGCTCGTCAAAGGCCTGGGCGATGGCCTCGCCGGTGGCCGTGATCATGGCGGCGGGATCGCGGTGGGCGCCGCCGACCGGTTCCTTCAGGATGGTGTCGATCACGCCGAAGCGCAGCATGTCCTGCGCGGTGATCTTCATGCTGTTGGCGGCCTCCTGGGCCTTGGTGCCGTCGCGCCACAGGATCGAGGACGCCGCCTCCGGGGAGATCACGCTGTAGATCGCGTGCTCGAGCATCAGGACGCGGTTGGCGGTCGTGATCGCGATCGCGCCGCCCGACATGCCTTCGCCGGTGACGATCGCGACATTGGGGACGCCGAGCGCCATGCAAGCGTCGGTGGAGCGCGCGATCGCTTCCGCCTGCCCGCGCTCTTCCGCGCCGATGCCGGGATAGGCGCCCGCGGAATCGACGATCGACAGCACGGGAATGCCGAACCGTTCCGCCATCTCCATCAGCCGGACCGCCTTGCGATAGCCTTCCGGGCGCGCCATGCCGAAATTGTGCTTGATGCGGGATTCGGTGGAGGCGCCTTTTTCCTGGCCTATCACGCAGATGCTCTCGCCGCGGAAACGGCCAAAACCGCCCATCAGCGCCTCGTCCTCGCCGAACTTGCGGTCGCCGGCGAGCGGCGTGAATTCGGTGATCAGCCCGCTCACGAAATCGGTGAAATGCGGCCGCTGCGGGTGGCGCGCCACCAGCGTCTTCTGCCACGGCGTCAAATTGGCATAGAGGTCGACGAGCGCTTGCGCCGCTTTTTCCTCGATCCGCGAAATCTCTTCGCCGATGTCGGCGCCGCCGGTGGCCAACGCGCGCAGCTCGTCGACCTTGGAATCGAGCTCGGCGACGGGCTTTTCGAAATCGAGATAACTGCGCATCTGGTCCGGCATCAAATCAATATAGGTAAGAACGCGCCTGGGGACGAAGCGGATTTCGCCCCACGGCTGGAAAGCGCGTCTCTTCAATGATTTAGCGCGTACTTGCGCAAAGGTTGCAGCCGTTTGCGAAAATACGTGCGGGGAGGTCGCGGGCGGGATGCTGTTTCGGTTGAGACGCCGCCGAAGTCAAGGTCGGGATGACGTTCCCGCGAAGGTTATGGCCCCCGCCTCGCGCCAAGCCTGTCACCGGGTGCCCGTTGGCTTGCCCGGGACCGGGTCGATGTCCGCCAGCGGGTGCAGGTCGCGCACCAGGCTCTTCAGCCGCTCTTCCACCACGTGGGTATAGATCTGCGTCGTCGAGATGTCGGTGTGGCCGAGCAGCGTCTGCACGATGCGCAGATCCGCGCCGTTGTGCAGGAGGTGGCTCGCAAAGGCGTGGCGCAGCACGTGCGGGGAGACCAGCCGCGGCGCCAGGCCCGCGGCCGCCGCCAGCTCCTTCAGGTCGCGCGCGAAATGCTGGCGGGTCAGATGTCCGCTCTCGCCGAAGGAGGGGAACAGCCACTTCGAGACCGCGGCACTCTTCTTTTTCTCCGGCTTGAGCGCCTCTATCGCCGCAAGGTAATCCGCCATCGCCTGCCGCGAGGCCTCGTTCAGCGGCACCAGCCGCTCCTTGTTGCCCTTGCCGCGCACCACGATCATGCGGGCGTCGTGCCGCGCCGCCGAGCGCGGCAGCGATACCAGTTCGGACACCCGCAAGCCCGTCGCGTAGAGCACCTCGAGCAGGCAATAGAGCCGCATCGCGCGCAGCCGCTGCTGGGGCGATGCTTCGCCCGCTTGCGCGAGCTGCTTTGCCCGCGTCAGCATGCGGTCGACGTCCGCAATCGACAACACCTTCGGCAGGCCCCGGCCACGCTTCGGCCCGGACAGGATCGCCGCCGGATCGTCGCTGCGAATCCGTTCGTTCAGCAGGAAACGGAACAGATGCCGGATCGCCGACAGCCGCCGCGCCACGCTCGAGGACTTGAAGCCGCGCGTATCGAGGTCGGCAAGATAGTCCCTTAAGCTCTGGGTCTCGACGCCGACAAAACTCTGCTTGCGGGGAGCGAGAAACTCGGAGAAATCGGTGAGGTCGCCGCGATAGGCTTCGAGGGTGTTTTCGCCGGCGCCCTGCTCGGCCGCGAGCATGTCGAGGAACAGGTTGGTCAGTTTCGCATCAGAGGCCTTGGAGCGCATCCAACGATCCTAAAGCATGGTCCGGAAAAGCATGCCCTCGGGCCATGACCCGATGGGTGAGCACCGGCTTTCCGAAAAGACCATGCTCAAAGGATAAGCCCTATTTCTTGAGAAACTTGTCTTGCGGGATGGTCACGGTCATTTCCCGCGGCTTCGGATTGACGAAATTCGCCAGCGCGTAGATTACCCCATAGACGACCCCGACGATCACGGCGACAACCGTCAGAAAACGGAACAGGCTGGGCATCTCTTTAAGGCTCTAATGTGGGGGATTTGACATTCGCTTCGGTATCTCCGCGGGCAGTCATAGCGAATGTCAAATCCAAAGCCACACGAGAAATATGACATCTCACAGCGTCCCTTACGGTTCCGACGCTCGCCAAAGCGTCCGCCGCAACGCGGGGCGCGAATGCCAGAAGCGGGGGCGCTACCCGGTGTATTAACCATGGAAATCATCCAACATGTTCGCCCCTCCGTTGCAAGTCTCTCTGGCAACGGCCTCGAAGGGGGTAGTATAGGTGGCCAAACGCGGCATATCCCGCGGGCCACGAGCCAAGGGGCGGCGACGAGTTAGAGGAAATGTCCGAGTTACCCATCCCGGCGGTCACCAGCACATCCCAGGAGGCCGAGATTTTGGCGGCGCTGGGAAAGCGTCTGGTCGTGCTCGTGGGCATGATGGGGGCCGGCAAATCGACCGTCGGGCGGCGGCTGGCGGCGCGGCTGCGGCTGCCGTTCCTGGATGCCGACACCGAGATCGAGGCCGCGGCTGGCATGTCGATACCGGAAATCTTCGACACCCACGGCGAGCTCTATTTCAGGGACGGCGAGGCCAGGGTAATCGCGCGCCTGCTTGAGGGGGGACCTGCGGTGCTTGCCACCGGCGGCGGTTCGTTCATGCGCGAGGAGACCCGCCGCAGGGTGAGCGACAGGGCGGTCTCGATCTGGCTCAAGGCGGATTCCGACATCATCCTGCGCCGAGTCAAGCGCCGGGCCGACCGTCCGCTGCTGCAGACCGCCGATCCCGCCGCAACCGTCGATCGCCTGATCGCCGAACGCGAGCCGATCTATCAGCATGCCGACATCACCATCTGGTCGCGCGACGTGCCGCACGACAAGATCGTCGACGAATGCGTCGAAGCCCTCTACGGCAGGCTGTGCACCGTCGGCGCTGCGGTTGGGCAGGCAACCGGCATCGCGAGCGCCGCGCCATGACCGCGCCGCTGAAGCATTCCGATCCCGTGATCGTCGACGTCGCGCTCGGCAGCCGCGCCTACGACATCGTCATCGGCCGCGACGTGCTGGCGTCTCTCGGCGCGCGCGTCGCAGCCCTTCGGCCCGGCGTGCGCACGGCCATCGTCACCGACCGCAACGTCGCAAGCATACTGGCTGGAGCCTACCGAAGTCACGCTCGCGCAGGCCGGCATCGCGACGTCGCGCATCATCGTCGAGGAGGGCGAGGGCTCCAAGACCTATGCCGGCCTCGAACGGGTCTCCGAAGCGCTGATCGCGGCCAAGATCGAACGCAACGACCTCGTGATCGCGCTCGGCGGCGGCGTGGTCGGCGACCTCGCTGGTTTTTCGGCCGCGATCCTGCGTCGCGGCGTCGATTTCGTGCAGGTGCCGACCTCGCTGCTGGCGCAGGTCGATTCCTCCGTCGGCGGCAAGACCGGCATCAATTCGCCGCACGGCAAGAACCTGCTCGGCGCGTTCCATCAGCCGGTGCTGGTCGTCGCCGATACCGCGGTGCTCGACACGCTGTCGCCGCGCCAGTTCCGCGCCGGCTACGCCGAAGTCGCCAAATACGGCGTGCTCGGCGACGAGGCGTTCTTCGCCTGGCTCGAATTAAACCACGCCGAGATCTTCAAGGGCGGGACCGCGCGCGAACATGCGATCGCGACCTCCTGCCGCGCCAAGGCCGCGATCGTGGCACGCGACGAGCGCGAGACCGGCGACCGCGCGCTGCTCAATCTCGGCCACACCTTCGGCCACGCGCTGGAGGCCGCGACCGGGTTTTCCGACCGGCTGTTTCATGGCGAAGGCGTTGCGGTGGGCATGGTTCTGGCGGCGCAATTCTCCGCTTCGCTTGGCATGATCCCGCAAGCCGACGCCGCGCGCGTCGAACGTCACCTTGCCGACGTGGGCCTGCCCACCCATTTGCAGGACATCGCCGGATTTGCCCAGGAAGGGCTGGCCGACGCCGATGCGTTGATGACGCTGATGGCGCAGGACAAGAAGGTCAGGCGCGGCCGCTTGACCTTCATCCTGCTCGAGGCGGTCGGCCGCGCCGTGATCGCTGGGGATGTCGAAGCGGCGCTGGTCCGTGATTTTCTGAAGGCCAAGCTGGCCGGCAGAGCATGATTGCGGAAAGGTGGGCACCGGCTTTCCGGCAAGATCATGCTCACAATCAAGATCATGCTCACAATAAAGTAGTTACGCCATGGGCTGGCTGACATTTTCCATCATGGTCGCGCTGCTCGGCGCCTCGGCGTTCTTCGCGATGAGCGAGACCGCGCTGACCGGCGCCTCGCGCGCCAGCATGCTGCGGCTGTCGAAGCAGGGCAATCGCGATGCCGAGCTGGTGTTCCGCCTGTTCGGCATGCGCGAGCGGCTGATCGGCGCGCTGTTGCTCGGCAACAACATCGCCAATATCGGCGCCTCCGCGCTGGCGACCGGCATCTTCACCGCCTGGTTCGGCGAAGTCGGCGTGCTCTACGCCACCGCCGTGATGACGGTGGTGGTCGTGATCTTCGCCGAGGTGCTGCCCAAAACCATCGCCATCAACGCGCCGGATCGGATTTCGCTTCTGGTGGCGCGGCCGATGCGGGCGACCATCTTTGTGCTGGGGCCGCTGCTCACCGTGATCGAGGCCGTGGTTCGCGGCTTGATGAGGCTGATCGGCATCAAGATCGGCGCCAACCAGCCGATCCTGTCGCCGATCGAGCGCTTGCGCGGTGCGGTCGACCTGCTTCACAGCGAAGGCAAGGTGGAGAAGCAGGACCGCGACATGTTCGGCGGGCTCCTCGACCTGCGCGAGCTTCAGGTCTCCGACGTGATGGTTCATCGCACCGAGATGGTGATGATCAACGCGGATCTGCCGCCGGAAGATCTGGTGCGCGAGGTCTTGGCGACGGAATACACCCGCATTCCGCTATGGCGCGGCAAGCCGGAAAACATCATCGGCGTGCTGCACGCCAAGGATCTGTTGCGCGCGATCCGTGCCGCCGACGGCGACACCTCCAAGATCGATGTTTCCACCATCGCGCTGCCGCCGTGGTTCGTGCCGGAAATGCGGCCCGTCTCCGAGCAGCTCAAGGCGTTCCGCCGCCGCAAGACCCACTTCGCGCTCGTCGTCGACGAATACGGCGAAGTCGAAGGCATGGTGACGCTGGAGGATATCCTGGAAGAAATCGTCGGCGATATTTCCGACGAGCATGACGTGGTGGTGGCGGGCGTCCGCGGCCAGCCGGACGGTTCGGTCGTGGTCGACGGTTCGGTGCCGATCCGCGACCTCAACCGCGCCATGGACTGGCACCTGCCCGACGAAGAGGCAACCACCGTCGCCGGCCTTGTGATTCACGAGGCGCGCTCGATTCCCGAGCGTGGCCAGAGTTTCACCTTCCACGGTTTCCGCTTCCGCGTGCTGCGCCGGGAACGTAACCGCATCACCGCGCTACGCATCGTGCCGGTGGCACGTGAGGCCGACGTGGAAGAGAAAAAGCCGAAGCGGGCCGGCACGGCGTTTTAGTTCGGCTTTTCCTGAATTTTTATTATCGTCTGCGAAATGCGGAAGCTGTCGGCAAAGGCGCGACACGCCGTGCCACCGTATTTCCACTGGTATGTTGCATGGTGGGCACGCTTGCGCTTTGCCCACAGAGCTCGGATTACCGAACGCCCTGCAGACGCTGACGGCAGCCGTCAGGCTTCCCCTGGCGCCTGCGCATGGATCGCCAGCGCATGCACGGAGCCCTGGAGTTCCGCCGCGAGCGCCGCATTAATCATGCGATGGCGCTCGACCCGGCTCTTCCCTTTGAAGGCCATCGATACAATATATACCCTGAAATGCGTTTCGCCGCCGGCTTTGTGACCGGCATGACCTTCATGCAGATGTGATTCGTCGCGAACCTCGAGGCTTTCGGGGAAGAAAGCTTCGCGCAACTTGTTCGTGATAGTGTCCCTGGTGCTCATGGTGGCGGCAATAAATCCGCTGACGTCCTTCGTCAATGGTGACGCAGGAGATAAGTATTCGCAATGTCAAGACTTGAAGGTTTTCGCATTGCGTAGTCAAAGTTCGTCATGGCGATTGATTCATCCAAATTCTTCGACTCCATTCGCATCAAGCCCAACAAGCTGAGCGCGAAGCAGCAGGCGCAGGCGCGCGAAGCCGCGTGTATGTGCGAATGGCCCGACTGCAAGAACAAAGGGCCGCATCGCGCGCCCAAGGGCCGCGACAACGCGCGCGAATACTGGCACTTCTGCCTCAATCACGTGCGCGAATACAACCAGTCCTATAATTTCTTCCAGGGCATGAATGCCGAAGCGGTCGCGCGCTACCAGAAGGACGCGCTGACCGGCCATCGTCCGACCTGGAAGATGGGCGCCAATACCAGCGCCAAGAAGGGCAAGGGCGGCGCCGAGGCCGACCTTGAGGGCGCCGCCGATCCCTTCAGCATGTTCTCCGAGCTCAACGGCCGCGGCCGCTGGCGGCCTGGTCCCGGGGCGGGCCCCGAGGCCAAGGTCGAAACCCGAAAGGTGTTCAACGCCGAACGCAAGGCGCTGCAGGTGATGGGGCTCGGCACGGATGCGACCCTCGAGACCGTGAAAGCAAAATACAAGGCGCTGGTGAAGCAGCACCATCCCGACGCCAATGGCGGCGACCGTTCCACCGAAGACCGCCTGATCGAAATCATCAAGGCATATAACTACCTGAAGACCGTCGTGCGCGAGAGCTAGCTCGCGCGGTGACGATCTCGCTTCAGCTGTCATTTGCGGCGCCGGGGACCGGCCCGACATAGCATGAGCTCGGGCCGGATCAGACGGCCGGTGCGCTGCTGCTCTCTCGCATGGGCCGTCCAGCCTGTGGCGCGGGCCACCGCGAAGATCGGGGTAAAGGCCTGCCGCGGAATGGCGAGTGCGTCGAGCAGGATCGCCGTGAAGAACTCGACATTGGTCTCCAGCGGACGGTCCGGATTCTTGCGCCGCAGCGCCGTGCGGATATAGGCTTCCACTTCGCTGGCGAAGGGAAGATTGGCGCCGTCGGCCGCCAGCCGCGCGATTGCCGCCTTCAGCACATCGGCGCGCGGATCGCGCACCCGGTAGACGCGATGCCCAAACCCCATCAGGCGTTCGCCGCGCGCAAGCGCGGCGTCGACCCATGGCTGGATGCGTTCGCGCGTGCCGATCGCGTCCAGCATCTCCAGCACCGGCTCCGGCGCGCCGCCATGCAGCGGACCGGTCAGCGCGCAATAACCCGCTGTGACGGCCGCAAACAAGTCGGCCTGCGTCGAAGCCACCACGCGCGTCGTGAAGGTCGAAGCGTTCATGCCGTGATCGCACACGGTGACGAAGTAGGCATCAAGGGCTGCAACCTCGCGAGGGTCCGGCTTGTGGCCGAGCAGCATCTTCAGCGTGTCGGCGGCGTGGCTGACGTTCGGATCGGGCGCGACGGGATCGTTGCCTCTTGCATGCTGCACCAGGGCGCCAGCGATCACCGGAAGCGCGCCGACAATGGTTGCTTCGTGGTCGAGCCCGCTCTCCCCGCGCAACCCCGCGATGGCAGCGCGAAAGCCGTCGACGATCGACAGGCCGCGCGTCGCGGGCAGCAGGTCGGCCAGCCGGGCAAAGGCGCGTTCGCGCGCCGCGCCAAGGCTGGCGCGGACATCGGCCTCGCTAAGCGAGTGTCCTGTTGCGCCGTTCCAGAGGCGCGCGGTGACCGCCTCAAAGCTCGACTTGCCGGCTAGGTCAGCGACGTGCTCGCCGGCGATGATGAGTTCGCCGCGTTCACCATCGACGTGGCTCAACACGGTTTCGGCGGCGGCAACGCCGTCGAGGCCAATCTGGCTCTTGGTGAGTTGCATGTTCATGGCCGGTTCTCCTTGATCGGGCTCTGAAAGGTGCGGCCTCTCGACAGATTGATCAATCTTGATTACGTCAATCAATATGAAAAAATCCGATGCCCTCTATCTGTCCGCCCGCGAGGCTTCCGCTGAGCTCGCGATCTCGCCGGCCACGCTCTACGCCTATGTCAGCCGCGGGCTGATCCGCTCCGAACCTTCGCCGGATTCACGCAGCCATCGCTATCGCGCCGAGGATATTCGCGGCTTGAAGGAGCGCCGCGCTCCGTCGCTGGAGCCGCGCGGTTTCAAAAGCTTCGACCCGGACCTGCCGGTGATGGATTCGGCGATTGCCACCATCACCGAGGACGGCCCGATCTATCGTGGCGTCAACTGCGTCGATCTCGCGCAGAAAGGCACGCTCGAACATGCCGCCACGCTGCTGTGGGATGTGACCCAGATTGACCCGTTTGCTGCGGACAATTGTCCCCACGTATCGGACGAAATGCGCGCTATCGCGGACGCCGCGCGCCGCGCCGCGCCGATCGATCGGGCGATTGCCGTGCTGGCGCTCGCCGCCAGCGCCGATCCAGGTGCCTTCACCCGCGCCCCCGATGGGCGCGCGATGGTCGGAGCGCGCATCCTGCGGCTCATGGTGGCGACGATGCTCAACGCCCCGCCGTCGGCGGAGCCGCTGCATCTGCAGATCGCCACAGCATGGGCGCCGGACCATAAGCACGCCGCCGATCTGATCCGGCGCGCGCTGGTGCTGCTTGCCGATCACGAACTCAACGCCTCGACCTTCACGGTGCGCTGCGCGGCCTCGACCGGCTTGAACCTTTATGACGCCGTCATCGCCGGCCTCGCCGCCTTGAAGGGCCCCAAGCATGGCGGCGCAGGCGTACTGGCCTCGCGGCTGGTCAAGACTCTCGTCGACAACGACGTGGCGCCAGTGATCCGGGAACGCGTCGCGCTGGGCGAGCGTTTTGCCGGCTTCGGCCATGGCGTCTACAAGCGCGGCGATCCACGCGCGATGTCGCTTCTGGATGCCCTGGCGCGTGCCGGCGCCGCACGAAAATTCACCAGAGAGGTCCCCGAGCGCATCGCGGAAGCTACCGGCGAATTCGTCAATATCGATTATGCCCTTGCCGTGCTGGCGCACAGCTTGCGGCTCGCCGCGGGAAGCGAACTGACATTGTTTGCCATGGCGCGCACGGTCGGGTGGATCGCGCATGCGAGCGAACAATTGCAGTACGGCCGGCTGATCCGTCCCCGCGCACGTTATGTCGGCCCGCCGCTGGGGCGCGGCGCGGTTTCCCAATAGGCCGTAAGTTTAGCGGTAGGTTCTACTTGGCCGGCCTTGCCGGTTCCATGATGCCGCTGCCGTGACGGCGGCGGATCGACCAGGTCGCCAGCGCGATCAACAGTGCGCCACCGATCACACCCAGTATCCAGATATGCCTGGCGATCCCGGCATGATGGGGGAGGCCGGCGTAGCGATGCAGCGCGGAGACGGCCACGACGCCGGGGAGCACATGCGCCAGCGCCCATACCAGGATGGCCGGAAGGTTGACCGCGTAGAACCGCGCCGGTCGCATGCCGAGCGCACCGGCCGTGATCGGCACGAAGGCGCGGATCGGCGGCACGAAGCGCGCGAAAAACACCGCCCAGGCGCCCCAACGCTGGAAGAAGGCCTCGCTCTGCGCGATCACGCGCGGATAGTTGGTGAGCGGCCAGGTGCTCAGGATTTCGCGTTGCGCCCGGTGTCCGATCCAGAACGCGGAACCGTCGCCGAGCAGCGCGCCGGCGGTCGCGGCCGCCAGCACCCACCATAGCTGTAGGTCGCCGCTTGGGATCAGCGCACTCAAGGCCAGGATAGTGGTCGAGCCCGGGATCACCGATCCCACGACCGGAACGGCCTCCAGAAGCGCGGCGAGGAACAGCGTGAGATAGGCAAGCCACGCATTTGCCGAAACGAATGCAATCAATGGATCGAGATAGGAGGCCACAAAATCCCTTTGCCGGTTGGGGTGCCAAGTGGGGTGTCAAGTGAGGCGCTAACTTAAACATAAGTAGTAAAGGGGGTCGAAAGTGCCATGCAAGCCCGGCTCGCCCCGGCTAACGCCGAGGTCGACGCGGCGAAAATACGGCGTGATTCGCAGGGCAGCCTTCCAAAAACCGCGTCCCATGCCTATCTCGATGAAAAGGCAACGGAACTTTGATTTAGCCGCGGGCTTCTGCCCGCCCGTGCTCTCTGCTAGGCTGGCGTTAAGCACCCCATCCGCAGCCAACTTGTTTATCTGGTTTCGGGAATGCCCGGGACCTCGGAGGATTTATGACGACCGCCGCCATGACCAAACCCCAGGAAATCACCGGTTTGCCCGATATGAAGGTGTCGGTCCGGCAGGTTTTCGGTATCGACAGCGATCTCGAGGTGCCGGCCTATTCCGAAGTCGACCCGCATGTGCCGGAGGTCGATGCGGATTATCGCTTCGACCGCGCCACCACGCTCGCCATCCTCGCCGGCTTCTCCAGGAATCGCCGCGTCATGGTCACCGGCTATCACGGCACCGGCAAGTCGACCCATATCGAACAGGTCGCGGCACGGCTGAACTGGCCGTGCGTGCGCGTCAATCTCGACAGCCACATCAGCCGTATCGATCTCGTCGGCAAGGATTCCATTGTCGTCAGGGACGGCAAGCAGGTCACGGAGTTCCGCGATGGCATCCTGCCCTGGGCGCTGCAGCACAACATCGCGCTGGTGTTCGACGAGTACGACGCCGGCCGCCCGGACGTGATGTTCGTGATCCAGCGCGTGCTGGAAGTTTCCGGCCGCCTGACGCTGCTCGACCAGAACAAGGTGATCAAGCCGCATCCGGCGTTCCGCCTGTTCTCGACCGCCAACACCGTTGGTCTCGGCGACACCTCCGGCCTCTATCACGGCACCCAGCAGATCAACCAGGGCCAGATGGACCGCTGGTCGATCGTCACCACGCTGAACTATCTGGCCCATGACGAGGAAGTCGAGATCGTGCTGGCGAAGGCGCACCACTACCGCACGACAGAGGGCCGCGACATCGTCAACAAGATGGTGCGGCTCGCCGACCTCACCCGCAATGCGTTTGCCAATGGCGACCTGTCGACGGTGATGAGCCCGCGCACGGTGATTACCTGGGCCGAAAATTGCGAGATTTTCGGCGACATTGGCTTCTCGTTCCGCGTCACCTTCCTGAACAAGTGCGACGAGCTGGAACGGCCGCTGGTGGCGGAATTCTATCAGCGCTGCTTCAACGCGGAGCTCGCGAAATCCTCGGTCAACGTTGCGCTGTCGTAAGTCGTCGTATTGCTGGATGTCGTCCCCGCGAAGGCGGGGACCCATACGCTGGGAAGTTGCAGAAGAGTGATGGTACCAAAGACCGGGACAACGCGACCGCCGGTGACCATGGATCCCGGCTTTCGCCGGGACGACGGACGCTGATACGGAACGCCGATACGGAAATGACATCCAATACGAAATTCCGCACAGGATCGAAGGAAGCGCCGACCGAGCCTTTCAAGCGCGCGGTCACCGCCTGCCTGCGCGCGATCGCGAAGACGCCGGAACTCGAGGTGACGTTTGCGGCCGAACGCCCCGGGTTGGCGCCGGGCAAGGCACGGTTGCCGGAGCCGGCGCGCAAGATGACCAGGCGCGACGCCGCGATCGTGCGGGGACACGCCAATTCCATCGCGCTGAAGCTCGCCTGCCACGATCCGAAAGTGCACCGCAAGCTGATGCCGGGCAATCCGCAGGCGCGCGGCGTGTTCGAGGCGGTGGAGCAGGCGCGGGTGGAAGCGATCGGCGCGCGGCGCATGTCGGGCGTTGCGAAGAATCTCACCGCCATGCTCGACGATCATTTCCATCGCGGCAAGTTCGATGAGATCACCGACCGTGCCGATGCGCCGCTGTCGGATGCGCTGGCCATGCTGGTGCGCGAACGCTTGACCGGGCTGGCGCCCCCCGCTGCCGCCAAAAAAATGGTCGACCTCTGGCGTCCGATCCTGGAAGACAAGATCGGCACGCGGCTCGACCAGTTGAGCCGCGTCACCGAGAACCAGGCGAAATTCGGCGACTTGGTGCATGACCTGTTGTCGGCGCTTGATCTCGGCGACGAGCGCAATGCGGAAACCGACGAGGACGACAATCAGGACGACAACCGCGACGGCGAGAACGATCAGTCCGGCGCGGAGGGTTCGCCCGACTCCGACGCCGCGCAGGAGATGAGCGCCGATCAGGCGCAGGCGACCACGGACGAGATGTCCGAAAGCGCGATGGAGAGCGCGCAGGCCTCCTCGAGCGACACGCTCGACGACGGCGAACTCGGCGACGACGAGACGCCGGGCGAAGCGACGCGGCCGAACCGTGGCGGCGCCAACGAGCCGCGCGGGCCGGAATATCACGCCTTTGCGCCGAAATTCGACGAGGTGATCGCGGCCGAAGACCTCTGTGACCATGACGAGCTCGAGCGGCTGCGCAGCTACCTCGACAAGCAGCTCGCGCACCTGCAGGGCATCGTCGCGCGGCTTGCCAACCGGCTGCAGCGCCGGTTGATGGCGCAGCAGAACCGCGCCTGGGAATTCGATCTCGAGGAAGGCGTTCTTGACCCTGCGCGACTGTCGCGCGTGGTGACCGATCCCTATCATCCGCTGTCGTTCATGCATGAGAAGGAAGCAACGTTCCGCGACACCGTGGTCACGCTGCTTCTCGATAATTCCGGCTCGATGCGCGGCCGCCCGATCACGGTGGCCGCAACCTGCGCCGATATCCTGGCGCGGACGCTGGAGCGCTGCGGCGTCAAGGTCGAGATTCTCGGCTTCACCACCCGCGCCTGGAAGGGCGGGCAATCGCGCGAGGCCTGGCTTGCCGCCGGCAAGCCGGCCAATCCCGGCCGCCTCAACGATCTGCGCCACATCATCTACAAGGCGGCGGACGCGCCCTGGCGGCGGGCGCGCAAGAATCTCGGTCTGATGATGCGTGAGGGATTACTCAAGGAGAACATCGACGGCGAGGCGCTGGATTGGGCGCACAAGCGGCTGTTGGGACGCGCCGAACAGCGCAAGATCCTGATGATGATCTCGGACGGCGCGCCGGTCGACAATTCCACGCTGTCGGTCAATCCCGGCAACTATCTCGAACGCCATTTGCGCCACATCATCGAGGAGATCGAGACCCGTTCGCCGGTCGAACTGATCGCAATCGGCATTGGTCACGACGTGACGCGCTACTATCGCCGTGCCGTCACCATCGTCGACGCCGAAGAGCTCGGGGGCGCGATCACCGAAAAACTCGCGGAACTCTTCAGCGAGACCCACGGCGCGCCGCCTGCAGCCAGCACCCCCCGGCGCCGCCTGCACTCGTAAAGCGGATGCTCAGAACGATAAGCCGCCGCCATCTGCTGAAATATCCGGCGGCCGGGCTTTCGGCATTGGCGCTGCCCGACATCGTCCGCGCGCAGTCCGCCCCCAAGGCGCCGGCAAAACCTGTTGCGCCCGACGAGCACACCGTCGCCGTGCCGGCTTCGATCGAAGTGAAGGCCAGGCCGATCCCTTCTTTCGATCCGCGCGACCGCGCGCATGTGCGGTTCGGCTCGCTGGAGTATCGCTCAGGCCTGGTGCTGACCTCGTCCTTTCCGGGTTTCGGCGGACTGTCGGCGATCCGTCTCGACGCCAAAGGCGAGCGCTTCATTTCTCTCAGTGACAAGGGCAGCTGGTTTACTGGCCGCATCGTCTATTCCGGCCGAGAGATGACGGGCCTCGACGACGTCGAGGCGGCGCCCATGCTCGCCGAGGACGGCAGGCCGATCACCGCGCGCGGCTGGTTCGATTCCGAATCGCTGGCGTTCGATGGCCTAATCGCTTATGTCGGGCTCGAGCGTGTCAACCAGGTGCTGCGCTTCGATTTTGCCAAGGGTTTTACGCGCGCACGTGGTGAGGTGGTGCCATTGCCGCCGGCGGTCAAAAAGCTCCCCTTCAACAAGGGGCTGGAGGCGCTGGTCTTCGTGCCAAAGGGCCTGCCGTTGGCGGGCACCTTGATCGCGATCTCCGAGCGCGGCCTCGATGCCCACGGCAACCTGATCGCGTTCCTGGTCGGGGGGCCGACGCCCGGGCAATTCAGCGTCCGTCGCACCGACAATTTCGATGTCAGCGACGCGGTGCTGCTGCCCTCGGGCGAGCTGTTGGTGCTGGAACGGAAGTTCTCGCTGTTCGCAGGCGTCGGCATCCGCATCCGCCGGATCGCGCTGAAATCGATCGCGCCCGGCGCCCTGGTCGACGGCCCTTCGATCTTCAACGCCGATCTCAGTGAGGAAATAGATAACATGGAAGGGATCGACGCCCATGTCACCGAAGCCGGCGACACCGTGCTAACCATGATCTCCGACGACAATTTTTCCCTGATCCAGCGCACGCTGCTGCTGCAGTTCACGCTGGTGGAGTAAGCTACCCGAGAGTTGGTAATTCCGCCGGCGCGCATTAAGCTCTCGCCCATCCCGATCCCTCGCATCCGGAAATCCCCTGCATGAGCGCCTTGTTTTCCCCGATCCAGTTGCGCAGCCTCGCGCTCAAGAACCGCATCATGGTGGCGCCGATGTGCCAGTATTCGGCCGAAGACGGCGAGGCCAATGACTGGCACTTCACCCACATCAATACGCTTTCGCTGTCGGGGGCCGCGATGTTCTGCATCGAGGCCACGCACGTGGAGGCGATCGGCCGCATCACCCCGGGCTGTCTCGGGCTTTGGAACGACGCCACCGAGGCGGCGCTGAAGCCGATCCTTGCCTCCGTGCGCAAGCATTCCAAGGTCGCGGTCGCCATGCAACTCGCTCATGCTGGCCGCAAGGGCTCAAGTTACAGGCCCTGGGAGGGCGGACAGCAGATTCCGATTTCTGAGGGCGGTTGGCAGACCGAGGGGCCTTCCGCGGTGCCGCACAAGCAAGGCGAGGCGCCGCCGCTCGAGTTCGATGCGGTGGGGTTGGCGCGCGTGCGCGACGCTTTCATCGCGGCCGCAAAGCGCGCCGAGCGGCTCGGCCTCGACGCCCTCGAACTGCACGCCGCGCACGGCTATCTCCTGCACCAGTTCCTGTCGCCGATCGCCAACAAGCGCACCGACCAATATGGCGGGTCCCTGCAGAACCGCATGCGCTATCCGCTGGAAGTGTTCGACGCGATCCGCGAGGTTTTTCCCGCTCACAAGCCGGTCGGCATCAAGGTGTCGGCGACCGACTGGGTCGAGGGCGGCTGGGACCTTGCGCAGACCATCGAATTTGCCAAGGAATTGAAAAAGCGCGGGCTCGACTGGATCGACGTCTCTTCCGGCGGGGTGTCGCCGTTGCAGAAGATTCCGCTCTCGCCCGGCTATCAGGTGCCGTTCGCGCAAGCGGTGAAGGAAGCGACCGGCCTCACCACGATCGCGGTCGGCCTGATCACCGAAGCGAAGCAGGCCGAAGAGATCGTGGCGTCGGGCAAGGCCGACATGGTCGCGCTCGCGCGCGGCATGCTCTACGACCCGCGCTGGGGCTGGCATGCCGCGGCCGAGCTCGGAGGTGAGGTCGAGGCGCCGCCGCAATACTGGCGCTCGCAGCCCTCGACCCAGAAGGCGCTGTTCGGCGCCACGAGTTTCGGGACGCGCTGAAGCATCAGGATTTCTTCGCCATCTGAACCACCGCCTGCATCGCGGCGATATAGCCGTACGGCCCCAGTCCGCAGATCACGCCGGTCGCGGCCGACGATATCTTGGAATGCCGGTGATGCTCGTCGCGGGCATGGATGTTGGAAATGTGGACTTCGAGCACAGGCCCCTCGAACGCCTTGATCGCATCGAGGATGGCGATCGAGGTGAAGGAATAGCCGGCCGGGTTGATGATGATGGCGTCCGCGCTTTGCCGCGCCGACTGGATCCAGTCGACAATCTGACCCTCGTGGTTCGATTGGTGAAAGGAAAGCTCGAGCCCGAGCTCCGCCGCGTGCCGCTCGCAGTTTTCCTTGATTTGCGCGAGCGTCGTCGTTCCGTAGATATGCGGCTCCCGCACTCCCAGAAGATTGAGGTTGGGACCGTTCAGGATCATCAGTCGTTTCATGGCGTGTTCCTCTCTCTAGAGCCGTTTGCGTTCCGATTGTATCGGAACGGAGGCTATAGTCTTTTGTTTCGGAAATAAGCCCGCGCGCCGGCCTTTCGCGGGAAAAGGTTTCACGCCCCGGAGAAAAGGACTAAGCTGGCGTCCGAGCGATCGGATAACGCCATGCGATCCCGCGTCCGAACATCGGCCCATATCCTGGAGCGCATCGGCCTTGCGATGGCGGGGGCGGCCTGCGGGCTGTTCGTTTCCGCCCATGTCGGGTCGAGCATTTCCTACCTGACCACGCAGGGCTTTCTGCTGCTGATGATGATCGTGGGCGCGATCGGCTTCTATCTCGGCATCGATACGCCGCCGCTGCCGTTTCTCCCCGATGACGACCGTACCGAAATCGACGCCGCGGAATTCCTCAGCGCAGTCGGCACCTTCCTGGCGACGGGAACCGCGTTCTTCTCGGTCGCCATCATCATCTTGCGCGAACAGCCGCACATCGCCTGGACCGTCCTGATCGGGCTTGGCTGGGTGGTCGGCGTTTTGATGCAGATCGTCGCCGGCACGATCGCGCGGAAGCGGGCCGCGTGACGGGTTTTTCGGCGCATCGCGCCAACGAATAAAGTCATAGTTCCGCCGCAACCAAGGCGGGTACTTGCCATCGCGAAAACGCGACGCGTCGCAAGCAAAATGACGCGCGTCAAAAAAAACCATAGCGAGAGGAAAGCCCATGGAACTCGGATATTTTTCGATGCCCTCGCATCCGCCGGAGTGTGGATTGAAGGAGGGCCATGACTGGGATCTTGAGGTGCTGCGCTGGCTCGACCAGCTCGGCTATCAGGAAGCCTGGATCGGCGAGCACCACACCGCGCCGTGGGAGCCGCATCCGGCGCCCGACCTGCTGGTCGTGGAGGGGCTGCGGCAGACCAAGAACATCCGGCTCGGCCCCGGCGGCTTTCTTTTGCCTTATCACCATCCGGCCGAGCTTGCGAACCGCGTCGCGATGCTCGACCACCTCTCGGAAGGGCGGCTGAATTTCGGCGTCGCCGCCTCCGGCCTGCCGAGCGACTGGGCGATGTTCAACGTCGACGGCATGTCGGGGCAGAACCGCGAGATGACGCGCGAGGCGCTGGAGATCATCCTGAAAATGTGGAGCGACCCGGCGCCGTTCACCTACACCGGCAAATACTGGACGGTGACCAAGCCCGACACGATGTTCGATTTCCTTAAACCCCACCTCAAGCCGCTGCAGGCGCCACATCCGCCGATCGGCGTCGCCGGCCTGTCCAAGGGCTCGGACACGCTGAAGCTCGCCGGCGAGCGCGGCTTCATTCCGATGAGCCTCAATCTCAACCCGGCCTATGTCGGCAGCCACTGGGAATCGGTCGAGATCGGTGCCGCGAAATCCGGGCGCAAGCCGGACCGGCGCGACTGGCGGCTGGTGCGCGAGGTGTTCGTCGCCGATACCGACGAGGAGGCGTGGAAGCTCTCGGCCGGCGACATGATGGGCCGGATGATGAGCGAATACTTCTTGCCGCTGCTCGGCCATTTCGGCTTCAAGGATTATCTCAAGCACTCCCCCGACGTGCCGGATTCTGACGTCACCGTCGACTATTGCGCGCGGCGCAACTGGATCGTCGGCTCGCCCGCCACCGTCACCGAAAAGATCGAGCAGATCTGGCGCGAGGTCGGCGGCTTCGGCGTGCTTTTGGTGTTCGGCTTCGACTACAAGCACAAGCGCGAGGCCTGGCATCACTCGCTGCAGCTCCTGAAGCAGGAAGTGCTGCCGCGTCTGAAGCATCTCGACACCGCGCTCGGGAAGGCGGCGTGATCTGCCTGTCGACAGGGTTCGCTTCACCTCTCCCGCTTGCGGGGGAGCATAGGCCGCCGTCGGCGGCCGTCCGAAAATAGAACGCCGAAGCTGAGCTTCGGCTATGGCGCTCGAAGAGCGCGGCGGGTGGGGGAAAGTCTATCCCCTCGACGAGCGTGTTTTGCGGAAGCACCCCCACCCCAGCCCTCCCCCGCGAAGAGCGGGAGAGGGAGCGCACTTCCGTCGCCGCCTCGATCTGATCTCATCTCATCCCGCTCATCCCGCCTTGCGCGCGTGATGGCTGTGCAGTTGCGAGGCCAGCAGCCGCCGCCACTCGTTGAATTCGGCGCTGGCGATATCGCGCGGCCTGCGGCAGGTCGATACGATATTCGTCGTCGATCCGGCCGGGACCGGGCGACATCACCACCACGCGGTCGGCGAGGAAGATCGCTTCCTCGATCGAATGGGTGACGAACAGCACCGTCAGGCCCGTGCGCGACCAGATATCGACCAGTTCGTCCTGCAGCCGCTCGCGCGTCATCGCGTCCAGCGCGCCGAACGGCTCGTCCATCAGCACGATCTCGGCATCGTTGGCGAGCACGCGGGCGATCGCGACGCGCTGCTTCATGCCGCCGGAGAGCTGGTGCGGATAGACGTCGGCGAAATTCTGCAGACCGACCAGCTCGATGAAGCGATCGGCGGTGTCCCTGATCTCGGCCTTGGGGCGGCCGCGCGATTTCGGGCCGAAACCGATATTGTCGCGGACGTTGAGCCAGGGAAACAGGCCGTAGTCCTGGAACACCATGCCGCGGCTCGGCCCCGGCCCGGTGATCGGCATGCCCCACATCAGATTGTCGCCGCTGGTCGCCGGCTCGAAGCCCGCGGCCATCCGCAGCAGCGTGGACTTGCCGCAGCCGGAGGCGCCGATCAGGCAGATGAACTCGCCTTTCCTGACCTGAGGTTGGCGCCGCGCAGCGCCTCGATCGCTCGGCCTTTTTGCGAAAAGATCTTGCCGACGTTCTTCATTTCCAGGATCGGGATCGCGGATTCAGCCATGCGACGGACTCCAGGCCAACAGCCGCCGCCCGATCAGCATCACCAACTGGTCGGACAGGAAGCCGAACACGCCGATCACGATCATGCCGCGAGATCACGATCTCGGTGCGCGACAGCTGGCGCGCTTCCATGATGATGGCGCCGAGCCCGGTCTGCACGCCGGTCATCTCGCCGACCACGATCACCACCCACGCAAAGCCCAGGCCGAGCCGCATGCCGGTGAAGATCGACGGCAGCGCCGCCGGCAGCACCACGCGAAAAAATTGCGCCGGGCCGCTGCAGCCGAGCATCGACGCCGCCTCGAACAGCCGCGGCTCGACCGAGCGCACGCCGAAGATGGTGTTGAGCAGGATCGGATAGAACGCGCCGAGAAACACCAGGAAGATCGCCGAGCGCGGCCCGAGCCCGAAGATGATCATGGCCAGCGGCAGCCATGCGGTGACCGGCACCGGGCGCAGGATCTGGATGGTCGGATCGACCAGTTGCCGGATCAGCGGCACCCGCCCGATCAGCATGCCCAGCGGCAGTGCCACGATCAGCGCCATCGCGAAGCCGCCATAGACGCGGGCTGACCGAGGCCAGCAGATGAATATACAGGGTGCCGCTATAGGCGTCGTCATTGATGCCGCCAAAGGCGAGATCCCACAACTCGAGCCAGACGTCATGCGGCGGCGGGATCAGGCTTCCCGGCCGGCCACGGTGGCGAAATGCCAGATCGCGAGCAGCACGAAGCGGGAACGCGATGCCGAGCAGCACCGGCCGCAGCCGCGGCCATCCGCCTTCGCCAAGGCTTCGGCGGGCAGGTCCGGCTTCGCTAGGCGCTGGCGCAGCGCCGTCGAAGCCTCTGGCGTAGCCGGTCGGTATCGGAGGCGAGCGTGCTCATGCGGGCTCAGGTCGGCTTGATGGCGTCGACGAAGCTGGTGTCGAAGAACGTCGCGAAATCCGGCACGCGCTTGATCTGCTTCAGCGCCAGCATGTGGTCGGCATAGATTTTCGACTCCTCGATTTCGGTTGGCCCAAGCTTCCAGGTCAGTTCGACATTGGGCACCGAGGCTTCGATCGCCTCCTTCTTCTGCCCAAGCTTGCTGGAGGCCATCGCGACCATGCGCGTCCTTGTTGGTCGCGGCATAATCGGTGGCGCGCTGGTGGATGCCGAGCATCACCCGCACCAGGTCGGGCTTTTCGGTGATCACGTCGCGGTGGGTGCCGAACACCATGTTGAGCGAGCCCATCGGCGTCGAGTAGGGATATTCGACCAGCTGTGCCGACGCCGGTGGAGAGCGAGACGCCGGGGCCGGGCTCGGCGCCGACATAGGCGTCGATGTCGCCGCGCGCCAGCGAGATGTGCATTTCGCTGAAAACGAGACGCGCACCGGCTCGACGTCCTTGATAGTCATGCCTTCCATCCGCAGCCGCTCGAGGAAAAACACCTCCTGCGTGGTGCCCGGGAAATACGGCGACGCGCTTGCCCTTGAGATCCTTGATCGAGGCGATGCCGGAATCCTTCTTGGCGATGATCGCCATGCCGCGATTGCAGGTCGAGGCGATCACCACGACCGGCTCGCCGGCTGCGGCGCCTAGGATCGCGGCCGCGATGCCGAACGCGCCGAAATCGACCGACTTGGTCACCACCGCGTTCTTGCATTCGGTCGGCGTCTCGAACGGCAGCACCTCGACCTTGTAGCCGGCGGGCACGAACTGCTCGTAGAAATAGGGCGCGATCGAATGGATCAATTTCAGCGCGCCGGCGCGGATTACCACCGGCTCGTCCGCGCGCACGATTCCGGGTGCGGCGATCAGGCTTGTCCCAATTCCTGCGCCAAGGCCTGCAATGAATTCACGACGGCGGATGGTTCTGGTCATGGACGGCTTGCTCCTTCGGGCTCGCGCTAAAAAAGAAGCAACAAACGTGCCGTGGGGGCCACCCCAGCCTCGTTCCCTCCCCCCTTGCGGGCAGGGGAATCGCATGTCCGAGGGGCCAAGCTATTGCGCTGGAATGAAAATTTGATTCTGACAGTGTCTCCTGATTTTATCGGAGACCTTTTTGGACCGTTTTGCAGAATGCTTCTCGCCTTTGGTCGATCCTCGGAAGAACCAAGCACAGCACGATCTGACCGAGATGCTGTTCATTGCGTTGCTCGCCACGCTGTGCGGCGCCACGACCTGTTGCGACATCGCGCTGTTTGGGCGGTCGAAAGAAGCGCTGTTGCGCACGATTCTGGTGCTGGAGCACGGGATACCGAGCCACGACACCTTCAGCCGTGTCTTTCGCATCCTCGATCCGAGCAGCTTCGAAGAGGTGTTTCGGCGCTTCACCAAGGCGTTTGCGACGGCGGCCAAAATCAAGGGCGTGGTAGCTCTCGATGGCAAGGCGCTGAGAAGAGCCTACGAACGTGGCCAAAGTCACATGCCGCCAGTGATGGTGACGGCGTGGAGCGCAATGACCCGCATGGGCTCGTCAATGTGCTGGCGCCTGGAAACAACGAAGCGGCCGGCGCTTTGCAACTTGTCGAGCTTCTTCAACTGAAGGGCTGCGTCGTCACGGCGGACGCGCTGCATTGTAATCGTGGGATGGCGAAAGCCGTCGTGGGGCGCGGTGGAGATTACGTCTTGGCGGTAAAGAACAACCAGCCGGGCTGCTGCGCGATGCCAAGGCCGCGATCTCTGCGGCAGAGCGCAAGAAGGCGAAACAAACCACCACCAAGGACGCCGATCACGGTCGCAAGGAAACCCGAACCGCGATCGTTACTTCCGTCAAGGATATGGCCGAAAAGACGATTTTCCGGGTCTCAAGGCCGTGGCGCGGATCACCAGCAAACGTGGACGCGACAAGACTGTCGAGCGCCATTTCCTTCTGACCCAGTGCTACAAGCCCGCAGAACTGCTGCGGATCGTTCGCGAACACTGGGGCATCGAGAACGTCCTGCACTGGACGCTCGACGTTGTTCTCGACGAGGATCAGGCGCGGAGCCGAAAAGACCACGCTCCCGCCAACCTCGCCGTTCTGCGGCGACTTGCCCTCAATATTGCTCGCGCTCATCCAGATACAAAGACCTCGTTGCGCGGCAAGCTCAAACGCGCTGCCTGGGACGACAACTTCCTCGTCGATATGCTCCTCAACATGCGATAGCCCTGCCCTTGCGGGGGAGGGTCAGGGAGGGGGGTAGCCGCAACGGCGGTGCTCGTGGCTCCCCCTCTCCAACTCTCCCCCTCAAGGGGGGAGAGGGCAGACTGTCCGGTGGGGCACGAGGAGGGCCCCACCATAACTCGTCATACCCCGCGCATGCGGGGCATCCAGTAGGCTGCGGCTTCTCGGTTCAATCACGGATGGCTCTGGAATACTGGATCGCCCGTCTTCGCGGGCGATGACGGCGGGATGTGCGGCGCGAGACGCAGCTTCGCGATCCCGCCGCAGGTTTTGCGCGAGGTTGACCCTTGAATTTTCCGCCTTCTGAAGATCAGAGGGCGCAGGGAATGCCGGGTGCCCAATGCACCCGCAGCCTCGTGTGCGCTTTGTAGTTTTAGTATGCACACGAGTATTCACAGCGGAGGCACCGGATACATCCGGCATTCCCCACGCAATGGTTTTACGGCTTATTGCGCGCTCTCCCCGGGGACCGGGCTCTTTTGCCCCCGTCGTTTCGCAGGACTAAACCCGCAAACCTTAACGCCAGCGTCGGGGCGCCAGGACCACACGACTTCGCCGTCCGCTTTGAGCGCCGCCCGTCTTGCGTCGCCGTCGCGTCCACCGCATCCCGCCCCACGTCCGTGACGTTCGCGAAACGCCCCTCTATCGGGCCGGGACGGTGCGAACACTACGACTGATTTGGGTTTCTGAAAAAGCGAAATATTTTTTGCGCGAGGGGCTGGACAGGTTTTTGCGCGCGACGAGTGATTTGCTCGTCGGGCAGTCACATTGCGGTCACGCAGCGCACGGTCTCGCCTCGTCGTCATTGCGAGGAGCAACGCGACGAAACAATCCATTCTTTTTTTCTGCGGCGCGATGGAATGCCTCGCGGAGCCAGTCGTCGGGCGCGCATTCGCGCGACCCGGATGGCAGCTCATGGCACGCTGGTGGAAGCCGCCGACGCAGTGCTGCGCAACATCCCGGGCCTGCCCTATGCAGCGATCCATACGGCCGCGAGCCCGTCCGACAATTCCGTGCTGCCGCCAAAGCTGCTCGGCAATTATCCGGTGTTCGTGCCCCGCCGACAACGACGGCATGTCGATCTCAGGCATCCGCATGCTGCCGCTCGCCGTGCCGCGCGCGACCTACACCGGATGGAATCCGCGCGCGAAAGGTTTTGGCGAAGCCGCGCTGTTCCCGCTGCAGGGCGCCGTGGTCCCGTTTGCCCGCCACGCGCGCTGAGCACGAGTCCGCGAGCGATCCGCGTCCGTCGCTCGCCGAGCGCTACGCCGACAGCGCGGCGTATGTCGCGGCCGTGCGCGCGGCGGCAGCGCGCATGGTCGCGGAGCGGCTGCTGCTGCCGGAGGACGCGGAGCGGGCGGTTGAGGCGGCGGGGGAGGGCGGGTTGGCGCAGTTGCGGTGAGGGGAGGGTGAGCCGATTGGTGTCCGCCCGCCCCACGCCCGGTAACGATTGCGCGCGCTCATGACGCCAGCCACCCGGCATTGGGCATGGGCATCGACAGGGCTCCGATGCCTTAGGCATTGAAAATACTATTAATTTCATGGACGAGACGAACCCGCCGCCGAGCCTGAGCCTTGTCAAAACTTGGACACAACGATATTGTTGTGTTATGATTCCATCGTGCGTAAAGCTCCGTGGCGTTCCTTTCGGTGTCCTGCCTCCCGGGATTCATTGGGCGTCTCTTACCGAAATCGGCCTCCGCTTCGGCCAAACGCCACATCGCGCGTGGTTATTTGAAGGAGTTGTACAGGTCGCAGCCGCCTTGCAACGCGCCAACTGTGCACGAATGTATTTGGATGGAAGCTTTGTGACCGAGAAAACTCATCCGAATGATTTTGACGGTTGCTGGGATGCGACCAAAGTCAACGCCACACTTTTGGACCCGGTGCTGTTGAATTTTAACAACGGGAGAGCTGCGCAAAAGCAGAAATATCGAGGAGAGATGTTCATCGCGGATGGATTGAATTTGGGAGCTGGCACCTTCCTAGAATTTTTTCAACGTGAAAAGCTGACAGGGCTCCCTAAGGGAATTGTTGGCGTTGACTTACAGCGACCGAGTGGGACGCCTTGATGATCACTAATGAACGGCAGTACAGAATAACAAAGAGCGAGGCGAATTGCTTCAAGGCAGCACTGCGTGAATTTCGAGAGATTGATCTCGTAAGGCAGGGCGTCGACCCTGTCATTATCGAGGCGCAACGGAGTTCCTTAGAGCAGCAGCTCAAGGATTTGGAAACTCAAATTCTCGATTACGAGAAGCTACGTTCTGGCAGCGTTAAGAGACTTTTTCCTGCCTCCATAATTGATATTGGGCAAACGTTGATTGAGGCGCGCATCGCGCAAGGCATGTCGCAACGATTGCTCGCTGAGCGACTAGATATGAAGGAACAGCAAATACAACGCTATGAACAAGAACGATATCTAACGGCTAACCTTGCTCGCGTGGCTCAGGTCGCTGAAGCCCTTCAGTTGGACCTCGTAGCATTCTTTGAGTCACGAAATGACAACGCCATTTTGGAAAAGATAGCGCCAAATCTGAAGGGAGGTTTTGATGCGTCGAAGCTCCCAGTTAAAGAAATGAAGAAGCGTGGCTGGCTGTCCTCGATATTCGGTTCCCAGAACGCATAACCGGACCTTTGAGTGATGTGGACTTGGCCGCAGCATTTGTTTCCCAGGCTGTCGAATTTCATTCAATGCATCGACAGCACGTCCGCTCTGGATCGAAGTTCGATAAATACGCATTGATCGCTTGGAAAGCGCGCATTCTCTACAAAGCACAGCTGGTTGTCGAAAACGAGGACAAGTTGGCGAATTTCTCTAGTCAGGCCGTCGTCAGCAAGTTGGTGAATTTGAGCACTCGTCCAGAGGGCCCTGTGGAAGCCGTCGGTTTGCTAAGAGATCATGGGGTCATCTTGATTATTGAACGTCACTTGCCGTCAACCCACCTCGATGGTGCGGCCATACTTCTCAATCGCGAGATTCCTGTTATTGGCCTCACGTTACGTCATGACCGACTCGACAATTTCTGGTTCACTCTGCTTCACGAGCTGGGCCACATCTTTCGTCATCGAGACAAAGGACTTCGAGAGGGATTTTTTGACGAGGAAGGAGCGCCATCTGTGGATGAGCTTGAAGTCGAAGCGGACGAATTCGCTGAGAGTGCCTTCATTCCGAACGAAGTTTGGCGGAAATCTTTCGTGCGCTTCACAACATCGCCGAATCAGGTGATCCAATTCGCAAAGGAGCGCGGTATATCCAGCGCAATTGTTGCAGGTCGGATTGGCGAGAACGCGGCGATTGGACTTTGTTTAGCGACCTTGTTGGTCAGGGTTCGTTGCAAAAATTGAAGGCTTCCACAGGATACTGGGAGGACTAGGGTCTGTACCTAAATGAGCGCGACGTGATTCCCTTGCCTGCGAGTCTTTTGATTCGGGGGCGAGAGAATGCGCGCGGGTTTGTTTTGGCTGAATGACAGGCAATGGGCGCGTATCGAGCCTCATCTGCCGACGGGACTGACGGGGCCGGATCGGGACGACGACCGCCGCATCATCAGCGGGATCATTCACATGCTGCAGTCGGGTGCGCGATGGCGCGATTGCCCGCGTGAATACGGCCCTTACACGACCGTCTACAATCGCTTCAACCGCTGGGCCAAGCGCGGGCGATGGTGCGCCATCTTTGAAGCGCTGGCCAAGCCCGGCAAAGATGCCGTCGCGCTGTCGCTCAACTCGACCTCGATCAAAGCTCACCGGTGTGCCTCCGGCGGAAAAGGGGGGAGCACAATCAGGCAATCGGCCGCTCGCGCGGAGGCCGCACGACAAAAATCCATGCGCTGAGCGATCCGCTCTGCCGGCCGGTCGTCCTGCATCTGACCCCAGGCCAGGATGCCGATATCGCGGCGGCGCCCGATGTTCTGGCGCTCGCGCCGCCCATGAGCGCGCTCCTCGCCGACAAAGGGTATGACGGCGACAACTTTCGCGGCGAAATCGTTCGTCGCGGCGCCAAGCCCGTCATCCCCAACAAATCCAACCGTGTCGTCATCCATCGCTTCAACAAACGCGCCTACAAAGGCCGAAATGTCATCGAGCGCTGCTTTTGCAGGCTCAAGGACTTCCGCCGCATCGCCACCCGATACGACAAGCTCGCCCGGAATTTCTTGGCCGCTGTTCATCTCGCCGCTCTCGTCGCATATTGGCTCAATTGAGTCTGGACCCTAGTTCAGCGTTTCCTTGGTTCGAATCATATCAGGCGGCCTCGGCGAGTTTGTAGGACCATGTGTGGATGACTGGGTATCGATTGACATCCTTGATGCCGAGCATGATGCGTTCCTTGAGTTCTTGTTTTGATGCCACGCGGATGTGGCGCAGGACCGAGCGGGCGAACTTGGAGAAGAAGCCCTCGATGAGGTTGAGCCAGGAGCCGTGTTTGGGTGTGAAGGTGAATGCGAAGCGGCCCGCCGGCTGAGTAGCGAGCCAGGCTTGGGTTTCTCTGGAGATATGCGCCGAATGGTTGTCCAGGATCACCTTGATCGCCGTGCCGGCCGGGTAAGCGGTATTGAGAAGCTTGAGGAATTCGATGAACTCGCGGCTGCGGTGGCGGTCTTTGACCAGGGCGTGGACCTTGCCGGTGAGCAGATCGATCCCGGCCAACAGGCTGAGCGTGCCGTGGCGCTTGTATTCATGATCGCGCGAGAATGTCGCATAGGTGCCAGGCACCGGCGGCAAATCCGGCGATGTGGTCGCGATCGCCTGGATTCCCGGCTTCTCGTCGTAGGAGACGATCGCTACCGGCTTGCGCGGTTTGTTCGACGTTTTTCTTCGCCTTGGCCGCTGCCTTTTTCAGGACCTGGACCTCGCGATAAACGCACAGAACCTCCGCCATCTTCTGCTCGAACTCGGCATCGCGGCGTTCCAGATAGTAACGCACCTTGTGGGGTTTGACTTCCTCTTGACCGAGAATCTTGCACACCGTGCCTTGGACAAGATTGGCGAGACATCCGTGTCCCGCCGCCGCTCCATGTTCGCGCGCATGGCGCGCCAAAAGACGGGTCGTCCACAATTCGTGCGGATAGCCGTGATCCTTGGCCTTGTCGCACGCCAACGACACCAGCCAGGCTTTGGCCTCCGGCGTAATCGTTGGCTCCTTGCCCGGTCTGGGTCGGTCATCAAGCGCCATCAACGGCCCATAGGCCAGCGCCCGTTCGATGCAGCGTTGGACCGTCTGATGATGCACTCCCACCCGTTGTGCGACGGCAAAAAAAGATGGGTTCTCGCGATAAGCCAGAAGCATCTGCGCACGCTGCACCCGGCTCGCCGGCTCAGTCCGAGACCGCGAAAGGGCCGTCAAACGCGCAACGTCCTCATCTGTCATCACCACCTCAAGTACTTGGCGCCATGTTGCCATGATGTCGCTCCTCGTTCAGCTCTTCTCAAACGAGGAATCCACCAACATAATTCAAGTTCCATGCTTGCCGGCTTCATCGATGCCGGTTTCATGGAATCGGTCGTCTGATGTTGAGTTTGAGCCTTTCCACATACCGATTTATTCGCCATTTTGAAATGGAAACAGGGCGAACGAACCGCGCTAACAACTTTCCGCTCAGGCCATAGCCGCCTACGCGTTCTCTTTGAGATGCCCCCAGCAGGGGACTTCGATCACGAGAAGCAGCGACCGCTGACGCCTACCGAGCACATCAAGATGTTTGGTCGTCGTTTGCGCGAAGCGTGGGGTAATCGCGTGGCCTTTGTTGATGCAGGCTGTATTGATGACGAGCTTCACAAAGCAGGATTGACGCGACATCCCCTAACTGAGCTTCTTGAAAGGGCGCGGTTAGCTGGCGCGCTAGCCTGTCCCGCCATAACCCTTAGCCATTCGGACGATTATCGGCGAGCCGTACATCGCTTTATCGAGCGAAATCCGGATTTTGGCCGATTTGCCTCCGCGTGATGTCCGGTGATCTGGACAGCCCGACGTTCCAAAAGGACTTGAAGGGCTTGCTGTTGAAATTGCAATGCGAGCCATCTCGATGTTTTTTGGCCTTAGATTCAAGGGATTGGCTATACCCACGGAGGAATTCCTTGATGAGTTCGTCGAGATGCTGGCTGATCAAATTGCTGAGTTGCCATTCATCCATAATTGGATGGGGTTCGCTATTGCAGTGAGTTAAATTTCCAGCAGCGATCAAGCTCAAACCTGGTGACGTGAAGGAATACACTCGATCGGATTTGTCTCTCTATGAAGAACTGATTTCCAATCCAAAGGGACTTCAGAACGCCGATGTACGGAGACTATGCGGTAGACACGTCGCCTATTCAGAAGCCGCAGCGTCGTACGCCATCTGCGCATCTTCGTTACTCGACGGCTACTAGCTATGCTGTTGCTAAGGGGACGACAGTCAAGAAGCCCTATGGATATGAGGCGATCTATCCGGTGGCTGATTTGTTGGTCGCTCAGACCTACTACGCCGGCGCGGGGTACAGTGCCGGCGACACCTACATCAGCGGCCTACATGATCGGACCGCTTCGAAGGGCAATGCTGCAAAATGGCGCTGGGCCTCTACCGATCATCATCTCACAGTAAACGTGGACGCTATTGCAGAGATGTACGGAATAGCCAAAGTTGCCCCGGCGGTCGTTCCAGAGCCGACGC
Organism: uncultured Alphaproteobacteria bacterium; assembly: GCA_963777475.1. Taxonomy (GTDB): domain Bacteria; phylum Pseudomonadota; class Alphaproteobacteria; order Rhizobiales; family Xanthobacteraceae; genus Bradyrhizobium. The sequence goes on from CAVZQX010000040.1 coordinate 117,251, forward strand.
CTACTCAGGTGGATATGTTCGCCGATTGGGCTAGCCCGTCAACTGCTCCCGATCCTCAGTTAGAGGATCTCAGCGTCCTTAGATCGCCCGATAATCGGAAAAAATGACGGAAAAGCCGTGGAGCAAAAAAGTAACGTGGTGCTAATTTCATATTGTCCTCAAAAAACGGCCGGGTCCCCCGACCCGGCCGCTCCACAAATTCAAAACACTAAAACATAACTCAACAAGACTAAACGCAACTAGCCCCGCTCTCTCCCCAACCGTAAAACTCTCTATCTTTCGCGCATGATCTTGTCGGAAAACCGGTGCCCACTTTTCCGGATCATCGCTTAGCTCGCCTTCTTCTCCGGCGCCGCCGCTGCCGTCTTCTTCACGATCGCGCGCTTCAGTTCCAGCGCGCGGGGCGAGAGGTTGTCGGCCTTGGCCTTGATCAGGAACGCATCCAGCCGCCATTGTGGTCGACGCTCTTGATCGCGTTGGTGGAGACGCGCAGCCGCACGTTGCGGCCCAGCGTGTCCGAGATGAAGGTCACG
>CAVZQX010000041.1:0-16814 GCA_963777475.1 uncultured Alphaproteobacteria bacterium
TTGCCATTGCCGGGGTGACCGGCGCCGTCGGTGCCGAATTCATCGCCACCATGGACAAGCGCCGGTTCGCGGTGGGCAGGCTGAAGGCGCTGGCGAGCGCGCGCTCGGCTGGCAAGAAGCTCGGCTTTCGCGGCGAGACCATCACGGTGGAGGAATTGACCGAGGACTCCTTTGTCGGCGTCGATCTCGCGCTGTTCTCGGCCGGCAGCAGCGTTGCCAGGAAGTACGCGCCGATCGCCGCGAGGGCCGGCGCCGTCGTCATCGACAATTCGTCGGCCTTCCGAATGGACCCGAAAGTGCCCTTGGTGATCCCGGAGATCAACGCTCGCCGCATCGCCGATCACCAGGGCATCATCGCCGTTCCGAACTGTTCGGCGATCACCGCGCTGGTTCCGCTGTGGCCGATCCATCGCAACAACCGCATCAAGCGGGTGATCCTGTCGACCTATCAGGCGGCGAGCGGCGCGGGCGCGGCGGCCATGGCGGAGCTGGTTAAATCGACGCGCGCAAGCCTTGCTGGCCTTGCCTACCAACAAAAGGTCATGCCGCACCCCTATGCGTTCAACGTCTTCAATCACGACACCAGGATCGATCCCGAGACCGGATACAATGAGGAGGAGACCAAGGTGATCCGGGAGAGCAGAAAGATTTTCGAGGACGAGCGCATCGCCATCGGCGTGACCTGCGTGCGCGTCCCCGTGCTGCGCGCGCATTGTCAGGCGATTACCTTCGAATGCGAAAAGCCGATCTCGGAAGCTCAGGTCCGCAACCTGCTGTCGGATGCGCCCGGCGTCAAAATCGTGGACGATCGGGCCAGGAACTATTTCCCGATGCCGATCGATGCCTCAGGCCAGGATGACGTTCTGGTCGGCCGCATCCGCAAGGATCTCAGCGACCCCGCCGGCCACTCGATCTCGATGTTCGTCGCCGCCGACCAGCTCTTGAAGGGCGCCGCGTTGAACGCGATCCAGATCGCCGAATTGCTGCCGGAGCATGTGATGGCGTGACGCGGCACGCGCTTCCACGCGCATTGCCTCAACCATGCGGACAGCACAAAACCCGACGGCCGCCAGCAAATAGACCGCTTTCGACTCGCTGCTGGCGGCTTCCAAATGTCGCAATCTAGTATTATAAGACGCCATCCGACAATGTCGCAAAAAACATAACAACACCAGGGAGCCAACCACCGTGATCTTTCAATCCTGTCAGCGCGCGAGCTTCTCAGCGCTCGCCTTCGTGTCCCTCGTAGCAGTGTGCTGCGCTCCGCTGCATGCTCAGACGACTGGACTGGTCGTCGGCGCCAATGCCATCGGTGGCGAGGTCAAGGGCGCTAACGGTCCCGAAGCGGGCGTCTGGGTGATCGCGGAGACATCCGACCTTCCGACCAAATTCGCCAAGATGGTCATCACCGACGATCTCGGCCGCTTTCTCATTCCCGAATTGCCCGCGGCGAAATACAAAATCTGGGCACGCGGCTATGGGCTGGTCGATTCCGACAAGCAGGACGCCGAACCGGGCAAGACCATCGAACTGACCGCAAAGCCTGCGCCGAGCGCCGCCGCGGCTGCGGAGTATTATCCGGGCATGTATTGGTACTCGATGCTCAAGATTCCCGGCGAGAACGAGTTTCCGGGATCGGACAAGAGTGCAAGCGGCATTCCGGCGGGCATGCAAACGCAGGCCGACTGGATCGATACGGTGAAGAATTCCTGCCAGTCGTGCCACGCGCTCGGCAGCAAGAACATCCGTTCGCCGAGCCCCGCGCTCGGGCATTTTTCCAACTCGGCCGAGATGTGGGCGGTCCGCCTGCAGTCCGGTCAGGCGATGACGGGAATGGCGCTCGCGATCACGCGGCTGGGGCCGGATCGCGGCTATAAGATGTACGCCGACTGGACCGACCGCATCGCCGCCGGCGAACTTCCGTTCGACAAGCCGCAGCGACCGCAGGGTGTCGAGCGCAATGTCGTGATCAGCTCCTGGGACTGGGGCACGCCGGAGATGTATCTGCACGACGCGATCTCGACCGACAAGCGCAATCCCACCGTCAACGCCAACGGTCCGATCTACGGCTCGCCGGAAGAGAGCTCGGACTTCGTCCCGGTGCTGGACCCCGTTCACAACACCACCAAGCTGATCAAGCATCCCTATCGCGACCCGGCCACGCCGAGCAGCAAGGATGACCCGAAGGGCAGGTCGGTGTTCTGGGGCGATGATCCGATCTGGGACAGCCATACCAGCATTCACAATCCGATGATGGACGGCAAGGGCCGGGTCTGGTTCACGGCGCGCATCCGCCCCGCCGCCAATCCCGCCTATTGCAAGGCCGGCTCCGAGCTCGCCTCCGCGATCGTAGCCCCGCTCGCGGAATCGGCGCGACAGCTTTCGGTGTACGATCCGAAGACCGACAAATGGACGCTGATCAATACCTGTTTCTCGACCCAGCATCTGTCCTTCGATGCCAACGACGTGCTCTGGCTGAGCGCGGGGCAGCCTTACAGCGGCGTGTTCGGCTGGCTCGACACCAGGAAATTCGACGCGACCGGTGACGAGGTCGCCTCGCAAGGCTGGAGCCCGATCATTGCCAATGTCACCGGCTCCGGCAAACGCGCGCCCTATGTCGCGGCCGATCAACCCACCGATCCGGCCAAGGACAAATGGGTCAAGGCGGCGTTCTACGGCGTCATGCCGAGCCCGAAAGGCGACGCGATCTGGGGCCAATCGATGGGACCGGGATTCTCCCGCATCGCGCAACCGAGCTATCTCATCCGCGTCATTCCGGGCAGCGATCCCACCCACACGGCGGTCTCCGAGATTTTCCAGCCGCCGGAGGGCGCCTTCGGCACGCGCGGCGTGGATGTCGATCTCAACGGCGTGGCCTGGACGGTTCTCTCCAGCGGACATCTCGCCAGTTTCGATCGATCCAAATGCAAGGAGCCGCTCTCCGGGCCGAACGCCGCGACCGGCAAGCAATGCTTCGAGGGCTGGACGCTCTACCGCCTTCCCGGACCGCAGTTCAAGGGCGTCAGCGACAAGGGCAGCGCCAACCACGCTTATTATCTCTGGGTCGATCGCTACAATACGCTCGGCCTAGGGGCCAACGTGCCGATCGCGTCCGCCAACGGCAGCGAGTCGCTGCTGGCGCTGGTCGACGGCAAGTTCGTCAACATTCATGTGCCCTATCCGATGGGCTTCTTCAGCAAGAACGTCGACGGGCGAATTGACGACGCCAACGCAGGCTGGAAAGGCCGCGGCCTCTGGACCACCTCGGGCACCCGCGCCAACTTCCACAGCGAAGGCGGCAAGGGCGTGCTCCCGAAGGTGTTCAAGGTGCAGATGCGCCCGAACCCGTTGGCGGGCTGACCGGACTGGGGCACTTCGTAAATTCCATGGGGTGATGAGCGTGCATCCGTTAAGTTTGGGTTTGCACACTCGAACCCACGGAGACGTCAGATGCAAGCACCCAGCGTAAGCACGCCCATCACAGGCCATATTAGCACGATTTTTGTTGCCATCGAACTGAGCCAGAAGACTTGGTTGGTGACGATGCACAGTCCAGACAAGGATAAGATTTCCCGGCACAAGGTGCAGGGCGGTGATCACGCGGGCCTGCTGGCGCTGATCGATCGGGTGCGCGATCGGGCGGCACATGCGCTGGGAGCGGTCCCTGCGGTGGCGAGTTGCTACGAGGCTGGTTATGACGGGTTTTGGCTGCATCGGCTTCTGATGGCGGCGGGGATCACGAACTACGTGTTCGACCCTTCGAGCATTGCGGTGGATCAGCGGGCCCGCCGGGTGAAGACCGACCGGATCGACGGTGAGACGATGCTGCGAACGCTGATGGCCTACCTGCGCGGAGAGCCGCGTGTGGTTCGGATCGTCCGTGTGCCAATGCCTGAGCAGGAGGATGCGCGCCGTGACACGCGCGAACGGCATCGGCTGACCAAGGAACAGACCGCTCATACCAACCGGATCAAGGCGCTGCTGCGGCTGCACGGTTTTGCGGTCGGGCAGCCGCGCCGGCGCGACTGGCTGACCTGGCTGGCAGGGCAGCGGGATTGGCAGGGCCAGGGGGTGCCGCCTCGGATTCTGAGCGAGATCGAGAACGAGCATGCGCGGCTGATGCTGGTGCGCAAGCAGGGTGGGCAAAGGCGCGCCAGGAAGCTGGTGCGATCGGCTGGTGCAAGTCCAGCCCAGGTAAGGTGCAGCACACCGCCTGGAAACGAGTGTTGCGCGAGCCCGTCGGTAACGGCGGCCGCGAAGCGTACACAGTAGTTGCGTGGGGTGTGTGATTGAGCCCCGAAATACCCTTATCGCTGGGGGCGGAGGTTGTCTTTGCTGCCGAACGCTACATGCGCAGGACCGCTATGCGAGGGACTGCGCACCCTGCCGGGGTCGGAGAGCACATCACGCGCAAAAGGATCATATTGGAACCTGGGAGATCCCGCGTCTGGCCGCTGGTCGATGAGGCTGGCGGTCCGCATCGGGAAGGCGAGGAGCCGTAGCCGATGATGCACGGAGGCGGGAAGTCGGGCGAGGCCATAGTAGCTGGGAAGCTGGCGAACGAAGTGGAGCTATCCATGGAGGAGCCGGTGGAGCGAAGGGCCGAGGCCGAGGGGAATGCGAGCCAGTTCAGCACGGGCCGGATGCAAAGCCGGGAAACCGTGTCACAGGGACTGGAGCGCATACGGCAAGCAGCAAGGGAAAGGGAGAAGGAAAGGTTCACCTCGCTCCTCCACCATGTCAGCATTGACCTGCTCGGGCAGGCATTCGGCGAACTCAAGCGGAATGCTGCGCCCGGGGTCGACGGGCTGACGTACCGGGACTACGAAGCAGAGCTCGATCGCAATCTCGAGGAGCTACATGCGAGGGTCCATCGGGGGGCGTACCGGGCGCAGCCGTCACGGCGGGCATACATACCCAAACCGGACGGTCGACAGCGTCCGCTGGCGATAGCCGCACTGGAAGACAAGATTGTCCAGCGTGCGGTTGTCACGGTGCTGAACGCGATCTACGAGGAGGACTTCCTCGGGTTCTCGTACGGGTTCCGGCCGGGTCGCGGCGCCCACGACGCAATGGATGCGCTCGTGGTTGCCGTCGAGCACCGGAAGGTGAACGTGATATTGGACGCCGACATCCAGTCGTTCTTCGATACGGTGAACCAGGACTGGCTCATCCGTTTCGTCGAGCACCGGATCGGCGACCCGCGCATCATCCGCCTGATCCGCAAATGGTTGAAGGCGGGCGTCCTGGAAGACGGGATCGTGAACGTTAGTGACAGGGGGACCGGGCAGGGAGCGGTGATCTCGCCGCTGCTCGCCAACATCTACCTGCACTACGCTCTCGACCTATGGGCCGAACGCTGGCGACGGCGCGAGGCCGCGGGAGATATGATCATCGTGCGCTATGCCGACGACTTCATTGTCGGTTTCGAGCACGAGGCTGACGCCCGGCGCTTCCTGGACGAGATGCGCGGACGGTTGGAGGAGTTCGCGCTGTCACTGCATCCTGAGAAGACCCGGCTGATCGAGTTCGGGCGCCATGCGGCGAACAACCGCAAGCGTCGGGGCCTCGGCAAGCCGGAGACCTTCAACTTCCTGGGCTTCATCTTCATCTGCGGCAAGTCGCGTCGGGGCAAATTCCTGGTCAAACGGAAGACCCAAGGCGGCCGCATGCGGAGCAAGTTGCAAGCCATCAAACAGGAGCTGAGGCGGCGCATGCACCAGTCGATCCCCGCACAGGGGAAGTGGTTGCAACAGGTCGTCCGCGGTTACTTCAACTATTACGCCGTGCCGACAAACCGGCGCGCCATCGCAGCCTTCCGGGACGGGATCGTTCGGGGATGGCGACGGGCACTACGCCGTCGCAGCCAGAAGGATGATCTCACCTGGGAGCGCATCAAGGCGCTTGCCGACGCCTGGCTCCCGAAACCCAAAATCCTCCATCTTTGGCCCCGACAGCGCTTTGCCGTCATCCACCCGAGGTGGGAGCCGTATGCGGGAAAGCCGCACGTACGGTTCTGTGCGGGGGGCGCTCAGCAATGAGCGTCCCTACCGCGACCGCAAGCGTGCCCACACCTTGGGACCACGATGTGGAGAGATGGTGGGCACGGCGCAGATGCGCCTTTGCCCACCCTACGCGATCTACGCATCGACGGGTGCGCGAAACAACAGGCAGGCGTCGCCGTAGGAATAGAACCGGTAGCCGCCAGCAATCGCGTGGGCATAGGCGTGCTTCATGCTGTCGAGGCCGGAGAACGCCGACACCAGCATGAACAGCGTCGAGCGCGGCAGGTGGAAATTGGTCAAGAGGATATCGACGGCGCGGAAGCGATAGCCGGGCGTGATGAAGATCGCGGTCTCGCCCTCGAAGGGATTGATCGCGCCGTCTTCGGCCGCGGCGCTTTCAAGTAGCCGCAGCGAGGTGGTGCCGACCGCGATGATGCGGCCGCCGCCGGCCCGCGCGGCATTCAGCGCGTGAGCGGTCGCGGCGGAGATGCTGCCCCATTCGGCGTGCATCCGGTGCGCGGCGGTGTCTTCCGCCTTCACCGGCAGGAAGGTCCCTGCCCCGACATGCAGCGTGATCCGGTGGATGCCGACGCCGCGCGCGCGCAACGCGCCTTCCAGCGCAGGCGTGAAATGCAACCCCGCCGTCGGCGCCGCGACCGCGCCCTCAGTTGTCGCGAACATGGTCTGGTAGTCGCTCGCATCGCGCTCGTCCGCCGCGCGCTTTGAAGCGATGTAGGGCGGCAGCGGCGGGCGGCCGAGATCGGCGATCGCCTGATCGAGCACCGGCCCGTGAAACGAAAACGACAGCGTGACCTCGCCCTCGCCGCCCTTCTCGCTGCTTTTGGCCTCGACCTCGGCGTCGAGATTGCCGAGCAGACAGACCCTGCCCTCATTGCCGAAGCGAATGGCGTCGCCGGCTGCGAGCTTCTTCGCAGGCCTGACCAGCGCCTGCCAGCGCGAGCCGTCGAGCCGCCTGATCAGCGTCGCCTCGATCTTCGGCTCGGTCGGCCGGCCGATGCGCCGGCCGGAAAGTTGCGCCGCGATCACCTTGGTGTCGTTGACCACCAGCTGGTCGCCGGGCTCGAGCCATTTCGGCAGATCAGAGATCACGCAGTCGCGCAGCACGCCGTCGGGCTCGACCACCAGCATCCGCGCGGTGTCGCGCGGATTAGCCGGACGCAGCGCGATGCTGGTTGAGGGAAGCTCGAAATCGAAGAGGTCGGTGCGCATGGTGCTTCGGGCTCATCAGCCGGTGCTGTGAGGCGACGGCCCTTCACCTCTCCCTCGAAGTCGGATTTATCCGACTTCGACAAATTAAGTTGCCCAACTCGGGTAAACCCGAGTTGGGCGGGAGAGGTCGGAGGCTGAGCGCAGCGAAGGCTCCGGGTGAGGGTGTACGGTCCAAGTGAGAGCAAGATCCCCTCACCCGCTCGCTTCGCTCGCGACCCTCCCCCTCAGGGCAGGGCTATCGCATGTTCATGAGCATATCGACGAGGAAGCTGTCGTCCCAGCCGGCTCGTTTGAGCTTGCCTCGCAACGAGGTCTTTGTGTCGGGATGAGCGCGGGCAATATTGAGAGCAAGTCGCCGCAGAATGGCGAGGTTGACGGGAGCGTGGTCTTTTCGACTTCGCGCCTGATCCTCGTCGAGAACGACGTCGAGCGTCCAGTGCAGGACGTTTTCGATGCCCCAATGTTGACGCACGATACGCAGCACTTCTACCGGCGTGTAACACTGGGTCAGAAGGAAGTAGCGTTGGACGGTCTTGTCGCCTCCACGCTTGCTGGTGATCCGTGCGACGGCCTTGAGGCCAGGAAAGTCGTGCTTTTCGGCCATATCCGTGACCGGGGCAACGATCGCGGTTCGGGTTTCCTCGCGGCCATGGCCGGCGTCTTTCGTGGTGGCTTGTTTGGCCTTCTTGAGCTCTGCCGCAGAGATCGCGGCCTTGGCATCGCGCAGCAAGCCCGGCTGGTTGCTCTTCACCGCCAAGACATAATCTCCGCCGCGCTCGACGATGGCCTTGGCCATCTCGCGATGACAATGCAGCGCATCCGCGGTGACGACGCAGCCCTTCAGCTGAAGCAGCTCGATGAGTTGCAAGGCGCCGGCCACTTCGTTGTTTCCAGGCGCCAGCACATTGGCAAGCGCCATGCGGGTCATTGCGCTCCACGCCGTCACCATCACCGGCGGCATGTGACTTTCGCCGTGTTGGTAGGCTCTTCTCAACGCTTTGCCGTCGAGAGCCACCACGCCTTCGATTTTGATGTTCGCCGCGAATGCCTCGGTAAAACGCCGAAATACCTTCTCGAAGCTCTTCGGATCGATGATGCGAAACACACGGCTGAAGGTGTCGTGACTCGGTATCCCATGCTTCAGCACCAGAATCGTGCGCAACAGCGCTTCTTTCGACTGCCCAAACAAGGCGATGTCGCAACAGGTCGTGGCACCGCTCAGCGTCGCCAGCAGCGCAATGAACAGCATCTCGGTCAGAACGTGCTGTGCTTGGCTCTTCCGCGGATCGACCAACGGCGAAAAGCATTCTGCAAACGGTTTCCAAAACGGCCTCCCTTCGAATCAGGAGACACTGTGAGAATCAAATTTTCCTTCCCTGGCAATGGGTTGGCCTCACCGGACATGCGATTCCCCTGCCAATGGGGGAGAGGTGAAGAACTCACTCCGCGTCGGCGGCCATGTGCGCCTTGACGATCTTGTCCGGGTTCTGCACTGGCTCGCCGCGCTTGATCTTGTCGACGTTCTCCATGCCCGACGTCACCTTGCCCCATACCGTGTACTGGCCGTTGAGGAAGGAGGCGTCGTCGAAGCAAATGAAAAACTGGCTGTCGCCGGAGTCCGGGCTTGCGGCGCGCGCCATCGACGTGGTGCCGCGCACATGCGGCTCCTTGTTGAACTCGGCCTTGAGCTTCTTGCCGGAACCGCCGGTGCCGGTGCCTTGCGGACAGCCGGTCTGCGCCATGAATCCCTCGATCACGCGGTGGAACACGATGCCGTCGTAAAATCCCTCGCGCACCAGTTCCTTGATCCGCGCGACGTGGCCCGGCGCGAGATCGGGGCGCATCTCGATGGTGACAGGGCCCTGCGTGGTTTCAAGGATCAAGGTATCTTCGATGTCAGCCATGCTGTTTTCTCTGTCGGTTGGAATGGTCGGTTGCGGAACTGAATCCTGAACGGGCAACCGCCGATGACGCCCCCATGATCTCGGTAAATGGCATCGGCGGGCAGCGTTGCAATGCCTCTCTCACTTCATGTCGGCAGCGATTACTTCATATCGGAAGCGACTTGCACCTTCACCATCTTGTCGGGATCAGTGACGGCACCGCCCGCGGAGCCCGGCGGGGCCTTCTTGAGCTTGTCCACGACATCCATGCCCTGCACCACCTCGCCGATCACGGTGTACTGGCCGTCGAGGCTGCCGCCGTCGGCGAACATGATGAAGAACTGCGAGTTGGCGGAATCGACGCTGTCGCCGCGCCGCGCCATGCCGACAATGCCGCGCTTGAAGTGAACGTTGGAAAATTCCTGTTTCAGGTTCGGATACTTCGATCCGCCGGTGCCGTCGAAATTCTTCCCGTCGCCGGTCTGCGCCATGAAGCCGTCCATCACGCGATGGAACGGCACGTTGTTGTAGAAGCCGTCGCGCGCTAGCTGCTTGATGCGCTCGGCGTGGTTCGGCGCGATATCGGGCCTGAGCTTGATCACGATGCGGCCCTTGGTGGTGTCGATGACAACAGCATTTTGCTTGTCGAGGCCGGCGGGAAGCGATTGCGCGATCGCGGGCGCGGCGCAGAGCAGGGCGGCGAAGAAGGCGAGAACTCGGATCATGAAAACTCCGGAAGAGATTAAGGGGTAGAGAGTTCCAGGTGGCCCAACCCTAACGCAGTCGATTGCCATTTTTGCGAAAGTTCAAAAAAGTCTAGTTAGCGAATTTGGCCTTCAGGCTGGCCACCACCGAAGGCGGCACGAACGCGGAGACGTCGCCGCCCATGCCGGCGATTTGGCGTACCAGTGTGGCGGTGATCGGGCGGACCGCGGGCGAAGCCGGCACGAACACCGTGTGCACGTCGCCCGCCATGGCTTCGTTCATTCCCGCGAGTTGCATTTCGTAATCGAGGTCGGTGCCGCCGCGCAGGCCTCGGATCATGATGGTGGCTCCGTTTTGCTGCGCCGCCGTCACCGTCAAATTGTCGTAGGTGGTGCAGTCGAAGGCGCAGCCGGCCTTGGCGGCGATGGGGGCGATTACCTCCCGCACCATCTCGAGCCGCTCCTCGGTCGTAAACAGCGGCTTCTTCCCGGAATGGACCCCGACGGCGACGATCAGCCGGTCGCACAGGGTGACGCCATGGCGGACCACATCCAGGTGGCCGTTGGTGACGGGATCGAAGGAACCGGGATAAAGGGCGATGCGCGGCATAAGCACCTCCTAGCGCGGCCCGAACGGCCCCGCAAGCGGGCCAGGTTCCGCTTGCCCGGAACCTTTATTTTCACTGGGCTTTTGAACCAGTTGGGGCACCCCCGCGTCTTCAATGCGAAGGCCGGTTCTGTTTCGTGCGGGCGGACGGACGAAACAGAACCCCGGCGGGATGAAACCATTTCTCGGCTTCGGCGAAGAAGTCCGGAAACCGGTCATGGTTAACAATTGAGCCAACGAAACGACGGGCCGAAAAGGCCCTTTGACAGGGGACCGTCATGATTAAGGCTTTATCAGCCATCGCCGTGGCTGCGTTCACCGCGGCCGCTCTCACCATTCTGCCCGGATTTGCCCCGCAGGTCGAAGCCAGCGTGCCGCAGCCGCTTGCCAAGGCAGATCGTCTCGACTTTCACCCAGTCGGCCGTGACTGCTCGCAGCAGGCCTGGCCGAATTTTGAAGCTTCCTGCCTGCGCCACGTCGGCACCCGGACCCTGGTCCGGCAAGCCCGCCTAGTGACCGCCGACCGTACGCCGTAGCGCCGGCCGACGCCGAGTTTGGGGTATTTTTGGCCATTTTTGACTGGAATGGAGGTTGGGCGGGCGCCCTGACCTCCATTCCCATTTTCTGCCTTCCTTCTCACGCCAGTTTCCGTGTTACGGCCGGCCATGGATCAGCCCAGGCCGGAATTCGCATGAGTTCGTCGATCCAGCACACGATATTTGAAAATCTCTCGATCGGCATCCTTGCCTCGCGCCAATAGGTTGCCATCGAGGCCAATTGGAAATCGGCGATAGTGAGCCGGCCGCACGCTGCAAAGTTTCGTCCCGCCAGATGTCCGTCGAGCACCGCGGCAAACTTCATTAGATCTGCGACCTTCGGCTTGAGCGACTCGCAGTCCGGCTCTCCCATTCCGAACGTCGCCTTGACGATGTGCTGGAAGTAGAACGGCGCAACCGCTGGCGACCAGTGGCAGTCGTTCCAGGAGAGCCAGCGCAATACCTCGACCTGCTGAGCCGGATCAGATGCCGGCCACATGTCCGATCCCTGTTTGATGCACAGATGGGCCATGATCGCCGAGGCCTCCCACAGCACGAGGTCGCCATCGACCAAAGTTGGCGCCTTCATATTGGGATTGAGCGCGACGTAGTCCGGCATCCTGAAGCCGCCGGCCATCATGTCCACTTCCACGAACTCCGCTTTCACACCAAGATGCTTCACCAGCGCCAGCACGCGCCGCGGCGCTTGCGCCTTGATCCAGTAAATCCGCATGCCGATCCTCCCATCGTGTCTATTGGTCGTTGACTAAAGACGGCGTCGCTAATTCCGCGGCCTTGCCGCGCCGGGGCGCGTTCGAGTCAATCGGTCCTTGCGGGCCTTGCGGCCCTTGTCCGGTTTCGCAAGCAACAGCTGGAAATAGCGACGTAGATGGTCGAGGCTCTCGGCCGCGACGGCGGCGCTGCCTTTTGCCTTGGCGAGGATGAAGGCGCCCTGGATCACGGACTGCGTATGAGCGCGAGAACTCTCTGCGGTCCAATCGCCGCGCACATCGTACTTCCGCATCGCCTCGCGGATATCGGCCTCCAGCGTCCTCGCATGTCCGCTGATCGTTTCTTCGCACGCGGCCCGGATCTCCGGATGCGTGCCGTAAACCTCCTGGACGATAGTCCCGGCGAAGCAGGTGAATTCGGGCAGTTCACCCTTCAGGATGGCCTTGCGGAAGTCGACGTAGGCCAGCAGCCGGTCCCGTGGATCGTCCGGATCATGATAAGGCGCGGCGGCGAACTCCCCGGTCGAGCGGGCGTTCCAGTGCGCTACTGCCGCGAGCGCCAAATCCTCCTTGCTTTTGAAATGGTGAAAGAAGCTTCCCTTGGTCAGCCCGGCTTCGGTGCAGACGTCTTCGATCCGCGTGGCGTTGTAGCCCTTGGCACGGGCAACCCGGAGTGTTGCCTCCAGGAGCTTCGTCTTCAATTCATGCTGCGGCTCCATGAGCGCTCCATACCGACTAGTTGGTACATATCATACCAACTCGTTGGTATTCATCAAGAGGGGCCGAGCCGGGCGCGCGGGCAGCGCAGTAAAAACCCCGCGATCGGCGGCTCGAGCCGAGCCGCTCAAATGCCCGCATATTCCTGCATATCGGAGGGCTCGATCGCGGCCTCGGCCTCGTTACCGAACAGCACGGCCATGGAACTCCGGTACGAACGGCCGAGCTATCCAGCCATGACGGTATTGCTGCTGAAGGCCCATTCGCGAAGGGCTAGGCCCTGCTCTTCCGCTTCTTGGTCTTCTTCGTCGCAGCGCTCTTCTTTCGCGCGGTCGGCTTCTTCCCCTTCGTTGTTTTCTTGCTTTTTAACCGCGGTCTTCCTGGCCTTCTTGCTGAACGGGCGCTTTCCGGGTTTTCTTCGCTACCGGCTTTTTGGCTGCTGCCTTCTTGACGGGGGACTTCTTGGGAGCGGGCGTAGTCGGTGCGGCTTTCTTGGTGGAAGACTTCTTGGCAGCTGTTTTCCTCGCAGCTGTCTTCTTGGCGGGCTTCTTCTTGGCTCCGCCGGACGGGGCTTGCTTGGCGGTTTTCTTGCTGGCTGGGGCGGCGGCATCGATGGCCGACCAGTCCACGTTCTTGGTCGAGGCAAGGCCGGCCGGCAGCGGCAGACCGGAAAACAGATAGCGGTCGCGCATCTGGATCCGTTTTGGGTCGTAATAGGCCTTCCACCACGGATCCGGCGCGTTCGGCTTGCCCGGATACCACAGCGTCAGCGGCGGCTCCTTCACCGTCACCTGCTGCATGACCTTGCGGAAGTGAAAGTGGTCGAACAGCGCCACCGCCTCGATCGCGAACATGTTGGCGACCGCGGCGTCCTCGATCATCGCAAGGCTGTCGCCATTCGCCTGCTCGCCGCCGGCTGCGAGATTCGACGAACCGGTAAAGACCGTCGGATTGGCGGCGTTGAAATCGACCACGACAAACTTGTCATGGATGTGCATGCCGGCGCCGCCGTCGAACTCCTGCTTGAACGGCTCGGGCACATTGTTCCTGAGGGCGGCAAAGCTGGTCATGATTCCCATCTCGCCGTCGGGGCTTTGCACCGCAAGTCCCTTGTTGGTTTCCACCGTGCCGTAGGAAAACACCGTGGGCTGCGCCGCAATCGTCCGCAACGAGGCAAGGACCGATCCCCCTCCGGTAGGCTCCATCACGGCAAAGAACACCGAACTGGTCGCCTTGCGAATACGGTCCGCCATCGGGCCGAGCGAAACGGCGGAATCCTTGTGCGGCGAAAGCCCAAGCGAGAATTTCGGCAGCGCGGCGGTCGCCGTCGCCGAGCAAACCATATAGCCCTTGGAAATCGGGTCGTTCTGGAACGGCGGCGCCTTCACATTGTTCTTGAACGCATCGTCGAACGCCTTGGCGAACATGGTGGCGACGCCGGGATCGTCGACAACGATCACGTTATTGGCCTGCACGTAGACGCCGCGGACGGAAAAATTCATCGATCCGAAAATGACCCGCTGTGCGTTGCCGTTTGCGTCGCGCTTGATGAAGACCTTGTTGTGCTGATAGCGGGCGAAGTGGCCTTGACGGACATTGCTCTGCCGGCCGCCGCGATGATCATTTTCGCCGCATCGATCTCGACCGGCGGCGCACCCGATTTGCCGGGCTTCGAATGCAGGGCGGCGTTGTCCAGGATGGCGCGCAGGCGGCCTTGCTTGCCCATCCGGCAGATCGCCGCGATGATATCGGGCTCGTCGAGGTCGTAGGCGAAGACGTCGACCTGGGCAGTGGTGTCCTTTTCACAATCGGCGATGAAATCGAACAGTTGCACCCGCGCATCGGCGCCAAGCCATGCGTATTGCGGCTCGAACGGCTTGGTGTCGAAGTCCGGCGTCTTGGCTCCTGCCGGCCGGATGTCCTTGTTCTGGAATTTGTCGGTATAGGCTTGCGAGGCAATGTAGCCGCGGGTGAAGGCCGGCCGGAATTTCGTGAAGCTCTGCTTGACCGGTTCGGCCTTGATGCTGACTTCGGGGCCGGCCTTGGTGGCAAAGCCCTACCGCTGAAATAAAGCGCCTGCACCCGGTAGGTGATCGGCACGTCGAACCCATCGGCGGGAACGTCGACCCAGCGGAATTTCTGGAACGGCGCCTTGTCGGAGTCCGTCCATTCGTGCGTCTCGGCGGTGGTCGCCGCGTTCACGCCGCTGGTGAAGCCGATCCGGTTCGGCACGATCTGTTCCGGCTTGCCGTCATATTTGCGCCAGATCGCGAAGCCCGCGAGATTCTTGTCGGTCGCGTTGATGCTGTCGTCATCAAGCGACATCGCGATCAGAATTTTGTTGTCGCCGGGATAGATGACGACGTGCAAGCCATTATTATTTGCAGAAAATTTGGTTGCTTCCATGAGAGCCTCCCTAATGGGGTGGCTGACTTTCGATCAGCCCAAGAGCGAATGCAATCACGAATTGAATGCATACGTGTGACCTAGATCATAACATGTGACCCAGGCCGCGGACTCATTGGCATGCATCGTTGGCAGGCTGCGCACCTGGTGCGGCTGGGTCGATATCCGCCATGTCCCGATAGCGACCGAGTTGTGCTTTGCAGAAAAATTTCGCGATGTGCCATGAGGCGACATGCGGCGCTTTTGGCGACCGCACAGCGATACGCCTTCTAATGTCCTTCTGCAGGGCCTCTTGCGAGGAAATATCTTAATAGTTCCGACAGGATGCATTAACGCTCTAAAGCAACCCTCCAGGGAGCCTTAAGATCGACTTAGCCAAGCATCCTGTAAGCTGGCGGCAGGATTTCAGCCTGCAGGGGCACCCCAAAATGCGTCGATGGTTTCCGCCGATCAAGTTTGTTGGCGACACCTGCATCTCCGCCGCCATCGTTGCGGCGGTGTTGGTAGGTGAGTGGACATTCATACGTGCGCACGGCGAATTCTTCGCCGTGCTTGCGCTCTTCGCGTCGCCTGCGCTGTTTCTGGTTTTCGTCCCTTTTGCTGCGCCATTCCTAGCCATCCCGGCCTATGGCCTCGTAAAGGGGCGGTATGGCTTTGTCCTCGGCCCCATCCTTTCCGTGGTGATAGCGCATGGCCTTCACTCACGGGCGATAAAGCAGGAGGACGATGTTTTAGAGCAAAAGAGGGCGGTTTTCACCAAACTGGCATCCGACACAGCCGAGCCCGTGCGTATGGATCACACGCTTCTCGCCGTCGATGACAAGTACAATGGGCGTTCGTGCGATGAGGCCTGCATCAAGGTGCTCGCCACATCGAATCATACACTTGCGATAAGAGGCAGCAGCCGCCGTGGGGATCGCACCTGGACGCTCTATAGGCAAGCTGAGGGGCCTGCGTGCTTTGCAAAGGAGAATGCCAAGCTCGCTCTCGAATTCCTTCTGCGCGGCTTTCCAGACAAGTGCGCGACGCGAACGCCGATCCCCGATTTCGAGGACGGCCTCTTCCTGCGTGCCGTCCAGTTGGGAAATCCGGGCTACCGCTTAACTCCCGACACGCCGGAAGGGTTTACCGGCGACATGTACGAGGCTTTTGAACGAATTGACGGCCATGACCGTCTGCTGGCTCGCCATATCAAAGGCAGCCTCGAAAGCAAATTAGATCGCTTCCCGCTTTGGAAACAGCCGCCGGCGATCGATGCCGGGACGCCAGTCGACAGGATGTCTTTCCTGGCGCAGGCCATCGGGAGTGACGTCAGCTCGCTCAGGCAGCCTGCCGACCCCTTTCCATTCGACGAAGTGCTGACCGGGATCGAGAAATATTTCGACCAAAAAGAAACGATTGACGGGGACACGCTCCGCTACGCGAGGTGGGCCTGGTTACAGATCGCTGCAAATGCATCGCGGCCGCGAGCCCAGCTCCTGAAAGAACGCATCCTTCGACTGTTTGGCAGTCACGATCCATTTCGGACCGAACTAGGAATCGAAGCTATCACTTTCATGCGGCTTGACGACCGCGCCTTCCCCGACGACGTGATGCTCGATCTGGTGTTTGTTCCGATGAGTAGAGAAGCCACGGCCTCACTTCTCGAAAAGCAACTCGAGCGACAATTTGCTCCGGGGCGGCCCCCTCCGGCCGACGAGGTCCGCGCACGGGTGAAAGCTCATTTGAACGACCCGAACCTCAAGCCCTGGCAATCGCACATCCTCAATCAGATCAGCCTGCTCCAATAGAAAAGGATGCCATGGTGATTGTCTTCCCAGGTCTGGATTGGGTCTTGGTCGTGAAGGGTCATTCGCGACCGGGTCGAGCCGAAAGTTGGTCAAGGCACGTGCGCTGTGCCCAGAAAGCGGAAATTCGGAAACACCGGCGCTTCCGCGACGCCGCCCTAGATGCCCCAATAGGATTTCGATCCCTTCAGATGAGCTGAAGGGTACG
>CAVZQX010000042.1:0-4086 GCA_963777475.1 uncultured Alphaproteobacteria bacterium
TCGCGCGAAAAGGCTCAGATCACCGGATTCCAGGCGGCCGGGATCAGCCGATAGCCATTGCCGTCCTTTTCGACGTGGCCGACCGAAGGGAAGGTGAAGTGGAAGCCGACCACGGTAGCCTTCTCGGCCGCCGCCATGTCGTAGAATTTGTGGCGGGTTTCCTGCGCCAGTGCCGGATCATAGTCGTAGGCGACATGCCAGTCCGGATTGCGCAGGAAGAACTCGGGAATATTGGTGACGTCGGACTGGATCAGGATTTTCGAACTACCCAACTCAACAACGAAGGAGGTATGGCCTGGCGTGTGCCCGGGGGTAGCGACCGAGGTGATGCCGGGAGCGACTTCCTTGCCCCAATCGTATTTGGTCACCTTGGACTCGATACCGGCATAGATCTTTTTCGCATTGGCAAAATAATTCTTGGTCAAATCCAGACTCGGCCTTGGCCGCGTTCTCATCGCTCATCCAGAATTCCCATTCCTTCGCCGGCACCATGAGCTCGGCGTTCGGAAACGCCATCGAGCCATCAAGGGCGCGAATGCCATTGGTATGATCGGGATGCAGGTGCGATATCAGGACAATGTCGATGCTCTTGGGATCGACGCCGGCGGCGGCGAGATTTTGCAGGGTGCGGCCGACCGCGCCCTTGGTCGGCTCGAACGTGGCGACGCCGTTACCCGTGTCGATCAGGATCAGCTTGGAGCCGGTGTTGATGAGCTGTGGATTGAACGGCACCGTCACCATGCCCTTCGGCATATAGGCGGCCTCCGCCGCGGCCAGTGCCTCGTCCTTCGCCACGTTGGTCACCCATTTGTCGGGCATCGGAAACGAGCGGGCGCCGTCATTGATCGAGGTGCATTCGTAATCGCCGACCTTGTAGCGATAGAAGCCGGGGGCCTGTGCGCCGGCGGGGGCGACCGCGGCGCGCGCGGACGAACCTGCGAACGACGACAAGGCGGTTGCTGCACCAACAGCGGCGGCGCCGGCCAAGACATGGCGGCGCGTCAAATTACTCAAGTTACTCAAGGCTTGTTCTCCCCTGGCTTATGTTGCGCTCTCACGCATGCGAATTCCGCGCAAATGTTCCCCGGTTACCAAGAGAACGCAAGGCCTCTTGGAGGCGACTACAACTAGTTGATGAATTCCCAGAACAGACCGACAACCGCCACGTGGCCGAGCATGAAGATCACCGTCCTCAAATAGGGAATGCCGAGCAGGTACACGACAGCGTGGGCGAGCCGCAGCCAGAACAAGCTCATCGCCCAGAACGCCGTTGCGGTAAGGGCGAGATACTTCATATCTGTCGACATATCTGTCGACATTGAATTTCCGCCCATTGAAAGACCGGTTGAAACAACTCCTGCAGCTTGCTCCGTGAAATATGATTGGCGCGGGCGCACTGACCTCACCCGCCCTTGTTCGGATTGATCAGATATTTCGCTCCGGTCGCGCGCTTGGCGTATACGGCGATATGGTCGAGCTGCAGCGTCTCTTGCAGCGACACCACCTGCGTATAGTGACTGGCAAATGTCGTCTTGAGCTCGTCGACAACCCGTTGCCGCAGCCTTGCGCCTTCAGCCGGCCCGACCTTCATCAGGAACGGGAACAGCAGCCAGCCGCCGACGCCCCAAGCCATGCCGAACGTCCGGTTCAACTCCACCGGCCGTGGATCGAGGCTGCCATAGATGTAGACCTGCTTGTGCACGCTCGATCCGTAGCGGCTATAGACCTTGGCCGTCTTGTTGATCGCCGTCTCCATGCAGGTGAGGATTTGCCCGGCCAGCTTGCCGCCACCGATGGCGTCGAACGCGATGGTCGCGCCGGTATCGACCAGCACGTTGGTAAGGTCGTCCATGAAGGTCGGCGAGGTCGAATCCACGACATGCCTGGCGCCGATCTTGTGCAGGATGTCGGCCTGCTCCTTGCTGCGGACGATGTTGACGAGGCCGATGCCATCCTTGAGGCAGATCTTGTTGAGCATCTGCCCGAGATTGGAGGCGGCGGCCGTATGCACCAGCGCCTTGTGACCCTCACGCCGCATGGTCTCGGTCATGCCGAGCGCGGTGAGCGGATTGACGAACCAGGAGGCACCCTCGGCAGCGGTCGTCCCAGCCGGCAAGGGCATGCATTCGCTGACGCGCAGGCAACGGTACTGTGCATACATCGCGCCGCCGATCATGGCGACCGTCTTGCCCAGCAGCGCTTTCGCCGCATCCGATGAACCGGTCTTGATGACGACGCCGGCGCCCTCGTTGCCGACCGGCATCGATTCATCGAGGCGTGCGGTCATCGCCTTCATGCCGGCTTCCGGCACTTTTGCCGTGATGATGGGCTGCTCGCTGGTACCGGAGGCTTTCGCCGTCGTCATGTCGGCGGCGCCGGTGAGCAATCCCAGATCTGACGGATTGATCGGCGTGGCCTCGACCCGTACCACGACTTCATCAGGGCCCGGCTCCGGCGTCGGAATGTTGACCAGCGATATTTCAAGCTCGCCACTTTTCTTGATCAGCGAGCGCAATTGCAGCCCGGTTTTGACCTCACTCATGCCTTACCTCCCTGAAAATCATCTTTGCCTACAGGCGCTCGAAAGGCTCCCCCCTCGAACCATCGAAGGCTTATTGGCATTGCCGATATGCTCCCGGTCGGCAATGATGTCCAGCCACTCCCAGACTACCTTTGCATCCAGACGCGATGCCTTTTGGCAAGAGGCCCGCCCTGTCCGCATCGGCCAATCAATAGCGACATCGCTGAGATCGCGCATTCCGCGACACGATTCTCCGGCCGCGCAGCTCACCTTCTGTTTCGTTGCTATTGCGGGCCTTGCCGTTCTGCGCGGCGTCTTCGCAGCGACCGTCGATCTGCGCGTGGACGAGGCCTATTACTGGACCTGGTCGAAAGAGAGCGTGGTCTCCTATCTCGACCACCCGCCGATGATCGCTTGGTGTATCCGTTTCGGAACGCTGTTATTCGGCGACACCAATTTCGGCGTGCGATTTCCCGGCCTTCTCGCCATGTTTCTCATGCAACTGCTGCTGGCTGACATCGTATGGAGAACGCTGCGCGACGTTCGCTATGTCGTTATCGCTTTACTGCTGCCGGAAGCCTCGCTCGACTACGGGCTGTTGATGGCAAGGATCGCGCCGGACGTGGTGCTTATCCCCCTCGAACTGGCGATGGTCTGGTCGCTTGTCCGGCTATCGCAATCGGGCAATCAACGCTGGTGGCTGGCGGCCGGATTGTTTGGCGGTCTTGCGTTGCTGACAAAATATACCGCGATCCTGCTGCTTCCAGCGGTCGTCGCGTTTGCGATCGTTCCCGATTGGCGAAAAAAGCAATTGTCGAGCCCGCACCCGTGGCTCGCTGCGGGGCTCGCTTTCCTTGTCTTTTCGCCGGTGCTCTACTGGAATGCCGTCCACGAAGGCGCGTCGTTCAGATTCCAGCTCGATCGGCCCGCGCAGATCTCTGGCTGGTCGGCAAGATTCCTCGCCGATTTCGTCGGCCAGCAATTCGCGCTGGTCGGGGTGCTGCTGTTGCCGATCGTCCTGATCGCAACGTGGATGTTGGCGTCACGGGGATATCGGAGCCGCGCCCCGTTGTCGATCCTGCTTTCGACGGCCGTGATTTTTCCGCTTGGATTTTTGGTCTGGCACGGGCTTTCCTCGCGCATCGGCGACAGCTGGCCGCTGTTCGTGTGGCCGCTCGCCTTCGTCGGTGCGATAATCAACCTGAAGCAATGGCGGCAACAAGCGCCGGCTTCGTTCATGGCGCAAATCGCGCCCGCAATCATGGGCGTGGCGATCGTCTCGGGAATGGCTTTTGTGGCCGCAACACAGCTCTATTATATCGGCGGAACGGCCAATTATTTGAAAAACAACGATCCGATCGGGAAGGAAGCCGGTTTCGCCGACGTCGTCGCGACCGCCGAGCAAAACAGAATAGAGGCCGGCGCGACCTGGTTCGCCACGACCGACTATCGCATCTACGCGATGTTGCGCTGGCATCTCAGGGACGCCGTGCCGGTCGTGCAAGTCAACGAGCGCTCCAGGTACATCGGATTCAGGCCGTCGACGCTCTACGGCCACGTCGGAT
>CAVZQX010000043.1:0-40749 GCA_963777475.1 uncultured Alphaproteobacteria bacterium
GAACCGATAGGCGAAGCGATCGGTCTCGCCCTTGATCGAGGGATCGAACACCTTGATCGAGTGCGGATCGTCCTTGTTCGCGAGCATGGTGCTTTCCGCGTCCAGTACGAAGCCGGCCGCCTCCACCTCCTCGCGAACGGATGCAGGCTCAATCCGATGCAGCGACTGGGCGTCGCTCGTGCCCGCCCCGGCGGCGGCGGCGTGGTCTACGATGACGTAGGACCCACCGGGCTTCAGCCGCTCGTAGACAGCTCGATTGAAGTGGGCCGCCGTCGCGCCCCTGGCCTGGATCAGCGCGGTGTGGAGATCGTGGTAGAACAGGTGCAGCCACAGGACATCCGCTGGTTGCGTGGCCTCCGGCATCGCCACGAGGTCCGCCGAGACGGCTTCGACGTTCTCTCGGCCCGGCCTCTTCGCAAGCATCCGCATGCGGGCGACCGGATCGTTCTTGAAGTGGGCGACTTCGGCCGGCACGAAGCTGTAGACCCGTCCTTCGGGTCCCACGACGTCGGAGAAGAGACGGGTCCAGTCGCCGTCGCCAGGGTAAAATTGATGACGGTGGCGCCCGCGTCTACGCGTGCGAACCGGATCAACTCGGATAGCTTGGATTGGTCGTACATCGGGATCCTCCATTACGGTTTGGCATTCTACGAGCGTGCGGCCTGCGAGGCGGCGATCCACGGCTCATTCAAGTGGGGGAAGGGGGGGTGGCCGCAGACAGCCAGAGTTTTCAGTGTTCGCTCCGAAACCCGGACTTAGGCCCAGCGGCCGGCCTCCTCAAAACCAAGGCGAGGATTGCGCGGGAACACGGAAGCCGGATCGCCGTGCCCAATGCTGCAAATGAAGTTCGACCGAACCCGCGTGCCTGAGAAGAACGCCTTATCTACGCCGGCGTTGTCGAAGCCGGACATGGGCCCGCAGTCCAGTCCCAACGCCCGCGCAGCGACGATGAGGTAAGCGCCCTGCAGCGTTCCGTTTCGCATTGCCGTCATCTCGGCCACGTCTGGTGCCGCAAAGTATTTCTGCATGACCTCGGCAGCGTGAGGCAAAAGCTTTGGCAGCTCGCCAGCGAAATCCAAATCGTGGCCGATAATGACCGTGACAGGAGCCTTCAGAATCTCTTCGGCTTATTCGGTTCCGCAGCAAGCCCGGCGAGCGTTGCCTTTCCATCGGGGCTACGCACCCAGACGAACCGCGCGGGGCTGCTGTTCGCAGATGTCGGGCCCCATTTCAGAAGGTCATAGACTTTGCGTACAAGATCGTCCTCGACCGGACGATCTGCCCAACCGTTGGGGGTGCGAGCGGAGCGAAAGGTACCGATCAAGCGACTGATCGTTTAAAGCGGAAGTCATAGGTGGGAGCCCTTTCAGGAAATGGATGTTGGTTGGCACAACATCGTGTCATGCCATCACGATTTCAACATGTTGAACCTGACTAGGCCCTCGCGTTGATCTGCGAGGCCAGCGCCAGTGCTTGCGTGTCGATGTACTCCTTGATGCGGGCGACTTTGCCGTCTCGAACGGTAATGTCGAAGACCCACTCGTCCTTGAACGGCCTATTCGTGGCTTTGATTTTTCCCGTTGCGACGCCGACGACCAGAACCCGGTCTCCCTGCGCCACGATTTTCTGGGGGCTTCGGGTATTGCGTTTCCACCTCTTCGGACGCCTTCTTGAGCACAGCCGCCAACTCCGCGTGCCCGCGGTGCGTGCCTGCCAGCGGCCAGCCTTCGCCCGGAATGATCCACTCGATATCTTCGGCAGCCAACGCCAGCAGATCGCGCGCGTTGTGGCTACCCATGGCTGCAAAGAAATTCTTCACAAGCTGGACATTCTCTTCGGTGCTCATCGTATCTCTCCGTTTTCCGCTCGGCGCCATTTTTAATACGGAACCAGAGAAGCCGCCGTCGACGGATAACTCCACCCCATTCACGAAGCTCGAATTGTCTGAAGCAAGAAACAGCGCGGCCGCCGCAATTTCCTCGGGACGACCCATCTTTCCCCGCGGGATCAGGGATTCGAACATCTTCTTCGCTTCCTCGGTGAGAACCTGGTCCTGCATTCGTGTGGCGATCGGCCCTGGCGGTGCAGCACGTTCACCCGAATATTCCTGCCCTTGAGTTCGTTGAGCCAGCCGCGTGCGAATGCGTGCAGCGCCGCTTTGCTCGCCGCATACACGCTGTAACCGGGAAAACCTTTGATCGAGGCAACGGACCCGGTCATGAAGATCGATCCGCCGTCGTTGAACAGCGGCAACGCCTTCTGGACCGTAAACAGCGTGCCGCGCGTATTCAGGCCGAAGGTCGCATCGAAATGCTGCTCGGTAATCTCGCCCAGTGGGACGGCTTCGCCCGTGCCGGTGCTCGCGTACAGGACGTCGATCCTGCCCTTTACCCGCTCGACCGTATCGAACAGGCGGTCGAGGTCGTCGAGATTGGCCGCGTCGCCGCGCACGCCGGTCACGTTCCGCTGATCAGCTCGACGGCCTGGTCCAGCGCCTCCTGTTTCCGGCCCGTGATGAAAACATAGGCGCCTTCTTCAACGAACCGCTGGGCGCTCGCCAGCGCCATGCCGCTCGATCCACCCGTGATGACTGCAACCTTACCTTCAAGCTTTCCCATGACTGTCTCCTTCTAGGCTTCCGCCTCTGATCGTTCGGGGACGCCCCGAGAACCTCGACATAGGTCTGCCGGGGTCACGCGTTGAGTGCGGAAAAGCGCACATCGGTGGTGCGAAAACGATCCGGATCGGCGATTGACGCCGGCCGCGATGATCGGTGGTTGCCGGTCGGAATTGGGCCGGGCTCGTCGCCGCAAGCTATGATTTCCGCCGATACTGCTATACGATCCGTTAGATACGGGCTTTTGGAAGGCGCACCGCGTGGTGCTGGATTGCACCATGATAGACTGGGATGATATTCGCTACTTTCTTGCCGTCTCGCGCGGAGGCTCGGTGCGGGCTGCCGCCAAGAGCCTTGGTGTGAACCACGCGACCGTACTGCGACGCATCGCCCAGCTTGAGGAACGTCTTGGGGCGCTCATGTTCGAAAAGCTGCCCGCGGGCTACCGCCTGACGGCTGCGGGCGAGGAAGTTCTCGACCTCGCGAACCAGATGGAAGCGTCGTCTCCAAAGCCGACTTCGTGGCGGCAAGTAGGCATGCCTCGAAGCTTCGATGATGTCTTGCACCCATTGGGGAGGTCGATGAAGTCGGCGCCGGGACCTGTCAGGGCTTCACGAACCGATAGGCGAAGCGATCGGTCTCGCCCTTGATCGAGGGATCGAACACCTTGATCGAGTGCGGATCGTCCTTGTTCGCGAGCATGGTGCTTTCCGCGTCCAGTACGAAGCCGGCCGCCTCCACCTCCTCGCGAACGGATGCAGGCTCAATCCGATGCAGCGACTGGGCGTCGCTCGTGCCCGCGCCTGCGGCGGCGGCGTGGTCGACGATGACGTAGGACCCACCGGGCTTCAGCCGCTCGTAGACGGCTCGATTGAAGTGGGCCGCCGTCGCGCCCCTGGCCTGGATCAGCGCGGTGTGGAGATCGTGGTAGAACAGGTGCAGCCACAGGACATCCGCTGGTTGCGTGGCCTCCGGCATCGCCACGAGGTCCGCCGAGACGGCTTCGACGTTCTCTCGGCCCGGCTCCTTCGCAAGCGTCCGCATGCGGCCGACCGGATCGTTCTTGAAGTGGGCGACTTCGGCCGGCACGAAGCTGTAGACCCGTCCTTCGGGTCCCACGACGTCGGAGAAGAGACGGGTCCAGTCGCCGTCGCCTGGGTAAACGTCGATGACGGTGGCGCCCGCGTCTACGCGTGCGAACCGGATCAACTCGGATAGCTTGGATTGGTCGTACATCGGGATCTCCATTACGGTTGGGCATTCGACGAGCGCGCGGCGTGCGAGGCGGCGATCCACGGCTCATTCACGTCGACCCCGAACCGATGGCCGCAGACGGCCAGCGCTTTCACTGTTCGCTCCGAAGCCCGGACTTAGGCCCAGCGGCCGGCCTCCTCAAAACCAAGGCGAGGATTGCGCGGGAACACGGAAGCTGGATCGCCGTGCCCAATGCTGCAAATGAAGTTCGACCGAACCCGCGTGCCTGAGAAGAACGCCTTATCCACGCCGGCGTTGTCGAAGCCGGACATGGGCCCGCAGTCCAGTCCCAACGCCCGCGCAGCGACGATGAGGTAAGCGCCCTGCAGCGTTCCGTTTCGCATTGCCGTCACCTCGGCCACGTCTGGTGCCGCAAAGTATTTCTGCATGACCTCGGCAGCGTGAGGCAAAAGCTTTGGCAGCTCGCCGGCGAAATCCAAATCGTGGCCGATAATGACCGTGACAGGAGCCTTCAGAATCTTCGGCTTATTCGGTTCCGCAGCAAGCCCGGCGAGCCGTCGCCTTTCCATCGGGGCTACGCACCCAGACAAACCGCGCGGGGCTGCTGTTCGCAGATGTCGGGCCCCATTTCAGGAGGTCATAGATCTCGCGTACCAGATCGTCCTCAACAGGACGATCTGCCCATCCGTTGGGGGTGCGAGCGGAGCGAAAAATCTGATCAAGCGAATGATCGTTTAAAGCGGAAGTCATAGATGGGAGCCCTTTCAGGAAATGGATGTTGGTCGGCACAACATCGTGTCATGCCATCACAATTCGCACGTCGAACTTGACTAGGTCCTTGCGTCGATCTGCGAGGCCCGCGCCAGTGCTTGCGTGTCGATGTACTCCTGGATGTGTGCGACTTTGCCGTCTCGAACGGTAATGTCGAAGACCCACTCGTCCTTGAACGGCCTATTCGTGGCTTTGATTTTTCCCGTAGCGACGCCGACGACCATAACCCGGTCTCCCTGCGCCACGAATTCGGGGGGCTTCGGGTATTGCGTTTCCACCTCTTCGGACGCCTTCTTGAGCACAGCCGCCAACTCCGCGTGCCCGCGGTGCGTGCCTGCCAGCGGCCAGCCTTCGCCCGGAATGATCCACTCGATATCTTCGGCAGCCAACGCCAGCAGATCGCGCGCGTTGCTGCTGCCCATGGCTGCAAAGAAATTCTTCACAAGCTGGACATTCTCTTCGGTGCTCATCGTATCTCTCCGTTTTCGCTCGGCGCGAATTCAGATGGCCGAGAAGCCGCCGTCGACGGACAACTCCACCCCATTCACGAAGCTCGAATCGTCTGAAGCAAGAAACAGCGCGGCTGCCGCAATTTCCTCGGGACGACCCATCTTTCCCCGCGGGATCAGGGATTCGAACATCTGCTTCGCTTCCTCGGTGAGAACCTGGTCCTGCATCGGTGTGGCGATCGGCCCTGGGTGCAGCACGTTCACCCGGATATTCCTGCCCTTGAGTTCGTTGAGCCACCCGCGTGCGAATGCGTGCAGCGCCGCCTTGCTCGCCGCATACACGCTGTAACCAGGAAAACCTTTGATCGAAGCAACTGACCCGGTCATGAAGATCGATCCGCCGTCGTTGAACAGCGGCAACGCCTTCTGGACCGTAAACAGCGTGCCGCGCGTATTCAGGCCGAAGGTCGCATCGAAATGCTGCTCGGTAATCTCGCCCAGTGGGACGGCTTCGCCCGTGCCGGCGCTCGCGTACAGGACGTCGATCCTGCCCTTTACCCGCTTGACCGTATCGAACAGGCGGTCGAGGTCGTCGAGATTGGCCGCGTCGCCGCGCACGCCGGTCACGTTCCGGCCGATCAGCTTGACGGCCTGGTCCAGCGCCTCCTGTTTCCGGCCCGTAATGAAAACATGGGCGCCTTCTTCAACGAACCGCTGGGCGCTCGCCAGCGCCATGCCGCTCGATCCACCCGTGATGACTGCAACCTTACCTTCAAGCTTTCCCATGACTGCTCCTTCCAGGCTTCCGCCTCTGATCGTTTGGGGACGCCCCCGAGAACCTCGACATAGGTCCGCCGGGGTCAGGCGTTGAGTGCGGAAAAGCGCACATCGGTGGTGCGAAAACGATCCGGGTCGACGATTGTCGCCGGCCGCGATGATCGGTGGTTGCCGGTCGGAATTGGGCCGGGCTCGTCGTCGCAAGCTATGATTTCCGCCAATACTGCTATACGATCCGTTAGATACGGGCTTTTGGAAGGCGCACCGCGTGGTGCTGAATTGCACCATGATAGACTGGGATGACATTCGCTACTTTCTTGCCGTCTCGCGCGGAGGCTCGGTGCGGGCTGCCGCCAAGAGCCTTGGTGTGAACCACGCGACCGTGCTGCGACGCATCGCCCAGCTTGAGGAACGTCTCGGGGCGCTCATGTTCGAAAAGCTGCCTGCGGGCTACCGCCTGACGGCTGCGGGCGAGGAGGTCCTCGAGCTCGCGAAGCAGATGGAAGCGTCCTCGCTTAAACTGGAGACGCGCGTCTTGGGTCGCGACCAGAGCGTGCGCGGGCTTCTGCGGGTGACGCTGGCACCGCCCCTCGCGACACACCTGCTCATGCCGGACTTCGCCGATTTCGCGCGTCTGCATCCGGATATCGAGATGGAAATCCTGGCGTCCGGTGAGCTGGCAAATCTGACCAACCGAGAGGCCGATGTCGCGATCCGCGTCGTCTACGACCGCAAAACCCTGCCGCTCAATCTTCACGGCCTGAAGGGACCGGAGCTGTTCGGCGGCGTCTACATGTCCCGCTATCGACTAGCCGCGTGGCGTGCGGGCGCGCCTGATCCCATCCGGTGGATCGTCATAAGCATTCATGGAATTCCGGACTGGGCCAGCGAGGGTGAGGTTCGCACCACGGGGGTTCCATTCAGGACCACCGACGCCGAGTCGCAGATCGTTGCTGTACGGCAAGGGCTCGGGATCACGACGCTGCCGTGCTTCGTCGGAGATGCTGACCCCCTCCTGGTGAGGGTGCCGGGCACCGACCTGCACATGTACGGAACGCTCTGGCTTCTCACGCAGGGGGAGACACGCAAGACGAAGCGCGTGCGGCTCTTCACGGAGTTCGTATCCCGCAGGCTCGCCGCGTACGCTCCGCTTCTCGCGGGGCTGTCCGCTTCCGCCGATTGAACCGTCGATCGTACCGAGAAAGATTCGTTCAGTAGTGCGATGCGCTTCGCAAGTTTGGCGCGCGAGGCATCTGCATCGCAGGCTTTAGCCGGAAGACCACAGTCTTGATGTCCGTTGCGGGTCAAAGCGGCCGCGGTTAGTCGCGCTGGAAATGTGTGGTCGTTTGCAATGAAGAAGGCTTGCCACGATCTCGCTGTCGACGCATGCGCTATCTGCTGTGACGGCCGCACTATTTCAGACCCCAATTGCGCTCGTGCACGCAACTGCCCGACGGGCAATTTCCGCATGCGCGCCATGCACAAATTGCCCGTCGTGCCAATCTGTCGCACCTCTCAGCGCTTGCTCCGTCGGGCAAATCACAACGATGCTCTCGCGCATCCCGCCTCGATGAAGAGGGACGTTTCGGCCGATCGTCACGAACCGTGGGGCGGGGATGCGGTGGACGCGGAGGGCACGTGAGACGAACGTGACCGAGGCGGACGGCGAAGGCGTGTGGTTCTGGCGCTCCGAAGCAGGCGCTAAGGTCGCGGGATATGTCCTGCGAACGACGGTGGCAACCAAGCAAAGGTCACCGGGGAGAGCGCGCTATAAGCCGTAACACCATCGCGCAGGGAATGCCGGTTGATCCGGCCCTACCTGTGGTGACTGCCGCCTGCGTTTTTTGTTGCAGGCGGGCCATGGGTGAGGTCATCACCCGGCATTCCCTGCGCCCTCTTCGATATTCGAGGGTCAAGTTATCGGCAGCACTCGGGCGCGAATGCGTCGCGGGAGCGCGGGCGTGTGTCTCAACGATCGGCTGTTTGAAAGTTTGAATCAGAAACGCCAGCTCCGGCTGCGACTGCGTCGTCGGCCCGGTCAAGCGAGCATCGGCGTGGCGCCAGGCCGGACGCCTCGATAGGTGAGGCCGAAGCAGCTGCGCGAGCTTCACCTCCGGGTCAATCTTACTGCGTCATAACCGGCTTTTTCCCCTCGTCCTGAGGAGCGGCGTCTTCGCCGCGTCTCGAGGGGCGACGCCACCAGCCGGGACCTCATGGTTCTCCGAGCGATGCGAAGCATCGTCCGAAGACGGCGCAAGTGCGCCTCCTGACCATGAGGGTTTAGTGTCACAGTAGGCTTTGCCCACCGTATGCAGCCTCGTTCACACCGGCTTCAGCGTCACGCGCAGGCCGTCCCTTGGCTTCGGGATCGGCCACATCTGCCAGTCCGGCTTGTAGCCCGGCTCAAGGGAAACCGAGAGGTTCTGCAGGAAATGCCGCGCGAAGCATTTCGCCTGCATGTAGGCGAAGTGCAGGCCCAGGCACATATGTGCGCCGCCGCCGAATGGCACCCAGGCGAAGCGGTGGCGGTTGCGCTGCGCTTCCTCGGTGAAGCGCATCGGATCGAATGTGCCGGGATCAGGCCAGATATCTTTCATGTGGTGGGTGAACAGCGGATTGACGCCGATCATGGCGCCGCCGGGTATGGCAAAGCCCTTGAAGGTGAAATCCCGCACCGAGCGACGCGGCATCGAGGGCACCGGCGGCTTCAGCCGCAGCGCCTCCTTGAACGCCATCTCCGTCATCGGCATCGCTTCCAGATTGTCGAAACTGGTCGGCGCGTCGGCGGCGATGCCGAGGTGAGCTACTTCGTCGCGCAGCTTTTGCTGCCAGTCTGGGTGCGCGGCAAGCTCGCCCACGAACGAGGTCAAGGACGAGGTCAGCGTGTCGTGCGCGGCCATCATCAGGAAGCTCATGTGGTCGACGATGTCCTGCGTCGACAGCAGCGCGCCGTCTTCATGGGTCGCCTGGCAGAGCTGCGAGAACAGGTCATCGCCGCCCTTGGCGCGGCGGATCGGGATCTGCTCGGAGAAATAGGCGACGATGCGCTTGCGGCCGTTCACGCCACGCGCCATCTGCCGTGCCGGGCAAGGGCTTGCGGATCACCGCAACGGAGGCCGCCACCATGTCGACGAAGGCGCGGGTGATCTCGTCGACCTCGGGGCCGATCTGGGCGCCGAGGAACGAGGTCGCGGCGAGGTCGAGCGTGAGTTGCTTCATCGCGGGATAAAACAGCATCTCGCCGGGCTCGGCCTTCCATTGCGCGACGCGCGCGGCGATTCCCTTGTCGAGCTCCGCGAGATAGGATTTCATCGGTCCCGACTTGAAGGCTACCGACAGCGCGCGGCGGTGCAGCCGGTGCTCGTCGAAATCGAGCAGCATCAGTCCACGCGGAAACAACAGCCCGAGAATCCGGCCCCAGCCGTGGGTCGAGGAAAACAGCTTGGCCTGATCGAACAGCACCAGCTCGTTGGCTTCGGGGCCGAGCAGCACGAGGCTGGTCTCGCCGAACATGTGGCTGCGATAGACCAGGCCATATTTCGCCGCGTTGCTTTCGACGTGGCCCTTGGGATCGGCCAGCACTTCGAGAGTCTTGCCGATGATCGGCCAGCCCTCGTCGCCGGGAATATGCGTCAGCGAATTGCGTTTGGGCGGGGTAAAGCTAATCGCGGGAGAGGCCACACTTTGCATCGACATGGCAGGTGCTCCGTCAGGCGAGCGGCATCATCGTTCCCCGTAAATAGCCCTTTGTCGGGCCCGGTGCAAAGCCTCCGCTCGCGGATCGGATGAAATGACGCCGGGCGGAAAGGCGCGACAAAGCCGCGCGGCGCGAGCCATTGGTCAAGCTGCAGCGCTGTCGCCTCACGCCTCTTTCTTGCGCTTTTCGGCTTCCTTCTGCAAATCGGGCGCGTTGACGGCGGGGATCGCGACCCGTCCGGGGCCGGTCAAGCGACAGCGCGGCGGCGGCCTTCTCGTTCTGCATGATCTTGGACATCACGGCTTGGCCGGCGCGCTCGAAAATCGCGCGATTTTCGATCACGAATTTCTGCGACCGGCGCAGGCCGTCGAGATAACCGTTGATCTCCGGCACCACGTAGCGCGCCACCATGTCCCAGCTCCGGCGCGTGTTCTCCGGGTTGGCCCAGTCATGCGCGAAGCCGATGATGGCGCCGACGCCGCCGGAAACCTGCATCAGGTTCTTGATGGTCTTGACGAGATCATCGGGCGTGCCGATGGTGGAGGCCGCGCCCTCGACGAACGCCGGTCTTGTCCACGGCTTCGTCGGGCGAGGAAAACGCCGCCAGCCCCGGCCGCATCAGGGTGCCGACCGTATATTCATTGTGCCAGCGCATCAGCCCGGCGCCCGCCTCGCGCCGCGCCTGCTCGCGGGTCTCGGCGATGTGCCAGGTCAGCAGCACGCGCCAGTCGGCGCGGCTGACGGTGGTGCCGTGCTTCTTGGCGGCGTCCTCGGCGAATTCCCATTGCTTCGGCAGCGCCATCAGCCCCTGCGTCGACATCGAGCCGAGCGAGATGATGCCGATGCCGTATTTGCCGGCAAGCGTCATGCCCGACGGCGAGATCTGCGAGGCCACCACGAACGGCATGTCTTCCTGCATGGGCAGGATCTGCAGCGCCGCGTCGTTCATGGCGAACCAGTCGCTCTTGGCGGTGACGCGCTCGCCGTTGAACAGCCGGCGGATGATCGCGATCGCCTCGTCCTGGCGGTCGCGCTGCGTCATCGGGTCGATGCCGAGCGTGTGCGCGTCGGAAGCCAGCGCGCCCGGGCCGGAGCCGAAAATGGCGCGGCCGCCGGTCATGTGGTCGAGCTGCACCATGCGCTGGGCGACGTTGAAGGGGTGGTGATAGGGCAGCGAGACCACGCCGGTGCCGAGCTTGATGCGCTTGGTGCGCTCGCCGGCCGCCGCCAGGAACATCTCCGGCGAGGCGATGGTTTCCCAGCCGCTCGAATGATGCTCGCCGCACCAGAACTCGTCATAGCCGAGCGCATCGAGCTGCTCGACAAAATCGAGGTCGCGGCGGAATTGCAGCATCGGATGCTCGCCGATCGGATGATGCGGGGCGAGGAAGGCTCCGAATTTGAGGCGCGCCATGACGTTTTTCTCCCGAGCGGAATTTGTTGTGATTGCTGTCTCGCACAAGGCTACGTGCTGGACGTGCCGCAAAGCAATCATCCGCTGAGCCCCGCGGCTCAGGCGGAATGCTGCCATGCGCGCAGCCGATGGATCGCTTTGGGCGTCAGGCTGTAGGCGGCAACGGTGCCTTCCGAAACTCTGCGCGGCGTTTTCCGGGGCGAGCATCAGCTTGGTGACGACCACGGCGAGAGGAATCGCGCAGCAGGGGTCCGTCCATAACGGGACCAGTTCCTCGCGCGTGCCGCGATAGCGGCCGAAATGGAAGGCGAGCAGGGCGAGCTCCTCGAGAATATCGCGTCGGCGCTGGCGTCGGCGCGCGGCATCGAGCAAGCCCATCAGGCCGAGCCGGGTCAATACGCCGGCGCGGCCTTGCGGTTGTGTCGGCGGCGTCTCGCCGAGCGAGACTTGCAGCAGGGCGCCGGGCAGGTCGACGCCGGAAAGCCACGCGTTCATCGGCTCAACCAGGCGCGGATTGGCGTCGATGAAATAGGGCGTGGCGGAGGCATCGTCGCGGATGTAATCGAACGACAGCGCGCCGTGCCAATTGAGCGACTGGCCGATGCTTTCGACAATCGAGCGTACCTCCGGCCTGACAACACTGAGCTTGAGCACGTCGCCGCCGCCGGGTCCTTCCGCGACCTGGCGATAGATGTGGCAGGCGACCAGGCGTCCGCGATCGAATACGGCCTGCGTCCGCTCCAGCGCGCCCGATATCGCGGCCTGGACCAGCAAGCCCTCGGCGAACGCCTGCTGCTGTTCGAGCCGTACCAACAGCGCGTCGCGCTGGCGTTCGTCGCCGATGCGCCAGACACCCGTACTCGCCGTGCCGAAGGCCGCCTTGACGAAGAACGGAAAGGGTCGGGGGCTTGCGAATTCATCGGCCGAGCGAACCACCGATGTCGCGGGTTGCGGCACCTTCAGCCGCGTCAGCAACTCGGCAAGACGGGCCTTGCTCTGCACCTGTTCGAAGGCTTCGAACTCGGCAAGCGCAATCCCGAGCCCCGACGGCAGCTGCTTGCGCGCGGCGGCGAACAGATAGGCCTGCTCATGCACCGGCAGCAGCACATCGATCGAACGCGTTTTGACGATATCGAGCACTGCGGCCAGATAGCCGTCCGGATCGGTCCCCGACGCGGGCGCCCGATGCACCCGGCTGACGAAGCGCGAAAACCGCCCGAGGCAGAGCGGATCGGCGCAGACCAGCTCCACGCGATGGCCGGCGAGTCCCAACGCGGTGATGGCCTCGCGCGCGGACAGGCTGGAGCCTTCGCTGAGCAGGATTTTCGGGATTTTTGTCGTCATTCGGAGCGGCTCCCGGCGCGCAGAGACCGCGGACCGCGCGCGCAACATACAGTATCGTGCGGCCGCGCGCGGGTAATTCCGCGCGCGCCGTTGCGATGCGTTTTCCTCTCCGTATCCGAATAGCCGCGGCCTACGCGGCTCGCTCCCGCAGCGCAGAGGCGGAACGAATTTACACCGAATTTACACCGAATTTACACCCCTTGGCCCTTCGGCTAAGACAC
Organism: uncultured Alphaproteobacteria bacterium; assembly: GCA_963777475.1. Taxonomy (GTDB): domain Bacteria; phylum Pseudomonadota; class Alphaproteobacteria; order Rhizobiales; family Xanthobacteraceae; genus Bradyrhizobium. Next base: position 12,506 of record CAVZQX010000043.1, read on the forward strand.
GCTCCGATTTCCCCTTGAGGCCGCAATGTATCTGAGGCAATCCGACGCGACGGCTTCGCTGCATCTTTCCAGCCAGCGCAAGCGCGATCTGCTCGAGCATTACGAGGCCAATGTCGACGAGCTCGACCGCTGGCGCCGGTTCAACGCCGCCTATCACGAAGACGACTACAAGTTCATGCGCTTCCTGATACCGCCGGGAAAACGGGTGCTGGAGCTTGGCTGCGGCCGCGGCGATCTGCTCGCCGCGCTAGAACCGTCCTACGGCGTCGGCATCGATTTCGGGGCCGAGACGATCCAGAAGGCCAATGCCCGTCACCCCGAACTGTATTTCGTGCTCGGCGACGCCGAGGACCCGGCGACGCTTCAGGCGATCGAGGGGCCGTTCGACTACATCGTGATCGCCGACACCATCGGCATGTTCGAGGATATCGACGGCACCTTGCGGCTGATCCATCAGCTCTGCGCGCCGTCGACGCGGATCGTGATCTCGTATTATTCGCATTTGTGGGAACCGGTGCTGAAGCTCGCCGAGGCGTTGCGCCTGCGCAGCAAGCAGCCGAAGATCAACTATATCGCCACCGCGGATTTCTTGAACCTGACGGATCTGGCGGATTTCGAGGTGATCAGCCAGGAGCAGCGGCAGCTGCTGCCGCGACGATGGCTCGGGCTCGGCCCTTTCATCAACAAGTACATCGCCCCGTTGCCCGGGATCAGGAAACTTTGCCTGCGCACTTATCTGGTCGGACGTCCGGTGCGGCTGTTCCGCGATCGCAAGTTCTCCGCAAGCATTCTCATTCCCTGCCGCAACGAGCGCGGCAATATCGAGAACGCGATTCTGCGCATGCCGCGATTCGGCAGCGCCCAGGAGGTCCTGTTCGTCGAGGGCAATTCGAGCGACGGCACATTCGCGGAGTGCGAACGTGTCCGCGACGCCTACAAGGATAGTTGGGACATCACGGTTCTGAAGCAGGACGGCAAGGGCAAGGGCGATGCGGTCCGGAAAGGTTTCGCCGCGGCCAAGCACGACGTGCTGATGATTCTCGATGCCGATCTGACCATGCCGCCGGAGGCACTGCCGAAATATCATGCCGTGATCGAGAGCGGGAAGGCCGATTTCGTCAACGGCACGCGGCTGATCTACCCGATGGAAGACGAGGCGATGCGGCCGCTCAACTTCATCGCCAACCGCTTTTTCGCTTATCTGTTCAGCTATCTCGTCAACACCCGGCTGACCGATACGCTGTGCGGCACCAAGGTGTTGATGCGGAAGGACTACGAGGTGCTGGCGAGAGAGCGCGGCTATTTCGGCAATTTCGATCCGTTCGGCGATTTCGACCTGATCTTCGGCGCGGCGAAACAGAACCTGAAGATCATCGAGACGCCGATCCACTATAAGGCGCGCACCTTCGGCGAGACGCAAATCTCGCGGTTTCGCGACGGCTGGCTGTTGTTGAAGATGGTCTGGTTCGCCTATCGCAAGCTGAAGGCGATTTGACGGCTGAGGGCTCCACGCAGCAATCGAGACAAATTCGCGACCAGGCTTACCTCCCAGGTAATCGCGCCGATGGCCCAGAGTTGACAAATCCGATGCAACGGAAATCAGGCAGGGCCTTATCCTCATGCATCAGCTCGTTTCGGCCAATTTGGATTCATCGCGCCGCTGGTGGGTGCTCGCGACCGTGGTCGCGGCGCAATTCATGTTCGGCGTCGATGCCTTCGTCGTCAATGTCGCGATCCCCACCATCGCGGTCGAGCTGCATGCGAGCCCGGCCGAGATCCAATCGGTGATCGCGATCTATCTGATCGCCTATGCCACGCTGGTGGTGACCGGGGGCCGGCTCGGCGACATCTACGGCACCAAGGCGGTGTTTCTGGCTGGCGTATTCGGCTTCACGGTGACGTCGCTGTGGTGCGGCCTGGCGCAATCGGGTGCCGAACTGATCGGCGCGCGGCTGGCGCAGGGCGCGACCGCGGCCTTGATGGTGCCGCAGGTGCTCGCGACGTTGCATCTATTGTTCTCCGACCACGCGCGGACCCGCGCGTTCGGCATCTACGGCACCGTGCTCGGACTTGCCGGCGCGGCCGGCTTTGCGCTCGGCGGCCTATTGGTTACGCTCGATCTGGCCGGGCTCGGGTGGCGCGCGGTATTTTTTGTCAACGTGCCGTTCGGCCTGATCATCATGGCCGCCGCGTTGCGGATCATGCCGCAGGTCCCGCGCCGGGCCGGCACCCGGCTCGACGTTCCCGGCGCCATCGTGCTGTTTATCGGCCTGTTGTGCCTGATCGGGCCGCTGTTGTTCGGCCATGACGTGCACTGGACGCCATGGGTCTGGCTGGTGATGGCGGCCGGATCGGCGATCGTGGCGGCCTTCGTGCGGCTCGAGCGCGCGGTCGCGCGCCGCGGCGGCATGCCGCTGATCGATCTGGCGCTATTGTCGGACCTCCCCTTCATGCGCGGGCTTTGCGCGACGTTCCTGTTCTTCTTCGCCAATCTGTCGTTCTACCTGGTGATGACGCTGTTCATGCAGAAGGCGCTGCAAATTCCGCCGCTCAAGGCCGGCATGGTATTCGTGCCGCTGGCCCTGACCTTCGTCATCGCTTCGCGCCACAGCGGCGTGCGTGCGAGGCATCGCGGCACGTATGTGCTGATCGAGGGCTGCGCGGTTCAGATCCTGGGCCTCGCGGCGCTGGCGCTGACGGTTGCAAGCGTGGAGGCGCCGAGCGCATGGCTGCTGGCGCTGGTGCTGATGGTTTTCGGCTACGGCCAGGGGCTGGTGATGGCGCCGCTCTCCAGCGCCGTGCTTTCGACGGTCAAGCCGGCAAGCGCCGGCTCCGGCTCGGGCATGTACGGCACCACCCAGCAGATCGGCAACGCCGCCGGCGTCGCCGCCATCGGCGCGGTATTCTTTGCGATTACCGCCACTGATTCGTCGCGACACGCGCTGTTTGCATCGCTCGCGGTATTCACACTCTCGATTGCAGCCTGCGCCGCATTTCTGTCGTGGATGCGTCGCGCGGCTGCGTGAAGTTTGAGCAGTGATCATTAAGCAGTGATCATATGAGCACACAAATGCAAATTCTGGGGACTGACAGCACACGGTCTTTTTATTTCGCACTGCAGCAACTATCTGTTCTTGGTAGAGTTAATAGCTTGAGTCTCTCGCCAAGGAGCTGCCGGTGTCGCTGGCCCATAATGTTGAGTTCTTGAGACGTCTGCCGAAGCTGAATGGCATCAATGCCATCGCTCAGGTTGGGCGTGGCTTGCGGCCCGACCTGAAGAGCCCGCTGGTCGAGGTGAAGGGATTCGGCCGCAATCCCGGCGATCTCCGGATGTTTGCGTTCGTCCCCACCAAGCTGCAGCAACCCCGCGGGCTTGTCGTGGTGTTGCATGGCTGCGGCCAGACCGCGGCCGGCTACGACCTCGGCGCCGGCTGGTCGACGCTCGCCAAGCACTACGGCTTCGCGCTCCTGATGCCGGAGCAGCAGCCGTCGAACAACGCCAATGGCTGTTTCAACTGGTTCAATCCGGAAGACACCGCGCGCGAGCGCGGCGAGGCCTGCTCGATCCGGCAGATGATTGCGCATATGGTGGCCGATTACGGCATCGATGAGCGCCGCATCTTCGTCACCGGGCTTTCCGCCGGCGGCGCGATGACGGCGGCGATGCTGGCGACCTATCCGGAGGTGTTTGCGGGCGGTGCGATCATCGCGGGCCTTCCGTTCGGTGTCGCCAGCAATATGCGCGACGCGCTGATCGGCATGCAGGCATCGCCGTCCCGTCCCGCCGAGAAGCTCGGCGAGCTCGTGCGCAAGGCCTCCAATCACAAGGGGCCGTGGCCGAAATTGTCGGTATGGCATGGCAGCGCCGATCGCACCGTCAATCCCGGTAACGCCGACGAGATCGTCAAGCAATGGCTCGACGTGCACAATCTTCCGCAAGCGCCGATGTCCGAAGGCGTGGTCGACGGCCATCCGCACCAGGTCTGGTGGAACGCGGACGGCGAGACGATCGTCGAGTCCTACACCATCACCGACATGGCGCACGGCACGCCGTTGGGCAAGGCCGAGAACGACCACAGCTATGGTGTGCAAGGCGCGTTCCTGATCGAGGCCGGGATCTCCTCGTCCTATCACATCGCAAAATTCTTCGGCCTGACCGAATGGATCAGGGAGGCCAAGGTCGCTGCGGTGGAGTCGCCGAGCGCCAAGCTCATTCCGGCGGTTTCGCCGATATCCGCAACGCCCTTTCCGATGCCGGACCTCAGCAAGGTGCTGTGGCCGCTGGCGGCGCTGAAGCCGCCGGCCGAGCCGGAGCCTCTGCCCAACTCCAAAATCAAGCCGCAGTCAAAGCCAAAACCCGAGCGCCGCCGCGGCATCGACGTCAGCGCCGTCATCACCCGCGCCCTCACCGCCGCCGGATTGATGAAGTAGCTGCCGTCTGCCGGCGTTCGCCTCTGCACCTCTCCCGCTTGCGGGGGAGGTCGACGCGCTCGTAAGAGCGCGGCGGTTGGGGGAAGGTCTATCCTCTCGACCAGAGCGTTTTGCGGAAGCACCCCCACCCAAACCCTCCCCCGCAAGAGCGGGGCGAGGGAGCGCACTTCCGTCGCCGTGGCAGCTCGCGCTAGTCTCGTCACGCCCGACGCCGTCGTCTTCGCGATCGGCTCGATCGGGGTGACCGTCAACTCGCCGTCGGGCCGCAGTGAACCCAGCGACTTCACCGATGCGTCTGTTGGGGTGGTTAGCTGACATTGCCGCAGATGCGTGTTCTATTGAGTAGCGCTCGCGAAGGAACTCCCCGTTGATCAGGACAAGTATCTCATCCGGCTATCCGTTCGAAGACGTCTATGGCTACGCGCGCGCCGTTCGCGTCGGAAATCTTGTCTTCGTTTCGGGAACGACGGCCCGTCCTACGCAGCTCGACGGCGATGCCTACCAGCAGATGATCGGCGCAATCGCTATCGTCGCTGCGGCACTTGGTGAGGCCGGAGCGGAGTTGCGCCACGTCGTGCGAACCGTGGTCTACATTCTCGACATGGCGGATACCCCCCACGTCGCCCGCGCGCACCGGGAGACCTTCGGCGAGCAGCGTCCGGCGAGCACCCTCGTCCAGGTCGCCGGTCTCACGCCCGATCAGGCGCGGGTGGAAATCGAGGTGACCGCTGTGGTCCACGACTGATTTCGCTTGCGAGGTTTCGGCGATCGCCTCACATCTCGCCGGTGAGGAACGGATTGGTCAGCCGCTCCTGGCCGATGCTCGAGCCCGCGCCATGGCCGCAGATGAAGCCGACATCGTCGCCGAGCGGCAACAGCTTGTCCTTGATCGACTGGATCAGGGTGGCATGATCGCCGCCGGGAATGTCGCTGCGGCCGACCGAGCCGTTGAACAGCACGTCGCCGACATGGGCGAAGCGCATCTCCTTGTTGAAATACACCACGCTGCCGGGCGAATGGCCGGGGCAGTGCAGGATGTCGAAGCTCAATTCGCCGATCGTCACCTGCTCGCCCTCGTCGAGCCAGCGGTCCGGCCCAAAATTCCGCACCCCGGTCATGCCGAAGCGGGCGCCGCTGCTGACGACATTGTCGAGCAGGAACTTGTCGGCGATGTGCGGCCCCTCGATCGGCACTTTCAGCGCGTCGCGCAATTCGGCGGCGCCGCCGACATGGTCGATATGGCCGTGGGTCAGCCAGATCTTTTCCACGGTGACGCCGGTCTGCTTGATCGCCGCCAAAATCTTCGGCACCTCGCCGCCGGGGTCGATCACCACGGCCTTCTTGGTGGCCTCGCACCACAGGATGGTGCAGTTCTGCTCGAACAGCGTCACCGGCACGATGATCGCGCCAGCCTTCGCCTGGGTCCCGTTTTCGGCGTCGTCTTGGGTCTGGTTTTGCTGGGTCATCGGGCCACAATGCCGATTTTTGGCGGCCCGCCAAGTGAAAGATTCGTGTGAAAGATTCGTGCATTCGACCGGGCTGGAGCTGCCGGGATGCCTGTCGCACAGTGTCCAAGTGTCTGCCGGTCTGAACCTCCCAAGTGTTCCCGCGTTGCCTTGCCAATTGGCCATTTGAGGACGATTCTTCGAAAATGACCCAGGACGAGAATTGGTGGCGGCGCGGCATTTTCTATCAAATCTATCCGCGCTCGTTTTTGGATACCAATGGCGATGGCATCGGCGACCTCAAAGGCGTCATCGAACGGCTGCCCTATCTCATCGCCCTCGGCATCGACGCGATCTGGCTGTCGCCGATCTTTCCGTCGCCAATGGCCGATTTCGGTTACGACATTGCCGACTATACCGGCGTCGATCCGCTGTTCGGCACCATGGCGGATTTCGACGCGCTGGTGAAGGCTGCGCATGAAGCCGGTCTCGAGGTCATCCTCGATCTGGTGCCGAACCATACCTCCGATCAGCATCCCTGGTTCATCGAAAGCCGGTCGTCGCGCGACAATCCGAAGCGCGACTGGTACATCTGGCGCGAGCCCAAGCCGGACGGCGGCGTGCCGAACAACTGGCTATCGGAGTTCGGCGGCAGCGCCTGGCAGTATGATGAGGCAACCGGACAGTATTATTACCACGCCTTTCTCGCCCAGCAGCCGGACCTGAACTGGCGCAACGCTCAAGTGCGCGAGGCGATCTACGACGTGATGCGGTTCTGGCTCGGCAAGGGCGTCGACGGCTTCCGCGTCGATGTGATCTGGCATCTGATCAAGGATGCGGAGTTTCGCGACAACCCGCCCAACCCGAACTATCATGACGGTCGCCCGCCCCATGAAAAGATCCTGACGCAATATTCCACCGATCAGCCGGAAGTGCATGAGGTGATCGCCGAGATGCGGCGCGTGACCGACGGATTCGGCTCGCGCGTCCTGATCGGCGAGATCTATCTGCCGCTGCAGCGTCTCGTCGCCTATTACGGCAACGATCTCTCCGGCGCGCAGATGCCGTTCAACTTCGCGCTATTGTCGACGCTGTGGAGCGCGCGTTCGATCGAGAACATCATCGCCGACTATGAGAGGGCGCTGCCGCGAGGGGCCTGGCCGAACTGGGTGCTCGGCAACCACGACCGTCCGCGGATCGCGAGCCGGGTCGGGCCGGAGCAGGCGCGGGTGGCTGCGATGCTGCTCCTGACCCTTCGCGGCACGCCGACGCTTTATTATGGCGACGAGATCGGCATGCATCAGGTGGCGATCGCGCCGGAAGACGTGCGCGATCCGTTCGAGAAGAACGTGCCGGGCGTTGGGGTCGGCCGCGACGGCTGCCGCACGCCGATGCAGTGGGACGCCACGCGTTACGCGGGGTTTTCCAGCTCTCGGCCCTGGCTGCCGCTGGCCGATGATTTTGCCCATGAGAATGTCGCCAATCTCGACGCGGATTCCAGTTCCATCCTCAGTCTGTACAAGGCGCTGATCGCGCTCAGGCGGAAGTTGCCGCAACTCGTGAGCGGCGCCTATGAGCCCGTCGCCGCGCAGGGTGACATTCTGATCTATCGTCGAAGCGGCGACGGGGCGGCGTCATCGTTGCGTTGAATCTTGGAGCCGAGCCCGCCTCCGTCACCACGAGCTCGGTCGGCAACGGCAGCGAAATTCTGTTGTCGACATTGCTGGACCGGCAGGGTGAAAGGATAGAGGGCGCGCTCGACCTGCGCGGCAATGAAGGCGTGATTGTCGGCAAGCGGGCTCAGGCCGGGTGAGCGGCCCGATGCCTCCCCTTGCCGTCGATGTCGCTGCGCTTCAACAGATAATCCAGCCCGCCAACGCGGAACCAGCGATAGCCATAGGGTTCCATGAGCGATCCTGTGCTGGCCGCGGCCGTTGGCCTCGCTGTGGTCCTCGGCCAACAGATTGATCAGGTGTTTGCCGTCATCGCCGGGAAGCCCGGTCGAAAACGAGATCTCGCGCGGCTTCTCGTCGAGATTGTGCACGAACAATACCGAATTGTTTCGCCAGTCGTAGCGGATGACGAACACGGCCGGGTCGCGCGTCGCGATGATTTCGAAATCGCCCCAGCCGATTTCCGGGACCTCCTTGCGCATCCGGATGATGCGCTCGGTCCAGTTCAGCATGCGAATTGGGATCGCGGCGCTGCTTGGCGACGTTGACGTGCTCGAATCCGTAAGGGCCCCTGATCGATGACCGGCGAGCACGGCCGGTCGCTTTCGGTGAAGCCGGCATGCGGCTCGGTCGACCATTGCATCGGCGTGCGGGCGCAGTTGCGCTCCGGCAGAGCGAGATTGTCGCCCATGCCGATTTCGTCGCCATAGCGGATCACCGGCGTTCCCGGCAGCGTGCACATCAGGCTGTAGGCGAGTTCGAGACGCCGCCGGTCGCCGCCCAGCATCGGCGCCAGCCGGCGGCGAATGCCGCGGTCGTAAAGCTGCATGTTCTTGTCGGGCCCGAAGCTCTTGAACACCTTCGTCGCGCTGCGCCTTGCGTCAAGCGGCCGAGATCGAGTTCGTCATGGTTGCGCAGGAACATGCCCCATTGCGCGGTGGCGGGCCGCGGCTTGGTGTGCCTTGAGCGCCTTGGCGAGCGGACGCGCAGTCGGCGGAGGCCAGCGCATAGAACAGATGCTGGTTGACCTGGAAATTGAACATCATGTGCATGCGGTCGCCGTCGTTGCCGAAATATTCCATGTCGGTTTTCGGCAACACGTTGGCTTCCGCGAGGATGATGGCATCGCCCTCGCGCCATTGCAGGAATTCGCGGAACGCACGCAGCATGTCGTATTGCTCGACCGGCTTCCTGACCTTGGCGCCTTTGGTCGCGATCACGAACGGCACCGCATCCATGCGGAAGCCGGATACGCCGAGCTGAATCCAGAATCCCATGATCTTGAGGATCTCGGCCTGCACGTGCGGATTTGACGTGTTGAGGTCGGGCTGGAAATCGTAGAAGCGGTGGAAGTACCAGGCGCCGGCCTCCTTGTCGCGCGTCCAGGTCGATTTCTGCACGCCGGGAAACACCATGCCCTTGCCGGCATTGGCGGGCTTCTTGTCGGCCCAGACATACCAGTCGCGATAGGGCGAATCCTTGTCGCTTCGCGCCTCGCGAAACCAGGGATGCTGATCGGAGGTGTGGTTGACGACGAGATCGATGATGACGCGGATGCCGCGTTGCCGGCAGCCATGGGTGAACTCGACGAAGTCGCCGAGCGTGCCGTAGCGCGGATCGACGCCGTAATAGTCGGCGATATCGTAGCCGTCGTCCTTGCCGGGCGAGGGCTGGAACGGCATCAGCCAGATCGCGGTGATGCCGAGGCCCTGCAGATAATCCAGCCGCCGCAACAGGCCCTTGAAGTCGCCGATGCCGTCGCCATTGGCATCCATATAGGTGCCGACGGAAAGGCAATAGAATATCGCGTTCTTGTACCAGAGGTCGTCGATCATGCGGCGGCAGCCCGTGTGAGGTCCGCCTCCGGCGTTCGGCGGCCGGGGATAAGCGGCGAGCGCAGGGGAGGTTCCCGTCGATGCGGGCCCACCGGTTCCCGCCGATGCTATTGGGTGCCGGCGGCGAAATCGGATAAGCTCGATGCGATGGAATCGCCCGCCCGCCAGATCAGCCTCGTTGCCCCGCTCGACCGCCGCCAGTCGGAGACGGCGCTGGCGATCGCGCGCGGCACCGCGCGGCTGTTGCGCTCGCTCGGGTTTTCCTGCATCAGCGAATTGCCGCTGCCTTCGGGCCGGCGCGCCGATCTGGTGGCGCTGAACGAGCGCGGCGAGATCTGGATCGTCGAGATCAAATCCTCGGTCGAGGATCTGCGCGCCGACCACAAATGGGAAGACTACCGCGCCGCATTGCGACCGGCTGTTCTTCGCCTTCACCCAGGATCTGCCGTGCGAGATTTTCCCTGGAGATACCGGCCTGATCGTCGCGGATGCCTATGGCGCCCATATGCATTGCGAGGCGCCGGAGCATCGCCTGGCCGGCGCCGACCCGCAAGCCGATGACGGTGCGCTTCGCGCATCGCCGCGGCGCAGCGGATCAACCGGCTGATCGATCCGCAGGGCCACGAGTTTTAGAGAAATTCCATCTCATCCAAATCTATCGGGTGAAATTTCTATCGGTTGAAATCTCCATCGGGTGAAATTTCCCGCTGTGCGGTGTGTTATATACCATCAGCGCCATTCCCGGAGGGCACCATGAAAACCGTCAAATATTTGATTGCAGCGATTGCGATGCTTGTCGGCCTTCCGAACTGCATTCCGCCTGCGCATGCCGAGACGATCACCCTGAAGGCCGACCTGAAGGGCACCAACGAGGTTCCACCGAATGCGAGCCCGGCCACGGGAAAAGCCGAGGCGACGTTCAATACCGAGACAAGGGTTCTGACTTGGACCGTTACTTACGAGGGTCTCACCGGGCCAGCGATGGGCGCTCACTTTCATGGTCCGAGCGAGCCAGGCAAAAACGCTGGAATCGTGTTGCCGTTCAAGACCGTGCAAAGTCCGATCGAGGGCACGGCGACGCTCACGGAAAATCAGGCGGCCGACCTGCTCGCGGGCAAATGGTATGCAAACGTCCACACCGCAGCCAATCCTGGAGGCGAGTTGCGCGGTCAGATGATGAAGTGAGGAATTGGTCTTACTGCGTCATAAACGGCTTTATCCCCTCATCCTGAGGAGCTTGCGCAAGCAAGCGTCTCGAAGGACGAGGCCCGGAGATGCGAAGGGGGCCTCATGGTTCGAGACGGCGCAAGGGCGCCTCCTCACCATGAGGGTTAGTGATACAGTGAGATTAGGCGACCAGCGTAGCCTCTCGAACGATGGCCGCGGCCAACGCTCTCGAGCGGCGAATTTCGACGAGTTCGTCGAATTTGGCGAACGGCAGCGGCGGCGAAACCAGATAGCCCTGCCCCTCTTCGACGCCACAGGCGATCAGCGCCTGAACTTGCTCGACGGTTTCGATCCCTTCGGCGATCACCGTCATGTGCAAATCTCGCGCGAGCCGCGCCAGCGTCGCCACGATGGTTGCCGCCGATTGATCTTCCGTGATCGTGTCGACAAAGAATTTGTCGATCTTGATGGTGTTGGCGCCCAGTCCCTTCATCTGGGACAGGCCGCTGTGCCCGACGCCGACGTCATCCATCGCAACCCTGAAGCCAAATTCGCGCAACAGTTTCACCGCCGCCGCGGCCCTGTCGAGGTCGGTCAGTTCATCGCGCTCGGTCACTTCCAGCACGATCTGACGTGCCGAAACTTTGCCGCCGCCGACGACGCGACGCAGCGTGTCGACGAAGCCGTCGCTGAGCATATGACGTGGCGCCACGTTGATGGATAATTTGAATTGCTTGTCTTCGCGAAGACGAGGGTACAATTCCTTGACGGCGATCTCCAAAATCTGCCATGTCATCGGCTCGATGCGCCCGCTGGATTCCGCGAGCGGGATAAAGCTCATTGGCGGAATAATGCTGCCGTCCTCGCGTATCCATCGCGCCAGCGCTTCGCATCCAAGAATGGCGCCAGTGCGCAGGTCGAAGATCGGTTGATAGAACGGCTTGAACTCGCGCCGGGCCAGCCCGCGATCGATATCGGCTATCGGGCCTTCCAATCGGGCCGTTGTCCTGGTCAAGAGCAGACCAAACGCCGCTCCCAGCCCCAAGGCGATCAGCATTGCCGGCCAATAGGCCTGGCTATTCCATCGCTGCAAGGCGCTGGCTTCAACAACGATGGTCGCATGGAGGGGGTAGCGGCTGGAAACGTGGTTGAAGCTTATCGGTTGCGAGAACTCGGCGTGAGGTTTCAAAGCAAAACGGCCGATCTCGGAGCCATCGTTCAGCTCAAGCACGATTTCGCTATGGGCGCGCAATTCGGCGGGCATGATGTCGAGCAAATAGGAATTCATCCCGAGAATCGCGACCAGGGAAGTTTTCTCGTCAATATCCCTGAGAACGCCAAGCGCGACCCCGCTGAACTGATCGACGCGAAACAGCAGCAGCTGACTATCCTTGGAACGCAACATTTGCGGACGCTCGACCCATCCGTTGTCGAATTCCAACGTCTCGGAATAGGCCGAGCAGATAACCGAGCCATCGCGGTTGACCAGGCGGATGTCCTTCACGGCGGAGCGTTCGTAGACTTGCAATCGAACCGACTGCAGCGATACCGGATCGCAATTCAACGGCCCGCGCTTTGCAATCTCGTCGAGCGTTGCGGCTCCAAAGTCCACGGCGACCTCGGAGCGCCGCAAGGCGACGTCGGTCAGCTCTTCGAGTTGTCTGCGATTGCTGTCCCTCGATCACCGCCTTGGCAGCAAAATGCCCTCCGGTCGCAAATGCGACCAGGCTTGCAGCAACCAATGCGAGCTCGGTAACGCTCGGCCACCGTAATTTCATCGGATACGCGCGCTCGAGGTGATCGTCGTCTCGACCCTAGGCCGGAGGCTCTAATATTTTGTTTAGCAGGCCTCTTGCGTTCGGCTCACGGACAGCATGGCTGTTGCGCGACATGGTTATTGATCGGTAAATTTTGGTGCGCCACTTGCCGGCGCATGTCCGCGCGCCGGCAAGTGGTTCGCGTCGAGCGCTCGTCAAACTCGCGGGGGGTCGCGGTTCAGGTCAGGCGGCGTATCGCGCCGCCGGCGCGCCGTTCATCAGGCCGGTGACGAGCCTTGGCGCGTCTTCTGGTTTCGAGCAGGCGCTCGGTCCCGCGCGCGCGACGAAGCTTGGTTCCAAGTTGAAATTCCTGACCTCGGAAGAGTTCGACGACACGTTCTAAGCGGAGGAGATGAGGTCGAGTTGGGCCGGCGCGGGCGGTGCGCTCCCTCTCCCGCGCTTTGCGGGGAAGGGTTGGGGTGGGGGTGCCTCCACAAAACGCACCAATGGAGGCGATGGACTTCCCTCACCCGCCGCGCCTTGCGCTCGACCTCGCCCGCAAGCGGGAGAGGTGAAGGGGAGGCGAACTTTCCGGCGCGACGATCCGGCTCAAACCGGTGCGCGCTGGTGGCGGCCGGATCCAGACGTTTGGTTGATGATGTCGATTGATCCGATCGGGACACAGCCCTACGCGCTCACTCTTGGGCGCAGGTGGGGCGCCACATGCAACGGAAGGCGTATTGTGACGATGGTCCCGGTTCCTTCCGCGGTGGATATGGCGATCGTGCCGCCAATCTGACGCACGAAGATCGCGACGTAGTCGGAGCCATGTTTTTCGGAATCTGGTTTGAATACTCATCCTTCATGCCCACACCATCGTCGGTCACAGTCAGTTCGATCTGGTCGTCGACCCTTTCGGCGCTCAACAGGATGCGGCCTGTCCCGTGCGGAAAAGCGTGCTTGATGGCGTTGGTGCGCCAATTCATTGACCAGAAGGCCAAACGGTACGGCACGAACCGGGTCGATCTCCAACGCCCCGGCCTTGACCTCGATCTTGATGCCCGAGGTGCCTTCAAGCAGGCTATCCGACATGGTCCTGGCGATTTCCCGCAGATATGCGTCCAGCGCGATCGGCCCGGCCGTCGCTGGATTGCGATACCAGATCGTAAAGCTCGGCGATGGCTCCGATGCGCGCCTGCATGGCTCGGTAGCCATCAACGCACGGGGCCGGCGCCGATTTGGCCTCGGAGCGATCAAGGCGACGATGATCTGCAGGTTATTCTTGATCCGGTGGGACATCTCGTTGGTCAGCATCAGGGCGTCGCGCTCGCGCTGCTCGCGCTCGCCGATTTCGGCGTGCAATCGGACGTTCAAGGAGGCGGCGTCGGCGGTGATCTCATGCAGGCGCAGCGAACCGAGCATCAGCGCCTCGTTCATCGCCAGCGTCTTTTCCTGGGGCGGCGCGGTTTCGATCACTTGAACGACGACCCCGCCGTGCGTTCGTCCGCGATCACCGGCCACATCGCATAAGACGAGAGGACGGGGGGGGTCGGAGGCACTTCGGTGTAGCTTTCCGGCTTGTCCGGTGCGACAGATCCGGTCCAGCAGCGCCAGGCATTCGTCCTTTTCCGGCAACATGGCGCAAAACGACGTCCCCACGAATTCGTCGCTGGCTTTGTTTTTCAGCCGGCAAAAAGCGGATTGACGTAGCGCACGATGTGCGTCGCTCCCTCGACCGCGGCCATCGGCAACGGCGAGTGATCGAGGCAGCCGCTCGACAGCTCGGACGGCATCGTGGCCGGTGACGTCCGCATTGTAAACCCTAACTGCTCGCTTTTGGCTCCGGCGCGGCTTCGTTTTCCTGCGCCTTGCGCGGGCCGGTCCGGTGCGGGATTCCGGTGGTCAGCTCGTCGTAATCGGTGCGCCGCGGATGGATGACCACCACGCCCTTGTCCGTGATGACATATTCGCGGATGTCTTTGCTGTGATTGCCGCCGCGCATTTTGATCACGACCATCACCTTGCGAAGCTGGCCGTCGATCTCCACATAACGCATCCGGATGATGTCATCGGTGAGAAACGAAATCGCGTAGTGGCTGAACTGCAGCGACGGTAAAGGTGTCCTCCACTTCGACCGTGCTGAGAATCGTGATCCCGGCGCCGGTCAACGCCCCGATCATCCGGTAGAGCGACTCGCGAAAGTCGGCGCGGAAGCCCGGCGCCAGCGCCATCTCAAAACCGACCAGCGAATCGATCACCAGCCGTTTTGCGCCGATCCTTTTGATGGCATCGAGAATCTCCTGCATGGTTTCATCCACCGAAAGGTCGAGCGGACGAAGGTAAAGGAGTTTCGAGTGTTCCCTTTTGTTCCGCCGCCTTCAGATCCAGACCGAAACTGTCGGCCCGCTGCGTGTAGCCTTCGCGGGCGCTCTTCGAAAATCGCCATGATCCCCGGTTCCCCCTGGCGCAGTCCTTCGGCAATGAATTGCGTCGCCAAGGCCGATTTGCCCGTGCCCGAAGGCCCGGCCACCAGGAGACTGTCGCCTTCGAGAATGCCGCCGCCCAGCATCTTGTCCAATTCGGGAATGCCGATGGAAAGACGCCGCCGCCGCGCCGGTTTCGTTTTGTTGCCGATCAATCCCAGCGTGCGCGAGAAGGCTTGCAGCCCGTCATCGCTGATGCGGATGGTGTGCAATCCCGGCACCGTCGCCTGCCCGCGCAGCTTCATGATCTGCAGTTTGCGCACCACGGAATTTCTCTCCGTCACCTGCGAGAGCCAGAAGAGGCCGTCGGCGATGGTGAACAGCGGATTGTCGCGGATCTCGTCCTCGACATATTCGCCGACCAGAAACGTCGTGGCTTCCCAACTGGTCAGAAACTGGGCGAGGCGCTGGATGAACGATTGCATCTCCGCTTCGCTCGACGTCGCTGGTCGCCTTGCGTGCCACGGTGCGAAACGAATCCACCACCACGATGCCCGGCGTTGGCCGCCGTGACTTGCTGTGATGATTTCCTCCAGCACCGCGTTCAGATCCTTCTCCATCACCACGTCGGCCAGGTTGATAAAGCGGATGGCCTTGCCCACCTTGGATTCGTCGAAGAAGGAAAACTGTTGCTGATAGCGCAGCATCTTCAGGGCGGGTTCGCCGAGCACGGTGAAATAGAGCGCCGGTTTCTTCGGCGTCGCATTGGCGAAAACGATCTGATGCGCCAGCGTGGTCTTGCCGCAACCGGGCGTGCCCGCGATGACGTTGAAGGAAAATTCCGGAATGCCGCCGCCCAGGATGTCGTCGAGCCCGCGCACGCCGGTCGGAAGCTTGTGGATCGATCGACTCTTGCCGCGCTTTGCTCGACGCGACTTTCCTCGGCAGGTTCGGCGAAGTTGGCTCGCTGTCGTTTTGGCTTTTTCATGTCCTCATCTCCATTGCCGAAATCCAAATCGTCGAGCGACAATTTGCGGCCAGATCTCGCCCACCAGGCGCAACGTCAAACTCGGCGCCGATGAAGGCCACCAGCAAGCCCGAGCAACTGGGCCAGCAAGAACCACCCGGCCTTCGCGAAATTCGGCCGGGGTCGAGACGCGCGCGTCAGGTGTCTCCAATCCTTCCAAGGTGCCGTCCGCGCTCGACCCGCACCGCGCGCAGCCAGGGAACCTCCGCGCTGGCCAGCACGAGCGCGCGGGCGAGCAAGCGCCCGAAAACCGCCATTTCCCATCAGCGTCGCCAGATGCGGACGCAGCCGGTCGGTGACCTGAAAGTTCGCGGGGTTAGCCGCGTGCGGTGGAACCGACTCCTCGGCGTCTCATAATTGATGAGACGCTCGGCAATGCTCCGCATCTGAGGAGAGGCCCGGTTCATCTGGAAACCACTTGCATCGGCTTTGACGGAGGCTGCACGGCGACGGCGTTGCGATGCAAGGGCAGCCGCACTCGGGTCGGGCGGCCGGAGAAGGCAGCCAGACTGTCAAGGTCGTCGTCTTTGAAACAAGGCAGTGCGATGTCGATCTCCGTCGCAGTCGGCCTGCCGCGTCATCGGTACAGCGCGAATCGCCCGTATCTGGCTGGGCGAGCAACGCTACGCGCAGTCGCCGAGCGCACTCTGAGCAAAATTGCTCAACATGGTCACTATTCCTGCTCCGGAACGAGGCTGGCACACCGCCTCGTGAAAGGATTTGCCTGTGAATCAACTCGATTCCACCAGTTCAGTTCGTTTCCGAAAATATTCCGCTTCGCCGCACCCCCAGAGTTGAACTTCATCTACTTCTGAATTTCAGAAATTAACTTGACGAATGGTAGAAACAAGGATAGAAGCAAATGATCCCGCCTCGCCAAGAGGGGCGTATCGCGATCGTCACGGACGTGAGGCGGGATGCGGTGGACGCTGATGGCGCGTGAGACGAGCGGCGCTGAGATGCGGACGGCGAAGTCGTGTGGTCCTGACGCCCCGACGCTGGTGTTAAGGTCGCGGGTTTATTCCGCGAACGACGGGGGCAAGAAAGCCCGGTCCCCGGGGAGCAACTGTATTTTTTTGAAGTAGACCTGTGATCGGATGGCCTCAAGGCTGGCGCTGGCGCGCCACCGCCTCCGGCGGCTGACGGCCTTGACCCCATCCGATCCCAGGTCTGTTGGTTCTGCATGCGCTCGGCCGAATGCCGAGCGCAGGCGTGGCGCGCTCGTCAGCGTACCGCGTAGCGGCTGGCATCCCATTTCTCGCCACGGGCGATCATGATGTTGAGAATGACGATCAGCTTGCGCATGCAGGCGACCAGGGCAACCTTCTTCTTTTTGCCCTTGGCGATCAGTCTTTGATAGAACGCATTGAGCGCCGGGTTGTGCCGAGTCGCAGCTCCCATGCAAGCCATGTAGAACAGATTGCGGACCGTGCGGCGTCCCCCCTTGATCTGGCGCCCGCCCTGCCGTTTACCGCTATCGTCATCGTAAGGCGCCGCGCCCAGCAAGGCGGCGACGGCCTCGTTGCTCGCCCTGCCCAATTCCGGCATCCCTGCGATCAGGCCGGCCGATGTCGTGCCGGCAAGTCCCGGCACGCTCTCGATGAGCTCGGCGCGCGCGGCAAAATCCGGCGTGGCCTTGACCATGGCGGCGATCGCCGCCTCGAGCGTGGCAAGCTCGACCGCAATGGCCTTCAGCAGTCGCGCATGGCCTTTTTTCACTGCTTCCGGCACATCATGCTCGCCTTTGTTGCTCACCATCGTCCTCATCTCCATCAACCCCAGGCGCGCCTTCACCATCTGCTGAAGCGTCTCACGCGCGGCATCGTGGGCCTGGCCCGGCGCCTCGCCGAATGTCTCGGCAAACCAGGCGATCGTGTCAGCGTCGATGACGTCGTTTTTGGCCAGCCGCCCCGCCGATTTGGCGAAGTGGCGCACCCGCTTGGGATCGACAATACGAACTTCGATATCCTTCACGCGCAGCGTCTTGGCCCATTCTCGCTCATATCCTCCACTCGCCTCCATCACTGCTTTCGTCACCTTGTACTTGCGAAGCCAGGAGACCAACTGCCGACGTCCCTCCGCGGTGCTGGGGAACGTTTGCCGTTGAGACACGGCGCGGATGCACACATCCACCTTGTCCTTGGCGATATCAATACCGGCGACAACCAAATCAATTTGTGCCATCATCCAACTCCCTTCCTTGCTCGGTTCGGGCTCTAAGCCCATGCAACTGTTCGGGTTGAGGAAGACCACCGGATCTGTCCCTCGCTCCCCGTCAGGCTCTTGAGGCCTTTGAGCACCACGGGCTTGGATCCAGCGACGGGCGGCTGGTCAGAGCCGCCCGTTTGCACATTCTGACAGATTTTGAAGACACAAGAGCGCGAAATAAGCCGTAAACCATTGCGCGGGGAATGCCGGGTGTTTCCGGTGTGACCGTGATGACTTGCGTGCGTGCTACTCTAAACTTTTGCACGCAAGACTGCGGGCGCATCGGGCGCCCGGCATTCCCTGCGCCCTCTATTGTGAGAGGGCGGGAAATTCAGGGTCAAACCTCGCGCAAACCTGCGGCGAGATCGCGAAGCTGCGGCTCGCGCACCCCGAACCGTCATCACCCGCGAAGGCGGGTGAACCAGTATTCCAGAGACGTCAGCGATTGATCCGAAAGGCCGCGGCGTACTCGGATGCCCCGCATGCGCGGGGCATGACGAGGAGAGGCAAGAGCGGGGCGAGGTGGCGTTGAACGCTTCGCGCGCTTTGCTGTTTGAAAAGTGAAGCCCGGTGCACCGGCGCGCAACAACTAGCGCGGCGCGCGCTTGGCCAAAATGCGCTGCAGGGTGCGGCGGTGCATGTTGAGCCGCCGCGCGGTCTCGGAGACGTTGCGGTTGCACATCTCGTAGATGCGCTGGATGTGCTCCCAGCGCACCCGGTCCGCCGACATCGGATTTTGCGGCGGCTCGGATTTGTCGGTGCCGGTGGCAAGAAGTGCTGCGACCACATCGTCGGCGTCGGCGGGCTTGGCGAGATAGTCGACCGCGCCCATCTTCACCGCGGTCACGGCGGTGGCGATATTGCCGTAGCCGGTCAGCACGATGGCGCGGGCCTCGGGCCGCTTGCGCTTCAGCGCAGACACCACGTCGAGCCCGTTGCCGTCGCCGAGCCGCAGATCCACCACCGCGAATGCCGGCGCGGCCTTGCCGATCTGCGCGAGGCCCTCGGCGACGCTGTCGCAGGAGGTCACGGCAAACCCGCGCGTCTCCATGGCGCGCGCCAGCCGCTCCAGAAACGGCTTGTCGTCTTCCACGATCAGGAGAGAGCGGTCGGCGTGGTCGGTCAGCTCAGTGACGGTCAAGGCGGCAGGTTCCTGCAAACTCGGATACCCCGAACATATGGCGTCGCAAATAGGCGCTGCCAAGACCGCCAAAAGTTCAGCTTCCGAAACGACGCTAGGCCGCCGGGTTTTCGCTCGTTTCGCCGCCCTCGAACCGCTGGCGCGGCCAGGCGATCTGCACCACCGCGCCGTGGTCGGGGAAAACCCGGTTGGAAAAGGAGACCTTGGCGCCGGTGCGCTCCAGCAGCGTGCGGGCGATGAAGACGCCGAGCCCGAGGCCGCGATGCTCGCTCTGGGCGTCGTCAGCCCCGCGCCGGCGCGACAGATAGGGTTCGCCGATCCGCTTGAGAATGTCGGGCGCAAAACCCGGCCCGTCGTCGGAAATGATGATCTCGACGGTATCGTTGTTCCACCACGCATTGACCTCGACCGCGGTGTGCGCGAAGTCGACGGCATTCTCGAGGATGTTGCCGACGCCATACAGGATCGCCGGATTGCGCGTGCCGACCGGCTCGCTGGCGGCCGCGACCGCGATTCTTACCTTGATGGCGACGCCGAACTCGCGATGCGGCGCCACTACTTCCTCGATCAGCGTCGAGAGCTTCATGCGGTCGAACGGCGCGCCGGACGATGAGAGCTGGGTGATCTTGGCGAGAATATCGCGGCAACGCTGCGCCTGTTCGCGCAGCGTCTTGATGTCGGCGGCGAGCGGGCTGTTGTCCTGCAGCACGCGCTCCAGCTCCTTCGAGATCAGGACGATCGTCGACAGCGGCGTGCCGAGCTCGTGCGCGGCGGCGGCGGCGAGCCCGTCGAGCTGGGTCAGATGCTGCTCGCGGGCCAGCACCAGTTCGGTCGCGGCCAGCGCGTCGGAAAGCTGCCGCGCCTCCTCGGTGACCTGGAACGCATAGAGCGAGGTCACCCCGATCGCGACCACGATCGAGAGCCAGACGCCGAACAAATAGATCGGCGGCAGGATCAGCGGGTCCTCGCTGTCCCACGGCAGCGGCAGATAATAGAACACCAGCACGGAGGCGCAGGCGACCGCGAGCATGCCGAGCCCGATGGTCAGCCGCACCGGCAGCGCGGTCGCCGAGATCAGGACCGGCGCCAGGAACAGAAACGAGAACGGATTTTGCAGGCCGCCGGTGAAGAACAGCAGCGCCGCCAGCTCCACGATGTTGAGCGCGAGCAGGGCCGCCGCATAGGCCGGCTCCAGCCGCTGCATCGGGTTGAACGCCGATCTGCAGCGCCAGATTGAGCAGCATCGACAGGCTGACGATGATGAGGCAGGGAACGATCGGCAGGTCGAATTCGAGCCCCTGCGCCACGACGAAAATGGCCGCGAGCTGGCCGAGCGCGGCGAGCCAGCGCAGCCGCAAAATCGTGTCCAGGCGGACATGGCGGCGCGGATGGCGAAATTCGGAAGCCGTGATTTCGGTCATGGCGCAAGCTTAGAGCGTTTTCCAGCGAAGTGGACCCGGTTCGCGTAAAGAAAACGCGTCAAAACAAAAGGCCAGTGCCATCGGCCGATCACAAATTGGCCCGTCGCGCCACCGCCTGTTGCGTTCGAAGCCGCAATGGCCCAAGGAACGGCCCGCATGGAACATAATGACGCAGCCTCGTCCGAGCATAGCCTTGTCCAACTCGGCGTTGCCCCGCTCGAGTGCGACGGATCCCAAAGGATCGGCCGCGATCGAGGTCGCGCATCTGACCAAGCTCTACAAGACCACCCGCGCGGTCGACGACGTCTCCTTTCGCATCGCCCGCGGCAGCATCACCGGTCTGCTCGGCGGCAACGGCGCCGGCAAGACCACCACGATCGCGATGATCATGGGGCTGGTGCTGCCGACCTCGGGCCGCGTCCAGGTGCTGGGCCATCCGATGCCGGAAGCGAGCGCCGAGGTATTGGGGCGGATGAACTTCGAAAGCCCCTATGTCGACATGCCGATGCGGCTCACGGTGCGGCAGAATTTGACCGTGTTCGGCCGGCTCTATGCGGTTGCGAACCTGCGCGAGCGCATCGCGCAGCTCTCAGCCGATCTCGATCTGGGAGAGTTCCTCGACCGCGCCAACGGCAAGCTCTCGTCCGGGCAGAAGACGCGCGTCGCGCTGGCAAAGGCGCTGATCAACGAGCCGGAGCTGTTGCTCCTGGACGAGCCGACCGCGTCGCTCGATCCCGACACCGCCGATTGGGTCAGGGAGCATCTCGAGACCTATCGCAAGACCCGTCAGGCCACGATCCTGTTGGCGTCGCACAACATGCTCGAGGTCGAGCGGCTGTGCGACCGCGTCATCATCCTGAAGCGCGGCCGCATCGAGGACGACGACAGCCCCGACGGCATCATGGCCCGCTATAATCGGGCGACGCTGGAGGAAGTGTTTCTGGACGTCGCGCGCGGCCGCGTTCAGGAGACGGCGTCATGAGCGAACTCGTGCTGCATTTGGCAATCTCGCCCCAGCGCATCGGCGCGATGATCCTGCGCTACTGGTATCTGTTGCTGTCGTCGTGGCCGCGGCTCCTGGAATTGCTGTATTGGCCGGCGCTGCAGATCATCACCTGGGGCTTCCTGCAGACCTACATCGCGCAGAATGCCGGCTTCTTCGCGCGCGCCGGCGGCACGCTGATGGGCGCCGTGATCCTGTGGGACATCCTGTTCCGCGGCCAGCTCGGCTTTTCCATCTCGTTCCTCGAGGAAATGTGGGCGCGCAACCTCGGCAACCTGATGATGAGTCCGTTGAAGCCGATCGAGTTCCTGCTCGCGCTGATGGCGATGAGCCTGATCCGGCTTGCGATCGGCGTCATTCCGATGACGCTGCTCGCGCTGTTGCTGTTTCACTTCAATTTCTACGGGCTCGGGCTGCCGCTGATCGCCTTCTTCTGCAACCTGATTTTCACGAGCTGGTCGGTCGGGATTTTCGTCTCCGGGCTGGTCTTGCGTAACGGCCTCGGCGCGGAGAGCATCGTCTGGACCCTGATGTTCGCGCTGATGCCGCTCGCCTGCGTCTACTATCCGGTGCAGGTCTTGCCGCATTGGCTGCAATACGTGTCCTGGTCGCTGCCGCCGACCTACGTATTCGAGGGCATGCGGGCGCTGCTGATCGATCACGCCTTTCGCGGCGACCTGATGATCTCGGCGCTTGCCATCAACGCCGTGCTGCTGGTGG
Organism: uncultured Alphaproteobacteria bacterium; assembly: GCA_963777475.1. Classification (GTDB taxonomy): domain Bacteria; phylum Pseudomonadota; class Alphaproteobacteria; order Rhizobiales; family Xanthobacteraceae; genus Bradyrhizobium. The sequence goes on from CAVZQX010000043.1 coordinate 34,757, forward strand.
CTTCATTTTCGGCATTTCTTGCCCTTTTGCAGAGCGCCAAGCGCCACGGCTCGCTGCTCGGAGGTGGCGAATAAGTCACTTTCCCGTGGATTTGCGGGGTGTTCACTAGCAACAGGCTGCAAATATAACGATCTCTGCATTGACGCATTATTACGCATTCGGCACTATGCTGCGTTGCAAAAGGGAATTTGAAAAATGCCGATTGGTGAGTTTGGCGGCGCACCGCCGCTAGTGGCCGAAGGCAGTCCGGCGCTGACGACGCCGATGTACTGGATGTACGAAATGGCGCACGCCGCGCTGAATCCGGCGCGCGCGGTGACGGATGCGACCAAGATCCTGTTCCAGAATCCGCTGAACCCGTGGACCCATACCGAGCTCGGCAAATCGATCGCCGCCGGCTGCGAATTATTCGAGCGCACCACGCGCCGCTACGGTAAGCCGGAATGGGGCATCGAGGACACCGAGGTCAACGGCATCCGCACCCCGATCGATATCCACAGCGTGTGGGAAAAGCCGTTCTGCCGTCTGCTCTACTTTGACCGCAAGCTGACGCGCCCGTTGCGCAGCCCGCACCCGCGCGTCCTGATCGTGGCGCCGATGTCCGGCCACTATGCGACGCTGTTGCGCGGCACGGTCGAAGCCTTCCTGCCGACGCACGAGGTCTACATCACCGACTGGACCGACGCGCGGATGGTGCCGCTCGCCGAGGGCCGTTTCGACCTCGACGACTATATCGATTACGTGATCGAGATGCTGCACGTCCTCGGCGGCAACATGCATGTGGTCGCGGTGTGCCAGCCTTCGGTGCCGGTGGTCGCTGCCGTCTCCATCATGGAGGCCGAGCGCGATCCCTTCGTTCCGGTTTCGATGACCTTGATGGGTGGACCGATCGATACCCGCCGCAATCCGACCGCGGTCAACAACCTCGCCGCCGAGCGCGGCATCGACTGGTTCCGCAGCCACGTCATCACCAAGGTTCCGTTCCCGCATCCCGGCGTGATGCGCGACGTCTATCCGGGCTTCCTGCAGCTCAACGGCTTCATCTCCATGAACCTCGACCGCCACATGGACGCCCACAAGCAGCTGTTCAGCAATCTGGTGAAGGGCGACGGCGACCTGGTCGACAAGCACCGTGAATTCTATGACGAATACCTCGCGGTGATGGATTTGGCCGCAGAATATTACCTGCAGACGGTCGAAACCGTGTTCATCAAGCACGCGCTGCCGAAAGGCGAGATGACCCATCGCGGCAAGCCGGTCGATCCCTCGCAAATCACCCGCGTGGCGCTGATGACGGTCGAAGGCGAGAAGGACGACATCTCCGGTCTTGGCCAGACCGAAGCCACGCACGGACTATGCACGTCGATTCCGGCCAATCGCCGCGTGCACTATGTGCAGAAGGGCGTCGGTCATTACGGCGTGTTCAATGGCTCGCGTTTCCGCTCCGAGATCGTGCCGCGAATCAACGATTTCATGCTGTCCGCCCAGAATCCGAAGGCATCGCTGCCGGCGGCGGCCGAATAGGGCGCTGATATCTGCGACCGACGACGATTGAGGATGATTCCTTGGCGAATTGCCGGATTCGGACCTGAACCGGTCACCGATTCGGCGGGTCCGGTAACCCCCCGTTTGGCCTCAGGAAAAGGGAGGTTGCGGCGCGCCAAAGGAATGAGTATTGCCTCAGTGCTTCAGACCCCTCGGACCGCGGTTTTGGCGCTAAAAATTTACCCAACAGACCCATTCTGTAGGGCCTGACGGTCGCCCTGACCCCTGTATATTGGGCAAATGATTTGTTTTTGCGCCGAGCGATTTCCCTGGCGGCGGATGTGGCAGAATCCGGGCGAGTTTCTCCTCCCCGGACTGACAGATATGGCTACTCGCGCGCTCCTCTATCGGCGGCCTGCCGAACCTTCGACTCTTTTGGTCAAGCACGGCTCGCAGGTCTTTGCGATTCGACTGCGCCGGCATCGGCGCGCGCGGCGTTACACCTTGCGCATTCATCCAACCGATCGCGAAGCGATCCTGACCATGCCGCCGCGCGGCACGATCATGGAAGCAAAGGATTTCGCGCAGCTTCACGGCGGCTGGATCGCCGCACGCCTCGGCCGTCTGCCGAAGGCCGCGCCGTTTCAGCCCGGCACGGTGCTGCCGTTGCGCGGCACCCCGCACCGGATCGTGCATCGCGCCGGAATCCGCGGCACGGTGTGGACCGAGACGCGCGACAGCGGCGACAAGATTCTTTGCGTCGCCGGCGGGGTCGAGCATATCGACCGCCGGGTTCATGATTTCCTGAAGCGGGAAGCGCGGCGCGATCTGCATAAATCGGCGCAAGCCTACGCGGAGGCGCTGGGGGTGCAGGGTCAAGCGGTTGTCGATCCGCGATCAATCGAGCCGCTGGGGTTCGTGCACCTCGGCAGGCTCGCTGTCGTTCTCCTGGCGGCTGATCCTGGCGCCGCCCTTCGTGCTCGATTATCTCGCCGCTCACGAGGTCGCGCATCTCGTCGAGATGAACCATTCGTCGCGGTTCTGGCGGGTGGTCGCCCGGGTTTGCCCGTCGGTCGAGCGCGCCAAGCGATGGCTCGACACCTACGGCAACGATTTGCACCGCTACGGGATCGAGGATTAAAGGCGCACCCGCAGGTCGATGCTTTCTCTGTCCGTTCAGCCACTTGAGCCGAAGTCGCGCTGGCTGAAGCAGATCGCGGCCGACCAGTTCGAGTTTTGGGGGCCGCTCACGGGCTATGATTCTCGGCGCTCATACGAGTCGTTCCTGGAACAAGCTGCGCAAAGCGCGGCTCTGCCAAGAGTGCTCATCGCGATTGCAAGCGGAACCCTGCTCGGCTCAGTGAATTTGCTCGTCAACGAGATGACCATCCGGCCGCAGTTCACGCCATGGATGGGGCAGCTATTCGTCGGCGGAAAATCACCGGTCTCTGGGTGTCGCCGCAGCGTTGGTCGACGCGGCCGCCGCCTATGTTGGACGCCTCGGGTACGATCGACTCTTCTTGTTCACGTCGGGAACTCTGCCTCACTACTACAGGAGCAGGGGGTGGAGCGACATTGAAGATGTCGACGTATCTGGGCAAGGCCAGAACCATCATGTGCCTCCAAATCAAGGCGGCGCCGGGTGCCGGCTGACGTCCGCGCGACCTGATCATCTACCGCCCGAACAACCGATCCATCAGCCAGCCGTCCAATCCGGTCGCTGCCGCGGGGTGCACGGCGGCGCGCGTCGGCGCGGGTCTCTCCGCCGCCTGTCGGCGCGCTGATTTGCGCGGCGATCTGCGCCAGTGTGCGAGGCCGGGCTCATTTGCGAATTCGGCAAGGCGGCCGCCGCCACGCCCTGATGCGCCGCGCGCATGAAACGGGTCCAGACTTCCACCGGCAAGCCGCCGCCGGTGGCCTTCTTGGTCGGCGAGTTGTCGTCATTGCCGAGCCAGACGCCGGTGACGAGGTTGGCGGTGTAGCCGACGAACCAGGCGTCGCGGAAATCCTGGCTGGTGCCGGTCTTGCCGGCGGCGGTCCAACCGGGAATCTCCGCTTTGCGCGCGGTGCCCGAGATCAGCGTCTCCTCCATCATCCGGTTCATCATCGCGACATTGCGCGGCTCGATCACCTGGGAGGGCTGCTCGGGCTGCCGCGCGTATAAAAGCTTGCCGTCGAGGGTCTTGATTCGGGTCACGACATGGGGCGAGGCGGCGAAGCCGCCATTGGCGAAGGGCGCGTAGGCCCCGACCAGCTCGGTCAACGAGACTTCCGAGGTGCCGAGCGCGATCGAGGCGTTGGGTTCGAGCTTGGAGGAGATGCCGAGCCGGTGCGCGGTCCGCACCACGTTCTTCGGCCCGACCTCGAGCCCCACCCGCACCGCGACCGTGTTGAGCGACATCGCCAGCGCCTGCGTCAGCGTCACCGGGCCGAAATATTCCCGGCTGTAGTTCTCGGGCTTCCAGCCCTTGACGTCGAGCGGCGCGTCCTGCCGGATCGTCTCCGGCGTCAGCCCGGATTCGATTGCGGTCAAATAGACGAACGGCTTGAACGCCGAGCCGGGCTGCCGCTTGGCGGTAACCGCGCGGTTATACTGGCTCTCGGCGTAATTCCGGCCACCGACCATGGCGCGCACCGCGCCATCCGGGCTCATCGCCACCAGCGCGCCCTGGCTGACGTTGAATTTTACGCTCTTGGCGGCGAGTTCGTCGATCACGGCGGCCTCGGCCACCGCCTGCAGCTTCGGATCGATCGTGGTTTCGACCACGATGCTCTCTTCGATCTGGCCGACGAGGTCGTCGAGCACTTCGCCGATCCAGTCGGCGACATAGTTGACGGTGCCGGCGCCGACGGGTTTCACCGAGACCGGGGGATGGGCGATCGAGGCCTGCGCCTGGGCGTCGGTGATGAATTTGGCGTCCGCCATCGCGGCGAGCACGATCTGGGCGCGCTTTTCGGCGCCTTCCGGGTTGCGGTTCGGCGCCAGCCGCGACGGCGACTTGACGAGGCCGGCGAGCATCGCGGCTTCCGAGAGCGTAACGTTCCTGGCCGATTTGCCGAAATAGCGCTGCGCGGCTGCCTCGACGCCATAGGCGCCGGAGCCGAAATAGACGCGGTTCAAATAGAGTTCGAGGATCTCGTTCTTGGAATATTTGCGCTCCAGCCAGATCGCGAGCTCGGCCTCCTGCAATTTGCGCAGCAGCGTGCGCTCCTGCGTCAAGAAGATGTTTTTCGCAAGCTGCTGGGTCAACGTGGAACCGCCCTGCGAGACGCCGCGATGCAGGACGTTGGCGATCGCCGCGCGCACGATGCCGAACGGGTCGACGCCAAAATGCGAATAGAACCGGCGATCCTCGATGGCGATGAAAGCTTTCGGCAGATAGGGCGGCAGGTCCTTCAGCGCGACATTGGCGCCGGCCATTTCGCCGCGCTGGACCAGCACGCTGCCGTCGACGCCGACGATCTCGATGGTCGGCGGGCGCTTGGGGATTTCGAGCGACTGGATCGGGGGTAGATGCGCGCCGGCCCACACCGCCGCGCCGACGATCGCGATCACCGCCCATAGGCCCACGACCGCGCCCCAATAGACGAGGCGGGAGAGCGTGATGCCGGAGCGCGATTTCGAGCGATGCTTGCTGGACGCACGCGCTTTGCGCGCGGGCGACGGTTCGTCGTCCTCCTCCTCGTCAGGCTTGCGTTTGGGCGGCGATTTTTTCGGCTTCACATCGTCACCGGTTAGGATGCGGTCCTGCGGAGAAAGACGCAAGGCGGCCAGCGAGGCGCCAAGGCCAAATTGCGGCTCCTTGCGTCCGCCGCCCTTTTTCCGTCCCCACGCCATACGCAAAACGCCCGTGAATTTCCCGCCGCACGCTAGCGGGCGGAATTTAAGGGCCGGTTACCGAGAGGTTAACGCCGGATTAGGAGCTGCGGCGGCGCGTGTTAAATGATGGAGTGGAGAGAGCCGAAAAGGAGAGCCGCATGGGCCATATCGATCCGACCAAGGAAGTGTTCGCGCAATTTCGCACTAACGATCGCCCGGGTCCCATCCATATGCTGAACCTGGTCCGGCTCAGGGCGCAGGCGGCGTATCCCGACGGTCGCAAAGCAACCGGCGCGGAAGCCTATGCGGCCTATGGCCGGGAAAGCGGCCCGGTGTTCGAACGGCTGGGCGGCCGCATCGTCTGGCAGGGCAAGTTCGAACTGATGCTGATAGGGCCGCAGCAGGAGCGCTGGGATCATTGCTTCATCGCCGAATATCCTGATGTCTCCGCCTTCGCGGAGATGATCCGCGATCCGGTTTATCGAGAAGCGGTGAAACATCGGCAGGCGGCGGTGGAGGATTCCCGGCTGATCCGGCATGCCGTGCTACCGGTCGGCAAGACCTTCGGGGAGATTCCGCAATAACGGCGCGCGCCTATTGGAGCGAAATGTGGGGTGGGCAAAGCCGAAAGTTGCGTGCCCACCATGTCTTATCCTCGTCGAGAGGCGGTGGGCATGGCGCGCAAGTG
>CAVZQX010000044.1:0-4942 GCA_963777475.1 uncultured Alphaproteobacteria bacterium
CGGCTGCGCAGCGCAGCAGACCGTCTGATCGCTCTCTCCGACGCCGTCCCGGCGAAAGCAGGGACCCATGACCACCGGCCTTAGTTGTCGGCAAAGGTTGTTCAAGAGCCTACATAACAGTCCCGTCATACCCCGCGAAGGCGGGGCATCCAGTACTCCGCGGCTTTCGGGTCAATCACTGACGTCTCTGGAATACTGGTTCACCCGCCGGAGCCTGTCGTCCGGCCGGCCGAAGGCCGGACCGGTTGGCGGGTGATGACAATTTGCGTAGGGAGGGCAAAAGCGTCCGCCGTAGCTCGAAGAGCGAAGGCGGAAGCGTGCCCACCGTTCAGGATGAGACTGCCGATGGATGGTGGGCACGGCGCGAGATGCGCCTTTTGCCCACCCTACGGAGTCATTTCAAACAGCGTCATTGGCAGACACAGCTTCGCGATCTCGCCGCAGGTTTGCGCGAGGTTTGACCCTGAATTTCCCGCCCTCTCACAATAGAGGGCGCAGGGAATGCCGGGCGCCCGATGCGCCCGCAGTCTTGCGTGCAAAAGTTAAGAGTAGCACGCACGCAAGTCGTCACGGTCACACCGGAAACACCCGGCATTCCCCGCGCAATGGTTTTACGGCTTATTTCGCGCTCTCCCCGGGGACCGGGCTCTTTTGCCCCCGTCGCTCTCGCGAGATGCAACTCCGCAAGAACTTAACACCAGCGTCGGGGTGTCAGGACCACACGACTTTGCCGTCCGCCTCAAGCGCGCTCGTCTCACACGCCATCAGCGTCCACCGCATCCCGCGCTCTACGTCCGTGACGATCGCGAAACGCCCCTCGGTCGGGCGGGATGATTCGCGTCTACTCCTGTTTCTACCTCGCCGTCAAGTTAATTTCCGAAATTCAGAAATAGGTCGGCGCTCGGTTTTGGGCGCGAACGGTGCCAAGCTGGCGGTCGCCTAGCTTGGCTCCAGCGCCAGAACCCGATCTCGCTGGGGCGATGGCCGCGTCTCACGAACAAATCCCCTGTGGCGATGGGCCCCGGCCTTCGTCGAGGCGACTTTGCTTGTCTAGTTCGGCGATTTTGAAGTTCTGATCATATCAGCCCCTCCCGAACCTCATCCTGAGGAGCATCGCGCAAGCGATGCGTCTCGAAGGATGGCCGCGGGCGACGGCCGTGCAAGCCGCCATCCTTCGAGACGCAAGCCGTCGCCCTAACGGCGAAGGCTTGCTCCTCAGGATGAGGTCAGCGAGCTTGGGAACGATCGGTTTCATGGAATCGGTCGTCTAGTCTTGCTGCAAAAAAGCGGCTGGACAGTATTTATCCAGCGGGTTAATTTCTTGTTAGAAAAATACTTAAAACGAGCGGCCCGGCGCGATCGCCGCGATCTACGTGCCGCTACTGCGATCTGCTGACGGGATCGCTGACCGCGCCGGGTCTTGCAACGTCCGTGCATCCAGTGTGGTCCACTTTGTCGCCGCTCGAGCGGCCCACAATGCGAATTCTGCAGGAGAAAGTCATATGACGACGCAACGCCTCGGCCTGATCATGAACGGGGTCACCGGCCGCATGGGGCTGAACCAGCATCTGATCCGCTCGATCGTCGCGATCCGCGATTTCGGCGGCGTCAGGCTTTCTAACGGCGATCGCGTGATGCCCGATCCGATCCTGGTCGGCCGCGATGCCGGCAAGGTCGCGCAACTGGCAAAACAGTTCAACGTGGCGCGCTGGACCACCGATCTCGACCAGGCGCTCACCGACAAGAACGACACCGTGTTCTTCGATGCCGCGACGACGCAGGCACGGCCCTCGCTGCTGACGAAAGCGATCAACGCCGGCAAGCACGTCTATTGCGAGAAGCCGATCGCGACCAATCTGGAAGAAGCCGTTGCGGTCGTGAAACTCGCCAATGCCAAGGGCGTCAAGCACGGCACGGTGCAGGACAAGCTGTTCCTGCCGGGCTTGAAGAAGCTCGCGTTCCTGCGCGATTCCGGTTTCTTCGGCCGCATGCTCTCGGTGCGCGGCGAGTTCGGCTACTGGGTGTTCGAAGGCGGCTGGCAGGAGGCGCAGCGGCCGTCGTGGAATTACCGCAAGGAAGACGGCGGCGGCATCATACTGGACATGGTCTGCCACTGGCGCTACGTGCTCGACAATCTGTTCGGCGAGGTCGAAAGCGTGAGCTGCCTCGGCACCACGGATATCCCAGAGCGCTTCGACGAGAAGGGCGGTAAATACCAGGCGACTGCGGACGATTCCGCCTATGCCACCTTCCGGCTCAAGGGCGGCGTGATCGCGCATATCAACATGAGCTGGGTGACGCGGGTCTATCGCGACGACCTCGTCACCTTCCAGGTCGACGGCACCCATGGTTCGGCGGTCGCGGGCCTGACCGACTGCATGATCCAGGCGCGCCAGGCGACGCCGCGCCCGGTGTGGAATCCGGACGAGAAGCGGCTGCACGATTTCTATGCCGATTGGCAGAAGCTGCCGGAGAACAATTCCTACGACAACGGTTTCAAGGAACAGTGGGAGATGTTCATCCGCCACGTCTGCGAGGACGCGCCGTATAAATACACGCTGCTCGAAGGCGCCAAGGGCGTGCAGCTTGCCGAATGCGCGCTGCAGAGTTGGCGCGAGCGGCGCTGGATCGACGTCGCGCCGATCAAGCTCGAGCAAGAGGATCGAGGCCCAGCGGCCTCACAAAGTGGAGAACCGGTTTTACTCTCGCGACAAACGGGAAACGCGTTTGCGCGGAGATCATGCTCCAACAAAAAGAGGAGTGCGCCATGAACAAGCCGGTGCTGCCGATGTCGTCGCTGTCGCTGCGACTGCCGAACGCCGATCGATCGCTCGAGACCTATCGCCTGGCCGCGTCGCGGACCTTTCCGGCGAAACTGCAGGGTACGCTGAACCGCGTGGCGTTTTCCGCAGCCCACGTGGTGGCCGATCCGCTCGCCGATATCGATCCCTGGCTTTCCGCTGGCGTCGATTGGGACAGGACCATCGCGTTCCGCGAGCATGTCTGGGACCTCGGCCTTGGCGTTGCGGAGGCGATGGATACCGCGCAGCGCGGCATGGGGCTGGATTGGCCGACCTCGCTGGAACTGATCACGCGCTCGGTCGCGGCCGCGAAAGCGCGCGGCAACGCGCTGGTATTTTCCGGCGCCGGCACCGATCACCTCGCGGTGGAACACGCCAAGAACCTCGACGACGTGATCCGCGCCTACGAGGAACAGATCGCCGCGATCGAGAAAGTCGGCGGCCGGATTATCCTGATGGCGTCGCGGGCGCTTGCAAAACTCGGCCGCAACGCCGACGACTACGCCAAGGTCTATGACCGCGTGCTGTCCCAGGTCCGCGAGCCCGTGATCATTCACTGGCTCGGCGACATGTTCGATCCGGCATTGGCGAATTACTGGGGGGCGCCGAGCCTCGATGCGGCGATGGACACGGCGGTCGGCATCATCAACGCCAACGCCGCCAAGGTCGACGGCGTCAAGGTCTCGCTGCTCGACAAGAGCCGCGAGATCGACATGCGCCGACGGCTTGGCAACAACATCAAAATGTATACCGGCGATGATTTCAACTATGCCGAACTGATCGCCGGCGACGGCCATGGCTTTTCCCATGCGCTGCTCGGCATTTTCGACGCGATCGCGCCGGCGGCATCCTATGCGCTGTCGCGGCTCGCGGCCGGCGACGAGGCCGGTTTTCACGACGTGCTGGGGCCGACGGTGCCGCTGTCGCGCCATATCTTCAGGGCGCCGACCCGCTTCTACAAGACCGGCGTCGTGTTCATGGCCTATCTCAACGGCCATCAGGATCACTTTACGATGGTCGGCGGGCAGGAGAGTGCGCGCTCGACGCTGCATCTGGCTGAACTTTTTCGATTGGCCGACCAGGCGGGTCTGTTGTCGAACCCGGAAGCAGCGACGCGGCGGATGAAGGCGGTGCTGGCACTGCGCGGCTGTGAATCCTGATGCGGGATTTTGCTTCCGATCACCGCTGGCTGTCGCTCAACACCGCGACGGTGCGCAAGCAGGGCGACCTTGCTGAGATCATCGAGGCCTGCGCGCGGCACGGATCCGCGCCATCGATCCCTGGCGCGACCAGGTCGCGGCCATAGGGCTCGACCGCGTCGTGCGCGCGGTGCGCGATGCGGGGCTCGAGCTATCGGGCTATTGCCGCGGCGGCATGTTTATCTCCGACGCCGCGCATCGCACCGAAGTGCGCGACGACAATCGCCGCGCGGTCGATGAGGCCAAGGCGCTGGGCGCGCCCTGCATCGTGCTGGTGGTCGGCGGACTGCCGCAATATTCGCGCCCCGGAAGTGCTGCTTCCAGGGATATCGCGCTGGCGCGCGTGCAGGTCGAGGACGCGATCGCCGAAATGCTGGAATACGCCAAGCAGGCGAACCTGCCGCTCGCGATCGAGCCGCTGCATCCGGCCTACGCCGCCGACCGCGCCTGCGTGAACACGACCAAGCAGGCGCTCGACATCTGCGACCGGCTCGATTCGGAACGCACCGGCGCGCTCGGGGTTGCGCTCGACGTTTATCACATATGGTGGGATCCGGATTTATCGGCGCAGATCGCCCGCGCTGGTAAAGATCGCCTGCTCGCGTTGCACGTCTGCGATTGGCTGGTGCCGACCAAGGACATTCTCAACGACCGCGGCATGATGGGCGACGGCGTGATCGACATCCGAGCCATCCGCGCCGCGGTCGAGGCGCAAGGATTTGGCGGCTATTCCGAGATCGAGATTTTCTCCAACGCGTGGTGGGAAAAGCCGATGGACGAGGTGTTGCGCACCTGCATCGAACGGCACCGGACGGTGGTTTGATGCGGTAGTCGGTAGGGTGGGCAAAGGCGCTCTTGCGCCGTGCCCACCAGCCATCGGCAGCGTCATCCTGAATGGTGGGCACGCTTCGCTTTTGCCCACCCTACGCATTCGTTGCATCG
>CAVZQX010000045.1:0-189160 GCA_963777475.1 uncultured Alphaproteobacteria bacterium
CAGGTAGGCTGCTTGCCGCGCATGCCCGCGAGATCGGCGACCTCATGGCGTTCCTGGCGTCGGACCGGTCGGGCTATACGTCGGGCGTGATTTTTACGTCGACGGCGGCATTGCCGCGGGGTGGGGGTAGGCGCGGCCGCATAGCCCCGTCATCGCTGAGGAGGCGCGCTATGCGCGGCTCTCGAAGGATCTTTTCATGGGCATTCATTCTTCGAGACGCGGCGATGGCGCGCTCCTCGATGCCGCTCCCAGATTACGGTCGAACTCGCCCGTCCGCTCCAACAACTGGCGGATCAGCGTCGTGATCCGGCCCTTCGGCGAGGCCATCTCGTCCATGATCGTGAAATGATCGGCGCCGGGATCTCTTCATAGCTCACGGGCAGTCCGTACTTGGCGCGGTGGCCGGCGAAATCCGCGGTCTGCCGGCGCAACAGCGGCAGTTCGCGCTGCCCCCACCAGCGCCAGCGGCTTCATCGGCCCGCCGCCTGCATCATCGGCGAGTTGCGGCGGGACACCGCCTCATCGAGTCCGAGCTTGACGTTAAGATAGCTGTGGCGGATCGGTCGAGGTCGTAGATGCCGCTGATCGCCATGCCGGCTTTGACGTAAGGATGCGACAGCGCCATCGCGTCAGATGCCCGCCGGCGGACCATCCGGAAACAACGCGATCGCCGTCCGCGTCGCCGCCAAGATCAGGCAATTGCGCGGCGAGAAAATCGATCCCGGCATTGATTTCGGCGACGATCTGATCGAGCGTTGCTTCCGGCGCCAGCGTATAGCCGATCAGCGCGACATTGATGCCGTGCGCCATCGGCCCTTCCGCGAACAGCGAGAAGATTCTCCTTGGCGCGCATCTGCCAGTAGCCGCCGTGGATGAACAACAGCGTCGGCGCGTTTTCGCGCGACCTTGAGAAAGTCGATGCGGTTGCGCTCGCGCGGGCCATAGCGGAGGTCCAGATGGTCGGGATGCCGCTTGCGCATTTCGGCCGAGCGCCGGTCCCAGCCGGCGACGATGTCGGCGCTTCCGGCCACCGCCACGCCATTATTGAGGCCGCGGTCGCAGATCTTCCTGGCTCAGCCGCGCCAGTCGGGCGCATCGAACGGCGTAGTCATGTCAAGAACCTCCGATAGGGACGTGCGTTGCCAATCTGGCGGAAAATGTTTTACAGCACTAACGATCCGCGACAGACGGAACGTCGGGAGAGACGGCATTGGCATCGAACAGGAACTGATGCGGGCGACGGCGTGCGCGATCGTCGACAAGTCAAAGCCGGCGAGGTCACGCCGCTCGATCTGCTCGACGTGCTGGAGAAGCGGGTCGCCGAAGTCGACGGCAAGGTCAACGCGCTGCCGACGCTGTGCTTCGACCGCGCCCGAGCCCATGCCAAGACGTTGATGCAAAAGCCGGTCGCCGATCGCGGCCTGCTCGCAGGCCTGCCGGTCCCGATCAAGGACCTGACCGACGTCGCGGGCGTGCTGACCACGCAGGGCTCGCCGATCTACAGGGATAACATCCCGGCGCGTTCCGATATCCTGGTCGAGCATCTCGAAGCGCAATGGCGGCGTGATCTACGCCAAATCCAACACGCCGGAATTCGGCGCCGGCGCCAACACCTTCAACGAAGTGTTCGGCGCCACGCGCAACCCCTGGGATACGTCGCGCTCGGCCGCCGGCTCCTCGGGCGGCGCCGCGGTCGCGCTCGCCACCGGTATGGCCTGGCTTGCCCACGGCTCGGACATGGGCGGCTCGTTGCGCAATCCCGCCAGCTTCTGCGGCATCGTCGGGCTTGCGGCCGAGCATCGGCCGCGTCGCGCATACGCCCGCAATTCAAGGTCGACCGCAAGCTCGGCGTGCAAGGCCCGATGGCGCGCAATGTCGAGGATCTCGCGCTGCTGCTCGACGCCATGAGCGGCGAGCACCCGGCCGATCCGCTGTCGCTGCCGAAGCTGCCGGCGTCGTACCTCGTCCGCCGCGCGATCCGGCGGCAGGCCGAAGCGCGTCGCCTATTCGGCCGATCTCGGCATCACCCCGGTCGATCCGGAAGTGCCGAGCATCACCCGGAAGGCCGCGCAACGCTTTGCCGAGGCCGGCGCGATCGTCGAGGAGGCCCATCCCGACCTGCGCGAGGCCCATGAATGCTTCCACGTGCTGCGCGCCTTCGACTTCGCCATCAGCAAGGCGAAGCTGTTGCGCAGCCCATCGCGATCAGCTCAAGCCCGAGGTGATCTGGAATATCGAGGAAGGCCTCAAACTTTCGGTCGAAAAGATCGAGCGCGCCGAGGCGCAGCGCGTCGCGATGACCGAGCGCGCGCTGGAGTTCTTCAAGACCTACGACCTGTTGCTGACGCCGGCGACCATCGTCGCGCCGTTTCCGGTCGAGAACCGCTATGTCGCCGAATGCGCCGGCAAGAAATTCGACAATTATGTCGAGTGGCTCGGCATCGTCTATGCGATCACGCTGGCCTGCTGCCCGGCGCTGTCGCTGCCATGCGGGTTCACCGCTTCAGGCCTGCCGGTCGGACTGCAGATGGTCGGCACCGCCGCGCGGCGAGGCGCAGCTTCTCGCCGGCGCCAAAGTGCTGGAGGATATTCTGGGCGTGCGCGGCACGACGCCGATCGATCCGAGGCCGCCGAAGTAATAGCACTGCGATCGGCTCCTGAAGGGCTGTCGTGACGCGGTCGCGCACGACGCTCCGTCCCCTTGATCGCGACCGACAGCGCCAGTTTGGTCTGCGCCACGATATCCTCGACCAGTTCCTCTCGGGTGATGCCGGCGACCTGTCCGGTGAGCAGCCCCTGCTCCGCCAGCATGACCACGCCGTGCAGCGAGGCCCAGATCTGCAGCGCATGGCGCTCGCGCAATAGTCCGACGGCGCGGCGCTTCCAGCGCCTCCAGCAAGCAGACGAAGGTTTCCATCGCCGCTGCGTGAAGCTCACTGTCTTTTGATGCGCAGGCCATCATGCGCGACGCGAACATCAGGCGGTAGATCCCGTTACGCTGAAGACCGAAATCGAGCGTGGCCTGCGCGAACCGCGACAGTTTCGAGCGCTTCGACGGCTTCTCGATCGAACAGCGCAAGGCGGCGCTGAATTGCCGGAAGGCCTCGGCGGTGACGGCTGCAAGCAACGCCTCGCGGTCGGCAAAGTGCCGGTAGGGCGCCGGCTGCGATACGCCGAGCTTCTTCGCCAAGGCCTTGATGCTGATGGCTTCCGGGCCGCCCTGCTCCGCCTCCTTGAGCGCGGCCTGCACCAGCGCGTCGCGGAGATCGCCGTGGTGATAGGCGTTGAGCGGCTTGCGGACCATTTGAGGCGGCATCTCGATAATGACAATCTTTTGGCTTGACAGTAGCAGGGCAGCACGAATGTAATATGCTATAACTTAGGGCGACCACGGCCTGGCAATGGGCCGGCGCAATCAATCGTCAACATGAGGAAAGCAATGCGCGCTGGCGAAGCCGCGCGCGACCGAGGGAAGGCTCAGATGGCCGGAAAACTGAAAATTCACGTCGACCAGGACAAGTGTCAGGGCCATGCCCGCTGCAAATCGCTGGCGCCCGAACTGTTCGATCTCGATGAGTTCGGCAATGCGCACGAGCTCGGCGACGGCTCGGTGCCGGCAGGGCTCGAGGACAAGGCCTGGCTCGCCCAGAGCCAACTGCCCGGAAATCGCGATCGAAGTGACCGAGGAATAGCTTCAGAGCCGACGATACCGCTTTCTCGAAATCAAGCAAAAGGATCTGTCCCGATGTCCGACACCAGCATCATGCCCGAACATCCTCCGGTCACCGACTGGGTCCACGATTTCGACCATACCGATCCGCGCTGGACCGAAAATCCGTTCCCGATCTGGGACGCAACTGCGCGCGACAAGCCCGGTCGTGCATACCGAGCGCTTCCTCGGCTGCTATCTGCCGACCACCTACGAGGCGGTGCGGGAGATCGCCCACGACACCGAGCATTTTTCCTCGCGCCGCGTGCTGGTGCGCGACGTGCGGCCGGAGATCACCGCCAGGGCCCCGCCCATCACCTCCGACCCGCCCGAGCACAAGCCGGCCAAGCAGTTGCTGCTGCCGCCGTTCACGCCCGACGCCATGAAGAAACTGGAGCCGCGGGTGCGCGCGATCTGCAACGAGCTGATCGACGAATTCATCGCTGAGGGCAAATGCGACGCGGCGGCGCGCTACACCAAGCACGTTCCGGTGCGCACCATCGCCCACATGCTGGGCATCCCCGAGAAGGACAGCGATCTCTTCATCAAATGGATTCATGAAATCCTCGAGCTCGGCATCAAGGACCAGGGCGCGCTGGTGCGCGGGGCGAACGACATGACCGAGTATTTCGCCGGCCATGTCGAGCATCGCAAGACGCATCCGAGCGACGATCTGATCTCGACCATGATGAAGGCGAGGGACAGGAACGGCCAGCCGCTGTCGGACGAGCACGTGCTGGGCACCCTGCGGCTGCTCCTGATCGCCGGCATCGACACTACCTGGAGCGCGATCGGCTCCTCGCTCTGGCATCTGGCGAAGACGCCCGCGGATCGCGAGCGGCTGGTCAGGGAGCCGGAACTGATGCCGACCGCGGTCGAGGAATTGCTGCGCGCCTATTCGCCGGTGACCATGGCACGCGAGGTGATGAAGGAAACGACGGTCAGCGGCTGCCCGGTGAGGCCCGGCAACATGGTGCTGTTATCGTTCCCGGCCGCCAACCGCGATCCGGCGATGTTCCCGGACGCCGACAAGGTGGTGATCGACCGCAAGGAGAACCGCCATGCCGCGTTCGGCCTCGGCATCCACCGCTGCGTCGGCTCCAACCTCGCGCGCATGGAAATGACGGTCGCGATCGAGGAATGGCTGAAGCGGATTCCGGATTTCCGGCTCGATCCAGCGGGCAAGGTCACCTGGTCGGAGGGCACCGTGCGCGGTCCGCGGCAGTTGCCGTTCCTGTTTGGAAAGGCTACCTGAGTTAGCGCACAAAAAAGCGCTCGGAGGCCGGAGATGACAGATCAAACCCTCACCTCGGCCCCCGAAAAACTCGACATCGCCGACGTCGAGCGCCGGGTCAAGGCGATCTTCATCGGCTCGGTCGGCAATCTCGTCGAGTGGTACGACTTTTACGCGTACACCGCGTTCGCGCTCTACTTCGCCCCGGCGTTCTTTCCGCAGAGCGATCCGGTGGTGCAGCAGCTCAACGCCGCCGTGCTGTTCGCCGCGACCTTCCTGATGCGGCCGCTCGGCGGCTGGCTGTTCGGCTACATCGCCGATCATTTCGGCCGGCGGCTGTCGCTGACGCTGTCCGTGGTCTGCATGTGCTTCGGCTCGCTGATCATCGCTGTGACGCCGACTTACGCCTCGATCGGCGTGGCCGCGCCGGCCATTCTGGCGCTGGCGCGCGTGATCGAGGGCCTGAGCCTCGGCGGCGAGTACGGCGCCAGCGCCACCTATTTGAGCGAAGTCGCCGGTGCGCGGCATCGCGGCTTCTATTCCAGCTTTCAATACGTCACGCTGATCGGCGGCCAGCTCAGCGCGATCATCGTGCTCCTGCTGTTGCAGAAGGTGTTCCTGACATCAGAGGAATTGAAGGCCTGGGGCTGGCGCATCCCGTTCGTGATCGGCGCCCTGCTCGCGATTTTTGCCGCCGTGATGCGGCGCAACCTGCAGGAGACCGAAGCCTTCCTCGAGGCGAAGAAAGCCGTCCAGACCACCGGCTCGATCCGCGAGCTCCTGAAATATCCGCGCGAACTGTTGCTGGTGGTCGGCCTCACCGCCGGCGGCACCGCGGCGTTCTACACCTTCACCACCTATATGCAGACCTTCGTCAGATTGTCGGCGGGCCTGACCGAAGACCAGACCACGACGGTGATCTTCGGCTCGCTGATCTTCGCAACCCTTTTGCAGCCGACCTACGGCGCCTTGTCCGACCGCATCGGCCGCAAGCCGTTACTGATCTTTTTCGGCATCGCCGGCACGCTCACGACAATCCCGATCCTGACCACGTTGAAGGAAACCAGGACGCCGTTCATGGCGTTCCTGCTGATCTGCGCGGCCTGGATCTTCGTCGCCGGCTATACCTCGATCAACGCGGTCGTGAAGGCTGAATTGTTCCCGACCAATGTCCGCGCGCTCGGCGTCGGCCTGCCTTATGCGATCACGGTTTCCGTATTCGGCGGCACGGCGCCCGCGATCGCGCTCTATTTCAAGAGCATCGGTCATGAGGACTGGTTCTATTATTATCTCAGTGGCATTATATTCTTGTCGCTGATCATCTACTCGACCATGCGCGACACCAAGCATGAATCGGCGATGCACCGGCATGCGTAGCAAGACGCACGAGACGGAACGCTAAGAGATGGCCGACGACAACGAAACCCCTCCGGCCAGCAAGCTGACGCGCAGCAAGCAGCGCTGGGCGCAGGAAGGCCGCTTTCTCACCGGAAAGGTCGCGCGTCCCGAGGAGCAGCGCCTGCCGCCGGGGCAGCACCTCACAAAGGATTGGCCTGTCCTCGATCTCGGGCTGACGCCGAACATTTCGCGGGAGCGCTGGCGGCTCGACGTCCACGGCGCGGTCGAACATCCGATCTTCTGGGATTTCAAGCAGTTCACGGCCGAGCCGCAGACGCAATTCGTTTCCGACATCCACTGCGTCACCACATGGTCGCGCTACGATAATCAATGGGAGGGGCTTTCGACCCGCGACCTGCTCGCCGCCTGCCAGCCCCGCGAGGAAGCACGCTTCGTCGTGCTGCACTCCCATGACGGCTACACCACCAATCTTCCGCTCGAAGATTTCGCAGCCGTTGACGCCCTGCTCGCCCACAGCTGGTCCGGCGCGCCGCTTGAGGCGGAACATGGCGGCCCGGTACGGCTGGTGGTGCCGCATCTCTATTTCTGGAAAAGCGCGAAATGGCTGCAGGCGATCGAATTCCTGGACAAGGACGCGCCCGGCTACTGGGAGGTCCGCGGCTATCACAACCGCGGCGATCCGTGGGCCGAGCAGCGCTATTCCGGCGACTGACGCTCGGGCGCCATGATGCGGCTACACCTCGCCCGTAGGGAGAGGTCAAGAAAGAACCTCATGGAGGCATCCCATGCCGAGCGAACGTTTCCAATTCACCGGTGAAGGCGGCCATCAGCTCGCGGCCGCGCTCGATCTGCCCGAGCATGAGCCACTCGCCTATGCGCTGTTCGCCCATTGCTTCACCTGCGGCAAGGACGTGCTTGCGGCCAAGCGCATCGCAACCGCGCTCGCCGACCAAGGGCATCGCCGTGCTGCGGTTCGATTTCACCGGCATCGGCTCCAGCGAAGGCGATTTCGCCAACTCGACCTTCTCCTCCAACGTCGCCGATCTCGTTCGCGCCGCCAATCATTTGCGCGAAACCCGCAAAGCGCCCACGCTCCTGATCGGGCATAGCCTCGGCGGCGCCGCGATTCTCGCGGCCGCCGGGCAGATCGCGGAAGCCAAGGCCGTCGTCACCATCGCGGCCCCCTCCGATCCCGAGCACGTCACCGACCTCTTCAAGGAGCAGATCGAGGATATCCGCAAGCACGGCAAGGTCGAGGTTTCGCTCGCCGGCCGCCCCTTCACGATCACGCGCGAATTCCTCGACGATATCTCCGAGCACGGCCTGATGGCGCGCGTCACCACCATGCGCAAGGCCATCCTGGTCATGCACGCGCCAACCGACGACACGGTCTCAATCGACAATGCAACGCGCATCTTCCTCTCGGCCAAGCATCCGAAGAGTTTTGTGTCGCTCGCGGGAGCCGACCATTTGCTGAGCCAGAAGCGCGATTCCGCCTATGTCGCCGACGTCATCGCGGCCTGGTCCAGCCGCTATATCGAGCCTGCCGCGGAGCAGGCCGTTGTTGCGGCCGACGCCCCGCGCAACGTCGTGGTGCGCGAGACCCGCGACAGCAAGTTCCAGCAGACGGTTTCGGTCGGCCCGCACCGGCTGTTAGCCGACGAGCCGGTCGCGGCCGGCGGCGAGGACTCAGGCCCTGGCCCCTATGACTTCCTGCTGGCGGCGCTCGGCGCCTGCAAATCCATGACCATGCGGCTTTACGCCGATCGCAAATCGCTGCCGCTGGAGCGCGCCACCGTCACGCTTCATCACAGCAAGATCCATGCGCAGGATTGCGCCGAGTGCGAAACCAAGGAGGGCATGCTCGACCAGATCGACGTCGCGATCGGCCTCGAAGGCGCGCTCGACGCCGAGCAGCGCAAGCGGATCCTCGAGATCGCCGACAAATGCCCGGTGCATCGCACGCTCACCTCGGAGATTCGCATCGTGACCCGCGCGGCGGATTGACCAACAATCGAGCGGACGCATCGTTAGTCCGTCAAAGCGCATTTCGGTTGGTTGAAATCATGGGATTCCGTGGCCTCGTGGTTCGAGACGCGCGAAGACGCGCTCCTCACCATGAGGGTATGAGACCTCATCCTGAGGAGCATCGCAAGCGATGCGCCTCGAAGGATGAAGCCATTGAAACGGGAATTGCGTCAGCGCGCGGCTTCCGCCGCCAGCGGTTGAACGCGCAGCGCACCGCGCAGGCCGGCAGCCGTACCCAGCATAATTCCGGCAACCGCGACGAAGGACGGCAGCGCCAGCGTCGAAAGTCCCGTGAGCCCCTGCCCGATCGAGCAGCCATAGGCCATCGCGCCGCCCGCGCCCATCAGCGCCGCGCCGCCGGCCGAGCGCAGCATGTGGCGCGGCGAATTGAAACCTTCGAGGCGGAAACGGCCGGTCAGCAGCGCCGTCACCAGGCTGCCGGCGAACACGCCGGTCACCGTCGCGATGCCGAAGTTCAGCGTCAGTCCGGTCGACAGCATCGCATATTGCAGCGTGTCGGCGATCGGCGCGATGAAGGTGAGGGAAGCAACCGGCGCCGGATTGAAATCGTCGGCGCCGAGATAGCCGGTCGTGAACCACCCCGCCGCGACCAGTAGCCCGACCACGACTCCCGCGGCGGCCTGACCCGGCGAGCGGCGGAACGCGAGATGCGAAAACGCGAAGATGACCAGCGCTGCGCTTACCACCGCTCCGGCAAAGAGGCGCGCCCGCGCGCCGTGCAGACCGAGGCTCGACATCAGCGCCGGCAGCGAGGTCACGCTCGCTGTGGTCTGGGTTAGCCTGCAGCACCGCGATGCGTGCCGGAGCGATCAGACCCTTCAGCGTCATCTGCGCGACGATGGCGATCACGACTACCACCACGAAGGAGCGGAGATTGCCGCGCCCGAGCAGCACCAGCGCGCGCGAGGCGCAGCCATTCGACATCACCATGCCGTAGCCGAACAGAAGCCCGCCGAAGAACATCAGCGGCGCCGAGAACGACGACTGCAGATAGATCGACTTGCCGAGATCGACGAACCCGCCCGCGGCAAGCAGCTGCGCTGCCGATATCGCGACCGCAAGCGCCAGCGCAAAGGTGCGGATCAGCCGGCCGTCGCCGTCGGCCCACCAGCCGCGCAGGCCTGAGAGCAGGCAAAAGCCGCTGAGCAGGCCGACCGAACCAAAGACGAGGCCGATCAACAGACCGCCGATGACGACAATGTTCTCACCGAACTGCACGGATTTTCCCTTGAGTGTCTCCGCGGCCTTAAGCGGCCGCGCACCAACGTAGATAGGACGCAATTGCCGTCCAGCTATAACGTCTCGTGCGCGTGACAGTCCACGGCTCATAGGCGAAGAGAAGGATGCTGTCGCGCACCAGTCCACGAAGGAAATAAATCCCTCCGCGCTGCGCAGGACACAAATCAATTTTGCTAAAGCTATCGCCCGATAAATCGGCAGCTATGCCAGGGGCCGCAGGATGACGCGGTCGCGCGAGGAACCGGCGACCGCGACGAAGGCTTTCCTGGCGTCTTCAAGCGAATAGATCGCAGCCGGATTGATCGCGAAAGGTTTCAGGTGCCCGCTCGCAAAGCCGGGCCCGAGTTGGCGCAAGACGTCCCCCGTCGCGATCGACGACAAAGCGAGCGTATCGACGCCGACATAGCTGTGCTGGCCGCGATAGAATTTCAGGATGTCGAACGACACGATGCGGTTCACCGCGGCGATCAGTATCTGGCGTCCGCGCAACGCCAGCGAATCGTTCGCCGCCTCAAAATAGGGATCGCCGACGGTGTTGAACACGATGTCGGCGCCGTGGCCGCTTGTCAGCTCGCGCATGCGCGCCGCCACATCGGTCGAGGACGCATCGATCACATCGATCTTGGCATTGGCATGGCCCTGATAGGTTTCCGCCTTGCGCACCACGCCGATGACGCGCGCGCCGTGCCAGCTCGCGATCTGCACTGCGGCCTGACCGACCTTGCCGTTGACGCCCATCACCAGCACGGTCTCGCCGGCTGTCGGAATCCCGGCGCGTCGAAAACCTTCCATCGCGGTGACGAAGGGAACGCCGATGCCCGCGGCCTCCTCCCAGGAAATGTTGGTTGGCTTGTCCACGACCGCCTCAAGCTCGACGACAAGGTGCGTGGCGTGCGTGCCGTCGCGGCGGATACCGAGATCGCCCGACGAGCCGAACACCTCGCGCCCGATCGTGCCGGGCGGCCCATCGATCACGATGCCGGCATAGTCGCGGCCGGGCGTGCGCGGGAATACCGCGTACGGCATCAGCCCGGTCGCGGCCTTCACGTCGGACGGATTGACCGCCGCGGCCTTGACCTCGATCAGCACCTCGCTGGCCGCGCGAGACAGGCTCCGCCGTTCGACCACCGGCGCGAGCGAGGCGGGATCATCCGCCTTGGCGTTCAGCCGCACGCAGCGGGCTTCGACCACGACTGGGGCATTACTTGGTTGGATAGTAGGCATGGAAATTCCACTTTTTCGGCCTTGAGACCGTCATTGCGAGGAGCGACTTGTCCGACGTAGCTCAACGAGCGAAGGCGGAAGCGACGAAGCAATCCATTCACGTGGGATAGATGGGTTGCTGCGCGGAGTTGCCTATCATCGTGCGCGCATTCGCGCGACCCGTTAGCCCGCAATGACAACTCTGAGAGAAAAAGTCATTCCTTCGGGCGCTTGTCGTAAACACGCTTGGCCTTGCCGAGCGAACGCTCCAGCGTATCGGGCGCGACCGCCCTCACCTTCGCGGTGATGCCGATGGTATTCTTGATGTGGGTGCTGATCCGATCGGCGTGGTCGGTCAGGCCGCGGCCGTCCCAGTATTCGGACCGCGCTTCCGCCACGATGGTCAGTTCGTCCATGCGGCCGTCTCGCGTCAACTCGAGGATGAAGTGGCCGCCGCACCAGTCGGTGGCGAGCAGCACCTCCTCGATCTGGGTCGGGAACAGATTGACGCCGCGCAGGATGATCATGTCGTCGGAACGCCCCGTCACCTTTTCCATCCGCCGCATCCCCGGCCGCGCCGTGCCCGGCAACAGCCGTGTCAGGTCGCGGGTGCGATAGCGGATCACCGGAAAGGCTTCCTTGGTCAGCGAGGTGAAAACCAGCTCGCCCTTCCCGCCGTCGGGCAACACTTGGCCGGTGTCGGGATCGATCACCTCGGGATAGAAATGATCTTCCCAGATATGCAGGCCGTCCTTGCTCTCCACGCATTCCTGCGCAACGCCGGGGCCGATCACCTCCGACAATCCGTAAATGTCGGTCGCATCCATGGTGAACGCAGCCTCGATCTCGGCGCGCATCGCGTTGGTCCAGGGCTCGGCGCCGAAAATGCCGAATCTTAGCGACGACTTTCGCGAGTCGAGGCCCTGGCGCTTGAACTCATCAAGAATTGCCAGCATGTAGCTCGGCGTCACCGTGATGATGTCGGGCTTGAAATCGTTGATGAGCTGCACCTGCCGTTCGGTCATGCCCCCCGAAATCGGCACCACGGTGCAGCCGAGCTTTTCCGCGCCGTAGTGCACCCCCAAGCCGCCGGTGAACAGGCCATAGCCATAGGCATTATGGATGATCATGCCGGTGCGGCCGCCGGCGGCGCGGATCGAGCGCGCCACCACCGTTGACCAGGTCTCGATGTCGGCTTTGCTATATCCGACCACGATCGGCTTGCCGGTGGTGCCGGAGGAAGCATGCACGCGAACCAGGTTTTCGCGCGGTACCGCGAACATGTTGAAGGGATAATTGTCGCGCAGATCCGTCTTCACCGTGAACGGGAAATTGGCGAGGTCGGAAAGCTCTCTGAAATCCGACGGATGCACGCCGGCTCTGTCGAAGGCTTTTTTATAGTGCGCGACGTTGTCGTAGGCGTGCGCCAGCGACCAGGCGAGGCGTTTTTTCTGCAGCGCCATGATCTCGTCGCGGGAGGCGCGCTCGACGTCGTCCATCTCGGGAATATAGCCGCTCGATCTGGATTGAAGGTTGGTCGAAGCCATCGCGCGTTTCCTCAAACCTTTATTTTTGCCTGGTGTCGGTTACCGGATCCGGCAGCCACGTGCCGCCGATGGTGCGGGAATGGCCGCGGAACTCGGCAATGACCGCCTCGCCCACGGTGACCCGCACATCGTAGATGCCGGAGCGCCCACTGCGCGAAATCTCGTGCGCGGTCGCGACCAGGACATCGCCGAGCTTGCCCGGCCGGATGAAGGTGATGTCGCCTTGCGCCGCGACGGCGCGCTCGTTGTGGCTGTTGCAGGCAAAAGCGAAGGCGGAATCGGCCAGCGCAAAGATGAAGCCGCCATGGGCGATACGCTGGCCGTTGACCATGTGCGGCTCGACCGTCATCGTCAGCGTCGCCTGGCCCGGCTTGACCTCGACCATCTTCATGCCGAGGCCACGGCTGGCCGCGTCATCCTTCCACATCGCTTCCGCGCAGGCGCGCGCGACATCTTCCGGCGACAAGGTGGCCTTGACGTTCACTAGCGGACTCCCCGGTGTCGGGCTTGTTGAACAAGCCTCTTGAACAGTGCTTTAGTTGAACAGTGCTTTAGTCTTGGGGCGAAGCGACCAAGGTGTCAACGACGCCCTAACGTCTAAACGTGATCGTAATCGACAACGACCTTTTCGGAAACCGGCTTGGCCTGGCAGGTGAGAATAAAACCTGCCTTCAGCTCCCACGGCTCCAGCGAATAGTTCACGTCCATCTCGGCCTTGCCTTCGACCAGCTTGGCGCGGCAGGTCGAGCACATGCCGCCCTTGCAGGCAAAGGGCAGATCGACGCCGCCGCGCAGCGCCGCATCGAGAATGGCCTCGCCTTCGGCGACCGGAACCTCGCGGCGCTTGCCGTCGATGATCAAGGAGGCAAAAGCCTTCGGCGGCGCCGAGGCGGGGACGATCGCCTTCGGGCGCGGCTTGCCGCCGAGTCCGGACACGAAACGCTCGACGTGAATGCGGTCTTCCGCGATCCCGACCTCGCGGCAGGTCGCCTCGATGTCCTCGCTCATGCCGGTCGGGCCGCAGATGAAGACGTGATCGATGGTTGCCGCCGGCACCAGTGAGCGCAGCAGTACCCTTACCTTTGCGCCGTCGAGCCTGCCGTGCAGGATCGGGATGTCCTGCTCCTCGCCGGAGATCACATGGAAGACCGACAGCCGGTCGATGAAGCGGTCCTTCAATTCTTCCAGCGCCTCGCGGAACAGCATGCCCACGGTGGTGCGATTGCCGTAGAACAGGAAGAACCGGCTATTCGGCTCGCGCGCCAGCACGCCCTTGACGATCGACAGGATCGGCGTGATGCCGGAGCCGGCGGCAAAGCCGACATAGGTGCGCGCCTCGCCAGGCGCCGGCGCGACGCCAAAACGGCCGGTCGGCGTCATCACGTCGAGCTCGTCGCCGGCCTTAAGTTCATCCGCGGCCCAGCTCGAGAATGCGCCGCCATCGACCTTCTTCACCGCGATCCGCAACTCGCCGTCATCTGGCCCGGAACAGATCGAATAGGAGCGGCGCACTTCCTCGCCGTCCATCGTCGTGCGCAGCGTCAGGTATTGGCCGGGGGTAAAGCTGTAGTCGTCAGCGAGCTCTTTCGGAATCGCAAACGTGAGCGAAACTGCGTCGGCAGATTCGCGGCGCAGATCGTTGACGGCAAGGCGGTGGAAACGCGGTGCGGCTGCTGACATTGTCAATGACACTTGAAATAATCGAACGGCTCGCGGCAGCTCTTGCAGCGCCACAGCGCCTTGCACGAGGTCGAGCCGAATTCAGACAGCAGCTCGGTATCGTTCGAACCGCATTGCGGGCACGGCACCTGCTGCACGCCGAACAGCGCGCGGCGTGAGCTTGCGGGCAGCGGCGGCGCGATGCCGTACTCCTTCAGCTTGCGGCGGCCGTCTTCGCTCATCCAGTCGGTGGTCCAGGCCGGCGACAGCACCGTGCGCACTTTCGGATTGCGGAACCCCTCGCGCTCCAACGCCAGCCCGATTTCGACTGCGATCATGTTCATCGCGGGACAGCCGGAATAGGTCGGCGTGATCGCGACCTCGACGCGGCCGTCGCTCACCTCGACCGCGCGCAACACGCCGAGATCGGCAATCGTCAAGACCGGGATTTCCGGATCGACCACGCTTGCCGCGGCGTCCCAGGCGCGCCGGCGCAGTTCGGTATCACCAACCGTCGCGGTCACCATGTCGCACCCGGGAAGGTGCGCTGCATCGACTGCAGCTCGCTCGAGGAGATGGCCGAGATGCTCGCTGTGCCGGCCGCTGCGGCCGCCCTGCTGCATCCAGTCGTTCTTGGGCAGATCGAGTGTCGCCTCGCTCACGACGCTTGAAACGGTGTTGAGCCATTGCGGCCGCAAGATAGCCGGATCGACGGCGATGCCGCGATCGATCAGGCCGCGTTCGGCATCATCGGCCGCAAACATCTCGCCGGTGAAGGCCCAGAGATGGTCGATCGCGGTCTGCGTGCGGCGATGACTTTCCTCGGTGCCGTCGCCGAGCCGCACGATCCATTCCGAAGAGTGGCGCAGATGGTAGGCGCTTTCCTTCTCGGATTTCGCCGCAATCGCAGCCAGCGTGGCCTCGGTCGATTTCATCATCGCGCGCCAATAGAGATCGGCGAACGCGGAATATAAAAACTGCCGCACCAAAGTGTGGGCAAAATCGCCGTTCGGCTGCTCGACCAGCAACAGGTTGCGGTACTGCCTGACGTCGCGCAGGTAGGCGAACGTGTCCTCGTCGTTGCCCTTGCCTTCGACCTTGGCCGCGTAGGAATAGAGCTCGCGCGCCTGGCCCAAAAGATCGAGCGCCATGTTGGACAGCGCCATGTCCTCTTCCAGCATCGGCGCGTGGCCGCACCATTCCGACAGCCGGTGGCCGAGGATCAACGCGTCGTCGGCGCGGCGCAGGGTGTAGAGCACCAGCGGGGTCTCGGTAACGGTGATGGAAGCGACGGCCATATCCTTAATCCACTTGCTCACCTCATCCTGAGGAGCATCGCGAAGCGATGCGTCTCGAAGGATAGGCCACGGGCCTCATGGTTCGAGACGGCGCTGACGCGCCTCCTCACCATGAGGGTTGGCATCACATATGCCCGACTTCCTCGGGCACTTCATAAAACGTCGGATGGCGGTAGATCTTGGATTCCGCGGGCTCGAACATCATGCCCTTGTCGGCCGGATCGGATGCGGTGATCGCGCTCGACGGCACCACCCAGATCGACAGGCCCTCGCCGCGGCGGGTGTAGATATCACGCGCGGCCTGCAGCGCCATGGTGGCGTCGCTCGCATGCAGCGAGCCGCAGTGCTTGTGCGCAAGCCCGTTGCGGCTGCGAATGAAGACTTCCCACAGCGGCGTGTTCGGCGTGGCCATCGTGACCTCCCTTGATCCTTACTCGGCAGCCTGCGCGGCCTGGCGAAATCTTCGCTTTTCGGCGAAGGCGGCCGCCGCCTCACGCACCCAGGCGCCCTCTTCGTGCGCCTTGCGTCGCGCCGCCAGCCGATCGCGGTTGCAGGGGCCGTTACCCGATAGCACCTGCTTGAACTCGTTCCAGTCGATCGCGCTATGGACCCAATGCCCGGCCTCATCCTGCTTCATGCCGGGATCGGGAATGGTCAGGCCGAGGTATTGCGCCTGCGGCACGGTGGCATCGACGAACTTCTGGCGCAGCTCGTCATTGGAGAAGCGCTTGATCTTCCACTTGGTCGAGGTGTCGCTGTGCTGGCTCGCCTGGTCGGGCGGGCCGAACATCATCAACACCGGCCACCACCAGCGGTTCAGCGCGTCCTGCGCCATCGCCTTCTGCTCTTCCGAGCCGCGTGCCAGCGTCAGCATGATCTCGTAGCCCTGGCGCTGGTGGAAGGATTCTTCCTTGCACACCCGAATCATCGCGCGCGCGTACGGACCATAGGAGCAGCGGCACAGCGGAATCTGGTTCATGATCGCCGCGCCATCGACCAGCCAGCCGATCACGCCGATGTCGGCCCAGGTCAGCGTCGGATAGTTGAAGATCGAGGAATATTTTGCCTTGCCGGAGAGCATCGCATCGACCAGCTCCTCGCGCGAGGTGCCGAGGGTCTCGGCCGCGGCATAGAGATAAAGCCCATGGCCGCATTCGTCCTGCACCTTGGCGAGCAGGGCTGCCTTGCGGCGCAGCGACGGCGCACGGGTGATCCAGTTGCCCTCGGGAAGCATGCCGACGATTTCGGAATGGGCATGCTGGGAGATCTGCCGCGTCAGCGTCTTGCGATAGGCCGCCGGCATCCAGTCGTTCGGCTCGATGCGCTCCTCGGCGTCAATGCGGGCCTGAAACGCGCCTGCGCGCGCGGCATCCTCGATATTGCGATCGTCGGCGTCGGAGCTGTTGAGCGCCTGGGTGTACATGGCCGATCTCCTCCCGGGAGTTGCACGCAATATATAACAGGAATATCAGCATGCAATATAATTCTGTAACATAATTCACACTTCGCCAAAGCGCTGCCACAGCGCCGGAACCGCCTTTGGCAGCGGACCCATTTCGTTGCTTCCATGCCGGTCAAGCCATTGTTCGGACGCGGGAAGCAACCCGCGATAGATGTCGCCGCAGAGTTTTCTGGCGGCCCCGCCCGGCCAATCCCTTGGCAATAGCGCCATCGGCAGCAACGGATCGCGCAGCACGACCCGGCGGTAATGGTGGATCAGAAGGATGCGCGCAACGAAAGCATCGGCGTCCGCGAGCGTTTCGCGACGGCCGATCCATCCGCGCAACGGCTCGAAGGTCTTCATGAATTTCAGATAGGCGTCCGCCGTGCGCTGGAGCGGCCAGCTCTCGCTGAGCAGCCGTCGGCCGCTGTCGTCCTCGGCCGATACTTCCAGCCGGATCGCGCCCGCGGCTTCCTCAGGCACGGGGACGCCGGAGGGTGCGACCCACACGCCCGGCAGCGGACTGCCGAAACCGGCATTGCGCAGCGCCTCGCGCGAGGCGTCGCGATCCCAGCCATTGCCGATCAGCAGGAGTTCGAAGCGGCCGGTCCAGTCGGAGGGCGGGGAATCGTAGATGTGCCGGGTCGCGGTATCGAAGGTCTGCCGGCCCTTCTTCACCAGCCGGTAAAAGCTGTTGCGGCCGACCTTTTCGCGTTCGAACCAGCCGTCCGCCGTAAGCCGCGACATCGCGGTGCGCACCACGCCGCCGTCGGTGTCGAGCGCTTGGAAAAATTCGAGCAGGGTGCCGAGCCAGACCGATCCGCCGCGCGGCACGATCGCGTCGCCGAACACGGTGATGATGATCGAGCCGGTGCGCGAAGGTTCGCGCTTGAGCTGGTCGACGATTCGCTGGAGCGGCGGCGGCATGCCTCAACGCATACCGCTTTTTCGGGATGTGCGACAACGCGGCTCTCGCCGGTCGACCTCTCCCCGCGAAGAGCCGGGCGAGGTTCGCAACCCACTACCGGTTCGGATCGGGATAGACGAGGCTGCGCCAGCCGCTGCGGTCGAACGGCCGCCATTGGCCTTCCGCCTGCGCCAAGCGATCGGCGACCGCATAGACCACGGCGGGATGATGGCCCATGCCGCAATGGCTGCTCTCGACCTCGATGCTCTCCGATGTCGCGGACGACTTTTCCTTGCAGCCCTGCCAGGCGCAGATGCCGTCGGTGCGGCTGAAGATCGCGGTGGTCGGCACCGGCGGCGGCTCGGCGAGCGGTCCACCGAAGCGCGGATCCTCTTCGTCGGCGCGGCGGCCGCTGGCAAGCTCATAGACGCGCCAGGCATTGGTCGCCTTGGGATGGCCGGCAAAGGGGCTGCCGAGCGTGATCACCGAGCGTACCCGCTCCGGCATCATCTTGGCGAGCTGCCGCGCGTAAAGACCGCCGAGGCTCCAGCCGATAAGGCTGATCTTGCGGCCGTGGTCGTCGCTGAGCTCATGCACGAGATCGACCATCGCGTCGCTTACGCCCTGGCGCAAACCGAGATTGCGGCCCTGACGCCAGCCGCTGACAGCATAGCCGCGGTTCTTCAGGAAGCTGCGCAGCGGCCGTGTCGACGAGTCGGACGCGACCAGCCCGGGCAGCACCAGCACCGGATGGCCGTCACCTGTAGGCGCGAGACTGAGCAGCGGCAGTGCGCCAATGAAGGCGCCGAGTTCATGAATGGCGCGCCCCTCCAGAAACATCAGGGTCCTGGATGGCGGGCGAAGCGTCTGCGCAGCAACGGACATCGTATCTCCTTTTCAGGCCCGGCCCCTTAGGTCGCGGCAGCCGGCCAACGGATCAATGGAAGACGCAAAACGCCGGAATCGCTTCGCAACGCAGCACTCCAACTTACAAGTTAGGGAACTGCTTCGCGCGTTTCAAGCGCGCCAGATCACACTTGCCACAACTAATGACCTTGTCGTGGTCAATTAGTCACAACAACCGCAACAGGAATTCACCCGTGTAGAGCCCCAGTCCCGCCAGCCCTCCGATCAGCGAGCCGTTGAAGCGGATATATTGCAGATCCCTGCCGATGTTGATTTCGATCAGCGAAATCAACTGCCCCATGTTCCACGCCTTGACCTGGTCTGAAATGAAGCTGGAGACGCCGCTCTTCTGATCGGCGATGAAGCTGCGCAGCACCGTGACCAGGCCCTGATTGATCTCGCCGCGCAGTTCGCCATCGCCCGCCAGCGCCTCGCCGGCGGCGACGAACATTCCGGCCAGATGATGCTGCAGCACCTGCGTCTCGCCCGCGGCGCTGCGCTCGATGAAGGCGCGCG
This sequence comes from uncultured Alphaproteobacteria bacterium, assembly GCA_963777475.1. GTDB lineage: Bacteria > Pseudomonadota > Alphaproteobacteria > Rhizobiales > Xanthobacteraceae > Bradyrhizobium. Next base: position 19,068 of record CAVZQX010000045.1, read on the forward strand.
TGTTCGACCAGATGGTATGGGCGAGATCGGTCAATTCGGGGCGCGCCAACAGCTCGCGCTTCAAGCCGTCGATGCGCTCGGCATAGCTCTTGTCGGTGCCGAGCCGGTCGACGAAGGACAGCACCATGCGATCGAACTCGGCGCGGAACGGATGCTTGGGATCGCTGCGGACCTCCTCGAAGAACGCGGTCGCGGATGCGACGATCTTGTTGAGGAGAAACTTGTCGGCGCGATAGAATTTTAGCAGCGTCGGCAATTCCGCGCGAAATTCTCGCGCGGATCATCGCCATGGTATCGGCTTGCGTCAGCGTGTCGTGGACAAGGCGCAAGAAATCGTCGAGCAACCCCTGGTGCCGCCCCTCCTCGACAAAGGCGCGCAGCGTGCCGGCGGCAAGCGGCGCGAGGTCGATTCCCTGCAACTGGGTGGTCAGGCGGCGGGTGATGAACGTCATCAGGCCCGAGGTTTCCGTCGCCGAAAAAGCCTCGGGCAGAAGGCGCAGCGCGAAGCGCGCGAGGTCGTCGCTGCGCTTGCGGTCGCGCAGCCAGTCGGCGACGAAGGAGCCGAAATCGATCTGGCGCAGCTTGGCTTCGATCGGGGCTGCTTCCAGGAAATGCACCTCGATGAACTCGCCGAGCTTGTCGGCAATGCGATGCTGGTTGCTCTGGATGATCGCGGTGTGCGGGATCGGCAGGCCCAAGGGCCGCTTGAACAGCGCCACCACCGCGTACCAGTCGGCGAGCCCGCCGATGGTGGCGGCTTCCGCAAACGCCGCGATGAAACCGAACACCGGGTGCACGTTCACGAGCCACTTCGCGACCACGAACAGCGCGAGCGTCGCCGCCAGCACCAGCGTCGCCAGCGCCTTGACGCGGCGGAGCTCGGCCGCGCGCGAGGCGTCGCCGGGGGCGTCGAAGGAGAAGGTAGCTGGCAGAGTCATGACGGCTTTCGCATGAACGAAGACCCTCGTCCTGAGGAGCGGCGCCTTCGCCGCGTCTCGAAGGATGAGGCCCGGACTGTGGCCTCATGGTTCGAGACGGCGCCGCAGCCAAGTTTACGCAGGCGGCGTATACTTTGCTTGGCGCCTCCTCACCATGAGGGGTCACACTGATGTTGGGGCGTCCAGAGCAAAAAGAAGGCCCGCGCGAAGCGGGCCTTGAAACGATCGACTTGTACAAAGATCGATCAGGCGGTCTTGTTGTAGACCTTGGCCAGGTTGTCCTGGGCGGTCTTCGCACCGTCGGCAACGAGCTTGCCGAGATATTCGGTGGTCGACTTTGCCCGCGACACGATCACTTCGCCTTGCGCACGCGCCAGGTCGGACTGGATCTGCACGGCCTCATTGATTGACTTGGCGGAGGCCAGCTTGTCGATGCCGGCGAAGAACGCTTCCGTGTCCTGGTAGATCGCCTGCTGGATGTTGCGGCTGATCTTGGCGGCCTCGCTGACAGAATCAGAAACGGCAGTCTCGATCGCGGCCGTCACCTTCTCGGAGCCCGCAAAGACGTCGGCGGCGCGTTCCTTGGCAGTGCTGGCAGTCTTCTTGACGAACTCACGGGCAGCCTCGGGAACTTCCATATTCTGGAGGTTCTTGAGCGCCTCGGTAACAGGAGCGAAGGCTCCCTTCACGGTTTCGAACATTGGGTTGGTTTCGGTGGTCATGGGGTCTCTCCATCCTCAGGTTTTGAGCTATGGGCTCACCCCGTCCGGATTTGGCCCGGGGCGTAAGTGTTGTGCCATAGTTAATGGTGCAACGCAACAATGATGTTGCGGTGCGATATCACGAAATCGTGATAAGTATGATTATTGGGCGTTCTGCCTATCCAGCGGGCTTAATGCTCGACCGCCCCCGGCAGGCCATAGGCCTCCATCTGGGCCTGGAACTGCGCGATATTGTGCCCGAGCACCACGATATCGTGCGTCCGGCCGTCGACATCCCGGACATGGTCGCGCAGCAGCGCCTCGGCCTTGAAGCCCAAGCCCTCGAACAGGGCGATCGCCGCCTGCTGGTCGACCGTCATCTGCACCGAGAGTTTTTCCAGGCCAGCGCCTAAAGCGAGGGCAAAGGTCTCCTGCGACAGCGCGCGTCCAACGCCCTGCCCGCGCACATCGCGCGAGATCACCATCCGGATTTCGCCGACATGCGGCGACCAGGAAAGCGGGTCGCGCACCAGCGTACCGCAGCCGACGACGTTGCCCTCTTTCACGGCGAGCAGGCTCGTGATCGCGCCGCGCTCGATCTCGTTGATCCAGGCGGAGAGCACTTTCGGCTGGCTGATATTGCGCGGCAGGAACAGCAAGTCATGCGTCGGCAGCTCTTTGGCGAACGCGAGCACACTGGCTTCGTCGGCGCGCGACATCAGGCGGAATTCGATGTCGCCGGAATCAAGCCTGACGTGACGCGGATAGGTACGTGGTTCGCTCATGTCGATCTTCCACCCAGCCAGGAGTCCAGTTTCGGCCACAGCCGCCGAACCGCGTTGGCGCCGGCGACCAGGCTGACGTGACCGCCTTTCAGCATCACCTCCTCCTTGTCGTCGGAGCCGACCTTCGGGATCAGATGCCTCGCCGCGTCGTAGGGAACGATATGATCGTGCTCGGCGACCGCATGCAGGATCGGCACCTTGATCTTCGATAGATCGGCCGCGCGCCCGCCGACCGACATGGTGCCCTGATAGAGCTTGTTGTCCCACATCAGGTCCTTGGTGATGCCGCGAAAGTATTCGCCGGCCAACGGCAGCGTATCGGTCGCCCAACGGTCGAACATCCGGTAGGATTTCACGAATTCGTCGTTCCAGATGTTTTCCCAGAGCTGCACCTGGCTTGCGGCGCGCGAGGCCGGCCGCAGCATCTCGAACGAGGACAGGATCATCTCCGGCGGCACGTTGCCGACGGCATCGACCAAACCATCGACGTCGAAGTAACGACGGTCCGAGAAATTCGAAAACAGCTTCATTTCGTGGAAATCGATCGGGGTGGTGAAGCAGATCAGGTTCTTCATCGGCCCGTCGTGGAAGATCGAGCCGTAGAGCAGCGACAGCACGCCGCCGAAGCAATAGCCGATCACGGTCACATCGCTCTCGCCGGAATCCTGTTGCACGCGGCGGACGCAATCCGGGATAAAATCGAGGACGTAATTCTCCATCGCCAAGCGCTTCTCTTCCGGCTTCGGCGCGCTCCAGTCCAGCATGTAGACGTCGTAGCCGCGCTTCAGGAGAAACTCGATGAAACTCTGGCCGGGCACGAGGTCGAGGATGTAGCCGCGGTTGGTGGTGGCCATCACGATCAGGATCGGCACGCGATAGATTTCATCCGCCACCGGCCGGTAGTGATAGAGATTCATGGTGCCGCGGACCTTCAAGATATCCTTCGGCGTCGAGCCGAGCGCAGGGCCGGAGGAAGCGAAATATTCGACACCCTTGATGCTGCGCTGGATCGCGCGCTGCACCTCGGACTGGATCCGCTCCGGGATAGACGCCAGATCTAACCCCGCGGCCGCGTTCATTTCTTCTCTCCGGGGGATGCTGACGGCGGCCGCCTGGTGCGCGGCGGCTTCGGCGCCGCGGCAACACTGTCTTTGGTCATGCCGGAGATGCCGTTCATCTGCAGCAGCAGCGTCTTGATCTCACTCAACTGCTCTTCGATCGACTGCAGCCGTTCGGCCATGCCGACCATCTGCGACCGGCTCGGCATGTTCATGCTGACGAGATATTTTTCCATGAGTTCGCCGAGTTGCTTTTGCGCGCCCGCCGTGACCCCGCCCGCCTGGTTGACCGCCTTGGAGAACTGTGGCGACGCCATCGCCTGGTTGGCGAAGGCGTTGAACCCCTTCTCCATCTCGCCGATCATTTTCTGCCATAACGCGAGCGGATCATTGCTCTGGTCGGCCATGGGCGTCCTCCACCTCTCACGAGGGCTTCGACGCCCTTCTTTTCGGCCATACCACACCCATAAGACAGGACGGTCAACATCAAGGGCGCAAGAGCCGGTGCAGAAGGGTCGCTCGTGAGCCTTCAACGCTACGCCAAAGCGTGGCATAGAGTTCGCTCAAAGCACGGCTTTCCACCGCAAAAGCGCGTTATGCAAGGAACACCATCGTGAGTCCCCTCGCCCATCAGCCGCCCCAGCTCGCCCGCGCCAACGGCATCGACATCTGCTACGAGAGTTTCGGCGACGCCAATGCCGAGCCGATGCTCTTGATCATGGGGCTCGGCGCCCAGATGGTGCTGTGGGACGACGCGTTCTGCGAACAGCTCGCCGCGCGCGGCTTTCGCGTCATTCGCTTCGACAACCGCGACATCGGAGCATCCTCCAAGCTCTCGGGCGGCAAGCGGCTGGGCCCGGTCGAGCTCTTGAAACTGCGGTTCTTGAAAATCCCGGTCGCGGCACCCTACAAGCTGCGCGACATGGCGCAGGACACCATCGGGCTGATGGACGCGCTCGGCATCCGATCGGCGCATCTGGTCGGCGCCTCGATGGGCGGCATGATCGCCCAGGAAATCGCGATCTCGTTTCCGGAGCGCGTGCGCTCGCTGACCTCGATCATGTCGACGACGGGTAATCCAAAGGTGCCGGGGCCGACGCGCGAAGCCGCGGCAATGTTGATGGCGCCACCGCCGAACACCAAGGAGGAGTTTCTGGCGCGCTTCGCGCAGACCTGGAAACTGCTAAGGGTCGGCAGCTTCCCCGAGGACGAGGCGCTCGATCGCTCGCGCGCCGAACGCGTGTTCGAGCGCGGGCTCAATCCGGCCGGTGTCGGGCGGCAACTGCGCGCGATCCTCGCCTCCGGCAGCCGCAAGCAGCGGCTGCGCGCGGTGAAGGCGCCGACGCTCGTCATTCACGGCACCGTCGATCCCCTGGTGCATCCCGCCGGCGGCAAGGACACCGCCGCCTCGATCCCCGGCGCCAAACTCATGATGATCGAGGGCATGGGCCACGCGATCCCGATCCCGATGTGGCCGGAGATCATCGACGCCATCGACAAGCACGCCCATGGCGCCGCGGCAAAGGCGGCTTAGTAGAACAGAAAAGGCGTCGTCCCGGCGAAGGCGGGGACGGCGCCGAGATTTACCCGCCCGCCCATACATCCAGCACGTAGCGGTTCTTCGCGCCCAGATCCTCGATCCAGCGCGCGCCGGCCGCGGCATCGGCGCCAGCGCGCTCGCGATAGATCGCAACCAGCGCGGCCTTGACGTCGGGCTCCATCCGAGAGCCGTCGCCGCAGACATAGACGATCGCGCCCTGCTCGATCAGGCCCCAGACCTTGTCCTTCTGCGCCGCGACCAGGTGCTGCACATAGGTCTTGGGCGCCTCGGCGCGGGAGAAGGCGGTGTAGAGTTCGGTGATGCCGCTTGCCGCAAGCGCCTTCAGCTCCTCGGCATAGAGAAAATCCTGATCGGGATGGCGGCAGCCGAAGAACAGCATCGCGGGTCCGAGCGTGGCGCCCTTGGCCTTCATGGCCGCGCGCTCCTGCAGGAAGCCGCGGAACGGCGCCAGCCCGGTGCCGGGACCGATCATGATGATCGGCACCGACGCGTCGTCCGGCAGACGGAAGCCCGCCTTGGTTTCGCGCACGGTGGCGTGGATGGTCTCGCCCTCGCGGCGGCTCGCAAGATAGTTCGAGCAGACGCCTCGATAGATGCCGCGTCCCGAACCGGCGGGGCCTTCGACCACGCCGACGGTGACGCTGCAGCGCGACGGATCGCCTGAGGGCGAGGACGAGATCGAATAATAGCGCGGCGCCAGCAGCGAGAGCATCTCGAGATAGACGTGGAACGGCAGTTCGCAGGCCGGATATTCCTCGAGCAGGTCGAACACCGATTTGCGCCTGGCCAAAATCTCTGCGCGATAGCGTTCGGCCGAAGCGGCATCCTCGCCGACAAAGGCCAGCAGTTTCGGCTTGGTCACCGGGCAGCGCGTGTGCTCCGACATGATCTGGATCTGCTTGCGGGTCGCGATCTGCTGCAGCTCGACGAACTCCGTGAGCAGCCGTCCGACGGAGACGGCTTCCCCGACCGGCAACTGCGCGCGGCGGCCCTCCGTGACCTGCAGCCGGATCTGGTCGGCCGGCAGGAAGCCGAAGCGGCGCGCCACGTGATCCACCAGGGTCGGATCGTTGCGCGGCACGACACTGAGGTGATCGCCGACGCGATACTTCGCGCCCGCAGGCAGCTCGACCTCGATGTGCCGCGTCGAACGGTCGGAGGCATTCGGGCCGGAATGGTTCTGCAGCTCGTTGTTGACGAGCACCTTCATCGGCGTGGCGCCGCCCTGGGCGAGCGCGTTGACCGCCGCCGACGCCACCGGCTCGACAGAGTAAAGCGGCTCGTCTTCGGCGGTGCGGGTGAAATTCCAGTCGATGCCGAATTCCTTGGTCGCGACCTGTGCGGCCGCCGGGAACCATTTCTGGAACTGGCCGTCGAGATCGCTGCGGGCATCGCCCTCGCCGCGCGGATAGATGGCGCGCGCACCGTGGGCGGTGAGCTTGTCGTCGATGAAGCGCGGCACCGACTGGTAGGTCGCGGCCCAGTCGCTGTTGCCGCAGCCGAACACGGCGTAGCGCAACTTAGCGAAGGCATCCTTCGGCAGGTCGCCGCCGAGCCATTTGACGAATTGCGTGGCGTTGTCGGGTGGCGCGCCGTTATAGGACGCGCAGATGATGAGCACGCCGCCCTCTTCCGGCAGCTTGCCGACATAATCATCGAGCGGCCCAAGCCGCGTGACAAAGCCGTTGATCTCGGCGAGGTCTGCCATGCGCGTCGCCAGTTCCTCGGCCGAACCGAGGTTGGAGCCGTAAAGCACCAGCATCGGCGTGTTGTGACCCGGGCGTGCAGTCGGCGAACGGGGTGCTTTCGGCGCCATCGCGGCCGCTGCCGTGGGGCCTACGAATGCACCGCGATCCTTGTCGTTGCGCGGACGGACCTTGATCTTGAATCCCTCCGGCTTGATCGTCAGCGTCTCCTTCAACACCAGTTGATAGCGGTTGATATCGATCAGCTTGAAGCGCTGCAGGATCATGCCGATCGCCAGCGCCGCCTCGTGCATCGCGAAGCCGCGGCCGATACAGGCGCGCTGGCCGTTGCCGAACGGCTTCCAGGCGTTGACCGGGCGCTTGGCCTCCGCCTCGCGGCTGAAATTTTCCGGATCGAACGCGTCCGGATTGGGCCCCCAAACGCTAGCGTCGCGGTGCAGCGCCGTGACCAGGATGGTGATGAAGGTGCCTTTCTTCAGTCGGTATTTGCCGCCGCCGATGGTCTCGTCCTTGAGCGGCGAGATGCCGTAGGCCGGCGCCGGCGGCCACAGCCGCAAGGCCTCTTTCAATATCTGCGTGATGTAGCTGAGCTCCGTCACCTGCTGATAGGTCGGTTTCGCGTTGACATCGGGGCCGAGCACGCGGTCGACCTCTTCGTAGGCCTTCTTGAGGACATCCGGGTGTTTCAACAGCGCATACAGCGTGTAGGACAACAGCCCGCTGGTGGTCTCATGGCCCGCGATCAGGAAGGTGTTGATCTGGTAGCGGATGTTGACGTCGTCGAGCTGTTCGCCGGTTGTGCGGTCGACGCCGGTCATCATCGCGCCCAGCATGTCCTTCTTGTCTTGGGCAGCTTCCGCGTTCCGGCGCCGCTCGGCGACGATCGCGTCGACCATCTTGTTCATGAAGGCGACGTCGGCGGCGAGGTCACTCCTTCGCTTCTGCATCCACAGGTTTTCCAACGGCAGCCCGCGGATCATCATGATGGTTTCCAGCGAGCGCACCAGCGACTCGACGAACGGATGGTAGTCGCGCCGGTAGAACGAATTGAAACGATAGTCGAAGCCGCACAGACCGATGGTATCGAGCGTCAGCGCCGTCATGTCGTGCACGACGTCGATCTCGTCGTCGGCGTTGAGCCGCTCCCATTTGTGCACGAGCTGTTCGGCGATATCGACCATGCTCGGGTGATAGGACTGCATGGCGCGGTTGCCGAACGGCTGCAGCAGGATGTTGTGCGCCTTGCTCCAGTTGGGCTCGGTGGTATCGGCGGTGAACAGGCCGTCGCCGGCGACCGCGCGCACCCGGCGCAGCGGCCCGCGCACCGCCTTGTCGAAGCGCTTTTCGTCAGAGAGTTCCTCGACGAGATCGTGGCCGGAGACGATCACGATCGGCGCGCCCATCATGTCGAGCCAGAAGATCGGCCCCAGCTCTTTGGCGAGCCGCGTCAGGTTCTGCACCGGCGCGCTCGAATCCAGCGACAGCATGTTGCCGACCACCGGCTTGGTCGGCGGTTGCGGGATCGGGCTCAATCTGTTCTTCGGCGCCATTTTGTTGATTTGTCCCCCCTGTTGTCTCGGCGTCATTGCGAGGAGCGTGGCGACGAAGCAATCCATACTTTTTTCTTGGCACTGGATTGCTTCGCTTCGCTCGCAATGACGAAGCGTTCGCTGTCTGCGCCCCTCACCCAAACCGCTTCCTGCGCCACTCGATCAGCTTGGCCGAGACCTCCTCCGGCTTTTCCTGCTGCGTCCAGTGGCCGCTGCCGCGCACCAGATATTTCTCGAGATCGGGAATGAGCTTCTCCATGCCGTCGGCGGAGGACGGCGGCAGCACCTGATCGTTCTCGGCCATGATCATCAGCGACGGCACGCGTACGGTATGATCGAGACCGGCCGCGCGCTGCCAGTTGCGCGACATGTTGCGATACCAGTTGATGCCGCCGGTGAAGCCGGTCTTCTTGAAGGTATCGACGAACACCTGCCTCTCCTCAGCCGACAGGATCGGCGTACGCGGATCGTGCCTGGCGTCGTAACCCGCAATCATCTGTGGAAACGCCAGGTTAAGTCGCGGTGAAGCACCGATGCCGGCAATCACATGTTCGTCCGGTGCGGTGTCGGGCCGCGCCACCGGCCTGCGCATGAAGGCATCAAAAGTCTGTTCGACCCGATCGTTGAAGATCCTGTCGGCGCTGCGCGCGGGGTCCTGGAACTGCACGATATACATCTGATCGCCGAATCGGGCGCGCAACATCTCGATCGGATCGGCCCAGGCGCGGTTGGTGTGCGGCGTATTGATGCCGACGACGCCGGCGACGCGATCGATGTGGCGCAGCGGCATCTGCCAGACGATGAAGCCGCCCCAGTCGTGACCGACAAAAATCGCCTTGTCGATATTGAGATGATCGAGCAGGCCGATGAGATCGCCGGTCAGGTGCTCGATGTCGTAATCCTCGACCGGCTCCGGCCGGTCGGTCGCGCCATAGCCGCGCTGGTCCGGCGCGATCACCCGGATGCCGGCCTCGCTCAACGCCTTGATCTGATGCCGCCAGGAGAACGCGATCTCGGGCCAGCCATGGCAGAGCACGAGCGGCGGCTTGTCGGTGTTCGGGCCGGCCTCGTAATAGCCCATGCGAATCCCGTTGGTGTTTGCGAATTGCAGCGGCGGCATTTCGATCATTGTTTTTCTTCCTATTCAGCCGCGCCTTTGACGTCGGCTTCGGGGGGCGCATAGGCGGCTTCGAGCAGGGCAAATTCCGCCGGCAGCATGTCGCAGAGCACCTGGACATGCGGAAGGATGTTGGCGCCCGCGATGAAGCCGAAATCCAGCTGGTCGCGATAGCTCTGCACAGTGATGTTGAGCGCAAGCCCGTGGGTCGCGATCGACACCGGGAAGATGTGCAACAGCTCTGCGCCCGCCGCATAAAGCGTCTGGCGCGGCCCGGGCACGTTGGACACCGTGATATTGGCGGTCGGCGGCAGCACGTCCGACAGGCCCGAGCGGCTGTAGAGCAGCGCCAGGACCTGGACCAGCATTGGCGCCCCCAGCATCGAGATGTTGGAGACCTGCGGCATCATCGCCCGCAGCGGATGCGACATCTCCTTGGATTTGGTCGACTGCGCGATGATGGTGGCAAGCCGCTTCTTGGGATCCTCAACGTCGGTGGCGATCGAGCAGATCATGCCGAACACCTGGTTGTTGGCCGCGGTGTTGCCCTCCTCGCGCAGCGAGATCGGCACCGCGGCCGTCATCGATTTCGTCGGCAGCGCGCCCTGTTGCAACAGATAGCGCCGCACCACACCGGAGGCGAGCGCCAGCACCACGTCGTTCAGCTTGCCGCCGGATTGTTTGGCGAGCGCCTTCGCCCGCGACAGCGAGATCGACGTGCCCGCGAAGCTGCGCTCGGAGGAGATCGATTTGTTGAGGATGCTCGGCGGCGACATCATGCTGGCGATGCTGTCGCGCGATTTCGGATCGGAGATCTTGCCGACCACATCGGAGACGCTTTTCAGCATGCCTGGGATATTGCCGGCAAAGCGCACCGCGCTTTCGATCTGATACATCGCGTTATCGAACAGGATCGAACCAAGATCGCTCTTTCCCGAGCGCGGCAGCTCGATGCTCTTGGCGGCCGCATCGAGCGGCTGGCTCCAGAGCTGCTGATAGGAATCGAGAAGGTTGGCGGCAATGTCGCGCGGTTCCTGGCCGACCTTGGCCTTTGCCGTCGGCGGTTCGACTTGGCGCGGGATCGGCGAGATGTCGTAGATCATGTTGGTGAGCGCCGCACCCGCGCCGCCGTCGATGCAGGCGTGATGCATCTTGGAATAGAGCCCGATCTCGTTGTCCTTCATGCCTTCGAAGACATAAAACTCCCAGAGTGGACGGGCGCGGTTGAGAAGTTTCGCATGCATCCAGCCGACGATGCGCTCGAGCGTGGCGCGGTCGCGCGGCTCCGGCAGGCTGGCGCGGAAGATGTGGCGGTCGATATCGAACTGGTCGTCCTCGACCCAGGAGGGATGATCGATGTCAAGCGGCGCCTTCTCCAGCCGGGCTTTCAGGATCGGCGCGAGGTGCAGCCGCGAGGCGATCATCGCCTTGAAGGCTTCGAAGAAGTCGCCCTGGTAGTCGGCGGGCAGCCGGAAGATCGCCATGCTGCCGACATGCATCGGCATCTCCGGCGTCTCCAGGTACAGAAACGACGCGTCCAGCGAGGACAGTTTTTTGCCGTCACCCATGCTTCCCTCCCGCTGACTCATGATCCGATCGGATCACGAGTCATCTCTTTGTTTGAGCATGATCTTTTCGGAAAACCGGTTCCCACCCCGCAATCCAGATGCGGGCAGGCTTTTTCCGGATCATGCTCGACAACCGCCCGGCGCATTTCGCGCTTCTGGGCGTTAGACCGATTGTGCCTTCTCGCGAGGGGCATAGGCAATGGCAAAGGGCCCCGATCGGTCAAATTGGTGGAATTGGCCTTCCCCCTGGGCGAGCCGGTCCGCCACCGCCCAAAGCGCTGCCGGATTGACGCCAAGCCCGACATGGCTTGCGAGGTAGACCTCGATGTTCTCGGACCTCTCCGAGGGGCTTAAGCAGCAGGTCCGCCAGTTCACGACGCCGTCGCTCCTGGAATAGATCGAGGTGGCCGGGACCGGCAGGTCGCCGGCGATGGCTTTTCTGAGCTCCGAATTGTCCTCGGCCGTCTCGCCCGACAGCGCCTCATAGAGCCGCGTGGCGTTGGTCGCTCTCACATCGCCCGCGAACGGGCTCCCGAGCGTCACCACATAGCGCACCATGTCGGGCGCCTGCAGTGCAAGGTCGCGTGCATAGACGCCGCCGAGGCTCCAGCCGACGATCGAGACCTTGCGCCCGCTATCTGCATGAATCTCGGTGAGCCGGTCGAGCAGCGCGGCCCGCATCCGCGCCACCCCGCCGACATTGCGGCCCATCCGCCACGCGTGGGCGTCGTAGCCGAGTTCGCTCAGGTATCGCCGCATCGGCGCCATCGACAGGTCGCTGGCGAGAAATCCCGGCAGCGTCAGCACCGGATGGCCATCGCCGCGCGGCGCGCGCAGCAGAAGCGGCAACAGCAAGAGGCTGGCATTGAACTCGAAGATTCCCCTCGTCTCGGCCAACAACAGGCCGAGACCAGGCGGACGAAGCCGGCGTGGAGCCTGTGCCTCGCCTTCCTCGTCCTTCATTATTTCTTCTTGTCGTTGCTGCGCGTGCCACCGAGGCCCGCCATGGTGACGAACATGTCCTGGAACCGTTCGGCGATTTTCGGATCGAACGTGAACCAGCTCTGCATCAGCGCTTCCGGCGACACCTTGTCGATGTTGGCAAGCACTTGTTGCTGCATCTTTTCCATCACCGCCACCTGCATCGGTGAGACATCGGGCAGCCCGAAGAACTGCCGAGCCTCGAGGGGCGTGCAATCTATTTCGATGTTAACCTTCATGTTCAATCCTGACCGCGCTGTAATGGCCTTTCGGCAGTATCATCCCTGCCGGCTCACTTGTGCAAGCGAGCTGACGCCGCGCTGGGATACCCGCGCCCGCCATGCCCCCGATATGGTCAACCAAACCGTTCAGCCCTGAAGGGGCCGTCTCTTCGCCGGCGAGTTCATGCTTGTCGACCAGGACGACGTCGCACCCGCGTTGCTGCGGGTGCAAGGGGCTTGCGCCAACCATGCGCGCGCCGAGGACGATAACGTCAGCCATGCGTTCCCATATGGCACTCTGAAATATGGCACTCTGAAAGCTGCGGCACGCCGACTCCGAAAGTTAGCGGCACTCCGAAAGTTGAATGTCATCTGCGTAGCGCCGCCGTTAGCACTGATGCTAACCATAGCGGCTCGTTGGCGCAAACGGCTAGGTTTCCTGCGGAAATCGCGCTTGCGCGGCGGCCAAACTCTGGCAACATGGCGCGGTCGTCACCGGTCGACATCCCAGAAATCCGGTCGATATCTCAGAAATTAAGTGCCCACAGCGGAGAACGTGTACACATGTCGGTACGTCAAACCCTTTTTGCAGCGACCGTTGCCTCGATTCTCGGCTCGATCGTCGCCTTGGCGGCGTCGCCGGCATCGAGCCAGGTGCTGCGTTACGCCAACCAGGGCGATCTCAAATCGCTCGACCCCTACACGCTCAAGGAAACGACGACGATCGCCCATCATGCTCATGTCTATGAGGGCTTGGTCACTCGCGACAAGGATCTGAAGATCGTTCCGGCGCTGGCGGAAAGCTGGGAAACCCTCGACCCGACCCATTGGCGCTTCCATCTGCGCAAGGGCGTCAAATTCCACAATGGCGACCCCTTCACCGCGGACGATGTGCTGTTTTCCGCCGAACGCGTGCGCGCCACCGGATCGAATTTCACCAGCAATATTCCGCCCGATGCGAAGTTCGTCAAGGTCGACGACTATACCGTCGACGTGATGCTGGACTCGCCCAATCCCATTCTCATCGCGCAATGGGACGGCTGGTTCATCATGGACAAGAAGTGGTGCGTCGACAACAACTCGGTGGCGCCGACGCCGGCCTCGGCAACCACGCCGAGCTACGCCTCGCTGCATGAGAACGGCACCGGTCCGTTCTACGTCGAGAGCCATCAGCCCGGCGTGAAGACCGTGTTCAAGATCAATCCGAACTGGTGGGGCAAGTCCGAAACCAATCTGAAGGAAATCGACTTCACCCCGATCGCCTCCGCCGCGACGCGCGTCGCCGCGCTGCTCTCGGGCGAAGTCGACGTCATCGAGCCGGTTCCGATTCAGGACATCGAGCGCGTCAATGCGAGCGGGGTCGCCAAGGTCCTGACCGGGCCCGAACTGCGCACCATCTTCCTCGGCATGGACATGTCCCGCGACGAATTGCTGTATTCGAGCGTCAAGGGCAAAAATCCGTTCAAGGACATCCGCGTCCGCGAAGCCTTCTACAAGGCGATCGACGTCGACCTGATCCAGAAACGCGTGATGCGCGGGCTTTCTACGCCGTCGGCGCTGATGGTCGCGCCGCAGCTGTTCGCGCTTTCGAATGAGTTCACGCGGCCGAAATACGACCCCGACGAGGCCAAGAAACTGCTGGCCGAAGCCGGCTATCCCGATGGCTTCGAACTCACGATGGATTGCCCCAACGACCGCTATGTCAACGACTCCGCGATCTGCCAGGCGGTGGTCGGCATGCTGGCCCGGATCGGGGTCAAGGTTGATCTCCTGGCCCAGCCGAAACAGCAATTTTTCGCCAAGGTCTTGAAGCCGGGCGGCTACAAGACCTCGTTCTTCCTGTTGGGCTGGACACCCGCCTCATCGGATTCGCACAACGTACTGCACGACATCATGGGCTGTCGGAACGACGAAAAGGACCCCACGCGAGGCGAAGCCAATCTCGGCGGGTACTGCAACAAGGAGGTGGATGCCCTCACCGACAAGGTCCTGGTCGAAACCGATACGGCCAAGCGCAATCAACTGATCAAACAGGCCTTCGAAATCGGCATCAAGGATTACAGCTACATCCCGTTGCACCAGCAGGCGCTGGCGTGGGGCGTCTCGAACAAGGTGAAATTGACCCAGCGCGCGGACAACGAAGTGCTGTTGTACTGGGCGACGAAACAGGAGTAACAGCCTGAAAGCACAGGTCCCGGCAGCCTTGCGGCGCCGGGACTTTTTCGTTAGGCCGCAACGATGCGCGCCGCCTTGCAGTTCCTTAGAGACTTGCAGTTCCTTAGAGAGAAGTGAAAGGATCACATGCTCGCTTTCACTCTGCGCCGGGCGATCCAGGCCGTGGGCGTCATGATCGCGGTCGGTATCATCTCGTTCTCGATGTTCCGCTTCGCCGGCGACCCGGTCAACCAGATGGTTGCCATCGACACCACGGCCGCCGAGCGCGCCGCGATCCGCGAATCCCTCGGCCTTAACGATCCCGTGCCCGTGCAGTTCGTGCGCTATTTCGCCAACGCCGCACAGTTCAAGTTCGGCGTCTCCTACCAGTTTCGCCAGCCGGTCGCGGACCTCTTGAAGGAGCGGATGCCGGCGACGCTGGAACTGGCCACCTGCGCCACGATCTTCGCGATGGTGTTCGGTATCCTGATGGGTGTCTATTCGGCACTCAGGCGCGACACCTTGCTGACCAAATTATTCCAGGCGATTTCGCTGATCGGTATTTCGCTGCCGACCTTCCTGATCGGCATCCTGCTGATCTACCTGTTCGCGGTGATTCTGGGCTGGCTGCCGTCGTTCGGCCGCGGCGAGGTGGTGCGGATCGGCTGGTGGACCACCGGGTTGCTGACGATTTCCGGGCTGAAGTCGCTGATCATGCCCTCGATCACGCTCGGACTGTTCCAGATGACCCTGATCATGCGGCTGGTGCGCGCCGAGATGCTGGAAGTGCTGCGCACCGACTATATCCGCTTCGCCCGCGCGCGGGGCTTGACCACCCGCGCCATCCATTTCGGCCATGCGCTGAAGAACACCCTGGTTCCCGTGATTACGGTCGCCGGGCTGCAATTTGGCTCGGTAATTGCATTCGCGATCATCACCGAAACCGTGTTCCAGTGGCCGGGAATGGGACTGTTATTCGTGCAAGCCGTGCAAAACGTCGATATCCCGATCATGGCAGCCTACCTTTTGATGGTGTCGCTGATTTTCGTCACAATCAACCTGGTGGTTGATATCCTCTACACCATCGTCGATCCGCGCCTGCGCTCGACCCTCAGCCGCCCGGCCTGACCATGAGCGACGCCGTCGTCCCGCATAAAGCCGATGTGAGCGTACCGCGCGCACAGCCGTCGTCGAGCGGCTGGTTCAGGCGCGCGATCGAGAGCGACGTGTTCTATTCCTTCCGCCGCTCGAAACTCACCATGGTCGCGGCAGCCGTGACCGCGCTGTTCTTCCTGCTCGCGATCTTTGCACCCCTCGTTGCGGTGCAGAACCCGTTCGATCCGGCGCAGCTTCAATTGATGAATTCGCGCATTCCCCCGCTGTGGACCGCCGACGGCCAAAGCCCGTTCCTGCTCGGCACCGACGAGCAGGGCCGCGACGTGCTGTCCGCGATCCTCTACGGCTTGCGCATCTCGCTCGCGGTCGGCGTGCTCGGCGTGGTGTTGTCAGGCGCAATCGGCATCCTGCTCGGTCTGATCGCGGGCTATGTCGGTGGCGCCATCGACGGCCTGATTATGCGCATCGCCGACGTACAGCTCACCTTCCCGGCCATCCTGATCGCGCTGCTTGTCAACGGCGTGGTCAAGTCCGTGTTCGGCAACCGGCTGGACGCCATGAGCATGCTGGCCGTGCTGGTGGTCGCGATCGGCTTGAGCTTCTGGGTGCAGTATGCCCGCACCGTGCGCAGCTCGGTGATGGTGGAGAAGAACAAGGACTATGTCGCGGCCGCCCAGCTCATCGGCCTGCCCGCGCCGGTCATCATGCTGCGTCACGTGCTGCCCAACACCACGGGGCCGATCCTGGTCATCGCCACCATCAACCTTGCGCTCGCCATCATCACCGAGGCGACGCTGTCGTTTCTGGGCTCCGGCATGCCCGACACCATGCCCTCGCTCGGCACCTTGATCGGGATCGGCAACAACTACCTGTTTTCCGGAGAGTGGTGGATCGTCGCCTTCCCCGGCTTTGCGCTGGCGGCATTGATCCTCTCGATCAACCTGCTCGGCGACTGGCTGCGCGACGCGCTCAATCCAAAACTTCGATGAAACGCGCCAAACTCAAAGATTTTGCTCCAAGAGATTTGGCTCGATGAGCGTACCCGTTCTTTCCGTGCGCAACCTGCAGGTGGAGTTCGCCACCCGCCACCACACGCTCCACGCCATCGACGGCGTTTCCTTCGATATCGCCAAGGGCGAGGTGCTGGGCGTCGTCGGCAAGTCCGGCGCCGGCAAATCCGTGACGGGGCTCGCGGTGATCGGCCTGATCGATCCGCCCGGCCGCATCTCCGGCGGCGAGATCTATCTGTCGGGCCTGCGGATCGACAATCTGCCGGCGGAAGAAATCCGCAAGGTGCGGGGCAAGCGCATCGGCATGATCTTCCAGGACCCGCTCACCAGCCTCAATCCGCTGTACCGGATCGGCGACCAGATCATCGAGACCATCCGCACCCATACCAGCCTCACCGAGCAGGCCGCACGCAAGCGCGCCATCGAACTGCTCGCCGAGGTCGGCATTCCCGCGCCCGACAAGCGCATCGACGGCTATCCGCACGAGTTTTCCGGCGGCATGCGCCAGCGCGTGGTGATCGCGCTTGCGATCTGCGCCGAGCCCGAACTGATCATCGCGGATGAGCCGACCACCGCGCTCGACGTCTCGGTGCAGGCGCAGATCATCGCGCTGATCAAGCGACTCGGGCGCGACCACGGCACCGCGGTGATGCTGGTGACCCACGACATGGGCGTGATCGCGGAAACCTGCGACCGCGTCGCGGTGATGTATTCCGGCCGCGTCGCCGAGATCGGCCCGGTGCAGGACGTCATCCAGAACCCGCTGCACCCCTACGCCAAGGGACTGATGGGCGCGATCCCGACGCTGGCGGGCGAGGACAAGCGGCTGGTCCAGATCCCCGGCTCGATGCCGCGGCTCTCGGCGATCCCGCAAGGCTGCTCGTTCAACCCGCGCTGCGACTTCGCCTTCGATCGCTGCCGGATCGAGCGGCCGGAGCCGATCCGGCACGGCACGCAAGCGGTCGCCTGCCATCTCTACGATGCGGTGAAGGAAAGCGCGGCATGACCTCGCCCTTTGTCGACGTCAGGAATCTGCGGCGGGTGTTCGACGTTTCCAAGCCGTGGCTCAACCGCCTGCTCGAAGGCGGACATCTGGAGTATCTCAAGGCGGTCGACGGCGTCACCTTCGACATCCGGAAGGGCGAGACCTTCGCGCTGGTCGGAGAGTCAGGCTCGGGCAAGACCACGGTCGCACGGATGGTCGTCGGGCTGTTGCCGCCGACCTCGGGCGAAGTCGTCATCGACGGCGTTTCGATGACCGATCCAAGACAGGCGCAGGTGCGCCAACAACTGCGCCGCCGCATCCAGATGATTTTCCAGGACCCCTATGCAAGCCTCAATCCGCGCTTCCGGGTCGATGCCATCATAGCCGAGCCGATCCGCGCCTTCGACCTGATCCAGGGCGAGCGCCACATCAAGGACCGCGTCGGCGAATTGCTCGCCCTGGTCGGCCTGCACGCCGACGACGGCCTGAAATACCCGCATGAGTTTTCCGGCGGCCAGCGGCAGCGCATCGCGATCGCGCGCGCGCTTGCATCGGACGCCGAATTCATCGTCTGCGACGAACCGACCTCGGCGCTCGACGTCTCGGTGCAGGCGCAGATCCTCAATCTGATGCGCGACCTGCAGGACAAGTTCGGCCTGACCTATCTCTTCATCAGCCACAACCTCGCGGTGGTCCGCCACATGGCGAGCCGCATCGGCGTGATGTATCTCGGCCGCATTGTCGAGATCGCGGAAGGACGCGAATTGTTTCAGCGCCCGCGCATGCCCTACACCAAGATGCTGCTCGGCGCGGTGCCGGATCTGGCGATGTCCGGCCGCCAGCGGATTCCGGTCAAGGGCGAGATTCCCAATCCGATCGATCCGCCGCCCGGCTGCGCCTTCAACCCGCGCTGTCCGCTCGCCTTCGATCTCTGCCGGAAACAGGCGCCGGCGCTGATCGACGGCGTCGCCTGTCACGCGGTTAACTTGGCCCCCGTGCCGGCCTGATCACGGGGATGCGAGCACGCTACTTCAACAGCATGATCCGGAAAAGTGGGTACCGGTTTTCCGAAAAGATCATGCTCAATCAATAACCTAGAGCGCGATGGTCGCATCGCGCTCTAGGGCCCGTTGGCAGGCCGCTTTGGCTGTGATCAAGTGCCGCCGCAGCTGCAGAATTTGCAAGAACTACTTGGTGGACTCCCATGAGCAACATCAATCCCGATCCGTTCACGACCCGCCCCGAGATCGAGGGCACCTTCGGCGTCGTGACCTCGACCCACTGGATCGCCACCGCGGTCGGGATGGCGACGCTGGAAAAGGGCGGCAATGCCTTCGACGCCGGCGTCGCCACCGCCTTCACCCTGCAGGTGGTCGAGCCGCATCTCAACGGTCCCGGCGGTGACGTTCCGATCATCGTCCACGACGTCAAGCGCGGCCGCACCGAGGTGATTTGCGGCCAGGGCCCGGCGCCGTCGCGCGCCACCATCGCGCACTACAAGAGCGAGGGGCTGGAGATGGTGCCCGGCACCGGGCTGTTGGCGGCCTGCGTTCCCGGCACCTTCGAATCCTGGATGCTGCTGCTGCGCGACTACGGCACGCTGAAGCTGCGCGACGTGCTGGAGCCGGCGATCGCCTATGCCCGTGACGGCTACCCGCTGGTCGAGCGCGCGTCGGCCACGATCAAGACCGTCGAGCAAATGTTCAGGAAGCACTGGCCGACCTCGGCCGCCGTCTATTTGCCAAACGGCGAAGTGCCGAAACCCGGCACGCTCTTCACCAACAAGCAGCTTTCCGAGACCTATGCCCGCATCCTCAAAGAGGCCGAGAGCGCCGGCGCCGATCGCACAGCCCAGATCGAGCGCGCGCGCAAAGCCTGGTCGCAAGGGTTTGTCGCGGAGGCGATCGACAGCTTCTGCCGCACGCAGGAGGTGATGGACGTCTCGGGCAAGCCGCACAAGGGCGTGCTCTCCGCCGACGACATGGCGCGCTGGCAGCCGACGATCGAGGCGCCGCTGACTTACGACTACGGCCGCTACACCGTCTGCAAGGCCGGCGTCTGGAGCCAGGGTCCGGTGATGCTGCAGCAGTTGGCGCTGTTGAAGGGCTTTCAGCTCGACGGGCTCGATCCGGCGGGACCGGAGTTCATCCACCTGCAGGTCGAATGCGCCAAGCTTGCTTATGCCGACCGCGAGAAATTCTACGGCGATCCGAAATTCACCGACATCCCGATCGCGACGCTGTTGTCGGATGCCTATAACGACGAGCGCCGCAAGCTGATCTCGGAGAAGGCCTCGCTCGACTTCATCCCCGGTTCGGTCGAGGGTTTTGGCTCCATCGTCAAATTGCGCCGCGCGGAGGGCAACCGCGAGGCGGTCGGCGCGATGGGCGCCGGCGAGCCGACGGTCGGCCGCTTCGGCGAAGTGCGCGGCGACACCGTGCATTTCGACATCATCGACCAGGCCGGCAACATGATCTCGGCGACGCCGTCGGGCGGCTGGCTGCAGTCCTCGCCGGTCATTCCCGAACTCGGCTTCTGCCTCGGCAGCCGCGCGCAGATGTTCTGGCTCGAGGAAGATCACCCGGCTTCGCTCGCGCCCGGAAAACGCCCGCGCACCACGCTCAGCCCGACCATGGCGCTGCGCGACGGCGAGCCGTATCTTTCCTGGGGCTCGCCCGGCGGCGACCAGCAGGATCAATGGATCACGCAGTTCTTCCTGCGGCACGTCCACGCCAAGATTGAACCTGCAGGAATCGATCGACGCGCCGGCCTGGCATTCCGAGCATTTCCCGATCTCGTTCTGGCCGCGCACCTCGCGGCCCGGCGTGCTGGTGGTGGAAAACCGCGTGCCGAAAGCCTCGACCGATGAATTGAAGCGCCGCGGCCATATCGTCGAGACCGGGCCCGATTGGTCGGAGGGCCGCCTCACCGCCGCCTCCCGCGTCGGCCGCCGCCGCCGCGCCGCCGCCAATCCGCGCGGCATGCAAGGCTATGCGGCCGGACGATAGGACCGTGAGCTAAAGCAGATGACCTGGTCGATCATCGCCCGCGACAGTGCCACCGGCCAGATCGGCATCGCGGTCGCGACGCGTTTTTTCGCGGTCGGCGCGCGGGTGCCGCATATCGCCCCCGGCATCGGCGCCGTCGCCACCCAAGCCCTGGTCAATCCCTATTACGGCATCGACGGGGTGAGGCTTCTGCGTGAAGGCAAGAGCCCGCGCGAGACCGTCGAGACCTTGATCGCAGGCGACAGCGGCCGCGAAAGCCGGCAATTGCACATCATGGATGCGCAGGGGCGTATCGCCGCGCATACCGGGCGCGACTGCGTCGACTGGTGCGGACACCTCGAGGGCGAAAATTTCTCCATCGCCGGCAACATGCTCGCGGGCGCTTCCGTGCTGGACGATACCGCGAAAGCCTATGCTGCCAACCAAGACCTGCCGTTTGCGCGCCGCCTGATCGCGGCGATGCGCGCGGGCGAAAAAGCCGGCGGCGACAAGCGCGGCAAACAATCCGCGGCGCTGTCTGATTCACGAACAACGAGGAGTGGTCGGCGCTCGACCTGCGCGTCGACGACCACGCCGATCCGCTCGCCGAGCTCGAACGTCTCGAACGCGTCAGCCGCGAGCGCTGGGTGCATTTCAGGAAATTTCTGCCCACGCGGCAGAATCCCGCCGGGATCACCGACCGCGCCACCATCGACGCCGGCATCGAGGCTTCGATCGCGGGCGAGCAATGACGGCGGGCGCCTTGATCGAGATCGAAGGCTTGCGCGTGCGCTTTCACGGCGACGACGGCCGCACCACGCACGCGGTCGATGGCGTCGACCTCTCCGTCGCCCACGGCGCGACATTGGGACTGGTCGGCGAATCCGGATGCGGCAAGAGCGTGACGTCGCTGGCGATCATGGGGTTGTTGCCGAAACGCTCGGCGGAAGTTTCCGGCTCGATCCGGTTCGACGGTTTTGATCTCCTGAAGGTATCCGACCAGACCTTGCGCGATCTGCGCGGCAACCGGCTCGCCATGATCTTCCAGGAGCCGATGACCTCGCTCAATCCGAGCTTCACGATCGGCGACCAGATCGTCGAGACCATTTTGCGCCACCGCGGCGGATCGCGGCGCTCGGCGCGCGAGCGCGCGATCGAGCTGTTGCGCCGCGTCCACATCCCCTCGCCCGAGCGGCGCATCGACGAATATCCGCACAAGCTCTCCGGCGGCATGCGCCAGCGCGTGATGATCGCGATGGCGCTGGCCTGCGACCCCAGGCTTTTGATCGCGGACGAGCCGACCACCGCGCTCGACGTCACCTTGCAGGCGCAGATCCTCGATTTGATGCGCGAGCTCCGGGCCGAAAGCCACGCGGCGATCATCCTGATCACCCACGATCTCGGCGTCGTCGCCGAGGTCTGCGACGAGGTCGCGGTGATGTATGCCGGCGAAATCGTCGAGCGCGCCGGCGTCGACGAGTTGTTCGCTTCTCCGCAGCATCCCTACACCGTCGGCCTGCTCGGCTCGATCCCGCGGCTTGACCGCAGCACCTCGCACCTTGCGACCATCGAGGGCATGGTGCCGAACATGGCGCAGCCGCCTTCCGGCTGCCGCTTTGCCGCGCGCTGTCCCTTTGTCGGCGACATCTGCCTGACAGCGCCGCCGCCGCTTGATCGAGATCAGCCCCGGCCACGCCTCGCGCTGCCTCAAGGCGCCGCTGGAAAGGCTGGTGTGCGTGATGACCGCGCTGCTCGAGGTGAAAAATCTCGGTCAAGCATTTTCCCGCCGAGCGCTCGCTGTTCGGGCGGCCGACCGCCTTCGTCAAGGCGGTCGACGGGGTGAGCTTCCATGTCGATGCCGGCGAAACGCTGGCGCTGGTCGGCGAGTCCGGTTGCGGCAAATCCACGCTGAGCCGGCTGGTGCTGCGGCTGATCGAGCCGGATGCGGGCAGCGTCCGCTTCGAGGGCCGCGACCTGCTCGCGCTCGACGCCAATGCGTTGCGCGCCTTCCGCCGGCACGCGCAGATCATCTTCCAGGACCCTTACGCCTCGCTCAATCCGCGCATGACCGTGAACCAGATCCTGAGCGAACCATTGGCGCTGCACGATCTGGTGCCGCCGGCGCGCCGCCGCGAGCGGGTCGAGGAACTGTTGCGCCTGGTCGGCCTCGAGCCGCGCTCCGCGCGACGTTATGCCCACGAATTTTCCGGCGGCCAGCGCCAGCGCATCGCGATCGCCCGCGCGCTCGCGGTCGAACCAAAGCTCATCATTTGCGACGAGCCGGTGTCCGCGCTCGACGTCTCGATCCGCTCGCAAATCCTGAACTTGCTGCGCGACCTGCAGGACCGGCTGAAACTCTCCTACATCTTCGTCTCGCACGATCTCGCCGTGGTCAAGCACATCGCCGATCGCGTCGCGGTGATGAATTTCGGCAAGATCGTCGAGACCGCCGATACGCAAGCGCTGTTCGCTTCGCCACGTCATCCCTATAGCCGCGCGCTGTTGTCCGCGATTCCGGTGCCCAGGCCGCAGGCAAAGCGCAGCCGCATGTTGTTGCAGGGCGAGATGCCGAGCGCGCTCAATCCGCCGCCGGGCTGCCGCTTTCATACCCGCTGCCCCTTCACGGTCGATCGCTGCCGCGTCGAGGCACCGGAATTGCTTGCGGATGAATCAGGCCATGCCACTGCCTGCCACCGCACCGCGGAACTGCCGCCGGCCGATGCGATCCTGGCCTCCGACGGCGGCTTTTCGCCGGCGCTGGAGCGGCTGGTGGCGGCATTCAGCGGGCCGGAGGAAGCTTCCGTGCGCGCCGGGGTTGGTATCGACGGGACAACACCAGCGGCGGTTTGACGTAACCAACATGAGGGCGAGTGCGATGAAGATATTGCGTTTGGCGGTAACGACGGCGGCACTGTTGCTGTTTTTCCAGGCAGCTGCGCTCGCGCAGACAACGCTGCGGATTGGCCTCGCCGAGGACCCCGATATCCTCGATCCCTCGCTATCGCGCACCTATGTCGGCCGCATCGTATTTTCGGCCGTCTGCGACAAGCTGTTCGATATCGACGAACATCTCAACATCGTGCCGCAGCTTGCGCTGTCGTACGAGACCTCCGCCGACGGCAAGGCGATGACGATCAAGCTTCGGCCCGGCGTGAAATTCCAGGACGGCGAGCTCCTGGATGCCGAGGCCGCGAAATACTCGATCGAACGGCACATGACGATGCCGGGATCATTCCGCAAATCGGAACTCGCCAATGTCGATCACGTCGAGGTCGTCGACCCCTTAACGATCAAGCTGGTGCTGAAGACGCCTTACGCGCCGCTGATCGCGCAGCTTACCGACCGCGCCGGCATGATGGTCGCGCCCAAGGCGGCGCAGGAGGCAGGCGACAAGTTCGGCCTGCATCCGGTTTGCGCAGGGCCCTATAAATTCGTCGAGCGCGTCCAGCAGGACCGCATGGTGTTCGAGAAGTTCAACGACTACTGGAACAAGGACAACGTCTTCATCGACAAGATCGTGTACCTGCCGATCGTCGATGCCACCGTGCGGCTCGCCAATCTTAAATCCGGCGGGCTCGATTTGATCGAGCGCGTACTTGCGACCGACATCAAGGACGTGCGCGCCGATCCGAACCTCGTGCTCTCGACCGCGCCGGAGCTCGGCTATCTCGGCCTCACCATCAACATCAAGAACGACAAGAACAAGGGCGCATTGAGCCAGTCGGAAAAGGTACGCCAGGCCCTCGACCTCTCGATCGATCGCGAGGCGCTTCAACCAGGTGGTGTTCAACGGCGAGTTCACGCCGGGAAACCAGTGGGTCAGCCCGCAGCATCCCTATTACCAGAAGAACTTTCCGGTCCGCCCGCGCGACATCGAAAAGGCCAAGGCGCTGCTGAAGGAGGCCGGGGTCACGCGGCCCGTGCCGTCGACATGATGGTGCCGAAGGGCGCGGAGAACGAGGCCGTGGCCCAGGTCATTCAATCGATGGCGGCGGAAGCGGGCTTCGACCTGAAGATTCGCGTCATCGAGTTCGCCACCTCTCTCAACGCAGGCCCAAGCCGGCAAAGTTCCAGATCTATCAGATCAACTGGAGCGGCCGCATCGATCCCGACGGCAACTCCTATGTCTTCCTGCACACCGGCGCGCCGCAGAACGACAGCGGCTATTCCAATCCGGAAGCCGACAAGCTGATCGAAGACGCGCGCCTGGTCGCCGATCCCGCACAGCGCAAGGCGATCTACGAGAAGCTGACCAAGATCGTGCTCAACGACGAGCCGATCATCTATCTCTATCACCGCAAGCTTCTGATCGCCCATACCAAGAAGCTCGAAGGCTACAGCAGATGCCGGATGGGCTGGTGCGCGTGGTCGGGTTGAAGTTCAAGTGAGCATGGTGTCCGCTCAGATTCGCCGCAGGCGCCTCCCCTCGATTCGCGGTCGCAATGAAGCGGGCGTTGTGCCTTCCCCACTCCCCCGAAGCGCCGGGGAGGGGTCGGGGCGGGGGTGGCTCCGCGAGAACTCGGATCGCCGGCGTCTGACCTTGCTGCAACACCCCGCATCCCGACCCCTCCCCGCTACGCGCTACGCGCGAGAGAGGTTCACGGGAACGAAGCAAGCCATGCTGAACTTCCTCGCGCGCCGCATCGTGCAGCTGATCCCGACGCTGTTCTTCGTGTCGATCCTGATCTTCACCCTGCAGCATCTGCTGCCGGGCGATCCGGCGCTGGTGATGGCGGGCGAGGAGCGCGATCCCGCCGTGATCGAGCAGATCCGAAAAGCATACCGGCTCGATCGGCCGATCCCGGTGCAATATGCCTATTGGATCAAGGGCGTGCTGTCCGGCGACTTGGGCGAGTCCTTGCGCATCAAGGTGCCGGTGCTGGAACTGGTCGAGCAGAAACTGCCGGTGACGTTGCAGCTGGCGTCGATGGCGATCCTGATCGCCTTCCTGATCGGCATTCCCGCCGGAATCATTTCCGCGGTGAAGAAGGGCACCGCCTGGGATTACGGCGCCAATCTGTTCGCGCTGTGGGGCATCTCGACGCCGAATTTCTGGCTCGGCATCATGCTGATCTTCCTGTTCTCGATCAAGCTCGGCTGGCTGCCGGCCTCTGGCTACGTGCCGCTGTCGCGAGAACTGGCGGGAGAGCCTCGCCTCCACCATCCTGCCCGCCTTCGTGCTCGGCAACGCGATCGCCGCGGTGCTGATGCGGCACACGCGGAGCGCCATGCTGCAGGTCCTGGAAAGCGATTACGTCCGCACCGCGCGCGCCAAGGGCCTCTCCGAACGCTCCGTCATCCTCAAGCACGCGATGCGCAACGCGCTGACCCCGGTGATCACGCTCGCGCGCGCTCGAGCTCGGCACGCTGCTATCGGGCGCGGTGCTGACCGAGCAGATTTTCTCGATCCCAGGTTTCGGCAAGCTGATCGTCGATGCCGTGTTCAACCGCGACTACGCGGTGGTGCAGGGCGTGGTGCTGGTGACGGCGACGATCTACATCGCGCTCAATCTGATTGCCGACATCGCCTATATCCTCGTCAATCCGCGGCTACGGGGATAATTCATGACCGATGCCGTGCTCTTGGCCCTCCCCGTTGCCAGCTCGCCGGACGAGCTGGAAAGCCCGGCGCGCCGCGCGCTGCGCCGGCTGTTCAAGCGCAAGGGCGCCGTGATCGGGCTCGTCGTGATCGCGACCTTCATTCTGCTCGCGCTGTTCGCGCCTTCGTCTCCCCCTACGATCCGATCGCCACAAGCTGGACGCTGGTACGGAAACCCCCGTCGGCACAGCATTGGTTCGGCACCGACGATCTCGGCCGCGACATCCTGACCCGCGTGATCTTTGGCGCCCGCGCCTCGCTGATGGCCGGTCTCATCTCCGTCTCCATCGCGCTTGCGATCGGCGTGCCGCTCGGGCTGTTGTCGGGCTATCGCGGCGGCTTCATCGACGCGCTGATCAGCCGCATCACCGACGCCATGCTGGCCTGCCCGTTCCTGATTCTCGCGATTGCGCTGGCGGCGTTTCTGGGCCCGAGCCTCGGCAACGCCATGATCGCGATCGGCATCTCGGCGACGCCCGTTTTCATCCGGCTGACCCGCGGCCAGGTGATGAGCGTCAAGGTAGAGGATTACGTCGAGGCCGCGCGCGCGATGGGCAATCCGCGCTGGCGGATCGCGCTGTTCCATATCCTGCCTAACATCATGCCGGCGCTTCTGGTGCAGGCGACGCTCTCGATCGCGGCCGCGATCATCGCCGAGGCCGCGCTGTCGTTCTTGGGGCTCGGACAACAACCGCCCGCGCCGTCCTGGGGCAGCATGCTCAACGCCGCGCAACGCTTCCTCACCACCGCGCCGTGGATGGCGATCTGGCCCGGGTTTTCCATCTTCCTGGTTGTGCTGTCGCTCAATCTCGTCGGCGACGGCCTGCGCGACGCGCTGGACCCCCGGGAGCGGTAGGCGAATTCCGTCAAATTTTACTTTCAGCGCGCCCCGTTTATTTACGGGATGAATTGACATTTCGAGCTGCCGATCAACCACCGCCTCGGTCCGGAGAATCGAAATGCGTCGACTGCGCCTCCAAATCGCACTTTGCCTCGCGACCATCTGTGGATTTGCTGCTGTTTCCCATGCCGCGGGCGTCGAGCCAAATCGGGCTCCGGATGCTGCGCAAGACCCCTGCTCGACCTCCAGTGCAAAACCCGCGGCGCCGTCGCCAGCAGCATGGCGGGCACATATCAGCCGACGCAGCGCGGTCTATGTGCTGCAGCATGTGCAGAAGGCATGTCGCTACCTCTCAGAAAGCCATGACTTGCGGTCCGCGTCATCGGTCCCGCAATCGACTTCGATTCTCGCCGATCTGCACACCGCAGTTCTCGACCCGATCTATCGCTCTTACCCCGACTTGAAGAGCGCGATCCTGCCGGCCTCGGTTGCGGGACCTGCGCCCCGAGCAACGCCACGAGACATCCGGCGAACAACGGCTACGCGGATGAGTAACGATTTGGAGCGCCTGCAGCGGCAGATATATGAGCTTGGCACGCAAACCCTTGATCTGCTCTCCGACGGCGACGCTGAGAAGGCATGGCAGCCTTTCAAGGACGCCGCCGCGGAGCTTTCGGTCGCCGAAAAGATCGCGTCCGACGCCTACCCCGATCGGTCTGCGAACCTGTTCCGTGAAATCCCGCAGCAGCGACGGACCGAGGCAAGCGACGCCAGTTTCCGGAAGAGTGCTCCGCCCCTCGGATCGGTGAATTTGAGCGATTCAGCACTGGCTCTCGTAAAATAACCAGATTGGATGCTGAAGCGCTGTCACGACAGCGCACCATCGGGATACGTGAAGAAACCGCCGCACGACCTCAGATCACGACTTCCCGCACCACCCGCCGGCAATCCATCTCGTATTCCAGATCGATCACCGGCGGCCGGGCAAAATGCCAGGAGAGCCCCGAACGCGTGGCGCCGCGGCGGACCAGTTCGTCCACGATCACGGGATGGAAGTCGCGGATGGTATAGGCGTGCACGCCGGTGGTGTCCTTCCAGCCGAAACCGAACGCTTCCATCCGGCTTTCCATCTCAGCTACGGTGAAGCGGACCTTCTCCTTCAGGCCCTCGGGGCTCACGTCGCGGTAGCGCACGATCCGCTCCGGATAGCTGCCGCTGCCGCCGCGCAACTCCGCGCCGCCGGCGATGACGAAGGTCGGCGTTGGGCTTCGGCTCGGACGGGTGAACGAGAAGGCGTAGAACGACGGTTCGGACGGCGGGTCGATCTCCGGGCAGACATTGCTGCGCGCCACCGGATTGGTGGTGCCGTCGTAGAGACCCCATTCGGCGAGCGTCTTGACATAGTGCAGGTTGAAGGCGCGAAAGCCCTCCTCGGTGAACGCCGCCGGCGAGCGCAGCTCGCAGGCGCAGAACGAGGTCAGCGGCCGGCCCGCCGCCTGGATAAATTTCGCGATTTGCGCAAAGCCGTCGGCGAGCGGCACCAGACGGTCGAAGCGCACGCGCTCGATCTCGTAGTCGGGATCGGCTGCCGCGCCGCTGGAATACTGGAACACGGCCGGAATGAACCGGTAATTGCCGGGTGCAAAATCGCGCGTCATTTTTCGAAAACCCCACGCTAATCCAGTTGCGGACGCCCGAACCTAGCATGAGCGGCCCGCAAGCGGCAGTCGCGATCGACGACCGCCGCTTCCAGGAAACGATCACGTCGGCTTGAGCTGCCGCTCGAGGTCGAACGCCTCGATTTCCTTGGCGCGCTTGGATTCGGCATTGGCGCGGTGATCGGTCGCGATCGCGACATAGACCGCCGGAAGCACGAACAGCGTGAACAGCGTGCCGATCGACATGCCGGCGACGACCACAAGCCCGATCGAGAAGCGGCTGGCGGCGCCGGCTCCGGTCGCCGTCAGCAGCGGCAACAGGCCGGTGACCATCGCGGCGGTGGTCATCAGGATCGGGCGCAGCCGGACCCGCGCCGCCATCTCGATGGCCGAGCGGCGATCGAGCCCTTCCTTGAGCTGCAGCACGTTGGCGAATTCGACCATCAGGATGCCGTGCTTACTGATCAGCCCGACCAGCGTCAGCAGCCCGACCTGGGTGTAGATGTTCATGGTCGCCATGCCGAAGAACAGCGGGATCAGCGCGCCGACGATGGCCATGGGAACGCTGACCATGATCACCAAGGGATCGCGCAGGCTCTCGAATTGCGCCGCCAGCACCAGGTAGATGATGATGATCGCGAAGCCGAGGGTGATCAGCGAGCTGATTGCCCTCCTGCACGAACTGCCGCGAGTTCGGCGAGATAATCATGGCTGAAGCCGGCCGGCAGCTTCTTGGCTTCGCCCTCGAGGAAGGCGACCGCCTGGCCGACGGTGACGCCCGGCATCGGCACCGCCGAGAAGGTCGCGGAGTTGAGCTGGTTGTAATGCGTCAGCGCGTTCGGATCGGTCCCGGTCTGGATCGACACCACCGTCGACAGCGGCACCTGCTCGCCGGTGCTGCTCGCGATGTAGTAACCGCCGAGCGATTCCGGCGACAGCCGCATGTCGCGCGGCACCTGCGGGATCACCTGATACGATCGTCCTTCGAGGTTGAAGCGGTTGACGTAGTTGCCGCCGAGCAGCGTCGCCAGCGTGCTGCCGATCTGCTGCATGGTGAGGCCGAGATCGCTCGCCTTGGTGCGATCGATCTTGATCCGCACCACCGGCTGGTTGAAGTCGAGGTCACTGTCGGAGACGATGAACAGCCCGCTCTTGCGCGCGGCATCCTTCAGCTTCGCCATCTGTTCGTAGACGGCCTGGAAGCCCGCGGTCGAGTTGATCACCATCTGCACCGGCAGGCCGCCCGGCCCGCCCGGCAGCGGCGGCAGGTTGAAGGCAAAGGCGTTGACGCCTTCGATCTTGGAGAGTTCGGCCTGCACCAGGGGCTTCAGCTTGATCGCCGAACGCTTCCGCTCGTCCCACGGCGTCAGCAGCATGCCGGCGATACCGCCCTGCGGACCGGCGATGCCGTTGAGCACGAAGCGGAGGTCGGTTTCGGGGAATTTCTGGAACGCCTTGTCGAGCTTCTCGCCGTAGTAATTGAGATAATCGATATTGGCGTATTTCGGCGCCTTGGTAATCGCGAACACGATGCCCTGGTCTTCCTCCGGCGCCAGCTCGCTCGGCGTGTGCATCCACAGGAAGCCGACCAGGCCCAGGATCGTGAGCGCGAACAGGCCGGTGATCGGCCGATAGTCGAGCGAGCGGTCGAGCCTGCGGCCGTACCAGCGGGTGATGGCGCCGAACACCCGGTTCACGAGCCTGGAAAAGCGTCCCTCCTCGGCGCTCTTCAGGAAGATCGAGCACATCATCGGCGACAGCGTCAGCGCGATCACGCCGGACACGATCACCGAGCCCGCGAGCGTGAAGGCGAATTCGCGGAACAGCGAACCGGTCAGGCCGCCGAGGAAGCCGATCGGCGCGTAGACCGCCGCAAGCGTGATCGTCATCGAGATGACGGGACCGACGATCTCGCGCGCGCCTTGCAGCGCCGCCTGCACCGGAGGTTTACCCTCCTCCAGATGCCGGTGGATGTTCTCCACCACCACGATGGCGTCGTCGACGACCAGCCCGATCGCCAGCACCATGGCGAGCAGCGTCAACAGATTGAAGCTGAAGCCCATGATCAGCATCAGCGAGCAGACGCCGATCAGCGACAGCGGGATGGTGATGACGGGAATGACCACCGAGCGGAACGAGGCCAGGAACAGGAAGATCACCACCACGACGATCAGCACGGCTTCGCCCAGCGTCTTCTCGACCTCGTCGATCGACGACTGGATGAACTTGGTGGAGTCGTAGGCGACCTTCATCTTCATCGACGGCGGCAGGTTGCGCTCGAGCTCCGGAAACAGCGCGCGGACGCCCTTCACCAGCGTCAGCGGATTGCCTTGCGGGGTCGCCTGCACGCCGATGAAGATCGCGTGTTCGCCGTTGAAGGCGACGCTGGCATCGGTGCTCTGCGCCGCGAGCTCGACGGTCGCGATGTCCTCCATGCGCACGAAGCCGCCGTCCTTGGCCTTGACGATCATGCGCTTGAACTGGTCGACGCTCTGCAGGTCGGTATTGGTCGATACGTTGGAGACGATGAAGAAGCCCTTGGCCTGGCCTGCGGCGGCCTGGAAATTGTTGGCGGCGATCGCGGCCGAAACGTCGTTGGGCGACACGCCGCGTCCGGCCATCTTGACCGGATCGAGCCACAGCCGCATCGCAAAGGTCTGGCCGCCGAGGATGTCGGCGGAGGCGACGCCGTCGACCGTCGACAGCACCGGCTGCACGACGCGCGTCAGATAGTCCGAGATCGCCGAGCCGTTCAGCTCCTCGCTGGAGAAGCCGAGATACATCACCGCCGTGGTCTGGCCGGTGGTCTTGGTGACGATCGGGTCGTTGGATTCCTTCGGGATCAGGTATTTGACCGAGTTGACCTTGGCGAGCACTTCGGTCAACGCCTGGTTCGGGTCGAAATTCAGCTTGATGAAGACCTGGATCGTCGAGGTGCCGAGCACCGAGGACGACGTCATGTAGTCGACGCCCTCGGCCGAGGCGACCGCCTGCTCGATCGGGGTGGTGATGAAGCCGTTGATCAAGTCCGCCGCCGCGCCGGGATAGACCGTGGTGACATTGACCACGGTGTTCGACAGTTTCGGATATTGCCGGATCGGCAGCACGGCTGCCGCCCGCAAGCCGATCAGCAGGATCAACAGGCTGACGACGACCGACAGCACCGGGCGCTTGATGAAGATATCGGTTAAGGCCATCGCAGCTATCTCTCTGGTTTCTTCAGCATGACCTTCGAAAGATCATGCGCCTTCGCTGGCGCGTATCAGTAGCGCGGCGGCTGCGCGGGAATCGGCGGCGGCGGATCTTTCGAGATCACGACCGCGGCTCCCGATTGCAGCTTGAGCTGCCCGACCGCAACGACCTGGTCGCCGGGCTTCAATCCCTTGAGGATCTCGGCGCGGCCCTCGATCCGGTTGCCGGTCTGCACGAAGGTGCGGACCGCGGTCAGGCTGGACTTGCCGTCGTCCGCCTTCTTCTCGGTGATGAGGAACACCGAGTCGCCGTAAAGCGTGTAGTCCACCGCGGTTTCGGGAACGGTGACGACCGGCGGCTTGTCCGGCAGCACCACGGTGACGGTCGCGAACATGCCGGGCTTCAGGACTTCATCGGGGTTGGCGATCGTCGCCTGCACGTGAATGTTGCGCGTGTCGGTGGCGATCTGCGGCTCGATGGTGGTGATCTTGCCCTCGAAGGTCCGGCCCGGATAGGCGTCGACCGCGATGCGCACGACCTGGCCAACCTTCAACTGGCCGCTGTCCTTTTCCGTGACCGTGAAGTTCGCATAGAGCACGGACAGGTCGGTCAGGGTGACGATCTGCGTGCCCGCGCTCAGGTACTGTCCAAGATCGATGTGACGAACGCCGAGTTCGCCGTCGAACGGCGCGCGCACCAGCTTCTGCGAGATCAGGGCCTCGGTCTTGGCGATGCCGGCCATGGCCTGATCGTAGGTGGCCTGCGCCGAATCCACGGTCGCCTGCGGACCGAATTGCCGCGCGGCCAATTGCTTGGCGCGATCGAGCGAGAGCTGCCCCACCGTCGCCTGCGCCTTGAAGTTGGCGAGGTCGCCCTGGTCGGGCGCGTCGAACAATTGCACCAGCGGCGTACCCGCCTTCACATGCGCGCCCGGCGTGAACATGATGTCGGTGACGCGCCCCGAGACATCGGAGGTGACGTTGACCTGATGCACGGCGGCGAGATCGCCGACCGCGGTCAAGAGGTTCGGAATCACCTCGGAATTGGCCACGGCCACGCTGACATTGGACGGCGGCGGCTTATTGTTGGCGAAGAACTGCGCGATCATGTGGCTGCGGAAGGCATTGAAGCCGACCAGCCCGCCGACCAGCAGCGCCAGCACGAGACCGACCACGATGAACCAGCGCACCATCCGCACCGGGCGGGCACGCTGCTTATCGTCGATCGGCTTGCCTTCAAGCTTGGGTTCAGTCGCAATGTTCATGTCATGCACTTTCTGCAGTAACCGCAACTGCTGGGTTTTGCGACAAATCGCGGTCCAGATGAGAAGCAATTGCGGCATCGTTAAGTCCGATGCCGCGCAGGATGAATTCGCAAAGCTGCCGTTCGAGGTCGGCGGCATTGCCGTAAGCGAGGCACGGCACGGCCGGAAGCCGCGCCAGCGCCGCCATCAGCACCGTGTGATGCGCGAACCAGAACAGGTTGAGCGGCTCGGTTCCGATCCGCGAGGCATCGCCCGCCGCCACGGCGCGATCGAGCGAAGCCGTGAACATCGACCCGATCAGCTTGCCGATCTTGGCATAGAGCAGCCGCGCGAACTCGCCGTCGTCGAGATGGCTCGTGGCCATCAATCGCAGCCGCTGCGCTTCCTGCTCGCAGGGGCCGTCGTTGATCTGCATGAAGTGCCGGACCATGCCCGTGACCAGTTCGACCAGGGTTGCGGTCGACGGCTCCTGCCCGAGCAGATGCAACAGATCCGGATCGGCCTCGCACTCTTCCGCCAGAATTTCCGCGTACAGCGCCGCCTTGGAGGGAAAGTGCTTGAACAGCAAGGCTTCCGAAATGGCCGCCGCCGCCGCGACGCTCTTGGTCGTGGTGCCGGCAAAGCCGTTACGGGCAAAGCAACGCCGGGCCGCGCCGAGAATCAGCTGCCGCCTGAGGTCGCCGGTCATGCGCAGAGTGCTCATCTTGTGAGTAAGCACTCACCCACGCAAAAAGTCAAGGATTTCTGCTGCAGTGCAACTACGTCGTCGGCTCATAAACCGTCGTCCAAATCAGGTCGTGGCCTGTTGCGGCAGTGTTCCGCGCCCGCCGTAAGTCGGGCGCGCTCATAACTGGATGTTTTCGCAGTCCAGGCGGGCGATAGAGCGGCGGCTCGTACTTTTGCCCGAATGGCCACACTAGGCTACCCTCCGGCATCGATGTTTGGCGGCGAGCGAACCAAGCCTCGCTCGCAGGGTGGACAAAACCAACGAGCTGGCGGCTGGATCACATAGGATCGACCGATGCTTCTGGCGATTGAGCAGGGCAACACCAACAGCCTGTTCGCAATTCACGACGGCGAAAACTGGATCGCCCAATGGCGCTCGGCCACGGAGCCCAGCCGGACGGCCGATGAATACGCCGTGTGGCTCTCGCAGCTGATGGCCATGCACAGACTGGAGTTCGGCCTGTTGGACGCCTGTGTGATCTCCAGTGTGGTGCCACAGTCGATCTTCAACCTGCGAAACCTGTCGCGCCGGTACCTGCACGTCGAGCCGCTGATCATCGGCGACAATACCGAGCTCGGTATCCCCGTGCGGACCACCAAGCCCTCGGAGGTCGGATCGGACCGACTGGTCAATGCGCTCGGCGCGCTCGTGCTCTATTCCGGGCCTTTGATCATCGTCGACAGCGGCACCGCCATCACCCTCGACGTGATCGGCAGTGACGGCGGCTTCGAGGGAGGCGTGATCGCGCCAGGCGTCCACCTGTCGATGGAGGCCCTGCATGCGGCCGCCGCGAAGCTTCCCAGGATCGCGCTGCAAAGGCCCCGGCGGGTGGTGGGCGACGACACGGTGAGCGCCATGCAGTCCGGCATTTTCTGGGGACACGTTGCGCTGATCGAGGGAATGATTGCTCGCATCAAGGCCGAGCGGAACGAAGCGATGGCCGTCGTCGCCACCGGCGGTGTCTCATCGCTGTTCCACGGCGCGACGACGGCGATCGATCATTTCGATCCCGACCTGACGATTCGCGGTCTGCTGGAGATATACCGGCGGAACGCAGGCGATGGCGCACCAAGCCCACGCCCCCGCCAGCTCACCCCCCATCGGTCATCGTGAAAGCAAGCCCGTCGAGGGCGGCGATCAGCCCAGGCAGCCTCTGTCGGGCGCCACCCCAGCAGTTGCTAGCTGAACAAGCCGGCCATCCGCTCTACTTCGACAAGTTCGATCCGGACGTTTTTCTGGACGCTATGATTGTGAGTTTCGGCGGTGACGAGGCGTCCTTGGCAAGTCTCATCGAAGGCCTCGTGACCGAATAGAGATAGGAAATCCCCGAGACTGCATCGTGTGACGGCAAGCGAGTGCCTCGACCGTGTCAGCCTATCCGGTTCGCCTGCCGACTTATCGAAGAAACACAGGCCGACCGTGAGCTCAGGTGTCCCTGCCCGCTACCAGCTTTCCAATCGCGTCGAGATAATTTCTGAACGCCTTGCGGCCCGCTGAGGTCAGCCGCGCCCTCGTCAGCGGTTTCCTCCTCAGGAAGCTTTTGTCGATCTCGATGTAGCCGGCATCCTCCAGTTTGCGCAACTGAATGGAAAGGTTGCCTTGGGTAACCTGCAGGACGGTCTTGAGTTCATTGAAGCTGGCGACCTCGGCCTTGGCCAAATATGCCATCACGCCCAGGCGCAGACGCCCATGGATGACATCGTCGATCTTGGCAATGTCGAAGCCGGCCACCGCGTCCGCCTAGGTATTTGCGTGGGAGATCCGCGTGATCACCGCCCCGGGGACGACCATGAGCAGCACAAAGCCAATAGCTGCCGAAACAAGGAACCAAGCCGTCGTCTCGATGTAGCAAGCCATCACAATGGCATTGGCGAACCAGCCGACCGCGACCAAGGCAGGCCACGCGCGTCGGTGCAACGCGAAAGCGACCAGCCAGGCGGCGCCCTGCAGCACGAAGACCGTGCAGGGGTATATCAGCCAAGTGGTCAAGCTGTGCTGGCGCAGGGCCACCGAGCCAATCACCGCGACGAGAACCAGATTGGCTATCCCGATGCTAGCGAACACCGCCCCAATGGCCCGTCCCACGACACCCGTCGGTACGGCGTGGCGGCTGCGCCAGATGATCCAGGCCAGCACGGTGAGAAAGACCATGGTAGGCGCCAGACCTAGTGTCAGCGACCAGCTGGCGGTATGTGGCAGCCAACCGAGGCTCTGCCCGGCCGTCAGGATCATCTGGACCCCGTAGCAAATTCCGGCGGCGAGATACGCCTCACCAAACGGGCGCTGGACACCAGTTCCTGACTCGACCAGGGAGCGCATGAACGCGAGATCATCTTGCACCGACTGCGGGGTCGCGCTCATCCGAGTGTCTCCTGTCTAGAGCCTCCGTTCCGATCGAATCGGAACGGAGGCTCTAGCTTTTTGTTTTGACGCGTTTTCTTTACGCGAACCGGGTCCACTTCGCTGGAAAACGCTCTCATCGCCAACGGCGGGGACGGTGGCGATTGAGGCTGCAAGCGCACGGCGGCATTGCGAGGCGCACGGCGGCCGTTGAGCACCCCGCCGATGAAGCTGTAGCGCACCAGCAGCTGGTAGCTGGCGAACATCAATGGGAAGGCCACCGCCAAAATAGCCGCGAACTTGACCGGCCAGGGCCAGTCGAGACGGGAGACCGCGACCTGCAGCGCCATCACGATCGGCAGGTGGATCAGATAAAGCCAATAGGAAGCGTCGGCGATGTAGCGCCGTGTCGGGCTGAAGCCTGACAGAAACCGCAGCGCCAGGCCGATCACCGCGAAGGTCGCCGTCCACGTCGCCAGCGCATAGCAGCCGGCGCCAGCAAGCGCCGCCACGCCATCCTCTGATCGGCGTCAACTGAGGTGTCACGCCGGCAATGGCGAGGCTGGCCGTGCAGAGGGCGATGGCGAGGCAGAGGTTCAGCGCCCAGCGCCGCTCCAGTATTCGGAGCAATTCGGCCTGGCGATGCAGCAGCCAACCGAAGCCGAAGGCCGCGCCGAAGCCGATCAGCGCCGCTGGGTTGGTCACGAAGGATGAGTTCGGCGTCGGGACGCCAAACCACATCAGCCACTTTGGATCAACGGCGAAAGCGACCGCGAGGGGCAGAGCCAGGACGACCGGCGCAAGCGCGCTATGCATCACCAGACTGACCATACGGTCGACGATCAAGCGGACGCGGCCTGTCCTGTCGATCACAGCGACGCCAGCACGCAGGATCAGGACCCCGGCGTAGAGCTCCAGCAGCACGTAGAGGAACCAAAGATGAGTCAGGGGAAACTTTGGAAAAGTCGGCCAGGGCGGTCGCGGAGTTGCGGGCAGATGACCTCCGTTGGCGGAGATGGCAGCCCACACAACGACTGCATGGATAGCAGCGTACACAAGCGGCCAACCCAGCAGTAGCGGCAGACCGACCCGCTTCAATCGGTCGCCGATGAAGGCTTTCGCACCCCGGCGATGGAAACTCATGTGGGCGAAAAAACCGGCGATCAGGAAGAAGGTCGTCATGCGGAAAACGTGAATGGTGAAGAACAGCATGGCGAGTGCCGTGCTGCGATGACTGTCCTCGACAATCCAGATCTGAGCCGGGGCGGGAACAAACGAGATTGTCGCGTGGAACACGATCCCGAGCAGCAGGGCGAACCCTCGGACCGCGTCCAGAGCGTGCAACCTCTCCGGCACGGCAGCCCTGTCGCCAAATTCAGCCATCGCATGCTCCTACGCTGTCTTGAGGTTGTACAACAAGTTTATAATATAAACAAGTCCTAGTTTTGGACAAAAATCGTGTTTCCGATGGCGAGCGTGGATCGGCACGCGACCTGGCCGATTTGGTGTTGAGGCACTTCCGTCAAGCCGAAAAGCAAATTCAGCATGCGGTGCTGAATGAGAACGGCTCAGGCCCCACGGTCGAACAACGACCAAAGCCGCCACCCGGTCAGAGAGCTTTGGCGTCGACGCAGTGCTCATCGTTGTCGGGCGTGGCCAACCACTTTGAATGAACTTGGTAACAACGGAGCTGGACCTGCTCTGTCGCCGGCCTCGCGGCATGGAGCTGAAAGCCGCGCAGGGATTGAAGTTCGTCACCGCGTTCTACTGGGATCGCGACGATGAGAGCCGTGCCTGGTCGAAACGCTTCTTCGACAAGCAGGGCCGGATGCCGACCATGGCACAGGCGAGCGTCTATTCGGCCGTCCGCCACTACGTCGCCGCGATCGCCGCCGCCGGAACCGATGAAGCGAAGGCGGTGATGGCGAAGATGCGCGAACTGCCGGTGAACGATTTCTACGTCAAGAACGGACATTTGCGCGAGGACGGCCGGCTGGTCCACGACATGTATTTCGCGCAGGTGAAAATGCCCGCGGAATCCACCGGGCCCTGGGATTATTACAAGATGCTCGGCGTCATCCCCGGCGACCAGGCGTTCCGTCCGCTCGCGGAAGGCGGCTGCCCGCTGGTGGCGCGCTAGATCGGATCGAACCCGAGCGCACCGCGCAGCCGAGTGAGGACAAACATGCCGTCGCGGTTGGACAGCACGCGCTCCAGGTTGGCGGCGTCGATCTTGACGCTGGCAAAGCGTGGGCCCGCCGAGACGTCCTGCAGGGCCGGCGCAAAGGCCGTCGATCTCGGCCAGGGTGTCGAGCGCGTCGAGCGTCGGCGATGCCGCAGGCGCGGGCGACGCCGACCAGGTCGGCGGCGGAGGCCGTGTGGCTCATCTGCCCGCCGGTCTCGCCATAGCTTTCATTGTCGAGCACGACGATCGAGAGGTTGGCCGGCTTCTGCAGGCCGACGGTGGCGAGGCTTCCCATCCCCATCAGCATCTCGCCGTCGCCGGTGATCACCACGACCGGCAGTTTCGGCTGCGCCAGCGCCAGCCCGAGGCCGATCATGACCGCGCCACCCATGGCGCCCCACAGATAGAAGTTCCTGTTGTGATCGCCGGCGGCGGCGATGTCATAGGTCGAGGCGCCGAGACCCCCGACCACGATCGCGTCCTTGCGATCCCTGAGCAGGCTGGAAACCACGTCGCGGCGATTGAGAAGGTTGGCTTTGCTCATTTCACGAACACCTTTGTCCCGATCAGGCGCTGCGACAACAA
Source organism: uncultured Alphaproteobacteria bacterium (assembly GCA_963777475.1). Lineage (GTDB taxonomy): Bacteria > Pseudomonadota > Alphaproteobacteria > Rhizobiales > Xanthobacteraceae > Bradyrhizobium. The sequence goes on from CAVZQX010000045.1 coordinate 57,897, forward strand.
CACCGCGGTCGGCGTGCAGGCGTTGTAGGCCTGGCTTGCGGCCGCCTCCATCACCTCGCGCACTTCCTGCGGATGGGTCGCGCGCAATACCTTTATTCCGGAGAGCTCGAAGACGCCTTGCGTGCTCGATCCCATCGGCACCTGCCAGGGATTGAACTCGCCCCATTCGCCGCGCATCGTCACCAAGCGTGAGGAACGGCAGACGGAAGATTTGCGTCAGCGACAGCATGTTGATGCAGTTGCCGACCCCGCTCGACTGCATCAACAGCACGCCGCGCTGGCCGCCGGCCCAGGCGCCAGCGAGCAGCGCCACGCCCTCCTCTTCGGTCGTGAGCGGAATGCCGCGCATGGTCTGTGACTTGAGCACCCGCTGGATCAGCTCGGAATGCCCGGCATCCGGTACATAAGGCACCTGACGGACGTCGAAGCGCTGCAATATGGTGAAGATGTCCTCCGGCCAGGAAAAGCTTTGGTCAGCGCCTTGGTCGGCGGCCTGGTCGGCTGGAGCGTCGGCGCGGGCGTGCATTTTGATGTCCAGTCAGCTAGCAAGGGATTGGGGTGGCGGGACTGTAGTGGCCCAAGCGTTTTGCGATAGGGCCAAAACGGCATGACGGCCTGCCCGGAGAGTATGACAGCATGACCAGGGATGCGCGAGAGCTGGCGGCGAGCTTCGACCTGGAGAGGCTGACGCCGGAATTTTACCTCAACCCCTACCCGACCTATCGTGCACTGCGGGAAAACGAGCCGGTCAAGCTGATGCCCAACGGCTCCCGCTTCCTGACCCGCTATGATGACCTCGTCACCGCCTACAAGAACACCAAGCTGTTCTCATCCGACAAGCGACGGGAGTTCTTGCCGAAATACGGCAATTCCCTGCTCTACGAGCACCACACCACCAGCCTCGTCTTCAACGACCCGCCGGCGCACACCCGCGTGCGGCGGCTGATCATGGGCGCGCTGTCGCCGCGCGCGATCGCCGAGATGGAAGGCGACCTGATCGCGCTGGTCGAGCGGCTGCTCGACGCCATCGAGGCGAAAGGCCGCTTCGAATTGATCGGGGATTTTGCCTCGGCCATTCCGGTCGAGGTGATCGGCAACCTGCTCGACGTGCCCCATGACGAGCGCGAGCCCTTGCGCGACTGGTCGCTGGCGATTCTCGGCGCGCTCGAACCGGTGATCTCCCCGGAAGTTTTTGCCCGCGGCAATCGCGCGGTGCAAGATTTTCTCGCCTATCTCGAAACCCTGGTCGAGCGCCGGCGCGCCACACCCGGCAATCCCGAACGCGACGTGCTGACGCGATTGATCCAAGGCGAGGTTAGTGGCGAGCAGTTGACGGAAAAGGAGCTCCTGCACAACTGCATCTTCCTGCTCAATGCCGGCCACGAAACCACCACCAATCTGATCGGCAACGGGCTGGTGGCATTGTCGGAGCATCCGGCCGAGAAGCGGCGGCTGATCCAGAATCCCGATCTGATCAAGACCGCGGTCGAGGAAATCCTGCGCTACGAAAGCTCGAACCAGCTCGGCAACCGCATGACCACCGAGCGCGTCGAGCTCTCCGGCGTCATGCTGGAGCAAGGCACCCCGGTGACGCTGTGCATCGGCGCCGCCAACCGCGATCCGGCGCAATTCGAAAACGCTGAGACCTTCGACATCACCCGCATCCCGAACCGGCATCTCGCCTTCGCCACCGGCGCGCATCAATGCGCCGGCATGGCGCTGGCGCGGCTCGAAGGCGCGATCGCGATTTCGCGGTTCTTGCAGCGGTTTCCGGGCTACGCGTTGGATGGCGAACCGGTGCGCGGCGGCCGGGTCCGGTTTCGCGGGTTTTCGAGCGTGCCGTGCGTGGTGGATTAACTGCTCCTCACGCCCCGGCCGCGGCTTCGCTCTCGCCAAGCTTGTCCTGCGTCCGGGTTTCGAAATCGCTGGCATCATGACGCTCATGGAGCTGGCTTGCGGGCTCGCCCCAGGTGCGGTTGACCATGCGCCCGCGCTGCACGGCCGGGCGTTTGGCGATGGCGTCGGTCCAGCGCTGCACATTGACGTAGTCCTGCACGCTCAGGAATTCGCCGGCGCCATACAAGAGGCCCTTGGCGAGACCGCCGTACCAGGGCCAGACCGCGATGTCGGCGATCGAATAGTCGCCGCCCGAGAGATACTCGTTGTCCGCAAGACGGCGGTCGAGCACGTCGAGCTGACGCTTCACCTCCATCGCAAAACGGTCGATGGCGTATTCGATCTTGGTCGGCGCGTAGGCGTAGAAGTGGCCAAATCCTCCGCCGAGATAGGGCGCGCTGCCCATCTGCCAGAACAGCCACGACAGGCATTCGGCGCGCACCTGGCCGCCGGTCGGCAAAAACGCCCCGAACTTCTCGGCGAGATGCAGCAGGATCGAGCCGGATTCGAACACCCTGATCGGTTTGGGTCCGCTGCGGTCCATCAGCGCCGGGATCTTCGAGTTGGGATTGACCGCCACAAAGCCGCTGCCGAACTGATTGCCGTCGATCCGGATCAGCCACGCATCGTATTCCGCGCCGCTAAACCCGCGCGCCAGCAGCTCCTCCAGCATCACCGTCACCTTCACGCCGTTCGGCGTCGCCAGCGAATAAAGCTGCAGCGGATGGCGACCGACCGGCAGCTCCTTGTCATGGGTTGGGCCCGCGATCGGACGATTGATGCTGGCAAACCTGCCGCCGCTATCCTTGTTCCAGCTCCAGACCTTGGGCGGCGTATAGGCGGAGGGGTCGGATGGGTCGATCGGATCGGTCATTGGCTCGGCTCCAGGCATCTCGCGGGTCGGTCAATGGTCAACAAAATTCCGGCGCTTTGCAAATCCTGAAGCTATGCAAATCCTAAACCACCGTCCTGTGCCGTTCGCTCTAGCTCAATTGCTTGCCGAGCTCTCGACCATCGCGTCGAGGCGGTCGAGCAAGGCGCCTTGCGCTTTGTCGCTGGATGAACCGGCAGGACCTCGATCTGGCCACCCTGGTTCGGAACGCCAGGACGCCTGCGCTTCTCGAGGGCATACCGTCACCGTCCGAACAAATCCCGCTTTCCGGCCGGCGCGATGTCGCGCTCCCAACCGAACACCGATCGTCCGTCAAGCTCGGCCGAGGCCGCGCGCTCCTTGGCGATGAAAGCTTCCAGCGACGGCCCTCCGCGGTTCCCTCAGCCGGCGCGCTTCGTTGTCGAGACGCCTGACTGCCTCGATTTCTTCCTCGCGACCGAGCCTCGCATTTTGAACAGCCGATTTGAGGACGCGGATGGTCTCGTCATACACCTTGAGCGGAACGGGATAGGGATGACGATCCTTGCCGCCATGGGCCAGCGAGAACCGCGCTGGATCGGCAAAGCGATAGGGAGCGCCGTGCACGACCTCGGCCACCATGGCCAGCGATCGCACCGCGCGGGCGCCGACCCCGGGCGTCAGCAGAAGATCGGGAAAATCCGCGGTCCCCGCTCGGCCGCGGCGGCAAGCGTGCCGTGAAGGCGGCGGGTGAAGACATCCTTTGCGCGCACATCGTGATGCGCCGGCATGATGAGATGCGGGAGCACGTGCTGTGGCTTTGTTGTTTTTGCGACCGTTAGCGCCTCGAATTCGGAAACGATGCGGTCCGGTCCAAGTTCGCTCAGCAATTCGAGTTGTGCCGCGCGCGACCTCTGGGCGCGCCGATCCGTGAGATTGATGATCTCACCCTGCGCCGGTCCATCGATGGCGCTGTGCGGCTCCTCGACGAAATCCTTCAGCTTTTTGCGAATGCCAATGGTAGCGGCGCGCCTGCCTCTTGGCGTCGTTCATGCCCTGTTGCACCACGGTCCATTTGCCATCGTCGGTGACGAAGAATCCATGAAGGTAGAGCTCGAAACCATCCTGGACCGCAGCACTGTCGACCTTGGCGACCAGGCGGCTTGCACGCGTCAGTGCGTTCGCCATCGAAGCCGATGCGCTCGCCGAGCAGGCGGAGTTCGTCGGGCGTCTTGCGCGAATGCCGGCCGCGGCCGCCGCAAACATGAATGCCGAGCTCGTCCCTGCAACGGTGCAAGACCGCGCTTCAGCGCCCCGATGACGCTCGTCGTAATGCCGGACGAATGCCAGTCCATCCCCATCACGGCGCCGAAGCACTGAAACCAGAACGGATGCGACAGCCGCTCCAGAAATTCGTCGCGGCCGTAATGGTGCACGATGGCTTGGGCGATGATCGCGCCAAGCGAGGACATGCGCGTCGCCAGCCACGGAGGAACCCGTCCGCCGTGGAGGGGAAGATCCGCGCTGCCGGTACGTCTTGCCATTTGCCTAAACCCGTGAATCGGGCCGCACCTTACCAGAGGCAGGCCTGAAGTCATCGAGTCTGTGCGGCAATCCGCGGGCGCTCCGCCCTCACACCACCGTCCGGTGCCGTTCGATGCAGGTGCGCAACACCTCGTCCATCGGCTTTTCCCACCACGCGTTGGAAAAAATCTCGATCTCGGAATAGCCGCCAAACCCTTGCGCCTCGACCGCGGCGCGGATGGCTCGGATGTCGATCACGCCGTCGCCCATCATGCCGCGGTCGTTGAGAATGTCCTTGGTCGGCACCAGCCAGTCGCAGACGTGGAACGCGAGCAGGCGATCTTTGCCGGCGCGGGCGATCTGCGCCGATAAATCCGGGTCCCACCAGATGTGATAGACGTCGAGCGCAACCCCGAGCGCGCCGGTGCGCCCGGCATCGAGCCGGTCGCAGATGTCGAGCGCCTGCTTGGTCGTGTTCACGCAGGCGCGGTCGGCGGCGTAGGCCGGATGCAGCGGCTCGATCGCGAGCGGCAGGTTCGCCTGCTTGGCGTATTCCAGCATCTCGGCGATGCGCGTCCTCGACCTGCACGCGCGCCAGCGCGATATCCCTGGAAGCGGCGCTGCCGGGGCGCGAATATTGCGGCAGCCCGCCGACCACCAGCACGATGCAGGGCGCGCCCAGCGCCTTGGCCTCGTCGACCGCGCGGCGATTGTCGTCGCGCACTTCGGTGCGGTGCGCGGCATCGGAGATAAACATGCCGCCGCGGCAATAGCCCGATAGCTCGAGCCCCGCATCGCGCACCGCGCGCACCGCGCGGTCGAGGCCTATGCCGCGCGACCTGGTCGCGCCAGGGATCGATGGCGCGGATGCCGTGCCGCGCGCAGGCCTCGATGATCTCAGCAAGATCGCCCTGCTTGCGCACCGTCGCGGTGTTGAGCGACAGCCAGCGGTGATCGGAAGAAAAATCCCGCATCAGGCTCAATGCCGCGCAGCGCCAGCACCGCCTTCATCCGCCGCGTCGCCAGCTCCGGGTTCGACAACAGACCCGCCTGGTCGGCCAATCGAAAAAGCTCGGCCAGATGCAGCGTCGAGCGCGCACTCTCCTGCCCGCCGACCATCGTGAAGTGATCCTGATGGCCGTTGAGATAGGCCATGAACACGACGCCGGTCTTGTAGAAGCGGGTCGGCGCCTTGAAGATGTGGCGCGACAGCGGCACCGTCGGCCCCAGCACGTCGTGAAAACCGGCCTCGTCGCCGGCCGCGAGCCGCGACAGCGCATAGGATGCCGCCGGCGCGATCGCGTCGAAAATGCCGAGCAGCGCATGGGAAAAGCCCTGGTCGTCGCCGGCGATCAGTTCGGCATAGTTGAAATCGTCGCCGGTATACATGTTGACGGTGCTTGTCGAGCCGTCGGCGCATGTCGATCTCGCGGCTCTTGTCGAGCAGCGAGACCTTGACGCCGTCGACCTTGGCGGCGTTGGCGTTGATGATGCCGACGGCCGTATCCATCGCCGCATCGAGGCTCGGCGTGCCCCAGTAATCCGCCAGCGCCGGATCGAACATGTCGCCGAGCCAGTGGATGATCACGGGCTCGCGGACCTGCGACAGCACGCGGTCATAGACCTTGGCGTAGTCGTCGGCGTTGCGGCCGAGTTTTGCCAGCGCCCGCGACGCCATCAGGATGATCCGGCCGCCGACCTTCTCGATCGCGGCGATCTGCTCCTCGTAGGCGCGGATCACGTCGTCGAGGGTCTTGGCGTCTTCCGCCGCGAGGTGATCGGTGCCGGCGCCGGAAAACACCAGCGCGTTGCCGCGCGCCTTCGCCGGCCGCGACCGAGCGCGTGATCAGTTCCAGCGAGGTCGGCCAATCCAGCCCCATGCCGCGCTGCGCGGTGTCCATCGCCTCCGCGACGCCAAGGCCGAGGTCCCAGACATGCTCGCGGAACGCGATGGTCCTGTCCCAATCGATCGCGGCGGCGAGCCAGGGATCGACATCGGCGAGCGGATCGGCGACCACGTGGGCGGCGGAAAACGCCACGCGGTTGAGCGTGCCCGCGAGTTTTGCCGGAAACGTCCGCGACGCGGCGAGGCGATAGGTCTCGAGCGATCGATCGGCGTTCGGCAGTCGCAGCGACAGCGACGACATCGGCAGCACCGGCTTGTTCATGGCTGCGATCTCCTCACACGTCTCGAGTCGGCGCGACGTCGATCCAGCGCCGCTCGCGCCAGCTCTGCAGCGCGCATTCGGCGAGCTGCACGCCCTTGGCGCCTTCGAGCAGCGTGTATTTGTACGGCGCGTCCTCGCAGACGTGGCGGATGAACATCTCCCACTGCACCTTAAAGCCGTTGTCGTAGGAGTTGTTCTCCGGCAGCTTCTGCCAGTCGGCGAAGAAATCGTGCAGCCGCTTCTCGTCCGGGTTCCACACCGGCCGCGGCGTGCTTGCCGCGCCTGGGTCATGCAGTCGGTCAGGCCCGCGACCGCCGAGCCATGGGTGCCGTCGACCTGGAAGGTGACGAGGTCGTCGCGATGGACCCGCGTGCACCAGCGACATGTTGATGTGCGCGATCACGCCGCCCTTCGAGCTCGAAGGTGGCATAGGCGGCATCGTCGGCGGTCGCCTGGTAGTTGCTGCCCTGCTCGTCGAAGCGCTCTGGGATGTGCGTGGCGCCGAGGCAGGTCACGCTTTCGACCTCGCCGAACAGATTGTCGAGCACGTAGCGCCAGTGGCAGAGCATGTCGAGGATGATGCCGCCGCCGTCCTCGCTTGCGGTAATTCCACGACGGCCGCTGCGCCGGCTGCCAGTCGCCTTCGAACACCCAGTAGCCGAACTCGCCGCGCACCGAGAGGATGCGGCCGAAGAAGCCGGAATCGCTCAGGAACGCGAGCTTCTGCAGGCCCGGCAGGAACAGCTTGTCCTGCACCACGCCGTGCTTGACGCCGCTTGGCGTTGGCGAGCCGCGCGACCGCGACCGCCTCGTCGAGATTGGTCGCGATCGGCTTCTCGCAATAGACGTGCTTGCCGGCGGCGATCGCCTTGCGTCAGCAGCGCCGGCCGCGCCTGCGTCGTCGCCGCATCGAAGAACACCGTGTCGTTCGGGTCGGCGAGCGCCGCGTCGAGATCGGTGGTCCAGCGCGCGACGTTGAACTGCTTGGCCAGCTGCGCGAGCTTGTCGGCGTTGCGGCCGACCAGGATCGGATCGGGCATCACGCGGTCGCCGTTCGAAGCCTGACGCCGCCGCGTCGCGGATCGCGACGATCGAGCGGATCAGATGCTGGTTCGTCCCCATCCGGCCGGTGACGCCGTTCATGATGATGCCGAGACGTTGCGTCGTCATATGACTTTCTCCTGAAGAATTTTCATTGTGGGCCGCGCGAGCGGCGACAAAGTGGACCAACTGGATGCACGGACGTTGCAAAACCGGGCGCGGTCAGCGATCCCGTCAGCAGATCGCCGTCATGGATGGCGAGGCGGATTTTGCCGCCTAGAGATCGGGATGCGCGGCCTAGAAGGCCTAGAAGGCCTAGAAGGCCTCCGCCTCCGCGGCCGGCGTTTCGGCAAAGCCATCTCCGCCACGCGTCCCTCCCTGGCTTCTGGTTTTACAAACAGAAATTAACCCGCTGGATAAATACTGTCCAGCCGCTTTGTTGCGGCGGAAGTCGCGCCGGCGAACGCCGGGCCCAGCGAAGTTGCGCCTTCATTTGACGCTGCTGTTTGAACATCGAACCTTAGCACTACCCCGGCTGTCATCATCCACGAGGGCGGATGATCCAGTACGCCGTGCGTCTCGACCCTCTCACTGCTGTCAATTGACTACTGGATACCCGCATTCCGCGGATATGACGACTTTCTGTCGAGCCGAGGCTTTTGGCAACAACAGGCCTCCGGCAATAACGAAGGCCGGCGGTCAAGGGTCCCGGCTCGCGTTTGCTCTGCTCGCTTGGCCGGGACGACGGGGGATGAAGTCGGGGTGGTCCGCCGGAACGCGCAATCTCGCCGCCGCCTTCTTGCCGAACGCGGCGAACGATTTTCCGGTCAGCGCCGCCAGCACCAGCGCGACCATGTGGTCGAGGCGCTCGTCCTTGGCGCCGCGCGCCAAAGGTCGCGGCCGAAAATAAAGCTCAAGCGTCGCGCTGTTCGACAAATAGAAGAAGCTCAAGGCGGCGATCGAAATGTAGAGCTGCACCGGATCGACCGCGACCGGGAAGTCGCCGCTTTCGACGCCGCGCCGGACCACGGTGCGGATCATCTCGACAAAGGGCGAGTGCATCGACTTGACCTTGGTCGAGCGCTTCAGGTGCCGCGCCTTCGCGAGATTTTCGGTGTTGAACAGCGCCAGGAATTCCGGATTGCGCAGGAAATAGTTCCAGGTGAAATCGATCAGGCGCTTGATCGCCTCGGGCGGATCGAGATGTTCGAGATCGAGCCCGCGCTCCTCGATGCGGATCTTCTCATAGGCGCCTTCGAGCACGGCGAGGTAGAGATCGTCCTTCTTGCCGACATGGTAGTACAGCATGCGCTTGTTGGCGCCGGCCTTGGCCGCGATCCGGTCGACGCGGGCGCCGGCAAGGCCATGGGCGGCGAATTCCTGCTTGGCGGCCTCGAGAATGCGACGCCGCATGCCCTCGGGGTCGCGCTGCCATTTCGGTATTCGCTTTGCTTTTGCCAAACGGGTTGCTCGCAATTGGGTTAAAAAAATCGAATGTAGCACGAAGCGCGTGAAGACGTTTGAGAATGAACGAAGTTCTGCCTGTCAATTGCGCGACGATGGTGGCGCGAAGCGCCGGATGAGGGTCGTCTGTCCGCGGAGACAGACCCCGATCCGAACGCGCTCTCGCTTCGCTCAGTGCGCCACCTTCTCCCGCAAGGGGAGAGGTAAGAAAGTCTGCCTCACACCTTGCGCGGGTCTTCTCCAGCAGCAAGGTCTGGATGCCGCAGGTGCCGCTGCGCAGGCTCATGACGCGCGTGCCGGGCTTGCGGCCGGTCCGCACCTCGGAGGCTTCGAGCCCCGCCGCGAGCAGCCGCGCCCGGGTAGCCTCGATGTCGGCGACGCGCCAGCTCAATCCCCACAATTTGTCGTGGGTCTGGTCGCCGCCCGCGACCGGCCGCCGCACCACCTCGACGATCAGATCGCCGCAGCGGAAGAACATCAATTGGCCCCACTCCTGATGCGTGCGGTCGAGCGCCATGTCAAGGCCGAGCCGCGCGCCATAAAGCGCCGCGGCGCGCTCCGGGTCTTCGGTCGAGATCACGACATGATCGAGCCCGAGGATCGGCCGCGGACGTCGTTGCGACCGAGCGCGGACGCTCTGCGGCGAATTCCAGAAAGAACATCCGCACGCCCCGGGTCAGGTCGGTGGTCGCGCGCGTGCGTTTCCAGTTCAGGCTCGCGCCGGAGACCGAATCGCGGCTCTCGACCTCGACGATAGGGTCCGGCTTCAGCGCCACGCGGTCGAGCCGGCGTTGCATCTTGGCGATATCGGGGGTTGCGAAGCAGATGCTGGCGAGCCCCTCGCCCGCAGATCCTGATCACGTCGCGGATGCGATCGGCGCGACGCTAAAGCCGTGAGGCGCCATCAGCTCCAAGGTCATGTTGTCGAGCGTGAACAGCACGCGCTCGGCGCCGTCGCCGCTGTTCTGCCACGAAGGCAGCCGTCCGAGCAGCGTCTCATAGGCGGCTTGACCGGCCTTGATGTCCTCGACCAGCACGACGACGTGGTCGAGACCGCTGATCACGGCAAACGCCCCGCGCGTCGTTGGCGGCGCGGACCTCGCCATCGGACACATGATCGATGAACTGCTGGCGATCACGTCCGCCCCCGGAACCTGGACCTGCCGCGCGCCGTCTCGGAACGGCGCGGCATGCCGACGATGCCCGGGGTGGCGCAGCCGATCTCAAGCGATTATGGCGGCGGATTTGCGAATAATTTCAGCGGTGGGCTCGCATAACCGGTGCTAATGTGAGACGCCGGGGCCGAACACCACCCCATTCAGCGCTTGATGGAAAATCGCATGCAGGCCCTCTTTATCGGACAAACCTATATCGACGTCACCTTCATTACCGACCACATGCCGACCGGCGACGAAAAGCACGTGGCCTCCGCCTATGCGGTCTCGTTCGGCGGCAACGCGGTGACCGCGGCGTTCTGCTGCGCCAAGCTCGGGATCGTGCCGGACCTGATCGCGACGGTGGCCAACGACTGGCTCGGGCGCATGTTCCAGGACATGAGCGCGAAGTACGGCATCTCGATCCATCCGCGCAAGGTCAACGCCTCCTCGCTGTCGTTCATCATGCCGAAGGACGGCAAGCGGGCGATCGTACGCTGCCGCGACGACGCGCATATCCATCCCTTCCCGCTGCTCAACCTCGGCACTTGCCGCGCGCTGCATGTCGATGGCCACCAGCCGGACGCCGCGATCCACTACGCCAAGCTGTGCCGCGAGCAGGGAATCCTCACTTCGCTCGATGGCGGCGGCTTGCGCACCAACACCCACGAGCTCCTGGAATTCATCGATGTCGCGATCGTCGCCGAGCGGCTGTGCGAACAGATGGATATGACAACGGAAAAGATGCTCGACTATCTCAAGAGCCGCGGCTGCCGGGTCGGCGGGGTGACGATGGGAGAAAAGGGATTGCTCTGGTACGATGAAAGCGGCGCGGTGCACACGCTTCCCGCGCTGCCGATCCCGCGCGAGCGCGTGCTCGACACCAACGGCGCCGGCGATGTGTTTCACGGCGCCTACATCTATTCCTATCTCGCCAATCCCGGCAAAAGCTGGCGCGACCATTTCGATTTCGCCCGCGCCGCATCGACCTACAAGATCCAGCGGCTGGGCAACGAAGCCGGACTGCCGACGCTTGCCGACATCGACAAGGTCAGGCAGGAGTTCGAGGTCCGGGTCTAACGGGTTTGGAAACGAGCATGGCCCGCGTATTCGTCGCCGGCAGCATCAACATGGATGTGGTGGCGACGGCGGAGCGGCATCCGCGGGTCGGCGAGACGGTTGCCGGCCAGGCCGTGCGGTATTTTCCCGGCGGCAAGGGCGCGAACCAGGCGGTCGCGGCGGCGAGGTTGGGCGCGCCGACCACGCTGATCGGCCGGCTCGGCGCGGATGCCTTCGGCGATCAGCTGATGGCGTTTCTCGCGAGCGAGGGCGTCGACCTCGGCTTCGTGCGGCCAACCGCCGAGGCGCATACCGGCACGGCGATCATCACGATTGCCAATGCCGACAACACCATCGTCGTCATTCCCGGCGCCAATGGGCTGGTCAGCGCCGAGGATGTCGCCTCGCCTGCGCTGGCAAAGGGTGATATTGCCGTCAGCCAGTTCGAGATCCCGCAACCCGCCATCATGGCCTTCTTCCAGCGCGCCGCGGCGGCAGGCGCCACGACAATTCTCAATCCGGCGCCGGCCAGCAAGTTCGGCCGCGAGTTGCTCGATCTCGTCGATATTCTGGTGCTCAACGAAACCGAACTCGGCCTGCTCGCAGGCATCGAGCTTCATGACAGCGACGACTACATACGCTTCATCGCCGCGGCGGAATCGCTGCAAGCCCGCCCCGACCGGATCATCTGCGTCACGCTGGGCAAGCGGGGCGTGCTCGCGCTGGTCGGCGGCGAGCTCGTCATCGTGCCGGGCCATTTCGTCAAGGCCGTCGATACCACCGGCGCCGGCGATTGCTTTGTCGGCGCGCTCGCCGCACGGCTCGCGCAAGGCATATCTGTTCGCGACGCGCTTGAATACGCCAACAAGGCCGCCTCGATCTGCGTGCAGCGGATGGGCGCGGCCCCGTCGATGCCCACCGCGGCGGAGGTTGTATGAGTGGCTTAAGCCAGCGTGCGCTTCAGATCGAAGCTTTGATCCGCAGCCTGCTCCGGCTCGATCGAGCGATCCATCGGCAACAGGCGGCGGCCGAACATGTGGTCCCCTGCCCGGTTGACGAACTCGATGCCGACGAGCTTGCCGGCCCTGTAGCAGAACGCGGAGAACGCTTTCTGGGCCGGATCGCCGCGCAGCACCACGCGATCGTAACCCGTGGTCAGGCCCGCGATCTGCAGCTTGTCGTCGCCCTGGTCGCTCCAGAACCAGGGCTGGCCGTCATAGACCTTGTCGTCGCCGGTCAGCCGCGCCGCCACGCAGCGCGCGTGGTCGGTGGCGTTCTGCACCAACTCCAGCCGCAGCGAGCCGCCGAACCGCGGGCTTGCAAACAGCGCGCAGTCGCCGATCGCCGAGATATTCGGATCGGTCGTCAACAGGTGCTCGTTGACGATGATGCCAGAAGCGACCGAAAGACCCGCTTCCGCCGCCAGTTCGACATTGGGCAACACGCCGACGCCGACCACGACGAGGTCCGCCGGGATATGGCGGCCGTCGCTGAGGCTGACGCCGGTAACCTTATCGCCGCTGGCCTCGATCGCGGTCGCCTGCACGCCGAGATGAATGCGGATGCCGGCGTCCGCGTGGCGTCCTTGAAAATATTCCGAAATCTCGGCGGTCACCGCGCGCGCCATCACGCGGCTTGCGAGCTCAAGCACATCGACCTCAAGGCCCTTGATCCGCGCGGTCGCGGCAAACTCAAGTCCGATGAAGCCCGCGCCGATCACGACGACATGCTTGCGGGACGCCATCCGCTTCCGCAAATCCTCGCTGTCATCGAGGATACGCAGGTAGCGCACGTCGGGTAGATTGGCGTTGGGGATGTCGAGCAGGCGGTTGCGCGCGCCGGTGGCGAGCACCAGGTGGCCGTAGTCGAGGGAAGCGCCGGTTGCGAGCTTCAGTTTGCGCGACGCGCGGTCGATCGCGACGGCGCGATCCGAGATCAGCTCGATGTTCTGGTCGGAATAGAATTTTTGCGGCCGGAACATCAGGGTTTCAGGACCGCCGGTACCCTTGAGGTAGGCCTTGGACAGAGGCGGCCGCTGATAGGGCAGATGGCCCTCGTCATTGATGAGGTAGACCGGTTCGCTGAAGCCGAGCTGGCGCAGCGAGGCCGCGACCTGAAAGCCGGCATGGCCGCTGCCTACGATCGCAACCGCTCCTTGCGCCATCGCTTCAGACCGGATGGATGCGAAGCGGCAGGGTATCGAGCCCGCGCAAGGTATTGTTCAACCGCCGCTCAGGCTCGCCGGTCATTTCGAACGACGCGACGCGCTTGGCCAGCGCGCCGAACACGGCCTCGCTCTCCAGACGCGCGACCGCCTGGCCGACGCAGCCGTGAATGCCGGTGCCGAATGTCATATGCCCGGTCGCGCGGCGCCGGACGTCGAACTGGTCAGGCTTTTCCCAACGGCGCGGATCGCGGTTGGCGGCGGCAAGGAACAGCAGCACCTTCTCGCCCTCGCCCAGGCGCTGGCCTGCGACCTCGATATCCCTGGTTGTCGTGCGGAAGAACGTCTGCACCGGTGCCTCGAACCGCAACACTTCCTCGAATGCCAGACGTATTAGCGAAGGATTCTCGCGCAGGATAGCCCATTGTTCGGGATATCGGGCCAGGCAGTAGAGCGCGTTGCCGAGGCCGTACACGGTGGTATCGATGCCCGCCGACAGGAACGAGCGCACCAGCATGCCCGCCTCGGCCTCAGACAGCTCGCCCGCGTCGACCGCCTGGAAAATCTGCATGCCGAGACCGTCGGGCTTAAGCGCGGCGCGGCTGCATTTCGACATGATCCAGTCGCGCACCGGACCGGCATTGGCCATGGCCTTGTCGAACAGGTCGTTGCGCGGACCGAACGAGTTGAACACCATGTTGCCGTAAGGCAGCAGGTTCTCGCGGCCCTCCTCGGCAAGCCCGACCGCGTCCGGAAACACTTTCAGCGGATAGGCTTCCGCGAGATCGGCAATGCCGTCGAACTCGCGTCGGTCGACCAGCCGATCGACCAGCGCCGCAGCCTCCTGCTCGAACCGCGCGCGCAGAACGTTGATCGCGGCCGGCGACAGGATACGCGTGAGCACGGCGCGGGTACGGGTATGCAGCGGCGGATCGGCCTCGAGGATGATGCTCGGCGGCCGCCACGGCGGTTCTTTGCGGAAATCGCTCAAGCCGACACCGGCGCCGGAGCAATAGGTCTGCCAGTCCGTCAGCGCGTCGCGGACTTCCTGATGCCGCGCCATCGCCCAGATGCCATAGTGCTCAAGCCACACCACGGGGCCGGTTTCGCGCAGGCTCTCGTGATGCGGATAGGGATCTTCCAGGAATCCATGCGAGAACGGGTCGATGGAAGACGTGGGACGCCCGACGATCGTATCCATGCTCACCGCCTCCTCGCCTGTCTGTTGTTGCGATGCGACGATCGCTCTGCCGTTGTGCCGGCATTCTGCAGCCTTCACCGGGGATTGTCACCCCTTGGCATCTGCGATTTAAATGGCAGGAAACAGCAGCCGTATTGGGAGAGATCAATGCCCGAATCCGATCAACTCAACGCCGCCGATCCCGCAATTCTGGCTGCCGACGGGCCAATCGCCACCATCACCCTCAACCGCCCCGCGGCCTTCAACTCGATCAATCTTGCGATCGCGAAGAAGCTCGAGCAGTTGGCAGCACAAGTCGAAGCTGACAACAAAATCCGGGTTCTCGTCATCCAGGGCGAAGGTCGCGCCTTCTCCGCCGGCGGCGACCTGCAAACCATCGGCGCCGCCGCCGAAGCCGACACCATCGCGCCCGTGGTCGGCGAGCTCCTGCAGCACTATCACGCCTTCATCGAGATTCTGAGGCGGATGCCGAAGATTGTGCTGACCAGCGTGCATGGCTCGGCCGCCGGCGCGGGAATGGGACTAGCTTTTGTCGCCGACCTTTGCATCGCCGCCGACAATGCCCGCTTCACTCCCGCCTACGCCAAAATTGGCGTGTCGCCCGATGGCGGCAGCACGGTCGGTCTGGTCGGGACCGTCGGGACCCGGCGCGCGCTCCAGATTTTT
The DNA here is from genome assembly GCA_963777475.1 of uncultured Alphaproteobacteria bacterium. Classification (GTDB taxonomy): domain Bacteria; phylum Pseudomonadota; class Alphaproteobacteria; order Rhizobiales; family Xanthobacteraceae; genus Bradyrhizobium. Next base: position 73,084 of record CAVZQX010000045.1, read on the forward strand.
CTTGCCGAAGACAGCTTTTCCGCCCAGCAGGCCCACGACTGGGGTTTGGTCGCCAAGGTCGTTCCGGAGGCCGAGCTGAAGGCGGCGACGCGACAATTCGCAGAACGGCTGGCGCAAAATCCGCTTGCCGCAATCGGAGGCACCAAGGCGCTGGTCTATCAGGCCGCGCTGACGCCGACCAAACAACAACTCGACGCGGAGGAGGCGAAGATCATCGAAGCCATGCAGACAGAGGAATTCCGCATCGCCGTGAGGAAGTTCACGAGCAAGGGGAAGTAGGATACCGTCGTCCGCCACAAGCAAGCTGTCATCATCCGCGAAGGCGGATGATCCAGTACGCCGCGGCCTCTCGGGCTTAACTCACCGCCGCAGATTACTGGATGCCCGCCTGCGCGGGGCATGACGACCGAGCTTGTGGGATACCATCACCTCGGACAAATATACCCCGTCCCTGCCGGCGACTTGAAGCAGCCGACCAATTCCGGGATCACGTGTTTCGGCAGCCACAGCACCACGCTCGGAAAATAGATCGTGAACGTGATGGTGAACAGGAACACCACATAGATCGGCAGCGCCGCGCGCAGCGCCTTGCCGAAACTGACGCCGACGAATTTCGACGCCATCAAGAGCACCAGCCCATAGGGCGGCGTGATCAGCCCGAAGGCGAGCGTTGCGATCAACACCACGCCCATGTGCACGGCGTTGATGTCGCCGGCCTGCGTCAGCGCGTTCACCAGCGGCATGAAGATGATGATGGTCGGCACCGGCTCGATGAAATCTCCGATCACGGTGAACAGCAGCACCATCAGCAGCATGATGTAGTGCGGATCGCTGCCGGCGATCGAGGTGATCCAGTCGGCGATGACGATGGCGCCGCGCAAATACGCCAGCATCCAGCCGAAGGCGTTGGCGGCGCCGATGGTGATCAGGGGTAGCGAGAAGATCAGCCCGGCCATGCAGAAGTCGTAAGGGATCTTCTTGATGTGGCCGCGATTGAGCGCGGGGATCACGACCAGGATGATCCAGATCACCGCGACCACTCCCGCTTCCGTCGGCGTGAACCAGCCGGTCAGGATGCCGCCAAGCAGGATCACCGGGATCATCAGCGGCAGCGCCGCATCTCCGGCCGCAAACACCACCTGACGCATCGGCGCGCGCGGCTTGCGCATGCCGGAAGGGCCGAAGAAATAGCAATAGATCATCAGCCCGAAGCCGATCATGAATCCGGGTACCACACCGGCCATGAACAGGCCCGCGATCGAGACGTTGCCGACCGCGCCATAGACCACCGCGGTGATGCTCGGCGGCACCAGCGCCGCGATGGTGGAAGCCGAGGCGATGATCGCCGCAATGAAAGCGGGCTCATAACCCTCGCGCCGCATCGGCCCGCCGAGCGCGCGGCTCATCACCGCGACGTCGGCGGTGGTCGACCCCGACATTTCCGAGAAGAACATGCTGAAGACGACCACGACCTGCGATAGCCCGCCCCTGATATGGCCGACCAGCGAAACCGACAGGTTGGCGATCCTGACCACCACATTGGCCGAGCTCATGAGCTCGCCGACCAGAAGGAAGAACGGGATCGCCAGCAGCGCCTCGAAATCGACGCCGTCAAAAATCTTCTGGATGATCGCCGCCAGCGAGACATCGGCCAGGGTTGCGCCGACGAAAACGCCGGCCAACAGCGAGAACGGCACCGGCACGCCAAGATAGCCGAACAGCAGGAAGCAGGATGACATCAACGCCAGGATGAGGGGAGCGCTCACGGCCGCCGCTCCCCCGCCGGATCGGTTATGATCGGAGGGATCGCCAAATCATCTTCCGCCGGCTCGGGATGGTCGAACCCATTCCTGATGCCGTTGACCAGTTGCTCGATCGTGAACAGCGCGATCAACACACCTGACAGAGGGATCACCGCATAGAGCGACGCGATCGGCGTACCCGACGGCAGGCGGAACGAACCAAAACCCCGGAGATAATTGATATAACCGTACCAGATCAGGCAGCAGGCGACGCCGAGCACCACGGCGCGCAGCACGATCTCGACGATCAGCCGTGGCGTGCCATGCATCGCCTCGGAAATCGCGGTGAGATAGAGATGATCGTTGCGGCGGGTGGCAACCGCCGCGCCAATGAAGATCGCATAGATGAACAGGGTCGAGGTGACCTCCTGCAGCCACAGCCAGGGATGGCCGATGGTTCGCGTCACGATGTCGGCCGTCACCGACATCGAGAAGCCGAAACACAGGGTGCCGCACAGCATCATCAGGATCAGTTCGAGCCGGTCGAGTGCCGGCCACTTCAGATGACGTTGCCGCTGCAACACCAGTTTGTCGGCGATCGTCATCATCCGTTCCTGCAGGAAGCCCTCATCCTGACGAGCGGCCTCTTGGCCGCGTCTCGAAGGATGAGGGAAGATTGGCGGGTCTCATGGTTCGAGACGCGCGCAGGCGCGCTCCTCTCCATGAGGTTCAATTGATCGCGCGGATCAGGTCCTTGATCTTCTCGGCGTGCGGGCCCAATTCCTTGGCGAGCTTGTCGAGATAAGGATCGGCGATGTTCTGGAAGCCCGCCTTGTCGACGTCGGTCACGATCTTGACGCCCATCTTCTCAAGCTTGGTTGCCGCGGCGTGCTCGAGTTCGAAGCCGCGCTTGGGTTCCTGCAGGCTGACATCGCGTGCCGCGGTCATCACCCACTGCTTCTGCTCGGCGGAGAGGCTCTGCCAGAGCTTGTCGCTGATCCACACAATGGCATTGTTCGCTTCATGCTCGGTCTTCGACAGCACGGGTGCAACTTCGTAATGCCGGTTGATGAGATAGACGTTCATGCCGTTCTCGCCGAAATCAACCACGCCGGTCTGCAGCGAGGTGTAGACGCTGCCGAACGGCATGTGCACGGTTTGCGCGCCGTAGGCGGCAAACATCGTGTCCTCGGTCGCGGTGGCCTGCACGCGCACCTTGTAGCCCTTGAGGTCGTCGACCTTGTGCACTTCCTTCTTGCCGTACATGTCCCGGAACCCCTGGGTGGCGAGTCCGATCGCATGTATGCCCTGCACGGTATCGTCGATCATGTCCCGGATCGCCCCGAACACCTTCTCGTCGCCCATCGCCTTGATGTTGTGCTCCTCCGAACGGAACAGGAAGTGCAGCGACATCACGCCGGCCTGCGGAGAAATCGTGGAGGTATTGGCGGAGGAGACGACGGCGAAATCGATATCGCCGGACTTGACCAGTTGCAGGATCTGCGGCTCCTGCCCGAGCTGCGCGCCGGGATATTGATCGACCAGCATGGTGCCCTTGCTCAATTCCTTGAGCTTCGCGGAAAAGATGTCGTAGGCGATGCTGTAACCGGAATTGAGCTGCTGATCGTGCGCGAAGCGATAGTGCTTCACTTCCTGCGCGTTCGCGCCGGCGGCGAACAGGATCGCGGCGGCGGCTACCAACCCGCCAAAAATTTTTACTGGATTTTCCATGGTTTGCTTCCCCCTGTTTTGATTTTGTTTGGATCATCCCATCGCCGTTGCGGGATTGTCAATCGAACTGGGGATAAGGAATTGTGACAGGCCGGCGGCGCCCAGCCACCGGAGCGAAAACAACGCGCCGATATTTTGAGCAGTCGAACTAATCTTACCGTGTCGCTAAACCCTCATGGTGAGGAGGCGCCCTTGCGCCGTCTCCGGACGATGCTTCGCATCGCCCGGAGAACCATGGGGCCCCGCTGGTGGCCTCGTCCTTCGAGACGCTTGCTTGCGCAAGCTCCTCAGGATGAGGGGACAAAGCCGCTTATGACGCAGTAAGACTAATTGATGGCCCGGATCAGGTCTTTGACCTTCTCGGCGTGCGGGCCCAATTCCTTGGCAAGCTTGTCGAGCAGGGGATCGGCGACGGCGATGAAGCCGGACTTGTCGACGTCGGTGACCACCTTCACCCCCATCGATCTCAGCTTGTCCTGCGACTGATGCTCGAGTTCGATCGCTTTTGCCGGCTGCTTGCGGTTGACCTCGTCGGCCGCGGCCTGCACCCAGCCTTGCTGCTCTGGCGTCAGGCTGTTCCAGAGCTTGTCGCTGACCCAGACCAGGCTGTTGTTGGCCTCATGCTCGGTCATCGAGAGCACCGGCGCCACTTCATAGTGCTTGTTGGCGAGGTAGACGTTGACGCCGTTTTCCGCGACGTCGACCACGCCGGTCTGCAGCGAGGTGTAGACGCTGCCGAACGGCATATGCACAATCTGCGCGCCATAGGCCGGGAACGTCGTGTCCTCGGTCGGCGTCGCCTGGACACGCACTTTCAGTCCCTTGATCTCGCCGATGTTCCTGATCTCGCGCTTGGAGTACATGCTGCGCAGGCCGAGCGTCGCCAGCGCGATGACGCGGGCGCCCTGCACCGTATCCGCAATCATCGCCTTCACCGCCTTGGCCACTTCGGGATCGGCCATCGCCTTGATCAGATGCGCTTCCGAGCGGAACAGAAAATGCATCGACATCACGCCGGCCTGCGGCGACAAGGTCGCGGCATTGGCGGACGAGGAAATGCAGAACTCGACGTCGCCCGACTTCACCAGTTGCAGCACCTGCGGCTCCTGCCCGAGCTGCGCGCCCGGATACTGGTCGATCAGCATGGTGCCCTTGCTCAATTCCTTGAGCTTGTCGGCGAAGATATCGCCGAGGATGCCGTATCCGGTGGTTTTGGGCTGGTCGTAGGCGAAGCGATAGTGCTTCACCTCCTGCGCGCTCGCGCCTGCTGCGGAAAAGATAAATGCGGCAACGACCGCACCGAGAACCTTGCTCAAGCTCGCCATCGTCTCCCCCTGATGTGTCTTCCCCGATGTTTTTCTTTGATCATCCCATCGGGCTTGTCGGGATGTCAATCAAACTGAGGGCGAAGACGCAGGTGCGAGATGGCGGACGGTCGGCGTGCAGGGCGATACGCGCGCCACACATAGACGTCATCATCCGCGAATGCGGATGATCCAGTACGACGAAGCGACTCCGTTCTATCCCAACTTCGCTGGTAGGACTGGATGCCCGCCTTCGCTGGCAATGACGGAGAACTGGGGCTTTACGAAGCCCCCTTCCCCTCAGCGCGCATGAAATCGAAATCGCAGCCTTCGTCGGCCTGCAGAATCGTCTCGTTGAAGAGATGCGCATAACCGCGGCTTGCCCATTCCGGCGTTGCGGCGGGTTTGAGCGTCGCGCGGCGCTTTTCCAGCTCGGTGGCATCGACCAACAGATCGATGCTGCGCTTACTGACATCGAGCCGGATCATGTCGCCGTTCTTCACCAGCGCCAAGGGACCGCCGACGGCGGATTCCGGCGTGATGTGCAGCACGATGGTGCCGAACGCGGTGCCGCTCATCCGCGCATCCGAAATCCGCACCATGTCCTTGACGCCGGCGCGCCCGAGCTTCCTCGGGATCGGCAGATAGCCGGCTTCCGGCATGCCCGGCGCGCCCTTCGGCCCGGCGTTGCGCAGCACCAGCACGTCGTCGGCGGTGACATCGAGCGCGGGATCGTCAACGCGCAGCGTCATGTCCTCGACGGATTCGAACACCACGGCGCGGCCGGTATGCTGCAGCAGTTTCGGGGTCGCGGCGGAATGCTTGATTACGGCGCCACGCGGCGCCAGATTGCCGTGCAGCACCGCCATCGCGCCTTCGGGCTTGATCGGGTTGTTCGCGCGGACGAATGGCGTCCTGCCCCGGCACCTCCTCGGCGGCAGCAACGACATCGCGCAGCGTCTTGCCTTCGATCGTCCTGGCGTCGAGATCGATGAGATCGCCGAGCTGCGCCATCAGCTTCGGCAACCCCCCGGCATGATGGAAATGCTCCATGTAATGCTCGCCCGAGGGCTTGAGGTCGACCAGCACCGGAACCTCGCGGCCGAGCTTGTCGAAGGCTCCGAGATCGATGCGGTGCGGCGTGCGGTTGGCGATCGCGGTCAGATGAATGAGCCCGTTGGTCGAGCCGCCGATCGCCTGCAGCACCACCTGCGCGTTCTTGAAAGCGGCGGGCGTCAGCAATTCGCTCGGCCGCGGCCCCTTCGCGACCGCCATGGCGGCGGCGACCTTGCCGCTCGCTTCCGCCAGACGAAAGCGTTCGGCATGCGGCGCCGGGATCGTCGCGCTCATCGGCAGCGACAGCCCTAATGCTTCGGTGATGCACGCCATGGTGCTCGCCGTGCCCATCACCATGCAGGTCCCGACGGACGGCGCCAGCCGCCCGTTGACCGCCTCGATCTCGACGTCGTCGATCTCGCCGGCGCGATATTTCGCCCATAACCGCCGGCAGTCGGTACAGGCGCCCAGCACCTCGCCCTTGTGATGGCCGACCACCATCGGCCCGACCGGAATGACCACGGTCGGCAGGTCCGCCGAGACCGCGGCCATGATCTGCGCCGGCAAGGTCTTGTCGCAGCCGCCGATCACGATCACGGCATCCATCGGCTGCGCCCGGATCATCTCCTCGGTATCCATCGCCATCAGGTTGCGCAGATACATCGAGGTCGGATAGGCAAAGCTTTCCGCGATCGAGATGGTCGGGAACACCATCGGCATCGCGCCGGTCAGCATCACGCCGCGCTTCACCGCCTCGATGATCTGCGGCACGTTGCCGTGGCAGGGATTGTAGTCGCTGTAGGTGTTGGTGATGCCGACGATCGGGCGGTTGAGCGCGTCGTCGGAATAGCCCATCGCCTTGATGAAGGCCTTGCGCAGGAACAGCGAGAAGCCCGCATCGCCATAGCTCGTCAGTCCCTTGCGAAGTCCGTCGGTCATTTCAGTTCCTTTGCGCCAAAGATTGGGCGCATCTTTAGCATGACGTGAGAGATTATTTCCAATCGATGATCCTGCTCTTGTCGCCGTCGAACTCCATGCCGCAGAACGCGCCGCCCTGGTAGAAGTCGCCGACCGGATCGGGCGGCAGCTTGGCTTGTTCGGCAAAAGCATGCTCGCGGAAATCTTCCGCGCGGCCGGTCGGACGATAGCCGAGATCGTAGGCGCGGTGGTTGTCCCACCAGGAACGCTCGTTATGGGAGACGCCGTAGAGGATTTCGAAATGGATGTCGGGATGTTCGAGCCCGATCCGGCAGAGCTGCACCAGGTCTTCCGGCTTGAGCCAGATCGACAGCCGGCGGTGATCCAGCGGCTTGTCGCCGAAATTCCCGATCCGAAGACAGGTCACCTTGAGCCCGTGCTTGTCGGCATAGAGCGCGCCGACCGCTTCGCCAAAGGCCTTGCTGACGCCGTAGCGGCTGTCGGGCCGCGTGGTCACATCGGTGCCGATGCGGTGATGCCGGGGATAGAAGCCGACCGCGTGGTTCGATGACGCAAACACCACGCGCTTGACACCCTTCTTGCGCGCCGCCTCGAACAGGTTGTAGCCGCCGATGATGTTGGACTGCAGGATGTTGTCCCAGGGGCCTTCGACCGAATAGCCGCCGAAATGCAGGATGCCGTCGACGCCTTCGCAGATCGCCTCGACCTGGGCGGGGTCGGACAGTTCGGCCGCCATGAATTTTTCGCCCCTGCCGAGATCGGCGGGCGGCTTGAGGTCGCTGAGCAGCAGGTCCGGATAGATCGGCGGCAGCAATTTCCGCAACGACGTGCCGATACCCCCCGATGCGCCGGTCATCAATATGCGTGGCATTTCTTCCCTCGTCTTCGCTGGTTTCTCAACCCGCCGATTTGCGGTCGTTGGCCGGGAATGATAGCAAACCAATCCGCGAGGAAACGCAACAACGAGAACAGCAAATGTCCGATGCAAACGCTCAATTCCCCGGCTGGCGCCCGGCGAGCCATTATCCCGATCCCGCAATCCATGCGCTCGATCCGCGCTTCGAAAAATACTGGCTGAAACTGTCGGCGGTGGAACGCCTGACCACGGGCTTGCGCTGGGCCGAGGGTCCGGTCTGGTTCGGCGACGGGCGCTATCTGCTCTGCAGCGACATCCCGAACCAGCGCATCATCAAGTGGGAAGAAGAAACCGGCGCGGTCAGCATTTACCGCAAGCCGTCCAATTTCGCCAACGGCAACACCCGCGACCGCCAGGGCCGGCTGATCTCTTGCGAACATGGCGGCCGGCGCGTGGTGCGCACCGAATATGACGGTTCGATCACGGTGCTGATCGACTCCTTCAACGGCAAGCGGCTGAACTCGCCGAACGACGTCGTGGTGAAGTCCGACGGCTCGATCTGGTTCACCGATCCCGTCTTCGGCCTGCTTGGCAATTACGAAGGCTACAAGGCCGAACCCGAGATCGACGCCAATGTCTACCGGATCGACGGGGCCACCGGCAAAGCGAGCATCGTCGCCGAGGGCGTATTGGGGCCGAACGGTCTGTGCTTCTCGCCGGACGAAAAAATCCTCTACGTCGTGGAATCCCGCGGCGTGCCGAACCGCAAGCTCCTCGCCTATGACGTCGTCGCCCGGCGGCGACAGGATTTCCAACAAGCGCGTGTTCGTCGACGCCGGTCCCGGCACGCCCGACGGCATGCGCTGCGATATCGACGGCAATCTGTGGTGCGGCTGGGGCATGGGCGATCCCGAGCTCGACGGCGTCGTGGTGTTCGCGCCCGACGGCGTCATGATCGGCCGCATCGCGCTGCCCGAGCGCTGCGCCAACCTCTGCTTCGGCGGGCTCAAGCGCAACCGGCTGTTCATGGCCGCGAGCCAGTCGATCTACGCGCTCTATGTCAACACGCAAGGCGCGCCGGGGGGATAGGCGCGGGCTCACCTCATGGCCTCAGGCAGCAAAACGCCGGAGCAGGAAGCCTGCCCCGGCGTCGCGCATCTTTCTCGGAACGTCCCGGAAGCAGTTACGCCGCGTTGTAGCCGGCGACGGCCTTCGCCTCGAGATATTCTTCCAGACCGTATCGGCCCCATTCGCGGCCGTTGCCGGACTGCTTGTAGCCACCGAACGGCGCGGTGCGGTCGTTCGGCTGGCCCTGCAGGTTGACGTTGCCGGCGCGGATCTGGCGGCCGACCTTGCGCGCACGCTCGATCGTGCCGGCGGAAACGTAGCCGGCGAGCCCGTAAGGCGTGTCGTTGGCGATCTTCACCGCGTCGGCTTCGTCCTTGGCGCCGATGATGGTGAGAACGGGCCCGAAAATCTCCTCACGCGCGATCGTCATGTCGTTGGTGACATCGGCGAAGATGGTCGGGCGGACGTAGAAGCCCTTGTTGACGCCCTCGGGGAGACCGGGACCGCCGGCGACCAAAGTTGCACCCTCCTCGATGCCCTTGTGGATCAGCGCCTGGATCTTGTCCCACTGGCCGCGGTTGACGACCGGGCCGATGGTGGTGCCGTCCGCGCGCGGATCGCCGGCCTTGGTCTTGTCGGCAACCCCTTTGGCGATCGCGGCCACTTCCTTCATCTTCGACAGCGGCACGATCATCCGGGACGGCGCGTTGCAGGACTGCCCGGAGTTGTTGAACATGTGCATCACGCCGCCGGTGACCGCCTTGGTGAGGTCGGCATCGTCGAGGATGACGTTCGGCGACTTGCCACCGAGTTCCTGGCTGACGCGCTTCACCGTCGGCGCGGCGCGCTTGGCCACATCGACGCCGGCGCGGGTCGAGCCGGTGAACGAGATCATGTCGATGTCGGGGTGCTCGCTCATGGCGGCGCCGACCTCGGGGCCGAGGCCGTTGATCAGGTTGAACACGCCCTTCGGCACGCCGGCTTCATGGAGGATTTGCGCGAAGATCAGCGCCGAGGTCGGCGTGTACTCCGATGGCTTCAGGATCATGGTGCAGCCGGCGGCAAGCGCTGGCGCGACCTTGCAGGCGATCTGGTTCAAGGGCCAGTTCCAGGGCGTGATCATGCCGACCACGCCGACCGGCTCGCGCAGCACCACCGCGGTGCCACACGGTTCCTCGAAGTGATAGTTCTTCAGCACTTCAAGGGTGGACGAAAGATGCCCAAGGCCGGCGCCGGCCTGCAGCCGCTCCGCCATCGGCAACGGCGCGCCCATCTCGTCGGAGACGGCGGCGCCGATCTCCTTCATGCGGCCCTTGTAGATCTCGATGATCTTCGACAGCAGCGCGACGCGCTCCTCGCGGCTCGACTGCGAATAGGTCTCGAACGCGCGCTTGGCGGCCGCGACCGCCTTGTCGACATCGGCCTTGGAGCCGACCGCAATCTCATACATCGCCTCTTCGGTCGCCGGGTTGACGACGGGGATGGACTTCTTGACGACGGGATCGACCCAGGCGCCGTCGATGTAGAATTGCATGCGATTGACCATCGTGAACCTCGTGATTTCAGGGGCGAATGAAGGGGGAACGGATGCGTTCGGCAACTATCCTCGCACGAAAGCCCGGTAATTTGAACCCGCCATATGCGGACGCCAGCGATGCGGCGGACGCTGGATATAAGGTCGGGGGTGGGAAGGTGGCAAGGTGGGCCACGGTTTCTTACCCTGCCCTGCAGGGGGAGGGTGAAGCTCAGACCGCCATTTTGCGATGCAGAACCGGCGCACCGACGGTCAGGGCCTCCGCGGCGTCGATGATGGCGTTGGCGTCGATGCCGTGGTGGCGGTAGAGGTCGCCAATCGTGCCGGTCTGGCCGAAATGCTCGACGCCGAGCGCCTCAACCCGGTGACCGCGGACGCTGCCGAGCCAGCCGAGCGCAGCCGGATGGCCGTCGATCACGGTGACGATGCCGCAGTCGCGCGGCAGCGGCGCCAGCAATTTCTCGATATGGCTCAGATGCTGCACGCCGCGGCGATGGCGGCGCAAGGTCCGCGCCGCGGTCCAGCCCGCATGCAGCCGGTCCAGCCGAGGTGACGGCGAGCAGGCCGACGTCCCGGCGGCTCTCGCCAATAAAACCAGTCGCCTCGATCGCTTCGGGCGCGACCGCGCCGGTATAGGCGACGATGGCTTCCGCGTTCGGCCCGGGCTCGCGCAGCCAATAGGCGCCCTCGGTGATATCCTTTTGCAAGCGCTCCGTCATCGGCCGCTGCGGCTGCTCGATGGTCCGGGTCGACAGCCGCAAATAGACCGCGCCGCCCTCGCCGCCTTCGCGCTGCATGTGCTCGAATCCCCAACCCATGATGACCGCGAGCTCATCGACAAAGGCCGGCTCGAACGAGGCAAGCCCGTCCTGCGCCATGCCGATCAGGGGCGTTAAGATCGACTGGTGCGCGCCGCCTTCCGGCGCCAGCGTGATGCCCGACGGCGTCGCCGCCACCATGAAGCGGGCGTCCTGGTAGCAGGCATAATTCAACGCATCGAGGCCGCGCTCGATGAAGGGATCGTACAGCGTTCCGACCGGCAGCAGCCGCTCGCCATTGATCGAATGCGACAGCCCGAGCGCCGACATCAGGATGAACAGGTTCATCTCGGCGATGCCGAGCTCGATGTGCTGTCCCTTGGGCGAAGCGTCCCAGTTGAAGGTCGATGGGATTTTTTCGCTGCGGAACAGGTCGGCCTTTTCCGCGCGCGCAAACAATCCGCGCCGGTTGACCCAGGGGCCGAGATTGGTCGACACCGTCACGTCGGGCGACACCGTGACGATGCGCGCGGCCAATTCGGTGTTGCCGCGCGCGATTTCGTTCAGCACCAGCCCAAAGCCCTGCTGGGTCGACATCTGCGCTGATGCCTTGAAGGCGAGCTCGCGCGGCACCTCGATCACGGGCGCGGACAGGCGGCGGCCGCTGTCGCGGTTGAACGGCACGCTTTCAAGGAATGCCTTCAGCTCGGCGGTATCTTGCGAAAGCCCCTCGAACTTTTCCCACTCGTGGCCGGGGCGGATGTTCTGCGCGCCGCGCCACTTCTCCATTTGCGCGACCGTCATCAGGCCGGCGTGGTTGTCCTTGTGGCCCTGGAACGGCAGGCCGACGCCCTTGATGGTGTAGGCGATGAAGCAGACCGGCCGATCATGGTCGATCGCCTCGAACGCCTCGATCATGCTGGCCATGTCGTGGCCGCCGAGATTGGACATCAGCGCCAGCAGCTCGTCGTCGCTGCGGCGATCAATGAGTTGCGACACCGCGCCCTGATCGCCGATCTCGTCTGCGAGATGCTTTCGGAACGCGGCCCCGCCCTGAAAACACAGCGCCGCATACATCTGGTTCGGGCAGTTATCGATCCAGCGCTTCAAGCGCCTCGCCGCCGGGTTCGGCAAACGCTTCGCGCATCAGGCTGCCGTATTTCACGATCACCACGTCCCAGCCGAAATTGCGGAACATGGACTCGAACTTCTCCCACAGCCCCTCGCGCACCACGGCATCGAGGCTCTGGCGGTTGTAGTCGACCACCCACCAGGTGTTGCGCAAGCCGTGCTTCCAGCCCTCGAGCAGCGCCTCGAAGATGTTGCCCTCGTCCATCTCGGCGTCGCCGACCAGCGCGATCATGCGGCCCTGGCGCCGGTCCTTCATCCAGCCATGCGCCTTGACGTAGTCCTGCACCAGCGAGGCGAACAAGGTCTGCGCGACGCCCAAGCCGACCGAGCCGGTGGAGAAATCGACGTCGTCGGTGTCCTTGGTGCGCGACGGATAGGATTGCGCGCCTTTGAAACCGCGGAAGTCTTCGAGCTTCTGGCGGGTCTGACGCCCGAACAGATACTGGATGGCGTGAAACACCGGGCTCGCATGCGGCTTCACCGCGACGCGGTCCTCCGGACGCAGCACGGCGAAATACAGCGCCGACATGATGGTGGCGAGCGAGGCGGAGGACGCCTGGTGGCCGCCGACCTTCAGCCCGTCGGCGTTGGGCCGGATGTGATTGGCGTGATGAATGGTCCACGACGACAGCCACAGCACCTTGCGGGCCAGCGCGGACAACAGTTCGAGGCGTCTTTGATCGATCGCCATGGCGGGTGCTCCCGGGCACGTGGACGATGCGCCATGTTAGACCTCCCGCTCGGGCTGAAAATCTCAAATTTTAGCGCCATACCCCGATATATTGGGATATATTCCCAATCAGACGTCAATTTACGGGATTTCATCTCAATGCATGCCCTCGACGCCATCGACCGCAAGATCCTCAGCCACCTGCAATCCGACGGCCGCATCACCATGCAGGAATTGGCCGACAAGGTCGGCCTGTCGGTGTCGCCCTGTCATCGCCGGGTCAAGCTGTTGGAAGAGCGCGGCGTCATCACCCGCTATATCGCAACCGTCGACCAGAAATCGCTGGGCCTGCATGTCAGCGTCTTCATCTCGATCAAGCTGGCGCGGCAGAAGGAGGAAGACCTCGACCGCTTTGCACAAGGCAATCTCGAAATGGGACGAGGTGCTGGAATGCTATTTGATGACCGGCAACCGCGACTATCTGCTGCGCGTCGTCGCCGCTGACCTGTCGTCCTACGAGGCGTTCCTGAAGACCAAGCTGACCCGGCTCGACGGCATCGCCTCGATCGAGTCGAGCTTTGCGTTGAGCCAGGTGAAGTATTCGATTGCGCTGCCGGTGTGAGCTTTCTTCACCCTCCCCTGCAGGGCATTATGCACTTTACATACCATGATTCGAACGAGCATACGAGCGTGGTTTCTGACGCATCGGCGTCGGAAGCTGGCGCGCCCGAATTCAAAATTCCTCTCGATGCCCTAATGGAGTCGTTTGGCTCCCTTGCTATGCAGGGTGTTTCTTTGACCGATTATGCTTCGGCGGCTGAGGAATTGATTTCGGAACTGGTGGGTCGGGGGATTCTTCTCGCCTCGCGAGTTGGCAACGACAATCTAGAAAGTAGAGCCACGCGTTTGCATACTCAAAATACACGCACTGTTTTCGCAAGAGGACGACGTCTGTCGGATGAAGCTGCAGTTGAAGTTCGCCTTCCGGGCGGTCTGCATCATTATCCAGGTTGATGAATGTAAGGGGTTTGCCTTCATCGCTAAACCAATGACAATGGGCGTATTGATTGCGGATGTCCTTGCAATATCGGAGGGCACCAAGGGTGTTGCTCCATTGGCCTGCCAGTTTCATTCCGTCAAAGAAAGGGCGCACTATAGCGTCAACCACGTCTAGGCGCGGGCCTTCACCGTGTACCCGAAAAAGTATCCGGACTCCCCTATCCATATCCTTGCCGCCCATGGCGTAGCCCACTAACTTAGCCATGTTGACCTCGAATTCCGCGTAGGCCATCAGCAACATGCCAATGATGATTTTCTCTTCAGGGAAATCGTCAAATTCGAGCAAGAGTTGCATGGGAAAATCCTCGCAAGGTGAATACGACGAGAAAGAAGCCGCAGCGCGGCGCGATGCGATTGTTAAGCGCATGATCGCGATGCCGCCCAAGCCTCATTCCGAAATGAAGGTTGGGAAGAAGTCTGCGAAGAAAAAGGCTCCGAAAAAGAAATGAAAATTTACGCCTCAAGAACCGAAGCCCATGACGATTTTAGGTCGATGGGCCTGATTAAGGTTAGTGACGAATTCCTCCAGCCTCAGCCTGAAGATTCGCGGACTTGCGCGAGTTTGGCTTCGAGCTTCGCTAGAACTTCTGGCGGAAGTCGCAAAGACACGTCATGTTCATGAGTGGTACAAAAATCAATTATCACGCTTCCTTGGGCGTTTGGAGGTGCCCAAGCAGAATCGACATCGATGATATCGTAGCTAGCGATTGGCTTATCGTCGCTCATTGCGCTTCCTCCGTTTCAGAAAGCGCTTGGCTTTCTGTTTAGGCGTTCTCGCTTCCGTTAGTGTCTTGATACAAGAGCCGCTTGCCAGCGACGCCAAACACAGCCTTGCTGGCGCGCTCTGCATCATTGACGCCAAGCGCCATGCGCTCGTTGTATCTGAAATCAAACTCCGCCAGATAGCGCTTCAAGATGTCGCTTCGCTGACATGGTGATAGACGCCGAGTGATGCCGCGCTTGAGAACCGAGAAATACCCTCGACTGTGTTTGAGTGAGCATCGCCACGCACGTATTCGCCCGCGCCATGGTCAACCATTTCGTGCCGTTCAAACTCTTTGCCGACGCCCATGTAGCCGCCAGCGGTATCGGTCATCAGCGAGGATTTACGGCTAACCTGTTTGACAACGATTGGCCGCAGCGTTTTGCCGCTGATGTTCGCAATATGATCGGAGCGGGCTTTGCCTTTGCGTTCAACGAGGGTGTGGACAATCCGCTTGCCCATGCCGCCGATCTTCTTGCTATCGCGTTTGCTGCGATGCTTGTTCGCTTCCTTGCCGCCGATGTATGTGGTGTCCGCTTCAACGATCTTGCCGGGGCCGCCAAGCGGACCTTCGGAGTTCTTGTTAAGCGGGGCCATCCCTTCGCGAATGCGATGGGCCATGAACCACGCGGTACGGTAGGAGCCAAAGCCGAGCATGCGCCAAAGCTGATGGGCACTGATGCCTTTCTTGCTGGCGGCCATCAGATGCGTTGCCAGCAACCATTTACGCAGCGCGGCATTACGGCGGCCTTTGCGAAACGCAGGCAATGGTACTAGAATTTGAGGTCTGGAACGGATCGGCAACCCTACCGGTACGGGCCGAATGTAACTTAGGCCGCGTGGTATCTTCGGAGGAGGACCACACCGATGACTGCCGAACAAGAAAGCATTTATTCGGAACGTTATGTCGCATTCGTAGATATTCTTGGCTTCAGCAATATCGTCCGAAATTCGGTCCGATTCGCCAACTCAGGCGCAAGAGCTTGCGCGAGCTTTTGACCGTATGCATCAGCGATGGGCGAACCCGGGACTACAGGCGACCCATACCACAGCAGGTTGTGATTTTCGCGTTCAATCATTTTCCGACTGCACAGTGATGTCGGTGGCAGCGACGCCAGAAGGACTTCACTATCTGCTCCTGATGGTCACCCAGTTCACTCGCGACTTGTTGGGTATTGGCTTTCTTGTGCGAGGGGGAATTGCAAAGGGACGTCTATATCATGCCGACAACGGCGTCTTTGGTCCCGCATTTTTGGAAACCATATGCAATGGAGCGGGACATCGCGGATTATCCCCGGATCATTGTCGATAAAGCAACGCACAACGACTACGAGTTTAGCCTCCACCACTTACTTGGGACGATTTCCATCGCCCGGCGTTGCGCCATGATGAGGATGGTCCGGTCTTCGTGGATGTGCTTTCGGCCTTTCGAATTACCGAAGGCTCTATTCCGGAGCGCGTCTTGATCAATGCCAGGGCAATTCGGGCGAGCATCCAAAATCAGACGTGAACAATTCAATTTACACTCCGGCTCATTACAAGAAAGCGAGATGGTTGGCGCTCTATTGGAACAGCGTGCGAGATTTGAAGGAGATCGATCTTCTCGAACCAATAAGCTTTCCCATGGTCCGTGAATATTTTAAGCAACACGGGCAATCACATGCGGCGGTCGATCCAAAGGCTTGACGATCCCCGAGCACGTTATTCAGCTCGTGGGACCCGCGCGGCGATGGGTTTCGCGATCAGATCGGACGAAAGGCCGATCTGATCGCTCTACCCATCCTACAATGATCGACTTCACGGAATCGAGGGCTTCGCGACGGTCCATGGTTTGGAATATGGCGCGAAATCCGAAGCCGATGACGCCCGGGCGGCGCCCGATCCAATTTCCGATTTTCGGAATTTTACTTGACACCATCCCCAAATCAGCACTATAGCGATTTGGTCCCGTCCCACAGAGGGGCGTTGCGCAACGTCACGGACGCGGAGCGGGATGCGGTGGACGCGGACGGCGCGCTTGACGGGCGAGCCTGACGCGGACGGCGAAGTCGTGTGGTCCTGACGCCCCGACGCTGGCGCTAAGTTCCTGGGAAACAAGCTTCTCAGCGGATGACGGGGGCAAGAAAGCCCGGTCCCCGGGGAGAGCGCGATATAAGCCGTAAAACCATTGCGTGGGGAATGCCGGATGTATTCCGGTGCCTCCGCTGTGAATACTCGTGTGCATACTACAACTACAAAGCGCACACGAGGCTGCGGGTGCATTGGGCACCCGGCATTCCCTGCGCCCTCTGATCTTCAGATGGCGGAAAATTCGAGGTCGAACCTCGCGCAAACCTGCGGCGAGATCGCGAAGTGTGTCTCCATCTTGCGAGGAGCGAAGCGATGAAGCGATCCATTCTTCTTCGGCGTGGCTGGCATGGATTGCTTCGCTGCGCTCGCAATGACGCGGAGAGAGCTCTTTTTTCTCCCTCTCCCCGCTCTTACGGGGACAGGGTTGGCTGGTAAGCGGCTCTCGAACCGCATGCCCTGCGCCGGGCCCTCCTGGACCATGGAATCCCACAAAATGCCGCCGGTTCCGCGCCCCCATCCGGATTTTAAGTTCACCGTTACCAAGGTTCTTTACGGCCGCTTTGCCCCACCTGGGTAGCGTTTTCGGATGACCGACACGGTTCTCCCATGAAGCTGCGGCATCGCGTCCGGCGCTGGTTCTATCTCGGCAGTGCGAAGACCCCGGCGGGTCGCGCGCTGCTGGTCGAGCAGTTCCGCATCCTGACCAGCCAAATCCCCGTCCTGTACGGCGTGTTGATCGTCGACGGTCTCAGCATTGCCTACGTGTTGCCGCCATCGCTGCCGTTCTGGCTCCGCTTCATCGCGCCCGGGGCGCTGCTGCTCGGCAGCGCCGCCCGCTTGACCTATTGGGTGAGGCTGCGAAGCGCGATACCGACCGCCGAACAGGCGCTCGCCCATCTTGTCAGGATTCGCATCCTGTGCTCCGTGGTCAATCTGGGCTTTTCGGCCTGGACGCTGTCACTGTTCGAAAATCTCGATTCGGCGTCGCGTGGTGCGGTCGCGCTGCTGGTTTTCATGGGCTCGGTCAGTAGCGCCTATTGCCTCGCCAGCGTTCCGAGCGCGGCCTGGCTCACGCTATCGCTGTCCGCACTTCCGATCTCGCTGCGGCTGATGTCGAGTGGCGACGCGCTGCTCGAATGCATCGGCCTCAATCTCTGCCTGCTGCTGGTGTTGCTGGTCCGGATGATCAACACCAACTACCGGGATCTGGTGAATCTGGTCGCTTCGAGGGTTGAGCTTCTCGCCGAGGGCGAGCGCGCGCGCAACGCGGAGACCGCCGCCCTCAACGAGCAGGCGAAGGCGCGCGAGATCGCCGCCCGCTTCGACTCCGCGCTCAACAACATGTCGCAGGGCCTCTGCTTCTTCGACGGCGAGCAACGACTGGTCGTTTGCAATCGCCGCTATCTCGACATCTACGGCCTGTCGCCCGACAGCGTCAAACCAGGCATGTTTCTGAAAGAGATCGTCGATCTCAGGTTCGAGGCGGGAAGCGGTCCCGTCATGACCAGGGACGAGTACCTGCGGTGGCGCAACGACTTCGCCGTTTCCGAAGACGCGGCCGACTCCATCGTCGAATTGACCAACGGCCGCGTCGTCCAGATTTGCCATCGGCCGATGCCGGATCGCGGCTGGGTCGCGACCCACGAAGACATCACCGAACGGCACCGCGCCGAACAGGCACTCAACGAGGCAAAATCGAAAGCCGAGCAGGCCGGGCTTGCTGCCAAGGCGGCGCATGCCAGGCTGATCGACGCTTTGGATGTCGTTCCGGAAGGCCTGGTGATCCTCGATGCCGACGATCGCTACGTTCTGTGGAATCGACGTTATGCCGATGCCTACGCCGAGAGCTTCGCTGCCATCGCGCCGGGCGTGCGTTTTGAGGAGACGCTGCGGTTCGGGCTTGAGCACGGACAATACCCCGACGCGATCGGGCGCGAGGAAGAATGGTTGCACGAGCGCATGGCGCGGCATGCGCAACCGCAAAGCACGCACGAGCAGCAACTGGCGGGCGATCGGTGGGTCAGGATCGAGGAACGCCGAACGGCCGACGGGGGCAGCATCGGCATACGCGTCGACATTACCGACTTGAAGCGGCGCGAGGCTTCGTTCCGCCTGCTCTTCGAGGAGAATCCCCTGCCGATGTGGGTGGCCGACGTGCATACGCTGGAGCTTTTGGCCGTAAATGCCGCGACGTGTCGCCACTATGGCTACAGCCGCGAGCAGATGCTCGCGATGACGGCGGCAGAGTTACGTGTTCCGGCCGAAGCCAAGCAACTATACGACGAGTTCCGTCAACACAAGGGCCTGCAGACGGCGCACGAAACCCGGCGCCACATCACGGCCGACGGAAGAGTGATCGACGTGGCGATAGAGGCGCGCCCGTTGCGTTATAATGACCGCGATGCATGCGTTGCGGTGGCATTCGACATGACCGCTCGCAAACGCGCGGAGCAACGTATCCTGCATCTGGCCTGGCACGATGCGCTGACGGATTTGCCGAACCGCGCCGCGCTCGATGCGCATTTTTCGCGGGTCCTCGACGAAGCCCGCCAGCGCGAGGGCAGCTTCGCGGTGCTCTGCATCGATTTCGATCGTTTCAAGGAGATCAACGATCTATTCGGCCATTCGATGGGCGACAAGACCCTGCTCGAGGCCTCGAGGCGCCTGCAAGCCGCGGCGCAGGGCGCCTTTCTCGCGCGCGTCGGCGGCGACGAATTCATCGCTGTCACCGAGACGGACCCGATGCCGTCCAGCGCCGAACTGCTGGCTCACCGATTGCGCGCCGCGTTCGAGGCGGATTTCGAAATCGACGGTCACTGCTTTGAGCTCGACCTCAGCGTCGGAATAGCGGTGTATCCGCGCGACGGCGACGACGCGAGGTCGCTGTTGGCGAACGCCGATGCCGCGCTCTATCGCGCGAAACACGAAGGCCGCGGCGCCATACGGTTCTTTACCGCGGCGATGGACCAGCAATTGCGCGATCGGCGCGCGTTGGAGCGCGATCTCAAATCGGCGGTCGCGAACCGCGAACTGTTTCTGGAATACCAGCCGCAGCGACACAGCAACGGCAACATCATCGGGTTTGAGGCGCTGGTGCGCTGGCAGCATCCGCAGCGCGGCATCGTGCCGCCTGCGGAATTCATCCCGATCGCCGAAGAAAGCGATCTGATCGTCGAGATCGGGGAGTGGGTTCTGAGGGAGGCATGCCGCGAAGCCGGATCGTGGGGCGGGTCCCTGCACGTTGCCGTGAACGTCTCGGCGATCCAGTTCCGCCGGGGCGACCTCCAGCTTCTGGTCCAGACGGTCTTGCAGGAAAGCGGAATAGCGCCGGCGCAACTCGAACTCGAGATCACCGAAGGCGTGTTGATCGAGAATGTCGAGCGTGCAACGGCAATGCTGAGCGCGCTCAAGAAGCTGGGCGTCCGCATCGCGCTGGACGATTTCGGAACCGGATATTCGTCGCTATCCTATCTGCAATCGTTCCCGCTCGACAGGATCAAGATCGACCAGTCCTTCGTCGCCAGCCTGTGCGGCGCCGATAGGTCGCTCGCGATCGTCCGCGCCGTCATCGGCCTCGCGCATGGATTGGGACTGCCAGCGATGGCCGAGGGTGTCGAGACCAACGAGCAACTCCGGACGCTGCTCCGTGAGGGATGCGACGAAATGCAGGGTTACCTGATCGGGCGTCCCCTTCCGATCGAGCGATACGCCGATATCATCGACCGGACCAGCGCGCGGGATCGGGAGATCCGGCCGGCGCGGCAGTAATCCAAAAATACGATTCGCCCGTTTTGAGTTATGGCGTGCGTCGAAAATCGGCGGACGCGTCGTGCTCCTCGCGCCCGCGCCGTCACAAAATCTTCCGCTCGGCCAGGTTCTTCATCAACGCCCCGACCCCGAACGTCCAGGGCTCGCAGTCATCGCTCATCCGCATGCGGTTGACCAGCTTGCCGAGCTGGGGCGCCGCGATCGTGACGATGTCGTCGCGTTTGTGCGTAAACCCCTGGCCCGGGGCGTCGCGGTCTTGCACCGGCGCGAACATCGTGCCCAGGAACAGTGCGAAACCATCGGGATATTGATGGACCCGCCCGATCGTCTGCGCAACGAGGTCGGTGGGATCGCGGCTGATCCGTCCGATCGACGAGTGACCATTGAGGACGAAGCCGTCCTGCCCCGTCACGGTCAATCCGATCTCCATCTTGCGGACATCCTCCAGCGAAAAGCCATCGTCGAACAGACGCAGCAGCGGGCCCACCGCGCAGGAAGCGTTGTTGTCCTTGGCCTTGGACAGCAGCAGCGCCGAGCGCCCCTCGAAGTCGCGCAGATTGACATCGTTGCCAAGCGTCGCACCGACAATGCGGCCGCGGCTCGAGACCACAAGCACGACCTCCGGTTCGGGATTGTTCCAGGTCGATTTGGGATGCAAGCCGGCATCCATGCCGGTGCCGACCGAGGACAGTACCGGCGCCTTGGTGAAGACCTCGGCGTCGGGACCGATGCCGACCTCCAAATACTGGCTCCAGGCATTCTGCTCGATCAGCACCTCTTTCAGCCGCATCGCCTCCGCGGAGCCGGGCTTGAGCTTGGACAGATCGTCGCCCACCAGCCGCACCACCTCTTTTCGAATGCTTTCAGCTGAAGCCGGATTGCCGCGCGCCCGCTCCTCGATCACCCGTTCGAGCATCGAAACGGCGAAAGTCACGCCGGCTGCTTTCAGCACCTGCAGGTCGACCGGCGCGAGCAGCCACGGCTTTTGCGGGTCGCGCCGATCGGGCGGCGTGTTGGCCAGGATACCCTCGAAATCGCCGATCCGCTCGCCCTTGATCGCGCGGAGCGCCCGCGCCGGATCCTCCTGCTCGCAGAGCGCACTCACGGTGGGAAACTGCGCGCTCACGTCGAACAGGCCGTCGTTGCGAACCGCGACCACGGCCGGACCTCCGACTTGCGGCAACCAGACCCGTCCGACCAGCGTGCCGCTTGCGCCGTCGTCAGGCAGGACGTCTTTTCCTGTCAGCATGATCATGGTCATTCCTCCTACCGGTCTTTTTTATCACTGATAGTTTATTCACGCCCTGCAGCTGAGGGTGACGAAATTCTACCGCCACGGCTCCACAATGATCTTGGTGTGCCGCTCGGGACTGGTGAGATCGGCGAACGCCTGCGCGACGCCGTCGATGCCGACGGTCGCGGTCACCAGCGCGGCGGCATCGACCTGGCCTTCCGCGATCAGGCGCAAGGAAGCGGCAAATTCGTCCGGGGTGTAGCCGAGCACATATTGAACGTTCAGTTCCTTCAAGATTCCGAGCATCGGCTCGGAGCGGTCGGTTTCCATGCAGACGCCGACCACGACCACTCTGGCGTCGCGGGCTGCGCCCTCGAACACCTGCTGCAACAGGCCGGGCACGCCGACGCATTCGAAGATCAACGCAGGCTTCAATGCCGGCAGAAATGCCTGGAACGGCGGCCGCGCGGCTTTTTCCTCCGGCGACATCGCGGCGTGCTCGGCCCAGGTCGCATACGGCTGGGTATGCGTGGGGTCGACCACGACGTCGGCACCCATTTTCTCGGCCAAGGCCCGGCGCGCCGGCGAATAATCCGCGGCGATGATCGGATGCAGACCTTTGATCTTCAGCGCCGCGATCACCGCTAGCCCCACCGGGCCGCAGCCGATCACCAGCGGCACCTCGTTGCCCACGACGTTGGCTTTGGCGACCGCATGGATACCGACCGCCAGCGGCTCGGTCAGCGCCGCATGCGCCGCCGCCAAACCGTTGGGCACCTCCAACAGCAGCGCTTCGCTGAGCAGCATGCGCTCGGCATAGCCGCCGACATTATCGTTGGAATAGCCGATGCCTTGTGGGCCGGTTGGCGTCAGCAATGCCGGCAGCGAACAGACCTGCGTGCCGGCCTTCAGCTTGCGCTCCGTCGCCGGACCATAGTCCAGGACCTCGCAACAGAACTCGTGACCGAACACGATATCGCGGGACAGGTCCATCGGCTTGCGGCCGGGAAAAAATCGGGTCATCTCGACCATGCGGTGGGCGTGCTTGCGCGCATGCAGGTCGGAGCCGCAGATGCCGCAGGCGAGCGTCTTGACCAATACCTCGCCTGCGCCCGGCTTTGGCTCGGGCAGCGTATCGACGACGATCTCGCCGCCCCTGAAAATGGCCGCGCGCATTGGTGTCCTCCCTGGCATTCCCTTTACGTTTCCTCTCCCACAGGCGGAAGGGGAAGGAAAGGCGACCCATCCCGTCCCGCCGCCGGCGGCGCGCCATGCATCAATTGGCCCCGGCATACCGCGGGTTCCTGCTTCCCGGAAAATCCGGTATGAAGGTTGCACACGCTTTGCGGGAGGCCCTTCGGGAACGGCGGGGACCGACAAGGTGTTGTGGCCGTGGAGTGACGGAAATGCCCCATCGGTTGTCCAGAAGGCGGTTTCGCGACGACGCGGTGCTGGCCTCGCTACGGCGACGGCATCAGTCGTTCTTCGACCAACTGCATATCTCGTACGCCAGGCTCGAGCGAGCCCAAACCGCCCTGGTCGGCGATATGGTGTTCCCGGACGACCCCGCCTACGACGCCGACCGCAAGCTCTTCAACCCGCTTTTTGACCCCCGTCCCTCGGTCATCATCTACTGCCATACCGAGCCGGACGTGCGCGTTGCGCTAAGCCTCGGTTGGGGGGCTGATTTGCCCGTCACCATCCGTTCCGGCGGCCATTCCACTGCCGGCTACTCCGGCAGCAGCGGCATCATGATCGACGTCAGCAAGCTGAACGACGTTTCCGTCGATGTCGACAATCTGGTTGCCACCGTCGGCTGCGGCACCAATTTCGGCAAGCTCAATTCGACGCTGCAGGGGCGCGGCGTGCACCTGCCGGTCGGGGAATGCGACGACGTCTGCGTCGGAGGGTTCATGCAGGGCGGCGGCTATGGCTTTACCTCGCGCACCTTCGGCATCCATTGCGACAATGTCCTGAGCGTCCGGATGATGCTGGCCGACGGCAGCGTCGTGACCGCGAACGAAGCGATCAACAGCGATTTGTGGTGGGCGGTGCGCGGCGGCACCGGCGGCAATTTCGGCGTCCTGCTCAGCGTGGACTACCGCTTGCGCAAGCTCGGCAACGTCTATGGCTGGGCGATCCTGTGGCCGCTCTCGCAAGCGGGCGAGCGAGCGACCGCGGCCGCGGCTCTCACCAAGATGCAGACGGATTTCTTTCGCACCGCGCCGCCGGAGTTCAACATCCAGATCTCGATCTGCTATCAGCCGGCGTCGCCTGGCGGTACCGACGTGGTGCCGCAGCTCCTGGTGCGCGGCCTCTCGGTCGGCTCCTGCGACGACGGCCGCGCCGCGATCAAGCCGCTGCTCGAGTTGCCCGGTGCCGTCCTGCAATACGACGCGTTCGCCGACTTCATCACCGTCGACAACAAGCTGCTCAATTATCCCTATGGCATCCCGTTCATACCCACCGACACTCGCGGGATGCCGAAGGAAGACAAGCAGGCCCGCTACGTCGCGCGCGACCTGACGCTCGCCGAATGGCGGTCGATACTCGACTTCTTCGTGACCAGCCCGAACAAATGGTCGTATCTGTATTTCGAAATCTATGGCGGCGCGATCAATGCGTATCCGGTGGAGGATAGCGCCTTTGTCCACCGCGACGCCGCCTTCTGCGCCTGCCTCGACGTGTTCTGGTATCCGGACGACGATTCGGCGCTCGCCGAAAAATTCCTTAAGGACTGGTGCGCGCTGATGCAGCCGATGTGGAACGGCCGCATCTATCAGAACTATCCGAGCCCAGCCGTTCCGGACTACCGCGCCAATTACTGGGGGCCGGCGCTCGATGCCCTGGTGGCCGTGAAAAACAAGTACGATCCGCGCGGCTTCTTCAGCTTCCAGCAGATGGTCTCGCCCTACCCGGACCAGGAAATCACCGCGGTAACGTG
Source organism: uncultured Alphaproteobacteria bacterium (assembly GCA_963777475.1). Classification (GTDB taxonomy): domain Bacteria; phylum Pseudomonadota; class Alphaproteobacteria; order Rhizobiales; family Xanthobacteraceae; genus Bradyrhizobium. Next base: position 97,711 of record CAVZQX010000045.1, read on the forward strand.
GCCGCCGAAGGTTGCGCAAGCGCTGGCTCAGCCGATCGTCATCGCGGATGACGGCAAGAACCCGGATTGAACGCCGACATGGTCGAGCCGATCGCCAATCCGGATGCAGGGTTCATCAGTACATGGCTTGAACAGCTGGGTCTTGGTGCCTACCTCACTGCGTTCCTCGACAACGATATCGACGCCGCCGTATTGCCGCATCTGACGTCGGCGGAACTCGCAGAGCTCGGTGTCAAGTCGGTCGGCCATCGCCGGCGGCTGCTTGACGCGATCGCAAGGCTCGCCGCCGCCGAGCGCGGGCCGGTCGAGCAAGGCAAGAAGCAGGCCCCCGCGCCACCGACCTCGCCTGCCCCGAGGCCGGTCGTGATTGCCGAGCGGCGACAGGTTACGACGCTGTTTTGCGACCTCGTCGGATTTACCCAGCTCTCGGCGGACTTCGATCTCGAGACGGTGCACGACATGCTCGGGGCCTACAAGGACGCCTGCGCGCGCCTGATCGACCGCTTCGGCGGCCATGTGCTGCGTTTCCTGGGCGACGGCGTGCTGGCGACATTCGGCTATCCGCGCGCGCGCGAGGACGACGCCGCGCGCGCGGTCGCCACGGGGCTGGCGCTTGCGGAAGCGATCGGCGCGCTGAAGACGCCGAGAGGCGACAGGCTCGCGGTTCGGATCGGCATCGCCACCGGCCTTGTCGTCGCCGGCGATCTCGTGGGCGACGCCGCGATCGAACACGACTCGCTGGTGGGCGACGCCCCAAATCTCGCCGCGCGCCTGCAGGCGGAAGCCTTGGCGGGCCAGGTCCTGATCTCGGAGGCGACTGCGAAGATCATCGGCGCGCAATTTCGCTGCGAGAATCTTGGGGCGCGGAGCCTGAAGGGTTTCGCATCCCCGGCTACCATCTTTCGCGTGCTCGGCGAGCAAAGGGGCGCGACACGGTACGAGGTCGCGCACGGCTCGAGCAACCTGCCAATGATCAGCCGCGAAGGCGAGATCGCCCGGCTGGTCGACCGCGGGACCGCTGCTTTGCTCGGGCACGGCCAGATCGTCGTCATCAGCGGTGAGGCGGGAGTCGGCAAGTCACGCCTGATCGAGGAAATGTTTCGCCGGCTGGAAATCACCGCGGTCCAGCGCGTCGTCCTGCAGTGCTCCCCGGTGCACACCAACCAGCCCTTTCATCCGATCGTCCACTATCTCGCCTACGCGACCGAGGTCTCCGCGCCGGATGCGGACGCGCGTCAGCTCGACAAGCTCGACGCCCTGTTGCGCCGCATCGGCCAGGCGACGCCCGAACGATTGACGCTGATCGCCGAATTGTTGCTCCATGAGAACAGCGAGCGCAGGCTGCTGCATCGCCTCACGCCATCGGAGATCCGCTCGCGCACCATCGAGGCGCTGCTCGACATCATCGAGGCCATCTCGCGGAATAGCCCGGTGATCGTCATCGAAGACGCGCACTGGATGGATCCGTCCACCTCGGAGCTGCTGGAAAGGCTGGCCCGGCTGATCCGGGAATTGCCGGTGCTCCTGGTTGCGACCATGCGGCCTGGCGAAACGCCGCGCTGGGCCGAGGCATCCGACTCCAGCGTCTTGCATCTCGCCCGCCTGCAGCCCGACGAGATACGCCGGCTGGTCATCACGATCGCCGCCGATCAAAAGATGCCTGCCGAAATCGTGGATGCGATCGTCGCGCGCTCGGATGGCATCCCGATCTTCGCCGAGGAACTGGCGCGCGGCTACCAGGCGATGGAGAATGTCTCGCCGGGAACCGCCGATCCGAACGTCATCCCGGTCACGCTGAACGAAACCTTGCTGGCGAGGCTCGACCTGCTCGAGAACGGCCGCGAGACCGCGCAGCTTGCTGCCGCGATCGGGCGCGATGTACCCGTGGAGCTCTTGATCGCAGTTGCCCCATTTGCTGAGGCCGAAACGAGAGCGAGCATCGAACGGCTGCTCGAGAGCGGCATTTTCGTCAAACGGCATAGTGCGTTTGGCGACGCGGTCGGATTTCGTCACGCGCTGTTGCGCGACGCCGCCTATCAACTCTCGCTGCGGCGCAATCGCGTGCGGGTTCACAGGCTGATCGCCGATACGATCGAGACGCACTTTTCGGCGATCGCCGACGCCATGCCGCACGTGTTGGCACATCAGCTTGCCGAAGCCGGCGACTACTCCCGCGCCATCAGCTACTGGGAGCGCGCCGGACAGGACGCCGCGCGCCGCTCCGCCGCGCTGGAAGCGGTCGCGCATTTCACGACCGCGATCGAATCGTCGTTGAAGCTGCCACCCGGACACGACCGCGATGTCCGCGAGTTCGATCTGCGGCTGGAGATCCTCGGACCTCTGATTGCCGCGCGCGGCTACGGCGCAGCCGAGGTCGAGCGCGAGATCGATCTTGCCGTCGATCTCTGCAACCGGATCGGGGCGAACGACCGGATCGTGCCGGCCCTGTTTCTCAAATGGATCGGCCGGTTCAATGAAACCGAAACTCGCCTGCAGGTCGCGCGCCAGATGTCCGAGATCGCCGCGCAAGGCAGCACGCTCGACAGACTGATCGCGCACCGCTGCTTGGGCACCACCTTGTTGTTCAGGGGTGAATTTTCGGCCGCGATCGTCGAATTCGAGCAATTTCTGGTGCAGTTCATTCCCGAATTGCACGACGAAGCCTTGAACAGGATCGGCGCCACCGTCCACGCCATCACGGTCAAGGTCGGATTGGCTGAAGCCTGGACCTTGATCGGAGACCCCGCGCGCGCCGCCGTCTGGCGTGAGGCGGCGCTCGAAGAGGCGCAGGCAAGCGGCCATTTCCAGACGCTCTGCCACACCACCGCGTTTGCCGGCGGCTTGCTCGCCGCCTTCGTCGAAGACGCCGACGATCTGGCGCTCCATGCGTCGCGGCTGCGAAGCCTGACGCTGCAGCATGATTTGCCATTCTACCGGCCGCATGCCGATCTCTTGGCGGGTGTTGCCGACATTCGCCGTGGCGACGTCGACAAGGGATTTCGCCTGGCCAAGCACGGCATCGAGCGGCTGATGGCGGCGCGGATGCCGTCACTGACGGCATGGTGCGTCGTCTTTGCCGGGGGCTGTCTGAAGGCGCATCGGATCGAGGAAGGGCTCGCCAATCTTTCCTCGATCGCAGGCGAAGTCGAGACCGGCGAGCGCTGGATCGCCGCCGAGTTTCATCGCCTGCGCGGGTTGCTGCGTCTTGATGCCGGCGACGCAGAGGCAGGATTGGCCGATCTTGCCGCGGCGCAACGGATCGCCGAGCAACAGGGCGCGACGCTGATCGAATCGCGCGCCAATTCCGATCTTGCGCTTCATTCGAAGGCAAGCTGAACGCAAGCTGAATGCCTCGTCCATCGTTGTCCTGAAAGCGCACTTTTAATACGTTGCGATAACGCGTCTGCTTCGCCGCATTGAGTGCGACCTTAGGATAGACCTTTAGGATAAGTGTCGACCGCACGTTGAGATTGAGATTAGAGTGGGGCGGCCGTCGACATTGCCGTGACGGCGCGCATGCGTTGCCCACCCTGCAGACCAATTTGCATTTCACTCAAGGAGGAAACCATGAAGAAGATCTTTTACGTCCTGACGGCCGCGGCGATCGCGATCGCGATGCCCTCAGTCGCGGGTGCCCAGGACGCCAAAGGCGGTGACATGAAGAAGCCAGCGTACCACAAGAACATGAGCGCGCATCACCACCATCACAAGAACATGCACACGTATCACAAGAAGACGCACCCGCATCATGCGTATCGCAAGAACATGTAAGCCGAACTGAGTGATCGGGCAGCGGGGGAGCGCGTGGATCGCACCCCCGCGACGCGCGCTTACCACGTGTAGCGCACGACGCCCTTGCCGGCGTAGAAACTGCTGATGCCGGAGAACTCGCCCTCGAAGGTCGCCGCCGCCGACCAGCCGTTCAGCCATTTCATCTCGGCGGAGGCCGTGGTCAGCGCGGAATCATGGGCTTGCGCGGCGCCGTTGACGACGAAGGCCGAGCCGGGCAGCGTCTGGAACACGGCGGAGACATTGCGGTCGGTCATCGTAGTCGTGCGCCCAGGCCAGCCGCCCGCGCAGCGTGAGGATGCCGTTCGCCATCGCCAACGACCGGTCGGTGCGGACGCCGAGCTCGGTGCGGGGATCGGTGACGTCCTTGCCGGCATAATTCAGCGCGAACGCGCCGCTGCCCGCCAAAGCCTGCTCGGCATAGGCCGGCAGACTGTAGGTCGTGAACTGACCGGCGGCATAGGGCGTCACGCCCATCCACGGTGTAGCGAAGCGATAGCCGCCCTCGACGCGGCCGGAATAAGCGTTGGCCTTGAACTCCGCGTGCAACTGGTCGAAACCTGCGATGGTGACGGTACGATCGGTCGTCACGTCCTGCCAGCCATAGGCCGCGGCCGCCGATACATAGGCCGCGCCGACGGTCTTGCGAACGAAGGCACCGGCCTGGAACAGATCGGATCGCCCGGTGCCGAAATTCGTGACGGAAAAATTGGTGCCGCCGCCGGCAAGCGCGAAGCCGGTCAACAGGGTCGGCGAAATCCGGTAGTCGGCGCCGCCGACGAGACCGAACGCGCGCACGTTGGCCGAGTTCGAGCCGAGCGCCGCGTTGCCGTCGATATTACCGCCGCCGCCGTAAGCTCCGCCCCACACGCTCCAGCGGTTATCGAGCAGGTCGTTGCGCGCCGCGTCCGCCTTGGTCGGGATTTTCGCAAACGCGTCGCGCGCCGCGTTTCGTTTGGCGGCATAGGCAAGCGAGCCATCACCGTCCTCGGCGTAGCCCTGCGCGCCGCCGCTCGGGCCGACCCCGCTGTCGCGGCCGGCGGCGAACGGGTCGGTCAACAGACCCATGAACAGGTTCATCGCATCGAACGTCGCCTGCTGCGAGCCGGTCGCCAGTTCGCCGGAGGCCTGCGCCAGGCCCGAAGGCGACAGCGTCGCGAACACCACGGGAATGCCGCCGTTCGCATTGAAGAAATTGGTCAGCGCGTTGCCGACATTGCGCTGGTTGACGCTTAGCCCGGGCGTGCTTCCGAAGTCGAGCGCGAAATTCAGAAAAGCGTGGGTCGGGTCGTAGCTCAGCGTGCCCGTCAGCGAAGCCGGAGCTCCGGTGAGGCCGACGCCGGCGAAGGCGCCGCTGACGCCGCCGGCGGCGGTGAGGATGGTATATTGCTTCATGATCGTGCCGCCGGGCGCAAGCGCCGCGCCCACGGTGCCGGCGAGCGTCGCGGTGCCGCTCACGTTGGCTGAAGTCGACGTCGTCGAATTGAGCGTCACCAGGTACAGCGCGCCGGACTGGAACGCCAGGTTGCCGGCAACGGTCGTGAACGTGCCCAGGCCATTGCCGGGCAGGAAGATGCCGCCGGTTGCGATCGTGGTGTTGCCGACCGATGCCCGCGCCGGTCAGCGCGCCGCCGGCATTCACCGTGGTGAGGCTCGACGACGCGATCGAGCCTTCGACGTCGAGGAAGCCGCCGTTCACCGTGGTGGTGCCGGTATAGGTGTTGGCGCCCGAAAGCGTCAGGGTGCCGGCGCCGACCTTTTCCAGCGACCCGGATCCCGTCGTGCAGCCGCAGGGATTATTATCGGCGATCACGCCGCTGACGATGGTCGACAGGTTGTTGCTGCCGACGATCAGCGTATTGCCGCCGCCGATATAGTAGAAGCCCGAGCCCGCGATCGAGCCTGCGGTGATGACGGCCGTCATTGTTCGGACCGAAGCTTCCGGAAAAATCGACATAGCCGGTGCCGTTGGTGACGAACTGCGCGTTGCCGCCGGTCGAGTTGTCGAAGAACGCGACGGCACCGCCGCTGTTGGTGGTGATGGTGGCGTTGCCGGCAGTCGTAAACGCATCGAACTGCAGGTGCACTGCCGGAATTGTTGGTGATGTTGGCATTACCCGCAGTGGACGTGTCCACGCCGCCCGGAATGCCGAAAGCGATAAGCCCATTGTTGTTGATGATCGTCGCATTTCCGGCAGTACTGCTGTCAAAGAAGCCAAGGCCGATCGGGAATAAAAGACCCGATCGAACTGTTATTTGTGATCATCGCGTTACCGGCCGAACTGGTGCCGAAGAACAAGGTACTGCCGCCGCTCGCCTTGTTGGTGATGTTCGCGTTCATCGCCGAGCTCGAAATCGTCGAAAATGGTCACGCCGCCGGTTTGATTGACGATGGTTGCGTTGCCGGCATTGCTTTGGATGAGGAAATCGGTTTCGCCGGCGTGCGTGTTGGTGATGGTCGGCGTCGCGAAGCTGTTTGCGCCGAAAACCAGCATAGTCCGTGGTCGTTGACGATCGAAGTGATCCCGGCGGTGTTGGCGTTGATGATGCTGAAAAGACCCTCATTGGTGATCGCGCCGACAATGCTGCCGGTGTGGGTGGCGTCACCGAGTTGCAGCGTTCCGCAAGCGCAGATCGTGGTACCGCCGGTATAGGTATTGGTGCCGGTCAGAATAACGCGGCCGCCGCCGAAGGAATCCCGTACTGTTGAGGGCACCCGGTCCGTTGCCATCCGCAATGTTGCCGGAGATCGTCAGCGCGACGCCGTTGGCATCGAGCTTGCCGAACGACGCGCTGTTGATCTTGAAGTTGTTGGCGAAGGTGAGGTCGCTGGAACCGTCGGCCTGGAACTCTCCGTTCGAGAGCGTCACCGTGCCGGTGCCGACGGAGCTGTTGTTGGTTACCTGTACGGTTGCTCCCATCACATTGGTGCCGCCGGAATAGGTATTGACCCCCGATAGAACCGTCGTGCCAACGCCGCCGGAAGAATCGGCTAGTTGCAATATACCCGAGCCGCCGTTGCCGTTGGCAATGACGCCGGCAATTGTCAACACCGTGCCCTTGTTGTCGATCGCGCCGCCCGTCGTGTTGACACTGAAGCCGTTTGTGAACGTCAGATTGCTCGCGCCGTTCGCCTGAAACGTGCCTCCGTCCAGGGTCACCGCGCCCGAACCTACGGAACTGTTATTTGTGACTTGGACCGTGCCGGCGGAAATCAATGTTCCACCGGAGTAAGTATTGTTTCCGGACAGGATCAGGGTGCTTGCCCCGAGCTGCTTTACGTTAACGCCGGCAGGCGATTCTCCGATGTCGTTGGAAATCGAAATCGTCTGGCCCGAATTGGCGAGGTTGAAGATGCCAAAGGGCTCCGATCTGAAATTAATGGCAGATCCGCTGACCGTGTAGGATTGCGAGGTCGGCATGAATGTCCAGGAAAAGGGCGTGACCGCGCTTGTGACATTGACCGTCGTCATTCCAGTCGCGTCGAAAAGCGCCGATTGTCCGTTCGTTACCGGCGGCGCGCCGGCGGGCGGATTCGACCAGTTGGTGCCGAGATTGTAGTCCGTCGTCGTGGTCGTGCTGCCGGTGCCGCCCCAGGTGTAGTACTGCGCACGCGCCGAACTGAATGGCATCAGAACGGCGGCAGCCACGAAAAACGCGCCGCCAAGAAGCGCCATGCGCTCACGACGGTCGCACCGCCGCAATGGTGACAGAAAATGCAACGCCAGCCCCACAGCCCGTTACCTCGGCGCTCTGCGGCGCCGTCTGGTTGCAGGCTAGCATATGCGGCACCCCGGAGTTTTACGGAGTGGCGGGAATCCCTTGATTCAACGGGTCAACGCGGCGTTTTCCGAGGCGGCTGTTGCGCGTCGGCAACACCTGGATACTGCCATTTCCGGCTGCCAGTCACGGGTTCGGTGACGACTCCCCGCCCAGGGCCAGGAGCTGCGACCGCCGCACCCGCTCGCGATGCGCGGTGTAGAGGCCGCTGGCGACAATGAAGACCGCGCCGACCACGGTCCAGACGTCGGGCACCTCGCCGAAAATCAGGAAGCCGAGGATCGAGACCCACAGCAGCTGGGTGTACGAGAACGGCGCCAACACGGACGCGTCCGCATAGCGGAACGCGAGCACCACGATCCACTGTCCGGCCGTCGACGCCACGCCGATCAGGATGCCGAACAGGATGTCGTGCCAGGTCGGCGCGACCCAGACCAACGACACCAGGAAAGAGAGAATGCAGACGCCCGCGATCGAGGAATAGGTCATCGTGGTGATGGCGGCTTCCTTGCCGCTCATCATCCGCGTCATGATCAGCGTGCAGGCCCAGGCCAAGGCCGAGACGATCGGGAAGAACGCGGCTGGATGAAACGCGCTGGTGCCGGGCCTTAAGATGATCAGCACGCCGATCAGGCCGACCGCGGTCGCAAGCCAGCGGCGGACGCCAACGCGCTCAGCCAGAAAGACGATCGAGAGCGCGGTCACGAACAGCGGCGCGACGAAGCCGGTGGCGGAGGCTTCCGCGATGGGCAGGAAGCGCAGGCCGGAAATGAAGAACAGCGACGATGCCAACAGCGCGGCGCCGCGCATCACCTGCAATCCCAACCGTCCGGTGTGCATCGCGTAGAGCGGCGAGCCCGGCACCATCGCCGGCACCATGATCAGGGCGAACACCAGAAACCTGATCCACGCGATCTCGATCGACGGCAGGCTGGCTGACAGATATTTCGCGGTGACGTCGGAGGTGCCGAGGAAGATCGTCGAGGCCAGGATCAGCGCGATGCCCTTGAACGGCCGGTCGGCACGCGCCGGGGCGCGACGTGCGGCGGATTTCTTTTTGGACAACGGCAGTCGTGCGCTGTCGAGCCTTGCGGCTGCGGCTTGTGGCGGGGTCACGGGGCAAACTCAGGCGCTGAAAAATTCGAATCGGCGAGCGCCTAAAAAGCCAGCATTGGCGCGCGCGGGCAACATCCGAAAACAGGCAGCCGATATGCGCGATCAGCGCGCAAGGGCGTGTTCCTGAAACATTTCGTTAACAAACTTGCGCGCTTCTTTGTTTGCGCATGATCTTTTCGGAAAACCGGTGCCCACTTTTCCTGACCATGCTGCACTACAGCATCGGCAGGCTGCGCGGCTTCGGGCCGCGCGGGAACGCCGCTTCGAGTGCGGCGATGTCCTCTTGGCTCAGCATGAGTTCGCCTGCGCCCGCGTTCTCGGCGACGTGCTCCGATGTCGAGGCCTTTGGTATTGCAAACACCGCAGTCTCACGGGTCAGGAACGCCAGCGCAACCTGGCGCGGCGTCGCACCGTGCGCACCGGCAATGCGCTGCAACGCTTCGCCCGGCTTGCTGCGCGGCGACGGAAACTCGTTGTGGCCGAACGGCGAATACGCCACCACCGCGACGCCGTGCCGCTCGCACCATGGGATCACGGCGTGCTCGATCGCGCGCTCCTGCAAATGGTAGAGCACCTGGTTGCAGGCGATCCTGCCTTCGCCTGCGACATCCAACATCTCGTCGAGATCGTCGACATCGAAGTTGCTGACGCCCCAGGATCGGATTTTTCCCTCGCGCACGAGTTCGTCGAAGGCCGCCACCGTCTCGGAAAGCGGATACGATCCGCGCCAGTGCAGCAGGTAGCAGTCGAGCCGGTCGGTCTTCAGCCGCTTCAGCGAGCGTTCGCAGGCGGTGATGGTGCCGCGCCGCGACGCATTGCTCGGCACCACCTTCGAGACCAGGAACACATCGTCGCGTTTGCCCTCAATGGCTTCGGCAATCACCAGCTCGGCGTCGCCATACATCTCGGCGGTGTCGATATGGGTCATGCCGAGCTCGAGGCCGCGCCGCAAGGCCGCGACCGCGGTCTTGCGATCGCCGCGATCGAGATACCAGGTGCCCTGCCCGATCACGGACACGTCACATTTGCTGCTGCCGAACTGCCGAAACTTCATGGTCACGGTTCTTGCCGCCGATTGCGACATTTGTACAGCCAGTGGATTTGATGCTTGCAATCAGCCGGTCGGTTGGCGAGATCAACTTTGGTTGACGTTGACATGGCCGAGACTAATCGAGAGCGCCGATATCGGCGACCAGCACGGTGCCGGTCGCCGACTCCGTAATGTAGAGACGGTCGCGGTTGTTGCCACCGATCGCGACATTGGTGCAGGTTGAACCGGCGCAGGATTTGATCCGCGCCACCAATTCGCCGTTCGGCGCGAACACGAAGACATGGCCGAGCGAGGCGTGCGCGACGAACAGGCGGCCTTGCTGGTCCATCGTCATCCCGTCGGGGCCGCTCGGACCGAACATCGAGCAGAAACGGCCGACCTTGGACACGCTGCCGTCCTTCATGAAAGGCAGGCGCCAGACCGCGTTGTCGCGCGTCATCGCCACGAACAACACGGCCTCGCTCGGATCGAGCACCAGGCCGTTGGGGCTGATGCCGGTATCGATCAGGCAATCGAGCCGCCCGTCCCTGGTCAGCCGGTAGACCCGACCGGTCGGATCGTGCAGGCCGGTCTGGCCCTGGTCGGTGAAATAGATGTCGCCACTATCCGCAATGTGCAGGTCGTTGCAGCCGCGGAAGGATTCGGAATTGCGCGAGGTCAGTACCGGCTGCATCCGTCCCGACTTCGCATCGAGTTCCATGAGGCCGTGGCGATAGTCGGCGACGAGGATGCGTCCGTCACGCGCGATCTTCAGCCCGTTCGGCCAGCCCCCATACTCGACCGCGAGCGACCATTGGCCGCCGGGGGTGATCTTGAAGATGCGACCGAAAGGAATGTCGACGACATAAAGATTGCCGTCGGCGTCGAACGACGGGCCTTCGATGAAGCAGTCGGTCGGATGGCCGGGCCGGTTGGCGTCGGCCCATTCGGTGCGCACGCCCTTGCGCCGGAACTGATCGGGCATCGAGGAGAACACCTCGGTCTCGATCAGCCGCGGCGGCGTTTCCAGAAAAAACATCGCGTCAATTTCACCTGTCAAAGGACGAGGGCTGCACCATAGATGACCACGCCCGTGCCGTCGATTGGCTCCGCGCGCTTCGCGTCATCCTGCGCCGTCGTTCCGGACCAGACGGTGATCCGGGGCGGATCGCCTTCATCTCGTGGGAAGGTCAATAACCGCTGTTACAGGAGGAAAGGAAGCGTTAAAAGCGTTCAACTAGCATAGGTGTGCTAGATCCATTGAAGCAACCGCGCGCGAGTTGCGCCAGAAACGCAGTCATCGATGCTTCCAGGAGGATTTCATGCGGCCAGCAAGAAACGAGCCCTTGGCGCGTCACGCCCTTGCCTTCGTTCTTGCCGGCGGACGCGGCTCCAGGCTCTTGGAATTGACCGATCGGCGCGCCAAACCGGCCGTCTATTTTGGCGGCAAGTCGCGCATCATCGATTTTGCGCTCTCCAACGCCGTTAATTCGGGCATCCGCCGCATCGCTGTCGCCACTCAATACAAGGCGCACAGCCTCATTCGTCATATGCAAATGGGTTGGAATTTCTTTCGCCTCGAGCGAAACGAAAGTTTCGACATTCTGCCGGCAAGCCAACGCATTTCCGAGAAGAACTGGTATCTCGGGACGGCCGACGCGGTCTATCAGAACATCGACATTATCGAGACTCACAACGCGAGATTTATCGTTCTGCTCGCCGGCGACCATATCTACAAGATGGACTACGAGCTGATGCTGCAACAGCATGTCGAGCAGGGCGCGGACGTGACAGTTGGCTGCCTCGAGGTGCCACGCAGCGAAGCCAGCGGTTTTGGGGTCATGGCGGTCGACGACACCGACGTCATCAAATCGTTTCTGGAGAAACCGGCCGATCCGCCGGCCATGCCGGGCAAGCCCGACAAAGCGCTTGCCAGCATGGGAATCTATGTTTTCGATACCAAATTCCTTTTCGACGAGCTTCGGCGCGATGCGGCGGATCCGAATTCTGCTCATGACTTCGGCAAGGACATCATCCCCCACATCGTGAAACATGGCCGCGCCGTCGCTCATCATTTCAGCCGCTCGTGCGTCCGATCGCACAACGACAAGCGCAGCTATTGGCGGGACGTGGGAACGATCGATGCGTATTGGGCCTCCAATATCGATCTCACCGACATCTTGCCTGAACTTGACCTCTACGACCGCTCTTGGCCGATCTGGACCCACGGTGAAATCACGCCACCTGCAAAGTTCGTTCACGATCGGGATGGCCGGCGCGGCGAGGCGGTGACTTCGCTTGTGTCCGGGGGCTGCATCATTTCCGGCGCGGCGATACGGCGTTCCCTGCTGTTCACCGGAGTGCATGTCCATTCCTATACCAGAATCGAAAACGCGGTGATCCTGCCGTACGCCGAGATCGGTCGTGGGACACGGCTGAAGAATGTCGTGATCGACAGAGGCGTGCAAATTCCGCCAAGATTGGTCGTGGGAGAAGATCCTGAAAGTGACGCCAAGCGATTTCGCCGCACCGAGCAAGGCATCTGTCTGATCACCCAGTCGATGATCGACAGGCTGTCGGCATGAATCCGGTTCGGGTGCTTGCTGTCGCATCGGAGATTTACCCCCTTGTCAAAACCGGTGGCCTCGCCGATGTGACTGGGGCTTTGCCGAGCGCTTTGAAGGTCGAAGGGATCGAGACACGCACCTTGGTGCCGGGATATCCGCAGCTGCTGGACATGCTTGATGAGGCGGACGAAGTCCTCAAGTCTCCCAATTGGTATGGTGGACCTGCGCGCGTTCTCAGCTGCTCGGTGGCCGAGCTTGACTTGTTCGTACTCGACGCGCCGCATCTGTTCGCGCGTCCCGGAAACCCGTATGTCGCGCCCGACGGCACCGACTGGCCCGACAATGCCCGGCGTTTTGCCGCTTTGGCGCGAACGGCTGCCGAGATCGGCCAAGGCTCCATCCCGACATTCATTCCGCAAGTCGTCCATGCACACGACTGGCAGGCCGCCTTGACCCACGCCTTCTTGCACTATGGCGGACGACCGCGGCCAGGCTCGGTCATGACGGTCCACAATCTCGCCTATCAGGGAAAATTCCCGAAGGAGATGTTGAGCGATATCGGATTGCCCCCTGAATCCTTTGTCATCGATGGGGTCGAATATTACGGCGAGATCGGTTTCTTGAAGGCCGGACTGCAATTTGCCGATCGCATCACAACGGTGTCGCCCACCTATGCGCGCGAGATCCAGGAAGGCGATGCAGGCATGGGGCTCGATGGACTTTTGCGTGCGCGGTCAAATGTGCTGAGCGGCATCCTCAACGGTATCGACATATCGGTCTGGGATCCCGGCGCCGATCCGCGCATCGCCCGGCCTTTTGGTGCAACCACGCTTGCCGATCGCGCGGCAAACAAGACGGCCTTGCAAAGGCGTTTCGATCTTCCCCCCTCACCTGATGCATTCTTGCTCGGCGTCGTCAGTCGCCTGTCGTGGCAGAAGGGGCTCGACCTGCTCCTGGAAAGCATACCACTGGTTTTGGCCGAGGGCGCGCAAATGGTCCTGCTGGGTAGCGGTGATTCGGACCTTCAGGAACAGTTCAGCGCCGCCGCAAAATCGCAACCCCGACAGATCGGCGTTTTCATCGGCTATGATGAGAACTTGGCCCATCTCATTCAGGCCGGTTCGGATGCGCTCGTCGTGCCGTCGCGGTTCGAGCCTTGCGGACTGACGCAGTTGTGTGCCCTGCGTTATGGCGCAATTCCCATCGTTTCCCGCGTCGGTGGGCTAGCGGATACCGTCATCGACGCCAACGCGGCGACTGCGGCCGAAAATACCGCAACTGGAATTCAGTTCGCGCCGGTGACGCGCGAAAACCTCACCGGTGCCATCCGCCGCGCCAAGGCGTTGTTTCAAGACAAGACCGCGTGGCTAAGAATGCAGCAGAACGGCATGAGCGTCGACGTATCATGGCACAATCCCGCGCGCCACTATGCGGATCTCTACCGTCAGGTTGCCAGACCCGATTGAGGCTCGCCGGACGCAGCGCTTCTTTCGAGAAGCCGGATGCCCCTCGCATCGCATGACGTTCTTGTCCCGGTCTCGCGTCGTGCCATGAATCCGAGAAAAGGCCCGCAGCGTCGTACGCGTCGGCCACACAATTTCCGCCGACGCGGAGATGATGCTTCCCGGGCCGATCTCGGCCCGAGGCCCGATCACAGCTCCCGCATCGACCCTTACTCCGCTCTCCAATCGTGACGTGGGTTGGATGATGGCGCCCTGCGCGATGGTGCTGGCTTCAAATGGCGAGGTCGGGCGCGGGAGTGGGGGTAAAGCTCCCGGTGCACGGCGACAAAGGCGCGATAGGGCTGCCGGGTGCGCAACACGATGAGAGTATCCGGCGCGCGACTTTCGCGTCGTTTCCCCATGTCCCAACCCTGGATTGGAGTAACAACTCGGAAACGACGCCGGCCATCGAGTTCAGATCACTGGAAAATGGTTGGGCGAGACGTAACTCGCGCACCACACAGGGAGAATATTTGCTCGTCCAATATGTCCGGTACTGGACATATTGGAACAGGCCCCCCAAAGTCAGACTGCTCTGCTCTGGGGACTGCGAATGGTCGGCGTTCGGCTAGAACCTATTCCGACCCGGGAATCCGGACCTGCCTTGTTTGGCGGCAGCAAGCAGTGCGTCCCGGTTGAGACCGAATTGGAAAATCTGGCTCGCCGGATCAGTTTCGCTCCGAAGGCGAATGTCTTCGCCGAGAGCGAACCCTCTGTCGCGGTCTACACGCTCACCCGTGGCACGGCGGGTCTTTACAAGATGCTGGCCGACGGACGCAGGCAAATCGTGGGCTTCGCTTTGCCGGGTGACTATCTCGGATCGCCATTCTCCGACCGATATACATGTTCGGTCGACGCGATCGGCGAAATTGCGGCTCGTCAGTTCCCAAGGGGACCGTTCCTGAAATTCCTCCGAGCGAATCCGAAAAGCCTGTACCCGATGCTGGAAGCGGCGTTGCAGGAGACCAACGCCGCCCGCGACCACATGCTCCTGCTCGGCTGCGGCACGGCGGAGGAGAAGTTCGCGGAATTCATCATCAGTTGGCGCGCGCGGATCGGGCACGGCAGCGCTCTCTCGAATCTGGTGCCGTTGCCGATGTCCCGCAGGGATGTCGCGGATTACCTCGGACTCACAATCGAAACCGTCTCTCGGGTGCTTGCGAAACTCGAGCGAGAACACGTCGTTCACGTCGTTCCCAATGCATTGCAATTGATGGGGTCGGCGGAACGGCCCTTATTGTTGGAACGAAGCTATAAAGCCGCCTAAGCAGCGCTCCAAACGGCCTAGCCGCCGCGTCGGACATCCGCTCGCATTCGCAGTAGCCGTCCAGATTTCGATATGTCGGATACCGGACATATGCTATCATGCCGTGGCTTAAGGCCGGCAGGACAAGCAGGAGACGTCCTATGACGCACAGGGGCGTGGAATATACGGTGGTCCCCTCGCCAACACCGGGCATCTGGAAATGGCAATTCCGGATCGGCGACAAGGTCAAAACCGGTCGGGTGGAAACGAGGATCGACCTCTTGGCGGTCCGCCGCGTCAAGCAGCGAATTGATCGCGAGCTTAAAGCCGTCGCGAACTGGCAAGCGTAGAACCGGCTGGTTGCGCCGGATCGAACAGGTCGTATCTCTGATCGGACAGCGACGCTGTCCCTGATCCTCGCGGCTGTGCCGTGCAAGCGAGGTTGATCCCGAGGTTGATCCAATGTGCGATGGGGACCGGCACAATGCGCTGATGTGCCGTGGTGCGCGAGCCTAGCAGGCGGCCTGTCTTTCACGGAAACCTTAACAGCCTCTCGTACTGGCTCTTGACCGCGCCGTAGCACTCGCATGAGTTCTCTCTCAAACCATGCAGATCCGAAATTTCTATATGTCCGCGACTGTAGTGGATCAGACCAGCCTTCTGAAGGGCATTGGCCACGAGCGATACGGAATTTCGGCGCGCACCGATCATTTCGGCCAATACTTCCTGGGTTATGACAAAGCTATCGCTGCCGGATAGATCGCGAACTCGCAACAAACAGCGCGCGAGACGACATTCCACGGCATGGAAAACATTGCAGGCTACAGACTGCTGGGCTTGGGCAAACAAGGCTTGGCCATGACGAACCAGGATGGCGCGCATGGCTATGCTCTGATTGATCGCTGCCTGAAGACGTTCCGCATCAAGCACCGAGGCGACGCCATCCAACAAGATGGATGCTTCATTGATCGAATCAGGGTCACCAAGCGTGGCAAATGCCCCTAACATGCTGTCACGACCGATCATCGCAATTTCGACGCGCTCTCCATCCGCCAATCTCACGACGATAGAGATGATGCCGCCGGTGCGGCATGTAGACCTGTTTGAACGGCTGACCGACTTGGAACAGCAATTCCGACCGCCGAAGCTCAACCGTGCGGAGATGAGGGCGAATCATTTCAAAATCTTCTGCGGATAACGCAGCAAGAAAGCCGTTCGCCGAACGAGGATCAGATCGCAATAGATGCCCCAAGCGGTAGTAGGCCTTCGGTCGCACGCACCATCATGTAAGTCACCGACGCCTCTATTTGAGCGCGGAGCAGAGTTGTGATTACCTCAATGCAGCTTCAGCTACTGGTTGTATGCCTGCTATCGTGCATAGGGCCGCTTGGTCCGGCACCGCGCCGACAAATTGTGTGGAAATCGAGTAGGCTGTCAGTGAAAAATTGGGAGGGGTTCGAATGGGTCGGTTCTACTTTCATATTCGTTCCGGTGGTCAGTTAATCGTCGATCAGGAGGGGTCGGATTTTCCAGACGCTGATGCGGCTCGCCAGGAAGCCTTGGCTGCGGCGCGCCAGATTTTGGCAGACGCCATCAGATCCGGCAACGCAGAGGCCCCGGAGGATTTCGTCATCGCCGACAGCGAAGGGCGCGAGCTTGAAATCGTGCCGTTCGCTGCGGTTTTGCCAAAGGGTCTGAAGTATTAGACCGCCCCAGTCGGCAGCTTTCATCAATCGAAGCGTCCGATTGCGCCTGTCGGACATGGCGGGACAGTGACGCTGTCCCGCATTCTCTCCGTGGTGCCTCGCGACTGGCTTGCGTTGGTCGGAAACCGGACATAGAGTGGAAGTCAGCCCTTGACCCCTGTCGGAGGTCACAATGGAGCGCTTCGTCCACAACGCAAACATCGAGCTCTATCGGCGGTTGATCGCCGAGAGCGAGCACGATCCGAAGCGCGACGAGGATCGGCATAAAATGTTGCTGACATTGCTGACCGAGGAGATCGCGAAGGATCGCAAGCGGGACAGCTAGGCGTTTGCTGCCGCACAGTTCTACCCCGCAAGCGCTCGCCGCGGGAATATCCGCCGAAAGCGCTCCGAGACTTCTCAGGGGGTTGAAAACCGGGCCACTATGATCGGTTCCGGACCGACAGCCGCATAAGGCCTATGCCTAAGTGATAGGCGCTGCGGCGGCGGTGCTCGGACGCCATGTCAATCCCCGCGAGCACAGGCCCAGACCGACCGGGCGGGACTGCGCCGTGCATCAAGTCGAACCCGGACCGCTCAGCAACAAGTTGCTGGCGGCACTGCCTCGCAAGGATTTCGAGCTTCTGCTTCCTCACCTGGCGACGCTGCCATTCGAACAGGCCACAGTGCTTTGCGAAGCGGGCGCCGAATTCGATCACGTCTACTTCCCGCTGTCGGGCATGATCTCGCTTGTGATCGTGATGCGGGACGGCAAGGCCATCGAGACCGCGACCGTCGGGCGCGAGGGGGTCGTCGGCGCGATGTCCGGACTGGGCCCGCACGTCTCGCAGGTGCGAGCCATCGCGCAGCTTCCGATGTTGGCGGCGCGGATCACCCCGGCCCAACTGCAGAAGGCCGTATCCTCAAGCAAGCCGATCGGCAACCTCTGCCTCCGCTACAACGAGGTTCTTCTCGCGCAGGCGCGGGTCACCGCGGCCTGCAACGCGCTGCATCATGTCGAGGCACGGTTCTGCCGGTGGCTGCTGCAAACGCGCGACCGCGCCGAGAGCAACACCATCCTGCTGACGCAGGAATTTCTTTCCGAGATGCTCGGGGTTCGGCGCACCTCGGTCACCGAGGTGGCGGGCAAGATCCAGGCGCACGGCGCCATCAGCTATTCGCGGGGTATCATCAAGATCGTCAATCTCGATACGCTCAAGGCGATGTCCTGCGAATGCTACGAGACCTTGCGCGAGCACGCCCTTTAGACCTTTGGATCGACCGCCGCCAGGGTCTAGGCGCGGGGGTTTACTTACCCCTCCACCATCCCCATATGTTGATCATGGCCCAATGGCAAAAACCCTACACGCGCGAGCCGCCGAAGACAAAGGCTGAGCTGCGCGAGATGCTCACCGAAGCCGTCCGCAACACGCAAACCGAGCCCGAGCGCCCGCCGAAGGCGAGCAAGGATCGAGGCGAGAAGCGGGCGTACTCGGTTGAATAGGCTGACCAATTCCAAGGTTCGCCCAGCCTTCGCTGCGAGCGTTGTGCAAATCAAGACAACGCCGTCGCGGCTGTCGTAAAAGGCACGCGGCGGCAGGTTTGCGTTTGGCGGGACCTCAATCGTAGTCATGTCGCCTGCGATATTCAGCACGCAACCATGCGCACTGCTGACAAACGGACATCCTGGTTCTGGAGTAGTCGTCCCGGCAGGGCCGCTGTCGCAATCCGCTGCGGTAAGCCTGATGTTGCATTCCCTATTCAGACGTGCAGGCCAAAGAAACCTGCAACAAAGATCACGACCACGACTACGCCGATGATGTAAAAAATGTTCATTGTTCACTCCGATTGAGGCAAGCACGCTTTCAATATTGAAAGTGCGGCGCTCGCATAGGGAACGTCTGGGCCGGACGGTACGTTCCATCGTCCACTGAAGCCATCCAGGTCGGGATCGCCAGGCATCGGTCACAGCCCCTAATTGTTTTCCGTCTTCTCGGAACATTCGTCGTAGCGCGGGATTGGGTCTCCAGAGTTTCACATTGATAGGAGCACGCAATGATTAAGTACGCAGTCGCTGTAGCCGCCGTGATAGGCATCTGCAGCGCAATTCCTGCTAGCGCGGAAGACGTCGGAGTTGGTGTGGGCCCCAACGGCGTGACCGTGGGCGAAGTTCATGGCGATCGTGACCGCGACCGCGACCGCGAGCATGTTCGGGACCGCCGGGATCGTGATCAAACCATCATCATCAAGAAGGACCGTGACCACGACCGCGATCGAGACCACGATCGTCGTCCGGACCGCGACTGATCAATCATTTGCGAAACCCAAGCGGCCTTCCTTCGGGGAGGCCGCTTTTGTCGTCTCGACCGCCGGGATTAAAGCCGGGATTGAATCAGCGAGGGATCGGCTCCTGTTAGCCTAGAGCGCGATGGGATCAGGTTAAATCACCATCGCGCTCTAGCTTATTGTTTGAGCATGATCTTTTCGCAAAAACCGGTACCCACTTTTCCGGATCATGCTCTAGTTCGCCGCGCGCGCGATCCGGCCTGGTTCGGGCGGCTCAACGTTCGCCTGCGCGATCAGCCGCTTCAATTCCGGAATGCAGGAACCGCAATTGGTGCCCGCCTTCAGCCGCGCACCGATCTCGCCAGCACTTGCAGCGCCGCCTGCAATCGCCGCGACAATCGTGGCGCGGCCGACGCCGAAGCAGGCGCAGACGATCGGGCCTGCGCTCGCCATGCCCTCACTCGAGCGGCCCGAAAGCAGCATCCGACGCTGGTCATCGTCGAGCGCGTCCATCGCGAACAGGTGCTTTACCACATCCCAATCGCCGGCATCGCGCGCCGGGCCCACGAACAGGCAGGTCGCGATGCGGTCCCCGGCAAAGGAAGCCGCGCGGTAGACGCCGCCGCCCAAATCCCGGTACTCGGCAAGATCGTCGCCGGAGACGGACCGCAGCCAGGACGGCCACCGCGCCAGATCGGCGTTGTCGGCAAACAAATAGCCGTATCCGCCGGCAACGGTGGCGCGCGCCCACCACAGGCTCGGCGGCAGTGCGAGCTCTGTGCGCGACAGCACGAAGCCGCGGAAGACATATTCGTATGGCGTAATCGATGCGGGCGTTGACTTGCTTTCCGGTTGGCCCGAA
Source organism: uncultured Alphaproteobacteria bacterium (assembly GCA_963777475.1). Lineage (GTDB taxonomy): Bacteria > Pseudomonadota > Alphaproteobacteria > Rhizobiales > Xanthobacteraceae > Bradyrhizobium. The sequence goes on from CAVZQX010000045.1 coordinate 117,574, forward strand.
TAGGGATCGGTGAACGGCGCAACCAGCGCGCCGACCCGTCCGCTCGATGCGTTCGCCTCGCTCCAGTGGATCGGCGCGAACAGCATGCCGCGCTGCTGCCGCGGATTGACCGCGACCTTGAGAATGCATTGTCCGTAGTCGGTGGTGACGCGGGCGAAACTGTCGTCGGCGACGCCGAACTTGGTGGCGTCGTCGGGGTGGATCTCGACGAACGGCTCCGGCAGATGCGCGCCGAGCCGCGGGCTTAGGCCCGTGCGGGTCATGGTGTGCCACTGGTCGCGGATGCGGCCGGTGTTCAACCGCAACGGCCGCCCCGCGCTGGTCTCGGTCCTTAGCGCCGGAATCTCCGGCGCGATAAAGCGCGCCTTGCGGTCGTTGGAGAAGAACCGGCCGTCGGCGAAGAAGCGTTGCTGCGGCTGCGCGCCCTCGCGGATCGGCCACAGCACCGGCGCCATCGTCTCGAAGCCTTCATCCGAGACCGCCTTCAACGCGCCGATATCGAAATCGCGGCTGCCGTCGTTCTCGAACGCCGACAGCGCCGCGTGTTCGCGGAACACGTCGGCCTCCGAATTGAAATTGAACGCGGCGGAAAAACCCAACCGCTTCGCCACCTCGGCCAGGATCCACCAATCGGGCTTGGTTTCGCCCGGCGGGGCCAGGAAGGCGCGCTGCCGCGAGATGCGCCGCTCCGAATTGGTCACCGTGCCGGACTTTTCGCCCCAGGCCTGCGCCGGCAACAGCACATGCGCGCCGGCATCGACGGTGTCGTTGCAAAGCACATTCTCGGATACCACGAACAGTTCGAGCTTCTTCAAGGCTTCGCGCGCAACGTCGGCGTCCGGCAGCGACACCGCCGGATTGGTGCCGATCACCCACAGCGCCTTGATCTCGCCGCGAGCGATCGCCTCGAACATCTGCACCGCCTTCAGCCCCTCATGGGTGGCGATGCGCGGCGCCTTCCAGAACCGGCGCACGCGATCGATGTCCGGCGGCGTGAACCCCATATGGGCCGCGAGCTGGTTGGCGAGCCCGCCGACCTCGCGCCCGCCCATCGCGTTGGGCTGCCCGGTCAGCGAGAACGGCGACGCGCCGGGGATGCCGATCCGCCCGGTGGCGAGGTGGCAATTGAGAATGGCGTTGACCTTGTCGGTGCCTTGCGCCGACTGGTTGACGCCTTGCGAATACATCGTGACCACGCGCACGGTGTCGCGGAACATCTGGAAAAACGTCGCGACGTCGGCTTCCGAAAGACCGGTCGCGAGCGCAGTGGCCGCGACGCTGCCGGCAATGCTCCGTGCCCGCGCCAGCGCGTCGTCGAAACCCGTGGTGTGAAATTCGACATAGCTGGAATCGAGCGCGCCGCTGTCGGCAAGGTGCACCAACAGCCCGCTGAACAGCGCCGTATCGGTGCCAGGCCGCAAGCCCAGAAACAGGTCGGCGTCGCCGGCAGTGTCGGTCCTTCGCGGATCGATCACGATCATCCGCGCCCCGCGTTCCTGCTTGTTCGCCAGCATGCGCTGGAACAGGACCGGATGACACCAGGCGGCGTTGGAGCCGACCAGCACCAACAGATCCGCCTCGTCGAGGTCCTCATAGCAGCCGGGCACGGTATCGGCGCCGAACGCGCGGCGGTGGCCGGCGACCGAGGACGCCATGCACAGACGCGAATTGGTGTCGACATTGGCCGAGCCGATGAAGCCCTTCATCAGCTTGTTGGCGACGTAATAGTCCTCGGTCAGCATCTGCCCCGAGAGATAGAACGCCACCGCGTCGGCGCCGTCGCGGGCGATGATATGATTGAGCCTGTGGGCGACGTGATCGAGCGCGTCGCTCCAGGCGACCCGCTCAAGCGTGCCCTTGCAGCGGATCATCGGATAGAGCAAGCGGCCCTCGAGTCCCAGCGTTTCGCCGAGCGCCGAGCCCTTCGAGCAGAGCCGGCCGAGATTGGCGGGATGCTCGGGGTCGCCGGCGATTGCCGCGCCGCCGTCGCGATCTGGCGTCGCCAACACGCCGCAGCCCACCCCGCAATACGGACAGGTGGTGCGCGTGGCGCGAACGGTTGGAGCGGCGGCGGTCAAACGCGAAACATCGGTCATGCGGCGATGGGGGTAAGGGCGAGCGAGCGGCCGAACATCATCGCGGTGCGGATTTGCGCAATCGGCTGGCGTGAGCGGATCAATTCGAGATACCAGAGCGCGTCATTGACATCGCCGATCAAGACCGCGCCGGTCAGCCGTCCGTCCGCGATCACGAGCTTCTTGTAGGTGCCGCGCCTGACGTCGCTGAGCAGGATAGTCTCGCTGCCCTCGCCGCCCATGAAGTCGCCCGCGGAAAACACGCTGACGCCGGAAACCTTCAGATTGGTCGCGACCACGCTGCCCGGGTAGACCGCATCTCGCCCGGCGAGATGCCGCGCCAGCACACGCGCCTGCTCGTAAGCTGGCTCGACCAGGCCATAGCAGATGCCGCGATGCTCGGCGCATTCGCCGAGCGCGAAAATATTCGGAGCGCTGGTCTGCAGTTGGTCGTCGACGACGATGCCGCGATTGATCGAGATTCCGGCCGCTTTTGCAAGCTGTGTATTCGGCCGGATGCCGGCCGCGAAAATCACCGCGTCCGCCTCGATCCGCTGTCCATCGGTGAGCTCGACGCCCTCGACCCAAGTCTCGCCATGGATGCGCGCGGTGCTGGCGCTGAGGAGAATCCGGATGCCCTTGCGCTCGACCAGCGATTTCAACAGCGCCGCCGCAGGCGCATCGAGCTGGCGCTCCATCAGGCGGTCCATCAGATGGACCAGCGTCACCGGCGCGCCGGCCTTGGCCAGGCCATAAGCCGCTTCCAATCCCAATAGCCCGCCTCCGACCACGACGACGCGCTTCTTCTTGGCCGCGAGCGTCAACAAAAGGTCGACGTCGCGGCTGTCGCGAAAGGTATGGACGCCCAAGAGATCAGCGCCCGGCACGTTGAGCCGCAGCGGCGTCGAGCCGGTGGCGAGCACCAGGCGGGAGAACTCGATGCTTTCCTCGCCGGCGATCTTGAGCTCGCGGCGGCCGACATCGATCTCGCTCACGACGCTGCCATACTTCACGGTGACGCCGCGGTCGCGCCACCACGCGGCAGGCCTGAGCTCGATTTCGTGCGAGGCGGTCTCGCCCGCCAGCACCGAGGACAACAGCACGCGATTATAGGCGAGCCGCGGCTCGTCGCCGATCACGGCAATGGCGTAACGGCCGAGCGCGGTGGTCGCAAGCTCATGGACCAGCTTCGCTGCGGCCATGCCATTGCCGACGATCACGAGCGGTTCGCTCATGGCGACTTCTACTCCGCAGCCTGGGGCTTGCCGTAGGCCTCGGCGATCATGAAGCCGGACAGCGTGCCGTAGGCCGCGGTCCAGGCGTCGGCAACCGCTGGGGTCCAGGCTTCGCCCAGTCCCTTTTCCAGGGTCCACAACAACGCGGCGCCGACCACCGGATAATGCGCGGGCTTGGCGCCGTAGGCGACGTGGCGCTGGGCCAAGGCGCTCGCCGCCGGCAGGATGGATTCGAGCTTTGAAAGCCCGTTCACCACCACCGCCAGCGTTGCCATCAATTTCTTGCGCTGCTCGGTCATGTCGACGGGAAACATCGCCTTGACCTGCGGGGCAACTTCGAACAGCCGGTCGTAGAATATCACGGCTGCCTGGTCGGAGATCGGCGCGACCTTGGCAAAGCTTTCCTGCACGAGTTTGACCTGATCGGGTGTCATGTCTGGCTCCTCCTGCTTGCTTTCCCCCGCCCCACCAGCGGGACGGGGGAAGCAGACAACGACGTTCGTCGCCTCGACGAGCCCTTCGGTTCGTCGAGGTAGAAGTTAGATACGCGCCTCGGCGAGGCTCGGCGCGCCCGCGGTTTCCGGGCTGCGGCGCAGGTAATACAGCCAGGTCAGCGACAGGCAGACCGCGTAGAAGCCGAGATAGATCAAGAGCGCCAGTTGCGGGCCGCCGGTGATGGCGATCGACTTGCCGAATCCGCTCGGGATCAGGTAGCCGCCGCAGGCACCGACCGCGCCGATGAATCCGAGCGCCGCGCCGCTTTCGATTCCGGCGGTCTTGAGCGCGAGCGCCCGGCCGGCCTCGCCTTTTCCCTTCGCCTTGTGGAGGTTTTCCTCGCGGAAGATCGAGGGGATCATCCGGTAGGTCGAGCCGTTGCCGATTCCCGTCGTGACGAACAGGATCAGGAACATGCCGAGGAAGCCCGCGAAATCCTTGTTCCCAACGAAGTAGAGAACGCCGATCGTGGCGGCGGCCATCGCAATGAAGTTCCAGAAGGTGACGATCGCGCCGCCAACCTTGTCGGCGAGCAAGCCGCCGAGCGGCCGCGACAGCGAGCCGACCAGCGGCCCGAGGAACGCGATCGCGATCGTGACCGCCGGGAATTGGGTCTTGATCAGCAGCGGGAACGCCGCCGAGTATCCGATGAAGGAGCCGAACGTCCCGATGTAGATGATGGCCATGATCCAGGTGTGCTTGCGCTTGACGATGGCAAGCTGGTCCTTGAACGAGGATTTGGCCGAGGTCAGGTTGTTCATGAAGAAGACGGCGCCGAACACCGCGATTGCGATCGGCACCAGCCACATCAGCCCGGCGTTCTGCAGATAGACGCCGCCGACCGGCGTGGCCTGATAGAGGTTGATGACGCCGAGCGCCATCAGGATCGGCGTCAGCAACTGCACGCTCGAGACCCCGATATTGCCGCCGGCCGCGTTCAGGCCCAGCGCCCAGCCCTTCATGCGGTCCGGATAGAAGAAGGAGATGTTGGCCATGCTGGAGGCGAAGTTGCCGCCGCCGAGACCGGCGGTGGAGGCCACCAGCAGCATCATCCAGAACGGCGTCTCCGGATGGCTGACGAAATAGGCGAGCGCCAGGGTCGGGATGAACAGCACCGACGCCGAGAAGATGGTCCAGTTGCGGCCGCCGAAGGTCGTGACCGCGAACGTATAGGGAAATCGCATCAGCGAGCCGATCAGACCGGGCAGCGCCACCAGCTGGAACAGCTCATCGGTGGAGTAGTGGAAACCGGCCTGCGGCAGCTTGGTGGCGACGATGCTCCAGATCAGCCAGACCGAGAACCCGATATGCTCGGCAACGATCGACCAGATCAGATTGCGCCGGGCAACGAACTTGCCCTTGGATTTCCAGAAGGTCTCGTCTTCCGGATTCCAGTCGGCAATCCAGGTCGGGTTCTGCTCGCTCATGAGAGATTTCCTTTCTAACGGGGACCGCCGTCGATCGTGCGCACAGACGCAGAGACGCGTTCTGGGAAGGCCCAGTCAGGCGGTGCCAAAAAATTCGGATGATGGGTTTTCGAGGGACGGCGTCGATGGCGTCGCTTCAAGCTATTCAAGCTTTGTGCCAAGCCGTCGGGATGCTAAATTGATAGCGATCAGAATAAGTTAAGCGCCTTGTCTAAAATGTTAACAGAAGATTATTCGCACGGAAATTTTGCGATTCGCTTATTTCTTGAATTGCAATTCGCTCATTTCTTGTGCGCCGCACAAGAAATGAGCAAGTGCCCAAAAAATGAATTCAAGCGTGTTCGGCGACCTTCTCGCCGAGCGGCTTGGGCACCGCTCCCTCGCCGGGCTTCACGTGGAATTCGTAGGTCATCAGATGCCAGGGCGCGGCAGCCGGCTTGCCGTCCGGCATGTTCGGATCGGTGCGCTTCTCGACCTTGGCGACCAGTTCATCCTTGACGCCGAACACCACGTCGGAATCGAGATATTTGTCGCCGCCGATGAAGACGTGAGTGATCAGCGGCTCGTGGCCCGGTGCCGCGACAAGGAAATGCACGTGGGCGGGGCGCATCGGGTGACGCCGCGTCTGCAGGATCATCTCGCCGACCGGACCGTCGGTCGGGATCGGGTAGCTGCAGGGCAGGATGGTGCGAAAGAAGATGCGGCCGTCGGCGTCGGTGACGAAGCGCGCCCGCGATGACGGCCCATGCGTCGCGTAAGACGGCTTTTGCGAGTCGTAGAAGCCGTCGTCGTCGGCGTGCCAGACGTCGACCGGAACACCGGCAAGCGGCTTGCCGTTCAGATCGGTGACGCGGCTTTGCACGAACATCTTCTCGCCCGTCAGGTTTTGCGGCGAGATATCGCTGCCGTGCGGCATCTCCTTATGCTCGCCGACATAGAACGGACCCAGCACCGTGGTCTCGGTGGCACCTTCGCGCTCGCGGTGGTTCACCGCATCCACCAGCATGGAAACGCCGAGCACGTCGGAGAGCAGGATGAACTCCTGCCGGATCGGGGTGCATTTCTGGCCGACGCGGGTCAGGAAATCGATCGCGTATTCCCATTCCCCGAACGTGAGATCGGTTCGGCGCACGTAGTCGTGCAGCGACTTCACCAGCTCCTCCAGCAGGAATTTGACCCGTGGATCCGGCGTCTCCTCAAAGCTCCTGATCACGGCGGCGGTAAGTTCGGTCTCGTTGAATTGCGGCATTGCGGCTGTCCTGCTCCACTACACGTCCAGATCGTCAGATTACACCAATGGGCCTGCTTGGGTAAGCATGGCGCTATTGGAACGGAGCGCCGTTTTCGGCTATCAACGCCTGTCCAACACGCCCGCCCAAGGCGCCTGGCCAAGACGCCTGCCCAAGATACCCGCAGCCTCGAAAGCGGAGAAGATGATCCGATGCTAGCCCCGACCCCCGCCTCCCCCGAATCCGCCGGCATGTCGAAATTAGCCTTCGACCGTCTGGAGGCGCATCTGAAGCATCGTTACATCGACGCCGGCCGGTTCCCCGGCACCCAGCTTCTGGTCTACCGCCGCGGCAAGGTGGTCCACAGCGCGGTGCAGGGCTTTGCCGACCTCGAGCGCAAGGTGCCGGTCAAGGACGACACCATCTTCCGCATCTATTCGATGACCAAGCCGATCACCTCGACGGCCTTCATGATGCTGTTCGAGGAAGGCCGTGTCGCGCTCGACGAGCCCGTCCACAAATACATCCCGGAATGGAAGAACCTCGGCGTATTCGTGGCCGGAACCGCGCCGGCATTCCTGACGAGGCCGCCGTCCCGGCCGATGCTGATCGTCGATCTGCTGCGCCACACCTCGGGGCTCACCTACGGCTTTCAGCAGCGCTCCAACGTCGATGCCGCCTACCGGGAACGGAAGATCGGTGAGGTCGAAAAGGCGGGAACGCTTGAGACCATGATCGAGGACCTGGCCAAGATTCCGCTGGAGTTTTCGCCCGGAGAGGCCTGGAACTATTCGGTTTCCACCGACGTGATCGGCTACCTCATTGGCAAGATCAGCGGCCAGCCGTTCGAGCAGTTTCTCAAAGAGCGCATCTTCGATCCGCTCGGCATGAGCGATACCGACTTCCACGTTCCGGCAGAGAAGGCGCATCGCTTCGCCGCCTGCTATTCGGCCGACCCCAAAGGCGGCATGACCTTCCACGCCGCCGAGCGCAAGGCCGCGCTGACGCTGCAGGACGACCCGGCGACGAGTTCCTTCCTGTCGCCGCCCACGCTCATCTCCGGCGGTGGTGGATTGTGCTCGACGTCAGCCGATTATCTCACCTTCTGCCGCGCGCTGCTCAACGGCGGCGAGCTTGGCGGCGTCCGGCTATTGGGCCCGAAGACGTTGAAGCTGATGACCTCCAATCATCTGCCGGGCGGTCGGGACTTGCCGGAACTATCGCGATCGCTGTTTTCGGAAGCGACCTACAACGGGATCGGATTCGGCCTCGGCTTTTCCGTCACCATGGATCCGGCAAAAACCCTCATTCCCGGCAGCGCCGGCGAATATGCCTGGGGCGGGGCTGCAAGCACCTCGTTCTGGATTGATCCGACTGAGGAGCTGATCGCGATCTTCATGACCCAGGTGTTGCCGTCGAGCGCCTATCCGATCAGGCGCGAGCTGCGCACCATGGTTTACGCCGCCATCACCGAAAGCAATCTCTAGAGCGCGATGGGATCAGGTTGAATCACCATCGCGCTCTAGCTTATTGTTTGAGCATGATCTCCGCGCAAACGCGTTCCGCGTTTGTCGCGAGGGAAAACCGGTCCCCACTTTTCCGGATCATGCTCTAGGAAACCGCAGCGTCGCGTCTGCAGCGAGGACTTCGGCTGGAACCGGCGCGAGCCCAAAACACTTGGGCCAAAATACTTGGACCCAAAACACTTTGGCCAAAACACTTGGGCCAAAACACTTGGGCTTGCACGCAATTGGGCGCAGATCGGTAAAGTTCGTGCCAAAACCCTCCCTCCCCGTACGGCTCGCCCTTCTGGTCTCAGGAACCACGCTGCCGCTGATCATGTTCGCGGTCGGCATCGTCTTCCACGACTACATCCAGGATCGCGAGGAGGCGACGCAGCGGGTGCTCGAAACCGTACGCAGCACCCGCCTGACGCTCGACGCCGAGATGCGGCGCATGACCGGTGGGCTGCAGGTGCTGGCGCTGACGGATTCGCTGAAGCGCGGGGACTTCGAAAGCTTCCGCCGCATTGCCGCTGGCTTTCTCGACCAATACGGCAAGGATGGTGTCATCCTGGTGGCGGACCGCGAGGGCCGGGTATTGTTCTCCTCGCTCACACCGGACACGGCGAGCCTGCCGCTGCGCAACAACCGCGAGATCGTGGAGCGGGTGTTCGTCACCGGGCGCCCGCAATATTCCAATGTCTTCGAAGGCGCGGTGAAGAGAGCGATGATCGTCACCGTCGAGGTGCCGGTGTTTCGCGACGGCGACGTGATCTACGACATTTCCTTCAGCCCTCCCCTCGAGACGTTTCAGTACATCCTCGAGACGCAGCGGCCGAGCAAGGACTGGACGCTTTCCATTCTTGACGGCAAAGGTGTCGTCTTCGGCCGCGTTCCGAATCCGAAAGATACCGTCGGAAAACGCGCGACGCCATCGGTATTGACCCCGATGCTGCAAAAGTCCGAGGCGGTGTTGCCGACGGTTTCGCTCGAAGGCGTGTCGCTGATATCCGGATTTGCACACTCCTTGCTGACGGGGTGGATCGTCGGCGCCGGCATCACGGAAAGCTCGCTCGTCGCGCCGCTGTGGCGCAACCTTGCGATCGCGAGCGCTATTGGCGGCGTGCTGCTGTTGATCGGGCTGGCGTTTGCGGTGCGAATGGCGGCCACGATCGCCCGCGGCGAAATGCTGCACGACCTTCTGATCGAAGAGCTCAACCACCGCGTCAAGAACACGCTGGCGATCCTGCAGGCGATCGCGGTCCAGACCTTTCGCAGCGCGACCAAAGCGGAACGCGAGAAATTCGAGGGCCGGCTCGGCGCGCTTGCGGAGGCACACAATCTGCTCAGCATGGATAAGTGGCAGGGCTCGGATCTGCAGGACGTGATCAGCCGCGTGCTGCAGCCCTATCTCTTGAACAATCCCGAGCGCATCAAGATGTTGGGACCGCGCGTTCCGCTGTCGCCGCGGCTTGCGGTGGTGCTGTCGATGATCATCCACGAGATCGCGACCAATGCGGCCAAATATGGCGCGCTGTCGAACGACACCGGCATGGTCGCGATCGACTGGGAGGTCGTCGATGAGCCGAAGCCGAAACTGCGCCTGATCTGGACCGAGACCGGCGGCCCGCCGGTGGTGACGCCGGTGCATCGCGGCTTCGGGTCGCGGCTGATCGAGCGCAGCGCACGCGACCAGCTCGGCGGCGAAGCCACCGTCGATTTCCTGCCGCGCGGCGTGGTCTATACGGTAATCTGTTCGCTGGAAGAGGAAGGCTCGCGCTGAAGCGCGATAACCCGGCGGCCTGCGGCAACCCTGGAGCCGGCCGCCTCACGAACGGATCGCACTTGAGGAAGCTATGATTGACACGGCACAGCCCGTCACCTTCCGCAGATACCAGCCGGCAGACCATGACTCGGTCGCTTCGCTGTGGACCCGCATCAATCGAGAACTGGCGCCAGTTGGGATGGAGAAGTTATTCGAGCAATACATCGCGATGACAATCGACGGTGAGCTGAAGCAGCTTCTCGAGGTGTTTTCTGAGACAAACCGCAACGCCTTTTGGGTTGTCGAAAGCCTAAACGGGATTGTCGGTTCGTTCGGCATCGAAAGCCGCAGCGTCAGCGATACCGAGCTTCGTCGGATGTACCTTGATGAAGGCTATCGCGGGTTGGGCGTCGCGCAACGTATGCTTGACCGTGCAGAGGCGGAAGCGCGCTCGCTCGGATTTACAAAGATGATTGTGAGCACTGCCCAGATTCAGAGAGCCGCTGATAGGTTTTATCGAAAGAGTGGATTTCAACAAATCCGAACGGAAGTTGCGGAGACAATGACCGCCAAGCAGGCGGGCGGCGGCTTGACCCGCTTTCATTTTGAGAAGGCGCTCTGAGCGAAGGCACCAGCTAGCCGAAGCTCTGCAGCGAAGGAAACGTATCCAACAGCCAGATGCTCACGTTGGATACCGCGCCGGTCAAGAAGCCGATGCCGGTGATGATCATCAACACCCCCATCGCGCGCTCGACATTGGTCAGGTGATGCTTCATGCGCGCAAACACCGACGAGAATTGTTCGACCATGAAGGCCGCGATCAAGAAGGGAATTCCAAGGCCCGCGGAATAGATCGCAAGCAGGCCGGCGCCTTTCGCCACCGTGGTTTCCGCCGCCGCGAGCGACAGGATGGCGGCAAGGATCGGACCGATACACGGCGTCCAGCCGAACGCGAACGCGAGCCCCATGACATAGGCGCCCCAGAGACCGACGGGCTTGGGGATCGGCAATCTTCCTTCCCGCATCAAGAGCCTGATCCGCGTCAGGCCCAGGAAATGCAGGCCCATCGCGATGATGACGATGCCGGCCAAGATCGCGAGCTGCGCCGACCAGGCCCGGATCAGACCTCCGATCAGGGACGCGCTGGCGCCGAGCAGTACAAATACGGTGGAGAAGCCGAGCACGAACAGCAAAGCCGAGATCATCACCGCGCGCCTGGAGGACGACACCGTCTCGTCGTTGGCGACGTGCTCGATCGTGGCGCCGGTCAGGTAGATCAGATAGGGCGGGACCAGGGGCAGCACGCAGGGCGACAGGAAGCTGACCAGGCCGGCAATCAGCGCCGCCGGGACCGAGACATTTTGGATCATGCCGTCGTCGCCATCTCTCGAGCTTGGGGGTCTTGACCCGTTAAGGATACACCGGCCCCGCGCGGGCTAAGCCTTCGCGAAGGTATTGGCTTGGAAGGTCTCGGCCCAGTCGGTTTGGTGTAGCGGATGGGCGGGAATGCGCAACTGGCGGCGCGCGCATCGCCGGTAAAATCCGCGCGCTCAACTTCACCCTTGAGCGGGATGGCTCCGATAGTTGTGAATTCTTTGATCACAATTCCGGCATCGCGGCCGCGAGCTTTGCCCGTACTATTTAACCAGCCTTAGCAGCGGCCGCCGGCGTTGGCCGGCTGCGGATTTTGCACCCGGCTTTGTATCGCCGGATTGATCCGGCGCCTCGTCGGGCAGCATCGCCTCACACAAGGCCTTCAGCTCGGCATCGGAGATCCGATTGAGCTTCATGCGAAGATCGAGGATGGCGACCGATATCAATTGCGCCGTGTCCCGGCTGCCGCCGGACTGCAGTACGGTCCGGCATTCCTCAAGCAATGCGAGCACCGAAAGCAATTGTTCGTCTGAATTAGCCACCGGCGTTTTTCCATTCCCTAGCATGCGAGGCCTGCTTTCAGCAGTCCGCGCGGCCGCGACGAACGGCAGGGAAGAATAGCACGCGCACCCCCCGCGTTCGATGACCATTTCGTTGCGGGGTGGCCGAAACTTCTTTGATCGCGCAAAAGAAGGCGTGGGAAGCTGGGAAAATCGGAACAATCGAACGCCCGAAGGCTCACGATGTAGATCACGCAGCACCCCTTCCAAACCGGCGCGGGCACAGTCCTCGCTCGCCGGCCCTCCCCAAATACCGCCACAACGGTAAGTATAACCGGCAAAATGCACGGCTATAGACCCGCCCCGGTTGTAGTCGGTCCAGTATTCTGCCAAGTTTAGCAGCAGGAAAGGGCTTGTATGCATCTAGCCGTGGAAAGGGGCGTTCCGCAGCAGGAACGCCATAAGATCGCTCTCGGCAGTCTCACGGATTGGGACGCCGCGCGGATCTTTCTGGAGGTCGTGCGCTGCGGCAGTTTCCGCTCCGCGGCCGAGCGGCTTTCGCTGTCGATCAACGCCGTGCGCCGGCGGATCGGCGATTTCGAGCGGCAGATCGGCGCCACCCTCTTCACCCGCGACGTGCACGGCGTCCGTCTGACCGACGAAGGCTCGCTGGTCGTTTCGGCGGTCGAACGCATGGAAGCCGCGGCCTTCGACCTGCTGCGCGCCAGCAATTCCGTCGCCAACACGCTCTCCGGCGAGGTCAGGGTTGCCGTAACCGAGGGCCTGGGAACGTTTTGGCTCGCGCCTCGCCTCGTCGAATTTCAACGATCGTTCCCGAACATTCTGGTCGACCTCTATTGCGCGATGCGCTCGGCCGATGTCTCGCGGCATGAGGCCGACGTCGCCATTCATCTGTCGCGGCCGGCCGCACTCGACGTCAAAGTGGTCCGGCTCGGCCGGATGCATTTGATGTCCTTTGCGGCGCAGAAATACATCGACATTCACGGCGCCCCAAGGACGATGGCCGACATGGCCAAGCACCGCATCGTGCTGCAGGTCGTCGACGAAGCCGCCGCCAAGGAAGCGTTCGAGGGCATGTTTCCCGGTTACACCCAGCGCGAAATCGTGGCGATGAAGACCAATGTCTCGAGCGCCAACTACTGGGCTGTCGCCAACGGCGCGGGCATCGGCGTGTTTCCCACATATGCCTGTGCACTCGGCGGGAGGATGGTACCTCTCGATCTCGAGCTACGCTGGTCATTCGACATATGGCTGTCCTATCATCCAGGCAGTGGTCGCATCCCAAGGGTGCGTCACATGATCGACTGGCTGGTGGAGGCCTTCAATCCCGCGAAGTACCCGTGGTTCAAGGATGAATTCATCCATCCCCGGGAATTGAAAGCGGTGTATATGGGTGAACCCCTGACCCATCTATTCGGGGGCTTTTCGACCGAAGGACGGTAAGACCAGAATGATCAAATCAACGGCTAAGAAGATGAAACAGCGCAGTGCCGGCAAGTCCGACATTGAGCTTGGCAAGCGTATCCGACTCCGGCGCGTGGAACAGAAGATCTCGCAAGCCGAACTCGGCGATAAACTTGGCGTCAGCTTCCAGCAGGTTCAGAAATACGAGAAGGGCGTCAACCGCGTCGGCGCGGCTCGTCTTGCGGCGATCGCTACCGCCCTCGATGTTCCCGTCACCTTCTTCTATGACGGCGACGGCAAGGCACGGGAGGTCGAGAGCCTGTTGTTTCTCGACAGCGCGTTCAGCCTGCGGTTGCTGCGAGCCTACAGCAAGATCAAGGACCAGACCGTGCAGCGTCAGCTCGTGTCCTTGATGGAATCGATCGCTGCAAACGAAGCCTGAGCGATTGGCCGGGCAGGTTCGGACGGATCACGTTGCCGCGCCGCGGACGCGGTCGATCAATGCCGTCGGATCCTCCGGCACGCGATCGCCGCGCCAGGCCACATGCTGGTCCGGCCGGGAGAGTAGCAGCCTGCCGTCATAGAAAGTGACGGGATCGGGTTGTTCGACGTCGAGTACCTTGAGCGGCAGGCCCCTGTCGCGCGCCGTGACTTCCAGCGCAGTCACGTCGGCGTCGGCATCGAAGCGAAGCAGCGTGAATTCCGGCCCCATCGCGTCGTAAAGCGAACTGCCGTCGCCGCGCCAGAAATGCGGCGTACGGCAACCCGGGACCGTCGAAGGCGTATAGCTGTTCATCGTATAGGGCGGCTGCGCCGCGCCGTCGTAAGCGATGATCGGCGAGCCGTCGTAATAGGCGCCGAAGTTGAGCCCCGCGCAAGCATATTGCTGGACGTTGATCTCATAGGTGAGGCGCCCGACCTCCTGGCGCGCCTTTCGCCGCGCGGCCCCTCCTCCTCGATCTCGGCGGGCACCGCGCCGCGGCGGCGAATTTCGGCTTCCGCGTGCGACATCGCAAAGCGCGAGACCTGGCTCGTGATCGGCCAGCGCTCCGCCTCATAGGCATCGAGGATGTTTTCCGGCGCCCAGCCGTTGAGATGGGCTGCGAGCAGCCAGGACAGGTTCATGGCGTCCGCGATGCCGGCATTCATGCCGTAGCCGGCATAGGGCACCCAGATATGCGCGGCATCGCCGACGATGAAGGCTGAGCGATCGCGAAAGGTGTTGGCGACCAGGCGGCGCCCGTACCAGTCTTCCTTCGAGATGACCTCGTATCTGAAGTCGGCATCCACGCCGAGGATGGTTCGCAAGGATCCGTCGCGATCAACCTGCTCGAAATCGCCTTCATCCGGCTTCAGATAATTGTGCACCAGCCAGCGCTCGCTTCCGTCGATCGCATAGACCATGCCGGAGCGGCGCGGGTTGATGGCGCCGGTGCCCCAGGCGCGCTCGTGCCGCTGGCGGCCGATCAGGTCGGCAGCGCGGATGAAGGTCGATTGCACGCGCTGGATGACGGCGTCGCCGGTGAGCTCGGCGCCGATCGCCTTGCGGACGACCGAGCGCGCGCCGTCGCACCCGATCAGGAAGCGGCAGTCGACGCGCCGGACCGCGCCGGTGTCGAGATCGCGCAAGCTTGCCCGCGCGGAAGTATCCCCCACCACGACATCTTCGGCCGAGGTGCGGTTGACGATGCGGATGCGCGGCTGCGCGGCGGCATGCTCGAACAGGATCGGCTCGAGAAAAATCTGGTTGATGCGATGCGGCGGCTCCGGCGTCGGCCAGTTGCAATCCGGGCCACTCTTGCGCGTGAAGCGGTCGCGGCGGCAGGGAATTTCGATCCGCGTCAACTCGCGGCCCGTGAACGAGGTGCGATAGCTGATGTCGTGCGGATAATCCGCCGGCAGGCCAGCGTTGCGCACCTTCTCCGCGATGCCGAGCCGCCGGAAGATTTCCATGGTGCGGGCGGCGACGTGATTGCATTTCGGTTCCGGCGGCGCGGCGCGGGCGCGCGTCTCCACCACCGTCACGTCGATGCCGCGCCATGCCAGATCGATCGCCAGCGTAAGCCCGACCGGTCCGGCGCCGACAATGAGTACCTCGGCTTCGGTCATTCCACTTCAGTGCCTGTATCCCTGATAATCGCGGCCCAGCGATCGACCTCGGTCTTGATGTAGGCCGCAAAACTGTCCGGCGTCGATCCCGCGTAGCGGCTCCAGCGCGATCGTCGCGAAGCGGTCGCCCGTTGCGGGATCGGCGAGCAGGGTCTTGATCTGAAGAGCGAGGGCGTCGACGATTCCGCGCGGCGTGCCGGCGGGCGCGACCACGCCCTGCCAGGCGACCAGCTCGAAGCCGGGAAGTCCGCTTTCGGCGAGCGTGGGGATTTCCGGCGCGGCCTCGACCCGCTTCAGTGTGGTCACGCCCAACACCCTGACCTTGCCGTCGCGCATCTGCGGCAGCGCCGGTTGCAGGTCGACCACCATGAAGGGAATGCGCCCTGCGATCACGTCGAGCATCGCGGGCACGCTGCCGCGATAGGGCACGTGACGGATATCGAGATGAGCTGCCGATTTCAGCATCTCGGCGCCGAGATGCTGCGGGCTGCCGTTGCCGGCGGAGCCAAAGGCCAGTCCCGGGGTAGCTTTGGCGTAGGCGATGAATTCGGAAAGCGTTTTCGCCGGGATCTGCGGGTTGACGATCAGCGCGAACGGCACCGCGGCCACCAATGCGATCGGCGCAAAGTCCTTCACCGGATCGTACGGCAGGTTCTTGTACAGCGTCTTGTTGATGGCGAGCGTGGTCGAGGTCGCCATCAACAGCGTGTAGCCGTCGGGCTCGGATCGCGCGACCTGCTCGGCGCCGAGCGCGGTGGCGGCGCCCGGCTTGTTCTCGACGATCACGGTCGCCTTCAGCCCGGTCTTGATCTGGTCCGCGACCAGGCGGCCGAGATAATCGGTGGTGCCACCCGCAGGGTAAGGCACGATCATCTTGATGGTGCGGCTCGGATAGTCGGTTTGCGCGAATGCAGGTGGCGCGATCAGCGTCGCCACGGAGCTGCCCAGACCTGCGATTACCTCCCGGCGCGTCAACACTACGGGTTCTCTTTTTATTCTCGTTGCTTTTCCGCGAACCACTCTACCCGTTACGGCGACATAGCAAAGGCCCCAAAAGTCCAATTCTCAGCTTTCCGGCGGTTCGGTTTCAACGGCCTCCATTGACGGCGCATCTCGCGCAGTGAACGATAGCCCCGTACCTAAAAAGAAGACGGGGGAAACCATGATGATCCTGCACCACGGCTGGCGCTCGAGTGCTTCGCGCCGGGTGCGGCTGTGCCTCGAGGAGAAGGGCTTGAGCTACCAGGGCCATGTCGTCGACATGGCGAAAATGGAGCATCACTCGCCGGAATATCTGAAGATCAATCCGCTTGGCGTGATCCCGACGCTGATCCATGACGGCCGGCCGCTGCACGAAAGCGGCACGATCTGCGAATATCTCGACGAGAGTTTTCCCTCGCCCCCGCTGCGCCCCGAGGCGCCTTACGAGCGCGCCGAGATGCGCAACTGGATCCGGCATATCGACGCCCTGATCGGCAATCTCATCATCTTCAACTGGCGCCACCATCTGCAGAAGACGGCTGAACGGTGGTCGGACGAGGAACTCGCCGAAAGGCTGAAGCACATCCCGAGCAAGGAGCGCCAGGAAGCCTGGCTGCGGGTGGCGCGCAGACCCTATACCGAGGAGGAGCGCGAGGCGGCGCGGGCCAGGCTGGTGCAGCTCCTGGACAAGATGGAGGAGGCCTTGGCGCCCACCGGCTGGCTGGTCGGCCAGGCCTATTCGATCGCCGATATCGCGGCCGTGCCGTTCGTCAAGCGGATCGATGAAGAGATCGCGCCGGATCAGCTATCCGAAAACAACCATCCCCGCGTCGGCGAATGGTGGGCTAAGATACAGGCGCGGCCGGCGTTCGCGCGGGCGAATTTCGGTCCGTTCCTGACCTCCTGAACCTTCTTTACTCTTGCAACCGAAAGCCGAGCCGATGCTGGACATCCCCAAAACAATCGAAAAATCCCACGCCGACGGCAAGATCCTGCAAAGCGTCAGCGACGGCGTCGGCGTCATCACCTTCAACAATCCCGAGAAGCGCAACGCCATGTCGCTCGACATGTGGGAGGGGCTCGGCCATGCGCTGACCGAACTGCGCGACGATCCCGACGTGCGGGTCGTGATCCTGACCGGCGCCGGCGACAAGGCCTTCGTCTCGGGCGCCGACATCAGCCAGTTCGAGAAGACCCGCCACAACGCCGAGGCCTCGGAGGAATATTCCAGACGCAGCGCCGCGCAGCGCGCGCTGCTCGCCAGCTATCCGAAGCCTGTGATCGCCTGCATCCGCGGCTTCTGCCTCGGCGGCGGCATGCAGGTGGCGATGATGTCGGATATCCGCATCGCCGCCGAGCACAGCCAGTTCGGCATTCCCGCCGCCAAGCTCGGCATCGCCTATGGCTATGACGGGCTCAAGCATCTGGTCTCGCTGGTCGGCCCGTCCTGGGCGCGGCTCATCATGTACACGGGGATGCGGATCGATTCCGCGGAAGCCTTGCGGATCGGCCTCGTCGACCGCGTCGTGCCCGACGGTGAATTGTGGAACGCGACCATGGAGATCGCCCGCACCATTTCCGGCAACGCGCCGCTCGCAATTCAGGCCGCCAAGATCACCATCGCGCAGGTCTTGAAAGACGAAAGCCAGCGCGACATGGACGCGATCAAGAACATCGGCATCGCCTGCATGGACAGTGAAGATTTCCGCGAAGGCCGCCGCGCCTTCATGGAAAAGCGCAAGCCGAAGTTTGAGGGGCGGTAGCGCGGCTCGGCTACGGCGCAACTCCGCAGCAATCCAGGAAGATCGTCATGCATAAGCCCGTCGAGACGACCAGCGCAGTTTCGCAAAACCAGTCTTCGCGGCTGCCGCTGTCGCGGTTCAAGGTGATCGATCTGACGCTGGCGCGCGCAGGTCCCTCCTGCGTCCGCACGCTGGCCGATTGGGGCGCCGACGTGATCCGGGTCGAGCCGCCGCCCAGCGATGACGACGCCGAGGAATTGATCGGCCGGCGCGACGGTTCGGACTTCCAGAACCTGCATCGCAACAAGCGCGCCATCACGCTGAACCTGAAGACCGACGAGGGCCGCGAGATCCTGATGCGGCTCGCGGAAAAGGCCGACGTCATCGTCGAGAACATGCGTCCGGGCGTCACCCGGCGGCTCGGCGTCGATTTCGAACTCGGTGAAGAAACGCAATCCGCGCATCGTCTATGGCAGCATTTCCGGCTTCGGCCAGTACGGCCCCTATACGGCGCGGCCCTCGATCGATCAGATCGCGCAGGGCATGAGCGGAATCATGTCGGTGACCGGACTTCCCGGCCAGGGTCCGGTCCGCGTCGGCGTCGCCGTCACCGACATCATGGCCGGCGCATTCCTCGCGCAGGGCGTGCTGATCGCGCTGCTCGATCGCGAGGTGTCCGGTGAAGGCCGCTGGGTGCAGACCTCGCTGATCGAGGCCGGCCTCACGCTACTCGACTTCCAGGCGACGCGCTGGACCATGGACAAGAAAATTCCGCCGCAGGAGGGCAACAACCATCCGACCAACACGCCGATGGGGACATTCCCGACGGCCGACGGCTTTCTCAACATCGCCGCCACCAGCAACAGGAATTTTGCGAAATTTTGCGCGCTGATCGGCCGCGACGACATGGCCGCCGATCCGCGCTTTGCCTCGACCGCGCAGCGGCGGCAGAACAAGGAGGCGATGAACGCGATGATCGCGGACGCGCTGCGCGCCAGGACCACCCGCGAATGGTTCGAGCTGATCGTCGCCGCGGGCCTTCCTTGCGGACCGGTCTACAACATCAAGGAGGCGTTCGCCGATCCGCAGGTCGAGGCGCTGCGCATCAAGCGATCGGTGGCCCATCCCCGCCTCGGCGAGCTCGACCTGGTGGCGCAGCCCTGCGAGATCACAGGCTTCGACCGCGCGATTCGAACGGCCACGCCCGAACTCGGCGAACACAACGACGAGATTCTGGGATCGCTGGGCTATGGAGCGGACGAAATCGCAAAGCTGAAAGCGGCGCGCGTGATTTAGTTCAGCGTTTCCGAAGTTCGAACATATCGATTAGTAGCAACGACCAAGAACGTCAGGCGCAGGCCCGCAGTGATAACTTCTGATTTTCGAAATTTAGCTTGACGAACTCGGTAGAAACAGGAGTATATGCGAATTATCCCGTCTCGACACAAGAGGGGCGTTTCGCGATCGTCACGGACGTGAGGCGGGATGCGGTGGACGCTGATGGCGCCGTGAGACGACGGCGCTGGATGCGGACGGCGAAGTCGTGTGGTCCTGACACCCCGACGCTGGTGTTAAGGTTTGCGGGGTTAAACCTTGCGAAACGACGGGGGCAAAAGAGCCCGGTCCCCGGGGAGAGCGCGAAATAAGCCGTAAACCATTGCGCGGGGAATGCCGGGTGATTCCGGTGTGACCGTGACGACTTGCGTGCGTGCTACTCTTAACTTTTGCACGCAAGACTGCGGGCGCATCGGGCGCCCGGCATTCCCTGCGCCCTCTATTGTGAGAGGGCGGGAAATTCAGGGTCAAACCTCGCGCAAACCCGCGGCGAGATCGCGAAGCTGTGTTTGTCCCCAATCGTCATCACCCGCGAACGCGCAGCGGGTGAACCAGTATTCCAGAGACGTCAGTGATTGACCCGAGAAGCCCGGCGTACTGGTGCCCTGCATTCGCGGGGCATGACGACGCGGGGCGAGGTGGCTTGAAACGCTTCGCGCTTTCGCTGTTTGAAAATTGAATGCGGTCGCACGACCTCGGTTTGTCATCCGAACACCGCATTGGGCAGCCACAGCGTCAGGATCGGCACATAGGTGATGATGCCGAGCACGATCAGCAGCAGGATCAGAAACGGCAGGATGCCGCGGATCACCTCGCCGATCGGCGCCGACGAGATGGTCGAGAGCACGAAAAGGTTGAGCCCGACCGGCGGGTGGACCAGTCCGATTTCCATGTTGTGGGTAAAGATGATCGAGAAATGCACGGGATCGACGCCGAGCGGTTTCAGGGCCGGCGCCAGGATCGGCAGCACCAACAGCAGCGTCGCGGTGACCTCGAGGAAGCAGCCGAGCAGCAGCAGCAATCCGTTGATGATGAGCAGGAACTGCCAGGTCGCAAAGCCGTGGCCGATCACGAAGTTGACGAGCTGGTTGGGAATGCCGGACTCGGTCATCCAGTGGCCGAAGGCGAGCGCGGTCGCCACGATCAGCATGATGGTGGCGGCCGCAGCGGATGCCGTCGGTGATCACCTTCAGCGTCTCGGTCCAATGAAAGCCGCGATAGAAGATCAGCGACACCAACAGCGCCACCGCCGCCGACAGCGCCGCCGCCTCGGTCACGGTGACGACGCCGCCGTAGATTCCGACCGTCACCACCAGCGGCACCGCCAGCGCCGGCACCGCGCGCGCGGTGACGCGCAGCCGGGTGGCGAGCGGCAGCGACGGTTCGACCGGGAATTTGCGCCGCCGCGCGTCGTACAGAACCCAGAGCGCGAACACCAACGCCTGCAGCAGGCCGGGCAGCACGCCGGCGAGGAACAGCCGCGGCACCGATTGCTCGGCGACGATGCCATAGAGAATGAGGGCAAGGCTCGGCGGCACCACGATGCCGATGGTGCCGGAAGCGCCGACCACGCCGAGCGCGAAGGATCGGGGATAGCCGCGCTCGATCATGGCCGGCACCAGGATCGTTCCCATCGCGAGCGCGGTCGCGACGCTGGAGCCGCAGATCGCCGCGAACAACGTGCAGGCCACCACGGTGACGAGGCCGAGCGAGCCTCTGATGCCGCCGAGCCAGGCGGTCGCGACATCGACCAGCGCCTTGGCGACGCCGCCGGAACGCATGAAGGCCGCCGCCATCACGAACAGCGGCAGCGCCATCAGGGTGGTCGAATTGAGCTTGTTGATCACCATCTGCGCCGCGCCGATCAGCGGCTGGCCGGTGGCGATGTAGAGAATGCCGGCGCACATGCCGAGCACCAGGAAGATCGGCATTCCCGCGGCGAGCAGCCCGAAGAACAACAGCAGGAACAGCAGGGTCAGCATGATCGGGACCGGAGATTCCGCATCTCAAGCGGTCGGCGCGCGGGGAGGATAGCCCGCTCGGCATCTCATCGTGATGCGAATGTCCGACCGTCATCGTCTCGGGGTCGAAATACAGCGCGAAGCGAACCAGACGCATGAGATAGCGCACCAGCATCAGCGCGCTGCCCGACCGGCAGCGCGAGATAATAGATCCACATCGGGAATTGCAGATCGGTCGAGCTGGTCTCGTCGATCAGCAGCGAGGTGTCGACGATCTGCCAGCCGTACCAGACCAGCGCGCCGCAGAACACGACGGCGACCAGGCAGTTGAAGATCTCGACGATGCGCAGATATCGCGGCGACAGCAGGCGCAGCACGAGATCGGGCCGGACATGACCGTCGCGGCGCACCAGCTGGCTGGAGACGATCATGATCGCCCAGATGATGAGATAGACGATCACTTCCTCGGCGTAGCTGATCGCCCGCGCCGGGATCGAAATAGCGGCCGATGACCTGAAGCAGTCCGATCACCAGCGCGATGAGACCGAGCAGGCCGACCAGGGTCTCCTCGATCCTGTCCCACCAGCGAAGCACGACGGAAGCTTTGGACCCGACAGTAGCCTTGGCCACGGCTCAGCTGCCGTTGCCGGCTTCGGCCATGATCAGCTTGACCATTTCGGGCGAGACCTTGATATCCTTCGCCACCTGGTCCTGCTCCGCCATCATCCGCTTGCGTTCATCGGCGCTTTGCTCGGCCGTCGGATCGGAGAACTTGATGCCATGCTCCTGCAGCGTGGTGCGCGCCTTGATCTGGGCCGTCACCATGTTGGCGCGGTAGGTCGGAACGTTCTGCGCCCACAAATCGCTCATCATCTTCTGCTGGTCGGGCGTGAGCTTGTCCCAGAACACCTGGCTCAGCAGCGGAATGTACACGGCGATCCACTGGTGATCCTCCAGCGCGAACTTTACTCCGGCATCCCAGAGTTTGGCGCTGACGAGGCTTTCATTCGAGCTGACCAGGCCGTCGAAGGTGCCTTGCGAGAGCGCCAGCGGCACGTTGGGCCACGCCGTCGTGTTGGGGATCGCGCCGAGGAAGCGGGCGCGCCATGCCTGGCCGGCGCCGCCGGAATTGCGGATCTTCATGCCCTTGAGGTCGGCAAGCGTCGCGATCGGCTTGTTGGAGCTGTACCAGTTCTGGAAACCGAGATCGAGATACGGTCCCAGCACATGCGACCGCAGCTTCTGCTGGATCTGGGCGTTGAGGAATTGGCCGGGCTTGCCGTCGATGATCTTGTGGATGAGGTCGATCGGCTGGCCGTAGAGCACCGGCAGCTGGAAACAATCCGCGTCGGAGACAATGCCGGTGATGGTCCAGCTGCCGGGTGCGGCCATCTCGACCTGTCCCTGAATCAGCGCCTTGCCGACCTCGAGATCGGGAAAGAGCTGGCCGCTCTCGAAGATCTCGGTCTTGATCTTGCCGCCGGAGGCGGCCTCGACCTTGCCGAGATAATCCTTCATCGAGACGTTGCGCAGGTGCGAGGGGGCGGTGTCGAGCGACAACCGCAGCCGCAGCGGCTCGTCCGCTCGCGCGGAACGGACAAAAACCGGCGCGGCAACGGCGGCAAACGAAGCCAGGGCAAAACTGCGGCGCGAAAGACGCTGTGGCATCTGAGAACCTCCCGGTGCATCGATTGTGCGGGCCGTCGGCCTCCCAGGCCAAACGGCAGCAGATTTTGGCGCCACCATAACCTTGCACCCGCAGAATCGGCAACGCGCAATCGTCTCAGTGAGGCCGAGTTGGCCAGGTCCATTCGAGTTAGACGACCAAAATTCGCCGACGGGAATTTTCCGACATTGATGCGGCGCAGCAAGCGGCCACTTATGCCACGTTTATACGCCGGGCCGCCGTCCCGAATTGAATTTATAGGGCCCGAAGCGCATCTGAGTGCAATCCGAAATTACTCCGAGCGCAACCATGAGACATCCGCTCCTGCAAACAACCACGGACGGCGCCTGGCAGCAGGCCCGCCGGCGCTGGCAACACATCCGGGACCGGCACGGCAATGCGACCAATCCCTATTCGCCGGTATTTTCCATCGGACTGCTTTTGATCGTCGCGCTCGCCTTCAACGTCAGCCACTAGCCGATCCCGCCGCGCTACAGCGCCGCAAGCACCGCCTTGGCGATATCGGCGGTGCCGTTCTTGCCGCCGAATTCCATCGGCTTGATGCCATCCCCATAGGCCTTGTCGACCGCGCGCTCGATGCGCTCGCCGGCTTCCGCGGCGCTTTCGAGCCCATGCTTGTCGGCCAGCCAATCCAGCATCATCGCCGCCGACAATATCATCCCGGTCGGGTTGGCCTTGCCCTGCCCCATGATGTCGGGCGCGGTGCCGTGGCAGGGCTGGAACACCGCATGGTGGTCGCCGATATCGGCCGACGGCGCCATGCCCATGCCGCCGATCAGGCCCGCGGTCATGTCGGAGAGGATGTCGCCGAACATGTTCTCCATCACCATAACGTCGAAATCCCAGGGCCGCTTGACCAGCATCGCCGAGCAGGCGTCGACATAGAGGCGGTCGGTCGTCACCTCGGGATGGCGCTTCGCCGCCTCGTCGAACATCTCGCGGAAGAACGCAAACGCCTTGAACACGTTCGCCTTGTCGACGCAGGTCAAGGCGCCCGGCTTCCCGCGCGCCTTGCGCCGCTCGGCCAAGCGGAACGAGAACTCGAACAGCCGCTCCGAAGTCCTGCGCGTAATCACCAGCGTCTCGCGCGCCTCATCATGCGTGACGACGCCCTTCCCCATCGAGGCGAACAGGCCCTCGGTGGATTCGCGGATAACGACGAGATCGATGCCGCGCTGATCCGCGCCGACGATCGGGCTCGGCACGCCTGGAATGAGCCGCGCCGGGCGCACGCCGGCATAGAGGTCGAAATGGAAGCGCAGCTCCACCTGCGGCATGATCTCGGTATTGTCGGGATAGCGCACCGAGGGCAGTCCGCAGGCGCCGAGCAGGATCGCATCCGCCTCGTCGCACAGCCGCACGGTGCTCTCCGGCATCGACTTGCCGGTCTCGCGATAATGATTGGCGCCGGCCGGCGCCTCGGTGAAGCGAAATTTCAGATCCGAGTTGGCCTCGACCTTGCGCAGAATTTCGAGCGCCGGCGCCATCACCTCGGGGCCGATGCCGTCGCCGGCCAGGACAGCGATGTGGAGCGCGTTGTTTGCGGACATGGGGGATTCCTTGTGGGGGTAAGTGGATGATAACCATGATTGGCGCCGAAGCAATCGTGAGACAACCCCACCGCCGTCATGCTCCGCGCAGGCGGAGCATCCAGTACGCCGCGGCTTCTCGGCTAATCATTGATGTCTCTGGAATGCTGGATCGCCCGCCTTCGCGGGCGATGACGACTGAAGGTGGGGCGCGCTTCTCGGCTTTCGGTTCGCTCGCAATGACGAGCCAGCTACGGTGTCAGCACGGCGCGGCCGACCAGCCTGCCCTGTCTGCAGATCGACCAGCGCGTCGTTGGCCTTGGCGAGCGGCATCGCCGTTACCGGAATCGGCGCGATCTTCTTGGTACGGACCAGGTCGAGCAATTCCTTTGTCTCGCGGAGATTGCCGACATAGCTGCCCTGGATGGTAATCGCCTTGATCGGGATCAGCGGCAGCGCCCAGGGCGCGCCGCCGCCGAACAGGCCGACGATCACGAGCTTGCCGCCCTTGGTCAGGCAGTCGAAGCCAAGTTGCGTGGTCTGCGCATTGCCGACCAGATCGATCACGGCGCGGATCGGCTCGCCGGCTTTCTTGGCGAGCTGCTCCAGCGCGTCCGGCGCCTTGCCGTCGACGGTCGCGAGCGCGCCGGCTTTTTCGGCCGCTTCGCGCTTCCTGGCATCGATATCGACGACGATCGCGCCCTTGCCGCCCATCGCCTTCAAGCAGCGACAGCGCCATCAGGCCGAGGCCGCCGGCGCCGAAGATCACGATCGGCGTCGCAAAATCCTTCTCGACCTTCTTCAGCGCGCTGTAGGTGGTGACGCCAGAGCAGGCATAGGGCGCGGCGGTGACGGGATCGAGGCCCTTGAGATCGAGCAGATACTTCGGATGCGGCACCGTCATGTGGTCGGCATAGCCGCCGTCGCAATAGACGCCGAGCGAATTCGGCTTCAGGCACATGTTCTCGTCGCCGGCAAGACAGGTCGCGCATTTGCCGCAGCCGAGCCACGGATAGACCAGCGCGACATCGCCGATCTTGAGCCCGCCCTTGTCGCTCTCGTTGACATCCGGCCCGAAGGCTACGACTTCGCCGACGGTCTCATGCCCCATCGTGCGCGGCAGCGACACGCCGCGGTCCTTCAGCGACAACGGCTTGCGCCCGTGGCCGAGATCGTAGCCGCCTTCCCAGATGTGCAGATCGCTGTGGCAGACGCCGGCCGCCTTGACCTTGATCAGCACCTGCGTTCCCGCAGGCTGCGGCGTCGGCTGGTCGACTTCCTTCAAGGGGGCGTTGAACTCGGCAACCTGAAAGCTCTTCATGGCGTCACTCCCGATATTCCTGCTCCTGGCCGAACCAGCTTATTGTTGAGCATGATCTTTTCGGAAAACCGGAGTCCGCTTTTCCGGATCATGCTCGTGTCTTTATTTACGTCAGGGGATGATGGCAAGCCGCGTATTGGCCGGCTGCCACCAGGCGAAGTTCGGGCATTTCGCTCGCGCAACGCTGGTCGGCGCGCGGGCAGCGGGTGCGGAAGCGGCAACCCGAGGGCGGCGCGATCGGCGACGGCGGCTCGCCGGCCGGCACGCTTTCGGCCGGCCGCACGTCCGGGTCGGGCACCGGGATCGCCTCGATCAGCAGCGCGGTATAGGGATGCGCGGGCCTGGCAAACAGCTGCTCCGACGGGCCGACCTCGCACAGCCGGCCGAGATACATCACCGCGACGCGGTCGCTCACCGCTTTCACCACCGCGAGATCGTGGGCGATGAACAGCAGCGTCAACCCGAAACGCGCTTTCATCTCTTCCAGCAGATTCAATATCTGCGCGCGGATCGAAACATCGAGCGAAGAGACCGGCTCGTCGCAGATGATGAACTCCGGATTGAGCACCAGCGCCCGCGCGATGCAGATGCGCTGGCATTGTCCGCCGGAAAATTCATGCGGCAGCCGCCCCATCACCAGCGCTGGCTCGAGGCCCACCGCGGTCAACACCTCGCAGACCAGTTCGTGGCGCTTGTTGGCATCCTTGTATCCGGCGATCACCAGCGGCTCGGCGATGATGTCGCCGATCCGCCGCCGCGGGTTGAGAGAAGCGATCGGGTCCTGGAAGATCAATTGCGCGCGCCGACGCATATGGCGCAAGCGTTCGCCGTGCATCGCCGTCAGCTCCTCGCCGTCGAACAGGACCGTTCCCGAGACGGCGGCGCGCAACTGCAGCACCGCGCGCCCGAGCGTGGATTTGCCGCAGCCGGATTCCCCAACGAGACCCAAGGTTTCGCCACGGGCGATTTCGAGGCTGACGCCGGAGACCGCATGGATGATCTTGCCGCCGACGGCGTATTCGACGACGAGATTTTCCACCTTCAGAAGCGGATCAGACAATGCGTATCGCGAACTATCCAGCATCATGCGTTGACACCCGCAGCGATCTGGATCGGATGGAAGCAGGCGTATTGATGATCCGGCGTCTCGGCGCCTGTGAGCGCCGGCTTGTCGCGATGGCAGGGACCGGCGGCGTAACGGCACCGCGGCGAGAACGAGCAGCCTTTGATGGGCCGGGTCGGATCGGGCGGCCGCCCGGAGATCGCCGGCAACGGCGTATGCGGCGCGGCATCGAGCTTCGGGATCGCCGCCAGCAGCGCTTCCGTGTAGGGCATGCGCATGTTCTTGAACAACGCGCGCGTCGGCGCGCGCTCCACCACGCGCCCGGCATACATCACCGCGACCTCGTCGGTGCGGCCGGCAACGACGCCGAGATCATGGGTGATCAGGATCATCGCCATGTGCCGGCGGCGTTGTTCGCGGGCGAGCAGATCGAGAATCTGCGCCTGAATGGTCACGTCGAGCGCAGTGGTCGGCTCGTCCGCGATCAGCAGTTTTGGTTCGCAGGACAGCGCGATCGCAATCGCCACCCGCTGCCGCATGCCGCCGGAGAGCTGATGCGGATATTGCGTCAATCGCTGCTCCGGCGCTGGGATGCCGACCGCGGCCAACAGCTCCACGCTGCGCTTCTTCGCCGCCGACGCGTCGAGCTCGAGATGCTCCTGCAGCGTTTCGATCAGCTGGGTGCCGATGGTCAGGACCGGATTGAGCGAGGTCATCGGGTCCTGGAACACCACCGCGAGCGAGCGGGCGCGAAGCTTGCGCAAGGTTTCCGCGCCGCACCGCACGAGATCCTGCCCGTCGAACACGACCCGGCCGGTGAGTTTCGCCTTCTTCGGCAACAGCTGCAGGATCGCGCGCGACAGCATGGTCTTGCCGCAGCCGGATTCGCCGACGATGCCGAGCGTTCGCCCCGCGCCAACCGTCAGATCGACGCCGTCCACCGCGCGGAGATTGCCCCGCGCCGTCGGCAGGTCGACCGCGACGTCCTCGACCGAAAGCAGCGCAGGGGTGCTCACAGCGCGCTCTGGCGCGGATCGGTGAGCGCCTTCAGCGTATCGCCGACCAGGTTGAAGGAAAGCACTGTCAAGAACAGCGCGATCGCCGGAATGAAGGCCAGCCGCGGCGCGATCTCCAGGCTCTCGCGCCCCTCCCCGATCATGCTGCCCCAGCTCGAGATCGGCGGCGGAACGCCCAGCCCCAGGAACGACAGCGCGCCTTCGACCACGATGGTGACGGCGACCCCGAGCAGAAAGAACGCGATCAAGGGCAGCATCACGTTGGGCAACAGCTCGCGCAGCAGGATGCGCGCATGCGTCGCGCCGAGCGCCTGGGCCGCGATCACGAACTCGCGCCGCGCCAGGCTCAGCGTCGCGGCGCGCGCCACCCGCATGAAGGCGGGAATGCCGAGCACGCCGAGGATGCAGGTGAGATTGAGGATCGATTGGCCGAGATAGGCAGTCACCGCCAGCGCCAGGATCAGCGGCGGAAAGGCCAGCAGCACGTCCATGCTGCCGACCACCAGCGTCTCGAAGCGGCCGCGGAAATAGCCGGCCAGCATGCCGAGCGCGCCGCCGATCGCAAGCCCGATCACCGGCGCAAACAGGCCGACCGTCAGCGATATCCGCGCGCCATAGATCAGGCGCGCCAATTCATCCCGACCGAGCCCGTCGGTGCCGAGCCAGTGCAGGGCCGAGACGGGTGCGCGCCGCTCCAGCATGTCCATGTCGGTCGGGCTCGGCAGCGGCAACACCGGCGCCAGGATCGCGACCGCGACAACGAACAGCATCCAGCCGATCGCCATCCAGAACAACAGCCCGAGCCGGCGCCTTCGGCCGATCGGACCGACGACGACCTCTTCAATGACGGTGAGCTCAAGCGTGGCCATGACGAATCCTGGGATCGAGGACGGCATAGAGCATGTCGACGATGAAATTCATCAGCACGTAGCCGCAGGCGACGCACAGCACGACGCCCTGCAGGATGATGAGGTCGCGGGTATAGATCGCGCCCAGCAGCAATCGGCCGATGCCCGGCAGCGCAAAGACCGACTCGACGATGACGGTGCCGCCCATCAGGCGGCCGATATTGATGCCGGTGACGGTGACCAGCGTCAGCGACGACGGTTTCAGCGCGTGCACCAGCAGGATGCGCGACGGCTTCAGCCCCTTGGCCCGCGCCATCGCGATGTAGTCTTCCTGCAAGGTCGCGATCATGTCGGAGCGAAGCACGCGCATCAAGACCGGCCATTCGCCGAGCGCGAGCGTCAGCGCCGGCAGCACGAAGCAGCGCAGGTTGCCGAGCGGGTCTTCGGAGAACGGGACATAGCCGGTTGCCGGCAGCCAGCGCAGCTCGACCGCGAACAGATAGATCAGCAGGATCGCCGACAGAAATGCCGGCACCGAGAGCATGCTGAAGGCGCTTCCGGTCATGAAGCGGTCGAACGCGCTGCCCGAGCGCACCGCGCAGGCAATCGCGAGCGGAATGCCGATCGCGAGCGCCGCGAGTTCAGCCAGCAGCATCAGTTCGAACGAGACCGGCAGCCGTTCGCTGACAGCCTGCAGCACGGTTTGTCCGGTGCGGAAGGAGCGGCCGAAGTCGCCCTCCAGCACATGACCCAACCAGCCCAAGTAGCGCCACCAGATCGGCTGATCGAGCCCCATGTCGTGGCGCAGCGCCGCCACCTTGTCCGGGGTGGCCTGATCGCCGAGGATCACATAGGCGAGATCGCCCGGCAGCAGCGAGGCGATCAGGAAGGTCAACAGCGATACGGCGACCAGAACCGGCACCAGATAGAGCAGCCTGCGGGCGACAAATCCCAGCATCGGGACTATTCCATCCAGACGTTGGAGACGTCGATCACTCCGCCATAGATTTTCGGCAGGCCTTTCAGCTTGGCGCTCGATATCGCGTAGTAGGTGTTCTGGAAGGTCCAGAACCAGATTGCCTGGTGGTTGATCAGCCGGCTGATCGCGCAATAGTCATCGGTCCGCTTTGCCGGATCGGCAGTGACCCGCGCGTGCTCAAGCAAATGGTCGAGTTCCGGATCGGAGTAGTTGGCGAGCGCGACCGGGCTGCCAGTGTGGAAATTCGCAAACATCTGCGGATCGGGATCGGCGAGATCGACGATTCGCCAAGGTGTCAACTGGAACTGGCGCATGAAGGCGCGCGGCACGATGGTGGCCTGGTCGATCTGCTCGATCTCCATATTGGCGCCGACCTGCTTCCAGAACTGCTGCAGCACCTGGCCGACCGTGCGCCCGCGTGGCGTCGCCGTGGTAATCATCTTGAAGTCGACCGGCTTGCCGTAGTCCTTGATCAGCGCCTTGGCCTTTTCGACATCGTAAGGCAGCGCGCCGTCGTCCTTGCACTTGACCCAGGAGCCGTCGCCATAGGGGTTGCTCGCCGGCCGGGCCAAACCGTTGGTGATCGCCTGCGACATCTTATTGCGATCGAGCGCCATCACCAGCGCCTGGCGGACGCGAACATCGTCGAACGGCGCGACCTTGGTGTTGAAGGCATAGACCTGGGCACCGGACCCGGCGTAGCTGTGGACCGACAGTTTTGGATCTTTTTGCGCCTTCTGGATGTTGTCCGCATCGTACTCGTCGTCCCAGACGATATCCGCTTCCCCCGATTCCAGGGACGCGAAGCGCGACTGCGCGTCTGGCAGCGGCTTCAAGATGATCCGGTCGAGATAGGGATGGCCCTTGTTCCAGTAGTCCGGATTTTTTTCGAGAACCATGCGGTCGCCCGCGGTCCACGACTTCAATATATAGGGACCGGTGCCGACGGGATTACGGTTGTAGTCGTCGCCCTTGGTCTTCCACGCCGTCGGCGACTGGACGACATTGTTCGAGCTTTGCAGAGTCATCAGCGCCGGCAGGTTCACCTGCGGATCGTTCAAATTGTACACCAGCGTCAGCTCTTCCGGCGCTTGCACGTCGTGGACGAAAGCGATGTAGAAGGCGCAGCGGCACTTGTTGGCGGGATCCTTCTGCCGGTCGAAATTTTCCTTCACGGCTTCGGCATTGAACGGAGTGCCGTCCTGGAACTTGACGCCGGGCCTGAGCTTGAAGGTCCAGGTCTTGAAATCGTCGGAGTGCGTCCAGGACAAAGCGAGCTTGGGCTGTGCCTCGCCCTTGTCGTCTAGGGTGGTGAGCGTATCGAAGATCGCGGCGGCCGCGGTTTCGGCTGAGGTATCGAACACACCGACCTTCAGGGGATCGAAGCCTGGAATATCCAGCTCCTGCCCGACGGTGATGCTGCCCCCTAGTTTCTGCGCGCTCGCCGGGCTTGTGAACGACGCGGCGGCAAATGCCGCCACAAGGAAAATCGGCGCGAGCTTGCGCGCGCAGGTCACCGCCTTCGCCTTCATTGAGATGCTCCTCCAGATGCCCTGCGTCCGTTTTTTACGGATCGTTGCTGACACCAGAAGAGATTGGCCGGAAAAGCGGCGACCGGCAAGGCCGTCAAGCGCGCCGCCGCACCGAAAGCCTTAAACGTCTGCTTGCACTTTCGTTGCAAGGCGCCCTTTGCTAGCGCGTTGCGGCGGCAAGCGGTGTGCCGGAAAACGCCGCGATCTGATCTTCCGAGTGGCCGGTCTCCTTGAGCAACGCGCGCGTGTGCTCGCCGAGCGTCGCCATCCGCTTGGCCGCCGCAACCTTGGCGCCCGACATCCGGAACGGCAGGTTGAGAACCTTGAAGGTTCCACCGCCGTCCTCCACTTCCGACAGCGCGCGGCGATGCGCGATCTGCGGATCGCTCAAGGCCTGGGCAACCGTGCGATAGGCCGAAGAGGGAACGCCCTCCTTGTTCAGTTCGGCGAGACATCGTTCGGTCGTCACCGACCGCGACCAAGCCTCGACGCCGTCCATCAGGTGCGCCCAATTGTTGCGGCGATCCGAATAGTTGGTGAAGCGCGGGTCGTCCACCCATTCCGGATGGCCGATCACCTTCACCAGGCCCTGGAAGGTTTTTTCGCTGGCAATCGCGACCATGACGAAGCCGTCCGACGTTTCGATCGGACCGTACATTGGCCGCGAGGGCGGCTGAACCTCGAATTGCGACCATTGCAGTTCATTCAAGGTGAGGCTCAGCATCAATTCGAGCATCGACACGTCGATTTGCTGCCCGCGTCCTGTAATGGTGCGCTGGTAGAGCGCCGCCGAAATCGCGCCGAACGCGTAGACGCCGGTCAGGACGTCGGCTTGGTAGATTCCGCAATAATCCGGCCGGGTGCGGCCCGGCTGATAGGCGAGATGCGCCATGTCGTAACCGGATGCCGCGTGAATGACCGGGGCGTAGGCCGGCAATTCGGCGGAGGGACCGGTCTGGCCATATCCGGAGATCGAGCAATAGATCAGCTTCGGATTGAGCGTGTGCAGGGTCGCGAAATCGAGCCTCAAGCGGCGCATCACGCCGGGCCGGAAATTTTCGACCAGAATGTCGGCGCTCGCGACCAGCCGGCGGACGGCTTCGATTCCCTCCGGCGATTTCAGGTCGAGCACCAGGCTCTTCTTGCCGACATTGAGCTGGCCGAACGCGGTTGAGCAGCCGTTGCGCATGGGCGGACGACTCCGCATGGTTTCGCCTTCGGCGGTCTCGATCTTGATCACCTCCGCGCCCATGTCGGCGAGCATCCGCGCGCAATGCGGGCCTGCGATCGTGGTCGAAAAATCAATGACGCGGAGGCCCGCAAGGCTGCCTGTCAAATTCCCCTCACCAATTCCCGCTATGGTCATCCCCGAACTCCCTGCCGCAGCCTGGCTGTTTGCTTGCGCGGGCTGCGACCCTAAACGGCGTTGACGGTCCAAGGAAGCGCTTCAAGGAAGCACTTCAAGGAAGCGCTTGCCGAACTTGCCTGGCGCTCTCACCATTGAATTGAAAAAAATTGGACCCATTCTTGCATAGCAGCATACGGGGTGCGGCCGAGGACACTATTTGAAAGTTCTATTCGTCACGACGGAAATGGACGACTTCGTCCGCGTGGGCGGACTTGCTGCCGTTTCCGCCGCTCTGCCCCGGGCGCTGCGTCCGTGGAGCGATGTCAGGATCCTGCTGCCCGGATACCGGGACGTCGTCGAGCAATTCGCGCACATTCAAATCGTCGGTCACTGCGCGCCGTTGGCAGAGATGCCGGCCTGCACGCTTGGCCGGGCGTCGACCCGCGACGGGCTGCCGGTCTATGTGCTGCTCTGCCCGCAGCTCTATGACCGCCCTGGCGACCCTTACGGCGATGAATTGGGCCGTGACTGGCCGGACAACGACATCCGATTCGGCCGATTCGCATCCGCCGCGGCAGAACTCGCGGCAGGCACTTTGGACAAGAATTGGGCAGCCGACCTCGTGCACGCCAACGACTGGCAGGCCGCGCTGACGCCGGCCTATCTCACCTGGCAGGGTTCACGAGTTCCTTCGATCCTGACCATCCACAATCTGGCCTATCAGGGGCTGTTTCCAAAGGAATCGCTGCGCCGGATCGGCGCGCCGGAAGCCTCATTTCATATCGACGGGCTGGAATTCTACGACAAGCTGTCCTTCCTCAAGGGCGGCATCGTTTACGCCTCGCATCTGACCACCGTGTCCACGACTTATGCGCGGGAGATCACCACGTCCGAATTCGGTTGCGGAATGGAAGGCCTGTTGCGCATCCGATCCAAGGCGTCGCAATTGACCGGAATCCTGAACGGCATCGACGAAAGCTGGGATCCGCGGTTCTGCTCGCAACTGGCGCAGCCGTTCGGCGCCGGCGATTGGGAAGGCAAGCGGGCGAACGCCCACTATGTGCGCAAGCAGTTCGGGCTAGCGGTATCGCGCGGCCCGATCTTCGGCCTGGTCGCGCGCCTGGTTCATCAGAAGGGCATCGACCTCGTGCTCTCGGCGGCGGACGAAATCATCGACGCCGGCGGACAAATCGTCGTGACCGGCTCCGGCGAACCTGCGATCGAACAGGCGCTGGTCGAAGCCCATCGCCGCAGGCCGCAAGCGATCGGCGTGCAGATCGGGTTCAACGACGCCCAGGCACGGCGGATTTTCGCCGGCAGCGACTTCACGCTGATGCCGTCGCGCTTTGAGCCTTGCGGATTGAGCCAGATGTACGCACAGCGATTCGGATCGCTGCCG
This sequence comes from uncultured Alphaproteobacteria bacterium, assembly GCA_963777475.1. Lineage (GTDB taxonomy): Bacteria > Pseudomonadota > Alphaproteobacteria > Rhizobiales > Xanthobacteraceae > Bradyrhizobium. The sequence goes on from CAVZQX010000045.1 coordinate 151,451, forward strand.
ATCGGTCATCAGACCGGAGGGTTGGCGGAAACCATCACCGACGGCGAAACCGGTTTCTTGTTCCCGAAGCCGTCGACCGAATCGTTCCTCGGCGGCATCCGCCGCGCGTTTTCAGCTTTCGTGTCCAAGGATCGGCTGGATTCCATGCGCCGCAGCGCCATGGCACGCTCCTTCAGCTGGGACCTGTCGGCGGCCTGCTATAGCGCGCTGTACCGCAAGACGGTCTCGCCTTAACCTTGTTGTGAAGGTATCTCCTGCTCCGGCTCGTCATCGGAGATCGCGCGCCAGGCCGCGCCGTCGAGATCGTCATATTGTCCGCTCTTCAGCGACCAGAGAAACGCGAGCAGCCCGGCAAGGCCAAGTCCCAGCGCCAGCGGCACGAGGATGACGAGGACTTCCATCACACACCTTTCCACGCCGGATCGGACTCAAAACCGGCGTTCATTTGTGCCGAGCGCGCTTTGCTGCCTGCGTTGCGCGCGCGCAACGCGTTCAGCATGACCAGGATCGAGGAACCGGACATCGCAGCAGCCGCGATCAACGGCGTCACGATCCCGCTGATCGCAATCGGCACCGCCAGCAGGTTGTAGCCCACTGCAAGCCAGAGATTTTGCCGCATCAGGTGGCGCGCTTTGCGCGAATGATCGATCGCGGCCACGACCGGCGCGAGCGGCTTGCCGAGGAACACCAGGTCGGCGGTCGTCTGGCTGAGATGGGCGGCGCTGATCGGCGACATCGAGACATGGGCGGCCGCAAGCGAGGGCGCGTCGTTGATGCCGTCGCCGACCATCATCACCTTAAAACCCCGGCGTTTCAGTTCCTCGATCCGGGCGATCTTGTCGGCCGGCGTGACGCCGGCACGCCATTCGGCTATTCCGAGCGCGCTTGCCGCCGCCCGGACCGCCGCTTCGCGATCGCCGGAGAGAATCTCGACGGCGATGCCGCGCTTCTGGAGGGCGGAAATCACCGCCCGCGCGTCGGAACGCAGTGCCTGGCGCACCGAAAACAGGTATTTCTCTTCACCCCGGCTGAACGCCGCGACGGAGGTTTCCGGATCGAGGTCGGCATTGTTCTTTGCCATCTGCTCGGCATCGCAGAACGAGGGCTTGCCCAGCCTGATCTCAACACCGGCGCATTCAGCCCGCACGCCCTGTCCCGGCTCTTCGACCGCGCCGACCAGCGGCGATTTCGCGCCCGCTGCCTGCGCCACGGCGGCTGCGACCGGATGATGGCTCGACAGCGCAAGCTGGCCTGCGAGCGCGAATACATCCTTTGGGATCTCGCCCGCGTTGACCACCTCGAGTTCGGGCAACGTCAGTGTCCCGGTCTTGTCGAAGATGACATGATCGGCCTCGGCAAGCCGCTCGATGGCGTCGCCGGAATTGAGCAGGACGCCGGCCTTGAACATCGCGCCCGCTGCGACCGTCTGCACCGTCGGTATGGCGAGGCCGAGCGCACAGGGACAGGTGATGATGAGAACCGCGATGCCGGTGACGATCGCATCATGCCAGCTTGCGCCCATCAGCACCCAGCCGAGCACGGTCAACAGTGCGGTCGCGTGCACCACCGGCGCATAGAGCCGCGATGCGCGATCGGCCAGCCGCATGTAACGCGAGCGCGCCTGCAAGGCGTTGTCCAATAGCCGCGTGATCTCGGCGAGCAGCGTGGCTTCGGAGGCCGCCGAGACGCGGACCCGCAAGGCTCCGGAAATGTTGAGCGAGCCGGCATAGACCGCGGTGCCGTGTTCGGCTGCGACGTAAAGTGTCTCGCCCGTGATCAGGCTCTGGTCGATCTCGGATTTGCCCCCGATCACCGTGCCGTCGACCGCACAACGCTCGCCGGGCCGCAGCAAGACGATATCGCCGGGGCGAATAGCCGCCACCGGCACTTGCGAGATTTCGTCGGCGCCTACGAATTTTGCCGCGGTTTCGGCCTTCAGCGCCGCGAGATTCCCGGCCACGGCGCGCGTTCGCCGCCGCATGTTCTGATCGAGATAGCGTCCGACCAGAAGGAATGTCAGCAGCATGATGGCGGCGTCGAAATAGGCATGTTCGGCGTGGTTGACGGTCTCGACCACCGACATTGCGAGCGCGAGCGTGACGCCAATGCAGATCGGAACGTCCATGTTGACGGTCCCTGCCCGCAACGCGCGAAACGCCGAGCGGAAGAAAGGCCGGCCGGCATAGGCCACGGCCGGCAACGCGATCAGCGCCGACAGCCAATGAAAGAAATCGCGCTGTTCGGGAAGCATGTCGCTGATATTGCCGGACCACACCGGAATCGACAGCATCATCACGTTCATGGTGGCGAAGGCCGCAACTCCGAGGCAGCGCAGCAGAAAGCGTGATTGCTCGGCTTCACTGGCTTCCGCGCTCGCCTTCTCGAACGGATAGGCCTTGTAGCCGAGTTCGGCGAGGCGATCGATGAAGCTTCCAGGATCGAGCGTGCCCTGCTTCCACTCCAATGCCACGCGGCGGTCGGTCAGGTTGACACGGGCGAGCGTGACGTCGGGCATCGCCGACAGCCCGCGCTCGATCTTGGACATGCATCCGGCGCAATTAACACCTTCGACCGCCAGGTCGATGTGCTGAAGACCCGAACCTAGGTGCTTCACATAGTGCGAGAAGTCCCGCGTCGCCTGCATGATACGCCGTCCCTTTTAGTTCAACAGGACGCGATTGACCGACAAAAACATCCGCTTCCCGGCCGCGTCGGCTTCGAGCACGAGGTTCCACTGCCCCGGCGCGATCGAAGGCGCGCTGCCGCGATAGATTCCTAATCCCACCTCAGCGAGATCGATCGGCTGATCGGCCCGCTTGTCGATCGGCCGTTCGAAGCGGCCCTGGAATTTGAGCCCGGTCATCGGCTGGCCGGCGTTGTCGCGCGCTTCGACCTGCAACGTCGCGTCGCCATTCGCGCCGCGCTGGATATGGGCGTCGACCTGCCAGTGCCGCGCGTTCTGGTCGCGGGCGGCCGCGATCTCCTTCTCGTAGCCGAGGCTCGCGCTGTAGGAGCTGTCGACCTCGGTGCCCGGCAGGGTCTTGATCGCCAGGTCCGCCATGGTGAAATTGACGGCAAAGACGATGCCGAAAAACGCGACCAGCATGAAAAGCACCTTGCCCCCGGTCAGCGGCTTCGGCGAAACGGACGGGCTATGCATTGTACGGCTCCTGCATGCTCTAAGGCGTCACGAAATTGTCGGTAGCGGAAGCGACTTCGCCAAGCCCGATATCGGTCACATGGAACTTTACCGGGGTCGATTTCTCGGGGTTGTCCGCCGCCGGCGCGGTAACGAGCACCCTCAACTCCTCGGTTTGATCGCGCCCGATCACGATCATCGGCCGGTCGGGGATCACCGAATCGGTGCCGACGACATGGACGGTCGCATTGACCGGACCCTCGATGTCGATCGCGATCACGCGATCGAATCCGCGCTTGTTCAAGAGGCGGACCGTATAGGCGTTGCGGATCGACCCGTCGCTCAGCTTGACCGCGACCGGGTTGCGGTCGTGCAGCACATTGACGTCGAGCAGGCTGCGGGTCAAAAGCGCATACAGCATGATGCCGACGACCGCTGCGATGACGACGCTGTAGACGATCGTGCGCGGCCGCACGATGCGGTAGATCGCCGACTTGCCGGCCTGGCGCCGCGCAATGTTGATGTCGTTGTCGTATGCGATCAGGCGCGGCTCGCGGCCGATCTTCTTCATCACGGTGTCGCAGGCATCGATGCACAGGCCGCACTGGATGCATTCGAGCTGCGCGCCGTTGCGAATGTCGATCCCGGTCGGACAGACCGCCACGCACTGATAGCAGTCGATGCAATCGCCGACATGTTCGCCGAGCGCGCGCAGTTCGGCGGCCTTCTTCAACGACGTGCGCTTTTCGCCGCGATCGTAGCGGTAGGTGACGTTGAGCGCCCACTCGTCCGTCAGCGCAGCCTGGATGCGCGGCCACGGGCACATGTAGGTGCAGACCTGCTCGCGCATGTAGCCGGCCAACACATAGGTGGTCGCTGTCAGAATGCCGATCCAGAGATACGCCAGCATCGGCGCCTGGAACATGACGAGCTCCCGCACCAGCGTCGGCGCATCGTTGAAGTAAAGCACCCACGCGCCACCGGTCCACCACGCGATCAAGAGCCAGATCGAATGCTTGAGGACGATTTCGGAAATCCGCCTGGGCGTCCATCGATTGGCCGCGGCATCCTTCTTCATGCGTTCGCGGCGATCGCCTTCGACCATGCGCTCGACGGCATAAAACAGGTCGGTCCACACGGTTTGCGGGCAGAGATAGCCGCACCAGATGCGGCCGCCGACCGAGTTCATCAGGAACAGCGCGACCGCGGCGATGATCAGCAGCCCGGTGAAATAATAGACTTCCTGCGGCCAAAGCTCGATAAAGAAGAAATAGAAGCGCCGGTTCGGCAAGTCGATCAGCACCGCCTGACTGGGGGCGCCGAGGCCGCGGTTCCAGCGCACGAACGGCAGCAGGTAATAGACGCCGAGGCAGAATGCCATCAGCCCCCACTTGATGCGGCGGAACGTGCCGGAGACGCTTTGCGGATAGACTTTCTTGCGGGTCGCATAGAGCGGCGCGTAATCGTCATATTCCAACTCTTGCGGCGTCAGGGGCTTGTTCATGGTCGGATTTCTCATAGTAGAATTTGAGCGTAGACCCAGTGCGAGAGGCACAGTTGATCCAGCTCAAACGAAAACCTGGTTTCCACGCAGCCCCGTAAGAATACTACTTGCCGCCCCCGAGCGAGTGGACGTAGACCGCCATCACCTTGACGGTGGTGGGATCGAGCCGGCCCTCCCATGCGGGCATCACGCCGGCGCGGCCATTGGTGATGGTTTCGATGATCGTCGCCTCGTCGGAACCATAGAGCCATATCTGGTCGGTTAGATTGGGCGCGCCGAGCTCGGGGTTGCCCTTGGCATTGTCGCCATGGCAGACCGTGCAATTCTCGGCAAAGATCTTCTGACCCGCGGCCGCGTCGTACCCCGGCCGCGTCGGCAGGCCCGAGAGCGAGCGAACGTAGTTCGCAACCGTAATGATCTGGTCTCCCTTCAAGACCCCTTCCTTGCCGAAAGCGAGCATCTGGCCCTCATGGGCTTTCGGATTCCCCGAGCGCGCGCCGTAGCGGATCGTCTGCGCGATCTGGTCAAGCGTGCCGCCCCAGAGCCAGTCGTCGTCGTTCAGATTGGGAAAGCCTTTGGCGCCGGCGGCGCCGCTACCGTGACAGGGCGCGCAGTTGTCGCCGAACACGGTCTTGCCGCGGGCGCGGGCCATCGTGAGCAAGGCCGGATCCTTTTCGATATCGGCGAGCGAGGCCGCGCCAAGCGCGGCCATCTTGTCACCGCGGACCTTTTCCAGATTCGCGAGTTCGACCGCGACGTCGGCGCGCGAAGAGTAATGCAGGATGCCGGGGGTATTGCTCCACAACAGCGGCCAAGCCGGATAGAGGACCCAATACCCTACCGCCCAGACGATGCAGAGATAGAAGGTGATCAGCCACCAACGCGGCAGCGGCGTGTTCAGCTCCCTGATGCCGTCCCACTCGTGGCCGGTCGTGGACCTGCCGGAGACGCTGTCGATATCGCCATGATCGGTCATGATTCGGTCACTCCTCCCGCAACGGCATTCTCGCCGCCTCGTCGAAAGCGGCCTTGTTGCGAGGCCAGAGGGCGTAAGTCACGATGGCGAGAAAGATCGCGACGAAGATCGGCGTCCACAAGGTCATCACGAGATCAGACGCGATGTTCTGGATCGTTATGATTGCACTCATCGTCCTGCCTTCTCAGCGTAGGTTGGCTTTTTCGTTGTAGAGCTTGAAGTCGACCAGCGTGCCGAGCATCTGCAGGTACGCGATCACCGCATCCATTTCGGTCGGCGGACCGCTTTTGCCGTCGAAATTGCGCACCACCGCCTTCGGGTAGCGCTTGGCGAAGGCATCCGCACCGGGATCGTCGGGATTGGCCTGTGCGTTGAGGTCGGCTACCGCGTTGGCGATCTCGTCGTCGGTATAGGGCACCCCGATCGCGCGCAGCGTCCGCAGATGGTCCGCGGTCAAGGTGGTGTCGACCTCGGTTTCCTTGAGGAACGGATATCCTGGCATCACCGATTGCGGCACGATGGCGCGCGGATTGGTCAGATGCGTCACATGCCAATCGTCGGAATATTTGGCGCCGACCCGTGCCAGGTCGGGCCCGGTCCGCTTCGATCCCCACTGGAACGGATGGTCGTACATGCTCTCTGCGGCGAGCGAGAAGTGTCCATAGCGCTCGACCTCGTCGCGCAAGGGGCGGATCATCTGCGAGTGGCAGAGATAGCAGCCTTCGCGAACGTAGATGTTGCGCCCCGCAAGCTCGAGCGGCGTGTACGGCCTGATTCCGTCGACGACCTCGATCGTGCTCTTCAGGTAGAACAGCGGGGTGATTTCGACCAGACCGCCGATCGCGATCACCAGGAGGATGCCGACGACCAGGATGATCGAATTCTTTTCGAAGATATGATGCCGTGTCCAGAAAGACATTGAACCGTTCCTCATTCCGCCGGCTGAAGAGCTAAGGGCGCCTGCACTTCCGCTTCACCGACGCGCACGGTCATCCAGAGATTGTAAACCATGATTAGCGCACCAATCAGGAACAGCGCTCCGCCGGCAGCGCGAATGATGTAGAAGGGATGCATCGCCTCGACGCTCTCGATGAAGGAATATTCGAGGAAGCCGAGCGAGGTATAGGAGCGCCACATCAGGCCCTGCAGGATTCCGGACACCCACATCGCGGAGATGTAGAGCACGATCCCGAGCGTCGCGGTCCAGAAGTGCCAGTTGACGAGCTTGAGGCTGTAGAGGCCCTTGCGGTTCCACAACCACGGCACCAGGCAGTACAGCGCGCCGAAGGAGACGAATCCGACCCAGCCGAGCGCGCCCGAATGCACGTGTCCGATGGTCCAGTCGGTATAGTGGCTGAGCGAATTGACGACCTTGATCGACATCATCGGGCCTTCGAAGGTCGACATGCCGTAGAAGGCGACCGACACCACCAGCATGCGCAGCACCGGGTCGGTGCGAAGCTTGTCCCAGGCTCCCGACAGTGTCATCAGGCCGTTGATCATGCCGCCCCACGAGGGCATCCACAGCATGATGGAGAAGGTCATGCCCAGCGTCTGCGCCCAGTCCGGCAACGCCGTGTAGTGCAGATGATGCGGGCCGGCCCAGATGTAGAGGAAGATCAGCGACCAGAAATGGACGATCGAGAGCCGGTAGGAATAGATCGGCCGCTCGGCGCGCTTGGGAATGAAGTAGTACATGATGCCGAGGAAGCCGGCGGTCAGGAAGAAGCCGACGGCGTTATGGCCGTACCACCACTGGAACATGGCGTCCTGGACGCCGCCCCAGACGATGTATGACTTGGAGCCCACGAATGACACCGGCAGCGCGGGATTGTTGCCGAGGTGAAGCACTGCGATGGTGAGGATGAACGCCAGATAGAACCAGTTGGCGACGAAGATGTGCGGTTCCTTGCGCTTGATGATCGTCACCAGGAAAACCAGCAGATAGGTCACCCAGACGATGGTCAGCCACAGGTCGGCATACCATTCGGGTTCGGCATATTCCTTCGACTGCGTCACGCCGAGCAGATAGCCCGTGCCGGCGATGAGAATGAAGAAATTATAGCCGACGACGACGAACCACGGCGCGAGATCCCCGGCCAGGCGAACCCGGCAGGTTTTCTGAACGACGTAGAACGAGGTGGCGATAAGAACGTTGCCGCCGAAGGCAAAGATCACCGCCGAGGTATGCAGCGGCCGCATGCGACCGAAAGTCGTCCACGGCAGGTCGAGATTGAGCGCCGGCCAAGCCAGCTGCGATGCGATGATGAGGCCGACCGTAAATCCGGCGATCCCCCAGAACATCGCCATCACGACCGAGAACTTGATCGGGCCCATATTGTAGTTGGGCCTGCCGTTGATTTCCTGCGGTGGCAACGCCGCCGGGCGATCAAAATAGCGGTTGAGGATGACGAACACCGCCGCAAGGCTGGCAGCCGAGGCGAGAGAGGCATGAAATGCGAACGGCGTATCGAGCGCTTTCGCCGCGCCGATCATGCACAGAAAGGCGCTCGCGGCGAATATGAGCGCCAAGCCGCTTTCACCAATGGTCATGGACTTGGAATCTGAGGGCTGGCTCATGCGGATTCTCTTTGGAGGGACTGGCGAATCCAAAAAAATCACACTCTTTCGTGATATGATTTGATCGAGATCAACGCGGTTGATGGTTCGCGATGAAGGCCGGTTCAATGGGCCGCTTTTTCCGCAAGATATCAAACGCTTGACCGAAAGCCGATGGCCCTGCGATTACATTGCTTGCGCTGTGCGAAGTCTTCGATTGGATTTCCAAACGCCCTAGTCGCGGCCCGCGTCCGCGAGCGCTCTGAGAACATCCTCGCGGGCGATGATGCCTGCCAGCCGATGGTCGCCATCGATCACCGGAATACTCCGGATACGGTGCTCGACCATGAGCTGGAGCACCCGCGTCAATTTCGTATCGGGACGCACGTAGATGAATTCGGGTGTCATCACGTCGGCGACGGTCCGGTTCATCAAATCGGCGTAGCGCGGGACCATCTGGTTCGGCGTGAAGGCAAAGCACTTCAGCAAATCGAACTTGGTGACGATGCCGACCGCCTCGGCCTCCTCCTGCACCGGATAGGTGTTGAAGTCGTCGCGCTCGAACATGTCGTTCAGCTCGCGCACGGTCATGTCGCGCGTCACCGTCGTCACAGTGCGCGTCATGTAGTTTCCGGCGGTTTCCTCGAGAAATTTGTACAAGGGCGCGATCCCGTGGTTGTGGCGGCGACAGGGTTAGTGCGAAAGCAACACGCAACGGACGTTCTGGGTGATGAGATGCTGCGTCATCCCGCCAAGGATGAGCTCGCGGAATCGCGAATGACCGTAAGCGCCGGCGACGATCAGGCCGGCACCAACTTCGCCTGCGATTTCATCCAGTTGGACGGTGGCGTCCTGGCTTTCGTTGTTCTCGGAGACGCGCGGAGCGGCCGAAACGCCATGACGCGACAGCCAGGCGACGACGTCTTTCACGCCCGACGCGCGTCCGCCCGGCTGCCGCCTCGTTCCAGGATCTCGGTAACCGTGACCTCCTTGGCCTCCCGCAGGAGCGGTACCGCATCGGCCACCGCCCGCCTCGCTTCCGGGGTATTCTTCCAGGCCACCAATACGTTGCGCAAATCGAGCCAGTTCGCGGTGTCGGGAACGACCAATAGCGGTCGCCCCGTTTGCATCACCAGATCCTTCGGACTGGCGAGCGCGAAGGCGTCGGACATCGCCGGGTTGCGTCCGCCGTCGACGATGATGTCGGCGCAGCGTGCCGCCTGAAGAATGAACCGCGCCGGGAAGTCGAGCGCGCTGCGCCACTCCACCATCGTCGCCCGGTTCTTGGCGGCCTGGCGAAATTGCGTTTCCAGCTCAAGAAGCCGTTTCTTGATCTCCGCCTCTCCCCGGTCGATCAAATCCTGGGCGTACTGCCCGTCCGTGAAGTAGAGCGGCGGGGCGAATTGCGCCGCGGCGATCCCGACCATCCCCGCGCCGAATCGCTCGGCGAGCTGGCCGGCTATTTCGAGCCGGGCTTCGTTCGACTGGCCGAGTGTCAGGCTCACCATGACCGTTGCGATTGTCATTCCGTAAATCTCCGCAGGAGCGATATTTCCTGAATTTCTAGACGCGAAATCGAGAGCCAGGATGAGATAGATCAAATTGCCTGGAAGCTCCGACCTCCGCGGAAGGCCGGGCGCGGCCGAACACGGCCCAAAAATAGAGGTGTTGCGGACTTGCGTCCGCAGCCTCACTGGGCGAAATTGTGAATCTGCTCACCAAAGTTTGCGATCGAGACCGCTTCCTGGCATGCAATCTTGTGTAAGATCAACCTGCTAGCGCTCGTGCTCCAGAATGGTCGGACATTGGCAGAGGCAAGTGAAAGTTCAGGCGTGACCAGCATCGCTCATCCCCCCGCTGACGCATCGGTCGGACACGAACATTTCCGGCTCCGGATCGAGGGGTTCGGCGTTGGGACCTGGGATCTCGACCTGGCCACGAGGGAACTGGAATGGTCCGACGTGGCCCGAAATCTTTTCGGCTTCGCCCGCGATCGGCCCGTCACCTACGAGTTGTTTGTTTCGGAGCTCGAGCCGAAGGACCGCGAACACATCGAGCGGTCGATTACGCGCGTCGCCGAAACCGGCGGCAGCTTCGACGTGTCTTTCAAGCTGGCCGGCGTGAACGGGCGCGGCCGATGGATCCGCGCACGCGCCGGTCTGATCAAGGACGAGGCCGGGATCGCGCGCCATCTTAGCGGGATCTTCCTCGATATCGGTGAAGAGAAGCTGGTCGAAGAGGCGCTGAGGACGCGCGAAAGCCACCTGCGCTCGATCCTCGACACCGTGCCGGACGCCATGATCGTCATCGACGGTTACGGTATCATTCAGTTATTCAGTACCGCCGCCGAGCGGCTGTTCGGCTATGCCGAAGAGGAAGCCATCGGCAAGAACGTCAGCGAGCTGATGCCCGAGCCGGACCGGACGCGCCACGACGGCTACATCGCGCGCTACCGCTCGACCGCCGAACGGCACATCATCGGCATCGGACGCATCGTGACCGGCAAACGCCGCGATGGGACGACGTTTCCGATGCATCTTTCGATCGGCGAGATGCAATCCGGCGGGGAACCCTACTTCACCGGCTTCGTGCGCGACCTCACCGAGCATCAGCAAACCCAGGCGCGCTTGCAGGAATTGCAATCCGAACTGGTGCACGTTTCGCGCCTCAGCGCGATGGGCGAGATGGCCTCCGCGCTCGCGCACGAACTCAACCAGCCGCTTGCGGCCATCAGCAACTACATGAAAGGCTCGCGCCGGCTGCTCGCCGGCAGCACCGACCCCAACAAGACGAAGATCGAAGATGCCATGGACCGCGCCGCCGAGCAGGCGCTTCGCGCCGGTCAGATCATTCGCCGGCTTCGTGACTTCGTTTCACGCGGCGAATCCGAGAAGCGCGTCGAAAGCCTGTCGAAGCTGATCGAGGAAGCGGGAGCGCTCGGACTTGCCGGCGCGCGCGAACAAAACGTCCAGCTTCGCTTCAATCTGGATCCGCAAGCCGATCTGGTGCTGGCCGACCGGGTGCAGATTCAGCAGGTCCTGGTCAATCTGTTCCGCAACGCGCTCGAAGCGATGGCGGAGAGCCCGCGGCGCGAGCTGAACGCAATCAATTTCAGGGGCACGGACGACATGATCGAAATTGCGGTGTCCGACACCGGCTCCGGATTCCAGGATGACGTCAAGCCGAACCTGTTTCAAACCTTCTTCACGACCAAGGAGACCGGTATGGGAGTAGGACTCTCGATCAGCCGTTCGATCATCGAGGCCCATGGCGGGCGGATGTGGGCCGAGAGCAACGCCGCGGGAGGTGCAACCTTCCGATTCACTTTGCCCGCGGCGCCGGACGAGAGTTGATCGATGTCGAGCCAAGTGAAAGTCTACGTCATCGACGACGACGAGGCGATGCGCGATTCGCTCAGCTTCCTGCTGGATTCCGCAGGGCTGGAGGTCGCGCTGTTCGAAACCGCGCAGCATTTTCTCGACGCACTGCCCGGCCTCGATTTCGGATGCGTCGTTTCCGACGTGCGCATGCCGGGCATCGATGGCATCGAGCTTCTGAAACGGATGAAAGCCGGCCAAAGCAAATTCCCCATCCTGATCATGACCGGACACGGCGACGTGCCGCTGGCGGTCGAAGCCATGAAGCTGGGCGCGGTCGACTTTCTGGAAAAGCCGTTCGAGGACGACCGCCTCATCGGGATGGTCGAGGCGGCCATCCGTCAGGCGGAGCCGGCCGCAAGGGACGATGCGGTCACGCAGGACATCGCCGCGCGTATCGCAACGCTCAGCCCCCGCGAGCGCCAGGTCATGGATGGCCTGATCGCGGGACTTTCCAACAAGCTGATCGCCCGCGACTACGACATCAGCCCCCGCACCATCGAGGTCTACCGCGCCAACGTGATGACCAAGATGCAGGCCAGCAGCCTGTCCGAACTGGTGCGGCTCGCGATGCGCGCCGGCTTGCTGAGGGATTGAGGCATATCAAGACCGCCGCTGCCAGTGCGTGCTAGCAATACCAGTCATGAATCAGATCGGCTCACAACAACATGCTCGGGCTGTGGTGTCGGCGCCCGTCAAGTCGACCATCTATGTGGTTGACGATGACGCCGCCGTGCTCAGTTCCCTGCGCTTTCTCCTGGAGACGGATGGCTTTGCCGTGCGAACCTTCAGGAACAGCGGAGCGCTGTTGGCCGCGCCGCATACGGCCGACGCCGACTGCTTCGTGATCGACTACAAGATGCCCGATATCAATGGTATCGAACTGGTCGGCCATTTGCGCGGTCGCGGCATCACCGCGCCGGTTATCCTCATTACCGGCTACCCCGACGGGAAAATCGCGGTGCGCGCCGCGGAAGCCGGCGTCAAGCACGTGCTGCTGAAGCCCCACATCGAGGAGAGCCTGGTCAAGCGCATACGGGAAGTCATCCAGGAAGCGTCCGGCAGAGCCAGGCGGCAAGCTGCCGCCAAAGTGACCTCCGGGATTCTACGTAAGGGGTCCCCCTTAAGTTATCGCGCTAAATTTTCAAGCCCGTAGTTACCCGGTAGCAATTGGCCATCCGCCGCAAAGGAGATGGCCCATGCTCAACCAGTCGCTCAGCACCGCCGTTATCGTCAACAAGATCCTGCCCATCGCCGTACCCGCCACCGATCCGTTTGCGACCGTTACCGGGCACGCAGGCCTCGTGGCCAGCGAGTTCAGCTACCGGAAAGACGAGGAAATCTACGGCGAGGATGAGCCCGCGGAATACGTCTACCAGGTTATCTCCGGCGCGGTACGCAGCTACAAGCTGCTTTCCGACGGTCGGCGCCAGATCGGCGCGTTCCACCTGCCGGGCGACGTCTTCGGGCTCGAAGTCGGGGGCGAGCCACCGGCTCGCGGCGGAAGCCATCATCGATACCTCAGTGCGCCTGGTGAAGCGCCGCAGCCTCGAACAGGCGGCCGGCGTCGACGTTCAGGTCGCGCGCAAGCTGTGGGCCATGACGGCCGGCGAGCTTCGCCATGCCGAAGACCACATGCTGCTGCTCGGACGCAAGACCGCGATGGAGCGCGTGGCGACCTTCCTGCTGGAAATGGATCGCCGCCTCGCGGTCGCCGGAATGATGGCGCTGCCGATGTGCCGCCGCGATATCGGCGACTATCTCGGCCTGACACTGGAGACCGTTTCGCGCGCGCTCTCCCAGCTTCATGCCCAGGGTGTCCTCGGCTTTTCCGGCGCCCGTCAGATCGTGCTCCGCAACCGCGCGCGGCTGCGCAACATGGACGCGTGAGACGAGCGGCCGGCTGCCTCCTGCTTGATCAACAAGCGCTTCGCCGCGTCTCGGGCATGAACAATGCGATCACGGCGAAGCCCACTGCCGCCACGGCGGCGAGGCCTATAAAGGCGAAACCGCTGCCGAAGCGGTCGCTGACGTAACCGGCGAGCACGGTGGACAGCGAGGCTCCGATGCCGGTGGCCGTGCCGACAATTCCCTGTGCCAGATTGAAATGCCCGCTGCCGAAGGCGACGTCGGCCACGATCAGCGGCACCATGACGGCAAAGACGGACGCGGTGACGCCGTCGAACACCTGTACCGCGACCAGCAGATAGGGATCGCTCACCGTCGCAAACAACAATCCGCGAACAGCGACCGCGCCGAGGCCCGCCAACAACAGCGGCCGGCGCCCCCACGCCTGCGCCTTGGCGCCGACCGTCGGCGACATCAGCGCGACGATGGCTTGGGGCACGATGATGCAGGCGGCGATCAGGACCGGCGCCCATTGGCTCGACCGCGTCGTGACGACGCCCGCCATCAGCGGCAGCATCGCGGCGTTGGCGAGTTGCAGCAGCAGGACGCTGCAGGCGAAGATCAACAATGCCCGCCGGCTCACCAGGCCGACGACGCTGGTCGCCTTGGCATCCGGCGGTTCGCGCAGCACCGCGCCATGCGAACGGGCGATATCGACGTCGCGCTCGCGGATGCGCGATAGCGCCAGCAAGGTCGGAATCGCGAGAATGAAGGTGACGAGAAAGACTGAGCGGCTGGAGACAAGATAGCCGCAGGTGCCCATTACGGCCGCAGCGATGCCGTTGCCGAGCGACGCGAAGCGGGCGTTGCGCCCGAACCGTTCGCCGATGGCGAGCGGCCCGACCAGGCCAAGGCTGATCGCGGCAATCGCCGGGCCAAGCACGCAGCTTGCGGCCGCGTGCAACGTTGCCGCCGCCACCACGACAGGAAAGATCGGCCAGGCGGCATAGGCGAGCGCGCTGCAGCCGATGGTCGCAATCGCGAACCCCGCGACCAGCCGCTCGGAACGGGCCGCGTCGATGATGGCGCCGCCGGGCATTTGCCCGATCAACCCGACCACGCCGCCGATCGACAGCACGAGGCCGATCTGCGCCTGGGTCCATTTTTGCGTGGTCAGATAGACTGCGATGAATGGCCCAAACCCGGTCTGCACATCGGCAAGAAAGAAGATAAACCAGTCGAGCCCGCGCAGGCTCTGGCGCGAGGGAGTTGGTTTCTGTTCGGGCGCGGACGACGTCGGCATCGGGGACACCACCTTGTCGCCAACCAAGTCTCCACGGCGATCTCCGTCGGTCCGGTCAGGCGAATGGGATGGGAGAACCACCAGATGATTTCCCCGCTACGCTAATGATCGTCGAGCGGCTGCAGATTGCCGGCCGCACCCAACACCACGATCGGCTTGTCCTCCTGGTATTCGGGCGCCGCGGCCACCTGGGCCTTGGTCAGTTCGAGCGTGATGCTGTCGCTCTTGTCGGTGACGCGCCCGAAATGCAGCGCGTTCCAATCGACCACGATTTTCCGGATGCCGACACCGAGAAAGCCACCGAAATCGATGACCGCGGCCCGCACGGTGCCGGTGCGATCGACGATCACGTCGACAATATGCCCCATGTCCTCATTGGTCGAACTTCGTACATTGCGGCCGAGCACGCCATGCGCTTCTCGCGCGCCGATGATGGTGACGGACGGCGGTGGCGCGGCTTCCTTCGCCGCCGTGGCCGGCACAGCGGGCTGCGGCTCGCTTTCCGCGCGGGACGCGACCGCCGCGAAAAAAGCGAGAATGATGGCCAAGCCGATGAAACAGCGTTTTCCGCGCATGCGTCCTCCTGTTCTGGTCGAACGCCCGCCTGTCAGTGCGCCAGGATGATCGACACCTGGATCTGCCCGCGCCGGCGTAGGACCTCCATCGACACATCGTCGCCATGGCGGCGTATCCGCAGATCGATGCTGGAAGATCCCAATTGCAGCTCGCGCAGCACCACCTCGTCGAGGAATGCCGGCAGCCGCGGATTGCGCAGCCTTATTTCAGCGCGACGGGCATCGAATTCGAGCCCGAGGGACGCTTCCAGCAGGGTGAACGGCGTCGCGCTTGCCCAGGCCTGCGGAGCGCAGGCGACGGGATAGAGCGTCGGCCCCCGGTTGTTCTCGCGCCGGAAGCCACAGAACAATTCCGGCAAGCGCCGCAGATCCATATAGGTCGCGGCGTCGAAAAGTCCCGAGAAGACCCGCTCGACCGAACGTTTGAGGCCGTAGCGCGCGAACCCGAGCGCAATCAGCGCGTTGTCGTGCGGCCAGATCGATCCGTTGTGATACGACATTGGATTGTAGCGCACCTCGCCCTGCGCCACGGTGCGGATGCCCCAGCCTGTGAAGAAATGCGGTCGCATCAAATCGGCGGCGACCCTGCCGGCACGATCTTCCCGGATCATGCCGCTGAACAGCAGCTGACCCGCGTTCGACGCACGCACCTTGCACGGTTGCTTGTCGCCGTCGAGCGCCAGCGCATAGGTGCCGAGATCGTCGCACCAGAACGCGGCCTCGAAGCGCTGCGCGAGCAATTCGGCCTCCGCTTCGAGCCTTTGCGCGATCTCGAGACGGCCGAGCCGCAACGCGCAACGCGCGGCCAGCCGTTTACCGGCGAACACATAGCCCTGCACTTCCGCAAGGGCGATATAGCCTTCGGCCAGCCGGCCGTCGGCGTGAAAGATCGCGTCGTAGGAATCTTTCCAGCCCTGATTGGCGAGCCCCTGCTCCGACGCGCGCCGGTATTCGACAAATCCGTCGCCGTCGGGATCGCCCGCGCCGTCGATCCAGCGCAACGCGGCCTCGATCGCCGGCCATAGTTCCTCGATGGTTTCGTCATCGCCGGTGCGTTCGGCATAAAGTCCGGCCAGCAGCACGAACAGCGGCGTCGCATCGACGCTGCCGTAATATTGCGCGAACGGCACCTCGCGCAGCGAGGCCATCTCGCCGCCGCGCATTTCATGCAGGATCTTTCCGGGCTCGGCGTCGGCGAGCGGATCGACCGACTTGGCCTGGTACAACGCCAGTCGCTTCAGCACGCCGCGCGCCACCCGCGGATCGATCCACAACATCTGCAGCGCGGTAATGATGCCGTCGCGGCCGAACGTGGTGGAATACCAGGGAATGCCGGCATAGGGGTATCGCCCCTGCGGCGTATCCGTCATCAGCATGTTGAGGTCGGCCATCGACTGGCACAGCACCTCGTTGAAGATGTCATTCGAGGTCTCGATGCTGGTGGCGCCGGCGGTCGAACGTCGCATCTCGCGTCGATGTGCGAGCAGGCCGGAAAAGAAGCGCTCCGGTTGTTGCCCGGCCGGCTTGTTGCAGGAGGCGGTGACAAACAGCGACTGGATTTGTTGCGGCGCCAGGTCGAAATGATAGGTCGCTGCATTGACGGCAATCCGCGTCGGCCGCGGGCCGAAGCGCAGCACCGTGTTGCGCGATTTGCCATCGAGGCCCTTATACTCAAGCATGACCTCGCTCTGGCCGAGCAGCTTGCTGGAACCGACGCCGCGACGACGGCGCTTTTCGCCGCGCACTTCGAACAGATCGGCGAAATCGTTGTCGAAAAGCAGCGTCAGGTCGAAGCTCGCCTGACCGTCGCCGTGGTTCTGCAGGCCGATCCGCTGGTAGGCCGTTCCGCGCCACAGAAAAATCGTGCGCACGATGTGCAGTATGTCCTTCTGCAGCACGATCCGGCCTTGGCGATAGATGTCCGGGTTGGTGAGATCGACGGTCAGTCCCGAATTGTCGTCGCGAAGATTGGAGCCAAGCAGCAAGGGCTGCAAATCGTCGAGAACGAGTTCGAGTCTCGCGAGATAGCGGGTGTCGGCGTTGAAGAGCCCGTCGGGTCCGCCAGCGGACGCGCCGATATCGCCGTGGCAATCGAGCACGATGAAGGTGTCGTCGTGCTTGAGCGAGCGCCGCGGACGCGCCGCGGGTCCCGTCATCGGGATATAGAACGGGTGTTCCGCGACCAGTCCGATGGTCTGCGACGTTGAGATGATCTGCGTAGCGATTTCGGCCGACATGTTGACCTCGAGCGGTTTCCGTCCCCACACGCGCGCACGGCGCGCCGCAACACGCAACCGGACTAAACGCTAACGCCGCTGTACTTCAAGCTGCGAATTTCGCAAGCCGGCTCATTTCCTGCGTCACAAGCTCGCGATAAGGCCCCTGCCCCTGCATCAGCCGATCCGGCGGACCGTCTTCGATGATCTTGCCGGCCTTGAGCACCACCAGCCGGTCGAAATTGCGCAATGTCGCCAGCCGGTGGGCGATGGCAATCACCGTGCGCCCGCGCATCAGGCGGCCGAGCGCCTCGCGAATGGCTTCTTCCAATTCGCCGTCGAGCGCCGCGGTCGCCTCATCCAGCAGCAGGATCGGCGCGTCCTTCAAGAACGCGCGCGCGATGGCGATGCGCTGCCGCTGTCCGCCGGACAGCTTGACGCCGCGATCGCCGACCTGGGTATCGAGGCCTTCCGGCAAGGTCTCCACGAAGTCGCAGCGCGCCGCGATCGCGGCGCGCAACACCTCGTCGTCGGTGGCGTTGGGGCGGCCGTAGCGGATATTTTCCCGGATCGAGCGGTGGAACAGCGAGATGTCCTGCGGCACCACCGAGATCGCCTCGCGCAGGCTTTGCTGCGTGACGCGTGCAATGTCCTGACCATCAATCATGATGCTGCCCTGCTGGGCGTCGTAGAGGCGCTGCAGCAGCACGAACAGGCTCGATTTGCCACCGCCGGACTGGCCGACCAGCCCAACCCTTTGACCGGGCTGCAGCCGCAAGCTGAAGCGGTCGAACACCTTGACCCCGCCAGGATACCGGAAGGAGATGTTGTTGAAGGCGATGGCGGCGCCGCTCCTGATCAGCGGCTCGGCATCCGGGCTATCGCTCAGTTCGTGCGGCAAGAGCAGCGTGGCAATCGCCTCGGTGAGCCGCGCCACATGCTGGGTGACGTCGACCAGCGCCACCGCAAGGTCGCGCGTGGCACTCAGGATCGAAAGCCCGAGCGTGCAGACCAGCACCACGTCGCCGGTAGTGGCGCCGCCACGCTGCCAGAGCGTGATGACCCAGGCGAGCAGCCCAATGATCAGCACGACGGTGATGCCGGCGTGCAGTATCCGCAGTTTCTCCAGGTAGCGCAGGCTGCGCCCGCGCGCCGTCACTTCCCGGTTCACTGTCGCGTCGAACCGGTCGTGTTCGTGGCTGAAGCCGCAAAACGCCCGAACCAGCGGCATGTTGTTGATGACGTCGACCATCTCGCCGTCGACCGCCGCCGCCTTGTCGGCAAAATCGTCATGCAGCGGTTTGCCGGCGGCGGCCAGGTGGAACATCGCGGCCACCATGGTTCCCGCGAGCACGATCAGGCCGGCGGCCATCGGGAGGCTTACGGTTCCAATCAGCGTGATCGCTGCGATCGTCGCAATGCACGGCGGCAATACATTCCAAACGAACATGTTTTCTACCGTGAAAATGGCGTTGGACGTCGCGGTAATGCGGCTGGTCAGCATGCCGGGCAGCCTGTCGGAGAAATAGCTCGGCGCATGGCCAGTCAAATGCCGAAATATGTCGCACCGGAGATCGCCGGTCACTCCCACAAATGTGAAGCTTGCGGTCCAACTCGCGATCCGCCACAGGAAATTGTCCGCGGCGATGAGCGACAAAAGCAGAACGAATGCCAGCCAGACGTTGCCGGCGTGCGCCGTGCCGGCTGACAGGCCGTCGACCAGAAACTTCACGCCGTATTGCGTGCCTACCGAACAAGCAACCGCCGCGACGACCGCAATCACGATGACCAGATGCGACGCGAGGCGGCGGCGCAGATAGCGCATCACGAACGGAAACGGGCGGTGCGCATATCCTGAAAGCTGATCCATCTGAAGCCTAACCCTGTCGGAGACCCTTGGACTTAACGTTCCGTGGGAGCAACGATCGATGCCGCCGTCGGGTTCCCGCTATGCAGCATTGCGCGCGCAACAACCCGTGACATCGAGTGCGTCCAGCATCACATCGCCACGGATGGCACCGTTAAGAGCCGCGGATGGGCACCGTTAAGAGATGGCACCGTTAAGACTAAGACTGAGGGGCCGCACGTCTCGAAGAAGTAACCCGTGTTGAAGGGAACTTCGCAGATGCGAGAACGTTCCATATTGCGGCAATGCTGGTGCCACCTCGAAAAGAGCTTGTTCTTCCATCATCGAGAAACAGGAGATCATGAGATGCGCATCGCGCAGGTAGCTCCGCTGACGGAGGCTGTTCCACCCAGGCTTTATGGCGGCACCGAGCGGGTGGTGCACTGGCTGACGGAAGAATTGGTCTCGCTCGGACACGAAGTCACCTTGTTTGCCAGCGGCAATTCCCAGACTTCGGCCAAGCTGGACGCGACCTGGCCAAGGGCGTTGCGTCTCGACGGCGCGGTGCGCGATGCCAACGCGCTGCACATGGTGATGCTGGAGCGGGTTCGGCGGAAGTGCGACGACGAGGAGTTCGATTTCCTGCATTTCCATCTCGACTACTATCCGTTCTCGCTGTTTTACCGGCAGCCGACACCGTTCCTCACCACCCTGCACGGCCGACTCGATCTTCCCGAACATCAGCCGGTATTCACCACGTTCTCCTCTGTTCCCGTGATCTCGATTTCCGACGCACAGCGCCAGCCGGTGCCGCAGGCCAATTGGGTGCGCACCATCCACCACGGCCTGCCGGAAAATTTGCTGATGCCGAAACCCACCAGGCACGACTATCTCGCGGTGCTCGGCCGCATCGCGCCGGAGAAAGGTGTCGATCGCGCCATCAAGATCGCGACCCGCTGCGGCATTCCGCTCAAGATCGCCGCCAAGGTCGATCGCGCCGACCAGGACTACTACGACCAGCTGATTTCCCCGCTCATCGCCGGCAACCCGCTGATCGAATATATCGGCGAGATCAGCGACCACGAGAAATCCGATTTTCTCAGCGGCGCGCTCGGCCTGCTCGTTCCCATCGATTGGCCGGAGCCGTTCGGGCTTGTGATGATCGAGGCCATGGCGTGCGGCACGCCGGTGATTGCCTACAACCGCGGCTCGGTGCCGGAGGTCATCGACGACGGCCTGACCGGATTCATCGTCGAGGATGAAACCAGCGCAGTCGCCGCCGTGGGTCGACTGTCCTCGCTCAACAGGTCCGCGATCCGGCAGCAATTCGAAGCACGCTTTACCGCGCGCCGCATGGCGCTCGACTATCTCGCCACCTATCACAGCCTGATGGAAGCGAGCGAACCGCGGATCAAGCTGGTGAGCAGCGCCGAATAGCGGATCGGAAGTTCATCACTCCGCGGCTTGCGGAAGCCACTCCGCCTGCTCGTGCAGGATGACACCGGAGAGCGGATCGAATTCGCCGACCCATGGGGCGCGCGCCAGCACAGCCTTGGTGTGCGCGTGCCCCGCGTCCCAGCGCTGCATGATGCCACCTGGGCTGAAATCGATGTCCTTGGTGTGGGTCTCGCGATCGAGCTGCGGCGCGAGCAAACGGACGACGTGCATCTTGGTCTGGCAGCCATAGCTCGCCAATTCCCGCACCGCCTGGCTGTTGCGCTCGGCCTCGGGCAGCCTTGCGGCAAGTTCGTTGATGACATGCCGCAGGCGATGGATCTGCTGCTGGCGGACGATTTGGGTCGCGATCCGGCTGGAATATTGCACGTCCTTCTGCCGGTTGAACACTTCCGCCATGGTGGCCGGCTCAGAACCCATCGGATTCCAGAGATGAACGGAGAAGATCAGCGAATCCTTGCGCGGGTTGTCATCGAACACCGGTTCGGTCGGCGTATTCGAGAGTATACCGCCGTCCCAATAGAGTTCACCCTCGATGCGTACAGCCGGAAACGCCGGCGGCAGCGCGCCTGAAGCCATCACGTGCCTGACGGAAAGCGCGCAATCGCGGCTGTCGAAATACCGCATCTCGCTGGTTCGGACATGGGCGGCGCCGACGGTGAGCCGCGGCCGGCAGCGGTTGACCAGATCGAAGTCGACAAGCTCCTCAAGTGTCTGCTCCAGTGGCGCGGTCGAATAGTAGCCGGCGCGCTCGGGGCCAAGCACATAGGAATTGCCGGCATGCGCGAGTGGATTGGGCCTGAAGAAACCGGGGATGCCATGCGCGATCGTCGACCAAGTGGATAGTTTCTCGTTGACGCCCGGAAACGCCGCATGGAAACCCCAGGCCGGATTCTGCTCAACCCGTTTCCAGAATTCCTGCAGGCAGGCCAATCGGTCTTGTGGTTCGTTGCCGGCGATGAGGCTGGCGTTGATGGCGCCGATCGAGGTGCCGATGACCCAGTCCGGCTCGATGCCAGCTTCGTGTAGCGCCTGGTAGACGCCGGCCTGATAGGCCCCGAGCGCGCCGCCACCCTGCAGCACGAGCACGACCTGGCCAGGGAGGCTCTGCCCCCGCGACTTGATGCTCTGCAAAGAAGAATTGTCCTGCACGCCCGTCATGTCCTGCTCCGGTCCCGCGCGGTGACATCCCCTTGATGTTCGCGAGCGGTCGGATTTTGTTACGTCAATCGCGGCATTTCAATGCACCGCCGGGCCCTCAGTTCGCGATTGCCACTTCGGCCTTGCCGAAGCGCCGCTCATAGGCCGCGATATAGGCTTCCGGCGATGGCTTGAGGTGGCGCCGGGTGAGCGCGATCAGATCGTCGCGGCGCGAGCCGCGCAGGGCCTTGATCATGTCGAGGTGATCGCGGCGCACGCGGTCGAGCGCGGCCGGCACCGCATTGGCGTAAAAGCGGATGCCGTAGACCTTCTGCGCCAACAGCTCGATGGTTTCGATCAGGCAGGCATTGCCGCACAGGCCGAACAGCACCTGGTGAAAGCGCAAATTGCTGTAGAACACGGTGAGCAGGTCGCCCTTGGCGACCGCGGCGGTGTGCTCGCGCTGCAGTTCCTCGAGGTGGTTGATGTCCTTCGGCGCCACCGGAAACGGAATGATCCGGACCGCCATCACTTCCAGCTCCTCGCGAACCGCGTAGATCTCGCGCACCTCTTGCGGGGTCAACCCGCGCACCATCGCGCCGCGATGGGGAATGCGCTCGATCAGTCCCTTGCGTTCGAGCTCGAACAGCGCGAGCCGCACGTCGCCACGATGGGTCTCGAACAGGTCGCACAGGTCCTGTTCGACCAGCCGCTCTTTCGGCTGACGCCGCCCGAGCACGATGTCCTCCTCGATGCGCCGGGCGATCATTTCAGCCGCGGCCGGTTCGCGCGCCGGCACTGTCGTGGCCAGGGGTGACCTGGGTGCTGACGCTACCCTCGCCTGTTTGAGCGGCTTTGCGGCCATGTTGTCCCCATCGGACGATGCCCCCGGTCGCAGCCCTGGCGCGGGATGGCAACATCTCCAATTGCGATGATAATATTGAAAACTATATTGTAAACAATTTTGAAGGGCGCTACCATGTCGTCAACAACAAGCGGATGAAGGCCCGCGCCTGACCGCAGCAGGGGGAAACGGCATGAAAAATCGCCAGCGAACCGTTCCGAGCAAGGTCCATAGTCAAGAGAACGGCGCCAATCCGGTCCTGTCGAAGCGGCAGAGCCGGCGCAAATTCCTGAAGACAGCGATTGCGGCCGGCGCGTTTGGCGCGGTGCCGCTGCGCGGCTGGGCCGCCGACGCGATCAATATCGGCGCGCTCTACCCGACCACGGGCGGCATGGCGCAGATCGGCGTCGGCTGCGTCGCCGCCGCCAAGCTCGCGGTCGACATGGTCAACGAGGCCGGCGGCATCAAGTCGCTCGGCGGCGCCAAGCTCAACCTCATCATCTCCGACATTCAGAGCGACACCACGGTGACCCGCACCGAAACCGACCGGCTGATCAGCGGCAACAAATTATCGGCGATCCACGGCTGTTTCGCGAGCGCGCTGACCCTGATCGCGAGCGAAGTCTGCGAACGCGCCAAGGTGCCGATCATCACGGGATCGAGCACCGACCAACTCAACAAGGGCCGGACCTACACCTTCACCCCGTTCGCGCGCGCCTCGCAGTTCGCAAAGGCGCAGTTGCAGATGTCGAAGCTCGTCAGCGACCGGCCCAAGGTTGCCGTGATCTTCGAGAACACCGCGTTCGGCACCTCGACCTCGAACGGACTGAAGGAGCTCGGCCCGGCGAAGGCGTCGAGATCGTGATGTTCGAACCGTATTCGGCCGGATTTACCGATGCGAGCCCGCTCATCAACAAGGTCAAGGCCTCCGGCGCCAACGCGCTGTTTTCGGTGTCCTATCTCAACGACCTCATCCTGATCGTGCGCACCGTGAAGCAGGTCGGCCTCAACGTCGCGATCAACGGCGGTTCCGGCGGCTTCGTCATTCCGGATTTCTACAAGAATGTCGGCAAGCTCGCCGAAGGCCTGCAGGGCGTGGCGCACTGGAACCACGACATGAGCGTCAATTCCGAGAAGGTGAACGTCGAATACAAGAAGCGCACCGGCGAGTTCCTGTTCGAATATGCCGGCGGCCTCGTCGCGCAAACCTTCATGCTGGCGGATGCGCTGGAACGCGCCGGTTCCGCCGAACCACAGAAGGTGCGCGACGCGCTGTCGGCGCTCGACGTATCCACGGGCTATGCGGCGATGGCGCCGGGCGGAAGGGTGAAGTTCGGGCCCGACGGCAAGAACATCTACGGCCGGCCGCTCGGCGTGCAGTGGCAGGACGGCGATCTCGCCAGCGTTTTCCCCAAGGAAGACGCCCGCAAGCCGCTCCTGAAATCCTGATCGCCGGCCGGAAGCGATGCTGGAGACAGTGGTCCAGGCCGTCATCAACGGCCTGCTCATCGGCGGCATTTACGCGCTCGTCAGCATCGGCGTCACGCTGATCTTCGGCGTGGTCAAGATCGTCAATTTCGCCCAGGGCGAATTCGTGATGATCGGCATGTATATCTCCTACTATCTCGCCACCCAGTTCGGCATCGACCCGATACTGTCGCTGTTCGTATCGATGCCGGTGTTGTTCGTGATCGGCGTGCTGGTCCAGCACTTCCTGATCCGCAGGGTGCTGGGGCCGAACGACATGCCGCAGATCTTCCTGACGTTTGCGCTGTCGCTGTTGTTGCTCAATCTTGCGCTTCTGCTGTTCAGCGCGAATTACCGCACCGTCCATACCTCCTACTCCGACGAAGCTTTTCATTTCGCCGGGCTCTATGTGCCAGTCGCAAAGCTGATCGCCTTCGTGGTGGCGATGATCCTGAGCTTCGCGCTCTGGATCTTCCTGCACACCACCGATCTCGGCAAGGCGATGCGCGCGGCCTCGCAGAACCGCGACGTGGCGACCTTGATGGGAATCAACCCCAACCGCGTGTTCTGCGTCGCGTTCGGCGCGGCGCTGGCGCTCGCAGGCGCCGCGGGATCGCTGTTGATGCCGTTCTATTCGGCCTATCCGTTCGTCGGCCAGGTATTCGTGCTGATGGCCTTTGTCGCCGTCGTGCTCGGCACGCTCGGCAACGTGATCGGCGCGCTGGTCGCGAGCCTGATGATGGGGATCGCGGAATCGCTCGGCATCCAGTTCGTCGGCGCCGATTCTGGCCTGATCGTGGTGTTTGCCATGCTGCTGTTGACGCTGGCGTTCAAGCCGAACGGGCTTGGCGGGGGGAGAGCGCGGTAATGGCGAACAGGTGGAAAGTGCTGTCGCTGGCCGCGCTCGCGATTGTCCTGGTGGCCCTGCCGCAGGTCGTGACCGGTGCGTTCGCGCTCGACATCTTCATCCGCATCCTCCTGTTCTCCTTCATTGGCGTCGCCTGGAACCTGATGGGCGGTTACGCCAAGCAGCTCTCGCTTGGTCACGCCGCCTATTTCGGGCTCGGCGCCTATACCTCGACCATCATGCAGGTCGACTTCGGCATCTCGCCGTGGATCGGCATGGCCGCCGGCGGCATTGTCGCGATGCTGGCGAGCCTGCCGATCGGCTGGCTCTGCTTCCGCCTGCGCGGCCCCTATTTCACCATCGCCACCATCGCGACCGCGCAAGCGCTGATGCTGATCTTCCTGAAATTCCGCGATTTCGCCTGGGGCGCCGAGGGCACCACGATTCCGAACCTCGGCAGCTCGCCCTTGATGATGCAGTTCGAGACCAAGGCCTCTTACTACTACGTCGTGCTCGGCCTGCTCGCGCTCGGGCTTGCGATCACCTACATCATCGAGCAATCCTGGATGGGGTATTACCTCGTCGCCATCGGCGAGGATCAGGATGCGGCGGAGGCCATCGGCGTCAACGCGCCGCGCATCAAGCGCGATATCTACATGATCAGCGCGTTCCTCACCGCGCTGGCCGGCACCTTCTATGTCCAGTACATCTACTTCATCGATCCCGCCACCGCCTTCAACTTCAGCATTTCGATCGAGGCCGCCTTGGTGTCGATTGTCGGCGGCATCGGCACGCTGTGGGGCCCGGTGGTCGGCACCGTGTTGCTGGAGACAACGTCCGCACTGTTGCAGAGCTGGCTCGGCAGCTCTACCGGCGGAATCCAGCTCACCGTCTATGCCCTGATCCTGATGGCCGTGATCCTGTGGCGGCCGACTGGCCTGATCGGCGTGATGCTGGAGGCCTGGCAGCGTTTTGTTCTCCGCAAACCGGCGCGCTTGAGGACATCGCCATGACCGACGCGCTGGTGATCAAGGGCTTGAGCAAACGCTTCGGCGGCCTGCGTGCCGTGCAGGACGTCAGCTTCACGGTGAAGGAAAACGAGACCGTGGCGCTGATCGGGCCGAACGGCGCCGGCAAGACCACGAGCTTCCATCTCATCACCGGCTTTCACCGCGCCGACTCCGGCTCGGTCAAGGCATTCGGAAAGGAGATCGTGGGTTTGAGGCCGCATGCCGTCTGTGCGCTTGGTCTGGCGCGCACGTTCCAGGTCGCAAAACCCTTCGGCGCGATGACGGTGCTCGCCAATGTCATGACCGGTGCTTTCCTGCGCGACCGCCGTGTCGCGGCCGCGCGGGAAAAAGCACGGGAGGCGATCGAATTCGTCGGTCTCTCAGCGAAGGAGCAGACGCCGGCGAAGGATCTGACCACCATCGACCAGCGTCGGCTCGAGATGGCGCGGGCGCTGGCGACCCAGCCGAAAATCTTGCTGCTGGACGAGGTGATGGCCGGCCTCAACCCTTCCGAGATCGACCAGGCGGTGGCGCTGGTCGGCAAACTCTCGCAAGCCGGACTCACCATCGTCATCGTCGAGCATGTGATGCGCGCGATCATGGCGGTGGCGCGCCACATCGTCGTGCTCGATCACGGTCAGAAGATCGCGGAAGGCGCGCCGAAGGAGATCGTGGAGAATCCGGAAGTGATCCGCGCCTATCTCGGCTCCGGCTATGTGCATGCGGCTACGAGCGGAGGCGCGCATGCTTGAGCTCAAGGGCGTCAGCGCCAGCTACGGCTCGGTGCCGGCGATTTCCAATGTCACCATCGAGATCGGTGAAGGCGAAGCCGTAGGCCTCCTCGGCGCCAACGGCGCCGGCAAGAGCACGACCCTGCGCGTGATCTCGGGCCTTGTGAAGCTCACCTCCGGCGCGATCACGTTCGCGGGCACCAATCTCGCCTCGCTGCCGCCGTACCGGATTCCGGAGCTTGGCATCGCGCATGTGCCGGAGGGACGTCAGGTCTTTCCCGAGATGACCGTGCAGGAAAATCTTGAGATCGGCGCTTACGTGCCGAAGGCCAAGGCGGCGCGCGCGCACAGCATGGAATTGGTCTACGAGATCTTTCCGCGGCTCGCCGACCGCAGGCGCCAGCTCGCGGGCACCATGAGCGGCGGCGAACAGCAGATGCTCGCGGTCGGCCGCGGCTTGATGCTGAAGCCGCGGCTGCTGATGCTCGACGAACCCTCGCTGGGGCTGGCGCCGGTTATGACCGACGTCACCTTCGAGAAGATCGGCGAGATCCACAAGATGGGCACCGCGATCCTCCTGGTCGAGCAGAATGTCAGCCGGGCACTGTCGCTGGTCCAGCGCGCCTATGTGCTGGAGAGCGGCAACGTCATCATGCACGGCACCAGCGAGGAACTCGCCGACAACAAGCAGGTGCAGGCGGCGTATCTGGGGATTTAGTGCCTCGTCATTGCGAGGAGCGTTTGCGACGAAGCAATCCAGTCTCTCTTTCCGCGGTGAGATGGATTGCTTCGCTTGCTCGCAATGACGGTTTAGGGCACAGCGCGCTCCACAAAAATTCGTCATGCCCCGCGAAGGCGGGGGAATCCGAATAATTCGATTTTCCTGCGATCCAAGGCCGATCGTCTTATCATTTCCACGCCCAACCCAGTCGCGAGGTGATAGGCTTTGCATGACCATACTTTGCAGCGGCGGACAGGGGACGACGATGGAAGACATGAAGGTAACGGCCCGGGGATACGACTTTGGGGCGGCGCACGCCGCCATGCGCCGTTATGTCGATGCGAACGTCCTTTCCGGAGTCTCGTCCGCGGTACTCGTGGGCCGAGAATTGGTCGACGTGAATTGTATAGGATGGGCAGACAAGGAAGCGCAAACTCCGTTGCGCGTCGACCACATCTTCCGAATCTTCTCCAATACCAAGCTGGTTACATCCTGTGCGGCGCTGCTGCTGTTCGAACAAAATCGATTCCAACTGGACGATCCGATCGAGAGGTTCATTCCGCAGCTTGCAAATCGCCGCGTTCTGCGCCCCGGCGCGACCTCACTAAATGAGACCGAGCCAGCGAAGGGATCGATCACCATCCGTCATCTGATGAGCCACCGTTCGGGGCTGAGCTACGGCGTATTCGACCCCGGCACAACCATGTTCAAGGCCTACAACGAACGAAAGGTGCTCAATCCGGCGACGACGCTGGCGCAGATGATGGACGTATTGGCAGATCTGCCGTTGGTCTATCATCCGGGAACATCGTGGGAGTACTCGGTAGCTACCGATGTCATGGCGCGGCTTGTCGAGGTCATCAGCGGCGAGGCGTTCGATGAGTTCATTCAATCGCGAATTTTCGCTCCGCTTGGCATGGTGGACACCGGCTTCGTCGTCCCAGAGAAAGATCGAAGCCGCCTCAGTGCGTATTACGCGGGGGCAGACTTGATGGACCCCATGAAGCCGGGCCTCAGCCGCACCGATAACTCGCCGTATCCGGGTGCCTACTTGCGCCCGGTCCCGAGGCTGGACGGCGGCGGCGGCTTGGTTTCAACCTTGCCGGACATGGTTGCGCTGATTCGAAGCCTGCTTCCCGGGGGCGCGAGCCTGCTCAAGCCCGAAACCATTGCGCTGATGATGACCAACCAGTTGCCTGACGGAATGTGGATACGCTTTCCCATCGTGGGAGAACTTCGTGGCAGGGGGTATGGCCTTGCCGGTGCGCTGATCTCGGAGCCTTCGCCGCTCGACCACAAGGATTCGAGAGGTGAATTGTTTTGGGGAGGGTATGCCGGCACGCAATGGTGGATTTCGCCAAGGGCAAATCTCGCGGGCTTGATGATGACGCAGCGTCAGCTGGCATTTCTTCATCCATTTGCGTTCGAATTCAAGCGATTGGCGTATGAGGCGGTGAGGAACAAGAACTTGTAGCCCCGCGCGAGCGATTGCATACTCGATCACAGGAAATGGTTCGATGGCACTTTTCGATCGCACTTTTCGATCGCACCTGGGGAAATAAATGATGGCGAACGCCGATCTGGATGTCGTAATTCGGCAGCTTGCGAAGCAACAGAACAAGGACATCATGGCCGCCGCCAAAAGCCGGCGGGAGCGATTGATCGGTCTCGCGGCCAAGGCCAAGGATGGCGAAACCAAGGAACGCTACAAGCAGATCGCCAAGAACACCATGTTGCAAGGCGCCGCCGCCGCCAAGCGGTTGCAAATTGCCGCCGATAACGCCGCGGACAGTTACGCAAGGTCGATGCGGAATGCGGCAGAGGCTCCCGCCAAAAAGGCGGTCAAAAAGGCGCTCAAGAAGACCAAGGCGTGACCGATAGACCCAACCCCGGCAGCGTCTCTTAATAGATCATTAACCATGTGGTGATGATGCTTTGCCGACGCGGAGCAGCACATGACCACGATCACATCCATTGCATCCGATGCGGCGGACCTGCTTGCCAAACAAACCGCCAAAGTCGGCCAGGCGGCGACCGCGGCGACGACGAGCTTCGAAGCCACGTTGTCGCACGTCCAATCCACGCTCGCTGGCAAACCCAAGACCGGTTTCACAAGCGGGCCCACCTATGAGGCCACTTCCTGGACCGCGCAAGCGAAGGCGAGCTTCGGTAACGCCGTTTCCGCGGTGAAATCCGCCATCACCCCAAAACCGACCACGGGCTTCCACCAGTAACAGCCTGCCGGCCGTTTCCGCCCGGGCCACCTATCATGCCAACGGCCGCGGTAGAACAAACACCGGTATCGATCCGCTTAGGTTAACGCACGGTTTTGATCCCGTCAGAATGCGGGCAATTCGCGGCAAGCCTTTTTGAAGGCTTGATGCCTAAGACTTTCCCCAGAGCGCGATGGGCTTAAGTTGAATCACCATCGCGCTTCTCAGTTTTGGTTTGAGCATGATGGCTGCGCCAACGCGTTCCGCGTTTGTCGCGAGAGAAAACCGGCATCCACTTTCCGGATCATGCTCTAGCAGCGAACAGGACGACTTCGTGATGAACTCAGAACAAGTCGTTTCAATCGCGAACGCGAAACCCGAAACCACGGTCGCTTTCGAACATCTCGGTATTATCGATCCGATGCCTGAAAAACCGATCGTCTCTGCCGCGTGGAGCGTCCTCGAGGAGGCCAACGATCTCGACGATGTCCCAACGGTAGAGGCTTGTTTGCGCGTGATCGGCGCGGATTTCAGCGGCGCCCTGCCCGCGCGTTCCGACATCAACATCGTCTTTGATTTCTTCAATTGAAATTGGGGCGGTCCTTCCGGCCAACGCCATTCCGGACTTGGGATAACTTGAGGTTAATTTTATGCCTGACGCGAGATCGTTCCTTCAGGAGTTGGACGACGCCATAGCCAAGGGTTCGAAGCAAAGCCGCTTGCGAGCCTTGTGGCATGCAACCGACGTGTTGATAGCGGGCCGGTATTCCGATAGCGAGATCTGGATCTTCGGCGAAGTCATCGGGCGACTAGCCGAAGAGATCGAGGTTGTGGCTCGCGCTCAGCTCGCAACGCGAATGGCACATGCCGACAACGCGCCAAAAAGTGTTGTCAGAAAGCTCGCCTTTGACAATTCGATCGAGGTCGCGGGACCCGTTCTTGAGCACTGCGAGCAGCTCGATTCCACTGTCTTGGTCGCCAATATCCGGTCCAAAAGCCAAGACCATCTGCTGGCTATCTCGAAACGGAAAACACTGGAGCACACTGTCACCGACGAGCTTGTGACGCGCGGCAACCAGCAGGTGCTGAACTCGGTTGCGACCAACAATGGCGCGCAATTCTCCGACTTCGGTTTTCTGCACATGGTCAAGCGCTCCAAGGACAATTCGATCCTTGCCAAGCACCTCGGGCTGAGGAAGGACATTCCCCGACACGTTTTTCACCAGCTGATCGCAAAGGCCTCGGACGACGTCAAGAACAAGCTCAAGAAGGAGCGTCCCGATCTAGCAGAGCAGATTCAGACGTCGGTGACCGACATCACCGGCGAACTGCATTCCAAGTTTGGCCCCGCTTCGAAGCTGTATTCCGCGGCGAAGCGGACCGTGGAAGCACAGCATCAGCACGGCCATTTGAACGAGAAGAGTATCTGGGAATACGCTCGTTCCCGCAAGTTCGAAGAGACGGTCGTAGGACTATCGCTCTTGTGTTCGTTGCCCGTCGATGTGGTGGAGCGGGCATTGCTCGACGGCCATCGAGACACGATATTGATCCTGGCCAAAGCCCTCGGTTTTGAATGGGAAACGGCGATGGCGCTGCTGTTTCTTGGTGCCAAGGATCACCGAATTTCCGCGGGATATCTCGACGGCATGAAGGATCAGTTCGCCCGTCTCAACGCCAAGACATCTCAAAGCATCCTGAGCTTGTATCAATCCCGCAAACTTTCCGCCGCCGCCGAATCCGAACTGCGCCGCCCACCGCAACTGCAGTGATTTTTTGCAGTTGTAGAGTGGGCAAGGCGGCTTGTCTGCCGCAGCTCAAGGAGCGAAGGCGGAAGCGTGCCACCCTTCAAGATTACAATCTGCTGGCGGGCGGTGGGCACGGCGCAGATGCGCCTTTGCCCACCCTACACCTCTACTAATTTCTTCACAGGCGTCGGATCGAGATTGAATATCCTTGCCGCGTTCAGGCCGAGGATATTGCGCTTGGCATCTTCGGACAGGAATGGGAGGTCGCAGATTTCCTGCGGCAGGTCGAAATCGTAGTGCGGCCAGTCGGACGAGAACATCAATTGCGTTTCCGCCCTGATCATTTCGAGGGTGTTTTCGAGCGCCTTCGGGTGCGTCGTCTCCATGGGTTGGGTGGTGTAGAAACAATTATGGTTCATGTACTCGCTGGGCATCCGCTTCAGCTGCGGGGCTTCGGAGGGACGCATCAGATACTGGTCGTCGAGCCGCTGCATCAGGAACGGCACCCAGGCGAGCCCGCTCTCGACCCACACCGACTTGAGCTTGGGGAAGCGCTCGGGGATGCCGTTGAGAATCCAATTCGTCATATGGACCATGTTGCACCAGACGAAACCCAGCGCGTGCATGCCGATAAATCGATTGACGGTCGCGAGCGAAGGGTCCTGCCAATGATAGCCCGCGTGAAACGCGAGAGGCTTGCCGGTCGCCTCGATCATCGAATAAAGCCGCATATAGTCGTTGTGGTGCACCGGCTTGTTGCGGGTGCTGGTCACGCAGAAACCGATCACGCCCTTCTTGTCGCCTAACTCCTCGACGGTACGCTCGGCCTCTTTGGGAGTATTGAACGGCAGGTAGACCAGCGACTTGATCCTGTCGTCTTCGGACAGGATCCGCTCGATCAGCCAGCGATTGTAGGCGCCGCCGAGCCACACTTCCATTTCCGGTTGGGGATGCATGCCGAGAAACAGCATCGGCGTCGGGAATACCACCATGTTGTCGATGCCAAGCAAATCCATCGCCCGACGCGTCAAGATGACGTCACGGTGGACATCGGTTTGCTCGACGATCTCCCGCTGACCGTCCTGATGCGGGATGCGTCCGCCCACCGACTGATAGCGCAGTCCAAGATCGCCGTTGAGCCCATACGGAGGCGCGCCGAGCCGCTCCGCTTGAAACCGCATCGCATTGTCGCGAACGACGGGATCTTCGATGTAGGTGACGATCTCCTTCCAGGACACGGTTTCGACATGATGGGCATCGATGTCGCACACGAACCAGTCCTGCAGGCCGCGTCGAAGCGCGGCGCGCCTGGCGTGGCTGAGGATGTCGCGGGTGTCGGTATGAACAGTGATCTCCTGGATCGCCGAATATTGCGGCCCGATCCTGCCTTGAACGTTCATGAACTTTCCCTCGCGGAATAGGTGTCCTCGTCCGGACGCCGCCGGTACCAAAGCGCAAGCTCCATCGGTCCGAGACGCAGCGCACGCAACATTTCGGAAACCGCCGACAACAGTTCGGTCGGTGTCATCTCGCTGTCGCGGTGACCTGCGATCGGCGGAAACGTTCTTTCTTCTCCATCGGATTTCGCGACATAGAGCCGAATGGCCGCGGTCAGTATCTCGGCGACGGCTTGGTCGGAAACGCGACAGGCTTCGTTCTTCTCAACCAGTTCCCGCGATACGCGGAGAAGTTCGGGGGCCATATTGTCGATCCAGCCGTAGAGATCGTTTTTCCGGTCGCGTTCAGGTTCGAACATAAATCTCGTCCTCCCGGATCGTGAGCTCCGCCTTGCGCAACCGAACGCGGCTGTTGCCCTGGTGGCAGCCAGTCCGGATGCTGTATTCATAGCCGTGCCAGGGACACACGATGTTGGTTTCGGATGGGTCGTATTCTTGCGCGCGCGTCGTGCGGTCGTCCGCAACCGGCTCGATCACGCGCTTCATAATGCGTCCCTGGCAAACCGGTCCGGCGCGATGGGCGCAGCGGTTATGCCAGGCGAAGAACTCGCCATCGATCTTGAAGATGCCGACCTCTAACTCGCCGCATTCGACGACCTTGCGGTCGCCATCCGCGTAGTCGCTCACCTTCCCCGCGAAATATTCGGGCATGCGTCACTCCCACCTCAGAACATCGGGCGGCGTATGAGGCTTACGCCTATCCGCCCGACCGGCTACTTCGACGCCTTGGCGATCTTGTGCTCCAGGTGGCCCGTCTCATGATCGCGGCGGAGCTGGCTCAGCGATGTCTCGTTGAGCTGGAGCAGAACATCGCTCAACTTCTCGGTTTCAGGATAACCGGCCGCGAAGCCCATTCCGTAAATCTTGCGCAACGTGCGGACAAGGGTGTTGCCGTGCTTGTGGCTGATTTCGCCATCCTTGTCGCGGTGGCGATTGTCGAGACCTGTCTTGCTCATGCTACCCTCCCTGGTACCCGCAGTTGCCCGCCCAACGTCGAGCATCCTCCCGCCGGGACAAAATGGCAATTGATGCACCGTGAAATGTTCTAGTGCACTGCACCAAGTGGAGCGAAAGCGAGGCGGCGCGGGTAGCCCCACAGCTCCGCGCACGGCGCGGCCCGGTGACAGACTCCGGCGCAACCGGCCTCCTTTTTCACCGTGGAGCGGCGGACTGCGCTGAACTAATCCAACTTACAGCCGCTGGATGCCATCGCGGTCGGAGATAATCAGGATAGAAATCTTATTCCATATGTGTTGCCGCGACGCCAAACGACTTCGCACGGCTGGCATTTCGGATGAGTGGGCACAAGCTCCAATCCGAACATGTCCCGGACGTCGATCGCGACATCGGTGATGATCCTGGCGCCGCCCGGCGAGACGTCCATCACGAAGCATTCGCGCTTGGTCATTCCATTGTCGACCGTGATCCAGGCCGGCTGCTTGCGCACCTGCCGTCGCGGTTCGCGCGGTACCTTTGCCCTTGGCTTGTCAACGGTCATGATCAGCATCCGTCGTTGGATCTAGCAGCGATCGGCCACGCTATCGTCAAAGTAGGTCATTAGACCGCGATTCCGTAAAGTTCCTGTTAGGACATTGCGTTGAAGTTTAGGGGTTTGGACCACTCTACCAAGACCCGTCATACCCGCGCAGGCGGTTATCCAGGACGCCGCGGCTTCTTGGGTGCATCACGAACGTCTCCAAGTACTGGATCACCCGCTTTCGCGGATGACAGCTCGGGGTATGACGGCTTCCTTAGCTGACCATCGTCCGCTTCGGCTCGACGATCTCGAACATCCGCGGAAACTCGTCCATCAGGCTCATCAGCTCCGCAAGCCGCATCGGATTGCCCGCGACCTCGATCTTGCTGGCAGCGACGGCTTCCGGAAAACTGGTTTGCTCGGCGATCACCTCATCCAGCGTGCCGCGCGCGAGCGTGAAGCTCGCATCCGCGGTAGCCGCCTGCACGCCCTCGGTATGGGTCAGCGCGCTGTTCTCCAGGGTCAGCACGAAGCTCTCATTGGTATCGGTGAATTTCCAGTTGAGCACGATGTGCTTTCCTTCCGCCTTCGGGCCGTTGAGCCGTACGCCGAGCACGTCCCATAATTGCTCGGAGCGAAGGGAAGCAAGCGTCTCGCGCGGCATCGGCGGACGTGGCGGGACCTTCGGTAAGCCCAGCCGCAACTCCTGCGCGCCGAACAGATAGGCGTTGCGCCAGGTCGCGCTCTCCGCGGCATAACCCAACTGCTCGAGGGTGTCGGCGAGCAACGCGCGCGCCGCCTGATTGTCGGGCTCGGCGAACACCAGATGGCTCACCGCCTGCGCTACGAAACGGAACTCGCCCTTGGCGAAATCGCTTTTCGCGCGCGACAGCAGCGCGTCGGCGCCGCCCATGTATTCGACGTATTTCTTGCCGGCCTCGACCGGCGGCAGCGGATCGAGGTGCACGGGATTGGCGTCGTACCAGCCGAGATATTTCTGGTAGATCGCTTTCACGTTATGGCGGATATGGCCGTAATAGCCGCGGGTGTGCCAGGCGCCGTCGAGGCTTTTCGGCAAGGAGATGGTCTCGGCGATTTCGCTCGCGGTCAGCCCGTGGTTCATCAGGCGGATGGTCTGGTCGTGCGCGAATTTGTAGAGATCGCGCTGCTGGCGGATCATGGTGTCGATGCGCTTTTGGCCCCAGACCGGCCAGTGATGCTGGCCGCACATCGCCTCCGCTCTGCCGCCCCACAGGCGCAGCGCTTCGTTGAGATATTTGGACCACGCCAGCGCATCGCGCACGTCGGCGCCGCGGAACGGCAGCAGGTTGTGGAAATTGTGCGTGCAGTTTTCCGCGAGATTGAGCAGCTTGTAGCGGGCGATGTAGAAATGCATCTCGGCCGGCGCCTCGCTGTTCGGCGCCATCTGGAATTCGAATTCGACACCGTCGATTACCCGCTTGTCGCCGGTCGCGATGATGAGATCGGTCGGGCGCAGCAGCGCCGCCGCGCCCGCCGCCATGGTCTTGCCCAGCCCGCAATCGACCTGCCCGCTGACGCCTTTGGCCAGCAGCGACCCGAACTGATATTGCGCACGACGCAGCATCGCCGGCCCCGCGATGATGTTTTCCGAGACCGCGTGCTCCATAAAAAAGTTCGGCGCGATGATCGGCACGCGGCCGCTTGACAGCACGTCCTGGTCCAAGACGCCGCTCGCGCCGCCCCAATGGTCGATGTGGGTGTGGGTGAAGATGACTGCAGCGACCGGCCGCACCCCGCGGTGCCTGAAATAAAGCTCCATCGCGGCGCGGGCCCCTTCGATCGAGGTCAGCGTGTCCACCACGATGACGCCGGTGTCGCCCTCGATCAGCGTCATGTTGGCGATGTCGAGCCCGCGCACCTGGTAGACCCCGGGGACAACCTCGAACAGGCCGTGGTTCATGTTGAGGCGCGACTGCCGCCAGAGGCTCGGATTGACCGTCGCCGGAGCTTCTTCGGAGGAGAGAAAGCCGTAAGCCTCGAGACTCCAGACCACCCTGCCCTGCACCGAGGTTATCTTGGCGTGATCGAGCGTGCCCAAAAAGCCGCGCGCGGCATCGTCGAAATCCGCGGTGTCGTCGAACGGCAGCGCCTTCAGCACGGCCTTGTGCTCTGCGACGACCGGGGCCGAGGCGTCCTTTGGCATTTCCTTGGACGTTTCACCGACGGATGCCTGGCTCATGATGGTCCTCCCCCGCAGGTAACGTCTCTGTTCATTCGGGATGCACGGCGGCCCATCGCGCCGAACACCCGCGCGGCGCAGTCGGGGATCCGCTGATCGAAATCCATGTTTCCTCCGGCTTTTGGAACACTTAATCGAATATTAATCAAAAACGCAAATTGGTTTCGATATATTGACAGAATTGCATATCTGGTCCGATATTTGGCCATGGCCATGATTTCCCAGGGCGTCCCCAGCGCCCAAAAGCCCCCCGTCGTGGGCGACCCATCCTTTGCGAGTACGCTCGCACACGGGCTCGACGTGCTGGCGGCGTTCCGCAACAGTTCTGGCTCGCTCTCCAATGCCGACCTCGCGGCTCGAACCGGCCTGTCGCGGCCGACGGTGTCGCGGCTGACCTACACGCTGGCGCAGCTCGGCTATCTCAAGCGCGATGCCAGGGGGCGGTTCGGACTAGGGCTCGGCGTGCTCGCCACCGCCTATCCGCTGCTGTCGGCGATCAAGGTGCGGCAGATGGCGCGGCCCCTGATGCGCGACTTCGCGGCTTACGCCGGCGGCACGGTTTCGATCGCGATGCCGTTCGGGCTCGACTTCATCTATGTCGAGACGCTGCGCACTACCGATGCGGTGCCGCATGTGCCCGACGTCGGTTTTACCGCGACGATGGCAACCACCGCCGTCGGCCGCGCGCTGCTGTCGCTCTTCACCCAAGACGAGCTCACCTCGCACCTCGCCAGGGTAAAGGCTGAGCGCCCCGAAGAAGCCGACTATGTCGAAAGGCGGACGCTGCCGGAGATGGAGCTTTGCAAGGAACGCGGCTTTGCCGTCTCGCTCGGCGAGTGGCGGCGTGATATCTTTGGCGTCGCCGCGCCGCTCTACCGCACGGCGACGGGCGACTGCCTGTCGGTCAATTGCGGCATTCCTTCATTTCGCTTCAGCGCCGAACAGATCGAGCGCGATTGCGGGCCGCGCATCCTCGGGCTCGCGCGCAGCATCCGCGCGCTGGTCGCCGACGACCGGTAAAGTCCGACCTGGCGCGATT
>CAVZQX010000046.1:0-52075 GCA_963777475.1 uncultured Alphaproteobacteria bacterium
GTTTCGCACGGTTTGAACGGCAGCCAAAACGAAAGCCCGGCGCAAGGCCGGGCTCGGGTTGACTTCAAGCGTGAGAGAAACTCAGTACTTCGAGAGCCCCGAACCGCCGAAGCGATAGTTGAGGCCGACGCGCACAATGTTGTCGGTGAAGCGGCTGCTGAAGGCCGAGGCAAAGGTCGTGGTCGTGACCGTGGTGAAGTCGTACCGGCACGCCCGCCTGAGTGGATGACGTTGGTAGCCGTTGTCGCGCCGCTACTCGAAGTTTCCGAGATCCATGTAGAGGTATTCGAGCTTGACCGACCAATGCTGATCGATCGCAGCTTCGGCGCCGGCGCCGACGGTCCAGCGGGCGCGGGTCGAATCCCCAACTCAGCCGGGATCAGCGGCGCGGTAGCCGATACCTCGCCATAGGCCAGACCGCCCGTCGCGTACAGCAAGACGCGGTCGGTCGGGGAAGCCGATACGGCCGCGCGCAGTGCCAAACCAGTCGAGCTTGTAGTTCGCTGTGCAGGACGCCGGTGCCGATGGCACATCCGGCGACGATACGACGTCGGCACTGCCGCGCTCATCGCTGCCTTGAATGTCAGCTTCCAAACCGAACAGCCAGGTTCCGCGCTGCCAGTTATAACCGGCCTGCCCGCCGCCGATGACGCCGTTGGCGTTTGCGCGTCCAGTCAAAGGGGTCGTTCCGAGTGGGGTGACAACAGGGAAACCAGGGAGAAGGACACCTCCAAGAAGCGTAAATACGCTGACGCTCTGCGTCCCCGTCTGGGTGCCGTCGGTGCTTGCGCGGCCCCAGCCATAACCGACGTTGCCGCCGATGTAGAACCCGTTCCAATCGTAGACCACCGGGGGGATGATGGGCGCTTTGGCGTACATCCTTGGCGCAAGATCAGCAGCGGATGCGCCCGTTGCGACCACCAAGGCGATTGTCGCAATTCCAATCGAAAGCTTGTTCATCGCAAAATCCCTTAAATCAAAAAACTTGTACGAACTTACTGTGCAACCGCCCCAGATGATGTCACGGGAAAGCCACAACTATGGACAATCGACCGGCGGCCACCCAGCACCGCACGAAAAAATACGCCGCAAGATATTGGAATAACTTGTGAATTTCGCTTCCACCGAGTATGGCAAGAACCCCTGCGATATTATGCGCGTGCGGGGCGCCAGAGCCGTCCCAGGCCGCCGAAGGCCTTGTCGATCAAGGGCCAAAACAGCAGGAGAATCGCAAGCGTCGTGATCGAGCCGACCAGACCGTTCGACCAGAACACCCTCATGTCGCCGCCAGAGCCGATCATCGACAGACGGAACGCATCCTCGGCACGGCTGCCGAGCACCAGCGCCAGCGTGAACGGCGCCAAGGGAATGCTGATCTTCTTGAAGGCATAGCCGACCACGCCGAAGCCGAGCATCAGCCAGATGTCGAACATCGCGTTTTGGATCGCATAGGCGCCGATCGCGCAGGACACCACGATCATCGGCGCGACCGCTGCGAACGGCACCCGCAGGATGGAGGCGAAGATCGGCACGGTGGTGAGCACCAGCACCAGGCCGACGACGTTGCCGAGATACATCGAGGCGATCAGGCCCCAGACGAAATCCTTGTGCTCGACAAACAATAGCGGGCCGGGATTGAGGCCCCAGACCATCAACCCGCCCAACAGGATCGCCGCGGTGCCGGAGCCGGGAATGCCGAGCGCCAGCATCGGCAGCAGCGCCGCGGTGCCGGAGGCATGGGCTGCGGTTTCCGGCGCGAACACGCCCTCGATGCGGCCCTTGCCGAAACTGTCCGGATCCTTGGAAAAGCGCTTGGCGAGATTGTAGCCCATGAAGGAAGCGGCGATCGCGCCGCCCGGCGTGATGCCGAGCCAGCAGCCGATGAGCGAGGAGCGCAACAGCGTCACCCAGTATTTCGGCAGGTCTTTCCAGACCGAAAGCACGACCCGAAGCGAGATGCTCGCGGCGTGCCCGCGCAGCGCCAGGCGTTCTTCCATCGTCAAGAGGATTTCGCTGATGCCGAACAGGCCGATCACCGCGACCAGGAAATTGATGCCGCGCAGCAGTTCTTCCGAGCCGAAGGTCATGCGCAATTGCCCGGAGACGGTATCCATGCCGACGCCCGCGAGCAAAAGGCCGAGCGACATCGAAATCACCGTCTTGTGCTTGGCTTCGCGGCCAAGGCCGACAAAGGAGCAGAACGTCAAGAGATAGACCGCGAAAAACTCCGGCGGACCGAATTTGAGCGCGAAAGAAGAGATCAGCGGCGCCAGGAACGTGATCAGGAGCACGGCGACCAGCGAGCCGATGAACGAGGAGGTAAACGCGGCGGTCAAGGCTTCGGCCGCCCGGCCCTGCTGCGCCATCGGATAGCCGTCGAAGGTGGTGGCGACCGACCACGCTTCGCCGGGGATATTGAACAGGATCGAGGTGATCGCGCCGCCGAACAGCGCGCCCCAATAGATGCAGGAAAGCATCACGATCGCCGACGTCGGATCCATGGTGAAGGTCAGCGGCAACAGGATCGCGACTCCGTTCGGGCCGCCAAGCCCCGGCAGCACGCCGACGAAAACGCCGAGCACGAGCCCGACCATCATCAGGAGAAGCGTCTTCCACGTCAGCAGGACGGCAAAGCCGTGCAGGAGTAGACCGAAGGCTTCCATCAACTCATTCCATACATTCGGTCATCGCGGGGAGCCGACGGGCCACGCGAATGCGTGCCCGATGACAGGCTCCGCGACGAGGCAACCCAGCGCTGTTCAACTCAATTCTTGATTGCATCGCTGCGCTCGCAATGACCGGGACGGTTAGTAGCCGAAGGCCGCTTCGAGCGGCCCCTTGGGCATGATGACGTCGAAGGCGATATCAAAGGTCACGAACATGATCGCAGTGAACAGGAAGGCCGTCAAAAGCGATTTCCACAGTGCGATCTTGCCGACGAAGCGCATGAATCCCGCGATCAGGAAGAAACTCGCGACATAGAGCCCCAAGAACTGCGTCACCAGACAGAACAGAAAGGTCGGCACGAACACCGCCATGACGCGCCAGAGCTGCGCGCGGGTGACAAACGTCTCCGAGGCCTCTTTTCGCGACAGGAAGGCGGCGACGAGGCCGTAGAGGCTGGCGCCGGCCAGGATCACCGACAGATAGAACGGGAAGTAGCCGGCCTCAGGGCCGGTCGAATCCCAGGAGATGCCGGTGCGCCAGTTGTCGTAGCCAAGCGTTGCGGCCAGCGCCAACAGCAGCATCGAGACCGTGACATCGACGATACGGACGCTGGTGACGGCAGGCGAGTCGGCTTCCGGCGCGGTCGGATCGTCGACGACAATTTCAATTTCGGTATCGGACATGGTTTCCTGGGATCAATGAGACTGTCATCATCCGCGAAAGGCGGATGTTCCAGCAACCCGAAATCGCCACGATCGCGAGAACTCGGAGTACTGGACGCCCCGTCGGAGCCTGTCATCGGGCTCGCCGAAGGCGACACCCGGTGGCGAGGCATGACAGGGTTACTTCGCGACAAACCCCGCTTGTGTCATCAGCGTCTTGTTGAGCTCGTCGTCTTCCTCAAGGAATTGCAGCATATCCTTGCCGGTCAGGAAAATCGGCTTCAGCGCCTGCTTTTCCATATAGTCCTTGTATTCAGCCGTCTGGGTCACTTTCTGGAACAGATCAACGTAGAATGCCTGCTGCTCAGCCGTCACCTTGCCGGGCAGGAAGATCGCGCGCAGCATCAGATACTGGATGTCGAGGCCCTGTTCCTTGCAGGTCGGGATATCGTGCCACGATTGGGTATCGGTCACCTTCGCCGTGTAGGAAATCCGTTCCTTGTCGAACACGCAGAGCGCGTTGACCTGGCCGGCGCGCCAGACTTCGAGGTTTTCGCTCGGATTATTGACGTTGGATTCGAAATGGCCGCCGACCAGTTGGGTGGCGGCTTCGCCGCCCGACTTGTACGGCAGATAGGAGAATTTCGCGCCGGTCTTCTGCTCGACGAAGACGGTGAGCACGTTATCCTCGCGCTTCGAGCCGGTGCCGCCCATCTTGAAGGGCGAACTT
Organism: uncultured Alphaproteobacteria bacterium; assembly: GCA_963777475.1. Taxonomy (GTDB): domain Bacteria; phylum Pseudomonadota; class Alphaproteobacteria; order Rhizobiales; family Xanthobacteraceae; genus Bradyrhizobium. The sequence goes on from CAVZQX010000046.1 coordinate 4,060, forward strand.
GCGGCTTTTGCCGCTTCGATGATACTCTTTCACGCGTCTTCGGGCCGGAGGCATTGTCCCACAGCACGAACTGGTCGAGCGCGATCACCGATACCGGGGTCAGCTCGTGCCAGTTGAAGGGAATCTTGGCCGACAGCGGCAGCATGTAGATCAGCGAATAGGCGATCAGGATCTTGTTGGCGATCGCCCTCGCTCGATTTCATGTACATCAGCGCTTCGGCGCCCGATGCCCCGCCCTTCAGCGAGACCACCATCGGCTCCTTCATCAGGTTGTTCTTCTGGATCGCGGCCTGCATCATCCGCGCCATCTGGTCGGAGGCACCTCCGGCCCCCGCCGCGACCACGATTTCAACCGGTTTGGTCGGCTCCCATCCGGCGATCGCGGGCTCCGCTGCCAGCACAGCCGTCAGCGCGGCCGCGGCTTGATCAGCATATGTCGCACGTGTTTGTTTCCCCAAATCATTCTTGCGCCGCAGCATGGGCCGGAACGCTTACGAGGTAACGTTGTGTGGGCTCAATATGGCGATTTCAAGCAAGGCTCTCGCCGCGCCGCCGGCGATTTTGGCGCTGCATTGCAGCGCGTTGAAAGAATTACTTGCCTTTGAAGTTCGGCACCCGCTTGTTCCGCGATGCGTCCATGCCCTCGCGGAAATCCTCGCTCATGTAAGCCTTGTAGGATCGGGTTTTCGCCCTCGTCGCGCGACAGCGGACGGCGTGCCTGATCGCGCGTGTTGAATGCATTCCCGAAGTAGCCGAGCGCATGCCATGGGCAGGCGGGATTGGCGTGGCGCTCGGCTGCTCGATTTACTCGGCTACTCGGCTACTCGGTTTACTCGGTTTACTCGGCTACTCGGTTACTCGGCTACTCGGCTACTCGGATACGCGGTACTCGGCCCAACGCGCGGTGAGTTCTGGACGACACGCGCCGAGCCCGACCAATCCCGGAGAAACGATTACAATCCGAGGAATGGCTGAAGCGAGAGGTAGCTCCTGATTCGCGGCGAAAAACGCCCTTTCGCGCGGCAGTCGTTGACCTAACTGTGGCGGGAGTGTGGGATGTCATTTTTCTAGGAGGCGCATCGGCGAAGCCCGCGGATGCCGGAGGGCTCAGACCGAGGCGGACGCAGATGCCGGCGGCCCCAGCTAAAGTCATCCGAGCAACGCCGATGCACCGACCAGCCACAAACGGCAGAGCTTTCAGATTAGCCTAGTTAAGTTTTCTGTCCTCATCGCCTTTGTATGGTGATGTATGTTATTAAGAGACTAGCCAAAGACAAGCAGGAGTTGAACTTTGCGTGGCATAGTATTGAAGAGCGTGCTTGCAGCAACATTTGGGATGGCGGCGTTAATTGCCGTCTCACAGACTGCCGAAGCGGACCCACCACGACTGCATCCACTTTAGGCGAGGGAAACAAGGTCCAGGAATCGAATGAGTGGACGGTCGGTATCGCTGGTGGGCTGCTCGAAGGCACCAACATTCGTTTCGCAGCCGAAATGGCCAAGGTCCTGGACGACAGACCTAACCTGCGCGTGCTGCCGATCGTGACTTACGGGGCACTCGGCAATGTCGAAGACCTGCTCTATCTCAAGGGCGTCGACGTCACGATCACCTCGGCCGACGTGCTCGACGAATATCTCCGCAACGGAACGCTTGCACACATCAAAGACCGGGTTCGCTTTATTTGCAGGTTCTACATCAACGAGGTTCACGTCTACGTTCGTCCTGAGATCAAGACGCTGGAGGATCTCGCAGGCAAGAAGGTGAGCTTCAACACCGTGGGAAGCGCGGCAAACCTGACGGGTGGCATTCTGTTCGATCGCCTTCACATCAATGCGGAAAAGGTCTTCATCAACAACTCGATCGACTCGAAAAGATGCGGACCGGCGAGATCGCGGGTGTCGTGCATGTGACCGGCAAGCCGACCGACCTTTTCACGAAATTCAAGCCGGAGCCGGGATGTCATTTCCTGCCGGTGCCGTTACCAAGAATTTGCTGGACTACTACGTCCGACCAAGCTGACGTCGACGGACTATCCCGAACTGATTCGGCTGGCGAATCCGTGGAAACGATCGGGGTGCCGCAGGTGCTGGCGGTGTATAACTGGCCGCCGAGACCGACCGGTATCGCCGCGTCGCCCGCTTCGTGGAATATTTCTTCAATCGGTTCGACCAGTTCCAAAAGCCACCGTTCCATCCCAAATGGAAGGAGATCAATCTGGCCTCTTCGCTTCCCGGCTGGACCAGGTTTCGAGCCGCAGAAGAGCTGCTGGCAAAGCCGTCGCAAGCGGGGCAGCGCGATCAATCAGACGGTCCACACGCTGGCGCTGGTCAAGACCAGGACCATCGCGAGCTCTTCAATCAGTTTCGCAGCTGGGAAGCGACAGATCTTTCCGGGAGATAGATTGGTCCTGGACGATCGATTCCATGAAAACGATCATATGGGCGGTCGTCACTTGATCCCTGTGTAGCAGCAGCATCCTGACCATCCAATATTGGTCGGGATATCGGCGGGCGTTGCGCCCGATCCCGCGGGGGACGTGACATGCCGTCCTCACGGCGCGACAAACCCCGCTTGTGTCATCAGCGTCTTGTTGAGCTCGTCGTCTTCCTCAAGGAATTGCAGCATATCCTTGCCGGTCAGGAAAATCGGCTTCAGCGCCTGCTTTTCCATATAGTCCTTGTATTCAGCCGTCTGGGTCACTTTCTGGAACAGATCAACGTAGAATGCCTGCTGCTCGGCCGTCACCTTGCCGGGCAGGAAGATCGCGCGCAGCATCAGATACTGGATGTCGAGGCCCTGTTCCTTGCAGGTCGGGATATCGTGCCACGATTGGGTATCGGTCACCTTCGCCGTGTAGGAAATCCGTTCCTTGTCGAACACGCAGAGCGCGTTGACCTGGCCGGCGCGCCAGACTTCGAGGTTTTCGCTCGGATTGTTGACGTTGGATTCGATATGGCCGCCGACCAGTTGGGTGGCGGCTTCGCCGCCCGACTTGTACGGCAGATAGGAGAATTTCGCGCCGGTCTTCTGCTCGACGAAGACGGTGAGCACGTTATCCTCGCGCTTCGATCCGGTGCCGCCCATCTTGAAGGGGGAACTCGCGGCTTTTGCCGCTTCGATATACTCCTTCAGCGTCTTCGGGCCGGAGGCATTGTCCCACAGCACGAACTGGTCGAGCGCGATCACCGATACCGGGGTCAGCTCGTGCCAGTTGAAGGGAATCTTGGCCGACAGCGGCAGCATGTAGATCAGCGAATAGGCGATCAGTATCTTGTTGGCGTCGCCCTCGCTCGATTTCATGTACATCAGCGCTTCGGCGCCCGATGCCCCGCCCTTCAGCGAGACCACCATCGGCTCCTTCATCAGGTTGTTCTTCTGGATCGCGGCCTGCATCATCCGCGCCATCTGATCGGAGGCACCTCCCGCCCCCGCCGCGACCACGATTTCAACCGGTTTGGTCGGCTCCCATCCTGCGGTCGCAGGCTCCGCTGCCAGCACACCCGTCAGCGCCGCCGCGGCTATCAGCATATGTCGCACGTGTTTCGCCCCCTTGATGTTTCTTGTGAAGTCAGCCGATGACGGTGACGTCTTGTGGTGCCATTGTGCGGACTTATCGCGCTGATTTCAAGCTGGACCGCAGCTTCCCGACCATGACTTTCGCATGAGATCGCAGGCGTTTAGAGCGTGATCCGGAGAAGCCTGCCCGCATTTTGATAGCCGCGTTTTCTCACGCACCTCAGCGCTAGAGGACGTAACCCGTTCATTCAAGCTTGAACGCAAGCAGCCAAGACCCCAACAAGTTGCCGCAGATGCGCCGCGGCCCTCGCTTGCAGACCCCGGTGACGATGGAATATTTCCCGGGAATATTTTTCCCGGGAATATTTCCCGTCGACCCATTTCAGGTCATGGAGCGCTCCGCGCTCCGCGAGACCCTTCACTGAACTTGTGATTGACGCTCTCGTCACCCGACCTGCGTGCCAACCTCGTCGACCTGAAATCGTTGACCTGAGTCAACTCGATCTTGCACTTTCCGTAGCATGCTGCGCCGGCACAGGAGTTTGGGGCGTGGGCCTCATCGCGCAGTTGCGCTGCTCGCAGAAAGACGGGGATAGTTCTGATGGCCATTCATAAGACAATTCTCGAATGGCAGGCAGCCCACCCCACCATCACGTGGATTGGTTGGGGTATTGTTTGGGCGATTGTGCTGTCGCTGTTGTTCTGGCCTTCGAAAGGCTTGGGTTGACGAGCTCGCAGGGTGGGTAAGGCAACGAACCGATCGGCGGCTTTCCGCCTAAAATGATTTCTCAAAATGAATTTTTCTTGTGCAACGCGTGCACGCGCCGCCAACGCGTCGATGTTTTTCATCTCGTGGACTTAGGTGTGCAGGTCACGGGCTCTTAAGCCCGCTACTTCCCCTTGAAGTTCGGCGTGCGCTTGGTGAGAAAGGCATCCATGCCCTCGCGGAAATCCTCGCTCATATAGGCCCTTAGGATCAGATCCTCGCCCTCTTCGCGCGACAGCGTCCGCCGGATGCGGCGCACCGCCTCCTTGGTGACTTCGAGCGTGATCGGCGCGTGGGACGCCAGGAGTTTGGCGGTCTCGTCGGCGCGGCGCTGCAAGGTCGCGACGTCAGGCACTACCTCGTTGAGCAGGCCAAGCGCGAGCGCCTCCGGCGCTTCGACCAAGCGCGCCTTGAAGATCAGGTCCTTGGTGCGCGCCGGCCCGATCAGGGAAACGACCCGGGAGATATTGGACATCGACAGGCAATTGGCGAGCGTGCGGGCGATCGGAAAGCCGATCCTGGTGGACTTGGTGCCGATCCTGATATCGCAGCAGGTGGCGATCCCGGCGCCGCCGCCGGTGCAGGCCCCGGCGATCGCCGCGATCGTCGGCACCCGGCACTGCTCCAGCGTGCCGAGCACGCGGTCGATCCGCGCCTCGTAGTCGAGCGCGTCCTGCGCCGTCTTGAAGGCGCGGAATTGCGAGATGTCGGTGCCCGAAGCGAACGCCTTGTCGCCGGCGCCGGTCAGGATCAAGGCCTTGATCGAACGATCTGCGTTGATGCTCTCGCAGATCGAGGCCATCTGCTCGTACATTGCAAAGGTCAGCGCGTTGCGCGCCTGCGGGCGGTTGAAGGTGAGCCGCGCGATGCCGTCCTCGACGGTGTAGATCAGGTCTTCAGTCGGAGTGACGGGAGCGTTCATCGCACGTTCTTTCTGTTCTTGCGTTTGATCGAATTCAGGCAACCGCGGCTTTCGGTTTCGTCATCGGCACCGTTTCGCGTGTTTTCAGCACGTCCATCGCGGCCACGACGCCGCCGCTGCGATGCGGCACGTGAGCGAGATCGAGGCCCATCTCGATGCCCGACAGCGTTCCCATCAGCATCAGATCGTTGAAGTGGCCGAGATGGCCGATACGGAACACCTTGCCTTTGACCTTATTGAGGCCGGTGCCGAGCGACATGTCGAACCTTTCCAGCACGATCTTGCGGAAATGGTCGGCGTCGTGGCCCTCGGGCATCCGCACCCCGGTCAGCGCCGGCGAATGCGCGCCCTGCTCCTGGCACTGGGTCTCCAGTCCCCACGCCTTCACCGCCGCGCGCGTGGCGGCGCTATGGCGCTTGTGCCGCTCGAAGACGTTCTCGAGGCCTTCTTCCTCGAGCATCGCCACCGCTTCTCTCAGGCCATACAGAAGGTTGATCGCCGGCGTATAGGGCCAGGTGCCGAGCTTGTTGAAGGTGATGACCTCCTGCCAGTCCCAATACGACCGCATCGACGGATTGGCCTTGGCGACCGCGAGCGCCTTTTCCGACACCGCGTTGAAGCCCAGGCCCGGCGGCAGCATCAGCCCCTTTTGCGAGCCGGCCACGGAGATGTCGATGCCCCAGGCGTCGTGCTCATATTCCATCGCGGCGAGACCGGAAATGGTGTCGACCATCAATAGCGCCGGATGCTTGGTCCGATCCATGGCTTTGCGGACTTCGAGCGGCGAGGTGACGCAGCCGGTCGAGGTCTCGTTGTGCACGACCATCACCGCCTTGATCTTGTGCGCGCGATCGGCCGCAAGCCGCGCCTCGATCTGCTCGAGGTCGGCGCCGTGGCGCCAGTCGCCGGCCAAGAAGTCGACGTCGAGCTTGAACTTGTCGGCGATACCGTGCCACAGCACGGCGAACTGGCCGGTCTCGGCCATCAGCACCTTGTCGCCGGGCGAGAGCGTATTGACGATCGCGGCTTCCCACGCACCGGTACCCGACGACGGATAGAAGACCACCGGTTGCCGGGTGCGGAAGATGCGCTGCATGGCGTTAAGCACGGCAAAACCAAGCTCGGCGAATTCGGCGCCGCGATGATCCATGCCGGGCATGTCCATGGCCCGGAGCACCCGGTCGGGGATGTTGGTTGGTCCTGGAATTTGAAGAAAATGCCTTCCAGTATGCACGGTCATATGGCGTCCTTCCCGGGAATTCTTGGCTTTGAGCCGGGCTCGCATATCACTATTTGCCGGGCTTGTCCCCTACCCGGCAGGCGTCGTCAACGCCCGAGAAAACGGGGCTTAGGCGAGGTCAAGGCGGGCCTGAAGTCCCGTTTTTCATTCTGCAGCCGCCTGTCGCGCTGCAACCAGGCCGGCGTCGCCTTCCTCGAACGGCGTTTCCGGATGCATCAGAAACGCGCAAGCCCCTCCGACCAGCAGCAGCCCCATCGACATCAGGAACGGCAGATACCAGTTGCCGGTCACATCGATGACGTAGCCGGCCACCAACGGCGAAACGATCGCCGCCAGCGCCGAGCCGCTATTCATCAACCCCGCGGCGGTGCCGGAATATTTCGGCGCGATGTCCATCGGCACCGACCAGATCGGGCCGATCACCAGTTCGGCAAAGAAGAAGCCGCCCGACAGGCTCAGCGCCACGACCGTGATGTCGTGAATGAACAGGATCGGAAACAGCGAGGCCAGCGCGCCGACGAAGCCCAACACGATGACGCTCAGCCGCGCGAATCGGACGTTGCCGGTGCTCTTGAAGATGCGATCGGACAGGATTCCGCCGAGGCTGTCGCCGACGACGCCGGCAAAGAAAACGCCCGAGGCGAACAGCGCCGAGTTCTTGATGTCGAGGCTATAGCTGTTCTTGAAGAACAGCGGCAGCCAGTTCAGATAGAGCCATAGGGTCCAGCCGTAACAGAAATAGGTCAGCGTCACCGGCCACATCCGGCGCACCAGCGGTCCCCAGGGGATTTCCGGGCGCGTCTGATTGACGGGCCGCGGCGGCAGCGAGGCCAGTTCGGCCTCCGTGATGTCAGGATGATCCTTCGGCTCGTTGCGGAAATAAGAGGCCCAGACCACGCCCCACAACAGGCTGACCACGCCCAGCGCGACGAACGAGCCGCGCCAGGTCAGCCAGGCCATCAATGCCGCGATCAACGGCGGCGTCGCGGCATTGCCGAGCCGCGCGAAAGCGTGGGTGAGCCCCTGGGCGAAGCCCCGCTGGCTGGCGGGCGTCCAATATTGCATTGCGCGCGTCGCCGTGGGGAAGGTCGCGCCCTCACCGAAACCGAGCGCGACGCGAGCAACGAACAGCGTGAACAGGCTGGTCACGAAGCCGGTCGCGATGGTCGCGACGGCCCAGATCAGGCCGCACCAGAACAGGGTTTTGCGCGGCCCGAAGCGGTCGCCAACCCAGCCGCCAATCACTTGGAACAACAGATACGGATAGGCAAAGGCCGAGAATACCAAACCGAGCTGCGTATTACTGAGATGGAGCTCTTTCTGGATCTCGCTCGCCGCCGTGCCGATGTTCACCCGGTCGACATAGGTGATGAAGTACATGATGCAGAGCATCGCCAGCACGACGTGGGTGGGCTTGAGACGAAGCCGCATCTTCTACTCCCTTATGGTTTTTTGTTTTGTATTGCTCTTGGTATTGCTCTTGCGGCCGCACCGGGCCGGTCGGTCTTCCGCCACGGCTAGGTCGAGACCACCTTCAGATGCCCGGAGGAGTTCAACGTGGTGCGCTCTTCCAGCGATCGCATCGCGGCCTCGACGCCGCCCGCGCGGTGCGGCACGCCAGCGGCGGTAAGCCCCATCTCGACGCCGGACACGGCGCCAAGCAGCGTGAGCTCGTTGCATTCGCCGAGGTGGCCGATGCGGAACACTTTTCCAGCGAGCTTGCTCAAGCCCGAGCCGAGCGACATGTTGTAATTGTCGAGCACGATCTTGCGGAAGCTGTCGGCGTCGTGTCCCGGCGGCATCAGCACGGCCGTCAGCACCGGCGAATATTCCGATGGCTCGAGACACAGCACCTCAAGCCCCCAATGCGCCACCGCTGCGCGGGTCGCGGCCGCCAGGCGCTTGTGGCGGGCGAACACATTGTCGAGCCCCTCTTCCAGCAGCATCGCGATGGCTTCGCGGAGGCCGTAAAGCAGGTTGGTGGCCGGCGTGTAGGGAAAGAAGCCGGCGGCGTTGGGTTTGAGCATCTCTTCCCAGTCCCAATACGACCGCGGCATCTTGTTGGTCTTCGCGGCGGCGCGGGCCTTTGCGGAGATGGCGTTGAAGCCGAGCCCCGGCGGCAGCATGAATCCCTTCTGCGAACAGGAGACGGTGACGTCGACCTTCCACTCGTCATGCCGGTAATCGACCGAGCCGAGCGAGGAGATGGTATCCACCAACAGCAGCGCCGGATGACCGACCTTGTCGATCGCAGCGCGAATCTCGCCGACCCGGCTGGTGACGCCGGTGGACGTCTCGTTGTGCACCACCATCACCGCCTTGATGGCGTGCATTGAATCCTGCGCCAGCTTGGCCTCGATCGCCGCGGGGTCGGCGCCGTGGCGCCAATCGCCGGGCATGAATTCCACCTCGATGCCCCAGCGCGCCGCCATGTTTCGCCACAGTGTGGCGAAATGACCGGTTTCGACCATCAGGACCTTGTCGCCCGGCGATAACGTGTTGACGATCGCCGCTTCCCAGGCGCCGGTGCCCGAGGAAGGGAAAATGATGACCGGACCTGATGTCTTGAAGATTTGCTGGCAGCCGTCGAATACCGTTTTCGCAAGCTCGGCAAATTGCGCGCTGCGATGGTCGATGACCGGCATGTCCATGGCGCGGAGCACGCGATCCGGTACCGGGCTTGGACCGGGAATTTGCAGGAAATGACGTCCCTGATGCTGCATCCTGGCCTCCTCGCGATTGACGCCACAAATATTGCATTCAAATATGCCGCTGGCAATCTAAATATTGTTCACAATCTGCTTGTCGACAGCGTTTTCCCCGGGGCATAATCTGATTTCATGAAACCCCTGATTCCGAGCGATGCGACCTCCAGGACGGTGACCGCCGACGCGGTTTCCGAGCGGGAAGACCAGTCCCTGCACGGCGAGATCCTGACCCGGCTGCGCGACCACATCGTCGAAGGCAACATTCCGGACGGTGGCCGCATCCCCGAACGGCAGCTTTGCGAGATGCTCGGCATCTCCCGGACGCCGCTGCGGGAGGCTTTGAAGGTGCTGGCGGCCGAAGGATTGATCGAGCTGTTGCCGAACCGCGGCGCCCGCGTCCGGCAGTTGAGCGAGCATGACCTTGGCGAGTTGTTCGATGTCATGGGCGGACTTGAAGCCTTGGCCGGGCGGTTGGCCTGCGAAAACATCACGGACGCCGAAATCGCCGAGATCGAGCGGCTGCATTACGAGATGTACGGTTTCTACCTGCATCGCGACATGCACGGCTATTTCCATGTCAACCAGTCGATCCACCAAAAGATCGTCGAAGCCTCGCGCAACGCGGTGCTGCTCGCCACCTACGCCAACTTCGCAGGCCGGATCCGCCGCATCCGCTACTCCGCCAACTTCGCCCGCAAGCGCGAGCGCTGGGGCGAGGCGATGCGCGAACACGAGAGCATCCTCGACGCGCTGCGCCGGCGCGCCGGCAGCGAGCTCGGCGACATCCTGTTCGCGCATCTGCGCAACAAGCGGACCGCCGCCGTCGAGCACCTGAAAGAGACCAGTCCGGCCATGCTTCAGCAGATTTGACGCTCAGCCGAACAAAATTTTTGCATTCAAAATTCTGTTATCGCTCAAGAGGATTGAATTTATTGTGTCTCCGACTACAGACAAGCGATGCGCGATAAGGGATCGTTGACGCTTCAGACGCGGCTGGCTCGCGAGATCACCGGCGAGGTTCTGTTCGACCCGTTCAGCCGCGGCCGCTATGCGACCGACGCGTCGTTCTACCAGATCATGCCGGCCGGCGTGGTGGTGCCGCGCACGATGGACGAGGCGCTGCGCGCGCTCGCCATTGCCCGTGACGACGGGCGGATCGTCACCCCGCGCGGCGGCGGCACCTCGCAATGCGGCCAGACCGTCAATGACGGCATCGTCGTCGACGTTCTCCAAGCACTTGAACCGCATCGTCTCGCTCGATGTCGAGAACCGCACTTGCACGGTCGAACCCGGGATCGTGCTCGACGACCTCAACCGACAGCTTAAGGCGCACGGCCTGTGGTTTCCGGTCGATGTCTCCACTGCCTCGCGCGCAACCATCGGCGGCATGGCCGGCAACAATTCCTGCGGCGGGCGTTCGCTGCGCTACGGCACCATGCGCGACAACACGCTGTCGATGGATGCGGTGCTCGCTGACGGCACGGCACTGCATTTCGGCGAGGTGCCGCACGATCTCTTCCGCATCAATGCGCCCTACAGCGGACCAGCGCTGTTTCGCGACATGCTCGCGCTGGGGACGCGCGAGGCGGAAGAGATAGCGGACAAGTTTCCGAAAGTGCAGCGCCGGGTCGGCGGCTACAATCTCGATGCGCTGGTGCCGCGCAACGCGCCCAACAACATGGCGCATCTGTTGGTCGGCTCCGAGGGCACGCTGGCCTTTACTACTCAGGTCGAGCTGAAACTCTGGCCCGTCATCCGCAACAAGGCTCTCGGCGTCTGCCACTTCGGCAGCTTTTACGAGGCGATGGATGCGGCGCAGCATCTTGTAAAACTTCGCCCGATCGCGGTCGAGCTGGTCGACCGCACCATGATCGCGTTGGGGCGCGAGATCGCGATGTTCTTACCCGTCATCGCCGCCGCGGTCCGCGGCGATCCCGACGCCGTGCTGGTCGTCGAATTCGCCGAAGAGGACCAGGATGAGAACCTGCGCCGGCTGAAACAGCTCGGCGAACTGATGGCCGATCTCGGCTTTGGCTGGAACAACGGCCAGCGCAAATGGGGCGGCGTGGTCGAGATCATCGAACCCGCCCTGCAGGCGGCGATCGCCGATTTCCGCGCCGCCGGCCTCAACGTCATGATGTCGATGAAGGAGGCCGGCAAGCCGGTTTCCTTTGTCGAGGATTGCGCGGTACCGCTCGCGCATCTCGCCGATTACACCGAACGTCTCAACAAGATCTTCGCCAAGCACGGCACCAGCGGCACCATGTACGCGCACGCCTCCGAAGGCTGCCTGCATGTGCGACCGGTGCTTAATCTGCGGCTCGAGAACGACGTGAAAGCGATGCGCGCGATCGCCGAAGAGGCCTTTGCGATGGTGCGCGAGTACAAGGGCTCGCATTCCGGCGAGCATGGCGACGGCATCGTGCGCTCGGAATTTCACGAGGCGATGTTCGGCTCGCGCATCGTCGCGGATTTCGCCGAGGTCAAGCACCGCTTCGATCCGGACAATGTGCTCAATCCCGGCAAGATCGTCGACCCGCCCAAAATGGACGACCGCACGCTGTTCCGTTATCCGCCGGACTATCGCGTCGGAGAACTGAAGACCGCACTCGACTGGTCGGCCTATCCCGGCTCAGGTGGCGGATTCCAGGGCGCGGTCGAGATGTGCAACAACAACGGCGCCTGCCGCAAACTCGAAGGCGGCGTGATGTGCCCGTCCTATCGCGCCACCCGCGACGAGAAGGATGTGACGCGGGGCCGCGCGAATACGCTGCGGCTCGCGATATCGGGCCAGCTCGGACCGGACGCGCTCGCCTCGGACGAGATGATGGAGACGCTGAAGCTCTGCGTGTCCTGCAAGGCCTGCCGCCGCGAATGTCCTGTTGGCGTCGACATGGCCAAAATGAAGATCGAGGTTTTGGCTGCGCGCGTCGCGAGCCACGGGCTCGGCTTGCGGGATCGGCTGGTCGGTTATCTGCCGCACTACGCTGATCTCGTGTCGCGCTTCGCGCCGCTCGCCAATTGGCGCAACAACAGTCCCCTGCTGCGCGCACTGTTCGAAAAGTTCGCCGGCATCTGCGCGGCGCGCGCCCTGCCTGCGTTCCGGCGCGACGTATTTGTCTCGGACACCGAAGCCACAGGTCCTGAAAACGGCCGTGAGGTCGTGCTGTTCACGGACACCTTCAACCGCATCTACGAGCGCGAGAACCTCGACGCGGCGCTGCGCGTGCTCGTCGAAGGCGGCTACCGCGTGCATATCCCAAAACCCGCCGGCGGCGGCCGGCCGTTGTGCTGTGGGCGAACGTTTCTTTCAGCCGGGCTGGTCAATCAGGCCCGCGCCGAACTCGACCGGCTGGTCGAGACCTACGCGCCGTTCGCCGCGCGCGGCGTGCCGATCATAGGCCTCGAACCGAGCTGCCTGCTGACGCTGCGCGACGAACTGCTTTCGCTGCGCTCGGATGCGACCGCTAAAACCATCGGCGCGCATGCGCTGTTGTTCGAGGAATTTCTGGTGCGGGAAGCCACGGCCGGCCGCCTCCGGCTGCCGCTCGGTCCTGTGGCTGCGAAGGCGGTGGTGCATGGCCACTGCCACCAGAAATCCTTCGATGCATTCAAGCCGGTCGAACAGGTGCTGCGGCTGGTGCCGGATTTGAATGTCGAAATCATCGAGTCCAGTTGCTGCGGCATGGCCGGCGCGTTCGGCTACGGCGCCGAAACCTATCCGGCCTCGATGGCGATGGCCGAACTCTCGTTGCTTCCCGCTGTTCGCCGCGCCAATTCCGCAACGCTTGTGGTCGCCGACGGCACCTCATGCCGGCATCAGATCAAGGATGGTGCCGGGCGGACTGCTCTTCACGTCGCGCGCGTGCTGGCCATGAGCCTCGATCGCGCTAAACTCAATTCTGCTCCTTCCCCCATCGCAAAGGAACCCGCCCATGGCTGAACTGACCCTCGAAATCGCCCGCAAAATCCTCGATGCCGCGCTCGCAAAGAGCGTCGAGAAGAAATTGAAGCCGCTGGTTATCACCATTCTCGACGCCCGCGGCTGCGTCAAGATCACCGCGGCGCAGGACGGCACCAGCCTGCTGCGCAACGAGATCGCGCATGGCAAGGCGTTCGGCGCGCTGGCGATGGGCATGGGATCGCGGGCGCTGTTCCAGCGCGCCCAGGAGCAGTCCTATTTCATCGACGCGGTGAACACGCTGGCGCAGGGACGGCTGGTGCCGGTGCCGGGCGGCGTCCTGATTCAGGATGGCACCGTCCTGCTCGGCGCCATCGGCGTCAGCGGCGACACCTCCGACAACGACGAAGCCTGCGCGGTCGCCGGCATCGAGGCCGCCGGGCTGAAGGCGAATCCAGGGTAGGCCGAGGCGGACAGTCGCGGCTCAAACCGGCTACGCGGCGCGTACTCTTATGAAGCAAGCTTGATGGATGCGGCTCCTTCGATTGTCCGTTACCGACGGCAATCAAGGTGCGGCAAACAACAGGAACATTGCCGCACCGCGAATGACTGCGGAAGAGATTGCAGAAGCAGAAGAGGATGCCCGAGCATTCCTGCGCCGCGCGTTTGGATGGCTGGCGGCGTGATGCCGCTGGTTCGGCGTCGCCAAAAGGAAACACGAATTAACAGGTCCTGAGCCTGGAAATATCAGGGGCACGTCAATGAACAAGGAAACAGTCGTGAACGGACTGAATGCGCGCGCTGGTTCGGCTTTCCAAGCCATCAGGGCGATCGACTATACGGTCATCTTCGTGCGCGACATGGCAGCGATGCGTCTCTTCTATGAAGGCATCCTTGGCTTCCCGCTGTTGCGAGAGCTTTCGCCAGGCTGGATCGAATATCGGGTGGGCAGCAACACCTTGGCGTTGGCCCGGCCCAGCCGCACTGCGGCAGATGTTCCAACGCCCGACGGCAGCGCCTCGCTCCAACTCGCATTCAAGGTTTCCGCTCTCGAAGTCGATCAGTGTGCGGACGAACTCGTGCGGCAGGGCGTCAATCTGCTCTCACCGCCGACTGATCAGGTTTTTGGACATCGCACGCTGTTCTTCCGTGATCCCGACGGAAATCTGCTAGCAGGATGCTGAAAAAGTCGTTTTGCGAGGCGGTTGGAGTGTGATTCTGTGCATGTGCCTGATTCCTTTGATTTGAGGGACGCGATGCGCGGTGAAGATCAGCGATCGGAAGTTCTTTTCAGCTACGTCCGCTTGGAGAGCCGCATCCCGACCGATCATCCGCTGCGCGCGATCCGTACGCTGATCGATGAGGCGCTGAACGGACTGTCGCGAGACTTCAACAAACTTTACGCGCGAGACGGACGGCCGTCGATCCCGCCAGAGCGGCTGTTGCGGGCGCTGCTGCTGCAGGCGTTCTACACGGTGCGCTCGGAACGGCAGTTGATGGAGCAACTCAACTACAATCTGTTGTTCCGGTGGTTCGTCGGGCTCTCGGCGGATGATCAGGTGTGGAATGCGACGGTCTTCTGCAAGAACCGGGACCGGCTGCTCGACGGCGATATCGCGGCCAAGTTCTTTGCGAGCGTGTTGAACCTGCCTCAAGTCCGCAAGCTGCTCTCCGGCGAGCACTTCTCGGTCGACGGCACCCTGATCGAGGCCTGGGCGAGCATGAAGAGCTTTGTGCCGAAGGACGGCGGCGATCCGCCATCGGGAAAAGATCATGGCAGCGGTGGGCGCAACGCCGAGCGCGACTTTCATGGCGAGAAACGCAAGAATGACACGCATTTCTCGACCACCGACCCCGACGCCCGCTTGTTCCGCAAAGGCGCCGGCAAGGAGGCCAAGCTCTGCCACATGGGGCATCTGATGATGGAGAACCGCAATGGCCTCATCGTCGATGCGCGCCTGACCGAGGCCAACGGCACAGCGGAGCGCTCGACCGCGCTCGACATGATCGAGGACAATGCCAGGCCGGGCAGCACCGTGGGCGGCGACAAGAACTATGACACCGCCGACTTTGTCGCCGGCTGCCGTGAACGCGGCTGCACGCCGCATGTCTCGCAGAACAATGCCAACCGCCGCTCCGCGATCGACGCGCGCACGACCCGCCATCCCGGCTATCGCATCAGCACGATCAAGCGCAAGCGGATCGAGGAACCCTTTGGCTGGATGAAGACCGTCGGCGGTCTGCGCAAGACCCGGCATCGTGGCCGCGGCTTGGTGGAATGGTTCTTCGTCCTCACTGCTGCCGCCTACAATCTCATTCGCGTTCGCAAGCTGCTCGCCGCGACGGGATGAGTCCGTCTGGGGCGCCGAATATGAGGCAAAACCGCAGCCCATACCGCCCATGCAACGCGAATCGCGAACCATCACTCCGGTTTTTTCCCCGCAAACACCACGAAAATCGATCTCATAATCGAGATTTTCAGCACCCTGCTAGTGATTGGACCCGCGACTGCTTGAAGATGCACCCTAAAATAGTGTGATCAAACGGTTGCACCGATTTGGTTTGAGGACGAAGAGCTGCCGTTGGAGACGCAGGGTCGCCGGCAGCGCAAAGAAGAAACAGGGCTTGCGGAACTCGATGGTATCCTTCCCTGGCCCCGCAAAAGCGCCGCAACATCGATGCTCTGTCAAGGTCGCGAACGCTCAGCACTCGAACATATCATCAGCGATCGCATCCATCGCCTTCTTGTGGTCGTCGGGCTTAAACAGGTGCCCCTACGCGCCTCGGCATCGACGGAAACTTTTCCTCAGTCATCGCCAGCGTGCTCCGGAAATAATCCCGGCATCCAGCGTGAGGCGAGCGCCGCGGGAAAGGCAAGCAACAGCGGATCGCGTGGACCTTTTGACGTGAGCACACCACGTTTCAGAAGCTCCGAGACGATGCGCCGCGCATGACGCGGCGTGAGATCGAGAAGGCCGGCAACGTCGCCGCGTGGAAGTTCGCCGCGATAGAGAATTGCTTCGAGCACGGCACCTGATTTGGGAGGCAGCGATTCAAACGTGTCTCTTCTTCCACCCACAGCAGGATACGCGTGTGCAACCGGTCAGGCTGCATCAGCGTCTCCATGAAGGTTACCTGATCGAGGCACGTCTCGAGAAAGAAACGCGTGAATGAAGCAAGCGCTTCTTCGCTGAGGTTGCCGCGGCCATCCAGATCATTGCGCCGTGGAAGGTCGCACTCGCGGAGATGTTCCTTGTAGCTGCTCTCGCTTCGGGCAAGCCCGCGCGCGACCGACCAGACGGCACCGGTGTCGAGGGTTTCCAGAAGCATGGCATGCGACATTAGGCGCGTGACGCGGCCATTGCCATCAAGGAACGGGTGAATCCACAGCAGGCGGTGATGCGCCGCCGCCGCCGCCAGGATCGCATCCGTCCTGCCGATGCGGCCATATACGTTCTCGAAACGCGCGAGAAAACGTGGCACCGCGCCCGAGCTAATGGGAATATGACGGCCCACGCGCACGTCGCGATGCCGCAACTCGCCGGGCACAACCCGAATACGTTCCTTTGTGTCGGGTTCTTCGACCCAGAGCATGTCGTCCGGCAAATGTTCGCAAAAGCGGCGATGAATGTCGCGGATGCCTTCAGCGGTTACGGCGCGGCCGCGGAAATTCCCTTCGTCGATCCAGCGCTGCACGGCGATGTGTGCTTTGGCTTCGAGTTGCAGGTCGCGCTTCTTGGGGTCGGCGCTGTAGTCGTTTTTGAGGGCTCGCTCGATGTCGACGGGATGTGTATCGTGCCCTTCGATCAGGTTGCTGTAGTAGCAATTCATCGAGCGGACGAGATCGGCCAAGGCCACGAGCAGTCCTTGCGGCAGACTTCTCCGAAAACCTGCTGATTTGGCCGCAAGATCGATTGCAAGATCAGTCAATTCTCCGCGATGGCGGGAATCCTCGCCGATCAGCAGAGGTTCCATAGAAGCGACCTCTTCGCCCCGGTCAGGAGTCTGAGAAATGTCCTCTTCCATGTCCTCTAATTGTGTCGTCATAAACGTAAATATATCATATAGATACGGTAATTTCACCCAGAAAATATGATGGTACAAAGTCCTCTTTAATGACTGTATGTCAATAGGTTAGGTCAGGCGTACTCGCGACCGGAAATTGAGTTCTTCATGGCTAGCCGAACATATCGGCTGCGATTTGGTCCATCGCCTTCTTGTGGTCGTCGGACTTAAACAGGTGCCCGTAGCGGTCCATCGTCACCTGCAAACTGCTGTGCCCCGCGAAGGTCTGCACCGTCTTTGGTTTGAGGTCGGCCTCGATCCAGCATGACACCGCGAAATGCCGCAGGGCGTGCCAGTTAAATCGCTCTGGCGGAGGCGAATTCAATCGCTCTTCCTCATATTTCTTGGCAACGAGGCCGAACAGGGGAAGAAACTTGCGTTTCACCATATTGTCGTGGCCTGTGTACGATCCGCGCTTACTCGGAAACACGAGGTCTCCGGCCTTCTTCCATTTCGTTCGAAGCTTCCATTCCTTGAGCATCAGGACGAGCGGTTGTGACAACGGGATGATTCTCATGCCGGCCGCCGTCTTGGTAACATCCTCCTCACCAAACGCATCGACGCGTGTTTCGACCTTCACTTCCCCTTTCGAGAAATCGAGGTGGTGCCAGCGAAGCGCATGCAACTCGCCGGCTCGGACTCCAGTCGCGCCGGCAAAGGCAAGCTTCACTCGAAAATCCTGATCTGCCACGCTGAGCAGGGCGCGCATCGCTTCCTTCGTCGGAGGTACGATCTTGCGCGCCCCCTCGTCGCGACGACCCCAACACTCAGATTAAGCCGAACATGGAAAGTATAACGGTGGTTCATGGCCAAATCATCGGGACAGAGACATTCCGTAAGCGTGGATTCCAATTAGGTGAACGGGTGGCATATCGCTTAACAATCAAAAGAGACGATCCGAAACAGGACATTACAGTCGTCGTCAACACGCTGAAAGATGGCTCTGCCGAAGCTTACCTGCCGCCTGCAGAGCTCCCTCCGCGTCCAATTGTTCGGGAGGTTGTATCGGGAGAAGACTTGGAAGTTGGCTCTGGCGGTAAGTATGATGGAGGCGTCAGCCGTGGCTGTGGACCTCACTCAAGGCAAGTCTGCGTCACGCCACAGCATGGGGGAAAACTGTTAGCGGGAACTGGCAAACCAGTAGTAATAGATCAAAAGGGTAGATCTGGCGTCCGAGAGCCTCAAGAGTCGCCGGAGCAATTTTGCATCTCTCTTTGGGCCGATACTGGCGGATGCGAATACGAGCAGTACATTAGAGGCCACGCGACGGCGACAGAAGAGTACCGATAGTACTGCGGGACGGCATTTCAACCGCCTTCGTCCGACGCAATTCACTTTGAACGGCGCGAAACAGTTTTTCGCACGCACCTAGTGAAGCGGGTGAAGCGCTCCGAATCAAATTCTACGAACAAGTTTTTATCGTAAAATCAGTAACTTAAAAGGACGAGTGTTTTTTGTGTTGGACGCTTTGTTGGACGTTTTATTGGACGCTTCGTCGGCCCGTGACCAGCGTTTTGAACGTCGAAATAGCCGCTCGAGGCGCGAGCAAGGGGAGCAACGTCCGCTGTCCTGCACTCGAAACTCAACGAATTGCGCAATGCGCGCAACGGCAGTTCTGACATGATCCAAGCGAGACCGAGAGGAGAGCTTGAGCGCTGCCGAGCGTGGCAAGAGCCCGTAATAGATGGCGTGTCCGTCATCGAGAATCAGTCACGCGGACTCGATTCTCGCTCATTTTCAAGAATTGAGTTTTTGAGGCTCGCCTATCAGCATCTGCCGGTAAGCGGCAGGATGATTCTAATGGCGAGCGACCTAGCTCTGTCCGAAAGCTTGGCTTGGTGGGCGCGCGCGGCTCAGGCCCGTCGCATTGCAAGTATGCTGCCTCCTCGGGACGCCAAATTGGCAGAGGCGTATGCCGTGGAATGTGAACATCAAGCCCGAGCTACTTCTGCCGAAGGCATCCGACCAAAAAAATCTTCGGTTAGATCGCAGCGTGCGGTCGATCTAACCATTAAGTCCGCTCGACGCCGCTCACCCGACCAAGCTGCGTAGTTGGCCGAACAGGAAATCCAGAGGTTCGTTGCATGACGGATGCCGGCCTACGGCGCCTGCGTCCCGAACGCAGTGCATATTTCTTAAACTATTGATTTTTCTTGATGTGACAGGAGATTTCGTCACGTTCCGTTCACGCTCATTTCACCCAATTCGTTGCGATTTCGTTGCGGCGTTCTCCGGCAGAACAGTGCTCGCTGCGGCCTGCCTTGGTGGACGCACGGTGTGCTTGCTGGGCTCTCATCTAGCTGCTGCATATCCCGTGACCGGTGACGGTCACAGCTCCCTTTCGGCGAGTTCGCGAAACTCGTCGGGCATAGCACGAGAAATACTCAGCGCTGCCGAACCGTATCCGATCGCATCCCATCCGAAGCGATCGCGGATCTTGTCGACGGTACAGTCAGCCGCCCAACGTGCCATGCCCAGTCTGCTGCCGGGGCGGCGCGCTTCATCGCGAAGTCCAAGCGGGAGTTCCAGCTCCAGATCCCAATGCTCCTCAAGATGCGACACGGAAATCGCCAACAGCGAGATGGTCTTCTCGTCCGGGTGATCTGTGAGGATCGCGCGCACCAGTTCCTCGGCGAGCTCAGCGAGGATCACGGTCGCGGAGATTGGCGCATCGAGCGTTACCGAGCGAGTGACCGAGTTCAGGTCGGCGAAGCGAACACGGACAGTCACGGTTCGACCCGGCTTGCACTTCGCCCGAAGCCGCGTGGCGATGCGGTCCGCAAGGTGAAGCAGGATGGGTCGAAAAATCCACTCGACGGCAGGCTTCCTGCCAATCGCCGACTGCGCCCCTGCCGATCGGGCCCGCCGGAGAGGCTTGATTTCCCGCGGATCTCAATTCCACGCCAGCGCTGCGAGTTTCTCCCCTGCCGCGGGACCGAGCAACCGCTCGAGCGACCATCCCGGTGTCTTTGCCAGCTGCCCGATAGTGAGCACGCCGATCTCGGCCAGCCGCGCCCTCGTAACCGGCCCCACTCCCCACATCAGCTCGACGGGGAGTTGGTGAAGGAATTCCAGCTCGGTGTCGCGTTCGACAACCACTAGCCCGTCGGGCTTGGCCACTTGCGAGGCAATTTTCGCCAGATGCTTGGTCCGCGCTACACCTACCGAGATCGGAAGGCCAAGCTCCGCCCGCACGCGCTGGCGGATTGCCGTCGCAATTTCTGCAGGCGTACCGAAGAGATGGGCGCAGCCCGCAACGTCGGCAAAGGCCTCGTCGATGGAAATCCGCTCGACGAGGGGTGTGAAATCGCCGATCACCTTGATGGTGGCGTCGCCCAGCCGTCGGTAGTCCTCGAAATGGCCGCTGACAAAAGTGAGTTGTGGACATAGCTCGCGCGCCTGCCGTCCCGGCATGCCGCCACGGATCCCGAACGCCTTGGCTTCGTAAGAAGCGGCAAGTACAACCCCGCCACCAACGGCCATAGGTTTGCCGCGCAACGAAGGGTCGAGCAGCTGCTCAACCGAGGCATAAAAGGCATCCAGGTCTGCATGAAGGATAGTGGCTGTCGTTGCCATCCCGACCGTTCACCTGTGACACTTGACCGAAGTCTGGCGCTGTCCTTGGACGGCACCTCGATTGACATGAGAACAAAATAGGAACATTCTGCCGGCCGGTCAACCCGGAATTTGAGCATGTCCGCCGATCCAAAGCCGCTCCAAGAACCCGATCCGCTGGATGCAGCTGCCGACCAGGTGATCGCGGCGTGCGACGGCGACGTTCGTGCGGCCGTCCGCGCGCTGATCGTAGCCAAGGGACTCTTGGAAGCGGAATTGAACGACGTCTACGCAGCGACCTCGAAAGGATTCGCTCGCGGCCGAATTAAGAGGAGCGAACAGGACTAGGATGTGCGGCCACTGAGATCATTGGAATCGCCAGACGCGCCCTCAATTACTATTTCGCGTTGCCTCTGCTTTGCGAATGAGTATGGCACCCGGATCACGTCCCGGACAGAACCGCGACTGCACGGCTCAGTTGGGGGTCGTCTGCCCGCGTCCTTTAACGCCCCTTGAGACAGCAGGCGTTCAAGCGCGTGTTGATAGACGGAGCCGGCATAGCACCAAACGTGGACATAGCCGATGCGTCGTCCGTTGGACTCAATGACGCGAGCACTGGACTCCAACCCACGCAAGAACATTTTCGTGGGCTCGAGGTCGACCGGCCTGACCGGGATTTGGACCACCGAAGCACCCCGATGTACCTCCAAGACAACCGATTTTCCCGCCTTCCCACGGAATGACCCGATCGGCTCAAATGCCGTCCCGTCAGCCGCAATTATTTCGTCACCGGCACGGAGGTCCGCCTGCTGAGCCGGCGTTCCATCTATGACGCCGGTGATCGTGTTACGACCAGTCGCCTCGAAACCTGAAATGATACCTATGCCAGGGTACGAAATGCGGCCGTCTGGAAACGCGCGCTGCAGTCCCCGGCGTCGCAGTGCGCCGACAAAGATGTCCGCAAGCTGATAATATTCAGGCTCATCCGGCGTATAGAAACGCGTGTGCGAAGCGTGCAACTCAGACAGCATGGTATTAATGACGTGCGCCACAGAGCTCTGGGAAGTTGCCCGCTGAACGTCTGGGAGATATCTCTCTCGAACCGCGAGCCAGTCTAGTCCGTTGTGGCGCGGATCGTAAAAGCGATCACGTACGGTCTGCCAAACGGTCTCGAAGGTAGAGACGC
The DNA here is from genome assembly GCA_963777475.1 of uncultured Alphaproteobacteria bacterium. Taxonomy (GTDB): domain Bacteria; phylum Pseudomonadota; class Alphaproteobacteria; order Rhizobiales; family Xanthobacteraceae; genus Bradyrhizobium. Next base: position 25,920 of record CAVZQX010000046.1, read on the forward strand.
CATCAGCGGGAACATAGGAGCTGTTTGTCTCTCCCTTTAGAGGCTCCGCGGCACTCGGGGCCTTCGTAGCCACGGCACATGCCGTAACCATGGCTGCCAGTCGCAATACTTGGCGACGCGAAGGGGCGATGTATCGATAGCCTCTTTCATCGTCTGATCTCGCGGCGACACGCCTGCTGGGCGCATGCCAGCCCGTTACCGAATGCGCGCGCTCCGTTGGCGAAAGGAGCCGGTCATTGAGGTCAGGACATCCCAGACCACGATAGCGATCTTGCCACCACGACGCTACTTCCCGCAGGACTTTTCGCCTCTCGAGCCCAGAAGATTTATTAGCCTAGCTCGTGAACGACACGGGCCGTGTTGGCTGCGGCATCGGGTTATGCCTTCAATTTCCAACGCTCGCTAACCCGTTTTCGCGGATTGGCGGGTTTTGAAGATACCCGCTTGTTATAAATCAATGGGTTAGTTCAAAAGGTCTTCACTACGAAGGCTGGCTTGGGTGACAGCGGCGGTTGTGATCCTGGGAGGCGGCTGCGGCGGTAGTCGAAGCTTGAGCCGGTCGATCAAAAGCTGCAGCTCGGGTTCTGGATGGGTGTAGCGGGTGAGCAAGATCTCGCGCCCGTCCGTGGTCGGCAGATGAACGTCGATCATCTGGACGGCAGCGAACTTTTCGAGCGCACTGCGCGCGGTCAACCCCGGCGCCAGAGCATGAAGCCGACGGGTCAGGGTGATCTGCATGCAGTAAGCCAGAAAGGCGATGAAGATGTGGGCTTCGATCCGCTTCTCGTCCTGATGGAAGACCGGACGGATCGCCAGATCACCTTTGAGATTGCGGAACGCCTCTTCGACGGCGACGAGCTGGACGTAGTATTGCCATAGCTGGGCGGGATCATTGTCGGTGAGATTGGTGCGCAGCAGATAGCGGCCTTCACGTCGCCGCGTCTTTTTCAGTTTCTTGCGATTGAGCACGAAGCTGAACCTCGGGCGCTCCTTATCGATCTCAACATTGACCAGGCGCCATGCGGCCGGCGCCTTGGATCGCGCGCCACCGAGTTTCATCAGCAGTTCTTCACGCGAGATGTCCATGGCGGCGATTTGCCTAAGCCGCTTCCACAGCCATTTCAGCTGACGCCGGCGCATCGCGCGCTCTTTGCTGACCCGGTCGGCACTTTGCGCGAAGACGTAGAGTTCGCCGTCCTCGGCCAACAGCTTGACCTGCACGCCCTCCCGCGCGTCCTGCCATGGCTTTTCCAACAGATGCTTCTCCAGCCGGTTCAGCCGTCCCTTCGGCGTTCCCACCAGATACTGCACCGGCGGATCGCTGTTGCGCATCTCGGCCAGCACGGCCTCGGTCGGCACGCCGCGATCCATCACCCAGACCCGCCGCGCCTTGCCATATTGCTGCTCGATCTTGGAAAGGAACATCCGCAGCGTCTTGCTGTCGGCGGTGTTGCCGGGCAGCACCTCGTAAGCCAGCGGCAATCCGTCGGGCGTCACCACCAGCGCGATCACCACTTGCGGGCAGTCCGGGCGCTTGTCGCGGCTGTAGCCGTGGCGGCGCTTGCTGCCTTCCGGCAAGTCCGAGGCGTTGACCTCGAAGTAGGTGCTGGTCAGATCGTACAGCAGAACGTCAAAGTCGGCGTGGAACAGATCGCGCCAGCGCCCGACCAGATGCGTGAACAGCGCCTCCTTGTGCTCAAGCAGTAGGTCGTGACAGGCATAAAGCTTGTGCTCTTCCGCCAAGCCGAAGTCCGCTCCGAGAAGATCAGCCATCGCGCTGTTGCCGAACCACTGGCGATGCAGCCGCCACTCGCTCCCCGGCGCGATCAGACGATAGGTCGCCAGCACTTGCAGGATCTGATCCCAACGCGTTCGCTTCCGACTTGGCGGCAGATGATCTGCCCAGAACCGATCGAGCTGCAGTTCCTGCCACAACTGCCCGGCCAGCCAGCAAGCGCCCCATTGCCGCGGACGACGAAGCTGTATCTCGGACAGGCGAAGTTGAACGACGGAGGCATCGCCCGCCACAGCCTCGCATCGATCCTCCGGAAACAGCGCTAACGTTCGCGCGCGGCCGGCGTCTTCGTCGAACACTTCGATCGCCTTGCGCCATGCAGCTGCCTGCGAAGAATTGATCTCGCCGAGATAAAGCACATGACGCTGCACCACCCGGCCACCATCGAGGCGCTTGTTCTCCACCACGTTCCAGTAGTGGCGCGTCTTGCCGTTCTTCTTTCGCTCGGTGCGTCGCAGAAACATGATGCGACGAATCTATCCGCATCATGCCGCGCTTGGGAATCGGGTAGGTCTTCACTACAGCCGTTTTCGCCCGAATTCGACGACCCCACTCGTTGCAAATCAATTACTTAGCCGTCAAAAAAATCTCAAAATCCGTGTTTTCGCGCGCGAATCCGCGAACTCGGGTTAAAGCCATTGAACAAAACGTCGTTCGCACTCAGCTTGGAAAGGTTTCGGCGGCTGAATGCTTTCAAAGCGCATTCGGACAAAAGGCAGCTCTAAGCGCTATTGAACCGTAACGGTTTTCCCGGCGTGTCCGAACTGGCACAGGTCCCTAGCTCGCCCCCTCACCCCGCTCATCGATGGGCCGGACACGATCAGTCTGCCGAAAACATGCTACAGTACGGCGCGCCTGCGACCCAACATGTAGGAGCCACTATCCAGAGGCGTCGGGGGTTCAAGTTCGCGGGGACAATTCATCCGTTCCCTCTCCGAAACCCCCGTTAATTTACATCATCAAAATGGTTCGCAAAGCCGGGTAGTAGCCGGACAGTCTAAATTCAGCGCTGTGGGCATCGCGATCATCACCCTGGTAGCGCAGGCCCTACAATTCCGGGAAGAAATTCCGAACCTGTTCGTCGACGTCGTCGATGCGAAATCCGAAACCACGAGGATCGCGTTCGAGAGGTTCTAGACTAGACTAGACTAGACTAGACTAATCTATATCAAGCACCGAACGATCGATTGAGAGGTTAAATTGGGAACGCAGTTACTGCTCTCACCACCTCGATGGTCTGAAAAAGCCAGTTCTTCTCAGGCTCACAGCAGAGTAGATTCTCAGCCTCGGTTGAGCGCCCCATGAAACATTGCGGTGAGGACTGCCTGCATCCACCGCCATGTTGTCCCCGAGCGATTGCGGCGTGCCGCATCGCTCTTCTTGGAAACAGCAGAAGAATGATGGACAAGTCGCTTTTTGGCCGGTTCTCTCTTTTGGATCCTTCTTAGAAGCAACGCTTTCTTTTTCTTGCCGGGTGTCTTTTTCTTCTTCGGCTTGGGCCTACGCAAACCTCGCTCGGAGCTCGCAGGCGTTCCGGCGATAGCCTTTTTGGCTGGTCTGGCCGCCGCGTTCCTTGAACCAACCTGGCTCACCAGGATGATGGAGCAATCATCATTGGCACGCGGGGCAAGCGTCTCCCTCATGTAGGATTGCAGGGAGCTGAGAACATTGTCCATGTCGCTCTTCAAAAGCCAAGAACCGATTTCAACGCCATTCGGGCTTAGCGCCTTCGATCTGAAATCGTACAGCTTTTTCACGGGGCCATCCGACATGAGAACAAAGGTATTGCGATCTGCCTCCGCGCTTCCCGACACAATCCGCAGACGTTCGATCGCGACCGTATCAGTTGTGAAGTAAGTCTGGTTGGCGAATTCGCCCCATTCCGGTGCGATCAAGATAGTGCTGCCCGACGCTTCGATACGTCCGACAATCCCGTCGCCCAGATTGCCTGCGACATAATCCGATCCACGGATGGCCACAAAAGCGAGGGTGCTGGCCAACTGGTCGGTTTCCTCCTGTAATTCGGCAGCTCGGCGCGCCAACCTTAATTTGATGCGGTAAATCAGGGCCTCCGCCCGAGGACGGCTCCTCACATCGTCGAAATATTCGACCAATTCCTCGCAAGTTTCGTCGACGGCGATGCGCGCGCCGATCTTGCATTTCTTGCGAGAGCCGGCGCCGTCGGCCAGCGCGCACGCCAGGACTCCGTTGCGCTCAACGTATTTGATCTGGTCCTCGCAGCCTTTGCCATTGGTCAAGTGAACGGGACCGGCGACGCAAACTCCTATGGTTCTCCAGTCGCCGGATTCCACGGAAAAAGAGCTGACCTCCTGTCCTTCGGCCAGCGGAAAATCGGCTCGCTTTGTACCGGACCTAGTCTCGCGATGAACCAGCCTCATCAGGACCTCGAACGATTGCTTGATCCGCGCAGCATCCACCCGCTATCGGGATACCCCCGGCCGATGAACACGCCGCCATAGAACTACGTCAGCTTCGGCAACTGATCGCTTGTAGCCACGATACACTCGCACGCAAGCTACTACTCAACAACGCCGCCGGACGCCCTGATGATCGAATCGCTTAGCTTCTGGAAATACGATGCGATATCCTGATCACCGATCATGTCCGGGTCGCGCTTCGGCGATAGCTGTGAAAGAAAATCCCTCTTCGCGTCCGGACCGATGCCGACCGCGATCACCGCAAGTCCATTGCCATCAACCTGCTTCTTGATGCGATCCAGTACCTCCTGCATCAGCGGCCCTGGGTTCGGCATGCCATCGGTGAAGACGACAAGCCACGGCTGGAAATAGGGCTGACCCAGCGTTTTCAGATCCTTTTTCTTGGCCTCCAACTTTCCAAGGGCGAGATGAAGGGCCTCGGCGAGCGGCGTGCCTCCTTGCGCCACCAGATCGGGAAGGTCAACAGGTTCGGTCGCTCGCTGAAAATCGCCGATGTGCTCGGTGATCTTTGGTCTGTTGGCCGCGTCGCCTTGAAAGCTGATGAACTCCCACTCGATAGCATCCCGGGCTGTGTTATGCGCCCGCACCGTTTCGATAAACTTCGTCAATGCCTCGTTCATGCTTCCGATCTTGCCATGCTCTGCCATCGAGCCGCTGCAATCGAGACAAACGACCGTCGGCAATATCTCTCCGCGTCCGTAGCCTGCTTCATCCAGGTTTCCTATAAGTGCCATGAGCGTCAACTCCTCTCTTCGAGATTGTTTACGATGGGTAGGTTCGGTGAAACCGTGCAGAACTCCCGTTTGAACTCGCCGACGTCCCGAAAGCGCAACAGAAATTGTCTCTTGCGAGGTTCCCTCGCCGCCAGAATGATCGAATGGCTAACTACACTTCACGAAATATAATTCAATCTTCCAATCACGTTGGTTGATTTCCTGATCATTGATCATGGTTGGGGAGCGCCTCGGCGATAACTCGGAAAGGAAATCGTTCCTTGCGTCTGGACCAATGCCGACCGCAAATACCGAAAGTTTGTCATCGTTCACCAACGTCGTAATGCGGTCGATTACGACCTTCGTGAGATCCGGCGCGGATGTCGACATGCCTTCGGTAAAGACGACAAGCCACGGCGTAAGAAACGGCTGACCCAATGTTTTTAGATCCTTTTTCTTTGCTTCCAGCTTTTCAAGCGCCAAGTGAAGGGCTTCGGCGAGAGGGGCGCCTCCTTCTGCGACGCAATTCGAAAGGTCAACAGGATCTGTCGCCCGCTGAAAATCGCCTAGTTGATCGACAAGCTTTGGCTTCCCGTCAGCGTCGCTCTGAAACGTGATGAACGTCCACTCGATCGCGTCCTTGGCTAGATCGCTACGTCGTATCGTGTCGATGAATTCCGACACTGCATTGATCAAACTTCGGATCTTGTCGTGCCTTGCCATTGAACCACTGCAATCGATACAAATGACCGCCGGTAATATCTCTCCGCGGATTATTATTTTCTCCGGACTTCCTAGAGCCATCGGCATTGATTCCTCGGTTCGTGATCATGATCCTGATCGAGAAAAAAGGTTTTGACCGCTCGACGCCATCAATACCCCTTGCACACGGGCTATTTGGCGACTACGCCGCTCGACGCCTGAATGATCGAGTCGCTCAGCTTCTGGAAATAGGAAGCGATGTCCTGTTCGCCTATCATGTCCGGGGGTCGTTTCGGCGACAACTGCGAAAGAAAATCCCGCTTCGCATCCGGACCGATGCCGACCGCGATCACCGTGAGTTTGTCAGTATTTACCAGCGCCTTGATGCGGTCGAGCTCCGCCATCATCCGATCCGGCGCGGACGTCGGAATGCCATCGGTGAATACAACAAGCCACGGCTGATAATGCGGCTGACCCAGTGTTTTCAGGTCCTTTTTCCTCGCTTCTAGCTTTTCCAGGGCGAGATGAAGGGCTTCGGCGAGTGGAGTGCCGCCTTCCGCTGCCAGATCCGGAAGGTCAACAGGGTCGGTCGCCTGCTGAAAATCTCCGATGTGCTCGGTAATCTTTGGTCTATTGGCGGCGTCGCCCTGAAAGCTGATGAACTCCCACTCGATCGCGTCCTTGGCCGTGTCATGCTCCCGCACTGTTTCGATAAACTTCGTCAATGCTTCGTTCATGCTTTCGATCTTGCCGTGCTCGGCCATCGAGCCGCTGCAATCGAGACAAACGACCACCGGCAATGTCTCCCCGCTTCCTACGTCCGTTAGGTTTCCTGTCAGTGACATCGGGGTCAACTCCTCTTGCATAACTACGGTGGGTTGGTCTGGTGAAACGTACAGATCTTGCGCTTGTGCTCGTCGAGCTCGCGAAAGCGCACCAGAAACTTCCGCTTGCACGGCTTGCCGTTCGACTGCGTGACTTCGCACGGAAAACTCATCAGGGTGTTTAGGCAAGTGAGGCAATATCTCGACCTTTTCTGCTTTCCTTTGCTGACCTGGCCGCCCGGCGCGGCTCTTGGCGCATTGAACGGCTCCTTGCATCGCTCGCAGACGCGACGCTCCTCGTCGGCCTTCAGTTTGGTGAGCGGATATCGCGTCGGAAACAGCTCCTTCGACAGTGAGGATTTGCCATCAAGTTCGCGGATATAGGCCTGCAGCTCCTTCCGCCAAAACGTCGCGTCATAAGGCTCCTCATTGGGATCGAGCGCCGCACGCTTCTCCTTTCCCAGGCGAAATACCGCCGAAAAGGCCAACCGCAGAGGGCGCGACAGATTGCTCCAGGCCAATGTCCAGGGCGGGCCGAGCTGCGATTCCCGCTGGTCGAGCCGGGGATCCCCGATCCTGTCGATCCGATATGGAAAAACGCGGTCGCGATGGTCGTCTTCCTGATTATCCGCGCCCGCTCCGGCATAGGGCGGCCGTCCTGGAAACAAGATCATGAAGATGAGTGTCGCCAAGGCAAACCACTCGTGCTCAATATGGCGGAACATCTGCTTGAGGTCTGCGCCTAGCAGGTCCGGATGGATGAACGGTCGCCTGCCCACAGGTGAGGGAAAGGAGCCGAGCTGGTAGCTGTCGGTGTCGATGAACCAGGGCCGTCCCATTTCGTCCACCATGATGTTGGTGTCGCTCAGGTCACCGACGAGGATGTTGTTCTTGTGCAAATATTCGACGACCTCGCACACCTTCAGCGCGAGCTTTGCCAGATCTTGTCGTTTCCAGTTGGGAAAGACGGTCAGGATCTTTTCAGGGTTTGTGACATTCCTCATGATCTGACCGCGCGCCCTCGGCATCAGGTAGCCGACGAAGACGCCACCCTTGGAGACGAGCTCGGTTGGCCAGCATATCAGCGGGTGCCCGATCGGCCTTTTTACCATCAGCTGCAATTTTTTCTCAGTGGCAACCGTGGCCTTTTCCGGCTGGTACACTTTGCAAACGTCGCCGGAATCCGTCAGGTAGACCCCGCCCTCTCCGCCGAAGCCGAGCTGCGCAGAAACAAGCCGTCGATAGTCCTTCCCGCTGGTGTTCAAGACATCACCCATGTCGGCGCCTGCCACCTTAATGGGCGTCAGATCAACGAACACCTGTTCGTTGGCTCGCGGGGAAAACAACGGCGGCTTTTCGTTGGCCTGCGGCAGAGGGCTGAGCGACGGCGCGCCGCCGCTTTTGTTCGGAATCGGCCAGACCGGCAGCTTGGCCGCAGGCTTGACCAACTTGAGCTTGCGCTTGATCGGCGCTCTCTGCGGGTCGGGAAGCTTATCGGACAGCACGCGCAGCCCGTCGGCCGCGCCGACCTGCGCCGCATTGGCGGTGACGAGCACGATGTCGGATTCCGATCCGCGCCGCCAAAGCTGGTCGAGGATCGGGTCAGCGCCCTTCCCCAGGTCGGCGGGCATTGCCGCCTCGCGGAAGCGCTTCGTCGCGATCAAAGCGTCACGCAGCTTGCGCGCCACCGTACTTGGCTTGGCTGACGAGAGTCGTGCCCAATGCGGCTTGAGCATCACGATTGGGCAGCGTGGCAGATCATTGATCCAGGCGACGCCCATTGCTCGTTCGATCGAGATATCGAGCAGGCAGATCTCCTCCGAAACCAGCACCGCCGGCGCCACCGGCTGCGTGGTCCAGCCATTGTCGAGCTCACGCGCCGTCAGCGTGATCGTTTTGATGAGCTGCGCGTCCTGACCGTTGGCGAGCAGTCCCGCATTCGTCAAACGTTCAAGTGCTGCGGTTCGAAGCTGCTGTGCCAAGGCGCCCGGAACCTGCTCCAGTTGGTCCGGCCTCAAGTTTCCGAGTTCGTACGGCCCGGGAAATTCGAATATTCGCTTCACGGTCTCGAGCGCAGCTTCCCGGTTCCCCTTCGACACCCAGAACTGGGCGGCCTCGATGCTACCGGATACGAACAGCCACAACGGCCCCTCCGGCTCCGTGGCGAGCATCTTCGCTGCGAATGTTGCGGCCTTGGTAAGCCTGCCCTGCGTCAACATGTAACGTGACTCGCCGAACATACGGTTGACCGCTAGACTAGTCATCGTTCGCACCCAAGTGGACCAAACTACCTGCCAGGCGTGACGACCGGCCAATCATGTATCGAACGGTGCTTATCGTCCTTCGGCTTGTCAGTACGATCGGCCCCACCGAGCACGGCACGCACCACATTCTCGGGAGACAGCGGTGAGGCGAGCGCGTTGGATCCGGCGACGCCCGCGGCCGATGGCACAGCCTGCCTTTCGATCCGTTCCAGTTCACGCTTGACCGCGGAGGACGCATATTGCGACCCTCCCGCGCGATCAGACCTATGCTTCTTCTTCGGTTCGTCGGTCATTCTAATATCTCCTTCCTGGAATCACGGCGCTCTTGCCGGACGGTTGCGTCCTGTTCGAAGTAGGGTTTGGCAAAGACGGCATGCGCATCGCGGCTTTGATGCGATCGCGGTCCATGTCGACTAGAAACGGTTTGCCGTCCCGGTGGTCCTTTATGTAGACCAGCGCAGGATGGCTGCCGGCTGGCAGACGATAAAGCTCGGCCGTGGAGAAGTACGGGATCTGCTCCTGACCCTTCTGTAACGTCTCCGATCCACCTTCGTCGGCGTCGGTCTCCGTACTGGAAAATGTCGGACGGCCGCGCGCCGGCAGCATACCGATGAGCTGGCGTGCGGTTTCACCTGTGATCGATCGCAGATAAATTTGCGTGCCCACGTTCTCAGAAAATCTCGGTGCGCCGATCCGGATCGCGGATTTGCGTGAGCGACTGATAAACCAGAACAACGCCGGCCTTGGCGTCGCGCGCAAAGGTGATGTATTCGGCTGGCTGAAACCCGCGAATTCGTCGCGTTTCATCCAGCAGCAGCATGACCGGCGTCGGGGATGGCAATTTTCTGCGGTCGTAGAAGATATGCTCGAGCCGCTTGATCACCATCGACAATACTGTCCGGGAATCCTCTCCATCCTGCTCCCGTGCCGCCAGAATAATGGTGACCGGCTCTTTCTGATTGATCTCCTCAAGGCGAAAGTCGGTCTTGCCCGAGGTTCGTTCGGCGAGGATCCCGGCTTCGGAGAACGGAGCTAGCAGCGTCGTAACGCCGATCATCAACAAAGAGTAGCTGTAGCGAGGATCGCGCGATCCGCCGTTGCTAGGGTCAATGATCTCCTTGAGCTGGGTCACCCAGAACCGTAAGGACGGTCTCGGCGCACCGCTGTCGAGATCATCAAACCCGATCTTTACAATCCTGATCAGCTCAAGCAGCTCATATTCGTCGCTCGCGATGCGGTATAACCCAGCCAGATCGGCGTCCGCCCGCTCGGCGAACAGGTCGCGAAGCAGCATCAGATTGATCATGGCTGTCATCCACACAGCTCGGACCTGCCAGTATTCGCGACTGTCCTGATCCTGGGCCTCGTTGAGAGGAAGCATCGCTTCGACCAATTGTGCGATCCGGTGCCGGCCCTCGGCCGTCACGCAATCGAGCCCGTCGAGCAAATTCAAGGTTCGGCTCTTGACGTTGGGGTCGGGGTCCGTCGTGAAAAACATCCGATTCCCGCGAAGCCCCTCCTTCTCCAGCCTCCCATGCATTTCGCCCTTGACGTCAACCACGAACACCGAATAGCCGGCCGCGTTGGCCGCCACAGTCCAGCGAACGATCAGCTCGGTCTTTCCGGAGTTCTGCGGCGCCACCACTAAGGTGCCGTTGTAGGCCATAAGCCCCCGGTTCTCGAACTGGGATAGAAAAAGCAGCGGTGGCGGATCAGGGACGATGTCCTCGTCGAGGGCCCCCGGCTCTCTGGGCTGCCAAGCGTAAAATCCAAGGGGGAGCACTTTGCTTGGCGGCGATGCCGCGTTGTCCGCTGGCGTTCTCGCGAGATCGTCGATCTCGTCAAAGGTTGCGCAGCCGGAATAATCCAGCAGCGTGCCCGACCAGGCTCCGCCAAGCGGCCGACCGGGAGGCAGGACCAAGTTGTGATCCCTGGCCAGACCTGGGCGGGATGCGGCCTTTCGTAAGTTATGCTCGAACTCGCGCGACCAACTGGGCAAATCGACGTTGGCGGCGATCACCACCGTCCCCGTATCGCTCACACTGACTTCGAGGTCGAGGCGAAGTTTGAGCCTGTCGACCGGCAGACGCAACAACCGCAAGGGAGACTGGTCGCGCTCATATGTCCTCTCAAAATACGCCTTGACGCGCCCGCGTGCGCGGTCTCTCCCCCCGGGGATCGTGAACTCCTGACGACGCAGACACTCCAACACAGCCCGCTGGACACGGGAGGATTTTTCCGCGACGACAAAGCGCGCGACGTTCGCCAAGGCCGTCTTTCGACCGGCGTCGAGCGCCGTGATCAGCTCTCTTAGCTGATGTTCTGAGAGCGCCTTTTCTCAATTCGTCTGCTCAATATGGTCGGACAGGAAATCCATTTTGCCGCTACGCTTTCCGGTTCAGAACTTCCAGCTTCCTGAGGGCAGCCGATCGCGCTTGCCCAGCGGTTGGACTGGCGCCGGTGGCTTCGCGACCGACATGACGGGCGGCCCCACGTTCGGTGGACGAAGCTGGCGAGCCGTCAGCGCGATTTTGTATCTTTGCTTGATCGCCAACGCGAGCCGCTCCACGACGGTCGGCGCGAACGTCGACAGTCGAATCGAGAGATAGCCTTCCCCTGATTTCGGGTGAGGATCGACCTTGGCGTGAACTCTGATCTCAAGCTCGGTCCTTTCGCTCCAGCGAGGGGACTGCTCGCGCAACTGCAGCCATTTGCCATATGGTTCCGGCAGGTCGGAGATCGCCGCCGAACCGCGTGCGTGGAACACGGCGTCGAAGCCACCCGGCGCGGACGGGCCAGCGGAAAACCCGCATTGCCCGAACAGCAGCTGCAAGTCCTTGCTCAGCCAGCTTGCCTGGACGCCCTTGAGCGGTCCGAACGCATTTGGGATATCCGTTTCGAAACCTCCTGCCGCCACGCCCTTTGACATGAAGCTTTCGATAAGCTCATAAGCAAAGCGCCAGGCTTGATCGTCGTCATAGAGCGGTCCACTTCGTTGCGCATAATGCGCGAGTTCCCACGCCGCGGCACCCACGATCGGTGACTTGTGTCGTGGCGGCTTGAATTTTCCGGTGCGTTCGTATCGGGGTAGCCAACCTTTGCTGACGCAGTGATCAATCGTTTCATTGACCACGGCTTTCACCTGGGCAGACGTGAGTCGCTCGATCGGCCCGGTAACCGTGACCGCCGGCGGGCTGCCCGACATCGGAGAAAGCCGATAGGGATTGAACGAACTCCGGAACTCGCTCTCTACCTCGGCCAGCCGCGAAGCAACCAATTCCGCGCCGTGCTGAAAGCTGCTGACCGTCTGATCCGGGTCGATTTCCTCTGTCAGAACGAACTGCAGGGCGGCCACCTGGGCCCTGGGCGCCGACAGGTTGATCTCAAGCTCGAATTCGTGAGGCAGCGAAACCCGTCGATAGGTGTAGTTGCCTCTCTCGAGCGCTTGACTCTCTCGGAGATTGATCGCGCCCGCGTTCCAGATCGACCGAAGTCCGTCGAAAAACGTTCCATCTGACCACAACTCGCGCCGACCCGAAAATCTTCGCGTCGCGCGCCAATGGAAATGAAATCTCAGCCCATCATAGTCCCAGTCGGCGCTCGAAAGTTCCTGCCAACGAGGCCTCGATTGCGAAGCCCGCTGAAGAGCTTCGAGCGCGCTCGCAACGGACGGACACGTTTCCGACCAGGAATCTTGATGCCTCTGCCACGGATACAACTGTGACATAAAGCAAGCCTCCTCCGCGAAAGTCCCATTCAACGATTCAGTCGATCAATGCCTTATCGTAGCGTCGCCAACGCCGCCTCAATCGCCATCCCGGTCAAGCGGCGATCCATGCTGTTTATTTTGCTCAAGACCGCGTTCGCCCTTTTTCGCCCCCGGATTGCTGCCGAGCACCTTGCCAACGACACTCGTTGAGGTAAGCGGGCCATCGGCTTGATCGGTGCGTTGGTGGCCCGATTGATGCCCGGTCTTATGAGCGAGCGCCCGAACGACGGCGTTCGATCGATATCCGCCGCCGTGCAGCAGCCGCTCACCCGATTCGGAGACCGGCTTGAGCACATCTGCGGCGCGGGTTTTCAGTCGATCTAGGGCGGCGTCGCCAGAAAGCGAAGGGTCGGCGTGTTGCATCACGTGAACCTGCTTCCCGACGGCCATCGATGTTGCATCATAGAGGTATCTCTGCAGCACCGGCGCCGCGGCAGCTTGTGCTCCGTCGGGTGCCGGAGAATGCTTGCCGAGGCCCTTAAGACCGTCAAATAGCTTCCTGGCCATTTCCTCGCCGACCGTCGGACCGACAATCCCACCGATCACTCCGCCGGCGGCCGCGCCTATCAACGTGCCCGGACCGGGAACGATTGATCCGACCGCGCCGCCAAACTCGGCGCCGATCGCCGCTCCCTCGATGCCGCCCCAGGTCCTTCCTCCGAATTCGAGGGTCTTCCGCGCAGCGGCCTCGGTACGGCCGGCCCGCAGATCTTTGCCGACATCCGCGGCCGTGGTAAGCGCGTCGTAGGCGGTTGCGGCATTGCCGAGATGCGAGGCCATCTTGCCGGCCACGGCAGGAAACTTGGCAAGCGCTGGCGGCAGTTTAAGTCCTTCACCACCGCGCACGGATCTCGCTGCGTGCGCTTGTGGCTCTGTATGAGGCGTCGAGATTTCGCTCGAACCGTGCAGAGACCTCGATGCATGCTTGGCCAGATGTTGTTCAAGGTATTGGTTGAACGCCTCAGGTGTTTGCCGGTTCGCTGGCACCACGGCTCTGAATCTCTCCTCACCGCCGAGCGACTTCTGCAAGGTATGCTGACAATTAGCGCAACATCCACGCGTGGGCGCCAGCGCGACGACCTCGTGGCCGTTAGCCTTCGCCCAACGAAGGAGCTTCATTTCGGCGTGGTGCTCTAGGGCAGTCAACTCACCGCCCGGGCCCACCTTCATCTCCGGGTCGTAAGGTATGTGCGAACCGTCCTTCGCTTTGGTGTAGGCGGATTTTTGCTTCTTTGATTGCTTCTTCAACGGACCAGGTTCAACCAGCTCGCCGTGTATCTTGGTTTCGTAGCTATTGTCTTTGCCCCAGTCGAAAGTTGCACGGATGTCGTCCGCCACTTTGGCTCGCCGTTCGGTACTGTAGCCAGAGTTCATCTGAACGAGCTTTCGGGTGTCCGGGCCTCCCCCTTCTTTCTGAATAACGGCGCATGCGCCGGTCTGCGCATCAAAATACTCGTCGATCGTGATGACGGCCCGGTATTCGTCCGCAAGATGATCGACGAGCTTGACCAGATCGGCCTGTGACATCTGCTTGAATTTCTTTACGTCGAAATCCATGGCTCAATTCCATCGCGAAAAACGCTGGGCGTGGGACAGACCAAACTCACGGTTCAAAACGGCGCGGTCTCGGATGTATGGCGGGCGCCCAGCACTATCTTGCTCTTGAAAATCAGGGCTGAATTAAAATGCAACTCCCGGAAAAACTCAAGATCGAATTATTATTTGAGCTTATGTGATCCGTTTCACAGCCTTTGGTGCGGCTTGCTGCTTTTATGAATATTCTCGCGCCATTCGATAGCCCCGCTTCCAAACGGGCCGCGCCGGGATAAACTTTGGGCTTGCAACTCGGAGGTTCAATATGCCCGGCAAGCGAGGCGGCTTTGGCAGTAAATCCTTTGGCGGCAAATCGTTCAGCAGCAAGACACCCGTACATGCTGTGATGACACGCGCTTTGTGGCCGTCTAATCCCAAATCACGTGGGTTCGACACGATAGTCCGTGAGCACATGATCAAGACCCATGAAAAGCATCTGCGGACCCCGCCTCCAGGGACCGGCCGGCGCCGTCCGAAGTAGGAGCGTACAGCCGCAACACCGGCCGTCGTGAGGCGCTGCCTGATGGCGCTATCGAGGGCATGTCGTCAGCCAGACTACGACCCGTGACGAAAATATTAATTTCGCTCGGCCTTGGTTTGAAAGTTAGATATCAAGGGCTGTGGTCCCGATGTGGGGCTCAGCAAGCTCCGTTATCAGCGCTTCCTCTATTTCCAGTTTGAGTTTCTGGATTGTAAAATAGCCGTCGGTCCCGCCGTATTCGCGGCTGAAAATGATCACGTCGGGCAACGTACCATGATAGTCCGAAAGGTCCTGGGAATTCTCATATTCCCAATCGCGAACCCAGTCGTCGTACTGTTCGTCCGACAGTTCGCCTGGTTTGCCCGATAGCTCGACCCGACAACGCCCCGCCGAGACCGTAATCGCATAATTTAGCGTGTCCGGCCCTACGCCGTTGTGAAACGAACGGCAGCGCAGGGTTCCGCGGCAAGCTTCCGAATCCCGGCTTGTGGGCGGCCCGAGACTGAGTGACACGTCGGCTTGTTGTTCCCGGGCGCCTTTTATCAAACCGATGATCGCTGCAAGGAGTAGAAGCGCAGCGTCGTACAGCGCCTTGCGCCGCGCAGCTTCCTGTTTTGCGATCTCTTGCAGGGGGCCTGTGAGCTCGCTCACGACTATCGCCTCGCCCTAACCGCTTACGGAAATCGTCAACGACGCCGGGGCGCAGCCTCATGGCCAAGTCTGGGTTCAGTCTGGTATCGCCATCGGTATCGGGTTGCTCGGGGTCAGTATAGAGCGTGGAAACATGGGATGCACCCGTTTTCTTAGCTAGCACCACGATGAGGCCTTCTGCTCATCGTACGACCCCTTGGTCGGCTGCTTTCGTCCACTATAGATTTCCGGCAATTCTCCTTGTGCATTCGGGTGGGGTGACACGGCCATCGCATAGGTCCAGATGCGACAGACTATGTAGGGAAGCACATAGGGAACCGTTGTCCTCAGACCGTTATAACTAAAGCTATCAAACTTTTTGTCTGACGTTCCATAAGCGACGCACAGGACCTTGATCTCATCACCGGCGATTGCCGGCGGCCAAGCCTGTCCGGCAAAGTGAAGGAAAAAAACAGTCGCTGCCGGAGCAGGGTCGCTTTCCGAAGACTCGGCAGCCTCCCTTCGAACGTCGATTTGATATCCTCTGATCCTGAAACAGGTTGTTGTCGTGCTTCCGCCCAAGATAATCGCGCTCAACAAGATGCCGAAACAGAGCAGCATAACCACGATCGGAGCCGCGAACTCCGGATAACGCTGCAAGAGCGGGATAAAGATCTTCAGCAGATCCGAGAACGGATAGCCTGTATCAGGCGGCATAAAATGCATACGCCAAGTGAGGATATCGTATGCAATCGCAAAACCGTATCCCAGAAACGTCAACATGAAAAAGAGCACGAAGGTTATAAAAACTCCGCCTCTGAGTATTGGGAAAAGTTATGGCCTTGATTCTTTTGCGTGTCTACACGGAGAACAGTGCCCCGTATGACATAGATATACTCGTTGTCACCGCTTTTGTTGATGTTGCGAAGCCACCTCATGGTAGCGGACAATTTTTGAACCAACATAGCCTGCTCCGGCTGTCGTGAGCTGATCGCTCAATCAGATCGTTGCTGCGTAATTGTGCTCTAAACGACTGGTGAAGTATGCTAGTAACCCCTAAGCGCGTAGCGAGCGAAACTTATTCAGATCATCTGATGTTCGCGGTCATGAGCGATCGCAGACCGGAAAATATGATTCCGCAATCCAGGCGGCATTCAAGATATTGGATAAGCATCTGCAAAGAATATTAAAACTGCCGCCCACGGAACACGGCGAGGCCTTGCTGAACAAGGCATTTGCTCCGGATAGTGGCATGTTAAAACTGGACAGCGATCCCAACGAACAGCGCGGCCTTCGCAACTTGGCGGCAGGCGCTAACGCGGTGTTCCGCAATGCTGTGGCGCACAGACCCTTGTTCAATCCGGACCTCACATGGATGACCGAGCGGACCGCTGATGCCATCATGACCGGCGATTGGTCCAAAGACTTCTACCATTCGTTCTACGACGGTATGACGGCCCAGACTGTAGTGGCGCTGGTTGCCCTTCTGATGAAGGCGTCGACTAAAATTGCGCTGGAAAATAAGTTGATCGACCCAGCTGACTCGCCGCCATATCCGTTCGGACCGCCCTTTAAGCCGAGTAGTAGCGAGACCGGCCGGTAAAGGCCGAAAGGTTTTGCGACGACGATGTCTCGTCGTGGCCTCAGAATGCTTATCGAAAGCGCGTTTGCATCCTGCCGAGAAGGCTGCCCAAATGATCGCTGACCCTTGTGTGTACCGAAAACTTAAGCTCGGACGTAGTGGTGATAAAGTCCGCCCAGGATGGCAAGCGACCTGACCATACCGGTTCGCTGAACCGAGCGAGATATGGGCGCATCCTTACCGAGGGCCAAGTGCGTCCGCGTCTCGTTATAGTAGCGAGCGTAAGATTGCAGAATCCGGCGCAGATGTGCCTCGCCCAGGACAATGGTGTGGTCCAAAAACTCACGCCGGATCGATCCGATCAGTCGTTCGACGACGCCATTCTGCCAGGGTGACGCCGGAGCAATGGGCTTGTCCCGGATGCCCATGGCACGCAGTCGGCTTGTGACAATCGCACCGTAAATGCTATCGCGGTCCCGGATCATGTAGGGCGGAGCCTCGTTCCAGGGAAATGCCTCCGTGATTTGACGCGCGACCCATTCGGCGGTCGGATTTGCCGTGACGTTGATCCAGACAAGATCTCTGCGGGCTAGCCGAACGATGACGAAGGCATAGAGCAGGTCGAAGCCGATGGTCGGGACAACGAACAAGTCCATGGCGGCGATATCTGGGGCATGATTGCGCAAGAAGGTTCGCCATCCCTGGCTGGGCCACGTCCGTCGTTTGACCATGTACTTGGCGACGCTGGACTGCGCGACTTCGAACCCCAGCTTGAGAAGTTCGCCATGGATGCGTAGCGCACCCCAGAGAGGATTTTCGACGCTCATCCGGTGGATCAATCCGCGCAGCTCCGTGTGGATCTGCGGTCGCCCTCCCCGTGGGTGCGACTTCCAAGCCAGTAGCAGCGAAAGCCTGCTCTGTGCCAACGCACGAGCGTCTCGGGCCGGATGATGGTGAGAGCCTTCAGGATTGTTGGGAACCAGCGATAAAGCTGGATAAAGAACCAGCGATCTTGGTTCGTGAGCTGAACGCGACCAGGCAGCCTCCGCTCAAGACATTCAACTGATGTCGAAGCACCGCGTTCTCGGCTTCAAGCCGCAACTTCGACTTGAATGGCGCGGTCAGGACGGCCAGTGCGAAATAGAGTAACGCGATCATTCCGCCAGCTTAGGCAAGTCCATCACTTGATCAACCCGGATGAGGTTTTCGGTACACGCAGGGGGAGCAGCGGTCGGTTGGCGCCAGCGCAGGGGCGAGTCCCGTACGGCGCGCTCGGAAGCTTGCGATTTGCAGGATCGGAGTTTAAATTTCGCCTGCGCGGTCAAAACTCGCCCCACCGGGCTCGAGCTCGCGCGATTGACATCATCCATGATCTACAAAAGCTACGTTATCGACGTCGGTGAGAGAGAGCCTGCTCGCTGGATTGCAAGGATTTCCCGTTTAGATGGCAAGATCATCCAGGCGGGCTACGGTTGGCAGAACGCCTTCTATGACACTATCGCGACGACCGCGGCCACCGAAACGAAGAAATATGCCAAGGCCGCGATCGACGGTGGTCTAATCAGATAGCTATCGTCGCGTTCTCGATAGAAAGGGCGCGCGACCGAAGCCCCGCGCATCAGCCGCCGAAAACTATCCTGCGCCCGATCCTGACGTCGGCGCAGGACTTAGCGGAGCGCCTCCAACCGAAACGGGGCCGAGAGGGTTAGGCAGTCGAGAAGTTTCTCTGCGCGACGTCCTGACGGCCCGAGCGCGAGCATTTGGCTGCGAGATGCTGGAAGTCGTCAGCGGCGTCACCGCATTTTGGAGAGAGTCCACTCGCGTTATTAGCGAGGAGAGTTGATTGGACATTCTTTTCAGATCCGTCTGCTGAGCCGTGAAAGTCTGCCTAAGGGACTCCAGAGTGGCTGCACCTTGCTGCAACATAGCTGCGTTTTGCTGCAGAACGGCTCCATTCTCCTGCAGCGTAACTGCATTTTGTTGTTGGGCCGACTGGATATCCTTCAGCGTGGCGCTGGCGGCGGCATCTGGTATTGGAGCTGAAGCCGCCTCGCCCGGAAACAGCTCGGCCAAGTTATTGAAATTCGGCAGAGCAATATTGAAATTCGGCAAAGCATATATGGCCGCCGCACCAATGACGACCAAAGCCGATACGGACACAACTATCGCCGGCATTCGGCTAGACCGCCTGTTCAGTGCTACAGGCTGTTTGTCGAGTTGCGTCTCTTTATTAAGTGTCTCAGCTTGTGGTTCTTTTTCCGGTGTCTCAGCCACCTGCGTTCGCCTCGGATCAATGAAACAAGGACAGAGCCGTCGCAGGATCGTCCACGCGACGGCTCCTTTGCGCGATTGCCCACCTAAAATAGGCTTAGATCATGGGCTTATAGGGTTAATGCCTGGTTATCGTCTCAGCCTCCTGGCATGCGTCGCCAGAAGCGCTGGCGGTTAGACCGGGACGGCGAGCGAGTTATGACGAAAGTGGTCGCGCGGACACACAACAACCCGATTGCTGCGGTTCGTTGAACAAGAAATTTCAAGGCTCGTTGCGTGAAGACATCTGAACCTGCGACCCTGCGTCCCGAACGTAAATAGCGAACGAAAAGATCAATAAAAACAATGAAGTTTGCGCGTGATTGACCACCTTTATCGCCGTTTGTTCACAGGGTTTCGGTGGTCAACCGGTGGTTCGCTACACACGCCCGTTGGACTCCAACCATGAACGTCTGGTTAAAGGCGCGACCCTTCAGGCCAGCCAACGCGGCGCCGAGCGTTACGATTCCGAGAATACACAATACACCGGCCAAGCCGCACGCTATGTCGCGTTGAACAGTTCGGTTTAGAATTTCGACAAACTCAATGGCGCTGGCTGGCGAAAATCCGAAGCCGACCACTTGCACACCGCGAACTAAGGTCTCTTCGAATTTTTCCGAGCCGGCGGCGCCAGGTTCCTCCGTTGCTTTGATCAGCGACGGGCATGGAGAAATTGGCAGGAGTGGCAGGGCTACCAGTCACTATATTTGTCAGCAGGTGCGACAGGATTTCGAGCCCGAAAGACCCCTCCGAAAGCCTTGTAAACCCGCGTTATTGTCGCACTTTTTAGAGACGTTCAGCGGTGCGCTCCCGGCGCTTTCGCTCGTGCTCGACAGCCTCACGAACCTCGTTTGCGAAGCCCATCCACTGCCTGGTCGAGTTCGGGCTGAAGGCAAGGGAAAATAATCCCGAGCGGCACCCGGGCACCGCCACTTGGCTGCTCTAGTTGGAATTTTTGGCACCGGGTAGTAATTTCCCGAACATGAGGTCGTCCGCTATCATCTGTCCCAAATGCAAGGCCGGCTACCGCCGTCTTGAAGTGGCTTCCGGCAGACGAACCAAATGGCGAATACCGTTGCCTGCCCTGCGATCATATCCTTGAAGTTTTCGACGGCTCAACGGAAGTGGCCATCCGCCTCACCGTCCAGCCCGAGAAAACCGCCAAGTGAAGGCAATCCCCGCGCGCAGATTACTTGCCGCTTTTGCGCGGGAGCTTGATTGGAACTTGCTGCGAGGTGCTTTCCACGCGCGGACCTCCGTCGGGATTGGTGCGGCTTATGAGCGTTTCCAAAACCAGAAAGAACTTTTCCGCTAGCATGTGCGTCTCCTCGGAGCGATTGCCACAACGCCGTCCTAGCGGGAGTATGATGGCCGGGTCGCGTTGTTCGGCTGCTGAGCACGCTACGTACAACCGCTGTGCGAAAACTCCGTGAAAGCGAACCTCCGTAAGACTACTGAGATTTCGTCTCGTTCCCACCGTTGGGCGCCGCCGCATCAAGGTATGACTTGGATCAAAGCGTTAGCAGGCAGATTGAATTGCACAGGTACGGGGTTGTTACATGAAGATGTACTGCAGGAGAGTTCCCATGGTCCCGCCTACGCACCCCGCTACCAGAGCCAAGAAAAATTATCCCCGGGGGGTCGAGGAAGAATTGGCTAAGTTCGAGCGGTGCGAAAGGGAATTTATGGCGCGAGGGCGACGGGAGCGAGCCGCTCAACTGGGCCTCCCAATATTTGGTCTTTGCAGAGCGAACCGCTTGTCACAAACCAAGGATACAGTTGCCTAGCCGCAGATGTTCCGCGTTGTGGCCAAGTACCTGCGTAGCCCACTCCCTGCCTGCCAGTCACCCCTGCGGGCGGGGATTTTTTGCCGGTAGTAGTCTGTCGTTTCCCGACCCACATAGCGGCTTCACGATCGGTCAAATCGGCGGAATCATGGGCGCATGCAATGGCGCTGCGGCTTCCGGGCAGCAATCCGGGCGAGTGCAAGTCCGGTACCGCCGCCACCTTCGACCATACGCGCGCCGACTTCGAGATAGCGTGGCGCGTGTTATTGGCGAACCGCACCGAGGCGGATTTTCATGCATGGCGAGACAATCGGGATTGGACTGCCGAGAAATATCGGCACTTCGATCGGGGCGAGCGCATCCCGCATCGCATGCGCGCCGCGAGGCTTAGCGTCGGTTCAAATGCTCGCC
Source organism: uncultured Alphaproteobacteria bacterium (assembly GCA_963777475.1). GTDB lineage: Bacteria > Pseudomonadota > Alphaproteobacteria > Rhizobiales > Xanthobacteraceae > Bradyrhizobium. Next base: position 47,240 of record CAVZQX010000046.1, read on the forward strand.
GCGCCTCATGACCGATCGATCGTGGGCGTTGACTACAAGGACCAAAACCACGTCGAACACGATCAGGATCCAAGTTGCTAAGCCAGTGTACCAAAAGAAAGTGTCGAGCATGAGCCCCCCTCCTCGGTTGGCTTCGACTATACTTGTAGTCACGTGATCAAAGATCACGGGATCGAAGCCCTCGATAGCACCGATTGCCGTCGAAACTTTTTTGCCGACGCCGCTCTTCGATCCGCGCCCCATTTTCTGAGAGGCCAGCTCCAAGATTTTTCGGAACGGGAGTTGTTTGTCGGCATCGATGTTCTCTTCCTCTTCGCCACCAGGAACACTCTGATCTTCCGATGCGAGCGAGCGCCGCCTTCATGTCGATTTTCTCGCCCTCAGAAGAGGGGAGCAGAAAGTGACATCGACCACGTCATCCGATCGGGCCTCCTTGCTAACCCGTTCTTGATATTGCCGGCGCCAAATGATTGATGTCGCTGCGAAGGAAGGTTGGTCGAGTGGTTTAAGGCACCGGTCTTGAAATTCGAGAAACGGTGCCTCACCCCTCCCCGGCTTGCCGCAGATAGCCTTATTTCATTGGGCTTTCTCGCGGCGTCGCCTTAGCTAACCGCAGTCTGCCTCACCTCGCCTCAGCTAGTTCGGTAGCATTTCCGGTAGCAAAGCCGCCCTGTCATCTGCGATCAGGTCCGCGGCTTCTGCCCGCAGTCTCTTGCCGAGCCGATAGCCTCTCGGCGAGTTTAGGAAACCCGCTGGTGCGGGTTTAGCCGGCGGGCTCGGATTTTGCCGGCTGATCGCCGCCGGCGCACGGGCGAGTCCCTGCGCCGCGGTCGCGGCCGCTTAAAGGTCCGTCCTGCCCGGCGTGGCTGGAATCTCCGCAATCGAAGCCTCGTATGCCTCTCGCGTGTAGCGATCGTCTATGATCTGTTGCATTGTCGCCGGCTGCAGACGGGTCGATTCGCGGACGAGACGCACGCGGGCCATATGTGGCGCGGCATATTCGGGCAGGTCAGCAATCATCCTGTCGATTGCCTTCGATATCGCCGCTGCCGTCTGTAGAACGGTGCGGTCCACCTTGCGCCAGTCTAGTTCGGGCAGGTTCCGTGGCTTTGCGGGCTTGGCTTCCTCGCTTTCGTTGGCGTGAAGCTACGCTTCCAGGTTGAACGGAGCGCGGGGTTTCGCGGTGATGTTCACAGAATTCGAAAGGGCCCGCCCGGCACGAAGCGAGACGGCCCGGAATTCGGGTTGTTGCCGTCAAACCGGGCGCAGGACCGAAGCCCCGCGCCTCTCGTAGGACGCCCATTTTTTCCGACGCTAGGAAAGCGTTCTCAACCCGTCCACCCCTCATTTTCTGACACGAAAAACGGCAACGGACCGACGACGAAGCGTGAACTGCAGCGGCCCTCGATGGCACCTGACGCGTTTAGCAAGCTCACCGGTGAGCGTTCCGGCCGCGGACGCGAGTGTGTGGTGGGCCGGTTGATCCCGCCGCCGCCCGCCAGGCTAGTTTGCAAGGCCGCTCGGCCGCCCTACATCAAATAGTCGAATCTCGATTACGATATCTTGCTCGGGAATTCGAGCGGTCGCGTGCGAGCTTACCAATGATCACGCGGGCCTCATCGATCGTGTCGGCCGAGACTGATCGGCCAAGAGCTTGGCCTCGTCTAAGCCCGGCGCAGCTCGCAGGAAGACCGTTACGGTGTAGCCGTCGACTACTTCCTCAATGACGCCAGCGATGTTGGGAAATCGGTTGGTCATAGGAGCCGAGTATGGACACCACGAGCGGGCCCCCTCCGAATCGGGCCGCCCAGCACGAAGCGGGCGGCCCCTGCGCCAATCGGTCAATCGGGCCGGCGGGAGCTCCGCGTTTGCGGCCTCTGTCCACTGGCGAGCATAAACGCATCAGGATCGGAAGCATGAACAATCAGGAGGCGTTGAACCGTGTCATCACTACCACAGCTGCTTGAGAAAGCGCCCTGACACCCGGGGTTACCATAGGAAAAACCGTTCGGCCGTGTCATGAAAGATCATTCAAAAAAGCTGAGCCCTTTTCGGGCACGCAGATCGATTTAAGGATCAGTTCGATGGTTGAGTTATTCATCGCGCTTTTCAGCGTCAGCATTTTCCTGGCACATGTCGTGGAAGCATATCACGCCCAATAAAAAGTGCGGGACCGAAGCCTCCGCGCTTGTTCTCGTGTTCCAGTTTTGGCACCGCTTATCCACAAGTTGACGGCAACAGACCGACCACGAAGCATGAACATGACATGGGACTGTTAGCCCCGCGTCACTTTTCTGATCGCCGGCTGCCCTCGCTAGATAGCCCTTTTGCCGAGTCCGCGGAGCCCACCGGGGGTGCGTCGGCGGCTCAAACTGAGTGTTCAAGCAAAACGGCCTCAGTGCCAGGGGCATCTGAGGTCGCTTGAGACCTCCCGCCGGGCATTGGACAAAATGGCGACCGTTCGGTGGCTTGGCTTACGGGATCGATTCTCCGATTGCTCGGGACCAAGAGCCCCCAAGATGAATCGTTCCGTCCTAATTTGAGATATTAAGTGCCGGCCGTGAGCCAGCGGCCTCGCCGTGACTTTAGGAAGGTAAGTCCGCACGCCGCGGCCGGTGATGCAAAAAGCCGCCCGGGCATGACACCGTGCGGCTTCATACGCGACTGCCAGTTTCCCAGTTCCGTCGCTGCTGGCGAGCAGCGCCAAGGTTCCGTATCCCGACGAAAAAAGCCGCCAGGCACTGACGCGAGCCGGCGCTTACATAAATGACCGAGGGATGGTGCCCCTGCCGGGCCGGCATCATCAGGTCAAGGCCTCAAGCCGGCGTAGCCGGGCGCGCGAACAGCGCGAGCCTCACATGGGGAATTTGTCAATGCTGCGCTTTCTTTCTTCCTTTGAGGCAATTCTCCGGCGCGGCGAGATGGCAGGCTGCAACTTTCTTCGTTCCTTGATCTGAGGATCCAGATGGCGCCGAGCGCAGACGGAGGCAAGGTCGGCCGACCAGGCCGCCGCGCAGCGGTTTGACCTTGACGGCGGCGAGCACGGTGCCAAACTGACTCTGTATCAGGACTGCCTTCGCACCTGCGGTGCGCTCCAGGGCCTGTCATGTTAGAGAATTTAGGTTCGAGCCCAATATCACGATGCGCGCTACTGTTGCCGGGGACGCGAGATCGTCGATTACGATCCCCGATGGCCCCTCTTGTTCGACGAAGAGGCCGAGCGGTTGCGAGCGGTCCTTGACCCGTCGCTGATCGTGGGATTCGAGCATTTCCGAAACACTGCGATTCCCGGCCTGTCTGCAAGACCATCATAGATATCCTGATGGCGTGTCATTGGCTGCCGTGCAGGCACCTTTGTCGAAGCGCTTCGAAATCTTTATTACGTCTATTGGGCCGACAATCCGAAGAGGGATCAAATTTTCTTCGTTAAGGGTATATCGCCCTTTGGTTCAAAGCGCTCCTATCAAGTGCATGTCATGGAGACACATGGAGAGATGTGGCAACGCTTGGCGTATCTTCACAGAAGTCTCCTTTGAAATCGCTGCGCTACGAAAGCGCAACCGACGAGCTTCGTTCCGAGAGGCAGTGATTGAACTTTAGGCCAATCTTACAGTTGCGGATTGTTCAAAGATGCGTGTCCATCGGCCCGTAAGGTCGCAATGGATCGTGGGCACGTGCATGGTCAGGCCTACAGACCAAGCCGAGGCGATCGGAGGAGTGATGCACGGTCCAGGATCAAGGGGGGACAATTCGGCAGCGGCTCTGTCCGCAGAAATCACCCGTCGTAGCGATGCGGCGTGCTGCTCACCAATCCGTCGGAGAGGCCGCGGAGTTCCCGGGTTCGAAATCCGGAGCGCATCATTCCGAGCGTCGGCAATATGCATCCTCCTGGCCAACCTCGCCTGCGGCACGCCCGCAATGGCCCGGGGCGGCCATATGCACGGGATGGGTGGGTTCGGCATCCATGAGGGCCACGGCATGGGCGCGGGCGAGGGAGTGCTGACACCTACCTACGTTCTGATCACTGTTTCAAAGATTACTGATGCAGAGGCTTTTAAAGGCGCCCTGCGCGATCTGATGGGCGCAGACACGTCTTTCGGCGGCCGCCTGTCGATGGACACTGACAAACCGGTAGCTTGGGAAGGAACTGCGCCCGAGCACGTCGTAATGATCCAGTTTGATAATCCCGATCAGGCGCAAGCGTGGAGGAGTTCGGACGCATTCAAAAGCTTCGACACGGAACTCCATCGAAGCTCGGAGTCAACTATGCAGCTTGTATCAGGCCTCCCGACGCGAGCCGCTCACGGCACTGGCAAAGGCCGAATAGGTCGTGGTTTTGACCAGAAGGCGTTCGAACCGAATGTGAAGGAGTACGATCAGATGCTGAATAAGATGCATGGCATCTGCAAGGGGTGTTAGGGCCTGCTTGCCACAGTTACTTTGTAAGCGGTCATTTTTCCCCACATTGTTATAGGCGGCTTGGCCTGCAATATGCGGTCCGTCATGAAGAGAGCGGATCGCAACATGATTACGGATGTTGTTGACGCATTGCAGGCTCGGACCCGGCGCCGTCGTTGGTGCGACGATGTCAAGGCACGAATTGTCGCGGAATCATTTACGCCGGGTGCGGTGGTCTCGGAAGTCGCGCGTCGCCATGGTCTGTCGCCCCAGCATTTGTCGGCTTGGCGCAAGGCTGCCCGCAGCGGCTTGCTGGAGTTGCCGAACGCCACCAGGCCGGCGACGACGAGGCCCTCCGGTACGAGCGCGGCTCAGGATATCAGCGCGTCAAGCCGCCAGGCTCCTAGGGTGTTCGGTGGCCCAGGCCCAGGGCATGAG
>CAVZQX010000047.1:0-6494 GCA_963777475.1 uncultured Alphaproteobacteria bacterium
TCTTTGCGAGCTTGCAGGGGTGGGCAAAGGCGCATTTGCGCCATGCCCACCACCTCTCGACGAGGATAAGACATGGTGGGCACGCTTCGGTCGCGGTAGGGACGCTCATTGCTGAGCGCCCCCCGCACAGAACCGTACGTGCGGCTTTCCCGCATACGGCTCCCACCTCGGGTGGATGACGGCAAAGCGCTGTCGGGGCCAAAGATGGAGGATTTTGGGTTTCGGGAGCCAGGCGTCGGCAAGCGCCTTGATGCGCTCCCAGGTGAGATCATCCTTCTGGCTGCGACGGCGTAGTGCCCGTCGCCATCCCCGAACGATCCCGTCCCGGAAGGCCGCGATGGCGCGCCGGTTTGTCGGCACGGCGTAATAGTTGAAGTAACCGCGGACGACCTGTTGCAACCACTTCCCCTGTGCGGGGATCGACTGGTGCATGCGCCGCCTCAGCTCCTGTTTGATGGCTTGCAACTTGCTCCGCATGCGGCCGCCTTGGGTCTTCCGTTTGACCAGGAATTTGCCCCGACGCGACTTGCCGCAGATGAAGATGAAGCCCAGGAAGTTGAAGGTCTCCGGCTTGCCGAGGCCCCGACGCTTGCGGTTGTTCGCCGCATGGCGCCCGAACTCGATCAGCCGGGTCTTCTCAGGATGCAGTGACAGCGCGAACTCCTCCAACCGTCCGCGCATCTCGTCCAGGAAGCGCCGGGCGTCAGCCTCGTGCTCGAAACCGACAATGAAGTCGTCGGCATAGCGCACGATGATCATATCTCCCGCGGCCTCGCGCCGTCGCCAGCGTTCGGCCCATAGGTCGAGAGCGTAGTGCAGGTAGATGTTGGCGAGCAGCGGCGAGATCACCGCTCCCTGCCCGGTCCCCCTGTCACTAACGTTCACGATCCCGTCTTCCAGGACGCCCGCCTTCAACCATTTGCGGATCAGGCGGATGATGCGCGGGTCGCCGATCCGGTGCTCGACGAAACGGATGAGCCAGTCCTGGTTCACCGTATCGAAGAACGACTGGATGTCGGCGTCCAATATCACGTTCACCTTCCGGTGCTCGACGGCAACCACGAGCGCATCCATTGCGTCGTGGGCGCCGCGACCCGGCCGGAACCCGTACGAGAACCCGAGGAAGTCCTCCTCGTAGATCGCGTTCAGCACCGTGACAACCGCACGCTGGACAATCTTGTCTTCCAGTGCGGCTATCGCCAGCGGACGCTGTCGACCGTCCGGTTTGGGTATGTATGCCCGCCGTGACGGCTGCGCCCGGTACGCCCCCCGATGGACCCTCGCATGTAGCTCCTCGAGATTGCGATCGAGCTCTGCTTCGTAGTCCCGGTACGTCAGCCCGTCGACCCCGGGCGCAGCATTCCGCTTGAGTTCGCCGAATGCCTGCCCGAGCAGGTCAATGCTGACATGGTGGAGGAGCGAGGTGAACCTTTCCTTCTCCCTTTCCCTTGCTGCTTGCCGTATGCGCTCCAGTCCCTGTGACACGGTTTCCCGGCTTTGCATCCGGCCCGTGCTGAACTGGCTCGCATTCCCCTCGGCCTCGGCCCTTCGCTCCACCGGCTCCTCCATGGATAGCTCCACTTCGTTCGCCAGCTTCCCAGCTACTATGGCCTCGCCCGACTTCCCGCCTCCGTGCATCATCGGCTACGGCTCCTCGCCTTCCCGATGCGGACCGCCAGCCTCATCGACCAGCGGCCAGACGCGGGATCTCCCAGGTTCCAATATGATCCTTTTGCGCGTGATGTGCTCTCCGACCCCGGCAGGGTGCGCAGTCCCTCGCATAGCGGTCCTGCGCATGTAGCGTTCGGCAGCAAAGACAACCTCCGCCCCCAGCGATAAGGGTATTTCGGGGCTCAATCACACACCCCACGCAACTACTGTGTACGCTTCGCGGCCGCCGTTACCGACGGGCTCGCGCAACACTCGTTTCCAGGCGGTGTGCTGCACCTTACCTGGGCTGGACTTGCACCAGCCGATCGCACCAGCTTCCTGGCGCACCTTTGCCCACCCTACGCAGCTACGTGAAAATCACGCGTATTTCGGCTGCGCCGCTTCCGTTCCCATCAACCGCGCGCGCTCGGTGTTGGGCCAGAGCAGCGCCAAGCCGAGCAGGCCGGACACAACCATGATCGCGGCGTTGATGGTGAAGCCGGTCAAGTAGCCGTCCATCGGCGTGGCTGCGTGCTGGATCACGCTGCCCATCACCGAGGGCGCAAAGATTCCGGCGAGCGTATAGATCGCGCCATAGATCGCGATCACTGCGCCGCGCTGCGACACCGGCGTAAACTCGCTGATCATCGGCGCGCAGACCACGTAGATCGAGCCGCACAGGCCGGAGCCAACCACCAGAAGCGCTAACCTTAGCCCGGCGCCATCGACATAAGGCAGCGTCGCCAGGATGGCACCGCCGACGATCAGCGGCGCCGCGCCGAGCACGCCACGCGCGCCGCGGGTCGAGACGCCGCGCGCCACCAGGACCTGCGAGAGCCAGCCGGTGAGCAGCACGATCGCGGCGCCGAACACCCAGGGCAGCACCGAGATGATGCCGGCCTGCTGCTGGGAGAAGCCGAGGCCCTTGACGATGAAGGATGTGAACCAGGTCAGCCCCAGCGACAGCGCCCAATAGGCGCCGAAGGTCGCGGCGCAGCAGCCGACGAAGGTGCGCGAGGTCAGGAGCTGGAAGTAGGGAATCCTGGTTTCGCTCATCACTGCCTTGGTCTCCGCCAGCGGCCCCTCCTTGCCGAGCAGGAACCAGGCCACGACCCACATCAGGCCGACGACGCCGAGCGCGCCGAACGCATAGTGCCAGGAGTGATTGACGATCACCCAGTTCAGCGCCGGCGCCGCGACGATCACGCCGAATGCGGAGCCCTGCGACAGGATCGCGGTCGGCAGCGTCCGCTTCTCGTCGGGAAACCATTTGTAGACGGCATGCATCGCTACCGAAGCGGCAGGTCCCTCGCCGGCGCCGAGGATGACGCGGCAGATCAGCAGCGTGGAGAATCCGACCGTTCCCAGCATCGGGAATTGCGCCAGTGCCCAGATCACGGCCAGCACCAACAGCACCCAGCGCGTCGCAATGGAATTGACGATGAAGCCGACGACGATGGCCGAGATCGAGAACAGGAAGAAGAAGGCGGAGCCGAGCAGGCCGAACTGCTCCGGCTCGAGCTTCAGTTCGGTCACGATCGGCACCCCCGCGAGGCCGACCACGATCTTGTCCGCGAAATTCACCAGCATGAACAGAAACAGCAGAAACGTGATTTTCCAGGCACCCTCAGGCGTTCGCGTTAACGTTCCCTTGGGCGTCGGTTGCGCGGCCATGACCTTCCTCGTCGTCTCGTTCGTTGGCCCGATCGATCGGGCGAAATCGAATGCTACAGGGGGGATCGGCGGCAATGCAACTGAACATTTCGAGCTTCGCGTGCGGTGCAACCCGATCCACGGCGAATGCCGCCTGTCGCTGTATTAGACGCACGCCGCAACCGGATCACGATCGCGTCGTCACACCATTGAGACCGTGATCTGCGACCACGGCCTTGGTATGTATCGCCTGGATGCCAAGGGAGTCGTCATGGTTAGACCGATCTATCGTCACGCAGCCGGCTTGTTCATGTTCTCGGTACTTGCCATATCGGGCGCGCTGGCCCAGGGCGCCAAGGACGCAACAAACAAAGCGCCGGACTATGAAGCCATCGTCGCCTCACCCGACCGCAGCGACGCCGACCGGCAAGCCGACCAGCGCCGGCAGCCCGCCAAGATGCTGGCGTTCGCCGACGTCACGAACGGCATGAAGGTGCTGGATATGGAGGCCAATGCCGGCTACAGCACGGAGCTGCTGGCCCGCGCCGTCGGGCCCACCGGCGTGGTCTACGCCCAGGATTCGGCAGCGGTGATGGAGCGCGTGAAGGACAAGTTCGACATCCGCGCGCAAAAGCCCGCGATGAAGAATGTCGTGCATGTGATCAGGGATTTCGACGACCCGATCCCGCCGGATGTTTCCGGTCTCGACCTGATCACCTTCTTCTTTGCCTATCATGACGTGACCTACATGCCGGTCGATCGTGCCAAGATGAACCAAAAGATGTTCGCAGCCCTCAAGCCCGGCGGTTTCCTCGTCATCGCCGATCATGCCGCAAAGACAGGCGACGGCACCACCGTCGGCAAGACGCTGCATCGCATCGAAGAAGCGACGCTGCGCAAGGAAGTCGAAGCCGCCGGGTTCAAGCTCGTGGCCGAGGGCGACTTCCTGCATCATCCCGAGGATCCCAGGGACGTGCCGGTGTTCCATCCGCAGGTGCCGGTCGACGAGTTCGTCTTGAAGTTTCAGAAGCCGCAGTGAAGACCTTGCCCACGCCCAACGCGGACGCCCGGCCTTGCTGAGCGTCCGCAACCTGACCAAATCCTACCGCTCCGCCGGCGAAGACATCGCCGTGCTGCGCGGGGTCAATCTCGATGTCGGAGCCGGCGAGCGGGTCGCGCTATCAGGTGAGTCCGGCTCCGGCAAGAGCACGCTCCTGCACCTCATCGCCGGGCTCGATTCCGCCGACAGCGGCGAGATCACGCTCGACGAATCCTGCGTCAGCAAGCTCAGCGATGCCGGGCGGGCGGCGCTGCGGCGGGACCGACTTGGCCTGGTGTTCCAGCAGTTCAATCTGATCCCGAGCCTGAACGTCGAGGACAACCTCGCTTTCCAGGCGCGGATCGCCGGCCGCAACAATTCCGCCTGGCACGCCGAGCTGGTGGAACGGCTCGGGCTTGGCGGCCTCCTCAAGCGCTATCCCGAGCAATTGTCCGGCGGCCAGCAACAGCGGGTCGCGATCGGCCGGGCGCTGGCGACAAAGCCGGCGCTGCTGCTCGCCGATGAGCCGACCGGCAATCTCGACGAAGCGACCGCGGACGACGTGCTGGCGCTGGCGCGCGATCTGGTGGCGCGAACCGGCTGCGGCTTCCTGATGGTCACCCATAGCGCGCGTCTTGCCGGAACGCTCGACCGCCGGGTCACGCTGCACGCCGGGCTGATCGCATGAGGCGCGCGATCTGGGTGCTCGCGGTTCTCCTGAGCCATTGGCGGCGGCATCCGATGCAGCTTGCGACGCTGTTGATCGGGCTGATCTCGGCGACCGCGCTATGGAGCGGCGTGCAGGCGCTCAACGAGCAGGCCCGCGAATCCTACGACCGCGCGGCGGCCGTGTTCGGCGGCACCAGGACCGAGATGCTGGTTAGCCGCGGCGGCGGCACATTTGCGCAAGCTCTGTTCGTCGAATTGCGTCGCGCCGGTTGGCCGGTCTCGCCGGTCCTCGAGGGCCGTGTCCAGGTCGGCGGAAGGTCGTTGCGTCTGCTCGGCATCGAGCCGGTGACGCTGCCTCGGGAAGTGGGCAATGCACCGACGATCGGAAGAGAAGGCCTGCGGGCCTTCGTCACGCCGCCGGGAACAACGCTGGTCGCGCCGGAAACGCTTTCCGATCTCCATCTGGCGGAAGACGCCACGCCGTCGATCGGCGATGGCGTATCGCTGCCGCCGCTGCACGTCCAAGCGCAGCTCGTGCCGGACGTGCTGGTGGTCGATATCGGCATTGCGCAGGAGCTCCTGAACAAGCCTGGCCAGATTTCCCGTCTTCTGATCGGCAAGTCCAACGGTCCACGGGCGCCGCTCGAAAGTATCGCAGGCGACAAGCTGCGTCTGGTACAGCCCGACGCCGAGAGCGACCTCGAACGCCTGACCGACAGCTTTCACCTCAACCTGACGGCCTTCGGGCTGTTGTCGTTCGTGGTCGGCCTCTTCATCGTCAATTCGGCCATCGGGCTCGCGTTCGAGCAGCGCCTGCCGATGCTGCGGACGTTGCGCGCCTGCGGCGTCTCGGCACTCATGCTCAACGCGGTGCTGGTCGCGGAACTGGTGTCGCTGGCGTTGCTCGCGGGCCTGGTCGGGTTGGTCTGCGGCTATCTGATCGCGGCAGCACTTCTGCCCGACGTCGCCGCGTCGCTGCGCGGCCTCTATGGCGCGCAGATTCCGGGAGAGTTGACGCTCAAGGCGGAGTGGTGGATTGCCGGCCTTGTCATCAGCGTCGCCGGCGCCTTGGCCGCAGCGGCCACGAGTTTTGCGAAAGCGGTCCGGCTGTCGCTGTTGGCTGCGGCGCAACCGTATGCCTGGCAACAGGCCCAGCACCGCTGGCTGATGTTCCAGAGCACGCTTTCGCTCGCGATATTTGCCGCGGCCGCGTGGCTATTGTGGTTCGGCAATTCGCTGCTCGCCGGATTTGGCGTGCTGGCGGCCCTGCTATTGGGTGCGGCGCTGATCCTGCCCGCGATCCTCCAACGGCTGCTTTATCTCGGCCAGCGCGGCGCCCGCGGCGCGCTCGCCGCATGGTTCTGGGCCGACAGCCGCCAGCAGCTTTCCGGATCGTCGCTGGCGCTGATGGCGCTCTTGCTGGCGCTCGCCGTCAATGTCGGGGTCGGCACCATGGTGGAAACCTTCAGCCGCACCTTCAACA
>CAVZQX010000048.1:0-50213 GCA_963777475.1 uncultured Alphaproteobacteria bacterium
CTAGCGCATCAGGTGGCTTTGCTATTCGGATCAATATCCTATTAAGTATTCCAAAAGCCGGAAGAAAGATGGATTTCGATCTGTCTGCGCATCGGCGACGGGCCGGACGAGGTGCACTTAAGGCCGATCTTCAAGACGGAGACGATGCCGTCCTGGGGAAATCGCCAATTCATCCTATCTCGCCGCGCATCCCGAATGAACTGAAACGTTACCTGCAGGGGAGGACCGTCATGAGCCAGGCATCCGTCGGTGAAACGTCCAAGGAAATGCCAAAGGACGCCTCGGCCTCGGTGATCGCGGAGCACAAGGCGATGCTGGAGGCGCTGCCGCTTTCGAGACACCGCCGATTTCCACGACGCAGCGCGCGGCTTTCTCGGCACGCTGGAGGATGCCAAGATCACATCGGCGCAGGGCGGGTGGTCTGGAGCCTCGATCCTTACGGTTTCTTGCCGGCGAAGAAGCCCCGCCGACCGTCAACCCCAGCCTGTGGCGCCAGTCGCGGCTCAACATGCATCACGGGCTGTTCGAGGTGGTGCCCGGGCGTTTACCAGGTGCGCGGGCTCGATATCGCCAACATGACGCTGATCGAGGGCGATACCGGGGTCATCGTCGTGGACACGCTGACCTCGATCGAAGGTGCGCGCGCCGCAATGGAGCTTTATTTCAGGCATCGCGGCTGCCGCCGGTCGTCGCCGTCATCTTCACCCATACCCACACGGATCATTGGGGCGGCGCGCGCGGCGTGCTCGGACGACGACCATGCTGGCCAGCGGCCGCGTGCCGATCATCGCGCCGGACCTGTTCATGGAACACGCGGTGTCGGAGAACATCATCGCCGGGCCGGCGATGCTGCGGCGGGCGAAATATCAGTTCGGCACGCTCCTGGCAAAGGGCGTCCGCGGCCAGGTCGATTGCGGGCTTGGCAAAACCATGGCGACGGGTGCGGTCGCGCTGCTGCGCCCGACCGACCTGATCATCCGACCGGCGACAAGCGCACAATCGACGGCCTGGAGTTCGAATTCCAGATGGCGCCGAACAGCGAGGCGCCGGCGGAGATCCATTTCTTCGTGCCGCGTTACAAGGTGCTCAATATGGCGGAGAACTGCACGCAGAAATTCCACAACCTGCTGCCGTTCCGCGGCGCGGACGTGCGCGATGCGCTGGCGTGGTCGAAATATCTCAACGAGGCGCTGCATCTGTGGGGCGGCAGGGCGGAGACGATGTTCGGCCAGCATCATTGGCCGGTGTGGGGCCGAAAGCGCTCGAGACCATATCCGGCAGCAGCGTGACCTGTACAAATTCGCCCACGACCAGACCGTGCGGCTGATGAACCATGGCCTGACCGCAGCGAGATCGCCGAGACCATCCGGCCGCCGAAGAGCCTCGATGGCGCCTGGCATACGCCGCGGCTATTACGGGCATATCCGCCACAACGTCAAGGCGATCTACCAGAAATATCTCGGGTGGTACGACGCCAATCCGGCCAATCTCGATGCGTTGCCGCCGGTCGAAGCCGGCAGGAAATACGTCGAATACATGGGCGGCGCCGAGGCGATGCTGCCGCGCGCGAAAAGCGATTTCACCAAGGGCGAGTTCCGTTTCGTGGCCCAAGCGGTGAGCCATCTCGTCTTCGCCGAGCCGGACAATCAGGCGGCGCGCGCGCTGCTGGCCGACACGCTCGAGCAGCTCGGCTATGCCGCGGAGAGCGCCACCTGGCGCAACGCCTATCTGTTCGGCGCGCAGGAATTGCGGCAGGGCATGCCGAAGGTGCCGCTGCGCCCGCCGATGCCGCGCGAGACGCTCGCTTCGCTTCGAACAGAGCAATTATGGGACGTGCTCGGGGTGCGGTCAACGGACCGAAGGCGGAAGGGAAGTACATCGTGCTGAACTGGAAATTCACGGACACCAACGAGAGCTTTGTCACGACGCTGGAGAACAGCGCGCTGACCTATATCGAGGGCGGCAGGCGGCCACCGCGGACGCGAGGTTCGGGCTCGCGCGAGGACGCTTGATAAAGTCATCGCGGAGCAACAAGTTTTCCTGAAGCCGTTGCTGCCGGAAAGATCAAGGTCGCCGGCAATCCGATGCGGCTTGCGGAGCTGATGAGCCTGATGGACGAGTTTCCGCGGATGTTCGAGATCGTCGAGCCGAAGCGGACGGTTGTGACGTGAGCGGACAACGTGCGGTCAAGGTGGTTAAGTTCCAAGGCCAAACCCATAAACTTCAACGCAATGCCCTAACAGGAACTTTACGGAATCGGGGTCTAATGACCCGCTTTGACGATAGCCTGGCCGATCGCTCCCAGTACCAACGAGGATGCTGATCATGACTGTTGACAAGCCAAGGGCAAAGGTACCGCGCGAACCGCGACGGCAGGTGCGCAAGCAGCCGGCCTGGATCACGGTCGATAACGGAATGACCAAGCGCGAATGCTTCGTGATGGACGTCTCGCCGGGCGGCGCCCGGATCATCACAGATGTCGCGATCGATGTCAGCGACATGTTCGGATTGGAGCTTGTGCCCACACATCCGAAATGCCAGCCATGCGAAGTCGTTTGGCGTCGCGGCAACACATACGGAATAAGATTTCTTCCCTGATATCTCCGATCTCGATGGCATCAAGCGGCTGTAAGTCGGATCAGTCGGCGTAATCTGCCGCGCCCCCGATGAAAATCTTCGCCGACCATGTCACTGAGAAATTCGACGCGGTCATTCTCGCAACCGGCTTCCGCGCTGATCTGCGACGATTGATCCCCGATGTGGATGGGGTGCTCGATCAGTACGGCGCGCCACTGGTGACCGGCAAGGCGACGGCCGTGCCGGGTCTCTACTTCTGCGGTCAGATCACGTCGCCGACCGGCCAACTGCGCGAGATCGCTATCGAAGCGCTAAGGATTGCAGCAGAGCGCGAAGGCTGATATCAGGAACCAGGGCGCGTCCTCATAGATCGAGCCTGAATGGTGCGGCGTGCCGGATGTTGGCCAGGTCCGGGTCGCGACAAGATTCATCAGCGCAGCGAAATGTTGCGATTTGCCATAAGCGGCGATCAGGGTTTGGCTTTGCCGGCGTTGGCGGTCAGCGCAACGGAAGCCTCCGTGGTCAGCAACAGGAAGGTGAATGTCTCCTCGAGGTAGAGTCGGACCGTCTTGTCATCGTGGCTCAAATAGCCGATCGAGACATCCTCGCCGATGTACAGGCCGAAATCGCCACCGCGGGTCGTCAGCACGAATGCGCCTGATATCGCGGGAGCCCAGATGATTTCGCCGTCCACGAGGCTCTTGATGTGCTGCAGCACCGGATAGCCGTGGTCGCTGGTCTCGCTCAACGCCGTATAGGCATCGGCACCCAGCAACACTGAATAGGGACCGTTGACGCCGGCGAGTCGCAATTGACTTAGCGCCTGCGCAATGACGTCGGGGTAGGCGCGTATCTCGGTCGGAAGGGTCAGGACCGGATTGCTGGTTCCCTCGCGGATGCCGCCGATGCCTGCGGCGGCATAGCCTTCGAAGATCGCCCGGTCCTCGGCAAAGGCCAAAAGCCGTGCGGCATCCTTCGCGGGCTGCCAATCCGAATCGTTGGCGCCACGCTCCACGTCATCGATCTCTTGGCGATAGAGCTCGAAGGGAACGCGGAGCTCGACCAGCGGCTTGACCTCACGCTGTCGCGCAAGGATTCCGTCTCCTGGCGCCGCGACGTTGCGCAAATGGCCGGTGCCGATCGCGGACAAAGCGGTTCCGCTTGGACCCTGCACGTCGACGACGCGCCGCCCGGCAAGGTAGCGTTTGATGGTGCGCGACGTTTCCTCCTCGATCTGACCCCAGGCCGCATCGGATATCGGGGCAAGCTCGCGATGAAGATTATTCATGAGGCGGGATCTCCTTTGAGCGAACCAATACCGAGCGAACCCTCGCGCCTCGGTGCCGGCTTTGGCGCGGCAACGGCGGGCTGGTCCGAAAGTTGCGCGACGGGATCGTCGTCGGCGACGTTTTCCAGGAAAGTCGCGGACGGCACGAAGAACAGATTGCCGGTCTTGGCAACGCTGAAATCGAGCAAACGATCGTAGTTGCCGGGAGGACGACCGACGAACATGTTTTCCAGCATCTGCTCGATCGTTCGCGGCGAACGCGCGTAACCGATGAAATAGGTGCCGAACTCGTTCTCGGCGACGCGGCCGAACGGCATGTTGTCGCGTAGAATCTTGATTTCCTTGCCATCCTCCACGATCGTGGTCAGCGCGTTGTGGGCGGAAGTCGGTTTCACGGCGTCGTCGAGCTCGATGTCGGAAAGCTTGGTGCGGCCGATAATGCGCTCCTGGGCTTCCGTGGAGAGCGCATTCCAGCCCGCCACATCGTGCAGGTATTTCTGCACGATCACGTAGCTGCCGCCGGCGAAGACAGCGTCTTCGGCACCGATATAGGCGGCATCGGTCGCTACTTGCCCCGTCGGGTTCTCCGTGCCATCGACAAAGCCGATCAGATCGCGGTCGTCGAAATAACGAAAGCCGTGCACTTCATCGACCGGCGAAACCGCCCCGCCGAGCTTGGTCATGATTTGAGTAGCCAGCTCGAAACAGAGATCCATGCGCTTGGCGCGAATGTGAAAGAGGAGATCGCCAGGGGTGGCAACGGCATGGCGCGAGCCGGCTCTGATTTCGCGGAAAGGATGCAGTTCCGCCGGCCGCGGTTGGCCAAACAGCCGGTCCCAGGCCTCGGATCCGATCCCCATCACGCAGGAGAGGTTGCCCTCGATATCGCGGAAGCCCACGGCACGTAACAGCGCCGGCAGGTCGCCGCAAAACGACCGGACGGCTGCGCGACTCTCTGCGCCAGGGTTGATCGTCGCGACCAGAAAGATCGCGGCACGAGTCAAAGCCTGATCCACCCGCTGGGACACCGGAGGCAGGCCGGACGGCGCGCCGGGCGCGGTCATTGGACCAGCTCCGTCTGCCGTGCCCCGTCAAAACAAGCCATTCGTCATCTGCCTGATCTTTGCGGGATTGCCCACGAAAGGACAACCAACCTTCGAACCAGCCTGCGCCGGACACACGGCACCACCGGTTGGAGGTCGGCGGTGCCGCGGCACTTTATCGGGAGTCTCGCCCGCCTTCAAATACGGCGAGCGTCACGCGCTGTCGAGTGCGGCGGCCGGCTGCCTCCTATGCCAGATCACATCTCGCGGGGACGCTGGATGGTGGCGAGACGGCGCGCTTCGCGTTCTAAAGTCGTGGCCCGTGAGGTCGTCGACGTGATTCATGCTCCGAAACCGGAGCGTCATGCGCTAAGAACCTAACGACTCCTAAGTCCGCGCCACGGTCAGATCACGTCGCCGACCGGGCAACTGCGCGAGATTGGTATCGAAGCGCCGAGGATTGCGGAGAGCGCGAGGGCTTAGATCGGAAATCGAGCTCGAACGGTGCGGCTTGTTGGATATCCGCCATATCCCGATGGCGACGAACTTCTGCGGCGCAGCGAAAATGTCGCGATGTGCCGCTGGGCGACATCGCGGGCTTGGCCGGATAAGAAAGAGGCCGCCAACTGAGGCGGCCTTACTCCCGATCCTCTAGATCATGCGCGTCCAGCCACTTCTTGTTTCTGAAGAGGTTGCGCAATGAAGCGGCGATCTGACGGCGACCATTCCGCTCAGATGATCCGCGTGGCAGCGATCGAGCGTAGCTGAGCATCTGGCGGCGCAATTGGACAAGTTGCGAGAGGGTATATCGAGTCCGCTCGTGTGCGACCTTGAGCTGAAGTAAAGGCATGATGCTGCCTGTTAGATTAGGTTGGAGGGTAATCTCAGTTGCTGATAGGGACGGCGATAAATCAGTGTGCCGCAGTGCACTGTCGTTCACAGAGCAATATTGCTCAGTCGCGAAAATTTCACGAAACACAACCGCCAGCTTCAAACCAGTACGACTGCCGTCAAATACGAGCAGCCGGTGGCATCTGTCGGTATGTGTCAAGGGTGCCAAAACGCCGTCTTGACCATGCGCCGACCACTTCCGATCTACCCTGATCAACGGAGATGGATCGTTGCTTCCAAAAGCATCTTAATGTCGAAGGTAGTTCATCAGCCGGTACTGCGCTTCAATAATAAAGCAGCCGCCAAATCCTTTAGATAAACGTTTCCGCTTCCCTTAACTGATCAACACACGTTCAACGTCAGGACGAAATATTTGTAAAGAGTTTGTTTAACGTGTGCCGATACAGATGCCTTTGTGCTCGCAGGACCTAATGCGCTTCTGCGCGGCCCAGGATGTACGGCGTTGCTTCTCGCCCGCTGTTTTTTGGGCTGCAAGCCGTTTGTTGTCGCTGCTGATATTGATGGGGAAGCCATGTCAGACCTCGTTCTAGCCTCGGAGCGGCGAAGCGGGAGTGCAGGCATCCTAATAACGGTGCTCGGACTGGCGGCTGTGCTCGCAGTTAAATTGCTTTCGATCAAGACCGGTGTCATCGATGCGATGTCTCCCGATGATGCCATGCGGCTGGTCGAAGTTCGCGATCTGATAAACGGCCAAGGGTGGTTTGACCTCTGGCAATATCGATTGGACTCGCCCGGCGTACTGATGCACTGGTCGCGCCTTATCGATCTGCCCTTGACCGTATCGATCCTGTTGCTGAAGCCCCTGATTGGAATGCAGGGCGCCGAAGCGGTGACGCTATTTCTCTGGCCCCTGCTGCTGTTCGCCGTCGCGCTTTTGCTGGTCGTAGCGATTGCCCGACAGATGAGTGATGGCGCCATAACCTCACAAATAAGCTCAGCGGTGCTGGCGCTGCTGGCTGTGCCGGCGCTCGTTCATTTCCGGCCCGGCGCGATCGATCATCATAACGCTCAGATTGATCTCCTGCTGGCCCTGATTTTGTTTACGCTGCAGATCGAGCGAAGTGCGGTCAAGGCCGCGCTGGCCGGCCTCGCGGCATCGCTATCGTTGGCCATCGGCGTTGAAATGCTGCCTGCGATCGCCGCGTTAGCCGTCGCTATAGCGGGACTTTTTATTTGGCGTGGCTCATCCGTCGCGCGACAAGTCGCCGCGTTCGCGATGACGCTGGCGGCATCAACGCTCGTACTCGCATTGGCACTCGCTACCGCTGCCGTCGCTGGCGTCACCCGTCTGTGACTCCCTCGGCGGCCCACTTCTTCTCTTGACCACCGGCGGCGGCCTTGGCCTGACCCTTATGGTGGGAATTGATCGCTACCACTCGACGCTGTTGCTGCGCCTGGTCACGGCAACCGGAGTGGCGGTCGCCTTGATCGGCGCGTTCATCTCGCAGTATTCGGGATGCGTTGCATCGCCTTACGCGCAGCTTGATCCACTTGTCACGTCGATATGGCTCGACAACGTTCAGGAGTCGATCTCACTTGCGAGGATGCTCCGGCTTCTGCCGGAGCTGGTCCTCGGCAATTACGCATTCCCTTTGATTACGTTGGGGGTGGTCGCGGCGGCACTAATCCGGTCCAATCCGCTCGATCGGTTCCGTTGGATACCTGGCAGCGTGTCGCTCGCCGCGCTGATCGGGCTCAGCGTTTGGGAAATGCGAGGCTCTGCTGGCGCGTCCATGGTGGCAGCGCCAATGTTTGCGGCGGGCGCGGCGGCTGTCTGGCCATCGCTTGCCGTTGGACGCAATCTGGCGCTGTTGGCACTTGCCGTCTCGCCAATGACATTTGCTGCGATGGGCCTGACCGCAAAGCCGCTGATCGACTCGATCTTGAAGCCGCAGATGTCAGATATCGAATGGTCAACATGCCAGAACGTGTCGGACGTCGCACCGATGAGTCAACTTCCCAAAGGACGTGTGATGGCACCGATCGATCTCGGGCCGGCAATTCTGGTGGAAACCAACCACGACATCTTTGCGGCACCATACCATCGCAATAACGATGGCAACCTCGCGATGCTTAAGCTGATGCTGGCGCCGCCGCCGCTTGCGCGCCAAATGCTATCGGACCGCCACGTCGACTACTTAGCGGTTTGCAAGGTGCCCCTTAATGGAGACATGATTGTTCAACGTGCTCCGGGCGGTTTGGCGGCGCTGCTTGCCCGGGGCGAAACGCCGGAATTTCTTGAGCCGATCGACCTCGGCCCTGCAGCCAAAATTGCGGTATGGCGTCCACGAAAGTGAAGCCTCGGTCGCAGCTGCGAGTTGCCACATGCATCTCATCATTTCCGTGTTTTCCGCTTTGGGTCCGGTTGCGTGAAAACTCAAAAGTTCGAAGCGGGACGAGAATGATATTATTGATTGTAAGATTGTGGCTGGTGTGGGACAAGAAACGACTGAACGAGAACTGTTAGCGAGAGGGAAACTGGGTCATTTGCGACCGGGTCGGGCCGGCAGCAGAGTCAGGTCGTGTTCCGGTGCCCCGAGAGCGAAAGTGTCCGGGCAATGCCCCGAGAGCGAAAGCAGGGCTGGCGTATCAAGAGGATAACTGAAGCGTAAGATGATACACGAAATGCGCAGGGCTAGCGTGCAGTTGAACGCTACTAGGCGTGACTGGGGATAGCTTGACGCCGCAACATCAACGGATACCGATCCGCAACCTGATCTGATCCGCTTCGCGGGCATATTCGACTTGTCGCCGCGAACGCAGGCGTCGTCACCATGCCCGACGGCAGCAACAGGTGGGAGCGAAGAAAAGCTTGGGCCGGCGCCTCGAAATAGCGATAGGTCAATCGCGAGGCCAGCAGGGTGGCTGTGACGAAGACCACAAAAAAGGTCGGATCGTAAACGAAATGGGGTCGCGGACATCGCGAAGCCGACGGCGATCAGCAACTGAATCGGAAAGTGAATGAGATAGCTTGAATAGGTCATGTTGACCGTGGCCTCGATGATCCGCTGGACCCGTGGCGTCACGCTGAGGTTGCCGGACAGGCAAAACAGGACGAGCGGTGTGTAGGCCAGGATCATGAGATCGGACAGTCAAACCGGCAGAATGCCGGAAGCGTGACGGCGAAAAGCCACGCCATGCCCTCGAGACGCGCGGTGCCGCATAGGCGCAACCGCCTGGCGCGATCGCCGCGAGCCCCCCGATGTAGAAAAACGCCAGGCAGCCAACCGTTGGGTTGCGACGGTCCCGACCGCGATCATGGCGAGGTTCACCAGCGCGGATCGGGTCACGAACCTCAGCATCAGAAAAAACACCAGATAGACCAGAACCTCGACTGAGATCGACCAACTCGGTCATTGAAACTGTCGCCATGTTGAAAGCCGCTGGCCATGAACATCTGCAGCAGGAAATGCCGGACGTCGTCGTCCGGATAGACAAAGTAAAGATCCGTTCAGGTGGAAATAGACGGGCTGTAGCGAATCGCTACCAGCAGCCAGCGTAGCAAGGTGCAATGGATACAGCCGCGACAGGCGCAACACAAAAAACGTTCCACCGCTGATCGACCGATCGGTGATGGCGTCACGGTATTTCCAGAAGAAGATGAAGCCGCTGATGCACCAGAACACCCAAACGGCGTATTCACCGGCTTCGTAAAAAGGTTGCAGCAGGCCGTAAAGCGGCAGCCGGTTCATGAAGAGGTTGACGGGGCTGTCCGCGATGTAGGAAAAGTGCGAGTAGTGCCAGACTACGACGGCTATTGCCGCCACGAAACGCAGCAGCTCCAGGCCCAACAGTTTGTTCGGCGGTGGGCCGGGTTGCGGTTCGGTCATGTCTCCGGCTCGGCTTGCGGGCCGGTCGAGACCGGATTTCGGCTTCTACAGATTGGCATGAACGATTCCCTGCGGGCAATGGTGAACGCCGACGGGGCTGCTCGGCAAACGACCGTATCGGTTAATGCTGAGTTACTGTTTTATTTCGAATCGCAGATCGACATCGCGCCTTGCAAGAGCGCCGCATCCTAGACCGCGTAGCCGGCGGCGTTCAGGTGGACGCCGTCGATGGTGTGCGGCTCGGACATCGGTGGCAGCGCGAAGAAAGTGGCGCCGGCGTTTTTGGCGAGCGCGGTCAAGCTGGCATTGTAGCCATTGATCGACGCCATGGCGGCATCGCGGATTTCGACGTCACGTTGTTGGCTTCAACCGGAGGGATCGTCATGAGCTACCAGCCCGAAACTTGCGGTCAACTAACTCGCCTTCATAGCCCGCGCCCGAACTGCCTTCACTTCTCTGCCGGATAAACCTCGCCAAGCAGCGAGGAGTTCGACCACGGCACCTTTTGTCCCAAGTCTCGTTTTATTCGGAAGATTGCAACGATGAGGTCGCGCGAGGGTACAAAACGACACCAGTCTAATCCCGGCCTCGCCTGTGCAGAACATCGACCGGTCGCAGCAAATGGTGGTTCAATTCCGGAATGCGGTCGCTGGGAAAGGGCCATGGACCGCTCGGCCATGAACCGCTCTTCGGGAAGTCGAGCATATCGCTTAATACCTTGCCGAAGACATTAAACCGGACGAGCGCGGCGCTTTCGTCGTCCTTCAACATGAAGGACTTCATGGCAGCCTCGTCTCGCCAATCAAAGCTCGCGATTGCCAGACTTGGTTTATCGATCGGAGGCAATGCCCGGAAACCGGAAGCTTCAATCCAGTCAAGCCCGGCAGCATCGACCGGGCAGCACAGCGCCAGGCCGGCAAACCGACCTTTCTTCAGGCCGTCTGCTATCCACCAGTCATTCTGCCAATCTTCATAGCCAAACAGCATGCCTTCGAGCCGCTCGAAATGCTCGTTCCAACCACGCTCAGCCGCTTTCCAGATCAGCTTGGTCGCGGGTATTCGCCACTCCTCGCCTTTGGGCGTGTAATAGACTGTCCGGATTCCTTCAAACCGGGGGTGGGGTCGATCGAAAGGTTCGATGGTTATTTCCTTGTGGAGGCTTCCCTCCAGCACCCAACGATCGAAAATTTCCTCGCCGGGAAAATTCCAGGGTGGGTATCCGTCAGACATCTTTGCCAATTTCTTTCTGCCATCGAGCATGAGCGGCAACTCATAGCCGGTATGCGTCAGATATGGCAGCGGCGACGCGCCATGATGGCTTCGCTTGAAAAGCGAAATGTCGATGTTTGGCAGGCCAAGCAGTTCTGGTTGAAAGCCAACGTGAAATTGTTCGTTGATGGCGTCTAGCTCATCGGCCGCCAGCCAGTAGGTCGCGAGCAATTCGGGATCATCGGCGGCTTCGTTCCCCAAAATCGCTTGAAGCGCGTTGAGGTCCGTCACCTTGAAAATGCTTTGCAGGACTGGGCACAATCGCTCGCGGTCCACGACTTCAAGGATGAATTGATGCGGAGCGAGAGGGCCGTTATTCATCGGCTGATCCTACCGATAGACACTTTAAGAAGAGTTCTGAGATTTTTGGCGAATTTTCATCGTTGCAGAGCTACCCACGTTCGCCTTGGAATCGAACGGCACCCCGTTCCGCTTTGCCGCGCCCCCGGGTTGAGCCTTCATCAACTTCTGAATTTCAGAATTTAACTTGACAAATCGGCAGAAACAGGAGTAGAAGCAAATCATCCCGCCTCACCAAGAGGGGCGTTTCGCGATCGTCACGGACGTGAGGCGGGTTGCGGTGGACGCTGATGGCGTGTGAGACGAGCGCGCTGGAAGCGGACGGCAAAGTCGTGTGGTCCTGGCGCCCCGACGCTGGCGCTAAGGTTTGCGGGGCTAGTCCTTGCGAAACGACGGGGGCAAAAGAGCCCGGTCCCCGAGGAGAGCGCGAAATAAGCGTGTGCCGTGGAAAGGCACGGTTCTCGAGAGGGTGTAAGTCCCTCCCGGCAAGGGTCGCTCCGGCCGGTAGCAATCGGAGCAGTGGGGAAGGTAACGAGCCGGCTGAAGCCTCCGATGGAAAGGGTCATTAAGTGACTCCGCGAGTGTGCGGGCTGTAACGCGAGTAAACGTTGAGCAGGCCTCGAAAAGCTCGATGTGGAGGCTGACCTGGCGCTTATACAGGGAAAGCTGGCATTGCTGGGGAAGAGAGCGACAGGCACCCAGCAGCTCCACCGGGGTAGTGACGACGGCACGTACACAACGAGAACTGTAGCAACACGGGAGACCCCATCGCGTGGTCCTGAGCGAGGGACCAACCGGAGGCCTGTGAAGGTCAGACCGGGCGCGGCGGGGAGTTGGATGGGCTCGTAGTACCGAGGAAGCCGGGTAATGCCGGCAGAGGGAAGGAGCCCTCGTTCAAGTCGATGTGGAAAGTGGTGAAGGAGGGGAGATTGGGAAACCTGGAAACTCCACCAAGTGTCCGGAAGCTGCAGACTTCATTACATGCGAAAGCGAAGGCAGAACCCGAGTTCAGGTTCTATCTTCTGTATGACAAGGTGTACCGCGCGGATGTTCTGAGCTTCGCCTATGCCAGATGCAAAGCCAATGGCGGCGCAGCTGGAGTGGACGGCCAGACGTTCGACGACATCGAAGCGTATGGAAGCCAAGATCGGGACTCCGAGGGTCGCGAGACCCCGGACATCGACACCGACTGGAACCCATGGCTCGGGGAACTGGCGCAAGAACTCAGGGACAAGACTTATCGACCGCAAGCGGTCAGACGGGTCTACATTCCGAAACCGAACAGCAAGAAAATGCGACCTCTGGGGATCGCGACGATACGCGACCGGGTTGTTCAGACGGCGGCGATGTTGGTGTTAGAGCCCATCTTCGAAGCCGACCTGCAGCCCGAGCAATACGCGTACCGCGCCGGCAAGAATGCGCTGGATGCGGTGGAGGCCGTCAACCGCCTGATCAACTTCGGGCACACGGCCGTGGTCGACGCCGATCTGCGTGGCTACTTCGATGAGATTCCGCACGGACCACTGATGAAATCGGTGGCGCGCCGGATCACCGACCGGCAAATCCTGCACCTGATCAAGGTGTGGATCGAGGCGCCGGTGGAAGAGACGGACGATCGCGGACGCAAATATCGAACCACGCGCAATCGGGACGAGCATCGCGGCATACCGCAGGGCTCCCCGATCTCCCCGCTACTGTCGAACCTGTACATGCGACGGCTGGTGTTGTGGTGGAAACAATCGGGCACGCGGCAACGGCTGAGAGCCGTCATCGTCAACTACGCCGACGACCTGGTGATCTGCTGCAAGGGTACGGCCGAGATCGCCATGCAGACGATGCGAGAGGTGATCAAGAAACTGCAACTGGAGGTCAACGAAGACAAGACCCGAATTTGCCGTGTACCGGAAGAAAGCTTCGACTTCCTGGGTTATACGTTCGGACGGTGTTACTCCCGCAAAACCGGGAAGGCCCATCTCAACTCGAGGCCATCGAAGAAGAGCATCAAGCGAATTTGCGACGCGATCCGGGACGAGACCGGGCAGCACACGACGACGCTATCAGCCGAGAAACTGGTGAAGAAACTCAACTCCAAACTCACCGGATGGGCGAACTACTTCCACCTCGGACCGGTCTCCAAGGCCTATCAGGTGGTCGATGCCCACACCAACCATCGGCTGCGCCAGTGGTTATGCAGCAAGCACCGGGTCCAAAGCCAAGGGTTCAAACGCTTCCCCAACCAGTACCTCTACGAGACGCTGAAACTGGTCCGGCTGCCGGGGCTGACGCGTAACCTGCCGTGGGCGAAGGCATGAGCGCTTGCCCGAGAGCCGGATGCGCCAAACGCGCCAGTCCGGTTCGATGAGGGGAGTGTGGAAACAGGGATCACGGCTAAGCCGTTCAGGCACCGCCAGACGAAAGGGGCGGAAAACAGATACGCCAAGCCTAACGTTCACTGCGCCACACTCCTACTCTACCGTAAACCATTGCGCGGGGAATGCCGGGTGTTTCCGGTGTGACCGTGACGACTTGCGTGCGTGCTACTCTCACTTTTGCACGCAAGACTGCGGGCGCATCGGGCGCCCGGCATTCCCTGCGCCCTCTGATCTTCAGATGGCGGGAAGTTCAGGATCAAACCTCGCGCAAACATGCGGCGGGATCGCGAAGCTGTGTCTGCAACCCCAACTGTCATCGTCCGCGAAGGCGGACGATCCAGTATTCCAGAGACATTAGTGATGGAATTGAGAGGCCGCAGCGTACTGGATGCCCCGCATGCGCGGGGCATGACGAATTATTGTGGAGCTGTGAAGGTGCAGTCGGTGGCCTCATGGTTCTCCCGGCAAGCAAGGCACTCCGGAGACGCGAAGGGCGCGCCCCTCAGCATGAGGGGTTACCTTCGGTGGGCAGATAGTGGTAGGACAGCCCACCCGAAGCCTGTTGCCCACCGCCATCCCAAAACCCTGGCCCTATGAAAAACGACGAGATTCTGAGCCAGATTTCGGAGTTCTGCCGCATGTCCGACATGGCGGAATCGAGCTTTGGCCGGCGCGCGGTCAATGACGGCAAGCTGGTGCATCGCTTGCGCGAGGGCAAGCGCATCACCATCGATACGCTCGACCGCATCCAGGCCTATATCGCGGCCTCTAGCGGCGCGGTGCCGCCGCCGCGGGGCTTGCAGGTGCCGCCTGAGAAGCGCGACCCCCGCAGCAATTTCCGCTTCTTCGAGAACCGCCAGAAATACCTCCTGTTCGTCCACACCTGCAGCGAGAAGCGGGTGATCGCAGAAAGGGTCGGGCTCGAGCTTTCCAGCATCCATCCCCGGCCGCCGGCGTTACGGGTATTCGACGCCGGGGTCGGCGACGGCACCGTGCTGTCGCGCGTGATGCGCCTGATGCACGGCCGCTTTCCCCATATGCCGTTCTATATCGCCGGCAAGGAGTTGAGCCTGGAGGACGTCCGGCTGGTCCTGGAGAAGATGCCCGACCGGCTGTTCGAGCACCCCGCGACCGTCTTCGTGCTGACCAACATGTATTACGCCGAGGCGCCGTGGCTGACCCCGCGCTCGCCCACGGCCGCGGCGGGCATGATCTGGCACGAGGTGGCCCTGCGGGGGGCTTCCTCGGGCGAATTCGAGGCCCAGATCGCCGAATTGAAGCCATTCCTGGAGCAGAACTGGCGCGCCATGGTCAGCCCGCGCTCGGGCATGCCGATCTATGAGCGGCCGGTGGCGCTGATCCTGTACCGGGAGGACCACCGGTTCCTGCTCGATTCGATCATCCCCCGGGCCGGCCGGACCGAGGCCAATTTCGACCTGATCATCGCTTCCCAGCCCTATCGGGCGAAATCCTCGGTGAATTTCCGCGCCAAGCGGATCATCGCACCGCTCGCTCGCGCCCTGCGGGCCGGGGGCCGACTGATCGGGATTCACTCCCACGGGCAGGATCCGGGCATGGAGATCATCCAGGCGGTCTGGCCTGGAGAAAATCCTTTCTCCGTCAGCCGTCATGAGCTATTGCGCGCGGTGAAATACGAGCTCGGATCGACCGGGCGGGACCTCAATTTTAATGCCTATGCCGATAACCGTTCGATCTTCCGATATGATATGGAAGCGCTGCCCAACGAGGTCACCGGCACGATCGGAACCTCGACGGCCTTTGCAGCCTGGAACGCGGCGGTGTATGTCGCCCAGATCGAAGACGACCGGTTGACGGACATGGCTCATAGCGGCCGCACTCTCGATGCCGCCAGAGAGGTTTTGCGCAGGCACAACGGGCTTTGGTTTTACGACGAATCCTACGTCATCTCGCGCCGGCGGGATTGACAATCCAGGGGCAACTTCACGTCAAGGACAACATCACGAAAGGCCGCCAGATGAGGCGGAAAGGGGATAGTTGATGCGCGCGTCTTATTTGTTCACCTCAGAATCGGTTTCCGAGGGCCATCCCGACAAGGTCTGCGACCGGATTTCGGACGAGATCGTCGACCTGTTTTTCCGCGAAGGCCCGAAAGCGGGCATCAGCCCTTGGGCGATCCGCGCGGCCTGCGAGACGCTCGCCACCACCAACAAGGTGGTGATCGCGGGCGAAACCCGCGGGCCCAAATCGGTCACCAAGGAGCAGATCGAAAGCGTGGTGCGCGCGGCGATCAAGGACATCGGCTACGAGCAGGAAGGTTTCCACTGGCAGACCTGCGACATCGAGATCCTCCTGCATCCTCAGTCGGCCGACATCGCGCAAGGCGTGGACGCCTGCAGCCCGGCACCAACAAGGAAGAGGGCGCCGGCGATCAGGGCATCATGTTCGGCTATGCCTGCAACGAGACGCCGGACCTGATGCCGGCGCCGATCTTCTACGCCCACAAGATCCTGCGGCTGATCTCCGAAGCCCGCCATTCGGGCCGCGAGAAGGTGCTGGGCCCGGACTCCAAGAGCCAGGTCACCGTGCAATATGTAAACGGCAAGCCGGTCGGCGACCGCGAGATCGTGGTCTCGCACCAGCATCTGGTGGAGGACATGACCTCGGACCAGGTGCGCGAGATCGTCGAGCCCTTTGTGCGCGAGGCGCTGCCCAAGGACTGGATCAACGGCAAGACCATTCTGGACATCAACCCGACCGGCAAATTCTTCATCGGCGGCCCCGATGGCGACACCGGCCTCACCGGCCGCAAGATCATCGTCGACACCTATGGCGGCGCGGCCCCGCATGGCGGCGGCGCGTTCTCCGGCAAGGACCCGACCAAGGTCGACCGTTCCGCGGCCTATGCCGCGCGCTATCTCGCCAAGAACATCGTGGCCGCGGGACTTGCCGACCGCTGCACGCTCCAGCTCTCTTACGCGATCGGCGTGGCGCGGCCGCTCTCGATCTATATCAACACCCACGGCACCGGAAAGGTGCCCGAGGACAAGCTCGAGAAGGCTGTCGCGGAGGCGATGGACTTGACCCCGCGCGGCATCCGCACCCATCTCGACCTCAACCGGCCGATCTACGCGCGGACCTCCTCCTATGGCCATTTCGGCCGCACGCCGGACGATGAGGGCGGCTTCTCCTGGGAAAAGACCGACCTCGCCGAAGTGCTGAAGCGCGCGGTTTGATCTGCCGTATCTGAGTAGGCTGTCGCGACGCACTTCAGTCGTCATGGCCGGGACAAGCCCGGGCATGGCGAGAATTACAATTTAAGTCCGGTTTCGCAGAGAAACGTCATTCGGGCGAAGACAAAAGGAAAATCGCATGACCGCCGCCGCCAAGAAGCCCGCCTTCACCGACTACATCGTCAAGGACATCTCGCTCGCCGAATTCGGCCGCAAGGAAATCTCGCTGGCCGAGACCGAGATGCCCGGCTTGATGGCGACGCGCGAGGAATACGGCCCGAAGCAGCCGCTGAAGGGCGCGCGGATCGCGGGCTCCTTGCACATGACGATCCAGACCGCGGTGCTGATCGAGACGCTTGTCGCGCTCGGCGCCGACGTCCGCTGGGTCTCCTGCAACATCTATTCGACGCAGGACCACGCCGCCGCCGCGATCGCGGCGGCCGGCATTCCGGTGTTCGCGGTGAAGGGCGAGAGCCTCTCCGAATATTGGGACTACACCGCAAAGATGTTCGACTGGCACGGCGGCGGCACGCCCAACATGATCCTCGACGACGGCGGCGACGCCACCATGCTGGTGCATAACGGCCTGCGCGCCGAGCATGGCGACGTCAAGTTTCTCGACAAGCCGGCATCGGAAGAAGAGGAAGTGTTCTTCGCGCTGATCAAGCGGCTGTTGAAGGAGAAGCCGAAGGGCTACTTCGCCGAGATCGCCAAGAACATCAAGGGCGTCTCGGAAGAGACCACCACCGGCGTGCACCGGCTCTACGAGATGGAGAAGAAGGGCACGCTGCTGTTCCCCGCCATCAACGTCAACGACAGCGTGACGAAATCCAAGTTCGACAATCTCTATGGCTGCCGGGAATCGCTGGTCGACGGCATCCGCCGCGGCACCGACGTGATGATGTCCGGCAAGGTGGCGATGGTCGCGGGCTTCGGCGACGTCGGCAAGGGCTCGGCCGCCTCGCTGCGCCAGGCCGGCTGCCGCGTCATGGTCTCCGAAGTCGATCCGATCTGCGCGCTGCAGGCGGCGATGGAAGGCTATGAAGTCGTCACCATGGAAGACGCCGCGCCGCGCGCCGACATCTTCGTCACCGCGACCGGCAACAAGGACATCATCACCATCGAGCACATGCGCGCGATGAAGGACCGCGCCATCGTCTGCAACATCGGCCACTTCGACAACGAGATCCAGATCGCGCATTTGCGCAACCTGAAATGGACCAACATCAAGCCGCAGGTCGACGAGATCGAATTCCCCGACAAGCACCGCATCATCCTGTTGTCGGAAGGCCGCCTGGTGAACCTCGGCAACGCCATGGGCCATCCGTCGTTCGTGATGTCGGCGTCCTTCACCAACCAGACGCTGGCGCAGATCGAACTGTTCGCCAACAACAAGGACGGCAAGTACGAGAAGAAGGTCTACGTGCTGCCGAAATCGCTGGACGAAAAAGTAGCGCGGCTGCATCTGGCCAAGATCGGCGTCAAGCTGACCGAGTTGCGCAAGGACCAGGCCGACTATATCGGCGTCAAGCCGGAAGGCCCGTACAAGGCGGATCATTATCGGTATTGAGATTTGCGCCGTCCCCAGCGTGCAGCTCGAACAGGCGGGCTCGCTTGCGCTTAGCCCACCCGCGGCCGTGATCGCCGGGATCGATCAGGCCATGGCGAAGAGCACCGGACAATAGCGACAGCCGTTCAGCCGTGGAGCTTGCCCTGGATCGTGCTCACCTTGGACGATCTTGCGATCTTCGCGCGCTTCGCCGCACCGTGATCGTCCCGCATCGCCACGCGTTTTCGCTTCTTCGAATCCGAGGCCGCGTGTCGCGTTGTCTCCCCGTGGTAGTGAGTGGCGTACTCCTGGCCGTCGATGGGGGCCAGATGCGGCGGATCTCTGTCGAGATAGGGTCGTCCGATTCCGAGCTCCTTGCCATGGGCATCGATCCATTTCCAAAGCAGTTCGGAGGACACCAATCGCTCCGCGCGGGTTGCGCCTTTGACACTCACGACATCGGCCGCGAGCCCATGGCCGTAGCCGCCGCGGAAGCTGCCGCCATGGTAGGATCGGTCGTTGGCCGCCTTGAGGCCGCTTGCGATCGACTGGCGGTAGTCATCACGGAACGCGCTGGTGATGCCGGGTGACAGGCCCGCCGCCTCGGCCGCGTGAAGCGTGTAGAACAGCCTCAGCTTGAAGCTCGGGTCCATGCCTCCAATCACGTAGTCCACCAGCGACCGGCCAGCCGCCTCCGCCGCCTTGGGATCCTTCCACGCGAAATCCTCATCGACCAGCCTCGTGAAGGTCTTGGTGACGGTCACCATCCTGCGCTTCTTCCTGACCGTCACGTTCCTTCGCTCTTCCTGCTTGATCGAGTCCTCCTTGGGCGTCCGTTGATAGAGCTCCCACAGATATCGATCGACGCAGATTTCCATCACGAAGCACTCGTCGACGATCTCGACCGAGCCCACGGTCCCCGTGGTGTCGGCAGGCTCCTGATCCTCCCGGCTCGCTGTCGTGACCTGCGCGGCCGGTGTTTCGGTCGGCAGCGTCCCGGACGGACTGGTCGAGGCGGTTTCGACCGCCGACTGCGGCTTGTCCGAGGCTACCGGTCGATCCGGGACAACCGTGTTGGCCATGGCCGTTGGCGGCACGGGTTCGGGAGCCGTCGGTGCCACGGCCACATGATCAACGGCACCATTGCCCGTTACGGCGACTTGCGACGCTTCGGCGGATTCGGCCGCGCTGGTCAGTGGCGCGCGATCCATCAGCGGCGCTGCGCAGGTGGTCTCGATCTCGGCCGAACCGACGGCAGCAGGCCATGCGACAACACAGCCCGCGAGGACGACAGATCGGCACAATTTCGCCGTTGCAGATCGCTGTGTGTTCATGATCCCAGCCTCCAAGGCTCGATCCGAGCCAGATGCATAGCCAAGCACGCGACGTGGCCGATTGTTCGGCTCACGACCGCAGTGCGCAATAACGCAAATCGCGGGTGATCAGCTTTTCCGAGAGGTGTTGCCTGGATGCAACGTGCCGGCGTGAGCGATTTTCGCGCGGTTCCCGCGTGGGCGCAGCGGTGCGTAGACGTAGACTGCCGATGTGCCTCGAAGATCGCCTGGCCGCCTCGAACCAAGACCGGTGTCCAACTGACCGGAGTAGCGTCGCGATCAGGTGGCCCGTATCCTATTCGTGCGCTACGTCGGCTGCCGGAACTGAACGCGGAAAGGACCAGGCGAACTATATCGGCGTCCAAGACCGGAAGGTCTTCGTACAAGGCGGCCGCGCGCGTATCAGTTATCGGTATTGATGCGAGACAGACTGATCCGTCGACGTAACGAAGACATTGGACTCGCGAGGGCCAGTTTCATGGTTTGGCCGAGACAAGTTTGCCTGGGGCGCATTTACCGGCCTTGAGCAATGGTGGCTATCGTCGACGGAAAGCATCCTTGTTCGGGTTTGTCATCGACGATAGCAAGCTTGCAGATCGCCTGATTGCGACATCGGCGTGAGGGGCAACCTTCCTTTCTTGTCCTCGACCACGTGGGCGTGCGGTCCTCGCCATTGATGGTTGCTGTGAGGCCGCTTTGAAATCCTTGACCATTGATCGTCAGCGACCTGCTCGTGCTATCCAGCTTTGGTCGATCGTGGAAATGACCGACTTTAGGTGCCGTCTCGAGCCGAGCTGGTCGTCACGCTGTACCGGGTGTTTCATCGCGAAGAGCGCGTCGAACACCGCCGCCAGCTTGTCGGTCGCCTGCTTTGAGAACATCCCCGCCAATGCGGCGAAGCCGGCCATGGCGTATGGATTGATCATCAGCGTCGGTTCGGTCGAAAAAGCGAGGCTGCGGCTGGCTCTGAATGGTCGGGATCAGAACGCCGCCCCGGATGACAAAGTAGAAGAAGAGGGCAATCGCCGTTCCGACCGGCAGGCGCAAAATGAGAAACCAGATCCAGTTCGCGCTCAATTCTCGGTTGCCGACATAATCGCCAAACGATTTCATAGTATGCGTGAGGCCGCCGATCGCGCCTGCGATCATGACCGTAACCATCATGTGCCGATCAGGCGCCCAATAATGGGTCCGAGCCAAGAATATTGACGGGCCGGAACGCCGTCGCCCCGAACGGGACCGGCCAAGTGGTGATCAAAAGATAGAACAGGATGACCGCGAGTACAGGGAAAGGAGAAGAAGCCCCATCCACCAGATCATCGCGGGCGACGCGGGATTAACGACAGGCGTGTCACTCATTCCGACCCATGTTGGTCTACAAATGCAAACAAAAATTGAAAAGTAGCATACTATCTATGGTAGTTGCTATTTTTTATACAATCAACTAGCCATTTCCGAGGTTGACGCTGCCGCATTTTCGCCTTCAAGCGAGGCAGGGGTATCGTCAAAGCCGCCGTGGACGGCTTCGGCCGGGAAATCACCGATCGAGCGACTTTTCCGATTGATTTTCTGCCGGTGTACGCGCTAATCGCTCCATGGACCCGGCCGCACCGATCGGAACATTTCGACGTCTTGATCGTCGGCGCCGGCCTTTCCGGCATCGGCGCGGGCTATCACCTGCAGCACAAGTGCCCGGCCAAGAGCTTCGTCATCCTGGAGGGGCGCGACTGCATCGGCGGCACCTGGGACCTGTTCCGTTATCCCGGCATCCGCTCCGACTCTGACATGTTCACGCTCGGCTATTCGTTCAAGCCGTGGACCGAGGCGAAGGCGATCGCGGACGGGGCGCGGATCCTGAACTACGTCCGCGAGACCGCGGCCGAGAACGGCATCGACAAGAACATCCGCTTTCGCCATCGCGTCAAGCGCGCATCGTGGTCGACGCCTGACGCATGCTGGACGGTGGAAGCCGAGCGCACCTCAGGCGAGGGCGCAACCGAGATCGTTCGCTTCACCTGCAATTTCCTGTTCATGTGTTCGGGTTATTACAAATACGAGGAAGGCTACACGCCGGAATTCGCCGGCAGCGCCGATTTCGCGGGCCGCATCATCCATCCGCAGAAATGGCCGGAGGATTTGGACTACGCCGGCAAGCGCGTGGTGGTGATCGGCTCGGGCGCGACCGCGGTCACGCTGGTGCCGGAGCTGGCGAAGAAGGCCGGCCACGTCACCATGCTGCAGCGCTCGCCGACCTATGTAGTATCGCGCCCGGCGCAGGACCCGCTCGCCAACAAATTGCGGCGCAATCTTCCCTCAAAGCTCGCCTATCATCTGATCCGCTGGCGCAACGTGCTGTGGGGCATGTATTTCTTCCAGCTCTCCCGGCGCAAGCCGGCGCAGGTCAAGCAACTGATCCTCGGCGGCGTGCGGATGGCGCTCGGGCCCGACTACGACATCGCCACCCATTTCACGCCACGCTACAACCCCTGGGACCAGCGGCTGTGCCTGGTGCCCGACGGCGATCTGTTCAAGGCGATCAAGGAAGACCGCGCCTCCGTCGTCACCAACGAGATCGACACCTTCACCAGGAACGGCATCCGCCTGAAGGACGGCAGCGAACTTCCGGCGGACGTCATCGTCACCGCCACCGGGCTCGTGCTGCAGGTGCTGGGCGGCATGGAAGTCGCGGTCGACGGCCGGCAAGTCGAGTTCGCCAAGACGCTGAACTACAAGGGCATGATGTATTCCGACGTGCCCAATCTCGCTTCCGCCTTCGGCTACACCAACGCGTCATGGACGCTGAAATGCGACCTCACTTGCGAATATGTCTGCCGCCTCATCAACTACATGGACCGGCACGGCTACCGGCAGGCCATGCCGCATAACAACGATCCCTCCATCGCCGCGCTGCCGTCGCTCGATTTCTCCTCCGGCTATGTGCAGCGCTCGATCGCGAAAATGCCGAAGCAAGGCTCGAAGCGGCCGTGGCGGCTCTATCAGAATTACGCGCTCGACATCGTCTCGCTTCGCTTCGGCAAGGTCGATGACGGGGTGATGCAGTATTCGTGAGCGGCAGGCGGCTCGTGGTCAGCCGCCGCTCAGTGAATGGCTGATCCGCGTCACGACGCCATCCCACTGCCGTTTTTCGTCGGCGGGATAATTGATCAAAACACAGTGGATAAACGAAGCGGAAAAGTTGCACCGGTCGTACCAGATCTTGTCGCCCTTGAAGCTCGAAACCACGAAGAAATTTCGCGCGATCCTCTTGTAGACGATGCGCGAGGGAGGATTTTTTCGTTTCAGGTAGGCCTCGGGTAAATCGCCGTTCGTGTTGGGCACCGATTGAATGGTCAAATCGGCGCGTCCGTCCGAACTGCGGAGCCGCTCGCCATAGCCGTCCGGCTTTTCGAGCGATTCCGTAAAAATGGACGAGGGAATGTCGACCGACGCGCCGGTTTGCGGAATGCTGTACGTCGTCCAACGGACCGGTTGCGCCGAAGCGCCCGAACTTGAAAGCACGAGCGTGAAGGCCGTCAGGCCGGTCGCGATCCTCATCTTTAAAGTCCCTTATGCACGCGGGGTGATTTGAAGTTCCACCAGAGCGATCCGTTGCAGCACTGCGACATCGCGTTCTCCAGTTTTCGCCGTGCGCAGGATCAATTCGGCCAGCAGATTGACGTGCACAGAAGCGACGGGGTGCGGCAGCGTGACTATCGATGCCTCAAGCGCGGCGCTCATGATCTCAATCATCTCCGGAGAGAAAGCAGCGTCCGAAAAATTCTTCATGAGCGGCCCTCTCGCGGAGGGAGCGCGACTTTGTTCCCTAGCGCATAACGCGCGAAAGAATTGGGAGTTCTGAGAGTTCCGCAGGTCGCCGACTATCAGAGTTCCTCTCCGCAACCCTGACCGGGACGTATCGTGCATTTGCCAAGTCACCGCGGCGACTTGATCGGCACCCGCTCGGAGAGCAAGGAGAACCACCCATGACCGGTACGAGGAAAGAGACCGACAGCCTCGGCGTCGTTGAAGTGCCCGCCGACAAGCTCTGGGGCGCTCAAACCCAGCGTTCGCTCGAACATTTCAGCATCGGCAAGGATTTGATGCCGCGCGAAATGATCACGGCCTATGCCATCTTGAAGAAAGCCGCCGCGATCGCCAACCACGACGGCAAGCGGCTTGACGATCAGCGCTACAAGCTGATCGTTCAGAGCCTGCGACGAGATCCTGGCCGGCCAGCATCACGACATGTTTCCCTTGCATGTCTGGATGACGGGCAGCGGCACCCAGTTCAACATGAACGTCAACGAGGTGATCTCCAACCGCTGCTGCCAGCTCGCCGGCACGCCGCTTGGAAGCCACGCGCCGGTCCATCCCAACGATCACGTCAACATGGCGCAGTCGTCGAACGACACTTTCCCTTCGGCGATGTGCATCGCCGCGGCCGTGAATGTCGAAGCAGCGCCTGATTCCCGCGGTGGCCGCGCTGCGCGACGCGATCGCCGCGAAAGTCGCAGGCGTGGGACGACATCATCAAGATCGGGCGCACCCACATGCAGGATGCCACCCCGCTGACATTGGGCCAGGAATGGTCCGGCTATGCCGGCATGCTGTCGGACAATCTGGAGCGGATCGAAGCGGCGCTTGCCGGGCGTGTACCGATTGGCGCTCGGCGGCACGGCGGTCGGCACCGGCATCAACTCGGCGCCCGGCTTTGCCGAAGCGGCGGCTGCCGAGATCGCCGAAGCTCACCGGCCTGCCCTTCGTCACCGCGCCCAACAAGTTCACCGTGCAGGGCGCGCACGATGCGCTGGTCCAGCTCTCCGGAACGCTGCGCACGCTCGCGGTGTCGCTCTACAAGATCGCCAACGACATCCGGCTGATG
Organism: uncultured Alphaproteobacteria bacterium; assembly: GCA_963777475.1. Classification (GTDB taxonomy): domain Bacteria; phylum Pseudomonadota; class Alphaproteobacteria; order Rhizobiales; family Xanthobacteraceae; genus Bradyrhizobium. The sequence continues at coordinate 24,569 of CAVZQX010000048.1, forward strand.
TCATGCGGCCCGCGCGCCGGATTTGCCGAACTGGAGATTCCGGAAAACGAGCCGGGCTCCTCGATCATGCCGGGCAAGGTCAATCCGACCCAGTGCGAGGCGCTGACGATGATCGCCGTGCAGGTGATGGCCAATGACGTCGCGGTCGGTTTCGGCGGCGCCGGCGGCTACCTCGAAATGAACGTCTACAAGCCGCTGATGATCTTCAACATCGCCCATTCCATCACGATCCTGACCGACGGCTGCGTCAATTTCCGCAAGTTCCTGATCGAGGGCACCAAGCCCAACCTGAAGAAGATCAACGAATATGTCGAACGTTCGCTGATGCTGGTGACGGCGCTTTCGCCGGTCATCGGCTACGACAAGGCCTCGAAGATCGCCCATTACGCCATGGACAACGATCTCACCTTGAAAGCGGCGGCCTTGAAATTGGGCTTTGTCACCGAAGCCGAATTCGATCGGGTCGTCGACCCGAAGAAGATGGTGAAGCCCTACGTGGCAGGCGCGCATCGACGACGCCGCACCCGGCCTGAACACCGGCGTTCGCGGGATCGGAGCGGGCTCGAAGCGTTCGCGCCGGCTCGGTCGAAAGCCAAGGCGACCAACGTATGGATTGGGAGAAACTCTCCATGACGTCCGATGAGCGTTGCACATTGTCGGTAGTGCTATCCGGCGTGGCGTTGACTTTTGTCCATCCTGCGGAGCGACAGGCTCAACCTTAAAAGGGGTGTCTTGGCGCCATGCGCGGTTTCACGTATTTGGCCCGCCCAACAAATCGGCGATGTTGGGAAAACGGTTAACGCCGGATTAACCGGCGCTCCCTAGCATGTGGCTTTCGAGGCTGCTGCTAGCCCAGAGGAAGCCCATGGAAGCCCAGAGAATTGCGGTCGACGCCGTGGTCGCGCTGACCGATTGTGACCGCGATGCGGTCACCGCCTTCATCCGCAGGCTGTACCTCGCCGGCGTCAAGGACCCCAAGCGGCTGACCTTCAAGGGTCTGCAGGCGATGGCGCGGGCCTGAGGCCTACCTTTCAATACCGCTGGAAAATAAGAAAGGCCCCGAACCGCGTCCGGGGCCTTTTGGCTTTTGTAACCGTCTGGCGAGGCCGCTCAGGCCGGCTCGCCGATCGAAACCTTCAGCGTGCCGACGCCGTCGACGCCGCATTCGATCTTGTCGCCGGGCGAGAGCGCCGCGACGCCGGCCGGCGTTCCGGTCATGATGATGTCGCCGGCGCCGATCTCGACCTGCTGCGAGAGCTGCCAGATGATTTCGGGCACGCTCCAGATCAGTTCGGTGAGGTCGCCCTTCTGCCGCTCGGTGCCGTTGACCGAGAGCCAGATCTTGCCCTTTGAGGGATGGCCGATCTTCGAAGCCGGCTGGAGCGCCGAGCACGGCGCCGAGTGGTCGAACGACTTGCCGATCTCCCACGGCCGTTCCTTCTTGCGCGCGGCCTGCTGCAGGTCGCGCCGGGTCAGGTCGATGCCGACCGCATAGCCGTAGACATGATCGAGCGCCTTGTCGGCGGGAATGTTCAAGCCGCCACTCTTCATCGCCACGATCAATTCGACCTCGTGATGCAGGTCCTTGGTCAGCGGCGGGTAGGGAATCGTGGCGCCGTCCATTTCCAGCATGTCGGCGTGCTTGGCGAAGAAGAACGGCGGCGCCCGCTCATCGTTGCCCATCTCGCGGATGTGCTCGAGATAGTTGCGCCCGACGCACCAGATCCGGCGCACGGGAAACGATTTGGATTCGCCGACGACGGGGATCGCGGCCTGCGGCGGGGCGAGAATGACGAAGGAGGTGGCGTTCATGAAAAGGGGGCCCGGGGTTTCAAGGATGGAAATTACGATCAAGGTTATCCGGTTGCGCTGATCGGCGCCAGCGTCGCCGTATCGCGTTGTTGCAGGCGGAAGAACGAGGCGTAGCGGCCGCCGCGGCGCAACAGGTCGTCATGGCGGCCGCGCTCGACGATCTCGCCGGCCTCGACCACCAGGATCGCGTCGGCATGCATGATGGTGTGCAGGCGATGGGCGATGACGATGGTGGTGCGGTTCTGGCAGAGATGCTCGATCGCCTCCTGCACCTGCTTTTCGGACTCCGAATCCAGAGCCGCGGTGGCCTCGTCGAGCAGGATGATCGGCGCGTTCTTGATCAGCGCGCGCGCCACCGCGATGCGCTGCCGCTGGCCGCCGGAGAGCTGGGTGCCGTGCTCGCCGACCGGGGTGTCGTAGCCGAGCGGGAAGCTCATGATGAACTCATGGGCGCAGGCGGCCTTCGCGGCCTCGACGATTTCGGCGTCGGTTGCGTTTACTTTGCCGAAGGCGATGTTGGCGCGGACCGAGTCGCGGAACAGGTAGACGTCCTGTCCGACATAGGCGGTCTGCTGGCGCAGCGATCGCCGCGACACCCCTGAGATCGATTGGCCGTCGATCAGGATGTCGCCCTGCGTCACCTCGTAGAAGCGCAACAGCAAGGCCAGCACCGTCGACTTGCCGCCGCCGGAGGGGCCGACCAGCGCGGTGACCTTGCCGGGCTCGGCGGTGAAACTCATGCGGTTGAGCACCACCTCGCCTGACGCGGTAGGCGAAGCTGACGTCGCGCAATTCGACCCGCGCGTCGGTCAGCTTCAGTGCCGGCTTGTCGTCGTCGGACAGTTCGCTCGCCGGGCTGTCGACGACTTCGAGCAGCATGCGCGCGCCGACCAGGCAGGAATTGAGTTCGATATTGAGCCGGGCGAGCCGCTTGGCCGGCTCATAGGCCATCAGGAACGCGGTCAGGAAGGAGAAGAACTGGCCGGGCGTCGCGTGGAGCGCCACCACGCTGTAGCCGCCATACATCAATCCGCCGGCGACCGCGAAGCCGCCGAGCGTTTCCATCAGCGGGCTCGATCGGTTCGACACCCGCGCCATCTTGTTGGCGTTGTGTTCGACGGCGGTGATGCTCTCGTCGATCCGCGCGCGCATGGTCTCTTCCAGCGTGAACGCCTTGACCGTGCGGATGCCCTGCAGCGATTCCTGCATGGTTTCGAGAATGTCGGCGGTGCCGGTGAACTGGTTATAGGCCAGCCCCTTGATCCGCTTCACGAGCTTGCGCAGCACCAGCATCGCCGGCGGCGCGACGCCGAAGCCCAACAGCGTCATGTAGGGATCCTGCATCAGCATCACGGCGACGAGACCGATCAGGAGCAGGAAGTCGCGCCCGAGCGCGTTGATCAACAGGTTGAGAACCTGGGTGACGGAGTTGGCGCCCGCGGTCAGGCGCGCCAGGAATTCGGACGAATGCCGCTCGGAAAAGAACGCGACGCTTTCGCTCATCAACTTGGCGAACAGCCGGCGCTGGTTGTTGGCGAGGATGGCGTTGCTGATCTTCGACAGGATCACGGTATGGCCGTAGGTCGAGGCGCCCTTGATCACGAACAACACGAGCGTCACGCAGGACAGCACCACGATGCCGTGCACGTTCTTGTCGACATCGGCCTGATTGATCACCTGGCCGAAGACGTAGGCGGCGAGCGCGGTCGCGCCGGCCGATATGCCCATCAGCACGAAGGCGGTCAGATAGCGCCGCCAGTAGACGATGCCCTGTTCGGTGACCAGGCGGCGGACCAGGATCGCGGCGCCATAGGGGTCATCGGTGATTTTCTTCGGAAATTCGGCCATCCACGTCCCATCGACGGCGCTTACGGCATGATCTGCTTGTGCGCCCAGCGCTCATTGCCCGCTATGTCGCGGTTTTTCAAGTCCATTGAGGGCTCGCGGCGGACGAGGATTTTATGCCGAGGCCGCGTGTTGCTCTTGACCGTGGCGCTCGCGGAACAGCTTCTCTTCCCAGGCCAGCGCGTGGGCTGCGATGGTTTCGAGATTGTCGTATTGCGGCGTCCAGTCCAGCACACTGCGGATGCGGCTGGTATCGGCAATCATGGCCATGATGTCGCCGGGCCGGCGCGGCGCGGTTTGGACGGCGAAATTGCGCCCGGAGACGCGGCGCACCGCCTCGATGGTTTCCAGCACGGAATAGCCGCGGCCATAGCCGCAGTTCAACGTCATCGAGTTCCCACCGCCGCGCAGGTAGGACAATGCCGCGCGATGCGCCTGCGCGAGATCGCTGACATGGATGAAATCACGGATACAGCTTCCGTCCGGCGTCGGATAATCGGTGCCGAACACGTCGACCTTGGCGCGCTGGCCGGTGGCCGCCTCGACCGCGATCTTCAGAAGATGGGTCGCGCCGAACGTGGCAAGCCCGATGCGCGCCTGCGGATCCGCACCCGCGACGTTGAAGTAGCGCAGCACGACGTAGTTCATGCCGTGCGCCGATCCGACATCGTGCAGCATGATCTCGGTCATCAGCTTGGAGAAGCCGTAGGGCGACAGCGGCCGCGTCGGCGCTTCCTCGCGCACCGGCACCTGGTCCGGATTGCCGTAGACCGCCGCCGTCGATGAAAAGATGAAGCGGTTGACACCGCTTTTCACCGCGGCCCTCAGCAGGCTCTGCGTCGTCATGGTGTTGTTGCGATAGTAACCGAGCGGATCGCGCATCGAATCCGGCACCACCACCGAGCCCGCGAAATGGATGATGCTCTCCACGCCGTGCTGCTTGATCACGCCTTCGACCAGGTTCTCGTCTCCCGCGTCGCCGATGAACAGCGGGACGGCTTCGGGCAGGAAAGCCGAAAAGCCGGTCGAAAGGTTGTCGATCACGACGACGCTTTCGTTCGCGTCGACCAGCGCGCGAACCGTGTGACTTCCGATATAGCCGGCGCCGCCGGTGACAAGCACGGTCATGATCTAAACCCGTCTTTTCGAGACCTTCGACGCTAACGGCGGCACGGTGAAAGCGGGGTTTCGCGGCCGATGAACTGGCCACTATGCTTAATGTTGCGTATAGGGAATCCCGCGAAGTGGAGCCCTAAGTGGGAATCGAGACCAATCTTGCCCGCGATCTGCAGCTGATCGTGCCGAACCTGCACAGGCGCTATTCGGGCGTCACCGCGACCAACCGCATGGTGGCGCCAAAACTCGCGAAGCGCTTTCGCGCCGCATGGTTCGGTTCTGACGCCCCCGACGGCATCGCGCGAATCGGGATTGCGGATCTGCTGAAATTATGGCGCCGCAGCACGCCTTTGGTCTGGCACGCGCGGCGCAACAACGAGATGATCGTTGGCGTGTTGCTGCGCGCGCTCGGCTGGCCGCTGAAGCTCGTGTTCACCTCGGCGGCGCAACGGCATCATACCTGGATCACGCGATGGCTGATCGCCCAGATGGATGCGATCATCGCGACCAGCGATCTCTCGGCCTCCTATCTGAAGCGGACGGCAACCGTGATCCCGCACGGCGTCGACACCGAGATTTACGCGCCGCCGTCGGATCGCGCGGCGGCGTTCGCGGAAAGCGGCTTGCCCGGGCGCTATGCGATCGGCTGCTTCGGCCGGGTGCGCGCGCAGAAGGGCAGTGACGTCTTCGTGGCGGCGATGTGCCGATTGCTGCCGCGCTACCCTGACTTCACCGCGGTCATCGTCGGGGCGATCACGGCGGATCAAATGGGTTTTGCGACCGATCTGAAGCGGCAGATCGAGGCCGCCGGACTGCAGTCGCGCATCGTCATATCAGGCGAGTTGGAGATTGCCGAAGTGCAGCGCTGGTATCGGCGCTTGACGATCTACGCCTTCACCTCGCGCAACGAAGGCTTTGGCCTGACGCTGATCGAGGCGATGTCCGCAGGAAGCGCGCTGGTGGCCGCGCGCGCCGGCGCCGCCGAGCTGGTGGTCGAGGACGGCGTGACCGGCGTGCTGACGCCGCCGGGCGATGTCGATGCGCTGGTCGCGGCACTGGAGCCGCTGATGCGCGATCCGGCTGCAGCCGCAGCGATGGGAGCCCGCGCCCGGCAACGCGTGCTGGAGCAATTCAGCCTGGACGCGGAGGCGGACCGGATCGCGGAAGTCTACCGCACGCTGGTCTGAGCCATGACGTCGGCGACAAATGCATCGAGGTCGCCGCCCGCAAACAGGAAGCCCGGCAGGCCCGCCGCCTGTGCCGCTTCGATATCCGACGGCCGGTCGCCAATCACAAAGCTGCCTTGGTGGCGCACCGGCCAATGCTCCATCAGGTCATGGATCATGCCGGGCGCGGGCTTGCGCCAATGATGATCCTCCAGATAGCCCTCGACCGATCCGTCAGGATGGTGCGGGCAATACCTGACATCGTCGATCCGCCCGCCCTGGGCCAGAAGCTCGGCGCGCATCCAGTCGTGCAGGGCGTTCAACTCGGCCTCGGTGAAGAAGCCGCGCGCCACCCCGGACTGGTTGGTGAAGAAGAACACGAAGTATCCGGCCTCGTTCAGTCTGCGGATCGCCTTGGCCGCGTTCGGCATCCAGCGGATCCGTTCCTTGGTCCCCATGTAGCCGTCGTCGTGGTTGACGACGCCGTCGCGGTCGAGAAACGCGGCGGGTTTTTGCACGGTAGCGCCGCTCATTTGCGTGGCGGCTCGCGCATCAGGGCCTGCTCGATCTCCTCGCAAATGCCGTGGGCGAGCGCGAGATGGATCTGCTGGATCACCGCCGTGTCATCGCTCGGCGCGATCAAGACATGATCGCAGACCGTGCCCACCACGGCGCCCTTGGCTCCGGTGAAGGCGATCGTGACGAGGCCGCGTTGGTGTGCGGTGCGCAGCGCCGCAAGGATGTTCGGCGAACGTCCGGAGGTCGATAGCGCCAGCAGCACGTCCCCGCGCGCACCCAAGCCCTCGACCTGCCGCGCAAACACCTTGTCGTAACCGAGATCGTTCGAGATCGCCGTCAGCGCCGACGTGTCGGTGGTCAGCGCGATCGCGGCGTAAGCGGGCCGGTCCTTCTTGTAACGGCCGACGATTTCGGCGGCGATATGCTGCGCATCCGCGGCGCTGCCGCCATTGCCGACAATCAGCAGCTTGTGGCCGTGCCGGAGCGCCGCAATGATCGCGTCGGCGATTTTTCGCGCGCTCGCCAGCATGGCCGCATCGTGGATCGCGCGCTCGAGCGCGGCGAGCGACTGCTTCAGATGGGCTGCGATCAGGTCTTTCGATTGGTCTTTCGATTCCTGGCTCACAATTTTCTCTCGGCTCGCTGGGCGCCGCCGTTCTCGGACGTCTACGTTGGCAATGATCGCGCTAAGTGAGCCCGGACTCATAACAGTGTCAAATTGTCCGCTTTGGACTTGAATCCTCTCAGCTGATACCGTATCTTACGTAAGTTACGTATTTTGGAGTCGATGGCATGAGCTCATCGGTAGCGGCTTCTGACATTCAAAAGAACTTTGGGCTTTGGCATGACCGGGCCCTCAAAGAACCGGTTCAGGTCACCAAGTACGGCCGCGAAACGGTCTATCTGATATCTGCCGAGACGTTCCATCAGCTCTGGGCATCGTACCGTCGAGCCGGCTCTACCTTGGAATTAACCGACGCCGAGATGGCTTTGATGGATGAGACGAAGGTCCCTGCGGAACACGACTATGACTACGATGAGGATCCCGCGCCTGATGCAGGTCCAGCGACAGGGCACTGAGAGCTTCCGTGATAATCCCAGACAAACCAGAACTGGGAATGGTCGTCAGTTATTCCTTCCTCTGGAAGCGCGAGCAAGAGAAAGGGGAGACTTCCGGCAGGAAGGACAGACCTGCAGCAATTGTCATCATCCGGAGCGATCTCGGACCTGGCGAACTTGTCTACGTGGTCCCGATCACACACTCTGGGCCGGCGCAAGGCGACCAAACAAAGATTGCAATTCCCCAAGTCGTCAAGCAGCGGCTCGGACTGGACGAGGAACGATCCTGGATCGACATCAGCGAATATAATGCTTTCGTTTGGCCCGGCCCAGACCTCAGACCCACGAATGCTTCGCGCGGCCCGTCAGCGCAAGGCCAACAAACTTGCCTTTACGGTTTCCTACCGCGGAAGTTCTTTACGAAAATTCGGCTGGTGCTAAATGAATATCGGCTTTCCAACAAGCCCCGTCTGACGCGTCGTTAATCATCCCCACAGCTGCTACATCGGGCGTTCAATTTTAGGCGTGGTTCGGTGCGCGTTGACAACGCAGGGTCCGAGAAAACGTGCGAGTCTTCTTTTGTGTCTTCCTAATCCCGCCATACCGAGGCAGTTTGGCTGGTCGCTAGGGCGCGGCACGTGCGCCGGCCTCATCCAGCACGCGCTCGGTGATCTCGACCACGTCGGATGCGGCGATGTCCCGCATGCAGCGGTGGTCGTTCATGGTGCACACCGTACGCTGGCAAGGCTGGCACGAGAGCACGGTCTTGGTCTGTACCGTCGCCGCCAGGCCGTTGAGTGGCGCCCAGAGGTAGGGGCTGGTAGGGCCGAAAATGCCCATGGTCGGGGTGCCCAGGGCGGCGGCGATATGCATCAGGCCGGAATCGTTCGAGATCGCGACGCTGGCCGCGGCCATCGCCAGGATGCCGTTGCGCAGATCGCTGCCGGTGAGGTCGCGGACGCCTGGCCCGCCGACGGCGACGATTTCCTGGGCCTGCGCCTTCTCGCCGGGGCCGCCGACCACCCAGACGTCCAGTCCGTGCTCGGCCAATAGCCGCGCGGCTTCGGGATAGTAGGTCCAGCGCTTGGAAGCGCCGACCGAGCCCGGGGCCAGCGCCACGGCCTTGCCGGCACCCAGGGCGTTGGCCAGCCGCCAGCGCTCGACCTCATCAGCGGGAACCCTGAGCTGCGGCACCGGCCATTCCGGCGGCAGCGGAGCCCCGTCCGGCAGCGCCAGCGCGGCGTTCTTGTCGATGAAGCGGGGCAGGGCCCTCTCGCCCCAGCGCCACCGGTTGATCAACCCGAACCGGGCCTCGCCGACAAAGCCCACCCGTTCCGGAATACCGGCCAGCGCAGGCGCGATGGCGGACTTCCAGGTGCGGGGCAGGATCAGCGCGGTCCGGTAGCCCCCGGCCCTCAAGAGCGCCCCCAGGGCCCACTGCTTGGCCACAGCAAGCCGCCCGCGCGGCAGGTCCCAGACGATGGCGGCGCGGACCCCGGGCATGTAATCGGCCAGCGGGGCGCACTGGGACGTCGTCAGCAGATCGACCGGCCGGTTCGGCCAGCGCTCCTTCAGCACCCGCACCACCGTGTGGCCGCGCACGAAATCGCCGATCCACATGTAGGGGATGATCAGGATCGGGCTGGTGTCGCCCGCACCCTCCGTTTCCCTATATAATGAATTAATGTTCATTTTATAGACGGGCCGTCCGTTTCGCCTTTCACGTGTCGGTACTCGCTCCCAGTCGGCGGGTAAAGCCGCCGGGGCCGCCTTTACCGCGTCCTGCGAACCCTGGGTCTGCCGCCGCTCAGGCGCGCCCGATCGGCCAAGAAAGTGGATGCCCATTTTGCGTCCGATCGCGCGCTAAAATACTGAGGGCACATGATCTCTTCCGCTTACACTTGGACGGATCATGCGCTAGGCAAAGCTCGCCTTCGTACCATCAAGTCAGGAAGCGGAATGTTGCTGGTGACCGGTGGCGCCGGTTTTATCGGATCGAATGTCGTGGCCGCGCTGAACGACGCCGGCCGCGCCGACGTCGTGGTGTGCGACTTCCTCGGTCACGACGGCAAATGGCGCAATCTCGCCAAGCGGCAGCTTGCCGACATCGTTGCTCCCGCCGAGCTGTCGGACTGGCTGAGGGGGAGGCGGCTCGATGCCGTGATCCACCTCGGCGCGATTTCGGAAACCACCGCAACCGACGGCGATCTCGTGGTCGAGACCAACTTCCGCCTGTCGCTGCGATTGCTCGACTGGTGCACGACAAATTCGACGCCGTTCATCTACGCTTCATCGGCGGCGACCTATGGCGACGGCGCGCAGGGGTTTTCCGATGACCCTTCAATTCCGGCGCTGAAGAGGCTGCGGCCGATGAACCTCTATGGCTGGAGCAAGCATTTGTTCGACATGGCGGTTGCATCGCGCGCCGGGCGGAACGAGAAGCTGCCGCCACAATGGGCGGGCCTGAAATTCTTCAACGTGTTCGGCCCCAACGAATATCACAAGGGCGCGATGATGAGCGTGCTGGCGCGGCGCTTCGACGACCTCAGGGAGGGTCACACGCTGCAATTGTTCAAGTCGCATCGCGACGGCATCGCCGACGGCGATCAGCGGCGCGATTTCATCTATGTCGACGACGTGGTGCGGGTGGTGATGTGGCTGCTGGCGACGCCGCAGGTCTCGGGGCTGTTCAATGTCGGAACCGGCAAGGCGCGCAGCTTCAAGGACTTGATGCTGTCGGCCTATGCCGCGCTCGGCAAAACGCCGAATATCCAATATGTCGATATGCCCGAAGCGATCCGCGGCAGCTATCAGTACTTCACGCAAGCCGAAGTCGATCGGCTGCGCGGCGCCGGCTATAACGGCGGCTTCACGGCGCTCGAAGACGCGGTCTCACTTTACGTCAAGGGCTATCTCGATTCCGCCGATCGTTTCCGCTGACGGCACAACGTAGCAGGCACCGATGTTCGATTTTGACGCCTTGTCGCATGCGATTTCGAGCCGGACGGTGCTTTGCGTCGGCGACCTCATGCTCGACGAATTCGTCTATGGCGAGGTGTCGCGCATTTCGCCGGAGGCGCCGGCGCCGGTGATTGCCGTCCAGCGCAGCGAGACCAATATCGGCGGCGCCGGCAACGTCGCGCGCAACATCGCCTCGCTCGGCGGTCGCTGCATTTTCGTCGGCCTGATCGGCGAAGACGATGCCGGTACCAGGCTGAAGACGGAGTTGGCGCGGCACGGCGGAATCGAAAGCGTGTTGGTGTCTGACCCGGCGCGGCCGACGACGCGCAAGGTGCGCTTCGTCTCCGAGCATTTCTCCACCCACATGCTGCGCGCGGACTGGGAACTGGCCGCGCCGGCCACAGCCGACGATCGAACAGAAACTGATCGACGTCGCCCTGCCGCTGATCGCGCGCGCGGACATCGTGCTGTTGTCCGACTACGCCAAGGGCGTGCTGACGGCGCGCGTGATCCGCAACATCATCGATGCCGCGCGCAAGCTCGGCAAGCGGGTGATCATCGATCCCAAGAGCGCCAATTTCGCGATCTACCGCGGCGCCACGCTGCTCACCCCGAACCGCAAGGAGTTTGCCGAGGCGACCCGCAGCCGCGCCGACACCGACCAGAGCATCGCCGACGCAGCCCAGGACGCCATGCAGGTGGCCGACTGCGAAGCCATGCTGGTGACGCAAAGCGAGCACGGCATGATCTTGGTGCCGCGCCACGGCGAGGCGATCCACGTGCCGGCGCTTCCGGTCAAGGTGCGCGACGTCTCGGGCGCCGGCGATACGGTGGCGGCGACGCTGGCGCTTGCGCTCGCCGCGGGTGCCGATTGGGAGACCGCGCTGCGGATGGCGACCGCGGCTGCGGCGGTTGCCGTCAGCAAGAAGGGTACCGCCAGCGTAACCGCGGCGGAGCTGCGGCGAAAGATACTGCCGCATGCGTTCCTTGCTGCCGAGGAAAAGATCGTCGCATCCGGCGATGATCTCGACGCGCAGCTGCTTGACTGGCGCAAGCAGGGCCTGCGGATCGGGTTCACCAATGGCTGTTTCGACATCCTGCATCCCGGCCACGTCAAGGTGCTCACCGCCGCGCGGGGCGCCTGCGACCGGCTGATTGTCGGGCTGAACAGCGATGCCTCGGTGAAGCGGCTGAAGGGCGAGGGGCGTCCGGTCCAGGACGAGCGCGCGCGCGCCGAGGTGCTGGCGGCGCTGGAGGCGGTCGATCTCGTCGCGATTTTTGAAGAGGACACGCCGATCAGGCTGATCACCGAGATCAAGCCGAGCGTGCTGGTGAAGGGCGGCGACTATACCCGCGAGCAGGTCGTGGGCCACGAGATCGTCGAAGCCCACGGCGGCGAGGTCGTCCTGATCGACGTCCTGCCCGGCCACAGCACGACCTCGCTGGTCAATCGCGCCAAGGGAGGGCGGGCGTGAGGCCGGGCGTGACGGCGATCGCCGGAAATCTCTACCGCGGCAATGCCGGCGTGGCGCAATCCGGCCGCCTGGATGACCACGGTGGACATCGTTGCGATCCTGGTCGCGCTGTCGCTGCCGTGGTCGACCTCGCTGGTCGGGATCTTCGCCGCCGCGCTCATCGTCACCATGGTGCCGTTCCTCGATCTCGGCGCCTTTCTGCAGTCGCTGAAGCGTCCGATCAGTGCCGTGCCGATCGCATTGTGCGCATTGGCGCTGATCGGAACGCTGTGGTCGGATGCGCCCTGGGGCGAGCGGCTCTATGCGGTCGGCCCGACTGCCAAGCTGCTGGTGCTGCCGATGCTGCTGTATCACTTCCAGCGCTCGGAGCGCGGCCTGTGGGTGCTGGTCGCTTTCCTGGTGTCGTGCACGCTGCTCACGGCGATGTCGTGGATCGTGCTCTATCATCCCGCGCTGTCGCTCCGGAAGATCGATGCCGAGCACGGGATCTTCGTCAAGGACTATATCGATCAGAGCCAGGAATTCACGCTGTGCGCGGTGGCGCTGGCTTATCCCGTCATCATGCTGCTGCGCGCCAAGAGAATTTGGCCGGCCCTGTTGCTCGGTGCGATCGGATTGAGTTTCATCGTCAACATGGCGTTCGCGATCGTCTCCCGGACGGCGCTCGTCACCATGCCGATCATGCTGGCGGTGTTTGGACTGTTGCATTTGCGGTGGCGAACAAACCTGATGATCTTCGCGGCTGCGATCGTGGTCGCGATCGCCGCCTGGGTCGCCTCGCCGCAACTGGAGTGGACGGTCAAGACATTCTCGCGGGACTATCAGCTCTACAAGGAGCAGGGCATTCCCACCTCGGTCGGCGAGCGGCTCGAATACTGGCAAAAGGCGCTGCGGTTTTTTGCCGAAGCCCCGCTGATCGGCCATGGCACCGGATCGACCAAGGGACTTTTCGCGCAGGCGGCCAGCGGTCCCACATGGGTGGCCGGCGTCAGGGTGTTCCCCAATCCCCACAACCAGACCCTGAACGTCGCCGTGCAGTGGGGTGTGATCGGAATAGCCATCCTGTACGCCATGTGGCTTGTTCATCTCTTGCTGTTCCGCGGCGACGGGCTGGCGAACTGGATCGGGTTGTTGGTCGTGGTACAAAATGTCTTTACCTCGCTGTTCAATTCTCACATCTTCGATTTTCATGAGGGATGGATGTACGTGCTTGGCGTGGGCGTCGCCGGCGGAATGGTGCTGAAGGCGCGCGCGGCGGAAGCCGGCGCGGCGGCAAATCCTTGAATGGCGTCGCGTGCTGGCCAGCGCGCGCCGGATGGGCTAGTGGATATTTCCCAATTTTCGGTCGTTGAATGACGCGTTTCTCGCATCTCACTTCGCGCAACCTCTTGATCGCCGTCCATGACGTGCTGGCGACGGCGCTCGCGCTATTTACCGCGCTCTATCTGCGCTTCGAAGGCAGCGAGCTGTTCTTTGACCGCCTGCCGCTGCTGTTTCGCATGCTGCCTTATTTTCTCGCCTTCAGCATCGCGGTTTCATACTTCTTCAACCTGACGACCACCAAGTGGCGGTTCATCTCGCTGCCGGATGCGCTCAACATCCTGCGCGTCGCCACGGTGCTCGCGCTGACGATGCTGGTGCTGGACTACATCCTGGTCGCGCCCAACGTCCACGGCGCCTTCTTCTTCGGCAAGGTCACCATCGTCCTGTACTGGTTTCTCGAGGTGTTCTTTCTGAGCGCCTTGCGCTTCGCCTATCGTTATTTTCGTTACACGCGGGTGCGCCGTCACGCGCGTACCGAAGACGCCTCGCCGGCGCTGCTGGTCGGCCGCGCGGCGGATGCCGAGATTCTGCTGCGCGGCATCGAAAGCGGCGCGGTGAAGCACATCTGGCCGGTCGGTCTTCTGTCGCCATCGAGCGCCGATCGCGGCCAGTCGATCCGCAGTGTTCCGGTGCTCGGCGGCATCGACGACATCGAGGGTGTGATCGGCGACTTCTCCCGGCGCAACAAGGCGATCGCGCGCGTGGTGATGATGCCGTCGGCATTCGAGCCCGAGGCGCATCCGGAAGCCGTTCTGATGCGCGCGCGCCGGCTTGGGCTGATCGTCAGCCGGCTTCCCTCGCTCGAGGGCGGCGACGCGCCGCGGCTGACCAACGTGGCGGTCGAGGACCTCTTGCTGCGTCCCAGCGAAAACATCGACTACGGCCGGCTCGAAGCACTGGTGAAGAACAAGGCGGTGATCGTCACCGGCGGCGGCGGTTCGATCGGCTCCGAGATCTGCCGTCGCGTCGTGACCTTCGGCGCGGCCAGGCTCCTGGTGCTGGAAAATTCGGAGCCGGCGCTCTACGCCGTCACCGAGGCGCTCGCCGCGCAGGGAGCCGATGCCGTGATCGAGGGGCGGATTGCGGATATCCGCGATCGCGCGCGCATCCTGCGGCTGATGCACGACTTCAAGCCGGATCTGGTGTTTCACGCAGCCGCGCTCAAGCACGTGCCGATCCTGGAGCGCGACTGGAGCGAAGGGGTCAAGACCAATATATTCGGGTCGATCAATGTCGCCGACGCGGCGTTTGCGGCCGGCGCGGGAGCGATGGTGATGATCTCGACCGACAAGGCGATCGAGCCGGTGTCGATGCTGGGCCTGACCAAGCGCTTTGCCGAGATGTACTGCCAGGCGCTGGATCACGATCTCGCTTCCCAGCCGATGGCCAAGCGGCGGATGCGCCTGATTTCGGTGCGGTTCGGCAACGTGCTGGCCTCGAACGGCTCGGTGGTGCCGAAATTCAAGGCCCAGATCGAGGCCGGTGGGCCGGTGACGGTCACGCATCCCGACATGGTCAGGTATTTCATGACCATCCGCGAGGCCTGCGATCTCGTGATCACGGCGGCCACCCACGCACTCGCGCCCGAGCGACCCAACGTTTCGGTCTACGTGCTCAATATGGGACAGCCTGTGAAGATCGTCGATCTTGCCGAGCGCATGATCAGGCTGTCGGGGCTGCAACCGGGCTACGATATCGAAATCGTCTTCACGGGCATGCGGCCGGGCGAGCGATTGAACGAGATCCTGTTTGCGAGCGAAGAACCGGCGATTGAGATCGGCGTCGCCGGCATCATGGCGGCCAAACCCAACGAGCCGCCGATGGCGATGCTGCGGAAATGGATTGCAGCGCTGGAGCAGGCGATCGAGAAGGATGATCTGGTGACCATCAAATCCATTTTGAAGGATGCCGTTCCGGAGTTCGAGTCAGGTTTGGTTTAGGATAACTAAGAGCTGGATATGGCGGCGCATTGGCTGATCTGTCACCCGGCCCGCGTCAGATCTGGAAACACGGGCGATTCCATCAAGGGGGACCAGACTTGCCCCTTCCCGCCCAGCGGGCTAAGTCAAACACGACAGGTTCACTTTGAAATGCTTCCGACCGCAGCCCAAGAACTTATCGATCGCCTGCACGCGGCCTCCCGCGAGCGTGCAACCATGTTCAAGGCAGTGAGTTTCGGTCTGATCGGTTTCGTCAACACCGCGATCGATTTCGGCGTGTTTTCGTTTGGATATTACCTTCTCGGCTTCCCTATTGTGGCGGCTAACCTGCTTTCGTGGGCTTTTGCGGTTTCGACCTCCTACGTTCTGAACTCGACGATCACCTTTTCTGTTGAAGTGCGCCGCGAGTTGTCGATCAGGACCTATTCTGCCTTTGTGCTGGCCCAGCTGGCCGGTTTTGCCGCAAACACGACGACCATCGTGGTCGCGTCCCATTTCATGCCGGTGCTGTTTGGAAAGGTGCTGGCGACAGGCGTAAGCTTTTTGGTCAATTTTTCGCTGTCGCATTTCGTTGTATTCAGAAGCCCGGCGGTCGGCACCCGGCGCGAGTGAAGGATCGGGCGGTTCGGCCCGAGGCCTGCCGCTTGTGCTCGACCATGCTGGATATGCTAAAGCCGTGTTGCCTTCGATAATCTTCAGGGTCCGGACCGAGGGGGACGAGAATTCATGAACAGCGATCAACCCACCGTATTGGTCACGGGAGCCAATGGTTTTGTCGGTCGCCATCTTTCACCGGTATTGGCCCGCGGTGGATGGACGGTGCGCCGCGCCGTTCGACATCCAGCCGGGAATGATGGCGAAGTTGAAATCGAATCGATCCGTCCCGAGACAAACTGGAAACCCGCTCTTGCCGGCGTTGACGCCGTTGTTCATCTGGCGGCGCGCGTCCATCAGCGGCATGACAAAGGGGCCGACAAGCTCTATCGGGATGTGAATACGGAAGGCACGCTCTGCCTTGCGCGTTGCGCGATCGAAGCCGGCGTACGACAATTCATCTTTGTGAGTACCGTTCTCGTGCACGGCCGTAGCAACGACGGCCGCGCTCCCTTCAGCGAGGAAGACATCCCGACGCCGCAGGGTCTTTATGGCGTGTCAAAGGCCGAGGCTGAAACGGGACTGAAAGCGCTGGCAAACAATTCGGAAATGAGCATCACGATCGTGAGGCCGCCACTTGTCTACGGCTCAGGCGCAAAAGGCAATTTTGCATCGTTGGCGAAGGCGGTGAAGCTTGGGTTGCCGCTGCCGTTTGCCGCTATCCGCAATCACCGTGCGTTCGTGTCGGTCGAAAATCTGTCATCGTTCATCTCGTATCGGCTCGCTAACCCGGCGGAAAAATTTGACGTCTTTCTCGTGGCGGACGCCGAACAGGTCTCAACGCCGGAGTTCATTCGGCGGCTTGCGGCTGCGGCCAACACCAAGGCGCGCCTTTTTGCGATGCCAACGTCTCTATTGGGTGCGCTGCTAACGATGGGCGGACGGCCAGAGGCTCGCGATAGTCTGGTCGGCTCGCTCCAACTCAATCTGTCGAAGGCCACTTCCATTGGCTGGCATCCGCAGTTTACCTTGGACGAGGGGCTCCGCTTGGCGCTATCCGCCCCTCCTATTTGACCGGGCGCGTCTGCGGATCACCATTGTTTCTGATCGAGAACCTGTAAAGCATCAGTGATACAATCAACAATCCTATCAGCAACAGCGCGACATCATCGATCGTCGCATTCGAGTTCAACGACATGATTGCCAGCACTGCCAGAACAATATTGAGCGCAAAGATTTCGGTGATGATCCTGGTCACCGTGAAGCCATTGTCGGTCGCGCGCTGATAGAAATGTGTGCGATGCGCCGCCCAGAACGGTTCGCGTCTGGCGATGCGGCGCAACAGGGTGAGCGTCGCATCGCTAAGATAATACAGTGGCAGCAGTAGCGCCGCCGTGAGGTGTTGATGCCAGGCAAGCTGCAGCAAGCTCCAGCCGAGCAGCAAGCCGATGGGGAGGCTGCCGACGTCTCCCAGAAAGACTTTTGCAACCGGCCGATTGAATGGTGCAAATCCGAGCATGGCGCCGCAAAGCGCTGCGGCGACGATGGTCGGCAGCGCCGGCAATTGGCCAAGCGATCCCAGCACGATCATCGCGCCGGTGATCGGCACCAGCTCCGCGACCGTCATCAAATCCAGTCCGTCCATGAAATTGACCAGATTAACGAACCAAAGGCCTGCCACCAGAAGCACGATACGCTCGAGACCGAGCGGCCATGTCGCCACGATCCGCAGGTCGGACGGTGCAGCGAATAAAACCGCGCCGATGGCCGCCGCCTGCAGCAACAGCCGCGGAAGCACGGGGATAGGCTTGATATCGTCTGCAAAGCCCACCAGCGCGACGAATAATGTGGCGCCGAACAGCGCTACCGGAATGTCGTAATTGGCCACAGCCGCGTAGGCACCGGCAACCAGTAGCGTCGCGGCGATCACGGCGATGCCACGCTCCCTGCGGCGTAGGCACAACGTGCGATGACCGCGCGTTGGGGCGGGCCAGCGCATAACGCACGAGCAGCGGGCGGAGCAGTACGATCAGGCATGCGGATATCAATGCGGCCGCGGTCACGACGAAAATCAGCGTCGCGCGAGGAGGATCGAGAGCAATCATGCAGGCAACGCGGATGACATCTTGGCGACCGGTGGTGCGACGGTGGTCGATGCATAGTTCATGGCAGAAGTGGAATGCAACAGGCCAGTCGGATATCGGACGGCACAATTTTGCCGCCCCGGCGCCGCGCACACCGGTGTCGAAGGACAGATATCAGGCTCGGGCAGCTTCTTTCAGGCTTTCTCGGCTGCGTACGCGCTGGCGCATGAGCAACTCGTCCATGAGATCGCGATACGCACTCAACGAAATCCTACCGGTGTAGCGGGAAGCAACTATCACCGCCCGGCGGCCTTTCTCTTCGGTGGCCGCCTCATTCGACGCAGCCGAAAGGATGGCATCGGCCAGGGCCTTCGGATCTTCGGGAGGGGTCACCCAGCCGATATCCTCTTCTTGGAGCAGGATGGCCGCCTCGGCGTCCGGTTCCGAGCAGATGACGATAGGGCGTCCGATGGCGAAGATGTTGTAGATCCGGCTCGGCACGGACACGCCGGTGTTGTTCTTGCGGTAGGGAACGATCCAGATGTCGCCTGCGGCAAGAAAACTCTCCAGCTCGGAATTCGGACACCCGTTCCACCAGGGTGACGTTGGGCGTGGGGGAGGCCGCCTGCATCTCCTTGATCTTCGTCCAACCTACGCCCTCTCCGGAAAGCAAGAACGTGATGTCTTCGTGATCTCTTCAGAATTCGGGCAGCTTCCAGGACGGATACCGGATCATGCGTGAAGCCCGCATTTCCCGACATGGCGACCACAAATCGGCCGCCGCAGCGACGGCGGAACGGATTTTCGGGCGAAAGCTCCCGATATCCGACGGAGCATGGTTGCCCAGTTTGGAATCAGACTGATCCTGGAGGCGCTCACTTTGGGATAATCGAGCAGCTTCGGAGCCATGTCCCGACCGATGATGACGATGGCATCAAGCCAGCCGAACATGATCTCGTTGGCCGAGCGCAACCAGCGCGTCAGGATCGAGGTGGCGCGAAGAAAGCCGGCCATTACCAGCGTGTCGGGATAAAGATCGTAAATGATCAGGGCCGAAGCGGCCTTGCGCAAGCGCGCGGCAAGCGTAACCGTATAGGGCAGCGTGAACGGGGTGGTTACGCTCAGCAGGACATCCTCGCTGCGCGCATGCTTCAGCACGGCGAAGAATACCTGTATCGAGAACAGCACGGCAGCGAACGAGCGCGAGACAAGCGCAGATTTTCCCGGCCACCAGCTCTTGATCTCGATGACTTCCGGCTTGTCGGCTGCCAATGGCGGCTGGAAGCCGAACCAGGGGCGCTGGTAATCACCATCACTCTGCTGCTTCGCGCAAGCTCTTCGGCGATCTCCGTCATATAGCCGGATGTCGTACTGGGGAACGGTGCATAGTGCTGGCTGACCAGCACGATTTTTCCAGTTCGCGACGCGCGCTCGGTTTCCGGGATATCTTTTCTTGGAATGTCGTGCGTGAGATGATCGTAAAGCTCCACGATCGACGTTCCGATAATTCTTGCCGACAGTTTGTCGACCACCAATTGCCGCGCAGCGGTGCCGTATCTGCGCGCGCAATTGTGGGGATTCTGCGAGCCGCATGATGGCTTGCGCCAATGCGGTCGGGATTTTCGATTGGCACCAGAAGCCCGGTTTCGTTCTCGATGACGATTTCGCGGCAACCCGGTACATCGGTAGCGATCAATGGTCTCCCGCAGGCTGCCGCCTCCAACAGGCTCACCGGCAAGCCTTCCCTGTGCGATGGCAGCACCGCAAGGTGACACATCCGCCACAGCGATACGATGTCATCGATATGTCCGAGCCAGGTGATGCCGGGACGCTTTATCCACTGCTCGACTTCACTCGCGCGACACTGAAGTTGGATTGGCGGGGTCGGGGTTCCCCGCGATGATCAAATTCAGCTCATGCCCCTGGCTGCGAAGAATGCCGTGAGCGGCAACCAAGGCGCGTATGCCCTTGTCGACGAGCAATCGTCCCGCGAACCCGAAGGTGATGGGGCCCGTCCGGTTCAGGCAGAGGCTGCAAGCCATCCGTATCCACGCCGGATCCCGGGATCAGAGTCATTCGATTCGGTTTGATGCCAAGGCCGAGGAGCGTGGCCCGATCGTCGGGATTTTGAACCAGAACGCAACTGTGCTTGCGGTTCAACAACCACGGCAGCAGCCAAACCATCCCCCGCCTGAGCAGTCCGCGTTCGCCAATTTACCGAGGTGAAGATATAGCCGAGCCCGGTGATTGCGTTGACCATCGGGAATTTTTTGTCGATGGCTGCCGCCGATCCATAGACGCAGCACTGCAGACCGGAATGATGGACGATGTCAGGCTCGATCTGCTTCTCGACCCGCCGGATGGCCAGAAGTGTCGGAATTGCCGCAAACGGCGACAGGCCTCCGCGTCGAAATGGGATCGGGTGCAAAATGAAGCCTTCGGCCTCGATCGCCTCCGCGCCCTTGTTCACATTTGTCGCAACGTGAACTTCGAAGCCTGCCTCGCGTGCCGCCCGCGCCATCGGCAAACGGTTCAGCAAGAACGCGAAGTCCTCGTTTACGACATAAAGCACCCGTCGAGGCGTGGTTTTTCCAGAGGTCATCGGCTCACGATTGCTTGCTCATCAGAGAGTCGCGGCGGATCAAGAGTCTCATCTCACGGAGTGGGTCAATGCCCGCTCTCTCATTGGGCCGGTCTGCCAAAAGCGTCCACGGGACCTTGTCATGCACCGAGTGGTCGCCACCAGCATAGCAGCTAAAACCGGCGCAAGCAGTAGCCCGCCCGAAAACAAGGCGATATTCAGTGCTGTTGTAATCAGCGTGAGCACCCCCCAGAAGGTGGCGCCTAGCACGGCTATCCCCACGACGGATTTGCCCCGCGCCAGGAAGACGATGTCAATAGACCGGCAGATTGCGCCTGCAATGATGCTGTATACGAAAACGCCGGCATAGGAAAAGTCTGTCCAGGCATCTGCGATGAACAATGTGGGGCTGGTGATGTCGGGGCTGCCGTACCAGGTGTAGGCCACGAGGCTGAAGCTCGGGACATAGGGCACTCCCATCAGCATCGCGATCGGGCGGATGTTGGCGCCCCACATGAAGGGATGAAGGCGAGGGAAAACGGCAAAGTTTTCGACAAGGGTTTCGTTTTCGACTTCGAAAATGCGGGAGTACACCGCGCTCGAACGGAGAAATCTCCGGAGAGAAAACGATGATCAGACGGGTCGTGACATAAATCACGAGCAGGATGACGACGAACCGCGGGCACCGCCATTTTCCATGAGATCTTGTTGGTATGCACCAGCAGAGCTGCCAGCATGATCTGAAACAGAAAGAACGCGGGCGGCGCCTTGCTCAGCGTCTCGATTTTTCCCACCATGGTGACCAAAAGGAGCAAAACCGCAGCCGCCAGGAGCGGCCATGACCTGTTCAACACGCCGACCAAGAGTCCCCAAATGACGAACATGGGAGCCACCGCGCTGAGCACCACCCTGTACCAGTAGTTCGGGCTGCCGCCAAAGTGCGCGCGAAACAGATTTCGCGCGTCGTTGTCTCCTTTGATCGAGAAGAAGTGCTCGATGATTCCGATGTGGTTTTCCTTGACGGAAAAGAACAGCATCAGCAGGAACAAGGCGCAAATAACGACCAGCAAGGGGCGGCGATCGCGCATGTCATCCTGAATGCTCTGCCTGCTCCAGTTTGCCAACGCGGCTTCGGTCGCAGCCGCCCGAGAGGGCAACAATCGGTTGACGCTCTCGATGCCTGCGATAATGCCCAGATACATCAATGCGAGCGAAAAGTTGATGGCGGTAATAACCGGGTCAAGGTCGCCGATTTTCGCCTGCATCATCGGAAACATCGACGATGGCCAGCCGATCTCGCCCATCAATGGACGGATCAGCAATCCGTATTCGCCGGAGGACAGCGTAAAGCCTAGCGATGTAGGCCCATAGACAAGGAGAAGCGAGCCGATAAGCATGGTCGTCGTCGTCAGATACAGGCGCAATCGCAAGAATAGGTACAGCGCGGCCAAGATCATGGCGGCGGCGGCAGCGGCGTAGCTTGCGAACAACATCGAAAGTTCCGGCGACAAATCAGGCGAGATCGCGACAGGCCGCGATCGCGGCCGAGGGGCTGGATCTCTCCGGACCCCACTCAAAGCGGCAGACGAGCCTCAAATCCGCCCTCAAGTCAACTGTGGCTCAGCCGATTTCGCGGGCCTTGGGGGCCGGAACGCAGGATCAAACAATATGGCCGTTCTCCCAGAACGGTGTTCAAAAGGGTGAGACCAACTCAGTTTGCCGTCGACCTTCATCGTGTGCTCATCCCGTCAATATTGCCCCCCGCAGCACGCGCCCCGCTACCGCGTCGAGCTTCTGCAAAAGTTCCGGATCGCGCGCTTCCGGCGCGGTGATCAGCGCGGTATCGAGCGCGCGGTCGGAACCGATCGGGCACGGCTCGTGTTCCTTCGGAAAATCCTTGGCCAGCCGCGCCACCAGGCCCTTCGCCTTATCGGCGTTCGTGGTCAGCACCCGAATGATGTCCTGCACCGTCACCGCGTCATGGTCGGGATGCCAGCAATCGAAATCGGTCACCATGGCAACCGTCGCGTAGCAGATCTCCGCCTCGCGCGCGAGTTTGGCTTCGGGCATGTTGGTCATGCCGATCACGGCATAGCCGAGATTCTTGTAGGTCATGCTCTCGGCATAGCTCGAGAACTGCGGACCTTCCATGCACACATAAGTGCCGCCGCGCGCGATCGCGATGCCTTCCGCTTCCGCCGCGGCCGCGAGATGGATGCGCAGCCGCGGCGACACCGGGTGCGCCATCGACACATGGGCGACGCAGCCCTTGCCGAAAAACGAGCTTTCGCGCTTGTGGGTGCGGTCGACGAACTGATCGACCAGCACGAAGGTGCCGGGCGGCAATTCCTCCTTGAACGAGCCGCAGGCCGAAAGCGAAATCAGGTCGGTGACGCCGGCGCGCTTCAAGACGTCGATATTGGCGCGGTAGTTGATGTCGGACGGCGACAGCCGATGGCCCTTGTCGTGCCGCGGCAGAAACACGATCGGCAGCCCGGCGATGGCGCCGCGACGCACCGGCGCCGACGCCTCGCCCCAGGGGCTTGCGATCGTCTCCTCACGCGCGTTCTCCAGCCCGGGCAGGTCATAGATGCCGGAACCGCCGATAATGCCAAGCACCGCTTTCGTCATGCTCACTTCCCTCGTCGAGGGTGCGAGCTATGGCATTTTTAGCGGGGATTGGGAACAGGATGGCGGCAGCCGGATATGCCAAAGACAAGACCGCCCGGTCGTCATTGCAAGCACAAGCGCAACAATCCAACTCGGTGGGAAGAAAGGATTGATTGCTTCGTCGCTTTCGCTCCTCGCCATGATGTGGCAAGACCGCGCTTCGTCTGCTCGCGACCGCAAATCGAGCACGCGTTTCCAGTGGGTGAGCCCGTCAATTGATGAGGCGGCGGCTTACCCGGATTGTGGATTGCTTCGCTTCGCTCGCAATGCCAAGAATGGATTCTCGAAAATGAGACCACACCGATGACTTTTGATCTCGATCTTAAGACGAGCATCCGCACGATTCCGGATTATCCAAAGCCGGGTATTCTGTTCCGCGACATCACCACGTTGCTTGCGGACGCGCGCGCCTTCCGCCGCGTGGTCGACGAACTGGTGCATCCCTGGGCCGGTAACAAGATCGACAAGGTCGCCGGCATCGAGGCGCGGGGCTTCATCCTCGGCGGCGCGGTGGCGCACCAAGTCTCCGCCGGCTTTGTGCCGATCCGCAAGAAGGGCAAGCTGCCGCACACCACCGTGCGCATAGCCTATTCGTTGGAATATGGCATCGACGAGATGGAGATGCATGCCGACGCAGTTCATCCCGGCGAGCGCGTGATCCTGATCGACGACCTGATCGCAACCGGCGGTACCGCGGAGGGCGCGGTAAAACTGTTGCGTCAGATCGGCGCCAATGTAGTCGCGGCCTGCTTCATCATCGACTTGCCGGACTTGGGCGGCGCCGCGAAACTGCGGGCCATGGATGTGCCGGTGCGCACGCTGATGACATTCGAGGGGCATTGAATGCATGCGTCTGTCCATCGAGCCGCCGTCGCCGACCGGTGCGTTGCTGGTGATCTTCATGGCAAGGTCCGGCCCCAACCGATCTACCAAAGGTTTACTACTTCTTGATTCTATCGGAGATTGAACGCAGTTTGCAGGCACGACGAATGCGGCCGTACATGGCCGCCAGGTGCCCGTTGGTCACGAAAGTGTGGCATATTTACAACAAGCTCTTGGCAAGATTGCAATTTATCCAACAATTGGGAAGCTTATCCTGCTACAGCAATTGACGTGTAGTCGGATCAGCAGTCATCAACGTCCGACGGATTGCGACGCCGATCGGGAGCGGGGACCGGGATGAAAATCCGTCTGGCCACGGTTGTCTGGCGCCGTGAGTTCGTCGATGTGTTTTCGCGCATAGCACTCCGCAGTCGGCTGGCCGAGGGCAACGCTCCGGCCCTCGCTCGGAGCGATCAGGTCATCTACACGATCTTCACTACGGCGGAAGATGCACGGGCCTTTGAGGCAGCGCTGATCGATAGCTTCGCCACATGCCTGGAGGCCGATCCTGGCCAGACTGCTGCTGGTATCGACTACGCCGCCCTCGTGCGCCGACTGGGCTAGATCGACTTGGCCGCCATGTGGTACACTGAGACATGCACTACAATTCGATTAGTTGGGACGTGGCTCGCTTCCCACGCTTAGCCGGTCTACTCTTCTTTCAAGGCTTGATCCCCCGGCTAAGACGGCCGAACCGTCCCGCGCGTCTACCGAGATGTCACGTCACTCCGTAGAAGTGTATGACAATGGAGACTATGATGCACACTACCCTGCGAAGCCTGCCTCTTCCGGAGCCCGCGGCGGGCGTTGTTGCCTATCGTCGGGAGCGTGAACTCGCGCTTGCGACTGACCCGCGCCGCAAGGCAAATTACGAGGCTTATCAGAGCCACAAACGCGGCGGCGCGGCGGTCGACTATCTGCCGATCAAACTCGACATCGAGAATGTCAGCCGATGCAATTTCCGCTGCACCATGTGCGTCGTCGCTGAGTGGCCGAAGGGCCGCCGATCGTCGGACATGCCGCTTGCAGACTTCCGTCGTTTGATCGATGAACAGTACGGCCTCGTGGAGATCAAGCTCCAGGGCATCGGCGAGCCGCTGATGCAGGGTGATGACCTCTTCGAAATGATCCGCTATGCCCGCTCCAAAAACATCTGGGTCCGGACAACGACAAATGCATCCTTGCTGCATCTGCGAGACAACTACCGCAAGCTGGTCGACACCGGCGTAAACGAAATTCAGATATCGATCGATGGAGCCACCAAAGACGTCTTCGAGCAGATCCGCGTCGGCTCCGTTTTTGAGCGCGTCGTGGACAACTGCAAGCTGATCAATGCTTATTGCCGAGAGAAAGGCGTCGATCGGACGAAGATGTGGACCGTGGTGCAGCAGGCCAACCGACATCAGCTTGACGACCTCGTGGACCTGGGCGGCGAACTTGGGTTCACGAACCAAGTGTTTTCGTTGGAGGTCATTGGATGGGGGATCGACAAATGGAACGAGCGCAACGACTTGATCACCGTGGAAGACGAACTCAACGTGGACTTAATGTTGCGGCTCGTAGACAAGGGCAGAGCGCAGGGACGGCGCATTGCCTTCTGGCACACGACGGGGGAGAA
>CAVZQX010000049.1:0-3902 GCA_963777475.1 uncultured Alphaproteobacteria bacterium
CCCGACGGGGCGCGCGCGTTACCTAACAAGTCACCCCGAAGCTTTCATGATATTCCGCCTCAAACCTTCGTGAGATGGGATTGGGTTGACCGTTACTCTGGTTGCATCGTGGTAAAGATCGGCATCGGCGTATCAAGCCCGCGCAAGACGTGCGCGCCGAGCGGACGCCAAGGGCCCGGGATTGCGCCAGCAAAGGGAGCCGTGGCGAGCAGCGGGCAGCCGAGCTTTTTTGTCAGATCCTGCACTCGAACGACCTCATTGACTGCGGACCCAACCAGCGTGAACTGCAACCGCTCGGGCACTCCGACATTGCCATAGATGACCTGGCCCAAGTGGAGCGATATGCCGAAATCGAATGTCATGTCGGCTTCTTTCGACTGCGTGTCGAGCCGCCGGCGCGCTTCGTTGGCCGCGGCAAGCGCGCGGCCGCAAGCCTCTTCGGGGCCGCCCTCAAGGCGGAACAGTCCAAGTACCGCATCGCCGATCAGCGAGACAACCTCGCCGCCATGATCGAGCACCGCGGCCGCGGTCATTTCGAAATAGCGGCCCAACAGATGCAGGAAGGCGTCGGCTGAAAGCCGGTCGGCAAGTTCCGTCGAATGGCGCAGATCGCTGTACCACAACGCGGCGGTGATCTTTTCGCCGTCGCCGCGATGAATTAAGCCGTTGAGCACCGATTGCCCTGCGCGCTTGCCGAGATAAGCATGGGCTATATTCTGCGCGACGTTGTGCTCGATCTTCGCCTTCAGCGCGATACTGAGCTCGCGCGTGACGCGCTGTAGCTGCACGATCTCATCGTCGGTGAAACCGGCGGCCCGGTCGCCGAGCCACTGGCAGATAACGCCGTTCCGACCGGAATCGCCGAAACCCACCAGGAAAGCGATATAATCCGTGCCGCCCCACGCGCGAACCTCCTCGAGCACCTTAAAGTCCAGCAGCGCCGTGTCACCGGTCAATCGACGCCGCAGGACCGGTAGCCGATGGGCCAAGATATGGCCGACGGGACTATCCACCAACTGATCCTCGCCACTCTGCTCAGGGCGAAGATGTTCGGTAACGACGCCTTTCTCCATATTCCAGTTCAGTGTGCTTGCATCATAAAGCGGGTGCAGCACGCGGAAAGCCACCTGGCTGCGAAAAATGGGAATGCCCACGCCGCGAAGACGCTGGCACAGCTCGCTATAGAGTGTGGCCGGATCGGAATCCAGAAGGGCCTCGTCAGCCAGCCACTCGACAATGGCGCTGCCCAAGGCTGTTGTCGTTCCTGTTGTCGTTTCCTTGTCCATGGGCGGGAACATTATCCGAAACTAGCAGGGGAAGCCTCGCAATTCTTTTTTGCGGCTGCGCCGATGACTTCCGGTCTGCCTCGGCACCAAACCGCTCACGCTGTCGAAAGATCAAGCGCGCGTGAGATCGGCTTCCACCAGCGCACGAAGCTCCGATGTGACCTGCGGCCGCCGGCCGAACCACAATTCAAATCCGCGCACGGCCTGGTGCAGCAGCATGCCGAGCCCGTCGGCGGTCTTGAGGCCGCGCGCCTTCGCAGCCAGCAGCAGCGGCGTCTCCAGCGGCACATAGACGAGATCGGCGACCACGGCATCCGAGGGCAGCCGGCCGATATCGACGTCGAGCGCGGGCAGGCCGTGCATGCCGAGCGAGGTGGTGTTGACCAACAGCCGAGCGCGCGGCAGCAGGTCGCCGATATCCTCCCAAGCGGCGGGATGAACCTTGGCGCCGAACTGATCGGCAAGTCGCCGGGCGCGCTCGTTGGTCCGGTTCGCCAGATGCACGCGCGCAATCCCGCGCTCGATCAGCCCGAACACCACCGCGCGCGACGCTCCACCGGCGCCCAGCACCAGCGCTTCGTCGGCGCCGTCCCAGCCCGGTGCGCTGGCGTCGAGATTGTCGATGAAGCCCTCGATGTCGGTGTTGGTCGAGCGCAGTTCACCTTGCTCGTACCACAAGGTGTTGGCGGCGCCGACCGCGCGGGCGCGCGCGTCCGGCACCGACAGCGCCAGCGCGCGCTCCTTGTGCGGAAGGGTGATATTGGCGCCGACAAAACCATGGCCTGCGAGATGCAGCACGAACTCCGCAAAGCCTTCCGGCGGTATCGCCTCGATGCTGTAGCCGCCCTCGATGCCGAGCGTGCGCAGCCAGTAATGATGGATCAGCGGCGAGCGCGAATGCGCGGCCGGCCACCCGATCAGGCATGCGGCGCGGGCTTTGGCAGGGGTCATCATCGCCGTCACTTCGGACAAGCCGGGTCCTGAGTCAATCCTACAAGTCAATCCTGCAAGTCAATCCTGCAAGTCAATGCTAGAGGTGAATTGTCGCGGCGACGATCGCGCTCAGGGCGAGCGCGCCGCCGGCGGCGAACCAGATCGCCGCGAGGTTAATCCAGTGATAGGCGACCGCGCCGCACACCCCGCCCACGGCCAGTGCCGCCCACAACAGAAAGTTCGGGACCCAGCCCAAGCGATCGCCGCCGGTCACCGCGACGGCCAGGTATTGCCCGACCTTGACCAGCGCGCCGGTCACGTAAGTGAGGCCAAGCCCACCGCCGCCCTCGATCTGGAACACCGCGTTTTCCATCCCCATCGCCATCACGATCGCGGCGACGGCGAGATTTGGAAGGCCCAGCGCATAACAAAGCGCCGCCGCCGCCAGCAGCAACGCCTCTGCCAGCAGGATCCAGGGTTGCCGATGAACTCCGCGGCCGAGCACAATCAGGCTGCCGAAGGCGGCGCCGACCACGAACAGCGCGATCAGGCCGAGCGCCTCGGCCGCCGGCAGCCAGTCTCCCGCGGCCAGGTAGACGCCCATCCGCGTCGAGTTGCCGCTCATGAAGGAAACGAACAGGCCGCCCAGTTGCAGAAAGCCGATGGCGTCGACATAGCCGGCAAGCGCGCTCAGCGCGCAGGCGAGCGCAATGTTGCGGCGTGAATCAAGCATGGCGCATCGGACTCACGCCTTCCATTCGTAGACTTCCTTCTCGTAGGCTTCCTCGAAACCGGCGCGTTGCAGATTGCGATAGGAATGCTCGAGCATATAGAGGGTTTCGGAAACCTGCATCGAACAACCCGCCTGCTCGGCGCGCTCGATCCGTTTGGCGATCAGGGCCTGCTGGGCGCCGCGCTTACGGTCGCCTTCGGCGGTTGCCGCAGCCATCAGATAGCCGACGTCTTCGAAGACGCAGAGCGCGGCGATCGCCACCGGCCGGCTGCCGTCGAAGGCCATGTAATGAAAGAACCCTTCCTTGCCAGCCGACCTCGCAAATTCCGGCCATAGCGTCTCACCGGGCTGTCCGCCGGCCGCGGCGATTTCGTCCGGGCCAACCTGCCTGATTTCGAGCTCGGTCTTGAATTGAACCGGGGTATGGCGCTCGCGGCACAGCGTCGGATAGCCGGCGCGGCGCAGCCGCGATAGACCGCTCCCCTCGATCCAGCCGCGTACCCGATCCATGTCAGGCCCGGGGCTGAGCCAGATGAAGAACCGTCCCACGCCCTCGGCGGCGAACAGATCGATCAAGCGGGCGATGCTGTCGCCGTCCATCCCGGCCTCAGTCCCGCACAGATGCACGCGGTTGGGATTGGCGGAAGCATAGGGAGCTTGACGCTTGGGATCGATGGTCACGTAGGCATCGCCGAACGGGGCACCGTGGAATTGTTTTCGAATGACGCTGTTGGGCTGGTTCTTGGTCTCCAGCCACGCGGTGAGCCGCTTCATTTTCCGCGACAGGTCGATTTTATCCATTGCGTACACGCACTCCCACAAGCTGCTGGATCGCAGTGTCGGTGAAAGCGCGAGAATTGGGAAGGCCGGTTGCATCAAAACTGCGCGCGCTCCGGGAGGGCGCGGCAACACCCGCCCGGAACGACGGAAACGCTTACGCGGCGTCCCGA
>CAVZQX010000050.1:0-201783 GCA_963777475.1 uncultured Alphaproteobacteria bacterium
GTTTCAGCAAGGTCGAGGCCGCCCTGGCGGGGCCGCAGGGCCGTCCCCCTGTCGAGGCGTTGATCCATGCTCGGACGGGGCCGGCGACGGAATCCGAAAACTGGATGGGCTGGCGCTGGCAAAATCGGGCAAATAGTGGTGAATGCCACCGATTCCGCTCGTCACCGCTTGACTTCGGCACAATTGGATTTGGCACTGGGCCGGTCAAATGTGATACATGCTGCGCTGCTCGCGGGCCCGGCGAGCAAGACATTCCTGTCGCGCAGCCAGATCCTGGTCCGATACCGGATGGCGGAAGACGACAAGACTGCCGGAACCGCGGCCAGGAATTCAACTGACGAGACTTGCAATAGACGCGTGCGGACGACGCACGACGCAACAAGATTAGGACTGCTGAATGGTCGATAAGAAAACTCCTGGCGACAAGACACTGAGTGTCCCGAGCAAGACCTTGACGCTCAAGCCGCGCGTCGAGACGGGCACCGTGCGCCAGAGCTTCAGCCATGGCCGGACCAAGCAGGTGGTGGTCGAAAAGCGCGGCAAGCGCCGCATGGGCGGCGAAGCGCCGGCCGCGAAGCCCCGCATGCGCCCGAGCCGGTGGCCGCCAAGGCCGCGCCCGCCGCCAAGGCGCCGCTCGCGCCGTCCGGCGCCAGCCCCGCCGGCCCGCGCGCAACGATTCCGGCGTCGTGCTGCGGACGCTGACCGAGGACGAACGCTCCGCGCGCGCCAGCGCGCTTGCCGACGCCAAGAGTCCGCGACGATCGAAGAGCGGCGTCTGGCGGAAGAGGAAGCCAAGCGCCGCGCCAGCAGCGAAGGCATCGAGCAGGCCGAACGCGAGGCCGCCGAAGCCCGCCGCAAGGCCGAGGAAGAGCGTCATCGGCAGGACGAGGAAGCCAAGCGCAAGGCCGAACTCGAAGCCAAGAAGCGCTTGGCGAGGCGAGACGCCCCGCCCCGGCCACCGCGACCCGCGCGCGCCGCGGCCCGCCGGCCGACCGGCGCCGTGCGCCCAGCATCGCCGCCGAGCCAGCGAGGAGGATGAGGGTCCGCGCCAGGTTCGCCGCGGCCCCGGCGGCGCCGTGCGTCCCGCCGCCGCGCCGAAAACCACCGCCAAGCCCGCGCCGCAGAAGCAGCGCGGCCGCCTGACGCTGGTCACCGCGCTCAACGGCCGATGACGTCCGCGAGCGCTCGATCGCCTCGTTCCGCCGCCGCACCCAGCGCCTGAAGGGCCATGCGTCGAACGAGCCGAAGGAAAAGCTGATCCGCGAAGTGATGATCCCGGAGGCCATCAACATCCAGGAACTCGCCAACCGCATGTCCGAGCGCGCGGTCGACGTCATCCGCCTGCTGATGAAGCAGGGCGCGATGCACAAGATCACCGACGTGATCGACGCCGATACCGCGCAGCTGATCGCCGAGGAAATGGGCCATACCGTCAAGCGCGTGGCCGCGTCCGACGTCGAGGAAGGCCTGTTCGACGCTGTCGACGATTCCACCGATACCGAGCCGCGTTCGCCGGTCGTGACCGTGATGGGCCATGTCGACCACGGCAAGACCTCGCTGCTCGATGCGCTGCGCCACGCCAACGTGGTGTCGGGCGAAGCCGGCGGCATCACCCAGCATATCGGCGCCTATCAGGTGACCTCGCCGGAAAGCGGCAAGAAGATCACCTTCATCGACACGCCGGGCCACGCCGCGTTCACCGCGATGCGCGCCCGCGGCGCCAAGGTGACCGACATCGTCGTGCTGGTGGTCGCGGCCGACGACGGCGTGATGCCGCAGACGGTGGAGGCGATCAATCACGCCAAGGCGGCGAAGGTGCCGATGATCGTCGCGATCAACAAGATCGACAAGCCCGACGCCAGGCCGGAGCGCGTGCGCACCGAACTGCTGCAGCACGAGGTGCAGGTCGAATCGCTCGGCGGCGACGTCGTCGACGTCGAGGTCTCCGCCAAGAACAAGACCAATCTCGACCGGCTGCTTGGAAATGATCGCGCTGCAGGCCGACATCTGCTCGACCTCAAGACCAATGCGGAGCGTCCCGCCGAAGGCACCGTGATCGAAGCCAAGCTCGATCGCGGCCGCGGCCCGGTCGCGACCGTGCTGGTGCAGCGCGGCACGCTGCGGGTCGGCGACATCATCGTGGCCGGCGCCGAAATGGGCCGCGTCCGCGCGCTGATCTCCGACCAGGGCGACACCATCGATGAGGCCGGCCCCTCGGTGCCGGTCGAAGTGCTCGGCTTCAACGGACCGCCGGAGGCCGGCGATCGTCTGGCCGTGGTCGAGAACGAAGCCCGCGCCCGTCAGGTCACGAGCTATCGCGCCCATCAGAAGCGCGAGAACGCGGCCGCCTCGATTTCCGGCATGCGCGGCTCGCTCGAACAGATGATGTCGCAGCTCAAGACCTCGGGCCGCAAGGAATTCCCGCTGATCGTCAAGGCCGACGTGCAGGGCTCGCTCGAAGCGATCCTGGGTTCGCTGGAGAAACTCGGCACCGACGAAGTCGCCGCCCGCATCCTGCATGCCGGCGTCGGCGGCATCTCGGAATCCGACGTCACGCTGGCGGAAGGCTTCAATGCCGCGATCATCGGCTTCTCGGTGCGCGCCAACAAGGAGGCCGCGGCGGCCGCCAAGCGCAACGGCATCGAGATCCGCTACTACAACATCATCTACGATCTCGTGGATGACATGAAGAACGCGATGTGCGGCCTGCTCGCGCCGACTTTGCGCGAAACCATGCTCGGCAACGCCCAGATCCTGGAGGTGTTCAACATCTCCAAGGTCGGCAAGGTCGCGGGCTGCCGCGTCACCGACGGCACCGTGGAACGCGGCGCCAATGTCCGCCTGATCCGCGACAACGTCGTCGTGCACGAAGGCAAGCTGTCGACGCTGAAGCGTTTCAAGGACGAAGTGAAGGAAGTGCAGTCCGGCCAGGAATGCGGCATGGCGTTCGAGAATTACGGCGACATGCGTGTCGGCGACGTCATCGAGTGTTATCGCGTGGAAACGATCCAGCGCTCTCTGTAAGTCCAAACCTTACGAGCAGCGCCGGATTTCAAAACTAACCGTCATGCCCCGCGAACGCGGGGCATCCAGTAGTCATCGAGATAGAACATTATCGGACACGAATACTCGGATCACCCGCTTTCGCGGGCGATGACGCAATTTGGATTTTCAGACGAATGCCCCGCTCATCAGAAGAAGAGTTCCGCCCCCGGCGGCTCGCAGCGACAATTGCGCGTCGGCGAAACCGTGCGCCATGCGGTGGCCGATATCCTGGCGCACGGCAGCGTGCACGATCCCGACCTCGAGGGCCACATCATCACGGTGCCCGAAGTGCGGATGTCGCCCGACCTCAAGCTTGCGACGATCTATGTGATGCCGCTCGGCGGACGCGACACCGAGCTCGTGATCGCGGCGCTGGAGCGCAACAAGAAGTTCCTGCGCGGCGAAGTCGCGCGGCGCGTTAACCTGAAATTTGCGCCTGATCTCCGCTTCCGCGCCGACGACCGATTCGACGAAGCGGAACGAATAGAGAAATTACTGCGAACACCTGCGGTGCAAAGAGACCTCGCACCCGATTCGGACGAAGAGCTGATGATCGTGACCACCGCAAACAGCACGATCGAGCCGCCGATCGGCGAATTCGCGACGGCGTTGAAAAAAATATTTTTCGGAACACTTCCGGCGACATCGCGTCAGCGACGAACGATCCGCGCGCCGGCAAGCAGCCGCGCCAAAACAACCAGCCGCGCCGCGACAAGCGCGACGTCCATGGCTGGGTCGTGCTCGACAAGCCGATCGGCATGACCTCGACCCACGCGGTCGCGGTCGTGAAGCGGCTGTTCCAGGCCAAGCGCGCGGGCCACGCCGGCACGCTCGATCCGCTCGCCTCCGGCGGACTGCCGATCGCGCTCGGCGAGGCCACCAAGACGGTTCCCTTCGTGATGGACGGCCGCAAGCGCTATCGCTTCACGGTCGCCTGGGGCGAGGAGCGCGACACCGACGATACCGAGGGCCGCGTCGTCAAGACCAGCGAGTCAGGCCCTCGGCCGAGGCGATTCGGGCCCTGCTGCCGCGGTTTACCGGCCTGATCGAACAGATCCCGCCGCAATACTCCGCGATCAAGGTCCAGGGCGAGCGCGCCTATGATCTGGCGCGCGACGGCGAGACCGTCGAACTGGAGCCGCGGCCGGTCGAGATTCACCATTTATCCCTTGTAGAACAACCAGATAGCAGCCATTCCGTGTTCGAGGCCGAATGCGGCAAGGGAACCTATGTGCGGGCGCTGGCCCGCGATATCGGCCGGATTCTGGGCTGTTTCGGCCATATCTGCGCGCTGCGGCGGACCCTGGTCGGGCCGTTCGGCGAGGCGGACATGATTCCGCTGGAACAGTTGGAGGCTTTGTGCGATAGAGCCGCGTCTGGCGAGGGCAGCCTCGCCGACGCGCTTTTGCCCGTTGAGACCGCGCTGGACGACATCCCGGCACTGGCCGTCACACGGGCTGATGCGGCAAGGCTCCACAGGGGCCAGGCCGTTTTGTTGCGCGGACGGGATGCGCCCAATAGTAGCGGCACAGTCTATGTCACGGTGGCAGGCCGGCTTCTGGCGCTTGCCGAAATTGGCAATGGCGAACTCATCCCCAAGCGCGTGTTCAACCTGACCGGGCTGACTGCCAGTCCGGTCGCAACGATGAAAGTGTTTGACGATGTCGATTACCGCCGAACGCAAAGCGGAAGTCATCAAGACGAATGCCAACAAGGCCGGCGACACCGGCTCGCCCGAGGTTCAGGTCGCGATCCTGTCGGAACGCATCAACAACCTCACCGGGCATTTCAAGACCCACGTGAAGGACAACCATTCGCGCCGCGGCCTTTTGAAGATGGTGTCGACGCGCCGTTCGCTTCTCGATTACTCAAGAAGACGGACGAGGCGCGTTACAAGGCGCTGCTCGAAAAGCACAACATTCGTCGTTGAGTTATTCAGAGTACACGCGCGCGTGTTGCGCGCGTTTTTGCATGATGTTCGCGAAAACCGGACTTTTCGGATTTTCGAACAGACTCATGCGAGCACATCAAAAGCGCGGTTTTCCGAGATCATGCTCAACGAGTCCAGCAGCAATCCGGCCGCTGGGCGTAACGGGCAAGGTGCCCGTGACTTCGAAGGGATGGACGCCATCCGAAATACTGAAAACCATGGCAGGATCGCCGGACGCTGATCTCTTGATGCGATCAGCGTCTCGCAATCTTGCGCATGGTTTTTGTGTTTCGGGCGCCCGTTCTTTCGTGAACCCATGAAAGAAGACCGCAATGTTCAATACTCATTCAGTCGAGATCGACTGGGGTGGCCGTCCCCTCAAGCTTGAAACCGGAAAGATCGCCCGTCAGGCCGACGGCGCCGTGATGGCGACCTATGGCGAGACCGTGGTGCTCGCCACCGTCGTCGCCGCGAAAACCCCGCGCGAGGGCGTCGACTTCCTGCCGCTGACCGTCGATTACCAGGAGAAGACCTATGCCGCGGGCCGCATTCCCGGCGGCTATTTCAAGCGCGAAGGCCGGCCGACCGAAAAGGAGACGCTGGTTTCCCGCCTGATCGACCGCCCGATCCGCCCGCTGTTCGTCGACGGCTGGCGCAACGAGACCCAGGTGATCGTCACCACGCTGTCGCACGACATGGAGAACGATCCCGACATTCTGGCGCTGGTGGCGGCCTCCGCCGCGCTGACGCTGTCGGGCGCGCCGTTCAAGGGTCCGATCGGCGCTGCGCGCGTCGGCTTCGTCAATGACGAATACGTGCTGAACCCGACGCTCGACGAGATGGTCGACACCCAGCTCGACCTCGTCGTCGCCGGCACCGCGGATGCCGTGCTGATGGTGGAATTGGAAGCCAAGGAACTCAACGAAGACATCATGCTCGGCGCCGTGATGTTCGGCCACCGGCATTTCCAGCCGGTGATCAAGGCGATCATCGAGCTTGCCGAGAAGGCCGCGAAAGAGCCGCGCGACGTCAAGATCGTCGATGAAAGCGCGCTCGAGAAGGAAATGCTCGGCCTGATCGAGACAGGAGCTGCGCGCGGCCTATGCGATCCCGGTCAAGCAGGATCGCTACGCCGCCGTCGGCGCCGCCAAGGAAAAGGTGATGGCGCACTACTTCCCGGAAGGCCAGGAGCCGAAATACGACAAGCTCCGCATCGCCGGCGTCTTCAAGGAGCTGGAAGCCAAGATCGTCCGCTGGAACATCCTCGATACCGGCAAGCGCATCGACGGCCGCGACGTCAAGACCGTGCGCAACATCGTCTGCGAAGTCGGCGTGCTGCCGCGCGCCCACGGCTCGGCGCTGTTCACCCGCGGCGAAACCCAGGCCATCGTGGTGACCACGCTCGGCACCGGCGAGGACGAGCAATATATCGACGCGCTGTCGGGGACGTATAAGGAGACGTTCCTGCTGCACTACAATTTCCCGCCCTACTCGGTCGGCGAAACCGGCCGCCTCGGCGGCACCAAGCGGCGCGAGATCGGCCATGGCAAGCTCGCCTGGCGCGCCATCCATCCCGTGCTGCCGCCGCATCACGAATTCCCCTACACCGTGCGCGTGGTCTCGGAGATCACCGAGTCGAACGGCTCCTCGTCGATGGCGTCGGTTTGCGGCGCATCGCTGGCGCTGATGGACGCCGGCGTGCCGCTGAAACGGCCCGACCGCCGGCATCGCCATGGGCCTGATCCTGGAAGGCAGCCGCTTCGCGGTGCTGTCCGACATCCTCGGCGACGAGGACCATCTCGGCGACATGGACTTCAAGGTGGCCGGCACCGAGCAAGGCATCACCTCGCTGCAGATGGACATCAAGATCGAGGGTATCACCGAGGAGATCATGAAGGTCGCGCTCGGCCAGGCCAAGGACGGGCGCATCCACATCCTCGGCGAAATGTCGAAGGCGTTGACCGCGGCGCGCGCCGAGCTCGGCGAATACGCCCCGCGCATCGAGACCTTCAAGATCGCCACCGACAAGATCCGCGAAGTGATCGGCACCGGCGGCAAGGTGATCCGCGAGATCGTCGAGAAGACCGGCGCCAAGGTCAATATCGAGGACGACGGCACCGTGAAGGTCGCCTCCAACGACGGCGAAGCGATGAAGGCCGCGATCAAGTGGATCAAGTCGATCGCCTCCGACCCGGAAGTCGGCCAGATCTACGACGGCACCGTGGTCAAGGTGATGGAGTTCGGCGCCTTCGTGAACTTCTTCGGCTCCAAGGACGGCCTGGTCCATATCAGCCAGCTCGCCTCCAACCGCGTGCAGAAGACCTCCGACGTCGTCAAGGAAGGCGACAAGGTGAAGGTCAAGCTGCTCGGCTTCGACGACCGCGGCAAGACCCGGCTGTCGATGCGGGCGGTCGATCAGGTGACCGGCGAAGATCTCGAGGCCAAGCAGAAGACCGAAGCCCCGCCGCCGCGCGAAGCCGCCGGCGAGTAAGTCGGGCGAGCGTCAAAGAATAACGAAGGGCGGCTCCTCAGCCGCCCTTTTTAATTTGGCCGGGCGAAGGCCGTCAGCGCCTCTTCTTGTTTGCTGGCTTCGAAGACGGCATCTCAATACTCTGCTTCACCATCTCACCGAGCGCCGCGAAGTCCGCCTTGCGTGGCGAGGTGCGGCGGAACGCAAGTCCGATGGTGCGACCGGGCTGCGGATTTTCCAGGCGCAGAAATTTGATCCTGCCGTCGCGCCGCTCGACATCCGCGGCGATCTGCGGGATCAGCGTTTCGCCGTAGCCGTTGGCGACCATTTGCATCACGGTCGCGAGACTGCTGGCACCGAACACGGTCCCGACGCCGGTTGTGCGGCCCCGCGGGACCTTCGCGCAAAACGCCAAGGCCTGATCGCGGAGGCAGTGGCCCTCCTCGAGCAGGATCAACCGACTTTGATCGATGTCCGCTGCGGCGATCCGCTGGGTTGTCGCGCGCCGATCGTCCGATGGCACAGCGAGCAGAAACAGGTCCTCGAACATCTCGATTGTATCGATATCGGGCTCACCCACCGGCAATGCGAGCATCGCGGCATCGAGTAAGCCGCTCTTGATGTCATCGACAAGTTGCCTGGTCTGGGTTTCCCGCAGCTCCAGTCTCAGTTCCGGGAACCGGGTCTGGAGCTGGGGAAGAATTCGCGGCAGCAAATAGGGCGCCAGCGATGGAATCACTCCGAGCCCCAGCCGCCCTGTCAGCAATCCGCTGCGATGGCGCGCGAAATCGATCAGGTCGCGGGAGGCCGTGAGCACATCGTCGGCGCGGCGGGCGATTTCGCGGCCGACATCCGTCAGCGACACGTCGCCCGGCCGGCGCTCGACCACCGCAACGCCCAGGGTGCGCTCAAGGTCGCGGATCTGCATCGACAGCGCGGGCTGGGTCACGGCGCAGGCCTCGGCCGCGCGGCCGAAATGGCCGTATTTGGCAAGCGCCGAAAGGTATTGAAGCTGCCGAAGCGTGACCATGCCGATCAGATAAACTGATCGAGAGGCAAAGACAATTCGACTGGACCTGATGCCAAATTTCTTTCAACGTGAAACTCCAGCGGATTTGACGACGGGCACCCTCGATCTGGGCTATACGCCTCGATCCAGGATGGGCTGCTCCCTGCCCTCCTGCCGGAAGGAATAACAGCTGTGGCGACCGCCCCCAATTAACGATCAGCGCTGGCCGGCGCGGCCCGGTCCTGATTCAGGACTTCTCCCAGAAGTCACAATGGTTCGATACGGAACAACTCGAAGAAAATTACCAAGCACGATCGGAGACAAACATGGACGCAAAAACTGACAAGAACGCGGGCAAATGCCCGGTCATGCACACAACCGGGACTGGTGGCCGAACCAGTTGAACCTCAAGATTCTCCACCAGAACTCTCCCCTGAGCGATCCGATGGGCAAGGCGTTCAACTACGCGGAGGAGTTCAAGACGTCTCGATCTTGACGCCCTGAAGAAAGACATCGTCAAGGTGATGACGACATCGGCAGGACTGGTGGCCGGCCGATTATGGTCACTATGGGCCGTTGTTCATCCGGATGGCGTGGCACAGCGCGGGCACGTACCGCATCGGCGACGGCCGCGGCGGCGCCGGAGCCGGCCAGCAGCGCTTCGCGCCCCTCAACAGTTGGCCGGACAACGTGAACCTCGACAAGGCACGCCGGCTGCTTTGGCCGATCAAGCAGAAATACGGCAACAAGATCTCGTGGGCCGACCTGTTGATCCTCGCCGGCAACTGCGCGCTGGAGTCGATGGGTTTCAAGACATTCGGCTTTGGCGGCGGGCGCGCCGATGTCTGGGAGCCAGAGGAAGACGTCTACTGGGGCCCCGAGAGCAAGTGGCTGGCGGACGAGCGCTACAGCGGCGAACGTGATCTTCAGAATCCTCTCGCTGCCGTTCAGATGGGTCTGATTTACGTGAATCCGGAAGGCCCGAACGGCAAGCCGGATCCCCTCGCGGCCGCCAAGGATATTCGCGAGACGTTCGCGCGCATGGCGATGAACGACGAAGAGACGGTCGCGCTGATTGCTGGCGGTCACACCTTCGGCAAGACCCACGGCGCTGGCGATGCGTCGCTGGTAGGTCCGGAGCCGGAAGCCGCCGGCATCGAGGCGCAGGGCCTCGGCTGGAACAGCAAATTCGGCACGGGCAAAGGCGGCGATGCGATCACCAGCGGTCTGGAAGTGATCTGGACCACGACGCCAACGAAGTGGAGCAACAACTTCTTTTCGAACCTGTTCGGCTACGAATGGGAACTGACCAAGAGCCCGGCCGGTGCGCATCAGTGGAAACCGAAGCTTGGCGCAGGCGCCGGTACGGTGCCGGATGCGCACGACCCGTCAAAGCGTCACGCGCCATCCATGCTGACCACCGACCTCGCCTTGCGCCTCGACCCGGTTTACGAAAAGATTTCGAAGCGCTTCCACGAGAATCCGGATCAGTTCGCGGATGCGTTTGCCCGCGCGTGGTTCAAGCTGACGCACCGCGACATGGGTCCCCGCGTGCGCTATCTCGGCCCGGAAGTCCCGGCAGAGGAGCTGCTGTGGCAAGACCCCGTTCCCGCCGTCGATCATCACAAACTGATCGGGGAGCCGGACATTGCGGCTCTGAAGGCCAAGATCCTCGCGTCTGGCCTGTCCGTGTCCCAATTGGTCTCGACGGCTTGGGCTTCGGCCTCGACGTTCCGCGGCTCTGACAAGCGCGGCGGCGCGAACGGCGCGCGCATTCGCCTCGCGCCGCAGAAGGATTGGGAGGTCAACCAGCCTGCCCAACTGGCGAAGGTGCTGAATACCCTTGAAGGGCTTCAGAAGGAGTTCAACGGCGCGCAGTCGGGCGGGAAGAAGGTTTCGCTCGCCGACCTGATCGTGCTGGGCGGTTGCGCCGCCGTCGAGCAGGCGGCGAAGAACGCCGGGCACAAGGTGGAGGTCCCCTTCACCCCGGGCCGCACGGACGCGTCGCAGGAGCAGACCGACGTCGAGTCCTTCGCCGTACTGGAGCCGATCGCGGACGGGTTCCGCAACTACCTCAAGACCCGGTACTCCGTTTCGGCGGAGGAACTGCTGGTCGACAAGGCGCAACTCATGACGTTGACCGCGCCCGAGATGACGGTTCTTGTCGGCGGAATGCGCGTACTGAGCGCGAACTTCGGCAATTCCCAGCACGGCGTCTTCACGAAGCGTCCGGAGACGCTGACCAACGACTTCTTCGTGAACCTGCTCGACATGGGCACGGTGTGGAAGGCGGCATCGGACGCCAAGGACGCGTTCGAAGGACGCGACCGGGCGACAGGCGAACTGAAGTGGACCGGTACCAGTATAGACCTCATCTTCGGTTCGCACTCGCAGCTACGCGCGCTCGCGGAAGTGTATGCGTGCGCGGACTCGAAGGAGAAGTTTGTGAAAGACTTCGTGGCGGCGTGGAACAAGGTAATGAACCTTGATCGCTTCGATCTTGCCTGATCCCAGCGGGAAGCGGCGGAGTAAGTTCTCCGCTTCTGATTGAAGTCGAAGAAGTCCTCGCGATACTATCGCGGGGACTTTTTCTTGCTTCTGTCAAGATTTACCAAGATCTGGCAATTTGCCCTTGCAAGGACCGATTTCGATGACGAGCCTTTAATCCGCCTCGCCCGCTCCGAGGAATATGACGACATCGCCCGCGTCTGGATGGATAGCTGGGTCTCGACCGGGCTGGACGAGGCCAGCGATTTCCTCCTGGCGCAATTGCGCGCCCGCATCCCGCGGGAGGTCGAAGACGGCTGGAGCCTGTTTGTCGCCGACGACAACGGAACGCTCGCGGGCATGCTGGCGCTGCATTTGCCAAAGCTCTATCTCGACCAATTGTTCGTGGCCCCCGCCCATCAAGGCCGATCGCTCGGCCGACAACTGCTCGCCTTTACGCGAACGCATTTGCCCGACGAAATCCATCTGCGCTGCGTGCGTGAGAACGAAAAGGCCTGGCGCTGGTACGAGCGCGAAGGCTTTGTATTCGAGAAAGAACAGGTTGAGCCGATGACGGGATTGGTGATGAAGCATTATCGATGGAAGCGGGAAGAAGCGACCGGATGAAAAAGCCGAGCGCAAACCACTTGTGTTGCGGACGCCGTTGAGACGCTCTAGTTTCAAATTCCCGCAGTATCCGGCGATGCTTCGTTCCCAGAGCTCGCGACCGAGGCCGCTAATGCTGCAACGTTGCGCGATTGCACGCGTGCGTTGGTGGCCACTAGGCGCAAACGATGCAGCGTCCCTCAGCGCGAAGCGGCGAACGAATCGCTGCATAAATATTGCGATGCAGGAAAAGCTTTCGCGATGATGCCGCTTCATTCGTTGCCACCCTGCCTTGCGGGCGCCTTGTGCTCACTCTAGGTTCGGCGGTCCGTCGGACCTGATGTGGCCGAGAGTTTTCATGATTCGGTTGTTCGTCGTTGCGTTCGCCCTTTCTTGCCTCGCCACGTCGGCGCCAGCGCAGTCGCCGGAGATGCCGGCCACAAGCACGTTCGAGCCTGCTATCACAAAGCTGCCTCCGAGAACGGAAGCCCTCAAGAATCAGCCTGGACCGACGGGAAGCGGGCATTGTCAGCTCGGCATCATCCCAATCGCCGGCAACCAGTTCGCGGTGCAAAAGGTTGGCTTCGGGATGTTCGGCAACGAAACCACGCGGATCCGGGTCGACGGCTGGGGGTTCGACGAACTTGTAGCGGCGCGGGTACGCGCCGCGGCGCCCGGCCATGCGGCGCAGAGAATCGTATATGCGAGAGCACAGCTCGCCCGCCACAAACAGGAGGGATCGCCGCTCCCCGAGGCCGATCCTGAGCTCGAGGACTTCGTCCGGGACGTCTCGACCGGCACCGACTGCGAACGCTATGTCGTGGTCCAATTGCACAGCAGCAGAATCATCGATAGTTCCGAATTCGTTCGCGGCATCGGCATCGTCAACGTCGCCAGTCCGATCAAGCGGCACAATTTCCTGTTCGCTCTCACCTACATCCGGATCTATGACGGAAGAAGCTTTGAAATCATCAAGCAGGGCGCAACATCGGCCGGCGATGAACCGCTGATGTCGCAGGTGCTGCGGCTGACGCCATTTCAGGGGCCGAAGCTGGAGCTTGACGAGGCGTCATTCCCGGCTACCCCCACGGAAGCAGCTGCCAATCCGATTTTCCGGAAGAGGGTGCGCGCCTTGTTGAAGGCAAGCCTCGACCATACACTGCCGGAGATGCTTCGATAATGAGCAATGGAGATTTTCGATGATGCAGCTCTATTGGTCGCCGCGCTCCCGCTCGTTCACCGCGCTTTGGCTGATGGAAGAAACCGGCCAACCCTACGAGCGGGTGCTGACCGACATTTCCACGGGCGCGCAGAGGAAGCCCGAATACCTTGCGATCAATCCGATGGGCAAGGTGCCGGCGCTAAGGGATGGCGAGGCGACGCTCGCCGAAGCCGCCGCGATCTGCGCCTATGTCACCGAACGTTATCCCGAAGCGAAGCTCGCGCCGCCGCCCGGCGATCCCCTGCGCGCGAAATTCCTGTACTGGCTGTTCTTCGCGCCCGGGTGCATCGAGCCCGCGATGGTGCAGATCGCAACCAAGATCGAGATCAACACGGTCGCCGCCGGCTGGGGCGATGCGGGCCGCGTGTTCGACGTGCTCGATGCCGCGCTCGCCAAGGGCCCCTGGATTCTCGGCGAGAATTTCTCCGCCGCCGACGTCGCGATCGGCTCGGCGCTGAATTTCTCGGTGCGGCTGTTCAAGATGGTGCCATCCCGCCCGTCGTTCGAGGCCTATATCGGCCGATGCATCGCGCGCCCCGCGTTTCAGCGGGCGGAGAAGATCGCAGCGGGGTGAGCTTCATTCAGGCAGATGTTCCGGCCGCGGCATCAGCATGATGTTATAGCCGGAATCGACGTAATGGATTTCGCCGGTGACGCCACTGGATAGTTCGGACAATAGATACAACGCCGAGCCGCCGAGTTCGTCCAGCGTCACGCCGCGCCCGAGCGGCGAATGCTTCTGCTGGAACGCGAACATCGCGCGTGCGTCCCCGATCACCGAGCCGGCCAGGGTGCGGACCGGGCCGGCCGAGATCGCATTGACGCGGATCGCCTGCGGGCCGAAGTCGGCCGCAAGGTAGCGCACCGAAGCCTCCAGCGCCGCCTTTGCCACTCCCATCACATTGTAGTTCGGCATCGCCCGCATCGAGGCGCCGAAGGTGAGGGTCACCATCGAACCGCCGGCCGGCGACATCAATTCGGCGGCCCGCTTGGCGATCTCGGTGAAGGAGAAGCAGGAGATCAGCATGGTGCGCGAGAAATTCTCGCGCGTGGTGTCGGCATAGCGGCCTCTGAGCTCGTTCTTGTCGGTGAAGCCAATGGCATGGACGAGAAAATCCAGATGACCCCATGTCGCGCGCAGCGCCTCGAACACCTGATCGACGCTTGCGATGTCCTCGACATCGCAAGGCAAGATCAGGTCGGAGCCCAGCGGCTGCACCAGCGGCTTGAGGCGCTTGGCCTGCGCCTCGCCCTGATAGGTGAAGGCGAGTTCGGCGCCCTGCGCCGCAAGCGCCTTGGCGATCCCCCAGGCAATCGAATGATCATTGGCGATGCCCATGATCAGCCCGCGCTTGCCTTTCATCAGTTCGTTCATCTTGCGCGTCGCTCCCCTCACTCCAATGTCGTCGCCCGCCAACCGGTCCGGCCTCCGGCCGGCCGGATCCAGTATTCCAGAGGCGCTAGTGATCGATTTGAGAGGCCGCGGGCGTACCGGATGCCCCGCCGGAGCCTGTCCTCCGGCGGCGCTCCGCGCCCACGGGGGACGGCGCATGACAAACCCTACGCATCCATCCGTTTGAACACCAGGGTGGCGTTGGTGCCGCCGAAGCCGAAGGAGTTCGACAGCACCGTGCCGAGCCTGGCGTTGTCGATGCGCTTGCGCACGATCGGCATGTCGGCGAAGGCCGGATCGAGCTCGGTGATGTGGGCGCTCTCGCAGATGAAGCCGTTGTTCATCATCAGCAGCGAGTAGA
Organism: uncultured Alphaproteobacteria bacterium; assembly: GCA_963777475.1. Lineage (GTDB taxonomy): Bacteria > Pseudomonadota > Alphaproteobacteria > Rhizobiales > Xanthobacteraceae > Bradyrhizobium. Next base: position 14,524 of record CAVZQX010000050.1, read on the forward strand.
TCGCCTCCTGCACGCCGGTGGCGCCGAGCGAATGGCCGGTGAGCGCTTTCGTCGCCGAGATCGGCGGGCACTTCTCGCCGGTGCCGAACACCTTGCGGAGCGCCTCGATCTCCGGCGGATCGCCGGCCGGCGTCGAGGTGGCGTGCGGGTTGATGTAGTCGACCTTGGTGTTGACCGTGGACATCGCCATCCGCATGCAGCGCTCGGCGCCTTCGCCCGACGGCGCCACCATATCGTATCCGTCCGACGTGGCACCATAGCCGACGATCTCGGCATAGATGCGCGCGCCGCGCGCCTTGGCGTGCTCCAGCTCCTCCAGCACCACCACGCCGGCGCCGCCGGCGATGACAAAACCGTCGCGGCTGACGTCGTAAGGCCGCGAGGCGGTTGAGGGCGTATCGTTGTATTTCGACGACATCGCGCCCATCGCGTCGAACAGCACCGACAGTGTCCAGTCCAGTTCCTCGCAGCCGCCGGCGAAGATCACGTCCTGCTTGCCGATCTGGATCGTCTCGTAGGCATTGCCGATACAATGGTTCGACGTCGCGCAGGCCGACGAGATCGAATAGTTCACACCCTTGATCTTGAACCAGGTGGCGAGCGTGGCCGACGCGGTCGACGACATCGCCTTCGGCACCGCGAACGGTCCGACCCGCTTTGGCCCCTTGGTACGCGTGATATCGGCGGAGTCGACGATGGTGCGCGCCGAGGGACCGCCCGAACCCATGATGATGCCGGTGCGGATGTTGGAGACTTCCGACGGCTCGAGGCCGGAATCCTGGATCGCCTGCTCCATCGCGACGTGATTCCACGCGGCACCTTCGCCGAGGAAGCGCATCGCGCGCCGGTCGACCACGCCGGCCGGATCGAGGGTGGGCGCGCCCTGTACCTGCGAGCGGAAGCCGAGCTCGGCATATTTCTCGGCGCGCGTGATTCCCGACTTGGCCTCGTGAAGGCTCGCAAGCACCTCCTGGGTGTTGTTTCCGATGGATGAGACGATGCCCATCCCCGTGATGACAACCCGCCTCATGTTCGCCTCGCCCTGCCGTTCCGTTCTTGTGTACCGTTTCCGCTCAAGCCGGTTCAGTGCCTTGCTTGAACAACGCGACCCTCAAATCCTTGGCGCGATAGATAATCTCGTCGTCGGCCGAAAGCCACCCGTCGGCGATGCCTAGTACCAGCTTCATGCGCATCACGCGCTTGATATCGACATTGTACACAATCTTGCGAACGTTCGGCATCACCTGTCCGGCGAGCTTCATCTCGCCAAGGCCGATCGCCCGGCCGCGCCCGAGGCCGCCGCTCCAGCCCAAAAAGAAGCCGACCATCTGCCACAACGCGTCAAGGCCGAGGCAGCCCGGCATGACCGGGTCGTTCTTGAAGTGGCAGCCGAAGAACCAGAGGTCGGGCTTGACGTCGAGTTCGGCGCGGACCACGCCCTTGCCGTATTCGCCGCCGGTCTCGGAAATTTCGGTGATCCGGTCGAACATCAGCATCGGCGGCAGCGGCAGCTGGGCGTTGCCCGGACCAAACAGCTCGCCGCGTCCGCACGCCAATATGTCCTCGTATTCATAACCGCTGCGCCGAACCAGCATGCCAGGTAGCCTTTTCCAAAATCCCCGATGGGGCGCTCTCTTGAACGAAATGGGGCGCATTTCGCAGGGTAGGCGCCAAATCGTCGCATGACCGGCGCAAATACCGTAAGTGTCAGGACACCCCGCCGGCGGCAGGCGCGCGCCTGTGCCGAAATCGGTTGGTTAGGTCCGGGCGCTCTCTATCATAGCGGCCCGGCGACGGCAAAGCGCCGCCGCAGGGTAAATCGCCGCATCCGGCCTTCGGCTCCAACGACCTTGAACTACCCTCGCCTACCCTTGGGACGTTCTAGTTGCGAAAAACTTGCATCTGCGGGATTTCCTTCTTATATTCCGCAGCGGTAGTAGAGACAGCCATATGGCGGTGCCTGACGTGGAACTGAACGACAACGCCTCGACTTCGAACGACGACACCGCTGGTCCGGCCTCGGCCCAGCCGGGACGGCAACCGGCCATGACCGGTTGTCCGTGGCACGACGTCAACGAGATGCTGCAGGCCGCGGGGCTACGTCCGACCCGGCAGCGCATGGCGTTGGGCTGGCTGTTATTCGGCAAGGGCGCGCGCCACCTCACCGCGGAAATGCTCTATGAGGAAGCGACGCTAGCCAAGGTTCCGGTGTCGCTCGCGACCGTCTACAACACGCTGAACCAGCTCACCGATGCCGGGCTGTTGCGCCAGGTCTCCGTCGACGGCACCAAGACCTATTTCGATACCAACGTCACCGCGCACCACCACTTCTATCTCGAGCACAATCACGAGCTGGTCGATATTCCCGACCCGAATCTGGTGCTGCACAAGATGCCGGAAGTCCCCGAAGGCTACGAGATCGCCCGCGTCGACATGGTCGTGCGGCTGCGCAAGAAGCGCTGACCATAGCGCCGAAACTCCTCATAAGCGGGCTTGCCCCGCATATCCATCGATCTTCACCAAAGGCTTATTTCGAAAATAGATGGATTGCCGGGCGTAGGCGAGCGGAAGCGACGCCGTCCTTTGGACGGCTATGCCCAGCAATGACGCGATGAATCAATCCACGTTTTCGTCGGCGTAGACGCCCCAAAGCCGTTCCTGCTGGATCCAGCCTTCGAAACCGGTTCCCGAAATGTGGCACCAATGCTGGTCGCATTTCTTGACCTGGGCGACGACGCCAGCCTGCAGGCGGGCCGCCACCGCGCTCGTTGAATCGGCGCTCTCATACAGCGTCGCGAGGTCGTCCTTGTGCTTCATGGTGACGACCGCGGTGCGACGGCCCGACAGCAGCGAATGATAGACCCAGCCTTCGGCGCCTTCGGAATCGCGCACGCGACGCCAGTTCTCGAACTCGGCGGTGATTTCGACCGGCAGGCCCGAGCGGGTGTAGACCCAGGCGACGTCATTGTCCTTGGTCGGACCGGCCCTGACATTCACATGATCGGATTTCAGGCTGACATAGCGCGGAATCGGCAGGCCGCTGGTCGTGGCTGCGGCATCCTTGGCTGTAAAGCCGCTTGAGACAGTAGCGCCGAGCCAGCCGCCGACGAGCACCACCACCACACAAATACGCCGCAACGCCATCAACTCGTCTCCCGCCGAGATGCCCCAACTCAAATCTTCGAGCTGAAATACCCGCCCTGCGCCTGATCCCCATATTTCCCCGCCCCGATTGCCCCGGCTAGCGATTAACCGGGGTTTTCCGGGGTTCTTGTCTTGGCCCGGCCTTCTGCTAGAGAGGACGGAACATAACGACCAAGATGCGCCCGAAGCCCTTTGACGAGTTCCGAAGGGAACAACGGGGAACCCAAGGAAACGCCTGGACCGAACGGCAACGGCAGTGTCGATCAACCGGGTTAATGAGACCTGAACGGCATCATGAGAGCAGGACATGTCGGTTAAGAAAAAGCCTCTCGTTGTCGTCACCCGCAAGCTGCCGGATTCGATCGAAACCCGGATGCGCGAACTGTTCGACGCGCGGCTCAATCTCGACGATACGCCGATGACGGGCGAGCAGATCGCCGAAGCGGTGCGCTCGGCCGACGTGCTGGTTCCCACCGTCACCGACGAGATCACCGAGGAGCTTTTGAAAACCCCCGACTGCAAGCTCAAGATGATCGCCAATTTCGGCAACGGCGTCGACAACATCGACGTGGTCGCGGCGCATGCGCGCGGCATCACCGTGACCAATACGCCGAAGGTTCTGACCGAAGATACCGCCGACATGACCATGGCGCTGATCCTGGCGGTGCCGCGGCGACTGATCGAAGGCGCATCGATCCTGACCGAGGGCAAGAACTGGCCGGGCTGGTCCCCGACCTGGATGCTCGGCCACCGAATTGGCGGCAAGCGCCTCGGCATCATCGGCATGGGCCGCATTGGCCAGGCGGTGGCGCGGCGCGCGCGCGCCTTCGGCTTGCAGATCCATTATCACAACCGCCGCCCGGTGGCGCCGCGCATCGCCGACGAGTTAGGCGCGACCTATTGGGAAAGCCTCGACCAGATGCTGGCGCGGATGGACATCATCTCGGTGAACTGTCCGCACACGCCGGCGACGTTTCATCTGCTCTCGGCGCGGCGGCTCAAGCTGATCCGAAAGGATGCCTATATCGTCAATACCGCGCGCGGCGAGGTGATCGACGAAGACACGCTGATCAAATTGCTCGAAGCCGGCGAGATCGGCGGCGCCGGCCTCGACGTGTTCGAGAACGAGCCCGCGGTCAGCCCGAAGCTGGTGCGGCTTGCCAAGGCCGGCAAGGTGACGCTGCTGCCGCATATGGGCTCGGCCACGATCGAGGGCCGCGTCGAGATGGGCGAGAAGGTGATCATCAACATCCGAACCTTCCTCGACAACCACAAGCCGCCGGACCGCGTGCTGCCAAGCATGTTGTGAGGACTAGGATTCCTTCGCCCCTTCGCCGTTCCTGCTCGCGCCATGCCGAGACAAAGGCAACGAACGTGGCAAGCGCCGGCGGCGGTTGGCGCCGCATATCGTGAACAAGCTATTCACAATAGTCCCGCTTATCGGTTCTATCAGAAGCCTCCATATCGGCGTCGTCTTGACAATGCGGGTCACCCGCGCGCCCATTTCGAGGAGAGCACCATGGACAAACGCAAACTCGGCACCAGCGGCCCCAATGTCTCGGCAATCGGTCTCGGCTGCATGGGCATGTCGGGCATGTACGGCCCGGCGGACCGCCGCGAGAGCATCGCCACCATCCACGCCGCGCTGGATGCCGGCATCACCCTGCTCGATACCGGCGATTTCTACGGCATGGGCCACAACGAAATGCTGATCCGCGAGGCGCTCGCCTCCGCGAGGAGCGCCAATGTCCAGATCTCGGTCAAGTTCGGCGCGCTGCGCGATCCGAACCAGGGCTGGTCCGGCTACGACTGCCGCCCGGCCGCGATGAAGAATTTCCTCGCCTACTCGCTGCAGCGTCTCGGCGTCGAGGACATCGACATCTACCGGCCGGCGCGGCTCGATCCGTCGGTGCCGATCGAGGACACCATCGGCGCCATCGCCGACATGGTGAAGGCCGGCTACATCAGGCATATCGGGCTGTCCGAAGTCGGCTCCGACACCATTCGCCGCGCGCACGCCGTGCATCCGATCTGCGACCTGCAGATCGAATATTCGCTGATCTCGCGCGGCATCGAGAGCGACATCCTGAAGACCTGCCGCGAGCTCGGCATCGGCATCACCGCCTATGGCGTGCTGTCGCGCGGACTGATCAGCGGCCATTGGTCGAAGGATCGGTCTCCCGCGCAGGATTTCCGCCACCACAGTCCGCGCTTCCAGGGCGAGAATCTCGACAGCAATCTCGCGCTGGTGGAAAAGCTGCGGGCGATTGCCGGCGAGATCGGCGCGTCACCTGCGCAGGTCGCGATCGCCTGGGTGGCGGCGCAGGGCAGCGACATCGTGCCGCTGGTCGGCGCCCGCCGGCGCGACCGCCTGTCGGAAGCGCTCGGCGCGCTCGAGGTGAAATTGACGCCTGCCCACCTGGCCGCGCTCGCCAACGCGTTCCCGCCCGGTGCGGCCGCCGGCGCGCGCTATCCCGACGCGCAGCTCGCACATATGGACAGCGAGAAGCCGCTGCGGGCGTGACGATTCCGGCGAACGCGTGCGCGGCTTCCGAACCATGGGTCGGACCCTCGGCTCAACCCTTGGGGCTTGGGGCTATCAGCGGTGCCCGCTGAGGTCGGTGATCGTCAGCGCGTCGCCGTTCAATATGTTCAGGGGATCGCGGCTGTAGCGCAGCGTCTCGAACCGCATGGTGCGCGCGTCGAGCATCAACAGCCGCCCGACCAGGCCCTCGCCGAAGCCGACGATCTCGCGGATCGCCTCCAGCGCCATCATCGAGCCCATGACGCCGGCGAGCGCACCCATCACGCCGGCCTCGGCGCATGGCGGCACCGTGCCGGGCGGCGGTGCTTCCGGAAACAGGCAGCGATAGGTCGGGTTGAATTCGCCGCTCGGCGTTTCTCTCATGCGCCCGGATCGTGGTCAGCGATCCGTCGAAGGTGCCGAGCGCGGCGGTGATCAAGGGCTTGCCGGCGAGAAAGCATGCATCCGATACCAGATAACGGGTTTCGAAATTGTCGGAGCCGTCGAGCACCAGGTCATAGCCGCCGATCAGCGACATCGCATTGCCGGCATTGAGCCAGGTGGCGTGCGCTGCAAAACGGACATGCGGATTGAGCGCATGAATCCGATCCGCCGCGGTGTCGACCTTGCGCCGGCCGATATCCGGCGTGGTGTGAATGATCTGGCGCTGCAGGTTGCTCAAGGAGACCACGTCGTCGTCGACCACGCCGAGTTGGCCGACGCCGGCGGCGGCGAGATACATCAACGCCGGCGCGCCCAGTCCGCCGGCGCCGATCACCAGCACGGAGGCTTCCTTCAAGGCGGCTTGTCCGGGACCGCCGACTTCGCGCAGCACAATGTGGCGGGCGTAGCGTTCGAGTTCGTCGGCGCTCAGCATCCTCGTGACCTACCCAAATTCCTGAACCCCGGCGCGGTTGTTGCCGACCAAGCAGATGTGCTTAATTGCGCGCACGTCAATGGCCCCCGGGATTTGTCATGAGATCGACGCTGACGGCAACATTGATATTCGTGGCCTTGATATTCGCGGGGTCGGGGGCGCCCGCGCAGGCGCAGATGACCTTGCCGGCGACCGCGGGCCCCAAGCCGAAGACCGTCGCGACCGTTCCGATCCGTCCACCGGCCTCTGCAGACCCCCACCGATACCGCCAACGCCATGGCGCAGGCCGAGCGGCTGGCGCTGCAGTCGGACCTCGCCTGGGTCGGCCAGTATAACGGCGCGATCACCGGCGAAGTCAGCGAGCGCATGGTCGCGGCGATCAAGGAATTCCAGAAGCAGAAAGGCGGCAAGCCGACCGGCGTGCTCAATCCGCAGGAGCGCAGCGTGCTCGCCGAGACCGCGCGGCGCCGGCAGGAGAATGTCGGCTGGAAGATCGTCACCGATCCCGGCACCGGTGTCCGTCTTGGCATTCCGAGCAAGCTGGTGCCGCAGCAGAGCAGCGATGCCAACGGCGCCAAATGGAGTTCGCCGACCGGCACCATCCAGATCGTGCTGACGCGGCGCAAGGAAGCTGGCCCAACCACCGCTAAACTTGCCGATCGGGAGAAGAAGGAGCCCGCGGGGCGCGCGGTCGACTACACCGTGGTCAAGCCGGACTTCTTCGTGCTGTCGGGCCTGCAGGGGCTGAAGAAATTCTACGTGCGCGGAACGTTTCGGGGCGACGAAGTCCGCATCCTCACCATCCTCTACGACCAGGCCACCGAAAACACCGTCGAGCCGGTGGTGATCGCGATGTCGAGCGCCTTCAATCCATTTCCGAACGGCGCACTGAATGGCGGCCCGCCGCCGCGCAAGACCGTCGAATACGGTACCGGCGTCGTGGTCAGCGAGGATGGAACGATCGTCGCCGATCGCGAGGTCACCGACGGCTGCCTTGTGATTACGATCGGCGGCTACGGCAATGCCGATCGCCTCGCCGAGGACAAGGAGCATGATCTCGTGCTGCTGCGCATTTACGGCGCGCGCGGATTGAAGCCGCTTGCGCTTGCCGATGGCGCGGCCAAATCGGGCGTCGACATTGTCGGCATCGCCGACCCGCAGAACCAGGGCGGCGGCGCGGCGGCCTCGATGATCAAGGCGCAGGTGACGCAGGTCGGCACCGGCGGCGATCTGGCGCTCTCGCCGCCGCCCGCTCTCGGATTTTCCGGTGCCGCGGCGCTCGATGGCGACGGCAAGTTCGCAGGGCTTGCGCTGTTGAAGCCGGTGATCGTCGCCGGGCCGACCAACGCCGGCACTCCAGCGCAGGCGGCGCTGGTGTCGGGCGATGTCGTGCGCGATTTCCTCAAGGCCAACGGCGTGACCGCGGCGGGTTCATCGACGGATGCGAAAGCATCCGTGGTGCGCGTGATCTGCGTGAGGAAGTAAACGAAAAGCTGGAGCCACCGCTGCGATTCAATCGGAACGATGGCTCCGGAGCGACAGCGACCCGACGCGCGTCACGCCGCCTTGATGTTGCTGAGGAAGGACTCGACCTGAGCCCGCATCATCTCGGATTGCTGGGATAGCTCGTTGGACGCCTGGAACACCTGCTGGGCCGCGGCGCCGGTATCGCCGGCGGCCTGTTGGACGCCCGAAACGTTGGATGAGATTTCAGTAGTGCCGAGCGCCGCTTGCTGGACGTTGCGCGCGATCTCCTGCGTCGCCGAGCCCTGTTCCTCCACCGCACTGGCGATCGCCGAAGCGATCTCGTTCATCTGGTTGATCGTGGCGCTGATCCCCTTGATGGCGGTTACAGCCTGGCTGGATGACGCCTGAATCGACGCAACCTGTGTGCCGATTTGATCGGTAGCCTTGGCGGTCTGTTCGGCAAGGCTCTTGACCTCGGCCGCCACAACGGCGAATCCGCGGCCTGCCTCGCCGGCGCGCGCCGCCTCAATCGTGGCATTGAGCGCGAGAAGGTTGGTCTGGCCCGCAATCTCGCTGATCAGCTTGACGACGTCGCCGATGCTGGCGGCATCGTTGAACAGGCCCTGTACGGTCGCATTGGTGCGCTCAGCCTCCGTCACGGCTTTCTGCGCTATCGTCGCGGATTGCGCGACCTGACGGCTGATTTCGCTGACGGAGCTCGCCAGTTCTTCCGAAGCCGCCGCAACGGTTTGCACGTTGGCCGAAGCCTCTTCGGTTGCCGCAGCGACGGCGGTGGCCTGGCTGCTGGTCTCCTCGGCGGTCGCCGTCATCGACGAAGCGGTCGCCTGTAGTTCGGTGGAGGCCGACGCCACCGCCTTCAAGACCGACGAGATGCTGGTATCGAAAGTCTCGGTAAGCTGGCTCACACGCGTCGCTCGGGCGACACGCTCCTTGATCACCTCGGCCTCCTTCGCTGCAAGCTCCCTGGCCTTGATCATGTTCTCCTTGAATACCACGACGGCCCGGGCCATCAGGCCGATCTCATCGCGCTTGTCGGTTGCCGGGATCTCGACGGAATGATCGCCGCCGGCAAGCTTGCCCATCGCGCCGACCATGTTCATGATCGGCGGCACGATCGAGCGATTGGTAAAATAAACGACCGTTGCGGCGACGCCTATGCTGACGCCGAACAACACCCAAAGCAACGTCGTCAGGAAGTTGGTTTCGGCCAGGACCTCCGCGCCGTCCGCGCGCAGGCTATCCTGCTGCCGCGACACCATGCCGCCGGAACGAACGCCTTCGGCATTCTTCGCGCCCGCGAAGATATCAAGCAGCTTGTTGGCGCGGGGCGCCGCCTCGTTCGTCAGGAACCATTGCGCCATGTTCCAGCGGTCGGAGGCGCGGATGTCGAACATTTTGCCCGGCAGCGGAGCGAACTTCGCTCGGGCTTCGACCAGCGTGTCGAAGGCCTTCTGTTGGTCGGACGTCATTTCCGACCGGCGCCTCGCCAGCGCCTCGAATTTCTTCTGGTTGAGCGCCCAGAGGCCCTCGTATTCGTTCTTGAAGCTGACGTCCGCCGTCAGCAGATAGGCGCGGATGGCACCGATCGCCATCGCCAGGCTGCCGCGCATGTCGGCAAAATCGATCAACAGGCTCTTGCGCGCATCCGTGGATGGAATGGCGCCTTCGTCGTTGATGATCGAGGTCGCCTTCTGCAGCATCAGCTTCGCAAGCGGCGCGGCTTCGGTCGCCAGTATCTTCGCCGCCGGCTGTTCATCGATGGTATGGGCGATCGCCTCCGCCTTGTCCTGCGCCTTGCGCAACTCATCGAGCAGCGGCTTGGCCTTATTCCAATCCACTTTGTTCTGCTGGACGGTCCACTCACCGGACAGCCGATCCATTTCCGAGCCGCGCTTTTGAATCTGGTTCCAGAACGTTGCCCGTTCGCCTTTGAACGTGTCGTTGCCCGTGATCAGCCAGCCGCGCAGCGATGCGAGCGAGGCATAGACCCCGGACACCAGGTCGCTTGCGGTCATCGCCGTCGGAACACGCAAGTTGACCGTACGCTCGGTCAATTTGCTGACCGCGCGAACCTTGATGATGGTCGTGCCGACCACAACGGCGAGCAGCGCGCAGAGCACGCCGAACCCCAGAACCAATCGCCCACGGATGTTCAGATGCATAAATGCCATGGCGCAAATTTCCCCCGGACGCCCGCCTTTGGTAGGCAGGCTCGTGGCGAGACTGTCTGTTAACCCTGAAGAATAGAACAATGGGCGATACGTACTAGTACGCAATTCCATGCAAGAATTACCGGAACCTTCGCAGACGGGAAGACCTGTCGCCGCAGACATCTCCCGGCGTGCACTTCGGCGTGCACAGGGTTTAGACTGAGATCAGTCCGGAAACGCCGGGTTTCCATAAGGATAAAACCGTTTCAAATCGACATTCTCATATGGCAACGCGTCGAGACGAACGGTGCCGAGGAACGGCTCGGGCGGTTCGACCAGCAAGATCGTTTTCGCAAAGCCGTTGTCGTGAAAGCCGCGCCGGAAGTGGACGCGCGACTTGATCGCCATGACCTTGAACGCGCCGATGTCGAGACCGAGATCGCGCAGCGCAAACGGCTCCATGAGCTGCACGAGATAGGTGCTGAGGATCAGCACATTGTCGCGGCCGAATTTGATGACGACCCAGAACTGGCCGTGGCCTTCCACCGCATTCAGGATGGTACCCTGGATACGCACCGGGGTTCCTGCGGATTCATCGACCAGCCCGCCGACCTCCATGTCGAAGGCATCTCCGGCCTTGACGCCTTGCGCCTTCAGCTTCGCGGTCGCGGTCGCATCCGCGATGGTCGCAACCAGGACATGGGAGAGACCCTGCGCGATGATTTCCCTCAACAGCCAGGTCGCGTAGCCGGAGCGGTCGCTGTGATCGGCGAGCACCACCGGCGTCTCGCCATTCGCGACCGCTTGTTTCGCCAAGGTAACGCCTTCGGCAATGCGATAGACTTTGGTGGAGGTGAGCAGCGCCTGCCGCTGACGCCACGCGGTGCGGGCCATGTCCTTGGCGATCTCGGCGGCAAGCTTGGGATTATCGTTGGTCATGACCTGGATGGTCATGCCGAGATCGGGCACGTCGGCAAACGGGAAGCCGAAGAACACGTTGGCATAGACGTCGACCTCGCGCGCTTCCCAGATCAGCGCCCGCTGCACCAGGTCCATCCATGGTGAGGCACCCGTCCACTGCAGCACCGTCGGCGAGATGATCGGCACCTTGAGCGTCGTATGCGCAGGCTTGTAGTCCCCCCTGATCGCCCGCACCAGCGTTCGTGCCGCACGTTCGCCCTGCAGATAGCCGTCATAGTGCGGAAAATATTTCACCGCGAACGCCATGTCGGCATATTTGAGAAATTCTTCGTCCTCGTTGCCGTGAGGGTCGAAGGTCGCGGCGATGAAGGCTTTGGGTCCCACAACTTCGCGCACCCGCCGCGCCAGTTCAGCCTCGGGACGCGGCACGCCGCGTACCGCCATCGCGCCGTGCAGGCAGAGATAGACGCCGTCGAAGGGCCCTTCCTCCCTGATCCCCGCGATCATCCTGCCGACGAAGGTTTCATAGGCTTCCTGCGTCACCCAACCCGAGCCCATGTAGGTTTTTGGCCACAGCGGCGATTCGATGCCGACCAGTTCGACGCCGTCAAACTCGCGTGCCATCTTCACAAAGCCGCCCATGAAGTATTTCGGGTCGAATTTCAGCAGCGCCTCGCCGCGCGCCGGCGAGCCCGGATAGATGAAGTCATCGAGCGTCGTGTCGTTCTTGAGAAACGTCACCGTCTCATGGGCAAAATGCAGCACGGCAATTCGGATTCTGTCGCCCATCGCTGCCTCAACTCAGTCTGAACCGGACGCCGGCGCGGGCAAGACCGCCGGAAATCGCTACCGGCGTGCCGTCGGCGCGCCAGCAGGCCGCGCCCGTCAGCGAGCCGTCGTCATGGAACTGGATCGCGTTCATGCCGCCGGCCACCGTTGCCATCTCGACGACCTCGTGCCCCATCGATGCAAGCTTGGCGCGGACGCGCTCCGGCACGGCCTGCTCAACCTCGAGCGCGTTGCCTTCGGTCCAGACCCGCGGCGCCTCGACCGCCTCCTGCAGGCTCATGCCGTGATCGATCAAGTTGATCAGCGCCTGCATCGCGCTCGGGAAGATGCGCTTTCCGCCGGGCAGTCCCAGCGCATAGGCGAGCTTGCCGTCGCGCAGCGCCATCATCGGCGACATCGAGGTGGTGACGCGCTTGCCCGGCGACAGCGACAGCGCGTGGCCGGGTCGCGGATCGAACAGGTTCATGTAGTTGTTCGGCACGGTGCCCAGTCCCGGGACGAGGATCTTCGCGCCGAACAGATTGTTGATGGTCTGCGTGGTCGCGACCACATTGCCAAACGCATCCGCCGCCGTCATGTGGGTGGTGTGCTCACCTTCGAGCTGCTCGACGCCCGCAATCCATTGCTGCGCGCGGGCTGGATCGATCATTCGGCGGCGCTCGTCCGCATAGGCCTTCGACGTCAGCCGCTCCACCGGCACGTTGATATAGTCGGGATCGCCGCTCGCCGCCGCGCGATCGGCGAACGCGATCTTCAACACCTCGGCGAGTAGATGGATCGTCTCTGCCGTGCCGAATCCCGACGCCTTGATGTCGTAGCCATCGAGAATATTCAGCATCTGCGCGATGTGCACGCCGGAGGCGGCCGGCGGCGGCGGTCCCAGGATCTGCCAGCCGCGGTAATCGGCGCGGATCGGCGACCGCTCGACGGTCTTGTAGGAGGTGAGGTCCTGCTTGGCGATGAAGCCGCCATTCGCCTTCATGTAGTCGACGAGAATGTCGCCGAGCGGCCCCTGGTACAGCGCCGCCTCGCCATGCTCTGCGATATAGGAAAGCGTCTCGGCATATTCCGACTGCACCACGCGCGCGCCGGCTTTCAGCGGCGTACCGTTCGGCAAGTAGATCGCCGAAATCGGCTTATCCTTCAGCATCTCCATGGCGCTTTCGGAGATGCACTCGTGCAAATACGGCGTCACAGGGTAGCCGCGGGAGGCGTGCCTGATCGAAGGCTGCATCACGTCAGCCAGGCTCATGGTGCCGAACCGCCGCAGCGTCTCGCACCAGGCTTTCAAGGAGCCCGGGACGGCAACCGCCCTCGGGCCGTTGAGATTTTCGTTGTCGACAGTGTCGAACACGTCATGCGCCGAGCCGGGTTTCGGGCGATAGGTGTCGGGCCGGACGGCTGCGGGAACCGTGCTCTGGCCGTCGATGAAGCGATGGCTGCCGTCACTGAGCCGGATATGCGCCATGCCGCCGCCGATGATGCCGACCATCATCGGCTCGACCACGGTCAGCGTGAACAGCGTCGCGATCGCCGCATCGATGGCGTTGCCGCCGGCAGCCAGCATTTCTGCCCCCGCGGCGGACGCGAGTGGATGATTGCTTACAACTATGCCGCGACTGCCCGAGGCCGGCCGCTTGCGGCATTCGAAAATCGTGCCCGTACGATCTCGCCAGTTACCAGTCATAAAGGTTCAACCCGTAAGATTTCGGTCTGGTAGTGATACGGAATAGGAAAAAGTGGCATAATTGCCCACCGTAGTTCGTTAGTGATTCGGACCCCCGCGATTCGTCCTTTGGATCGGGCCGGCACGTCCTGAGCGAGAATAGCTCAGCATCGCAACAAACGATGCAACTCAGTTTGGCGTATCCGCACAGTCCCGAAACAATCCCTAAGGATCTTTCCAAGATGCATACGATCGTATTGGCCACCCAAAAGGGCGGCAGCGGCAAGAGCACGCTCGCCATCGGCCTCGCACTGGCGGCGCAACAGGCCGGCCACACCGTCCGCCTGATCGAGACCGACCCGCAAGCGACGATTTGGAACTGGCAGCGCCGCCGTGGCCAAGGCGAGTCCCTCGTCGAGCGGGTCTACGACGCCAACGACATCGAACAACACCTGCTGTCGCTTCGCTCGCGGGGCGTGACACTGACGATCATCGACACCGCCAGCGGCCTCAGCGCCGCGACCACGGCGGCGATCCGCCATGCCGACCTCTGCCTGATTCCGGCGCGCCCGAGCGTGGCCGACATCGAGGCCACCGCCGCGACGCTCGGCATCGTCCGGGCCTGGAAGACGTCGTTTGCCTATGTTCTCAACCAGACGCCGATCCGCGGCCAGCGCATCAATCACGCCGCGAATACGCTCGGCGAGGAAGCCGCGCTCGATCTCGCCGATGTGCTGGCAAGACCGTTCATCGTGATGCGCAACGACCACCAGGATGCGCTCGCATCCGGCCTTGCGGTCAACGAATACGCGCCGTCAGGCAAATCGGCCGATGAAATCCGCGGCCTCTGGCAGTGGGCCGAGCGCAGGCTCTCCGGCGAGGTCGATGCCAGCGAAGAACTCGGCAGCGGACTTGTGCAAGCCGAGTTTCCGATCCTGCTCGCTCCGACGGCGACGATCGCGCCGACGGCACCGGTGCAGCCGCAGTCCGCCTGGGCAGACTCAATCCCGTCGTGGGATTCCGGTCTATAAGCGGCCTACCCTTACTTCTGCCCCTTCGGACACCACAAGGTCATCCGTTCCGGGCGAAACCACGAGGAGCCGAGAGCGACCCCGATAGGGGATCGCTCTCGGCTCCTCCGAATCATCGTTAGGTTTTTGATTGAGCATTTCGGAATACCGGTATCCACCCGTCGGGTCGTGGCCGCATGCCTTTCCGGATCATGCTCCAAGCGAGATTCGATCAGCGTCGGCCCAGCCAACCTTCGCGGGTCACTTTCCACTTTTCCGATCGCGATTGGCCACTGTGATGCGGAAGCTCGATGTAGCCAACAAGCTCGGCACCCGTCTTTTGCTTGACCCGACGTGAGGCCTCGTTAGAGGCGACGTTGCATACATGGAAGCTTTCGACGCCGAGCGTGCGGAAGGCAAAGTCGTTCACGGATACGACGGCTTCCGCCATCAAACCCCAATTCCAATACGGCTGCGCGAGCCAAAATCCGCGATTGCGTCGGACAGCGCAAGCGGCCGCAAAATCAGTCGTTGAGTTTCAATGGTTGGCGTTTCCATGCATGCATCAATACCCCGCGTGACCCAATTCAGCGCTCATCCATAGAAAAATACCTTCTCATGCCATTTTTGTTGCCTCACTTCTGGCACTTCGGGCACCAGAAGGTCGAGCGCCCGTTCTGGGTGAAACGGCGCACGATGCCGGAGCAATTCGCGGTCCGGCACCGCTCGCCTTCGCGGTCATAGACCTGGAACGAATGCTGGAAATAGCCCAACTCGCCCGAGGTCTGGCGATGATCCCGTAAAGATGAGCCGCCGGCCTTGATCGCCTGGTTGAGCACAGCGTGAATGGCTTCGACCAATCGTTTGGCGTGATCGGTGGGCTGACCTGACTTGGTCGCGAGCGTCGCCGCCAGCCGCCGCGGCGACAGATTCGCGCGGAACAGCGCCTCGCAGACATAGATGTTGCCGAGGCCCGCGACCACGCGCTGATCGAGCAGCGCCGCCTTCAGGCTGGTCTTCTTGTCGGCGCAGGCACGCGCCAGCATTTTGGCATCGAACTCGTTGCCGAGCGGTTCGGGGCCGAGCCCCTTCAACAGTGGCTCCTCGTCGAGCGCGTTGCGCGCGATGATCTTCATATAGCCGAAGCGGCGCGGGTCGTTGAACACCACGTCCGCGCCCGATGACATGTGGAACACCACATGATCGTGCGCGCGATCCTTGCCGCGCGGATGATGAAATTCGCCCGGCGCGTTCGCCTCGCCCTGCTCAAGAACGCGAAACGAGCCGGACATGCCCAGATGCATCAACAGCACGTCGCCCGAACCAAGGTCGGCCATCAGATATTTGGCGCGGCGGCCGAGCCCGGTGACGGTCTGGCCCGCCAAGCGGGCGGTAAAGTCTTTTTGAAAGGGAAACCGCAAATCCTTGCGGCGGGCTTCCGCTGTCACGATCTTCGCGCCCTCCATGACGGGCTGCAGGCCGCGGCGGACGGTCTCGACTTCGGGCAGTTCGGGCATGCCGGATCATTCACTTTGAGGTCATTCACCTTACGAAGGTGACGTGATAGCCCCATTGCGCCGGGCGCGCTATGGTCTCCTGGTAGTGGAGTAGAGTTGATGGATCGGCCGGGCGAGACCACCCATTTTGGCTTCCGTGACGTCCCCCTTGAGGACAAGCAGACGCTGGTGAACGAGGTGTTTCACAGCGTGGCGTCGCGCTACGACCTGATGAACGATCTGATGTCGATGGGCCTGCACCGCGTCTGGAAGGACATCATGATCACCACGCTCAATCCGCCGAAGAACGACGCGCCGTTCGCGCTGCTCGATGTCGCCGGCGGCACCGGCGATATCGCGTTCCGTGCGGCCAAGGCGGCGGGAGCCGGTTTCCGCGCCACCGTGTGCGATATCAATGCGGATATGCTCCAGGTCGGGCGCGAGCGCGCCACCAAGGCGCATCTGGATGACCGCGTCGCCTTCGTCGAAGGCAATGCCGAGGCGCTGGCCTTTCCGGATCGCGCGTTCGACGCCTACACCATCGCGTTCGGCATCCGCAACGTGCCGCGGATTGATCTTGCGCTGGCTGAGGCCTATCGCGTGCTGAGACCGGGCAGCCGCTTCCTGTGCCTGGAGTTTTCCACCGTCGACGTGCCGGGGCTCGATCGGCTCTACGAGCTGTTCTCGTTCAGGGTCATCCCGCCGCTTGGCCGCGCGGTGGCCGGCGACGCCGAATCCTACCAGTATCTGGTTGAATCGATCCGCAAATTTCCCAGGCCGAACGCGTTCGCGGACATGATCCGCGCCGCCGGCTTTTCCCGCGTCAACTGGCAGCGCCTGTCCGGCGGCATTGTGGCCTTGCATTCGGGCTGGCGTTTGTGATCTCAGCATTCACTCACATCGCGCGGCTCGCCCGCGCCTGTTTCGTGTTCGCGCGCGAGGGCGTGTTCGGCGTCGTCGACCCTTCGCTGGTGCCGCCACCCGGACAACTTGCGCTGAAGATCGCACGCCTGATCGAACGCCGCGGCGCCAAGTCCGGGCCGCGGCTGTCGCGGGCGCTGGAGCGGATGGGGCCGGCTTACCTGAAACTCGGCCAGTTTCTCGCCACCAGGCCCGATGTGGTCGGCGTCGGCATGGCGCGCGATCTCGAAGCCTTGCAGGACCGGCTGCCGCCGTTTCCACAAGACGAGGCCGAAGCCCTGATCGCGACCTCGCTGGAACGCCCGATAACACAGGCGTTTGCGAGTCTGGGTCCGGCGGTCGCGGCGGCGTCCATCGCGCAAGTCCATCGCGGCGAAGTCGAACGCGACGGCGTACGCAAGGCGGTCGCGGTCAAGGTGCTCAGGCCCAATGTCGGCGCCCGTTTCCGTCGCGACCTCGCCGATTTCTTTTTTGTTGCCGAAAAGGCCGAAGCCTATTCGGCGGAAGCGCGGCGGCTGCGGCTGGTCGAGATCATCAACACGATGTCGCGCTCGGTGGCGATGGAAATGGATCTGCGGCTGGAAGCCGCCGCCTTGTCCGAGATGGCGGAGAACACGATCGACGATCCGGATTTCCGCGTCCCGGCGGTCGACTGGGATCGCACCACGCATAATGTGCTGACGATGGAGTGGATCGACGGCATTGCGCTCAGCGACCACGCGCGGCTGGAGCAGGCCCAGGTCGATCTCCCCGATCTCGGACGCAAGGTGATCCAGAGTTTCCTGCGCCATGCGCTGCGCGACGGCTTCTTTCACGCCGACATGCATCCCGGCAATCTGTTTCTCGACGATGCCGGCCGGCTGGTCGCGGTCGATTTCGGCATCATGGGCCGGCTCGGCCTGAAGGAGCGGCGTTTCCTCGCCGAAATCCTGCTCGGCTTCATCACCCGCGACTATCGCCGCGTTGCGGAAGTGCATTTCGAGGCCGGCTATGTGCCGGCCCATCATTCGGTGGAGAATTTTGCCCAGGCCATCCGCGCCATCGGCGAGCCGATCCACAACCGCACCGCCGAAGAAATCTCGATGGCGAGACTGTTGACGCTGTTGCTCGAGGTCACCGGCCTGTTCGACATGCGCACCCGTCCCGAACTGATCCTGTTGCAAAAGACCATGGTGGTGGTCGAGGGCGTGGCGCGCGGCTTCGATCCGAAACTCGACATCTGGAAGACCGCCGACCCCGTGGTGCGCGAATGGATCGAACGCAACCTCGGCCCCGTCGGGCGTATCCAGGGCGCGGTAACGGGCGCGGGCGAACTCGCCCGCCTGCTGACCGCCCTGCCCGAGATCGCAGGCCGCGCCGTGACCGTGCTGGAGCAGCTGGAGACCATGACCCGAGGGGGGCTGACGCTGTCGCCCGAAACCATCGCGGCGATGGGCCGGGCCGAAGGCCGCAAGAGCCGCTGGCGCACCGTTGCGCTCTGGATCATCGCCGCGACCTTTATCGGGATTCTGTTCGCGATCAGGCAACTATGATTGCAATGCAATCATAGTTATGATAGCAATGCTATCACAATCAGCCGGGAAGCCGCCGTGGCGAGCCTCACCATCCGAAAACTCGACGACACCATCAAGGCCTACCTGCGGCTCCGCTCGGCCAAGAACGGTCGCTCGGTCGAGGAAGAGGTCCGGGTGATCCTGCGCGAGTACCTGGAAGGCAGCCCGATGGCTGACGCCGCGTCTTTGTTGCCGCCAGCCGGGGCGCCTGCGCCCGTCCTGCGCCGCGAGACCAACGCTGGCGAGGCCCGCGTCACCCTGATCATCGGCGGTGGCATTGCCGCCTACAAGGCGCTGGACTTGATCCGGCGGCTGAAGGAGCGCCGCATCCGCGTCCGCTGCGTCCTGACCAAGGCCGCGCAGCAATTCGTCACCGCCCTTACGGCCGGCGCTTTGTCTGGCGAGCGCGCCTATACCGATTTGTTCGACCCCGAGAGCGAATTCGATGCCGGCCATATCAGACTTGCCCGCGACTGCGACCTGATCGTGGTGGCGCCCGCGACCGCCGACCTGATGGCGAAGATGGCGCAAGGCCACGCCGACGATCTCGCCAGCGCCATCCTGCTTGCCGCGAACGGGCCGGTCCTGCTGGCGCCGGCGATGAACCCATTGATGTGGAGCAATGCCGCGACGCGCCGCAACGCCGCGCAGCTTCAGCGCGACGGCATTGGCTTTGTCGGCCCCAATGCCGGCGAGATGGCCGAGGCCGGTGAAGCCGGCATCGGGCGGATGGCCGAGCCGCTCGAAATCGCCGCCGCCGCCGAGCGTTTTCTTCGGTCGCCGCAGCCGCGCCCGCTCGCGGGCAAGCGCGTGCTGATAACCGCGGGTCCCACGCATGAGCCGATCGACCCCGTGCGCTACATCGCCAACCGCTCTTCCGGCAAACAGGGTTTTGCCATCGCCGCCGCGGCGCAGGCAGCCGGCGCGGATGTCACCTTGATCTCCGGCCCGGTGGAACTCGACGATCCCACGGGCGTATCGGTCGTGCATGTGGAATCCGCCCGCCAGATGCTGGAACAAGTGGAAGCGGCGCTGCCGGCGGACGTCGCGATCTTCGCCGCCGCGGTCGCCGACTGGCGCGTCGCCAATGAGGGCGAGCAGAAACTGAAGAAGACCGCCGGCGGCATGCCGCCACTGCAACTCGTGGAAAACCCGGACATCCTCGCCACCATCTCGAGACTGGGGGAGCGGCGGCCGCCGCTCGTGATCGGCTTCGCCGCCGAGACCGAGCACCTGATCGACAACGCCAAGGCCAAGCTGAAACGCAAGGGCTGCGACTGGATCGTCGCCAACGATGTCTCGCCGGCAACCGGCGTGATGGGCGGCGACCGCAACACCGTCCATCTGCTGACCCGCAACGACGGCGAGATCGCCGTCGATTCCTGGCCGGTCATGACCAAGGAACAGGTCGCGAGCGAACTGATCGCGCACGTCGCCGAAGCGGTCGGCAAACCGTCATGAGCGTTCCCGTGAGGATCGAGATCAGGCAACTGCCGAACGCTGACGGCCTGCCGCTACCGGCCTATCAGAGCGCGCACGCCGCAGGGCTCGATCTCGTGGCCGCGGTTCCCGAAGACGCGCCGCTGGTGCTGCTGCCCGGCCTTTACGCGCTGGTGCCGACCGGGCTCTCGATCGCGCTGCCCGCGGGTTTCGAGGCACAGGTGCGGCCGCGCTCGGGGCTCGCGGCCAAGCATGGCGTGACCGTGCTGAACGCGCCGGGCACGGTGGACGCGGATTATCGCGGCGAGATCGGCGTACTCCTGATCAACCACGGCGGCGACCCTTTCACCATCCGACGGGGCGAGCGCATCGCGCAGCTGGTGATCGCATCCGTCGTCCGCGCGGAACTCGTTGCCGTGACCTCACTTTCCCCAACCGATCGCGGCAGCGGCGGGTTCGGCTCGACCGGCCGTTAAAATACCCGATTCAGCCAAAAAACGAGGACAGCGTCGCGCTTTTTGCACAACAAGACTAGCGTTCACGGTCTGGACTCTTACCCGTCGAGTTCGCTTGGCGATATTGTCCTTTGATTCGAGAACGGTGCGGCAATGCGATCCGCACCGGGCGGAAATTTGTGCGATCTTTTCGTACGGTCATTTCGTGCGATCTTGGGGCAATCATGTCAGGCGTGATCGTGTCGATGCGTCGGACGCTGCTGTCGTGCACATCATTGGCGCGCGTGATCGGGCTGGCCGCGGCGGCGCTTTTGCCCGCCGGATCCGCCCGGGCCGCCGACCCCTCGCTGCTCAAGGCCGTCTCGACCTTCCTCGATTTAAGCCGCCAGGAAACCGCCGTCCTGACGATGGCCTTCGCGCTATTGGGCTTTTCGGTGGTGGCGGCGATCCTTCTGATGCGCAGCCGCGTCGGCGCCATGCGAAACGAGGCGCGGCTGCGCGCCGATATCGGCGACCTGCAGGTCCAGGCCGATAGTTACCGGGCGCTGCTGTTCGCGGAACCCCAGATCCTGATTTCCTGGGCCGCCGGCGATAACCGCCCGCAGATTTCGGGCGACATTTCGCTGCTGATGCAGCAGGACTCGCCACAGCGAATCCTCGCCTTCGGAACCTGGCTGCCGCCGGAACCGGCGCTGCAGATCGACCATGCGGTCGACGCGTTGCGCGAGGCCGGCGAGGGTTTTGTGCTCAACCTGACCACCTCGAACGGGCATACCATCGAGGCGATGGGCCGCGCCATCGGCGGCCAGGCCATTGTGCGGATTCGCGAGCTCAGCGGGCTACGGCGCGAACTGGCCGAGACCAATCTGCGCTACAAGGCGCTGGCGCAGGAATCCGAGATGCTGCACGCCTTCGCCGCAGCCGTGCCGTGGCCGATCTGGGCCAAGGCCGCCAAGGGGAACCTCAGCTACGTCAATCCCGCCTATGTCCGCGCCACTGAAGCCGGTGACGTTGCCGGCGCGATCGACCGCAAGCTCGAACTGCTCGACAGCGCGGGTCGCGCCGAAATGGAGCAGGCGCTGAATTCCGACAGCGCCTTCAGCGCGCGGCTGCCGATCGTGGCCGGCGGCGAGCGGCGCATGTACGACGTGCGCGCGTTCAAGGTCGGCGGCGGCACTGTCGGCATCGCGATCGACGCCAGCGAAGCCGACGCGCTCAGCTCGGCGCTGGTGCGGATGGCGGAAGCCCATCGCCGCACGCTCGACCAGTTGTCGTCCGGGGTTGCCGTGTTCGACGGCCAGCGGCGGCTCGCCTTCTACAACGATTTCTATCGCCGGCTATGGGACCTCGACCGGACATTTCTCGACAACAATCCCGACGATTCCAGCGTGCTCGACCGGCTGCGCGCGGCGCGCAAGCTGCCGGAGCAGGCGGATTTCCGGGCCTGGAAGGCCAAGCTGCACGAGGCCTATCGCGCGATCGAGCCGACCAAGGATACCTGGTACCTGCCCGACAGCCGGGCGCTGAGCGTCGTCACCACGCCCAATCCGGAAGGCGGCGTCACCTATCTGTTCGACGACGTCACCGAAAGTCTCGATCTGGCCCGGCGGTTCGACGGCCTGATCCGCGTGCAGCGGGAAACGCTCGACAGCCTCGCCGAGGGGGTCGCGGTGTTCGGCAGCAACGGCCGCGCGCAATTGTTCAATCCGGCCTTCGCCAGGATGTGGAAACTGTCGCCCGAGGCGCTGCGCGAGCAGCCGCATATCGACACCGTCGAAGCCTGGTGCAGGCCGCTGTTCGACGACGCCGGGGCATGGCGGACGATCCGCGAGGCGGTTACCGCGATCGAGAACCGGATCGACATACTGTTGAAGCTGGAGCGCAAGGACGGCAGCGTGCTTGACTGCATGAGCCGGCCGCTGCCCGACGGCGCGACCATGCTGACCTTCCAGGACATCACCGACACCGAAAACGTCGAGCGCGCGCTGCGCGAGAGCAACGAGGCGCTCGAGGCCGCCGGCCAGATGAAGATCGACTTTGTCCACCACGTATCCTATGAACTGCGGGCGCCGCTCACCACCATCATCGGCTTCGCCCATTTCCTGAGCGATCCGTCCACCGGCCCACTGACGCCAAAACAGGCCGAGTATCTCGATTACGTGACCAAATCGACCAATGCGCTGCTCGCGCTCACCAACAACATTCTCGACCTCGCCACCATCGACGCGGGCGCTATGCGGCTGGAACTTGGGCCGGTCGATATCGGCAAGGCGATCGTGGCCGCCGCCGAAGGCATCCAGGACCGCCTCGCCACCGACCGCATCCACCTCAAGGTCGAGGTCGACCCCGACATCGGAAGCTTCATCGGCGACGAGCGCCGCGTGGTGCAGGTGCTCTACAACCTCTTGGCCAACGCGGTCGGTTTCTCGCCACAGGACGGCATCGTCGGCGTCAGCGCCAGACGCGCCGAGCACAGCGTCGTCTTCACCGTGACCGATTTCGGCCCGGGCATCGCGCCCGACGTCAAGGACAAGGTGTTCGACTGGTTCGAGAGCCGCTCGCAGGGCTCGCGACATCGCGGCGCCGGCCTCGGCCTGTCGCTGGTGCGCTCCTTCGTCGAGTTGCACGGCGGCAAGGTGCGCGTCGATTCGATCGTCGGCAAGGGCACAGCCGTCACTTGCGATTTTCCGACCGATCAGACCGCGCAGCGTAACGCCGCGGAATGACGGCGCGGACGACATTTTCGGTCGCGCTGGCCAACGAGACCGCGACCGCACAGCTGATGGCTGATCTGGCGCTTCTGATCGGCCCCGGCGATGTCATCACGCTGTCGGGCGATCTCGGTGCCGGAAAGACCGCGGCCGCGCGCGCGATGATCCGTTATCTCGCCGACGACGACGCGCTCGAAGTTCCAAGCCCGACCTTCACGCTGGTGCAGGCTTACGACCTGTCGCCGTTTCCGCTGCTTCACGCCGACCTCTACCGGATCAGCGATGCAAGCGAACTGGAAGAGATCGGTCTGTCGCCATTGCCCGAGGGCACAGTGGCCTTGATCGAATGGCCGGAGCGCGCGGGCCGCACGCTCAGCCCCGACCGCATCGATATCGCGCTCAATCATCGCCCCGCTTTGGGCTCGACCGCGCGATCGGCGGAAATCACCGGCTACGGCAAGGCCGCGGCAGGAGTCGAACGGCTCAGGGCGTTGCGGCAATTCCTGAGCGAGGCGGGCTTTGGCGAGGCCACGCGGCGGCGCATGGCCGGCGACGCCTCGATCCGCTCCTATGCCCGCCTGATCCGCGACGATGGAGCTTTCATCCTGATGAATTCGCCGCGGCGGCCGGATGGGCCCGCGATCTATGACGGCAAATCCTACAGCGCCGCCGTGCATCTCGCCGAAGACGTCAAACCCTTCGTCGCGATCGCAGGGGGGCTGCGCGCGCGAGGGTTCTCGGCGCCGCGGATCTACCATGCCGAGCTCGAAGGCGGTTTCCTGATCATCGAGGATTTCGGCAGCATGGGCTTCATCGAGGGCGACCCGCCGCGGCCGATCCCGGAACGCTATGAGGCGGCGACCGACGTGCTCGTTGCGCTGCACCGCGAGCCGATGCCCGAGATCCTGCCGCTGGCGCCGCATGTCAGCTACCCTATTCCAACCTTCGATACCGATGCGCTGCTGGTCGAGATCGGCTTGATGCTCGAGTGGTACCTGCCCGACCGCGGCGCGCCGCCAAGCGACGATCTGCGCGCCGAATTCGTCGCGATGTGGCGCGATCTGCTGCACGAAGCCGGCGGCAGCCGTCAAAACCTGGGTGCTGCGGGATTTTCATTCGCCCAACCTGATCTGGCTCGGCGAGCGCGATGGCATCGCGCGGGTCGGCATCATCGACTTCCAGGATGCCGTGCTCGGTCCCGCCGCCTACGATCTGGTGTCGCTGTTGCAGGACGCGCGGATCGACGTTCCCGAGGCGCTCGAATTGACGCTGTTCTCGCGCTACATCAAGGCGCGGCGCGAGGCCGACGCCAGCATCGACCCCGCCGAGTTCGCTGCGCTCTACGCCATCATGTCGGCGCAGCGCAACACGCGGCTGCTCGGCACCTTCGCGCGGCTCAACCGGCGCGACGGCAAGCCGCAATATCTGCGCCATCAGCCGCGAATCTGGACCTATCTCAACCGCTCGTTGTCCCACCCGGCGCTGGCACCGGTGCGGGCCTGGTATGAGGCCCATGTGCCGGCTCCCGCTCCCGTAGATTTACCACTTGTTAGTTAACGCTCCTTAGTCTCCGGCGAGCCGTGCTGCGAGAGCATGATCCGGAAAAGTGGGTACCGGTCTTCCGAAAAGATCATGCTCAAACAACAAGCCCGGCTGCTCAACGGGCTGGAGCAAGAACGATGGCGAGCGAACGGCGCAAAGGCGAACGCGTCACCTTCGAGCGCGGGATACCCGCGCAAATGATGGGTATCGACGGCACCTGGCGGCGCGACTGTGTCATGGAAGACGTCTCCGAGACCGGCGCGAAGCTGACCATCGAGGGCTCGGTCGAAGGGCTGCATCTGAAAGAGTTCTTCCTGCTGCTGTCGTCCACCGGACTTGCCTATCGACGCTGTGAGCTGTCCTGGGTCAATGGCGACCAGATCGGGGTCAATTTCCTCAAGCCCGGCGACAAGAAGAAAAGGCAGGGGCGACGGGCGTCGGAGGAAGTGGTCGAGTAATCGTCGCAGAATTGTCATCTCCGCCCGCTATGGCGAGCCAAGCGTCCTGCGCCACACGAATTACCATGATATGATCGCGGCAATCGCGATCCCTTGAGTATCGAGAAAATCCCTTAAATGTCGGTCAAGCCAACCAAAGCCATGGTCCTCGCCGCCGGTCTCGGGGTACGCATGCGCCCCTTGACGGACAAGATGCCGAAACCGCTGGTGCAGGTGGCCGGCCGCGCGCTGCTCGATCACGTGCTGGACAAGCTCGGCGATGCCGGCGTCACCGAGGCGGTGGTCAACGTGCACTATCTGCCCGACCAGATCATCGAGCATGTCGCTTCCCGCAGCCGTCCGCGCGTGATCATCTCGGACGAGCGCAACCAGGTGCTCGGCACCGGCGGCGGCGTGGTCAAGGCGCTGCCGCTGCTCGGACCTTCGCCCTTCTTCCTGGTCAATTCGGATACGATGTGGATTGACGGCGTCAGGTCCAACCTCGCGCGGCTTGCGGAGACCTTCGAGCCCAAGCGCATGGATATCCTGCTGCTGATGGCGCCGACCACCAGCAGCATCGGCTATGGCGGCCGCGGCGACTACGCCATGCTGCCGGATGGCGCGCTGCGCAAGCGGCGGGAACATCAGGTGGTGCCGTTTGTCTATGCGGGTGCTGCGATCATGTCGCCGGCGATCTTCGCGCAGGCGCCGGCGGGCGAATTTTCGCTGACCAGGATGTTCGATCTCGCCAACGAACAGGAACGGCTGTTCGGCCTCAGGCTCGACGGCGTCTGGATGCATGTCGGCACCCCCGACGCGGTCAACGCCGCGGAAGAGGCGTTTCTGGAGAGCGTAGCGTAAGCACCCTGCTCGTCATTGCCGGGCATAGCCGTCCGGAGGACGGCGTCGCTTCCGCTGGCCTATGACCCGGCAATCCATCTTCTTGATGACTTGTTTCAGGATGGACGCGCGCGTTTGCTGCAGCCCACTCTCTATTCATTTTCAAAGAGCTTAAGACATGGCGAGCTAAGACATGCGAGCAAGACATGGCGCGGCGATCTCGCGGCGCGATTTCGCCCGAGCGATGCAGCAAGCATGTCCCTCGAGAAGCAGAGGGCGCAGGGAATGCCGGGTGCGCGATGCACCCGCAGCCTCGTGTGCGCTTTGGTGTTGGAGTATGCACACGAGTATTCACAGCGGAGGCACCGGAAACATCCGGCATTCCCCACGCAATGGTTTTTACGGCTTATACGTGATCTCCCCGGGGACCGGGCTTTCTTGCCCCCGTCGCTCGCGAGTAAACTCCGCGACCTTGACGCCAGCGTCGGGGCGTCAGGACCACACGACTTCGCCGTCCGCTTTGGCGTCGCCCGTCTAGCGCCGCCTTTGCGTCCACCGCATCCCACCCCGCGTCCGTGACGTTCTCGAGCCGCCCCTCTGAGGGGTGGGACGGTGCGAACACTACGACTGATTCGGGTTTCTGAAAAAGCGAAATATTTTTTGCACAGGCACTGGACAGGTTTTTGCGAGCGGGAGTGATTTGCCCGACGGGCGAATCGGTTTGACTTGTCATCTCGCCGCGTTGGCGCACCGGCCATATGTCTGTTGTTCGGGGTAGACTGGAAGTGGCCGGCCGCAGCCAAAGTGACACGGGCATTTTTCGACAGCATTGACCCGTTTCGGACGTGGGTAGCCCGAGTAACAGCTTGCCGTGGTTTATCCCGGCTGACTACAATTCGTATTGGGGGCATCACTGTGACCACCGAGGGTGCGAGACAGCGTTTGGCAGCGGTACTGGCGGCGGATGTCGCATCGCATAAGCGCTACCCATCGCCTCGCCGAGGCGGCATTGAGCCGCCGTCCGCTTAGACACCAAGCGAAGCGTCACCTGCTCGACGTAGATGCGGCCTTCCCTGCCGGCCATACCGACACCCCGTATTCCTGCGCTGTCCCTTGATCATCGAAATTTAACACTCTCGGCTCACAAGTAAGCAGTCATTAACCGGGATTTGCAACGCGTCCCCGGCCAAGGAAGCTGCGACGATGCGGACGATAACACCAACCGGCGTGGAAAACTCATTGGGTGATGAGGAACTGATCGTATCCAAGACCGACTGCAAAGGCCGTATCACCTACGCCAACGACATCTTCATCCGGATGGCGAAATTTCCCGCACGGGACCTGATCGGCGCGCCGCACAGCATCATCCGTCATCCCGAGATGCCGCGCTGCGTGTTCAAGCTCCTGTGGGACACCATCGAGGCCGGGCGGGAGGTTTTCGCCTATGTCGTGAACCTGGCGGCCGATGGCAGTCATTACTGGGTGTTCGCCCATGTCACGCCTACGCTTGACAACGGCAATAATATTGTCGGCTACCACTCCAACCGGCGCAAGCCAGAACGGGGGCCGATCGAGCGCATCAAGCCTATCTACGCGCTCCTGCGCGAAGAGGAGGCCAGGCACGCCAATGCCAAGGAAGGCATGCATGCGAGCTACGCCATGATGATCGACTTCCTCAAGCAGCAGGGCGTGGGCTACGATGAATTTGTGCTCTCTCTTTAGAGCGAAACTCGCGGCGGCGGGCGCGGGCATTTTCGCCGTCGTCGCGCTTGCCGCCGTCGCGCTCATCGACCCGCTGCCTCGTCTGCCTCTGGCCGCCTCGGCGATGCTGACGCTCGTACTCATCGTCTATGCGATGTGGAGTCTGCGCGTCACCACCGCCGTCATCGAAGAGGCTGCGCAAGTATGTGCCCGCGCCTGGCGGGGCGACCTCGATGCTCGTGTGTTGGGCGATCGCCAGCCCGGTACGCTCGGCTTGTTGCAGAAGTCCATCAACGACATGCTCGACATCACTGACGCTTTCGTGCGCGAGGCCGCGGCCTCTATGGAGGCGGTAAGCCGCGGCAAGACCTTCCGCAAGATCTTGGAGCGCGGCCTGCCGGGATCGTTCCGCCACGCTGCCACGATCATTAATGCAGGAACCGAAAGCCTGGGAAAGCGCGGGGTCGAGATCGCAGCCCTTGCTAAAGGTTTTGGCACGCGGCTCGACGAGATTGCCGGTGGGCTCGCCACGGCGGCGGCCGGCCTCGAGTTCGACTCCGGCGAGATGGCGGCATCGGCCGAAAGGACCAGCCGGCGGTCCGGGGACGCCATGGCGGCCTCCGATCGGGCCTCGGCCAACATCCAGACGGTGGCGTCGGCCGCCGAGGAGTTGTCGGCCTCGATTGCCGAGATTGGTAGTCAGGTGAGCCGATCGACGGAAGGTACCGGCCGGGCGGTCGACGAGGCGACCAGCGCCGCCGGACAGATTCAAGGCCTTGCCGATGCCGCGATGCGCATTGGCGACGTCGTCAAGCTGATCAGCGCGATCGCCGAACAGACCAACCTGCTTGCGCTCAACGCGACTATCGAGGCGGCGCGGGCGGGCGAAGCAGGCCGCGGCTTCTCGGTGGTGGCCTCGGAGGTCAAAAGCCTCGCAACCCAGACCGCGAAGGCTACCGAAGAGATCGGCGCTAAGGTTGCCGAGATGCAGGACAGCACGAGAATTTCGGTCCAGGCGGTCAAGGCCATTACGCACACCATCGGCGAGATCAACGACATTGCCACAGCGATCAAGGCCGCGATCGAGCAGCAGGGCGTGGCAACCGGCGAGATTTCGCACAGTGCACAGCAGGCTTCCGGCGGCGCAGCCGAAGTGGCTTCCAACATGATCGCGATCACCCAGGTGACCACCGAGACGGGACAGATGGCGACGCGCGTCAACGGCGCCTCCGAACGCGTGCAGGGAGAGGTCGAGACCCTGCGCCGTGAGGTGACGGAATTTTTGCGGCACCTGACGGCGTAGGTGCCAAGACAAGGTTCCAGCCTGGGCTGTTTACCCCCTCGACGCGAGACCGCGCCAAGGTTAGCTCTGTAGAAAACTTCCGTCTTTGCGGAAAGAGGGGTCAAGCGCGACGTAGCTCGACCTGCCGATAGAGCCGACCACTTCCGCTTTTGTGCAGGTTTTTGGACGCCGGCATGACGAAACCTTCCGGGGCTGGCAGATCACCCGAACTTTCGCGCTACCATCCCGCAGCCTGCAGCGAGGCCAGGCTCTCGATCAAGGACAGGACGCGACGCCGCCTTCTGTGGAGGGCTGCCGCGGACCCGGCACGGCCGGCCCGGTCGATCTGCCTTGCTCGAGCCACGTCGGCCAAGGCACGATCGAGCTTTCCCATGCGATAGAGCACGATACCGCGATTGATGTACGCGATCATGAACGTCGGGTTGAGTGCGATCGCGCGATTGAAGTCCGCAAGCGCAAGTTTCAGGTCACCGTTGCGGTAGGCCACGATTTCCTGCGCGTGCAGCACTGCGCTCGGATCGGTCTTGTCATAGGGTTCGACAAGAGCCTTGATGCCGTCTGCATCATCGTGCCGCGCTGGCGGGGTCGGGCCTGGCCCGTGGAGGACCGGCGTCTCCGGCTCCTTCGACACCGTCGCGGCCTCCGCGTTGCGATCGGCGGCCGCGTTGTTGTCGTCGGCGACCGGCGGCGGCGGGAGATCATCCGGAGATTTGGCCGGCGTTGCGACCTCGGCGTTGCGGTCGGCGCCCGTGTTGTTCTCGGTCGTGTCCGGCCGGGACGTGAGGTGCTGCTGTTCCTCGGCCGGCTTCGCGGCCTCGGCCTTTCGATCGGCGGGCACGTTGGTGTCGTTGGCGACCGGCGGGGGCGGGAGATCATCCGGAGATTTGGCCGCCGTTGCGATCTCGGCGTTGCGGTCGGCAGCCGTGTTGCTCTCGTTCGTGTCCGGCCTTGACGAGAGGGGCTGCTGTTCCTCTGCCGGCTTCGCGGCCTCGGCCTTTTGATCGGTAGCCGCGTTGTTGTCTTTGGCGACCGGAGGCGGCGGGAGATCATCCCGAGATTTGGCCGGCGTTGCGATCTCGGCGTTGCGGCCGGCGGCCGGGTTGTTCTCGTTCGTGTCCAGCCGGGACGTAAGGTGCTGCTGTTCCTCGGCCGGCTTCGCGGCCTCGGCCTTTCGATCGGCAGGCACGTTGATGTCGTTCGCGGCCCACCGCTGGAGGAAGTCGTCTTGCGTCTCCGCCGGTTTCGTGGTTTCCGCTTCGCGGTTTGCACCGTTGTCGTTCAAGCCCGGCCGGGCGGAAGGGCTATTGGATGCAATCTCGGCCGGCCCGCGGGAAAGCTGATCGGTCCGTGCAGCCTGAGGCGGCACCGCGGCCATCGGCGCGGATAGAGTATACACGCTGACTGCCACAATCGAAGCGCCCGCAAGACCAATCATCGCGAAGGCGAAGTTGCGGATTCTCGCGGCTCTCTGTTCCTGCTCGAACTCCTGGCGCGCCAGGTCCAGCAGATGATCATAAGCAGCGCGCTGCTCCGGGTCGCCCAGGATTTCCATGGCATGGATGATGAGCCTGAAGTTCAGCGCAGCTTCGGGATCGTTCGGACGGATGTCAGGATGGGTGCCCTTGACCGCCTCGCGAAAGGCTTTCCTGAGATCGGCGGCGTCGTCACCGGGAAGCGCTCCAAGCAGATCATAAAGCGTCGTCATGGTTCCGCTGCCCGTCGAGGCTTCGCGATGGCTCCGCTTGCAAATGGCTCCGTTTGAAGGTCGGCACACGGACGTGCAAAAAACGAGAGCGAATGGGGAATCATGCGAAATCCAGTACGGCGGAAGAGTGGCCCGAAACGCGCAGCATTTGAGCGTTATGCGTTTCGCTGACCATCAACGCGACGCAATACATGGCTCCAGCGAGTCCGAGGGGCTTGCTTTCGCCGTGGTGAAGACCAAGATCGAAGCCGCCCAGGCCCATCAGAGGCTCTGCGCCTACGGCATCCTGGAACGAGGCGCAGCGCTGCCTGGTATCGTTCGGCGAAATCGGAGCCCGGGAGTTTCAGGAAACCGCGACAAGGCTCGCCACACCATCGCCATAGCGGTCGCGCGTCGACAACGCAGGCCATACGGTGGTCGACGTTCGGTCGACGGGTTCAGTTCGACTGATAGCAGGGGTGCGACCAGACGCCGTGATGGCGGCCGTCGACGATCCGGCAGGACGCTTCCTTGAGCCAGGGCACGTCGCCGAGCACGCCGTAGATCATGACCGCGCCGACGATGAGCCAGAAGCCCCCGCTCCAATTCAAGGTGTCCGGCTGCTTCAGGAAGCTATAAGCGACGCCAACCACGCAGAGCGATCCGAAAATCAGGAGCAGCCAATCCTGAACATGAAGATGGCTGATGTGGAGGTAGGCATCGATCGCCGCCCCGTTGTGCTCGTAAGCCGTCGCGAAGACCCCGACGAGCAATGCAGCCAAGAATGCCAATGCTTTCGCCGTGATATTCATCTTCTCGGCTCCCGCATGATCGCGTGTCGTGGAGAGCTTCTCAACAGGGGCTTTTGCATCACGCACACAAATTGCGATTGTCTGCTGACGATCGTCGCCTAACCTCAGGCCGTACCGTCAGCATCATTTACAAAGCAGCTCATAATAACAAACGGAGATTGCCGAACGCGTCGATCTGACGGAGCTATTTTAGCCTCTCGCTTCACCGATAATTAAGAATGGCGGCGTTTGACGCTCAGCCGACCCAAGCAAGGTTCTGCTCGCGCATCACGTGGGCGGCGAGTCGAGGTAAACGTAGAGAGCCGCGATCTTGCCGTCCCGTGCGATGATGAAATCCACGCCGGTGTACGCGGGCGTTTCGCCATTCGGCCCCGAGCCCCACGCCAGGCGTCCCGAATTGTGCAGAACCTGCGGCGTGCCATGAGGCGTATAAACGAAATGAGGATGCGTCGCTCGGAGATCGCCGGCGAACTTGTCCAGGGCGTCGTGACCGACGAAAGTGCCGGGTGGCGCGTACAGCACACAGTCTTCGGTATAAAGTTCATGAATTGCGCTCCTTCGGCGAACCGGGTCACCTTCACCGAATACTTCCGGAAGATTGCGGTTGAGCAGCGTCTCGATACCACTCACATCTACGCCCACCGATGGCGGGACGCCGTTCGTGCTGGCATGCTGGTTCATCGGAGCACTCCCTTGTCTGTGCTGCGATGATATGGTCGCCGGCTCAACCAGCGAAACTGAAATAATTGAAAGTTACCGTTTCAGTTTTTGGTGTGGGAGGCGATGGCTTGCCGCGGTTCGACGGGCCGGGGCTTACGGGTCTGCCCGGCAAAGGCCTTCCTCCTGCATCCGTTCTTTGAGCGCGCGCAGTTGATCCGGGCGCTCGTCCGGATACTCGAGGCGTTCTTGGAGAGCGTGGCGTAGGGCCTCCTAAGCCCCTCGTCGTCCCGGCGAAGGCCGGGACCCATAACCACCGTTGCTGATTGTTGCGACACGCTGGAAGCCCCGGCTCGGCGCAACGACGAAGGCCTGTGGTTATGGGTCCCTGCCTTCGCGCGCCTTCGCGGGGACGACAGTCTAAATATTGCGGCGCTTACAGGCGCAAAGACTGCCGCTGTCGTCGTCCGGCCCATGACCAACCGCCAATCCCTCCCTATATTGGCGCCTGACCTCGAATCAGGGTGCCCATGCGCGTTTTCAGCGTTCCCGTCTCGGTGCCGTTTCTGCGCTGCGTGATCGCCGCGCTGATCGACGGCCGGCTCGTCGAGGGATTCGCGGCGCGCGGCAATCCCGCGCGATTGGCGGAAGCGACGCTTTATTTGCCGACGCAGCGCGCGGTGCGGATGGCGCGCGAGGTTTTCCTCGACGAGTTGCAGGCGGACGCGGCGGTGCTGCCGCGCCTCATCGCGCTCGGCGATATCGACGAGGACGAACTGGCGTTCGCCGAAGACACCGAGGCGTTCGGCGCAGCCGCGCCGCTCGACATCCCGCCAAGGCTCGGCGAGCTCGACCGCCGGCTGACGCTTGCGAACCTGGTCGCGGCCTGGGCGAAACGTCCGGTGCTGGCGCCGCAGGTGGTCGGCGGCCCGGCCTCGACGCTGGCATTGGCCGGCGACCTGGCGCGGCTGATCGACGACATGGTGACGCGCAACGTCGCATGGGACGCGCTCGATCACCTCGTGCCGGATCAGCTCGACCAATATTGGCAGCACTCGCTGCAGTTCCTGCAGATCGCGCGCAAGGCATGGCCCGACCATCTCGCGGAGATCGGGAAAATCGAGCCGGCGGCGCGGCGCGATCGCTTGATCGCGGCGGAGGCCGCGCGGCTGACCGCGCATCACGATGGCCCGGTGATCGCGGCAGGGTCGACCGGCTCGATGCCGGCAACCGCGAAATTCCTCCATGCGGTTGCGGCGCTATCGCATGGCGCGGTGGTGCTGCCGGGGCTCGATACCGATCTCGACGACGAGGCCTGGCAGGGAATCGGCGGCATCAAGGACGCGCAAGGCAAATTCACCACGCATCCCGCATCGAACCATCCGCAATTCGCGATGCACGCGTTGCTGCAGCGGTTCGGCATGGCGCGCAGCGACGTGGAGATTCTCGGCACGCCCGCGCCGCAAGGGCGCGACGTGCTGGTCTCCGAGGCGATGCGGCCGTCGAATGCGACCGCGCAATGGCATGAGCGGCTGCGAGAGCCCGAGGTCGCCGCGAAGATTGCCGGCGCCATGAAAAATCTCGCGGTGATCGAAGCGCCCAATCCGGAGATGGAGGCGCTTGCGATCGCGGTCGCGATGCGCGAGGCGCGGCATCTGGAAAAATCGGCAGCCCTGGTGACGCCGGACCGCGCGCTGGCGCGGCGGGTGATGGCGGCGCTGGGGCGCTGGAATCTCGACTTCGACGATTCCGGCGGCGACGCGCTGCTCGAGACTTCCACCGGCATTTTTGCCCGTCTCGCCGCCGAGGCGGTCGCCAAAGGGCTGGAACCGCCGACGCTGCTGGCGCTGCTCAAGCACCCGCTGTGCCGGCTTGGCTGCGCGAGCGGGGCTTTGAAGCCTGCGATCGAGGCGCTGGAACTGGCGCTGTTGCGCGGCACGCGCCCGCAAAGCGGAACCAGCGGGCTCGCGCGCGACTTCGAGCGCTTTCGCGAGGAGCTCGACAAGCTCGATCGCGGCGAGGTGTCGTCGCTGCATCGCGCCGAGCCGAGGGCGCGGCTTGACGCGAGAACAGATCGATCGCGCCCGGGCGCTTGATTTCCGCCCTGCAATCCGCGCTGGCGCCGCTGGAAAGCCTGGCGCCCTCAAAGCCTCACGACTTCGCCGAACTGGCGCTGCGGCATCGCGACATCCTGATCGCACTGTCGCGCGACGAGAACGGCATCGCGGTGGCCTTCGAGGAAGCGGGCGGATCGGCGCTGGCTTCAAGCTTCGACGATCTGCTCAGTGAGCTAAAGCCAAGCGGATTGATGGTCGCTCTCGCCGGACTATCCGGACGTGTTCCAGACCGCGTTCGCCGACCGCGCGGTGCGGCGGCCGGAACGACCGGGGGCGCAGCTTCACATCTATGGCCCGCTGGAATCCCGGCTGATGCAGGCCGACCGCGTCATCGTCGGCGGACTGATCGAGGGCGTCTGGCCGCCGGCGCCGCGGATCGATCCGTGGCTGAGCCGGCCGATGCGGCATGAGCTCGGCCTCGATCTGCCGGAACGGCGCATCGGCCTTTCCGCCCACGACTTCGCGCAACTGCTCGGCACCGAGGACGTCATCTTGAGCCATTCCGCCAAGGCCGGCGGCGCGCCCGCGGTCGCCTCGCGCTTCCTGCATCGGCTGGAGGCGGTCGCCGGCGACGAGCGCTGGAAAGCCGCGAAACAGGCGGGCGAAACCTATGTCCACTTCGCCCACGCGCTCGACCAGCCCGAACGGGTGCAGCCGATTGCGCAGCCCGAACCGCGACCGCCGCGCGCGACACGGCCGCTCAAACTATCGGTGACGGCGATCGAGGACTGGCTGCGCGATCCCTATACGATCTATGCCAAATATATTCTCAAGCTCGAAGCGCTCGATCCGGTGGACATGCCGCTGTCGGCCGCCGACCGCGGCTCGGCGATCCACGATGCGCTCGGCGAATTCACCAAGGCGTACGCCGCCAAACTTCCCGACGATCCCGCGCTGCGCGTTGAAGCAGATCGGCGAGAAGTATTTCGCGCCGTTGATGGAGCGCCCCGAGGCGCGCGCGCTATGGTGGCCGCGCTTCCAGCGCATCGCGGCGCTGGTTTGCCGATTGGGAAATCGCCCGGCGCGGCTATATCGAGGCAATCGAGGCCGAAATCCGCGGCGAGATCCCGATTCAGTCTCGATCACGAGCGTACGTTCATCCTCTCGGCGCGGGCCGACCGCATCGAGCGCCGCAATGACGGCAGCTTTGCCATTCTCGACTACAAGACCGGACAGCCGCCGACCGGCAAGCAGGTGCGGATGGGATTGTCGCCGCAACTGACGCTGGAAGCCGCGATCCTGCGCGAGGGCGGCTTTGAGGGCATTGCCGCAGGCGCGTCCGTCGGCGAGCTCGTCTATGTCAGGCTGAGCGGCAACAATCCGCCGGGCGAGCAGCGATTGCTGGAACTGAAGATCAAGCCAGGCGACTACGCCGCAGCCGCCAGATGCCGCGGCCGACTACGCACGAAGACAGCTCGAGGCGCTGATCCGCAAATTCGAGGACGAGGCCGAGCCCTATCGCTCGCTCAATTTGCCGATGTGGACCAATCGCTACGGCGCTTACGACGATCTGGCCCGTATCAAGGAATGGTCGGCGGCCGGCGGCCTGGGGATCGAGGAATGGTGAAGTCGCCGCGCCCCATACCGGAAGCGGTTCGCGCGGCGCAGGCCCGCGCGTCGGACCCGGCTGCCTCGGCCTTCGTCTCGGCGAATGCCGGTTCGGGCAAGACCCATGTGCTGGTGCAGCGGGTGATCCGGCTTCTGCTCGACGGCGTGCCGCCGGAGAAAATCCTCTGCATCACCTTCACCAAGGCCGCCGCCGCCAACATGGCCGAACGGGTGTTTTCAACGCTCGGGCACTGGGTCACGCTCGATGACGCCGCGCTGGATACGGCGATCCGCGAGGTCGGGATCGCGCAATCCAATGTCCGCCTGCGGGAGGCGGCGCGCCGGCTGTTCGCGAGCGCGCTGGAAACACCGGGCGGGCTGAAGGTGCAGACCATCCACGCGCTGTGCACGCGGCTGCTTGCAGCAGTTTCCGTTCGAGGCCAACGTGCCCGCGCGATTTGCCGTGCTCGATGATCGCGACCAGACCGAGATGATGGAGCGCGCCAATCTCAAGGTCTTGCTCGAAGCCTCGCGCGATCCGCAGAGCTTGACCGGC
Organism: uncultured Alphaproteobacteria bacterium; assembly: GCA_963777475.1. GTDB lineage: Bacteria > Pseudomonadota > Alphaproteobacteria > Rhizobiales > Xanthobacteraceae > Bradyrhizobium. The sequence goes on from CAVZQX010000050.1 coordinate 50,866, forward strand.
CGCGCGCTGCTGACCGCGATGGCGAACGCGGCCGATGTCACCTTCAAGGACGTGGTGCGCGAGGCATGCCTCAGCCGCGATCACTTCATGGCCTGGACCGATGCCGCCGGCAGCGCCGACGCCGCGGCGGCGCAGATGTCGGCGGCGCTTGGCGTGAGCGCGGATCACCCAATCGAAGATGTCGAGCGCGAGATTCTGGACGGGCCTTTTCTGCCGCGCCGGCGCTGGCCCGAGATCGCCGATGTCCTCGACACCGGCACCAAGTCGGACCGGGAGCAGGCGGCACGGCTGCGTGACGCGCTGGCCTTCAGCGGCAGCGCGCAGGTCGACGAATATCTCGGCGTGTTCCTGACCGACGAGAAGACGCCGCGCAAGGCCGTGCTGACGAAGAAATTCGGCGACTACAATCCGTCGGTCGCGCGGCTGTTCGAGGCGGAGCTGGCTCGCCTCGCCGCGCTGATCGAGAAGCGCCGCGCGATCACAACCCGCGACCGCACCCAGGCGCTGCTGCATATCGCGACTGCCGCTGCCGCGAACTACCGGCGCGAGAAGCAGGAGCGCGGGCTGCTCGACTATGACGACCTGATCGACAAGACGCTCGCGATGCTGACCCGCGTCTCTTCCGGTTGGGTGCACTACAAGCTCGATCGCGGCGTCGATCATGTCCTGATCGACGAGGCGCAGGATACCAGCCCCCGGCAGTGGGATATCGTGGCGCACATCATTTCCGAGTTCACATCAGGCCAGGGCGCGCGCGACGCCGTCGTCCGCACCGTGTTCGCGGTCGGCGACGAGAAGCAGTCGATCTTCTCGTTTCAGGGCGCGGCGCCCCGCGAATTCGACCAGCGCCGCCGGGAGCTCAAGAAGAAATTCGCCGATGCCGGGCTGAAATTCGATCCGGTCTCGTTCACCTATTCGTTCCGTTCCGGCCCGGCGATCCTGCAATCGGTCGACTACGTGTTCCGGGATCAAGCGATCTACCGCAGCATTCATGCGGAAGCGACCTATCCGCTGCATGAGGCGCTCACCGACGCCGGGCCGGGCCTGATCGAGCTCTGGGAATTGGCCGAGGCCGACGACAAGAAGGACATCGAGGGCTGGCGCGCGCCGTTCGACGGCGTATCCGCCACCAGCCCCGAGGTGAAGTTTGCGAGACGCATCCAGGCCGAGATCAAGCGACTGGTGGAGAGCGGCACCATGACCGGTCATGCCGGCGACCGCAGACCCCTGCGCTATGGCGACGTGCTGGTGCTGGTGCGGCGGCGCGGCAACGCCTTCGACGCCGTGATCCAGGCCTTGAAGCACGCCAACATCCCGGTCGCCGGCGCCGATCGGCTCAAGCTCACCGAGCACATCGCGATCATCGACCTGATGAACCTCGCCGACGCGCTGTTGTTGCCGCAAGACGATCTGGCGCTTGCAGTGGCGCTGAAGAGCCCGCTGTTCGGCCTGACCGACGACGACCTGTTCGAACTCGCCTGGCAGCGCAAGGGATCGCTGCGCGAGGCGCTTGGCAGCAGCGATGGCGACGGCAAATTTCAAGGCGCCTTGCGGCGCCTCGAACAATACGAGCAGCGTTTCGCGCTTGAAACGCCGTTTTCGTTCTACGCGTGGCTGCTCGGCGGCGACGGCGGCCGCAACCGGATTTTGCGCAGGCTCGGACACGAGGCCAACGACGCGCTGGACGAGTTTCTCGAGCTCGCCCTGAACTATGAGCGCAAGGCGCCCGCCTCGCTGCAGGGTTTCGTGGCCTGGCTGCGTGCGGCCGATACCGAGGTGAAGCGCGACATGGAAATCTCGCGCGACGAGGTGCGGGTGATGACCGTGCACGGGGCCAAGGGGCTCGAGGCCGCCGTGGTCTTTCTGGTCGACACCACCTCCTCGCCCTCGGATACGCAGCGGCTGCGGCTGATCCACCTCCCTGGCGGCAACGGCAGCGAGGTCGTGGTCTGGGCCGGCAGAAAGGCCGACGATCCGGCGCCCGTCGCTGCCGCCCGTGAGAAGATGCTGGGTGAGACCGAGGACGAGTACCGCCGGCTGCTCTACGTGGCGATGACGCGCGCGGCGGACCGGCTGGTGGTCGGCGGCTGCATGCCCGGCAACATGAACAGCGTGCGCAAACTCTGCTGGTACGACCTGATCGGCAAGGGGCTCGCCAGTTCCCTATTGCGGGAGCAGACCATCGAGACGCCGGACGGGCCGGTGAAGCGGTATTCGCGGCTTGAGGACAGGCCTGTGGCCGAAGGCGGAGCGGCGGCTCCGACCATCGGGGCGGCGATGGCGCTGCCGGCCTGGTTGCGCACGGCTTTGCCGGCGCAACCCTCCGCGGACAATCTGCTGCGGCCCTCGGACACGGGAGGCGACAACGGCCATCGTGCCAGGCGGGATGAACCCGTCGAGCTGCGGGCGCGGGCTATACAGCGCGGCACGCTGGTGCACCGGCTGCTGCAGTCGCTGCCCGAGCTCAGCATCGAGCGGCGGCGCGACGCGGCGCTCAGATATCTCGCCCGCAACGCCGACGGCTGGAGCGAGACCGAGCGCGAGGCGCTGGCGGCGAACGTGCTGGCGCTGATCGCCGATGCGCGCTTCGCGGCGGTTTTCGCCCAAGGCAGCCGCGCCGAAGTCTCGATCGTCGGCCGCCTGGAGCGGCCGGGACTGAGGCCGATGCTGGTTTCCGGGCAGATCGACCGGCTGGCGGTGACGCCCCAGCAGGTCCTGATCGTCGACTTCAAGACCAATCGCGCCCCACCCGCTTCCCCCGCCGAGGCGCCGGCCGGCTACGTCCGCCAGCTTGCGCTTTACCGCTCGGTGCTCGGCAGGCTTTACCCCGAGCGAAGCGTCCGCGCGGCGCTGCTCTGGACCGAAATCCCTGAATTGATGGAGATTTCCGCCCCCGCGCTGGACGCCGGACTGGCATACCTGACACGTCGGGACGAGCGAACTTGACCCGGCAGCCCCCCGTTCATAGGTTGGCTGCATGATCTCGGGCGCGATTCTTCCCCCCGCGCCGCTCTCTTCAACCGAAAGGGTATTCCCATGGCCGTTGGCAAGGTTTCTGACGCCGATTTCGAATCCGAAGTGCTGAAAGCGCAAGGGCCTGTCGTGGTCGACTTCTGGGCCGAATGGTGCGGCCCCTGCCGCATGATCGCCCCCGCGCTCGACGAAATTTCCGGCGCGATGGGCGACAAGGTCAAGATCGTGAAACTCAACGTCGACGAGAGCCCGAAGACGGCCTCGAAATACGGCGTGATGTCGATTCCGACCTTGATGATCTTCAAGGGCGGCGAGATGGCCTCCCGCCAGGTCGGCGCCGCGCCGAAGGCAAAGCTGCAGCAGTGGATTACCGCTGCGGTGTGATCCGCTTCGCGCGACGATTTGGTGCGAACGGTCGGCGCATCGCCGGCCGTTTTTGTTTATACCTACCGTACCCACCCCGTCGCCAGCGCGGCTGCGAATTCGGGATCGCCATTGCGGCGCGCCAAAGCCGCCATCGCGTCGTGATCGTACGGCACGTGCCTGAAGGTCACGCTCCAGCTTGCCGTTATCAGCTCCAGGATCGCATAGCGGGCGTCGGGCGTGCCGGCCTCTATCACATGCGGAAATGGAACAGTGTAGGAAAAGCCGGGGCTGCCGACGCTGCCGGGGTTGACCACCAGTCGCCCGTCGCCAAGCCTCACCGCACGCGCGACATGGGTGTGACCGCAGAGAATCAGCGACTGCGAAATGCCTTCCGCTTCCTTCTCGATCGCCTTAAGCGGCGAGATCGTGACCGAGCCGTCGGTCGTCACCGTCTCGAGCCAGTAGACGTTGTCGTTCGTAGGCGTCGCGTGGCAGAGAAAGACTTTTTCGCGGTACACATGCGTCGCCGGTAGCGTACGCAGCCAGTCCAGATGAACGGCATCGAGTTGCGCGTGGGCGGGCCGATCCCACGACCCCATTTTTTCCGGCTGCCGGTCGATCAGCCAGCGGTCGTGATTGCCGCGCACATGAACGGCGTCGAGTGCCATCAGCGCGTCCATGGTCCGCCGCGCGTCGAGCGGACCGCTCGCCATGTCGCCGAGATTGACGATCTCGTCAATGCCTTGGGCGCGGATGTCGGCGATGACGGCTTGCAGCGCGAGATGGTTTCCGTGCACATCGGCGATCGCGGCAAAGCGCATGTTGCTTCTATCCCGGCGGCGTGCCGTTGAGCGCCAGCACATGACCGGCCAGATAGAGCGATCCCGTGATCAGGATGCGCGGCGGCACTTCGTACGCCAGCCGCGCCAGCGTACGGAGCGCGGCTTCGATGCCGGTGGAAATCTCCACGCGCATGCCGAGCGACCGCGCGGCATCCGCCAGCCGGTCGGTCGGCATCGCATTGGGTTCGCCGGGTATGGTGACCGCGATGATATGGCGCGTGAGCCCTGCGAAATTGGCGAGGAAGGCGGTCGGATCCTTACTAGCCATCATGCCAGTTATCACGACCAGCGGGCGCGATACCCGTTCCTCCAGATCGCCGAGCGCTGCCGCAGCGACGCGTCCGCCTTCCGCATTATGTCCGCCATCGAGCCAGACCTCGGAGCCCTGTGGTCCCATCTCGATCAGCGCGCCCGAGGAAAGCCGCTGCATCCGCGCCGGCCATTCGGCATTGACGATGCCGGCCTCGAATGCGGCATGGCCGATCTTGAATGTTTCGATCGCGCGCAGCGTCGCAATCGCAAGCCCGGCGTTGTCGAACTGATGCCGGCCGAATAGCCTTGGCGCCGCGAGATCCATCAGGCCCCGCTCGTCCTGATAGACCAGCCGTCCGCACTCGACGCCGACATGCCATTGTTGGCCTGCGGCATAAAGCGGCGCGCGCTGGCGCTTCGCCTGTTGCTCGATCACGACAAGCGCCTCTACCGCCTGCTCGGCCGAGATCACCGGCACATTGCGTTTGATGATGGCGGCCTTCTCGCCCGCGATCGCGGTCAGGGAATCGCCGAGAAATTCGGTGTGGTCCATGCTGATCGGCGCGATGACCGTCGCGGCCGGCGCGTCCACCACATTGGTCGAATCAAGCCGGCCGCCGAGGCCGACTTCCAGCAGCAGCACGTCGGCCGCATGCTCGGGCGAACAGGCAAAACGCCGCCGCGGTCTTGGCTTCGAAAAAGGTGAGCGGCGCGCCGGCATTGACCCGTTCGCAATGTTCGAGCGCACCTCTCAGTTCATCGTCGCCGACCAGCAAGCCGCCGCCGGCGCGGCCGAGGCGAAAACATTCGTTGATCCGCACCAGGTAGGGCGAGGTATAGGCGTGGACCCGAAGGCCGGCGGCTTCCAGGATCGCGCGCAAGTAGGCGACGGTCGAGCCCTTGCCGTTGGTGCCGGCGACGTGGATGACCGGCGGCAATTTCCGCTCGGGATGATCGAGCCCTTCAAGCAGCCGATGCATCCGCTCGAGACCGAGATCGATGCGATTGGGATGCAGCGCGGACAGCCGGGCGATCACATCGCCGAGCTGGGTTTGCGATCTGGCGGCAGGAACGTTCACGCGTGCGGCGCGGCCAGCGCCACTTCCGGAGCCGTTATGGTCTGGGAGGCGTCGGGAAGCTGCGGCGCAGGCTTTGGCGCGATCTCGAGCGCGGGCGATTTGGTCAGCAAACGGCACAGCCGCGCCAACGTCGGCCGCAGATCGTGGCGGTGTACCACCATGTCGACCATGCCGTGATCTCGGAGGTACTCGGCGCGCTGGAACCCTTCCGGCAATTTCTCGCGGATGGTCTGCTCGATCACGCGCGCGCCGGCGAATCCAATCAGCGCGCCTGGCTCGGCGATATGGATGTCGCCAAGCATCGCGTAAGACGCGGTGACGCCGCCCGTGGTCGGATTGGTCAGCACCACGATATAGGGCTGTTTTGTTTCGCGCAGCATCTGCACTGCGACCGTCGTGCGCGGCATCTGCATCAGGGACAAAATGCCTTCCTGCATGCGCGCGCCGCCGGAGGCCGCGAACACGATGAACGGTGATTTCTTTTCCACCGCGAGCTCGAGCCCGCGAACGATGGCTTCACCTGCGGCCATGCCGAGCGAGCCGCCCATGAAATCAAAATCCTGCACGGCGATGACGACGGCAGCACCCTCGAGCTTGCCATAACCGACCTTGATCGCGTCGTTCAGCCCGGTGCGGGCGCGCGCATCCCTGATGCGGTCGGCGTAGCGGCGTTCGTCGCGGAATCTTCAGGGGGTCGGCGGTCACCTCGGGGAGCGCGATGTCGTACCAGGTCTGGTTGTCGAACACCGACTTCAGCCGCGCCACCGCGCCGATGCGCATGTGGTAGTTCGAGCCGGGGATCACGAACTGGTTGGCCTCGACGTCCTTGTAGAACACGAGCTGCCCGGAATCGGGGCACTTGATCCACAGGTTCTCCGGCGTCTCGCGCCGCAGGATGTTGCGGATTTTCGGCCGGACCACATTGGTGAGCCAATTCATGTTCTGCTCCGGTTTGCGCCTCTCTTGGGGGGCGCGCGACGGCATATATGGCGGCTGGGCGATGGCCCGGCAAGTTAAAGCCTCTCCCCGACGACGACTATTCCGCGGCCGCTCGGGCGCCCCGCACACCCTGGGCCAGCGAAGCGGCGAGATCGGCAACCGCGCCAACCGTTTTGGCGGTGGCGCGAACTCTCGGCATCGAGGCTGCCGCGCAGGGCATCCACCAGTGCGGTGCCGACCACGGCGCCGTTGGCGCGCTCGGCGATCGCGCGAGCGGCTTCCGGCGTGCGGATGCCGAAACCGACGCAGACCGGCAGGTCGGTGTGCCGCTTGATCCGGGCGACCGCCTCGCCGACAACGCCCGAAATCGGCCGCCGCGCTGCCGGTGATGCCAGTGATGGCGACGTAGTAGACGAAGCCCGACGTATTGGCCAGCACCGCGGGCAGCCGCTTGTCGTCGGTGGTCGGCGTTGCCAGGCGAATGAAATTGAGACCGGCCTTGAGCGCCGGCACACAAAGCTCGACGTCTTCCTCCGGCGGCAGGTCGACGATGATCAGCCCGTCGACGCCGGCGGATTTGGCGTCGACGAGAAAGGCGTCGACGCCATAGATATAGATCGGATTGTAGTAACCCATCAGCACCAGCGGCGTCGCATTGTCCTCCTTGCGGAAGCCGCGCACCAACTCCAGCGTCTTCTTCAGCGTCATGCCGGCCTTCAGCGCGCGCAGGCCCGCCGCCTGGATCGACGGACCGTCCGCCATCGGATCGGTGAAGGGCATGCCGATCTCGATGATGTCGGCGCCTGCCTTCGGCAGCGCCTTGACGATGTCGAGCGAGGTTTTCGGATCGGGATCGCCGGCCATCAGGAAGGTGACGAAAGCCGAACGGCCTTCCTTCTTCAGCTGCGCGAACCGCGCATCGATACGGGTGGTCACTTCTTCCTGCCCTTCAAGATATCGCCGACCTGCGGCACGTCCTTGTCGCCGCGACCGGAGAGATTGACCACCATCAGATGATCCTTCGGCCGAGCTGGCGCGAGTTCCATCACCTTGGCGATGGCGTGCGCGGGCTCGAGTGCCGGGATGATGCCCTCCAGCCGCGACAGCAGTTGGAACGCTTCGAGCGCCTCGTCGTCGGTCGCGGAGAGGTATTTCACCCGGCCGATCTCGTGCAGCCAGGAATGCTCCGGCCCGATGCCGGGATAATCCAGCCCAGCCGAAATCGAATGCGCATCCTGGATCTGGCCGTCGTCGTTCATCAACAGATAGGTGCGGTTGCCGTGCAGCACGCCGGGCCGGCCGCCCGCGATCGAGGCCGCATGCAATTGCGTGAGCCCGTGGCCCGCCGCCTCGACGCCGAAAATCTCGACCGTGGGATCGTCGAGGAAGGGATGGAACAGCCCCATCGCGTTGGAGCCGCCGCCGATGCAGGCGACGAGCGAATCCGGCAGCCGCCCTTCCGCCTCCTGCATCTGCTTGCGTGTCTCCTCGCCGATCACCGACTGGAAGTCGCGCACCATCATCGGATAGGGATGCGGGCCCGCCACCGTGCCGATGCAATAGAACGTGTCGTGCACGTTGGTGACCCAGTCGCGCAGCGCCTCGTTCATCGCGTCCTTCAGCGTGCGCGTTCCCGACTGCACCGGAAGCACTTTTGCGCCCAGCATTTCCATCCGGATGACGTTGGGCTGCTGCCGCTCGACATCGACCGCGCCCATGTAGACCACGCATTCGAGTCCGAACCGCGCGCATAGCGTTGCGGTGGCGACGCCGTGCTGGCCGGCGCCGGTCTCGGCGATGATGCGCTTCTTGCCCATGCGCCGCGCCACCATGATCTGGCCGAGCACGTTGTTCACCTTGTGCGAACCGGTGTGGTTCAATTCCTCGCGCTTGAAATAGATCTTGGCGCCGCCCAGGTGCTCGGTTAGGCGCTCGGCGAAATAAAGCGGCGATGGCCGGCCGACATAGTCGCGCAGATAGCCGTTCATTTCCGCCTGGAAGGCCGGATCGGCCTTGGCCGCGGCGTAGGCCTTTTCCAGGTCGAGGATCAGCGGCATCAAGGTTTCCGCGACAAAGCGGCCGCCGAAAATGCCGAAATGCCCGCGCTCGTCGGGTCCGCTGCGGAAGGAGTTTGGCAGCGCTTTTGACGATACTTTCGACGATACTTGGGTCATCGGACGGTCAACTCTTCGCTGGCGCGCGCGGCGCTGTCTCCACCCCCTCGCCCCGCTCTTGCGGGGAGAGGGTTGGGGTGAGGGGCTCTTGCGGCAAATTCGGTGAGAGATGTGAACGCGGCGCCTCCCCCTCACCCGGATCGCAAGAGCGATCCGACCTCTCCCCGTAAACGGGGAGAGGTGAAGCGAGAGAGCTGGCGCGCGCGGCGCGGATAAATTGGCGGATCATCTCGGGGTCCTTCACGCCGGGCGCGCGTTCGACGCCCGAGGAGACATCGACCCCGCCGGCGCGGGTCACGTGGAGAGCCTCCGTGACGTTGTCGGGGTTGAGGCCGCCCGAGACCATGAACGGCAAGGTGAGATCGAGGTTTTCGAGCACGTGCCAGTCGAACACGGCGCCTAGACCGCCTGGACGCGTGGCGCCCTTGGGTGCGCGGGCATCGAACAGGATGCGGTCGCACACCGCGGCGTAGGCGGGCAACAGCGAAAGGTCGGCCGCACGCTCGACCGGAAGCGCCTTCATCACCTCAAGCCCGAATCTCTGCTTGATGTCGGCGAGCCGCGCCACGGTTTCGTGGCCGTGCAGTTGCAGGATGGCGGGCTGCATCGCCTCGACGATACCTTCGATCGTGGCGTCGTCGGCATCAACGGTCAGCGCGACCTTCACAGCCCGCCGTCTCACCTGTTGGCCGAGCGCGCGCGCCATTTCGAGGCTGAGATGCCGCGGCGAGGGCGGAAAGAACACGAATCCCACCATGTCGGCGCCAGCGTCGAGCGCCGCGTCGAGCGTCTCGCGCGTGGACAGGCCGCAGATTTTGACAAGCAGGGACATGAACTCTTCGTGCCGCGAAAACGTGGGTATCCGACGGGGCGGGTTCTACAACGTCGCGCCCTGCTTGTCTCGCCCGGAAGACCCATACAGGGCACCCGGCGAGGGTGCGGGAAGGCGCTGCGGGTCGGTGCGCGAGGCGCCGGCGCTGGCACGCAGATCGGCCAGTTGCGCCCTTGCCTCCCGCGCATCGGCCTCGTGCCGGCGCGCCGCGCGCCGCCAGTGCCGTTGGCCGAGCCAGGTCGCGGAGCCGCCCGCCACAACGCCCACGATCGCGACCGCGATGATCAAGGCGAACAGCGGCAGTGCGACGGCGAGCGAGGGATCGGCGGAATCGAACGGGTTGAATGACACCGTGACGAAGTGCCGATTGGAGGCCGCGAACACGACGAAGATCAGGAACAACGGAATGACGATCAGGGCCGTGAGGAATTTTCGCATGACGATAGCTCGCATTGATCGAAATCGGCCGTCATATCACGCACGATAACGGGTACGGTCAACGGCTGCGGCCGCATCAGCCGCCGGCGCGGCTCAGGCGCCCGCTTCGGGCGTCTCCCGATTCAGCCGCTCGCGCATTTCCTTGCCCGTCTTGAAGAACGGGACGCTCTTCTGATCGACCGGTACGTGGGCGCCGGTACGCGGATTGCGCCCGGCGCGCGCCGGACGGTGCTTCACCGAGAACGCGCCAAAGCCGCGCAATTCGACCCGGTCGCCGCGCGCCAGCGCAGCCACGATCTCATCGAGGATCGCATTGACGATATTCTCGACATCCCGCTGGTAAAGGTGCGGGTTGTGCTCGGCAATACGCTGAACAAGCTCGGATTTGATCATCGAGAGTTGGGACCCGGAACGTACAGTAATCCATTTCCGTGAAAATGCCTTGGACTGTCAAGACGCTAAATCACTTTTGCGCGACGCGAAAAAGCGTGACAAACGGCTGAATGGGGGTTTGTCACAATACCCGCAGCGCGGGAAAAGCCGCCCGGGGCCGGATTTGGGATGCTCAATTGCTGCCTGCAGGTTGCCATAACGCCAGCATGCCATCGAGACCGAAGCGATCGACAGCCTGCGTCACGCCCGCATGCTCGAGCTGTCGCGCAATGGAGCTCAAGCCGAGCGCTTCCAGCGTAATCGACGCCGCCGTCCGCAGGAATGTCAGGTCGCCGAACCGCGGCTCCAGCTTGTAGTCGCGCACCGGCAGATCCTTCTTGACGTTCTTCTGCGCGACCAGCCACGCCACCGCGGTTTTTTCGTCGCCGAGTTCATCGATCAGCTTCAGATCGATGCCCTGCCGGCCGGTGAAGACCCGTCCGTCCGAGACCTTGTCAAGCTGCGCATCGTCCATGCCGCGCCGTTGCTTCACCAGGTCCTTGAACCAGGCGTAGGAATCCTTCACCAGCGCATCCAGCGCGGCGCGTGCTTCCGGACTGGTCGGCTCGAAGCCGTTGGGCGCGGCTTTCAGCGGCGAGGACTTCACTTCTTCGACCTGGACGCCGACGGTTTTCAATAGCTCGGTGAAATTCGGATACTGGAACAGCACGCCGATCGAGCCGACCAGCGAGCTCTGCTGGGCCACGATGTGATCGGCCGCGATCGCGGTAATATAACCGCCGGAGGCCGCGAGCCCCTCGACCACCACGACCAACGGCTTCTTTTCCTTGAGCCGCATCAGCGAGTCGTAAAGCTGTTCGGAGCCGGCGGTGGTGCCGCCGGGGGAATTGATGTGAACGACGACCGCGGCCGCGCTCGAGTTCGCCAGCCGTTCCAGCGCCTCGACGCGATCCTGGTCGCTGCGGATCAGGCCCTCGATATTAATGCGCGCGATCGAACCGGCCGTCGTGAGCGCGCTGCGGCCGCGCGGCGATATCACCAGCGCGACAACCGCGATCGCCGCGACCGCGACGAGCGCCGCGAGCACGCGCCAGAACGTCAGCTTGCGGCGGAGCCTGCGGCGATCGACGATCACATCCGAATCAAGCGACATCGAAATTCTCCTAAACGATCAGCACGTTTTGCATTCGCAGCGTCAGCAAATCGTTACCTGAATACATCAATTGCGGCGCAATATGAAGAAAACAAGGCCCCTTCCTCGCCGCGAAAGCAGGGACCCACCGGCGGGTGGAGTGACGTCAAATCGGGCCCGAGCTGTCACAAAAACGATGGCCGGGTTACGGATTCCGGCTCGCGCTCGCGTTGGCCGCTTGGCCGGGACGACGATCGAGAATGGGCCTTTTGAGCACCCACGTAAAAGGCCCCGGTCGAAACCGGGGCCTCTTGCGCAACTGCGTTAGCCCGCGAGCCTTACTTGTCGCCGCGGTTCTTGAGCGCGGTGCCGAGAATATCGCCCAGCGTCGCCCCCGAATCGGAGGAGCCGTACTGCGCGATGGCCTCCTTCTCCTCGGCGACTTCCAGCGCCTTGATCGAGACCTGCACCTTGCGGGCCTTCTTGTCGAACTGGATCACCCGCGCATCGACCTTCTCGCCGACCGCAAAACGTTCGGCGCGCTGATCGTTGCGATCCCGGGCAAGTTCCGAGCGCTTGATGAAGGTATTGAAGTCGGTGCCGACGATCTTCACTTCGATTCCGGCTTCCTTCACCTCGAGCACTTCGCAGGTCACGACCGCGCCCTTCTTGACGTCGCCGGGTTCGGCGAACGGGTCGCCTTCGAGCTGCTTGATGCCGAGCGAGATGCGCTCCTTTTCGACATCGACGTCGAGCACCACGGCCTTCACCATGTCGCTCTTCTTGTAGTTGTCGATCACCTGCTCGCCCGGAAGCTTCCAGTCGAGGTCGGACAGATGCACCATGCCGTCGACGTCGCCCTCGAGCCCGAGGAACAGGCCGAACTCGGTCTTGTTCTTGACCTCGCCCTCGACCACCGAACCGACCGGGAACTTCTCGACGAACACTTCCCAGGGATTGCGCATGGTCTGCTTGAGGCCGAGCGAGATCCGGCGCTTGACCGAATCCACCTCCAGAACCTGCACTTCGACCTCCTGCGAGGTCGAGACGATCTTGCCGGGGTGCATGTTCTTCTTGGTCCACGACATTTCCGAGACGTGGATCAGGCCTTCGATGCCCGGCTCCAGCTCGACGAACGCGCCGTAGTCGGTGATGTTGGTGACGCGGCCGTGGAAGCGGGCGCCGAGCGGATACTTCGCCTCGATGCCCTGCCAGGGGTCGTCAAGCAACTGCTTCATGCCGAGCGAGATGCGGTGCGTCTCGTGGTTGATCTTGATGATCTTGACCTTCACGGTCTGGCCGATGGTCAACACCTCGGTCGGATGATTGACCCGCCGCCAGGCGATATCGGTGACGTGCAACAGCCCGTCGATGCCGCCGAGGTCGACGAACGCACCGTAATCGGTGATGTTCTTGACCACGCCGTCGATCACCTGACCCTCTTCGAGGTTCTGCACCAGTTCCTGGCGCTGCTCGGCGCGGGTCTCTTCCAGAACCGTGCGGCGCGACACCACGATGTTGCCGCGGCGGCGGTCCATCTTGAGGATCTGGAACGGCTGCGAATTGTTCATCAAGGGCGCGACGTCGCGGATCGGACGGATGTCGACCTGCGAACGCGGCAGGAAGGCCACCGCGCCGTCGAGGTCGACGGTGAAGCCGCCCTTGACCTGGTTGAAGATGACGCCGTTGACCTTCTCGTTGTTCTGGAACGCCTTCTCCAGCTTGCCCCAGCTTTCCTCGCGGCGCGCCTTGTCGCGCGACAGCACGGCCTCGCCGAGCGCATTCTCGATGCGGTCGAGGAACACCTCGACCTCGTCGCCGACCTTGAGGTCGCTCTCGCGCCCGGGTCCGGCAAATTCACGCAAGGCCACGCGGCCTTCGGTCTTCAGGCCGACGTCGATGACGGCCATGTCTTTCTCGATGGCAACCACCGTGCCCTTGATGACGGAGCTTTCCTGCAGGTTGCCGCCGGCGAAGGACTCATCCAGCATCGCGGCAAAATCGTCGCGGCTCGGGGTATAGGAATTAGCACTCGTAGTCGTCGAAGCCATTTGTTCTCCAATTGCGAAATCTTGCCGGCCATTGGGGTTTCAGGGCGTATCGCGCGGGAAGTGCCGTGGTCGCAAAGCCCACGGCGACCGCTAGTTGCGCCAAAACGCAAAAGCGGACCGGCAGATGCCTGCACGTTCGATACGTTGATTCCTGTCCGAAGCCTTAAGGCTGATCGAACCCTTCGTTGAAAGCGGGTTCGAGCGTTCGACCTTCGAGGACGGGAGCGGGCGTTCCTCCAATGACGGCAGCGGATCAATCCCGCTGCCGGCCCGCTCGGACGGCCTCGACGATGTCGATGGCGGCCCGGACGCCGCCTTCTATATCCAGATTGGAATTATCTAGCAAGTAAGCATCCGCGGCTGGTTTCAAAGGCGCAACCGACCTGTTCTTGTCGCGTTCGTCGCGCTGGATGATATCCGCCAGCACCGCCGCCTCGTCGGCGTCCTCGCCGCGGGCGCGCGCCTCGAGCGTGCGGCGGCGGGCCCGGACCCTGGGGTCGGCGACGACAAAAATCTTCACATCGGCATGCGGGCAGATCACGGTTCCGATGTCGCGGCCGTCGAGCACCGCCCCCGGCGGATCGGCGGCAAACTGGCGCTGAAAATTCAGCAATACCTCCCGCACTTTGGGGATCGCCGAGACCACGGAAGCGGCCTCCCCCACCTTTTGCGTCTTCAGCACCGGATTTCCGAACTTTTCGGGATCAAGCTCAAGGGCCGCCGAGACGGCGAGCATCTGGTCGTTCAAGTCGGCGCCGGCGCTGATCAGGGCATAGGCCACCGCACGGTAGATCACGCCGGTATCGAGATGACGATAGCCGTAATGCTTGGCAAGCCGCTTGCCGAGCGTGCCTTTTCCGGATGCCGCCGGCCCGTCGATGGCGATGATCATATGGCTTAGTTCTCGGCTGGTTGGGGGCCACGGGCGCGTCGCAACGGCCGTTCCTCGGTGAAGATGTTGCGCGAAGCGAATTCTGCCGGACTGCAGAACGTCAAATATTCGCGCATTGCGGGTGACGGCGAGGTCGCGGTAAACCAGGGGCTGGCCAACCGGCGCGCGGGATTGCAAACCCAGGACGGCACGCGGCCCAGCCGGCGCTGCTTCGCCAGATATTCGGCGATCGCGCCAATGAGCGCGTCGAGCCGCGCATCGCCCGTCAAGCTCGGCTCACGCTCAATCGACGCGTACCGATCCTGATCGGTTTTTGCTACATCAAACGCATCGACGAATTCTGCAAGCACGACATCTCGCGCTGCACCGGCTTGGATCCTTTCAACGGCGTCAGCGAGGGTATTTGGGCGCATCGGCTCCTCCCTCACGATTCATGTTCTTCAATAGGAAGCGCTGCTTCTCGGAAGAAGCCGCGCTCATCGGGAAGTATCGGCCGAGCAGAGCGATCGCATCCTCCACCGTCGAAATGCCCACGACCCCCATCAAATTGAGAATGTCAAGCCGCTCCGTTTCGCCGCGGATCGGGTCAGCCAGTCGCACCGCCTTCAGCTTGAGCGCCAGCAGATATTCGGCGGACGGCACGGAAACGAAAAGCCCCGGTGGCGTGCCGTCGCGCGGAAAGGTCCCAAATTCCAGATGGTCGGCGGCGCGGTCCGCGAGCGGACTGAGGTGAAACGCGACCCCATCGTTGAACCAATCGTCCTGCCAGCGGTTTTCCCTGGCGATTTCGCGGATCGTCGTCGCAAGCCATTCCGGCAGGGGGCGTGGCAGTTCAGAGACGTCCACATCTTCCGTGGCGAAGCGAAAATTGCTCACCAGCATGAGCGCCGAACCGCCGTAAACCGCGATCTGCAGCTTCGCTCCCGCCCGCGCCGCCGCACGACCGATCCTATCGAATGCCTCGAGCAGGGCCTCCCGGCCAAAGCCTGCACTGGTTCCGGCCCCGTTAGGCAAATTCCGCTCCCAACGAACGCATCATTGGCACGAAATCCGGGAAACTGGTGGCAATGAAGGCGGTGTCGTCGACCTTTACCGGCTGGTCGGCGGCGAGGCCCATCACCAGCGCCGACATCGCGATGCGATGATCCATGTGGGTCAAGACCAGGCCGCCGCCCGGCACGTGACCCTTGCCTTCGACGATCAGATCGTCGCCGGATATCTCGACCGCAACGCCGTTGACGCGCAACATGGCGGCGGTCGCTTCCAGCCGGTCGGATTCCTTGACCCGCAATTCGTGCAGGCCGCGCATGATGGTGGTGCCTTCGGCAAAGGAAGCGGCCACCGCCAGCACCAGATATTCGTCGATCATCGACGGCGCGCGCTCCGGCGGCACCTCGACGCCGCGCAGCTTGGAGGCGCGCACGCGCAATTGCGCCATCGGCTCGCCGGCATCGCCGCGCGTTTCGCTTTCGTCGATCAAGGCGCCCATTTCGCGCAGCGTCGTGAACAGTCCGGTGCGCAGCGGATTGGTCATGACGTCGGACAGCACGATGTCGGAGCCTTCGACGATCAGGGCGGCGACGATCGGAAACGCCGCAGAGGATGGATCGGCCGGCACCACGACCTCGGCGCCGCGTAGTTCGGGTTGGCCGATCAACGCGATCCTGCGGCCGTGGCGGCCTTCCGGCTTTGAGACGATCTCGGCGCCAAAATGCTTCAACATCAGTTCGGTATGGTCGCGGCTTGCCTCCTGCTCGATCACGGTGGTGGTGCCCGGCGCGGCGAGCCCCGCGAGCAGCACCGCGGACTTGATCTGGGCCGAAGCCACCGGGGTGCGATAGAGGATCGGCACCGGATCGCGCGCGCCCTGAAGCGTGAGCGGCAGCCGGCCGGCCACCCCGTCCGCGATCACTTTCGCGCCCATCAATTCGAGGGGATCGAGCACCCGCCGCATCGGCCTGGTGCGCAGCGAGGCGTCGCCATCGAACACCGCCGTGATCGGACAGCCGGCGACCGCCCCCATCACCAGCCGGCAGCCGGTGCCGGAATTGCCGAAATCGAGCGGAACGGAAGGCTCGCGGAAGCCAGCCACGCCGACGCCGCGCACGATCCACGCGAAATCGCCGGTCCGCTCGACGCGCGCACCCAGCGCCCGCATGGATTTCGCGGTGTTGAGCACGTCTTCGCCCTCGAGCAGGCCCGAAATCGTGGTCTTGCCGACCGACAGCGCGCCCAGGATCAGGGCCCGGTGCGAAATCGACTTGTCGCCGGGAACGCGGACTTTCCCGGTCAAAGGGCCGCTGGAACGCGATGAAAGCGGGGTCGGCTGGTCGGAATGGGTCAAGATTGTGTCCTTTGTCCCGGGGCAGGTACCACAGGGGTCGGGCGCCGTCACGGGCCTGTCTTTCTTGCGTAAAGCGCTATTGACAGCGGCGCGGCAACTAGCCAAGTGAAGCACCGCTTTTCAGACATCCCCGGGATTCCGCACGTGGCCAAATCCGATCTTGGAACCAAACGCATTTGCCCAACCACGGGCAAGAAGTTTTACGACCTCAACAAGAGTCCGGTGATCTCACCCTACACCGGCGAGGTCGTGCCGATCGCACCGATTGCGCCGCCGCGGATGGCTCGCGGCGAGGCCGCGCGCGCGACCGCCGCTGCCGCCGCCGAGGTGGTTCCCGAGCCGGCGGAAGCCGAAGAACTGGTGCCGCTCGAGGAGGCCGATGCCGAGGAGAACACCGGCAAGGTGAAGGCCGTCGTGCCCGAATCGGAGGACGACATCGAGATCGACGAGACCATCGAAGACGATGACGACGACAATTCCACCTTCATCGCCGACGAGGAGGAGGGCGAGGAAGACGTCACCGACATCATCGGCGACGTCGGCGGCGACGAGGAGACTTGAGATAAGTCTCGAACTGTGTTTCAGGGTCTAGTGTAGCCGCGCGTCGCCCAAGGCGTGCGGACCTTAAGGTTGAGGGGCCATAGCTCAGCTGGGAGAGCGCTTGCATGGCATGCAAGAGGTCGGCGGTTCGATCCCGCCTGGCTCCACCAGCGCTTCGCTGCTTCGCAAGCTACGGCTCGGCAAGCCACCCCGTGACCCACGAGCCGAAGAAGCGAAGGCGTGCCCGGCATAGCCCGCAGGGCGACGACGGGCCTGGAGAGCCTCGGCGCCCATTTATAGTTTATCAAGATACTCCAGCGGCGCAGACGATCCGCCCATGAAATACGTCTACATTCTTGGCAGCTTGAATTCCCAGGATTCTACGTCGGCATCACCGACGACCTAAGCGCCGGCTACCAAACCACAATGCCGGCAGGTCCCGCACACCGCGAAGTACGGGCCTTGGCGGCTCAAAACCTACTTCGCATTCCGCGACGTAAAACAGGCTGTCGAATTCGAAAAGTACCTAAAATCCACACTCCGGCCGGGCATTCGCCAAAAAGCGCCTTTAGCGACCTGACCGCCGCCCCCACCTACTCCCCCGCCGCCGCCGCATTCAACCGGTCCCTCAGCGCAATCAGTTCGTTTTTCATCGCCGATAGTTCACTGAGCGAGCATGCCGAGGCGGCGAGGATGGCCTGGGGCACCGCCCTGGCCTTTTCCCGAAGCGCCTGGCCCTGGGACGTGAGCGAGATCAGGACCTGCCGCTCGTCTTCGGTGCTGCGGGTGCGCTTGAGGAGATGCGCTGCTTCCAGCCGCTTGAGCAGCGGCGTGAGCGTCCCGGAATCGAGAAACAGCCGTTCGCCGATATCCTTGACCGGCACGCCATCGCGCTCCCACAGCACCAGCATCACGAGGTACTGCGGATAGGTCAGTCCCAGCCTATCAAGCAGCGGCTTGTAGACCCGATTGAACGCATGCGCGGCGGAATAAATCGCGAAACAGAGCTGATTGCCCAATTGCAGCGGTGGATCTGCCGCGCGTTTCTCCGCCGCATGTTTCCTGGCCATTCCCAAACCTCGTCAGCCGACCGGACCCGGTCCATTGTGGGTCGAGGCACGTCGGCAATCAATTGCGGACAATTAAATGTGAGCCTGCATTATTTATATTGTGTACAATTTAATTATGAACAATACAAATCCCATTGAAACCGCAACCAGGGAGACCACCATGTCCGTGAATGTTCTCTACAAGACCAGTGCCAAGGCCACCGGGGGCCGGGACGGCCACGCCGCCACGCTCGACGGCGCCTTGGACGTCAAGCTCACCACCCCGAAGGAACTGGGCGGCGGCGGCGGCGCAGGCAACAATCCCGAGCAGCTGTTCGCTGCCGGCTATGCCGCCTGCTTTATCGGCGCGATGAAGTTCGTGGCTTCGCAAGGCGGCCCTAAAGTGCCTGCCGATACCACGGTAACCTCGACGGTGGGCATCGGACCGCGCTCGGAAGGCGGCTTCGGCCTGGAGGTCGAACTCGCCGTCTCGCTGCCTGGCGTTCCACGCGCGGATGCGGAGACGCTGGTGGAGAAGGCGCACCAGGTGTGCCCCTATTCCAATGCCACTCGCGGCAATGTCGACGTTCGCCTGACGGTCGTCTGACGATCCCGCCGAATGGTCCGCCATGACATCGGCGGGCCGTTCGCCGGACGGCTGGCGCGGACTTGGGCGTCGATAGCTGTGCGGCATGCGCCTGAACGCGAGGGGCATGGCTGGCGCGCATTTGCGCGCGAGCGCCTGCGATGCTTAATGGCTGCGACGTTCCAACAGGCCCGGCAAGAAATACCGATGACCACAGAACCTGCCCCCGGCGCGATGGCCGGATTGCATGTGATCGACCTGACGCGCGTGCTCGGCGGCCCCTATTGCACGCAGATCCTCGCCGACCATGGCGCCGACGTCATCAAGGTCGAACCGCCCGCCGGCGACGAAACGCGCGACTGGGGGCCGCCCTTCCACGAGGACGACGCGGCCTATTTCGTCGGCATCAACCGCAACAAGCGCTCGATCGGGCTCGACCTCGCGTCCGAGGGCGGACGCGCGGTGCTGATGAAGATGCTGGAGAACGCCGACGTCCTGATCGAGAATTTCAAGCCGGGCACGCTCGACAAATGGGGCATCGGCAACGGCGTGCTGCGGGCGAAATTCCCGCGCCTGGTGCATTGCCGGATTTCCGGCTTCGGCGCCGATGGCCCGCGCGGCGGCAATCCCGGTTATGACGCCATCATCCAGGCCATGACCGGCATGATCGCCGCCACCGGCTCGCCGCAGAGCGGCCCGATGCGGATCGGCGTTCCCGTGGTCGACATCACCACCGGGCTTTACGCCGCGATCGGTATCCTGATGGCGCTGTCGGAGCGGCAACGCTCCGGGCTCGGGCAGTTTCTGGAAACGACGCTTTACGAGGCCGGCCTTGCCGTCATGCACCCACATGCCGCGAATTATTTCATGCACGGCAAGCCCCCTGGCCTCACCGGCAACGAGCATCCCAATCTCGTGCCTTATGCGATCTTCGCGACCAAGACCGACGACATCTTCATCGGCGTCGGCAACGACGGCACCTTCCGCAAGCTCGCCAACGAGATCGGCAAGCCCGAACTTGGCACCGATCCGCGCTTTGCCCGCAACAAGGATCGGATCGCCAACCGCGAGGCGCTGCGCGAGGAATTGGCCGCGGTATTCAGCCAGCACGAGGCCGAACCATTATGCAATCGCCTGCTTGCCGCGGGCTTGCCGGCCGGCCCCGTGCAGAAGATCGACCAGGCGCTGACCAATCCCCACACCCTCTACCGCGGCGATGTGATCGAAAAGGATTGGTACAAGGGGGTCGCCTCGCCGATCCGGCTCGAGCGCAGCAAGCCGAGCCTGCGCCTCACGCCGCCGAAATTCGGCCAGCACTCGGCCGAGGTGCTCGCCGAGTTCGGCTATTCCAGGGGCGAGATCGACGCGCTGGTAGCCAAGGGCGTTGTCTGCGGCGGCGAGCGCAAGCGCTGATAGAAATTTGAAGTCCCCGGGCGCGGCGGAAGCGCGCTCGCGAGCGGGCCGTGGTGCCTGATCGCGGCGCCTTCGTCCATTTTACGGCTTCCCTTGGCCGGCTTTTCCCCCCTACCATCCTCCGGTTAATGGGTTCATAGAAGTCATTTGCACGTCATCCGGCGCTGCTAACGCGCAACGTTGACGATGGCGATCCAACGGGAGGGGGTTTTGATGGTTTTTCGACAATTCGGCGCGGCTGCCGCTGTGACACTGGCGTTCGCTGTTTCACCGGCGCATGCGGTCACGGAAATACAGTGGTGGCACGCGATGACCGGCCCGAACAACGACGTCGTGGTCAAGCTCGCCAACGATTTCAATGCTTCGCAAAGCGACTACAAGATCGTTCCGACCTTCAAGGGCAGCTATGCCGATACGCTGAATGCCGGCATCGCGGCGTTTCGCGCCGGCAATGCACCGGGCATCATGCAGGTGTTCGAGGTGGGAACGGCGACCATGATGGCTGCCAAGGGCGCCATCAAGCCGGTTTCCGAACTGATGAAGGAAGAAGGCGAGAAATTCGACCCGAAATCCTACCTGCCGGCGATCACCGGTTACTACTCGACGGCGAACGGCGACATGCTGTCGTTCCCGTTCAACTCGTCCAGCATGGTGATGTGGATCAACCTGGATGCGCTGAAGAAGGCCGACATCGCCGAGCCGCCGAAGACCTGGCCGGAAGTGTTCGCCGACGCCAAGAAGCTGCATGCGAGCTACCCGACCTGCGGCTTTTCCACCGCCTGGGGATCCTGGGGCCTGATCGAACAGTTTTCCGCCTGGCATAACGTGCCGATCGGCACCAAGGCCAACGGGCTCGATGGCTTCGACACCGTGCTCGAATTCAACACCCCGCTGGAAACCAAGCTGCTGCAAAATCTCGTCGATCTGCAGAAGGACAAGAGCTTCGACTATTCGGGGCGAACCAATACCGGCGAAGGCCGCTTCACCTCCGGCGAATGTCCGATGTTCATGACCTCCTCTGCATTCTATCCGAACGTCAAGGCGAACGCGAAATTCAACTACACCGCCGTGCCGATGCCTTACTTTCCCGACGTCAAGGACGCGCCGCAAAACTCCATCATCGGCGGCGCTTCGCTGTGGGTGATGGGCGGCAAGCCGGCCGAAGAGTACAAGGGCATCGCCAAATTCTTCACCTTCCTCTCGGACACCGACCGCCAAGTCTACCTGCACGAGGTTTCCGGATATCTGCCGATCACGAAAGCCGCCTACGAGAAGACCAAGGCGTCGGGCTTCTACGAGAAGAACCCGATTCTCGAGGTGCCGTTGAAGGAATTGACCAACAAGCCGCCGACCGAGAATTCACGGGGCCTGCGCTTCGGCGGCATGGTGCAGTTGCGTGACGTCTTTGCCGAGGAGATCGAGGGGGCGCTCGCCGGCAAGAAGTCGGCGAAGGACGCGCTGGATTCGGCGGTGTCGCGCGGCAACGCGATGCTGCGGCAGTTTGAACGCACCGCCGTCAAGTAATGGCCGGCGCAGGGGTCGTGGCCGGGTCTAACCCGGCCACGACCCTCCAAAGCCTGATGGCAGCGGCCGGAATCGCAATCGCGCTTTGGCTTGGTGTTGAGCATGATCTTTTCGAAAAGCCGCTAAGCCACCCCACATCAGGGGTGGGCATGCTCTTCCGGATCGTGCTCGAAGCGGGGGCTTCATGGAAAACCGGGCAATCTTCTCAGGCAAGCTGCTGGCCTATCTTCTGGTCCTGCCGCAGTTCGCGATTTCGCTGATCTTTTTCTATTGGCCGGCGGCGCAGGCCCTGTGGCAATCGTTCCTGGTGCAGGACGCCTTCGGACTCTCCACCGAGTTCGTCTGGTTCGAGAACTACGTCAATTTGCTGCGGACGCCCGAATATTATCAGGCGATGGGCGTCACCTTCACCTTTTCGGCGCTGGTGGTGTTTTTCTCGCTCTCGATCGGGCTGTTGCTGGCGGTGATGGCCAACCGCAACATCCGAGGCGTCCAGATCTACCGGACCTTCCTGATCGTCCCCTATGCGGTGGCGCCGGCGGTCGCGAGCGTGCTCTTCATCTTCATGTTCCAGCCGGGGCTTGGCATGGTCGCGCGGGCGTTGCAGCGCTCCGGCATCGACTGGAATCCGGTACTGAACGGCACGCACGCGATGATCCTGGTCGTCATCGTCGCGGTGTGGAATCAGATCAGCTACAATTTTCTTTTCTTTCTCGCTGGCCTGCAGGCGATCCCGAAGAGCGTGATCGAGGCCGCCGCAATCGACGGCGCGCGGCCGATGCGGCGGTTCTGGACCATCATCTTCCCGCTATTGTCGCCGACGACCTTCTTCCTGATCATTGTCAACATCACCTATGTGTTCTTCAATACGCTCGGCATCATCGACACCGCGACCGGCGGCGGACCGAACGGCGCCACGCAAACGTTGGTCTACAAGGTGTTTCAGGACGGCAAGGTCGGCACCGATCTCGGCGGCTCGGCGGCGCAATCGGTGATCTTGATGGTGATCGTTGTCGCGCTCACCGCATTCCAGTTTCGCTACGTCGAGAAGAAGGTTCACTACTGAACGCCATGATCGAACATCGCCGATTTGGAAACCTGCTGCCTCACCTGATCCTTCTGGTGGGCGTCGCGATCGTCGCCTTTCCGGTCTATCTGGCGGTGATCGCCTCGACCCACGACAATACGGTGATCGCGAACGGCCAGATGCCGCTCTATCCCGGCTCCCACGCGTTCGAGACCTACTGGAATACGATCGTATCCGGCACCGGCAAGACCACGCGCGCGCCGGTCGGCGGCATGATGCTCAACAGCCTGATCATGGCGATCGGCATCGCGATCGGAAAAATCGCGATCTCGATCATCTCGGCCTATGCGATCGTGTTCTTCGCGTTTCCGTTCCGGATGACCGCGTTCTGGACCATTTTCATCACGCTGATGCTCCCGGTCGAGGTGCGCATCTTTCCGACCTACAAGATCACCTCCGACCTGCACATGCTGGATTCCTATGCCGGCCTGATCCTGCCCCTGATCGCATCGGCGACCGCGACGCTGTTGTTCCGGCAGTTCTTCATGACCATACCGAAGGAACTGGTCGAGGCCTCCAAGATGGACGGCGCCGGCCCGATCCGGTTTTTTTTCGATACGCTATTGCCGTTGTCGGTGACCAACATCGCGGCACTGTTCGTGATCCTGTTCATCTATGGCTGGAATCAATATCTGTGGCCGCTGTTGATCACGACCCGCGACGACATGCAGACCATCGTCATCGGCATCAAGAAGATCATCGACGTGCATGACGCCTTGACCGAATGGTCGGTGGCGATGGCCACCGCCGTGCTCGCCATGCTGCCGCCGGTCGCGGTGGTCGTTCTGATGCAACGCCTCTTCGTCAAGGGCCTGATCGAGACGGAAAAATGAACGGGGCGAATAGCGAATGGCGAATCGAAGCGCTGCTCGGCGCTCGCGGCCTCGTTCTTCCCCTATTCGCTATTCGCTATTCGCCATTCGCCGGGAGTTCCCAATGGCCAACGTAACGCTGCGTAACGTCCGCAAGGCCTATCCGAACGGGTTCGAGGCCATCAAAGGCGTCGATGTCGAGGTCGGCGACGGCCAGTTCTGCGTGCTGGTCGGCCCCTCCGGCTGCGGCAAGTCCACGCTGTTGCGCATGGTCGCAGGCCTCGAGACCGTCACCAGCGGCGAGATCGAGATCGGCGGACGGCTGGTCAACCAGGTCGAGCCGGCCGATCGCGACATCGCCATGGTGTTTCAGAATTACGCGCTCTATCCGCATATGAGCGTCTACAACAACATGGCCTATGGCCTGCGCAACCGCGGCATGCCGAAGCCAGAGATCGACACCCGCGTCCAGGAAGCCGCGCGCATTCTCGAGCTTGGCGCGATGCTCGACCGCAAGCCGGGGCAATTGTCCGGCGGCCAGCGCCAGCGCGTCGCGATGGGACGCGCCATCGTGCGCCAGCCGAAGGTGTTCCTGTTCGACGAGCCATTGTCCAACCTCGACGCCAAGCTCCGAATCGCGATGCGGGTCGAAATCCGCAAATTACAGCGCCGGCTGAACACGACGTCGATCTACGTCACCCACGACCAGCTCGAGGCGATGACGCTTGCCGATATTCTTGTGGTGATGAATGGCGGCCAGGTCGAGCAGATCGGCAATCCGCTCGACATCTACCAGAAGCCGGCAACGACGTTCGTTGCCTCCTTCATCGGCGCGCCGCCGATGAACCTGATTGCGCTGCGCGATTCCGACCTCCGGCTTCAGACCGAGAACGCCGACGGCATCCTCGGAATCCGCCCGGAGGATTTTCACATGGCGAACGGATCGGCGCCCGACGGCGGCATCGCCATGGACCTGACGGTCGAAGCGATCGAGCGGGTGGGGGCGGAGACCTATATTTACGCCCTGCGCGCGCGAGGGGACGGCACGCCTGCCATCAGTGCCAAGCCCGGCGAGTTGCCGCCGGGCGAAATTCTGGTCCGCATTCCCGGGCAGGCGGGTCCCGCGATCGGGGAGCGGATCCGGGCCGCGGCGCCGCGCGAAAAGCTGCATCTGTTCAGCGCCGACGGCCGCAAGCGGATCGAGCTATAAGCCTCCTCCGCGACGGTTCCCGAGGTGCTTGAACCCCCTGAGATCGTGCCCATATTGCTCGCCAAGGGGTGCCATGTGGGCCCTGAAACGTCAAAGTCGCTTCGAGAGGGCTTTGTAAACTATGTCTCGTGTTCCTTCGCTCTCCAGTCCGTTCCTTTTGGGATTTGACGAGATCGAGCGCGTGCTCGATCGCGTCGTCAAGGGCGCCGACGGTTATCCTCCGTACAATATCGAGAGGTGCGACCGTGCCAACGGCCAGCCCGAACGGCTGCGAATCACGCTGGCGGTGGCGGGATTTACCCGCGACCAACTCGATGTAACCATTGAGGAAAACCAGCTCGTGATCCGCGGCCGCCAGCAGGAGGACAAGGCCCGGCAATACATCCATCGCGGCATCGCCGCGCGCCACTTCCAGCGCACCTTCGTGCTGGCGGAGGGGATGCAGGTGCTGGGCGCGGATCTGAAGAACGGGCTGTTGTCGATCGATCTTGCCCGGCCTGAACCGGAGAAGATTGTTAAGACAATCGCTATCAATGAACACGAATAATGGAACGAGTAGCGGACTCGACCGCTTAGGCTCAGAAGGAGTCGAGACCATGACTGAAGGTAATGTTGCGTCGGAACCGCACGTCTCGCTGGAGGCGCTGGCCCATCTCGGTGAGGGCCATATCGCCTATGTGAAGCAGGTTCGTTCCGAGGACGTGCCCGGGCTGTTTCCGCAGGCGCCGAAGATCGCGCCCGGACTGAAGCTGTTTGCGCTCCATGCCGCCGACGGTACGCCGATCATGCTGACCGACAGCCGGGAAGCTGCGATCGCCAACGCCTGGAGCAACGAGCTGCAGGCCGTCAGCGTGCACTGACGCGGGCCTTGCGCCGGCGTCCCAACGTCGGCTTCGCCGCAGTTGGCGCTGGCCGTAATTTTCGACGCGATGCCATACGCGGGTTCGGCCCGCGTATCCGTCGCACTTCCAGAAAACATCAGGGAATGATCGCCGGGCCAAGCAAGGCCCGGCTGCGCTGCTATGCCGCGGTCGCCGGCGGCAGCGCCAGCACCGAATAGATCGCCTGGGCGTCGCGCGAGGCACGCAGCTTCTTGGCGATATCCTGGTCGCGCAATAGCCGCGCGATCCGCGCCAGCGCCTTCAGATGATCGGCGCCGGCACCCTCCGGAGCCAACAGCAGAAACACCAGGTCGACCGGCTGGCCGTCCATGGCCTCGAAATCGATCGGGCGCTCCAGGCGAGCAAAGAGGCCGAAGATCTTTTCCAGCTTCGGCAGCTTGCCGTGCGGGATGGCGACGCCATAGCCGACGGCCGTGGTGCCGAGCTTTTCGCGCTGCAGCAGAACCTCGAAAATGGCCCGTTCGTTCTGTCCGGTCAGCTCGGCCGCCTTGGCGGCCAGCTCCTGAAGCGCCTGCTTCTTGCTGTTGACTTTCAATGCCGGGAGAATCGCCTCAGGTGCGACCAGATCGGTAATCGTCATGGGGCATTCCGAGGTGACATTGGACCGTCAGGTTGCGAGATGGGCCTTGCCGGCCCGGCGTCAAGAAGATGAGGCGCGAGGCGGGCTTACACACCCCTGTCCTGATTTGGGGGCTTCTACTCCAACGCAACGGCCGTGCCAACTCCCGCGAAGCCGTTCATGCGAGCTATCCTTAAAAACATTGGAGAATGGGAATAGCTCCCAAAAAGGCTGCAAAAACCCTCGGGACGGAGCCACCTTCACGATTTAAGCGCGGGGGGATCAACCCATCCGACATTGCCGTCGCTCCGCCGGTAGATGATGTTCACCCGGCCGCTTGAGCCGTGCTGGAAAACCAGGCAGGCCGCGCCTGTCAGATCCAATTCCATCACGGCCTCGCTGACCGAAAGCCGCTTCAACGAGGTGGTCGCCTCCGCGATGATGACGGGGCTGTAACCGGTGACCTCCTCGTCGCCTTCGGCCGGGGCCTCGATCACGTAGCTCGGTGCGTCCAGCGTCGGTGCACCAATCTCCGCCAGCGCGGCGGAGGCCGCATGGGCCTTGCGGTGGGAGCGGTCCTTCAGCCGGCTCTTGTAGCGGCGTAGGCGCTTTTCGATCATCAAGAGCGCCTGGTCGGCGCTGGCATAGGCATCGGTAGCGTTGGCCTCGGCCTCCAGCGTAATCCCGGAATCCAGATGCAGCGCGCAATCGGTGCGGAAGCCGAAGCCATCCTTGCTCAGCGTGATGTGGCCGGAATAGTTGCCGTCGAAATATTTGCGCAAGACCTCCTCGGTGCGCTCGCTGAGGCGCCCGCGCAGCGCCTCGCCGACGCTGATGCTTTTTCCCGAAATCCGGAGGGTCATGAGGTGCCTCGAATGGATTAAGCTTAAGGGGGAGCCGACACTATCGTGATTTGAAGCCGACGCAATCGGCTCAAGAACCGTGTCGGTACGCAGGAACTTCACATCGACAACGCCAACGCACTCTGCTTGTCGCGGCGACGCTGCACCGAAGACGGGATCCGCATCGCTTCGCGGTATTTGGCGACCGTGCGGCGGGCGATATCAATGCCGGATTCGCGAAGCCGTTCCACGATGGTGTCGTCGGAAAGGATGGCGTTGGGGCTCTCCGCATCGATCAACTGCTTGATGTGGTGACGGACCGCTTCCGCCGAATGCGCTTCCCCACCGTCGGCGGACGCAATCGAGGCGGTGAAGAAATATTTCAGTTCGAACGTGCCGCGGTTGGTCGCCATGTATTTGTTGGCGGTCACCCGCGACACCGTCGATTCATGC
The DNA here is from genome assembly GCA_963777475.1 of uncultured Alphaproteobacteria bacterium. Taxonomy (GTDB): domain Bacteria; phylum Pseudomonadota; class Alphaproteobacteria; order Rhizobiales; family Xanthobacteraceae; genus Bradyrhizobium. Next base: position 78,550 of record CAVZQX010000050.1, read on the forward strand.
ATCTGGATCGCGTCGGCCACCGCCTTGAGGTTCAGCGGCCGCAAGTGTGCGACGCCGTGGGTGAAGAAGCCGTCCTGCTGCCGAACGATCTCGGTCGCGACTTTCAGGATGGTGCGGGCGCGCTGGTCGAGCGCGCGCACCAGCCAGGTCGCGTTCTGCAGGCAGTCGGTGAAATAGGATTTGTCGCCGTCCTTGCGGATCGTCTTCGACAGCTCGGTGTAGTAGGTCTGGTTGACCAGCACGCGCGGCAAGGTGTCGCTGTTGAGCTCGACGTGCCAGCCGCCGTCCGGTCCCGGACGCACATAGACGTCCGGCACCATGGTCTGCATCCGCGCCGCGCCGAATTTCATTCCCGGTTTTGGATCGAGCCGGCGGATTTCGCCGATCATGTCGATGATGTCCTCGTCATCGACGCCGCAGAACTTGCGCAAGCCCGCAAGATCGCGCTTGGCCAAGAGATCGAGATGCTCGACCAGAGCCTGCATGGCCGGATCGTAGCGGTCCAGTTCGCGCAACTGGATCGCCAGGCACTCGCTTAAGTTCCGCGCACAGACCCCCGGCGGATCGAATTTCTGCAACACCGCGAGCACGGCCTCGACGTCGCTTTGCGAGGCGCCGAGCCGTTCGGCGGCCTGGCCGAGATCGGTCGGCAGGTAACCGGCCTCGTCGACGAGATCGATCAGATATTGACCGATCAGTCGCTGCGCCGGCTCGGTGAACGCCACCGCCAATTGTTCGGCAAGATGACCTCCAAGGGTCACTTCGGCCGCGACGAAGGCCTCGAGATTATAGTCCTCGTCGTTGGAGGCGCCGCCGCCCCATTCGGTATAAGCGGTCGGTGCCGCGTCCTGTGCGTTGCGCGCAGCGGCCTCGGCAGGCTCCTCCGAAAATACGTTGTCGAGCCCGGTGTCGAGCGTCTGTTCGATCTCGGCGCGGCTGCCGAGTTCGCGGTTCATCCACTCTTCCTGGACCGGCTCAAAGCCGTCGGCGGCGCCATTCGCCGTCTCGGAATGAGCCGATACCTGATCCTCGCCATAGGCGCTGCCGGCTTGTTCAGAATCGGAAAATTCGGCCCGCTCAGGGGAGGGCTCGCCCGCAACCGGCGGCTCGCCGGCGTCGCTGGCACGATCGAGCAGCGGGTTGCGCTCCAGTTCCTCTTCGACAAAAGCCGACAGGTCGAGATTCGACAACTGAAGCAGTTTGATCGCCTGCATCAGCTGCGGCGTCATCACCAGCGACTGGGACTGGCGGAACTCTAGTCTCTGCGTCAGTGCCATGGAGGCAAGATCGATCCGTTAAAACTGGTCCGATTCTTGCTTATCCTAGTCTGAGGCCGATGTACACGGCTTGACGGATCGGAAAAATTGATTAGAGGCGGAATTCCTCACCAAGGTAAAGGCGACGTACATCCGGATCGCTGACGATCTCGTCCGGACTGCCCTCCGTCAAGATCTCCCCGGCATAGACGATATAGGCGCGGTCGGTCAGCCCGAGCGTTTCGCGTACGTTGTGGTCGGTGATCAAGACCCCGATGCCGCGATTGGTGAGATGGCGGACGAGATCCTGAATGTCGCCGACCGCGATCGGATCGATGCCGGCGAAGGGTTCGTCGAGCAGCATGTAGTTGGGGCGGGTCGCCAGCGCACGCGCGATTTCGACGCGCCGCCGCTCGCCGCCCGAGAGCGCGATCGAGGGCGTCTTACGCAGCCGGGTGATGTTGAATTCGTCGAGCAGCGAATTGAGTTCGGCCTCGCGCTTTCGCCTCGAGGGCTCGACCACCTCGAGCACGGCGCGGATATTCTGCTCCACCGTCAACCCTCGAAAGATCGAAGCTTCCTGTGGCAAATAGCCGATGCCAAGCCGCGCGCGCTGATACATCGGCAATTGGGTGACGTCGTGGCCATCGAGCTCGATGGCGCCTCGATCCGCCTTGATCAGGCCGGTGATCATGTAGAACACCGTGGTCTTTCCGGCGCCGTTCGGGCCGAGCAAACCCACCGCTTCGCCGCGGCGGACATAGATGCTGACCCCGCGCACGACGTGGCGGGTGCCGAAACTCTTTTCCACGCTATGCACAGCCAGAAAGCCCGGCCGCCGCAGCAATTGCGGCCCGCCGCTGCCGTTGGACTTGGCTTGAGGCTTGGCTTGGGGTTTGGGCTGGGACCTGGCTGGCTGCGCAGGCCTGGGGTGAGGGCGCGCCCGGGGCGGTTCGGGATACGGCGGAGAGCGGGGCAAATCCAGGCTCGACATCGGCGCCTCGCGCGCGATCGGCGGCGCATCGCGCACGGGGTTGGGCAACATGTCGCCGTAGGAGTTGCCGAGCGCGGTGATGTCCTCGTTCGAACGCGCGAAGCCAGCCCGGCCGCGTTTGGCGGGGCGCCGACGGAACATGCCGAGTAAATCCACCATCCCCGCTTCGCCAAACCCTATCTGAGATCCTCCCGCGGCCCGTCCGCGGGCGGTTCGATTCGTGCGCTCAGCATGAAGCAGCAGGTGCGCTTTGCCCAGCAGGACACCCTCGATTAACGGAGCCGGCGGCTTCGTAGATACAGGTTCGCGCCGCAGTGTTCAACCGCGCCTCATCGGCGTCTCGTACAAGTGATTGATGCATTTTATTTTTTTGTGCCGAGCGGGGTCGGTGACGGGTTGGGGATCGTCGGGCCGCCGGTCTGGCCGGATGAAATGAACAGCCCCTGGACTTTCCCCGTGTCCGATTCGACCCGTGATACGCCGGTCGTCATGTCAACCAGGAGCCGGTCGCCACGCAGCACATTCTTGCCCTGGGTCAGGACCACGTCGCCGAGCATGGTGACGAGATTGGTCTTGGTGTCGAAGACAGCGGTTTCCCCGGTCACAACCTGATCTTTCTGGGTCACGACCACATTGCCTTTCGCCTCCAGCCGCTTGATCGACGAGGCTCCGCCGGGACCAGGCGTCGCGGATTGCATCGGCGGCGCCGATTTGGCGGTGGCTTTAGGCTCGGCGGGCGCGGGCTGGGTCAATTCGTAGAACACGACCAGCTTCTTCGACGTCATGGTGGTGTCGCCCTGCACCACCTTCACATTGCCTGAGAAGGTCGCTTCCTTCTTCTTGTCGCGCATCTCAAGCGTCGCGGCTTCGATCTGGATCGGCTGGTCGCGGTTCTGCGAGAACCCCTGCATCGCATTGGGCACGCCCTGCACCGCGCTCTGCGCGCTGGCTGTACAGGCGGTGCCGAAGGCGACGGCAAAGCTGATCGCGGCCGCGCCACGGGCAATTCGCCACACCAAATTCCGGTCTTTGGGAAACTTCGCCATTGCGATCATTTCGGCGATCATTTCGAGTTGGCGGATTTGTTGGACCGCGAGGCCTTAGGGGGTGGCGCGGATTCTGCCCGGCCTGCGGGCTGCGCGGACGGATCGGCGGCGTCAAAATGGTCCAGGTGCATCACGACATTACCTTCGAACACCATGACCTCGCCGCCGCCGGTCACCCGCAGCCGGTCCGAGGACAAGGTTCCGTTGGTCAATTTGACGTCGACATGCTCTTCCGACGTCACCGTACCCTTGCCCATGTCGACAAAGGCCTGGCTGAGACGCGCTTCATAGCCGGTCGTGGTTTGCAGGAAGATGTCCTTGTGCAGGTCCAGCGTCTGCAGCTTGTTGTCGAACATGCCGGTGCGGGCGTCCAAGACCACGGTCGAGCGATCTTCTGTCAGGACCTTGGCGCGCAGCGTCTTGAGCTCGACATGGTCGGGGTCGGTCAAGTCCTGGGTCGCGGTCTTCGCCCACATTTCGTACGGCCGCTGGTCGGTTGTGTAGCCCGACATATGCGGCAATTCCATGGTGATCTTGGTGCCGGAGACAACGAGGTTGCCGACATCGAGCGGCAGCTTCGGCAGCAGCATCCGGAACGGATTGAAGACCGATGATATCACGACGATCGCGGCCATCGCCAGGATCACGGCCGCGGGAACCGCGACGCGCAAGATCCGCACCATTCGGCTGTGGCGCGCGGCGATCGCAAAGCGCGCCTCGAGACTGGCCTGATAGGCTGGGTTCTGGACCGAATTCACCGCTGCTCCGAAGCGCCGAGGATAACGCGCAGTCTATCCCGCTTTGCCGGATTACGCAGCCCGGACACTCATCACGAGTGTGACCGAAACATGTCCCGGCTGCCGGGCAACGTTGCTGGCGGCGCGCTGGCTTTGCCGCGACCGACTGAAATCATTGGATTTGGAGCCGGATCTGCGGCTTCCGGGCACATCTCACGAATGCGCGAAGATGTCCTCGGCCTCCCAGCCCTGCAGGTCGAGCTTCGCCCGGGTCGGCAGAAACTCAAAACAGGACTGCGCCAATTCCAGACGGCCTTCGCGCGCCAGCATCGCATCGAGTCGCTCGCGCAGCGCATGCAGGTGCAACACGTCGGAAGCTGCATAGGCCAGTTGCGCCTCGCTGAGGGATTGCGAGCCCCAGTCGCTCGATTGCTGCTGCTTCGACAGGTCGATATTGAGGAGCTCGCGCACCAGGTCCTTCAGGCCGTGACGATCGGTATAGGTACGCGACAGCCGCGAGGCGATCTTGGTGCAGTACACCGGCTGCGGCATCACGCCGAAGGTGTGGTAGAGCGTCGCCAGGTCGAAACGGGCGAAATGAAAGATCTTGGTGATCCTCGGTTCGGCCAACAGCGCCTTGAGGTGCGGCGCGTCGTTATGCCCCTGCGGTATCTGCACCACGTCGGCGCTGCCGTCCCCGCTCGAAAGCTGCACCACGCACAGCCGGTCGCGATGCGGATGAAGTCCCATGGTCTCGGTATCGATTGCCACTGAACCGGGATAGCTGGTGAGATCCGGCAGGTCGCCGCGATGCATGCGCACAGTCATAAACTTGGGGCCTCTGGTCGATTCGACGCGAGACCAACCTAGCGCCCAACGACGCAAGAGGCGAGCGTGGAGGTCGTCTTTTCGCCGGTAACGATGGCTCGCCGCCAACTGCGAAGGCGCCGGCCGGCACTTGCCTGTCGTAGCACCTAGCCGATCCATCGCGCCGGGCGGGTTGTAACGCAGCTGTCGCGCTTTCAACAGGAATCGGGTGCAGCCGCGGCTTTGCCTGTCCTTGCGGAATCAGGCCGTTTTGGCATCAGGCAATGTCGGCGGCTGAAGCCCGGAACTGTTGGCCCAGCGATCCAGATTTTCGATCACCTTCTGGTGGCTCGGACGTCGGGGTTTTGGCGCATTCGGCTCTTCCGAAAGCCTGCGCGGCAGCTTGATATCGTCTGTCATGGGCGGTGCTCCGAGCCGAGATCATGCGCTCCCAGAAGAACGAAATCAATACCTAAGCCATTGTTTTTATTGACGTATTTTACTAACTTGTCTCCTTTGGCGGAACCGCCGCAGAGTTGGTGCGTTGAGTAAACTACTCAATTGTCTAATTCGGGGTGTTTCCGATGAACGACGCGCGTGGTGAGCGATTGCAGGTGATGCTTTCGCCGGAGGAACTGGCGACGCTCGATGATTTCCGTTTCAAGCATCGGATGCCGACACGCGCCGCGGCCGTGCGTGAGCTTTTGAGATTGGGACTGACCGGTCTCGCGGTCGATGGCGGCAACGGAATCAAGTCCAGCAATTATGGCGTATTCCGCCGCGGGCCGGACGGGCACAGGCACGGCGGCTCCGAACCTGAGGCCACCGGCTAGCGTGTGTAGGGCGCCGACGTCGCGCGGGCGCCGAACAACGAATCCCGCGCAGAGGAAGCCGATCTTTCTCGCGATGCGGCCGAAAGCAAGTCAGCGCGCAGCGCCAGCCGCATCTCGAAAAATTAGGGCCTTGGGCAAATGGTGCCCAGGAAAGGACTCGAACCTTCACGGCCGTTAAGCCACTGGCACCTGAAGCCAGCGCGTCTACCAATTCCGCCACCTGGGCCCGGGCCGGTTACTACGGATCGGTCGCGCGCTTGTCAAATTGGCGAAGTGCGGACCAAATAGACTGTACAGCGGACAAGCGATGGCGTATCGCGAATCCGTTAAATACCCCCGCCATCTCCCCTTTTGATCGTGTTTAGAGCTTGGGAAACTGACGCCATGGCATCGAATCTGGATACGCTGGTCACGGTTTTCGGCGGATCGGGTTTTCTCGGCCGCAGCGTGGTCCGGGCGCTCGCCAAGCGCGACTACCGCATCCGGGTCGCGGTGCGGCGGCCGGAACTGGCCGGGCACCTGCAACCGCTCGGCCGGGTCGGCCAGATCCACGCGGTGCAGGCCAACCTGCGCTACCCTGCTTCCGTGGAGGCGGCGATGCGCGATTCGCATGTCGCCATCAACCTGGTCGGCATTCTCGCGGAAGGCGGCGCGCAAACCTTCGACGCGGTGCAGGCCGCAGGAGCCGGGACGGTGGCCAAGGCCGCCGCCGCCCTCGGCGCCCAGATGGTACATGTCTCGGCCATCGGCGCCGACGAGAACTCGCCCTCACGCTATGCCCAGGCCAAGGCCGCCGGCGAAAAGGCGGTATTCTCCGCGATCCCTTCGGCCACCATCATGCGCCCTTCTGTGGTGTTCGGGCCGGAAGACCAATTCACCAACCGCTTCGCTGCGTTGGCGCGGATATCGCCGGCATTGCCGTTGATCGGCGGCGGCCTGACCAAGCTGCAGCCGGTCTATGTCGGCGATGTCGCGACCGCGGTCGCGGACGCCGTCGACGGCAAGGCCAAGCCGGGCGCCATTTACGAGCTCGGCGGCCCGGAAGTGCTGACCATGCGCGAGATCATGGAGATCATCCTTTCGATCACTGAGCGCAAGCGCATGCTGGTCTCGCTGCCGTTCGGACTTGCCAAGCTGCAATCGGCGTTCCTGCAATTCGCGCCGGGCGCGATGAAGCTGACGCCGGACCAGGTCGCGTTGTTGCGCGCCGACAATGTGGTTTCCGATGCCGCGAAGACCGCAGGCCTGACGCTCGAGGGGCTCGGCATCGCGCCGGATTCGCTGGAAGCGATCGCGCCGCAATATCTCTGGCGCTTCCGCGCGGCCGGCCAATTTCAGCGCAAGAGCGCTTAGAGCATGATCCGGAAAAGTGGGCACCGGTTTTCCGAAGAGATCATGCTCAAAAAATGCGTCTTATTTTCCCATCGCCAGCGCGATCAGCCCAATCGTGCCGACGATGACGCGCCACCACGCAAATAATTGAAAACCGTGGCGGGTCACGTATTCGAGGAACGTCTTCACCACGACCAGCGCGGTGATGAACGAGACCACGAAGCCGATGGCGATGATGCCGACATGGTCGCTCGTCATCTCGGCGCGGCTCTTGTAGAAATCATAGGCGAAGGCGCCGACCATGGTCGGGATCGCCAGAAAGAACGAGAACTCCGCCGCCGCCCGCTTGTCCGCTCCGAACGCCATCGCCGCCACGATGCTGGCGCCGGAACGCGACACACCTGGAATCATCGCCAGACACTGCGCTATGCCGATCCACAGATACATCAGCAGCGGAAACTTGGTGGCGTCATGCTCGTGCGGTTTGTGATCGAGTTGATCGACCCACAACAGGATCGCGCCGCCGACAATCAGCGAGAAGCAGACCACCCAGGGATTGAGCACGTCCTTAATGTACTTGCCGACAAGCAGCCCGATGACGACCGCAGGCAGGAACGCCACCAGAAGGCCGATGACGAAGCGCCGGTCGTCGGGGTTGCTGAACATGCCGAGCGCGATCCGCCACAGTTTTGCGAAATAGATCACGACAATGGCGAGAATCGCGCCGAGTTGAATCAGGATGTCGAAGCTCTTCCAAAAGTCATCTTCGCCAAGATTGAAGAAGTGCCCTACCAGCAACAGATGCCCCGTCGAGGAGACTGGCAGGAATTCCGTGACACCCTCGACGACACCAAGAATTACCGCCCGCAGAGTGTCTGACATGATGGTCCAGTCCGTTGTGATCGATTCCGGCTCAAAAGCGGGGTTCTTCTCGCCTATTCGCTCCCTCCCCGCAATCGATAAAATGCGAGAACGAAGGTTGCCTCGGGTGTATGGTGAGCTGGTTTGGCGCCGCTTCGGGCGGTTGAGGCTTTCTTAAGCGCCACGACATATTCAAAGGCTGCATGTTCACGCTGTTTCATCATCCCTTCTGTCCGCATTCGCGCTTCATCCGCCTGGCGCTGGGTGAATACGGCCTCGAGTTGCGACTGGTGGAAGAGCGGGCCTGGGAGCGGCGCGAGGGCTTTCTCGCGCTCAATCCGGCCGGAACCACGCCGGTGCTGTTCACCGAGGGCCACGCCGCGATTCCCGGCGCCGGCATCATCGCCGAATATATCGACGAGACCCTTGGCGCGGAGATGGCCGAGCGCCGGCTGTTGCCGACGACCATGGCCGAGCGCATCGAAGTGCGGCGGCTGATGGCGTGGTTCAACGAGAAATTCTTCGAGGAGGCCTCCAATCCGCTGGTCACCGAGCGCATCTACAAGCGCTTCATCAGCGAGGAGGATGGCGGCGGCGCGCCGGCGGCGGACGTGATTCGCGCGGCGAAGACCAATGTGCGCTATCATCTGGCCTATATCGGCTGGCTGGCGCAGAAGAGGAACTACCTCGCCGGCGACCGGCTGACCTACGCGGACCTCGCCGCCGCCGCGCATCTTTCGGCGATCGATTATCTGGGCGACGTGCCATGGGTCGAGGACGAGGCGGCAAAGGCGTGGTACGCGCGGGTGAAATCCCGCCCGTCGTTCCGCCCGCTGCTCAGCGAATGGCTGGCGGGTGTGCCGGCGGCGCCGACCTACGTGGACCTCGATTTCTGAACAAATCCGCTCGCCTCGCGCTTCCAGATCTGAAGAGCGCGCTGTCCCGGAAAGCCCTTGAATTCGGCTTCGATTGCATCGGCGTCGCGGCGCCGGATGCGATTGCGCAGGCAGCCCGGCACTTTCACGAATTCCTGGATGCCGGCGCGCATGGCGACATGGATTGGCTCGCGCGAAGCCCCGAGCGCCGCACCGACCCGCGCGGACTGTGGGCCGATGTGCGTTCGGTGATCATGTTGGGGGTCAATTATGGGCCCGAAGATGATCCATTGGCGATCCTGCAAGCGCGCAGCAAGGGCGCGATCTCGGTCTATGCGCAAGGCGACGATTATCACGATCCGATCAAAAAACACCTGAAGACACTGGCGCGATGGCTGGTGGCGGCGGCGCCCTGCGAGGTCAAGGTTTTCGTCGATACCGCAGCGGTGATGGAAAAGCCGCTGGCGCAGGCAGCTCACCTCGGCTGGCAGGGCAAGCATACCAACCTCGTCTCGCGCCAGTTCGGCTCGTGGCTGTTTCTCGGCGCGATCTTCACCACGCTCGAGCTGCCGCGCGACGACGCCGAGAGCGATCATTGCGGCTCCTGCCAGGCCTGCCTCGATATCTGCCCGACGGCCGCTTTCTCCGTCCGCCTACAAGCTCGACGCGCGGCGCTGCATTTCCTACCTCACCATCGAGAACAAGGGACCGATCCCGCGCGAATTTCGCCAAGCGATCGGCAACCGGATCTATGGCTGCGACGACTGTCTCGCGGTCTGCCCCTGGAACAAGTTCGCGCAAGCCGGACGTGAGGCAAAACTCGCCGCGCGCGACGCGTTGCGCGCGCCCGATCTCGCCGAACTTGCGCGGCTCGACGACGCAGCGTTTCGGGCGCTGTTCGCGAAGTCGCCGGTCAAGCGCATCGGCCGCGACCGCTTTGTCCGCAATGTCCTGATCGCGATCGGCAACTCCGGCAATGCCAGTTTGGCGCGCGAGGCCGAAGCCCTGCTCGCCGACGCGAGCGTGCTGGTTCGCGGCGCCGCGGTCTGGGCGTTGTCGCAGCTTATGGGGCGCGAGGCGTTTGCGGCATTGGCGGCGAAGGCGATGGCCGCGGAGACCGACGAAAGCGTGCGCGAAGAGTGGCAGTGCGCTTCACAACACACCGCCGTCATGCTCCGCGAAAGCGGGGCATCGAGTACGCCGTGACACCTCAAGCGAACTTCGACGGCTCGGCGTACTGGATCGTCCGCTTTCGCGAACGATGACGAGGGAGGCTGACGCACAGCAGGGCTCTACGAACCCACCCTTGATTTCATCGCGCAGGTTCCTTCATGGTCGCACCATGACAAACCAACCTTTCTTCACCCGCGACGGCGACGTCTTCCTGCCGACGCCGATCGCGAGCGGACCGTGGGACCCGAAATCCCTGCACGGCCGGGTCATCGTCGGTCTGCTTGCCTTCGCGATCGAGCAGCGCCACGGGGCTGAGGATTTCGTGCCGGCGCGGCTGACAGTCGACATGTTCCGCCTGCCGAACGTCTTGGCGCCTATCGAGGTCAGGACCAAACTCATCCGCGACGGCCTGCGCATTCGCGTCATCGAGGCCGATTTTCTCTCGGCCGGCGCCGCCATGGCGCGCGCGTCCTGTCAGCTATTGCGCAGGACGGAAAATCCGCTTGGCAACGTATGGTCGCCTCCGGAATGGGACGCGCCCGCGCCCGCCAGCATTCCCGCGCCAACCGACCCCAGGGCGAACCTGCACGGCAAATGGACCACCCGGCCGATCATCGGTGCGATGGGCACGATCGGGCCACGACGGCTGTGGATGGGCGAGGTGCGCGATCTTGTCGAGGGCGCTCCGTTGACGCCCTTTGTCCGTGCCGCGGTCGCCGCCGACTTTGCCAGCCCCTTCGCCAATGCCGGCGATCAGGGCCTCGAATTCATCAACAGCGACGTCACGCTCTACCTGCATCGCCTGCCGGTGACGGAGTGGATCGGCTTCGAGGTGGTGAAGCACCACTCAGCCGACGGCATCGCGATCGGCGAGTGCTGGCTTTACGACGAGCAGGGCGCGATCGGCACTTCCACGGTCGCGGCGCTGGCGCAGCGCAAGCCGATGCCTAAACCGACGCCGTCTCCCTAAACCGTCATGCCCCGTTGAACTTCGAACGACTCACCCGATCTCCGCCACCGCCGCAATGATCCGCGCGATGTCCTGCGGCCGCGACAGGCGATGATCGCCGTCCTGGATCATGGTCAGCACCACGTCATCCGCCGGCAATCGCTGCACCAGGGTGAACGCATGGCGCCAGGGCACATCCAGGTCCTGCCCGCCCTGCAGGATGCGGACCGGGCACCCGACCTCGATCGAGCTGTTGAGCAGGAGATGCTGGCGGCCCTCCTCGATCAGCGCCCGCGTGATCGGATAGGGCGAGCCGTCGCCATATTGCGAGGGGCGCAGCCAGACGCCCTTGGTCTCGATCTCGTTGCGAATTTCGGGCGAAAAGCCCTTCCACATCAATTCCTCGGTGAAGTCGGGCGCGGGCGCGATCAAGACCATTCCGGCCAGCGAGGCGTCGCGCTGGTGTTTGGCGATCTCGCGCGCCAGCAGCAGCGCCAGCCATCCGCCCATCGATGAGCCGATCACCACCTGCGGTCCGCTGCAGAACTGCTCGAAAACCGCCACGCTCTCTTCCAGCCAGCGGCCGATGGTGCCGTCCGCGAACTTCCCTTCCAATTCGCCATGGCCGGAATAATCGAACCGGACGCAGGCGCGGCCATGCTCGGCCGCCCAGGCATCGAGCGCGAGCGCCTTGGTGCCTTTCATGTCCGAATTGAAGCCACCGAGCCAGAACAGGCCGGGCGCGCGTCCCGCGCGGGCGCGCACGGCGATACGACGCGCCAAATCGTGCCTGCCGACGTCGATAAAGACCGGTTCAGCTTCGTTTGCCGCGAAATTAGTCATGGAACGTTTACTCTGGTCCTGTCGTTTGAAGGAGCGCCCGGGCGATCGTCACGGACGCAGATATCGACCTAAGGCATTCCACGCGCTTGCGGAACGGGAGAATGGTGGCTATGTCGCCGGCATGACCCAAAAGTCAGGGATTTGAGGGTTTTCGTAGATAGCTGCGCGAGTTCGCTTGCCCGTTGAGGGTTCTTCCTTCAAAATATCGCCCTTCGTTCACAACTTTGGAGAGATACCCATTCGCCGTCCCAATAGAGCCCCGCCCGCTGCCGCCAAAGACGGGCCGCGCACCAATGATGAAATCCGCAATGCGCAGATCCAGCTGATCGATCAGAACGGTACAAATCACGGCGTTGTCGAGACCGTGCTTGCAGTCAAGATGGCCGCCGAGGCGGGCATGGATCTGGTCGAGATTTCGCCGAACAATAATCCTCCCGTTTGCAAGATTATGGACTACGGGAAGTTCAAATATTCAGCGCAGAAGAAGGCCGCGGAAGCCCGCAAGAAACAGAAGGTCGTCGAGATCAAGGAGATCAAGCTCCGGCCGATGATCGACGATCACGACTACGAAGTGAAGATGCGGGCGATGCAGCGCTTCTTCGAGGAAGGCGACAAGGTCAAGATCACCCTGCGCTATCGCGGTCGCGAAATGGCGCACCAGGAAATCGGCACGAAACTCCTGGACAAGGTCAAGGCCGACGTCGCCGAGATCGCCAAGGTCGAGCAGGACGCCAGGTTCGAGGGCCGCCAAGTGGTGATGGTGCTGGCACCACGCTGATTCGATATTGTCGCTCCAGGCTCAGACGGCCCGCTGGATCATCCGCGGGCCGTTTTCGTCAGCGGTACCGCCATCGTGCCTCGGACGCGCGAGCCATCAGGTCCGGGAGGCCTGCCAAGTGCCGCTGCAGCTATCGCCGGAAATGATGCCGCGCCAGGCGCCGGCCCCGCTGCTGCCGGCCAGCCGGCCGCCACCGCTCGCATGCGAAGCGCCAACCTTGACGTTGACCGCGACGCCGCCGCCGCGACTGACGGTGCCCGAGACCTTGCCGCCGCCGGCGGATGAAACGCGGCCGCCGGTCACGGTGAAGGGGACGCTGTAGCCCGAGCTGCAAGTGCCGCGCGTCGTGGCGAACACCACGTTCCAGATGCCGTCATAGGCTCCCGCCCTGACGATACCAGTTCTTGGCGCGGCCTCGGCGCCGCCGGGCGCCGCCGCAGCCACGGCGATGGCGGCGGCAACCAGCGTCCAGCGCCTGGTGCGGTTGCGGCAAAGATCGGCAAACGGGGCAATCGGTCCAGCTGAAATGGTCATATCTATCCTCTTGAGCTTCTATCCTCTTGAGCGGCGCCATATGCGGCGTCACGCCATTGGTCAGGGGATGCGGTTTCTCGGTTCATCGTTGCCAATCGGCTCCCGCTCTGCCATAAGCGCAGCCTTCCATCGCCCGGCTGATTTAGGGCTGCCGTGGCGGTGACCGTGCGGGTTGTTTCCTTTGTGAAAAAACCTAAGCACTTTCAACGCTCTAACGAGCATTTTAGCCGCGAAAGCGCCCCTTCGGGCGCGTTTTTCCGTGGCCTTTAGGAGAGCCAAATGCCCAAGCTGAAGACCAAGTCGGGCGCTAAAAAGCGCTTCAAGGTGACTGCCACCGGCAAAGTGATGCACGCCCAGCGCGGCAAGCGCCACGGCATGATCAAGCGGACCAAGAAACAGATCCGTCAGCTCCGCGGCACCCGCGTGCTGTTCAAGACCGACGGCGACAACATCAAGAAATACTTCTTGCCGAACGCCTGATCGCGTCCGCGATCGAACTGAAAGCCGATGCCCACGTCCGCGCGGGCGACCCGTCATCTCTTTTCTGACCAAGGATCAAAGTCATGTCTCGCGTCAAACGCGGTGTGACCTCTCACGCCAAGCACAAGAAAGTCTACAAGGCCGCCAAAGGATTTACGGCCGCCGCAAGAACACCATCCGCGCCGCGAAAGCCGCGGTCGACAAGGCCGCGCAGTATGCTTTCCGCGACCGCAAGCGCAAGAAGCGCACCTTCCGCGCGCTCTGGATCCAGCGCCTCAACGCCGCGGTGCGCCCATTCGGCATGACCTACAGCCGATTTATCGACGGCCTTTCCAAGTCGGGCATCACGGTCGACCGCAAGGTGCTGTCGGACCTCGCGATCACCGAGCCGGTGGCGTTCCAGGCGATCGCCGAGAAGGCCAAGGCGGCGCTGGCGGCGTAAGCGCAGCACGCTAGCGGTACCACGGCTAGCGCGCGGCTTTCATCGCCCGACGCGAGTAACGCTGGGCGACCTCCGCCCGGCAGAACGCGGTGAACGACCGGTACATGGTACCGGATTGGCTTTGGTACTTTCGGTCGCAGGCCAGCATCTCTCGTTGATAGGCCTGCTTTTGCGGCGGCTTGAAGCGGCCGACGAAATCGCCTTCGCACTTCTTTTCGACGGCGGCGCCAAGATGGAGGTCGCCGCTGGTGCCGAATTCGCAGGCCTCGAACAGTTTCATCGCGCGCTCGCATCCTGGCGTGGCATTGATCGTGTCGACGATCTCGTCGAGGGTCATCGATTTATCGAGACAGACCCCGGCGAGCGCCGGACCGGCGCTGAGCGAAACAATGACGGCCATGCCGGCCAAGATGGATTTGGCGATCATCGAACGTCCTCTTTGCTTGGCTTGGTGCGAGTGCAACCGAACTGGGTTCAAGAACGGCCGATCGCCAAGGTCATCTGAAGACCATCTTATGGGCTTTTTGCTTGACGTTTTACCTCTGGCGCGGCCACAACCGGCGGCCCTTTGCAAGTAGAGACGAAAACCGTGTCCGACCTCGCAACGCTTGAACAAAAAATCCTCGGAGAGATCGCCGCCGCAGGCGATGAGCCCGCTCTCGAAGCCGTGCGGGTCGCTTCCCTCGGCAAGAAGGGCTCGATCTCGGCGCTACTCGCAACCCTCGGCAAGATGTCACCGGACGAGCGCAAGACGCAAGGCGCGGCGATCAATCTCGCCAAGGACAATGTGATGCAAGCGCTCGCCGCGCGCCGCGATGTCCTGAAATCCGCGGCGCTCAACGCGCGGCTCGCTTCCGAGACCATCGACGTCACGCTGCCTGTGCGCGAGGCCCTCGCCGAACAGGGCCGAATTCATCCGCTCAGCCAGGTGATGGACGAGTTGACGACGATTTTCGCCGACATGGGATTTGCCGTCGCCGAAGGGCCCGACATCGAGACCGACGACTACAATTTTACAAAGCTGAACTTTCCCGAAGGCCATCCGGCCCGCGAGATGCACGACACCTTCTTCTTCAATCCGAAGGAAGACGGCTCGCGCATGCTGTTGCGTACCCATACCTCGCCGGTGCAGGTGCGCACCATGCTGACCCAGAAGCCGCCGATCCGCGTCATCTGCCCGGGCCGCACCTACCGCATCGACTCCGACGCCACCCACACGCCGCAGTTTCACCAGGTCGAGGGCCTCGTCATCGACAAGGGTTCGCATCTCGGCCACCTCAAATGGATCCTGCACGAGTTCTGCAGGGCGTTCTTCGAGGTCGATCGCATCAACATGCGGTTCCGGCCGTCGTTCTTCCCGTTCACCGAGCCGTCGCTCGAGGTCGACATCCAGTGCCGCCGCGACAAGGGCGAGATCCGCTTCGGCGAGGGCGAGGACTGGCTGGAGATTCTCGGCTGCGGCATGGTGCATCCGAACGTGCTGCGCGCCTGCGGCATCGATCCCGATGAGTATCAGGGCTTTGCCTGGGGCATGGGCATCGACCGCATCGCGATGCTGAAATACGGCATGTCCGACCTGCGGCAGCTGTTCGAAAGCGACGTGCGCTGGCTCTCCCACTACGGCTTCAAGCCGCTCGAGGTCCCGACGCTGGCGGGAGGATTGAGTTCGTGAATCTAGTTGCGGAGAGAGCCCTCACCCTGACCCTCCCCCGCAAGCGGGGGAGGGAACGGGCAGATTGCGGAGCTCATAAGGATACGTATGTCCTATCCCGGCGCATGGTGGGACTCCCTCTCCCGCTTGCGGGGGAGGGCCGGAGTGGGGGTGTCTCCGCATCGGAAGTGTCGATGGCTGGGCAAAAGACCCCGATTTGGAGAGTATCTTCCCGACTGCGCTCGAACGCGCGCGCGCTCCGGCGGAACTCAACCGATGCGGAACGAATTCTCTGGCTGGAACTGCGCGATCACCGACTGAACGGTGCCGGCTTCAGACGCCCGATAGGAAACTACATCGCCGATTTCGTGTGTCACGCGGCTAAGCTGGTGATCGAGCTCGACGGCGGACAGCATTTTTCCGACCAGGCTGAGAAGAAAGATGCGGCACGTACGACCGTCATCGAGGCGAAGGGATTTCGGGTTCTTCGCTTCAGCAATCACGACGTGATGACAAATCGCGCCGGTGTCCTCGAAACAATTGCCGCCGCCGTTGCGGAGAGAGCCCCCACCCTATCCCTCCCCCGCAAGCGGGGGAGGGGACAAGACTGACTGCGGGAAGTAGCGCATCATGAAGTTCACCCTCTCCTGGCTGAAGGAGCATCTCGACACCGACGAGCCGCGTCGAAAAGCTCGCCGACAAGCTCACCATGATCGGGCTCGAGGTCGAGCACATCGAGGACAAGGCGAAGGCGCTTGCGCCGTTCACCATCGCGCGGGTGATCTCCGCCGAGCAGCATCCCAATGCGGACCGCCTGCGCGTCTGCATGGTCGATACCGGCGACGGGTCAGCGCCGGTGCAGGTCGTGTGCGGTGCGCCGAATGCGCGCGCGGGTCTGGTCAGCGTGTTCTCCGCGCCCGGCACCTTCATTCCCGGCAAGAACATCACGCTCGGCGTCGGCACCATCCGCGGCGTCGAAAGCCGCGGCATGCTGTGCTCGGAAGCCGAACTGCTGATCTCGGAGAATCACGACGGCATCATGGAGCTTCCGGCGGAAGCGCCGATCGGCAAGAGCTACGCCGAATGGGCCGGGCTCGGCGATCCCGTGTTCGAAATCAATCTGACCCCGAACCGCCAGGATTGCGCCGGCGTGCATGGCATCGCGCGCGACCTTGCCGCGGCCGACATGGGCAAGTTCAAGGACCCAGTGATCAAGCCGGTGAAGGGCGAATTTCCTTGCCCGGTGAAGGTGACGGTCGAGGACTCAAAACTCTGTCCGGGCTTCGCGTTGCGGCTGGTGCGCGGCGTCAAGAACGGTCCATCGCCGAAATGGCTGCAGGATCGCCTGACCTCGATCGGCTTGCGGCCCATCAACGCGCTGGTCGATATCACGAACTTCATGACCTACGACCGCGCCCGTCCGCTGCATGTGTTCGACGCCCGGAAGGTCCAGGGCAATCTTGTGGTGCGCCGCGCGCGCGACGGCGAGACGCTGCTCGCGCTCGATGGCCGCACCTACACGCTCGATGCCGGCGTCTGCGTGATCGCGGACGATCACGGCGTCGAATCGCTGGCCGGCATCATGGGCGGCGAGGCGTCGGGTTGCGACGGAGGCACCACCGAGGTGCTGATCGAAATCGGCGCTTTGGAACGAAATCAACATCGCTCAGACCGGCCGCAAGCTCGGCATCAATTCGGACGCGCGCTACCGCTTCGAGCGTGGCGTCGATCCGGATTTCATGGTGCCGGGGCTGGAGCTCGCGACCCGGCTGGTGATGGAAATCTGCGGCGGCACGCCGTCGGACAACGTCGTGGTCGGCAAGACCCATGGCGACGACCACCTGATCGATTTTCCGGTTTCCGAAGTGAAGCGGCTTGCCGGCATCGACGTGCCGATGGCCGAGATGCGGCTGATCCTCAACCGTCTCGGCTTCATGATGGCCGGCAGCGGCCCGGTGGTGAAGGTCGCGATCCCTTCCTGGCGCTCCGACGTGCAGGGCAAAGCCGATATCGTCGAGGAGATCGTGCGCATCGTTGGCATCGACAAGGTGCCGGAGACGCCGTTCGAGCGCGGCGAGGACGCGCGCAAGCCGGTGCTGACGCCGATCCAGTTGCGCACCCGCCGCGCCAAGCGGGCGCTTGCCGCCCGCGGCATGGTCGAAGCCGTGACCTGGTCGTTCATCGCAAAGCCCTATGCCGAATTGTTCGACCGCGACCCGCCGGTCCAGGCGCAGGCCAATCGTCGCGGTCATCCCGAACTATCGCTGGCCAATCCGATCGCGGCGGATATGTCCGACATGCGGCCGAGCCTGCTGCCCGGTCTCGTCGATCGCGGCACAGGCCAATATCGATCGCGGTTTTTCGGATTTGGCCTTGTTCGAAGTCGGGCAGGTCTTCACCGGCGACCGTCCGGAAGACGAGCTGATCGCGGCGGCAGGCGTTCGTCACGGCTACGCGTCGTCGCAGGGCATCGGGCGGCACTGGTCCGGTTCGGCGCTTGCCGATGCGCTTGACGCCAAGGCTGACGCGTTCGCGGTGCTGGCGGCCGGAGGCGCGCCAATGCAGGCGCTGCAGGTGGTGTCCGGCGGACCGGACTGGCTGCATCCCGGGCGTTCCGGGACCATCCAGATCGGCCCGCAAAATGTGCTCGGCTATTTCGGCGAATTGCATCCGCGTGCGCTGGAAATATTGCGGGCGGATGGCCCCTTGATGGCGTTCGAGGTGATCCTCGATCGCCTCCCGCAAGCCAAGCAGAAGCCGACCCGCGCCAAGCCCGTGCTTGAGCTTTCGCCGTTCCAGCCGGTATCGCGCGATTTCGCCTTCATCGTCGACCGCACGGTGAAGGCCGGCGATATCGTCCGCGCGGCGCTAAGCGCGGACAAGAAGCTGATCATCGATGTCACGGTATTCGACGTCTACGAGGGCAAAGGCATCGACGACGGCAAGAAGTCGATCGCCATCGCGGTCGTGATGCAGCCGCGCGAAAAGACCATGACCGACGAGGAGATCGAGGCGGTAGCCGCGAAGATCGTGGCCGAGGTGACCAAAAAAACCCGCGGCGTGTTGCGGGCATGATGCAGAAAGAGCCTGTCCCGCATTTGTCGCGGGATGTGAGGCGGCTTTCGGAAAAGCCCCATGCTCCGGAAGTCTAGCGCATGAGCCTCGCTGGTCTGATCCCGTCGGAGGTCGGCACGCATGCCGCAATCGCGATTGGCGTGATCGCCTTGGTCTCGGGAACGGCGCGCGGATTTTCCGGCTTCGGCTCGGCGCTGATCTTCATGCCGCTTGCCAGCAGCATGGCGCCGCCACGCCTGGTCGCGGCGCTGCTGCTGATGATCGACTTCGTTTCCGCGGCGCCGCTGGTGCCGAACGCATGGAAGCAGGCCGATCGCAAGGCGACCGCGGTCATGGTGTTGGGCGCGCTGGTCGGCGTGCCGATCGGAACTTATTTTCTCAGCCGGCTCGATCCGGTAACGACGCGCTGGATCATCTCGGGCTTTGTCTGCGCGCTGCTATTGCTGCTGTTGTCGGGCTGGCGTTATCGCGGCAGGGACCACGCCGTGATTTCGGTCGGCGTCGGCGGGCTTTCCGGGTTTTGCAGCGGGCTGGCCCAGACCGGCGGCCCGCCGATCGTCGGCTATTGGCTCGGCCGGCCGATCGCATCAAAGGTCGCGCGCGCCAACATCCTGTTGTTTTTCGGCGCGTCCGATTTTTTCTCCGCCGTCAGCTACGCATCGGCGGGATTGATCAACCTCGATGCGATCCGCTTCTCTCTCGTGGTCGGCCCGGTCTACGCCATCGGCGTCGCGTTCGGCGCGTCGCTGTTCGGCCGCGCCAGCGAAAGACTGTTTCGCGCGATCTGTTATGTGCTGATCGCGCTCGCCGTGATCATCGGCTTGCCCATTCTCGACGGTGTGATTCGCTGAATCGCATCAATTGTTCGGCGGCGCGTGTCTCGCCGGCGACGCGCGGCGACGCGGCCGCGCTACCGGGGCCGCCTGCACCGGCTCGGCATCCTTGAGCGCACCGATCTTGCGCAGCGCCGCATCCGCCGCGCGCTCGCCGCTTTCCCAGGCGCCATCGACGGTTCCCCACAGCGTCTCGTGGGTGGCTTCGCCCGCGAGAAACATGCAGCCGATCGGCTCGGTTAAGGATTTTTCGCGACGGCTGCGCGCCCGGCACGGCCGCTGACATCGCGCCAAGGACGTAAGGTGCGTCGTTCCAGCGGGTCACGCCCGATTTCTTCACTGCACGTGCCACATCGCTGCCGAATAGTTTGGTGAGCCATTCCACCGCGAATGCCGCCATGGCCGCTTCGCCTTGCGCTGCGAGATCGCGGCCGAACGAGCCCGCGACGTCGATCGAGCACAGCGACGATCCCCCGATATTGGCGAGCAGCAGCGCAGTGCGCATCGAATTGCTCTGCTCGATCATGACGTCATCGGGCGACAATTCAAGCGGATTACCCGGCAGCAGCAGCGCGATGTGATCGTAGCTGCCGAGGCTGAGTTTCGCCGCGGCGTCGAGATAACGCTTCGGCATGTCCGGCGTGAATTTGATGTTGCCCGCGGCCAAAACGTTGCTCGACACCGTGACGATGGCGGCGCGCGCGGCGACCCTGCCCGCCGGCGTCTCGACTGTCACGTCGCGATTGCTCCAGGCGATGCGGCTTGCTGGCGTCGACAGCGACAGCGGCAGCTGCTCGCCGAGCTTTGCAATCAGCGTCCCCAAGCCTTGGCGACAGGCGATGATCGCGGCGCTGCGGTCCAGGCCGTGCGCCTTGTCGATCGCGGAGACATCCTTCAGGTCCTTGCCCGTGGCGTTGGCGCCGAGCACGAATTCCGCCGTCCCGGCCCAGTCACCGAGATCCTTGGGGACTGCTGACGCGCAGGGCACGTCGAGCTTGCCGCGCGAGGCGTCGTCAATGGCGCGGTTGGCCCGCACCAGGGCGGCAAGAAATTCCTCGGTTTCGCCGGCGCGTGCGTTGCGGCGTCCGATGCGAATCGTCTGCCCCAGCGGCGCGGCCACGACGTCGAGGCCAGCGCTGCGCGCGAGGCGGATCATCGGGTTAGTATCGGGATTGTGCAGCCAGCGCGCGCCGCGATCGAACGGCACCGCGAAGCTCGAGGTATCGGTAATGCAGCGGCCGCCGATTTCGCTCGCCGCTTCGACCACGATCACCTTGCGGTTGGCCGCCATAATTCGCCGCGCCGCGGCAATGCCGGCGGCGCCGGCGCCGATCACGACAATATCGGCCTCGCGCGGCGGCGGCGGCGCTGCGCCCCAGGCGCCGCGGCGAAGCGCCGGGGTTGCCGCAAGCGCCGCGGAGGCGGAGAGAAGGCCGCGCCGCGTCATTGTCATGTCATGGTTTCCGGAAGCTTCAAAACGAGAGGAACGGTTCGCGAACCTTGCCGCATCTGAAGCGTTGCGGCAACTCTCATGGTGAATCAATCATGATTGATATCTTCCCTGCGTGAACCAAATTGCAACGGCTTTCGACCATGCTAAGAAAGGGAAAAAGCGGCCGCAAAGGGCTGTGAGGGGACTCCATCATGGGCGTCATGCTCGATACGATCGGCAAGCTGATCGCCGGCTACCTGCAGAAGGAGGTGCCGGGCTACGAGCCGTTCACGCCGAGCGACCCGGAACATCTGCGCGGCGTGATCGAGCAGGGCGACGTGCTGCTGGTCGAGGGCAACAACCGCATTTCGGGCATCATCAAATATCTCACGCAATCGACCTGGTCGCACGCCGCGCTCTATGTCGGGCCGATCGACGGCGCGGCGGAACCCGACGGCGAGCCGCATGTGCTGATCGAAGCCGAAGTCGGCGAGGGTGTCAGTTCGGCGCCGCTGTCGAGATATTTTTCGTACCACACGCGGCTGTGCCGGCCGGTCGGGCTGTCCTACGAAGACCGCAACACCGTGTGCCGCTACGCCATCAACCGGATCGGCTTCGGCTACGACACCAAGAACATCCTCGATCTGATGCGCTATCTGATCCCGCTGCCGGTGCCGCAGCGCTGGCGGCGGCGCATGATCGCGCTCGGCTCCGGCGACCCGACCAAGATGATCTGCTCGGCGCTGATCGCGCAGGCCTTCGACGCCGTGCGCTATCCGATCCTGCCCAAGATCACGCGCGCCGGAAGCAAGCAGGCCAAGCGCGAAATCCTGCACATCCGCAACTCATCGCTCTACATGCCGCGCGATTTCGACATCTCGCCCTATTTCGAAATCGTCAAACCCACGATCGTGCACGGCTTCGACTACACCGCCTTGCACTGGGCCGACAAGCAGAAGCCGCTCCAGGAGGTAGCGGGCGAATTCGGACCGTTTCCCGAAACGATCCGTTCGCCGCCGCTTGTTCCTGAAGAGATTGACCAAGAAACGCCGGTTGCGGTTGCAGAAGTGATGCTGGCCGATGATGCCGCGACGCTGGTCGAGCGCATCACCGTATCAGAGCATTTCATGGTGGTCGAATATGTCGAGGCGCGCTCGCCCGAGCGCCGCGCAAGGGCGCGCGAGATCGCGGCGTAGCATCGCGTTACATCATGCAACCCATGCCGGTGAGCACTTCGTCGGCCTTCTTCTTCTGTTCGGCACTCAGTGCGCCGTAAAGCTTCTCGAGCGCCGGCTTGACTTGCTTGAGCGCGGCGAGCCGGCTGTCCATCGCGGTAATTTGCGCGTCAAGGCGATCAGCCGGTGTCTTGGCTTCGAACACGGCCTTCATTGTCTGCCACATGCCCTGCATGTTTTGCAGATTGCTTTTGATGGTCTCCGCGTAAGCATCCCATACGCTGTTTTGGGCGTCAGTAATTTTCAGCTCGGCCTTGAGGAAGGCGATGCGCCCCTCCGCGAACGTCGATATCTTGCCGTCGGGCGTCGCTCCCATCATCGCGCAATCACCCATGGCGCCCGGGCCGGAATTCCCCATCATTCCCGCACCATAGCCTTGCCCAAACATCATTCCCGGACCGCCTCCTCTCCAGTTCATCTGGGCGCTCGCCGGAAGCGAGATTGACAAAGTCGCCATCGCGATCGCGCTGGCAACTCCAATAGCGATGACAGGCTTCGACATTTTTTAACTCCTCGTTGGTGGCGCACGCCACAAACTTCGTTGTCGCGATCACGCGCCAATTCGCGGCGCGTGAATCGCGGAGCAGCTTGTAGCGGGCCCGGCCGCAAGGGCCTTGATCGGGATCAACGATCTCAAGCTGGTCGCGCAATTGAGATCGCAACCATCGATGAAACGCCTTCAGGCCGGCGTGACGGTATCGTCGCGGTCACGAACGACGAGCCGCACCGTGTGAGAATTTGTTCCGTCGTCCTTGATCGGGATCAAGGCAACAACGGCCTATCCGGGCTAGTTTAGCGGTCCGATCGCCCGATCACTGCCATCAATTCCGTGATCTTTTCCCGCTGATCGGCCTTGTTGCCGCTTGAGATCGCGTGCTCGACGCAATGCGCCACGTGGTCCCGCAGCACCTCTTCCTCGACCCGCCGCAGCGCGGCGCGCACGGCCGAGATCTGCGTGACGATGTCGATGCAGTAGCGGTCCTCGTCGACCATCTTCGAGAGGCCGCGGACCTGACCCTCGATCCGGCTGAGACGTTTCTGCAGCAATGTCTTGATGTCTTTTCGCATCCCGCCTATATACCCCTACAGGGTATGGGTTTCAAGAGGCCGGAGCGTCGGATGACGGAAGCCGCAAGCGCGGTTGGCAGTGCTGCCACCAAGGATACAGCCAGCGCGGCCAAGGCGGCGCCCGTGGAGGCGGCAATATCCTGTTGCGGTGGACATGGCGCC
This sequence comes from uncultured Alphaproteobacteria bacterium, assembly GCA_963777475.1. Taxonomy (GTDB): domain Bacteria; phylum Pseudomonadota; class Alphaproteobacteria; order Rhizobiales; family Xanthobacteraceae; genus Bradyrhizobium. Next base: position 101,946 of record CAVZQX010000050.1, read on the forward strand.
CCCGACCATCATGGACATCATCAGCCTCCCGCCGATGACGGGGCGAAAATGCTCGATCCCGTCTGCGGCATGAGCGTCGACCCTGCGACCTCGAAACATCGTTTCGAGCATCAGGGCAAAACCTTCCATTTCTGCTCGGCCGGCTGCCGCGGCAAATTTGCCGACGATCCCGCGAAATATCTCGACAAGAAACAGCCGCAGGCCGAAATGCCAGCGGGCACGATCTACACCTGTCCGATGCATCCGCAGATCCGTCAGGTCGGACCCGGAAGCTGCCCGATCTGCGGCATGGCGCTGGAGCCGGAAGTGGCGAGCCTGGATGCGCCACCGAACCCCGAACTCGCCGACATGACCCGGCGCTTCTGGATCGGCCTGGTGCTGGCCGCGCCCGCGGTCGTCCTGGAAATGGGCGGCCACATTGTCGGCGGCCACGACTGGGTCGACCCCACTCTGTCGAACTGGATCCAGCTCGTGTTCGCAACACCGGTGGTGCTGTGGGCGGGATGGCCGTTTTTCGTTCGCGGCTGGCAATCGCTGGTCACGCGCAATCTCAACATGTTCACGCTGATCGCGATGGGCACGGGCGTGGCCTACGTCTACAGCGTCATCGGCACGCTGTTCCCGCAAAGTCTTTCCGGCGACCTTCCGGGGGCATGGCGGCGCGGTCGCAGTCTATTTCGAGGCTGCCAGCGTCATCACCGTGCTTGTACTGCTCGGGCAGGTGCTGGAACTGCGCGCGCGCGCGGCGACCTCGGGCGCGATAAGAGCGCTGTTGCAGCTTGCCCCCAAGACTGCGCGCCGCGTCGGTGACGACGGCACCGACCATGAGGTTGCGATCGACACGCTCAAGCCCGGCGACAGGTTGCGGGTACGGCCGGGCGAAAAGGTGCCGGTCGACGGCGTCATTCTCGAGGGCCGTTCCGCGCTCGACGAATCGCTGGTGACCGGCGAATCCATGCCGGTCACCAAGGAAGCCGGCGGCAAGGTGATCGCGGGCACGCTCAATCAATCCGGCAGTTTTGTGATGCGCGCCGACAAGGTCGGCCGCGACACGCTGTTGTCGCAGATCGTGCAGATGGTCGCCGATGCCCAGCGCTCGCGCGCGCCGATCCAGCGGCTGGCCGATCAGGTCGCGGGCTGGTTCGTGCCCACGGTCATCGTCGTGGCGATCATCGCGTTCGCCGCCTGGAGCTGGTTCGGGCCGGAGCCGCAAAGTCGCGTTCGGGCTGGTCGCGGCCGTCAGCGTGCTCATCATCGCCTGTCCCTGCGCATTGGGACTGGCGACGCCGATGTCGATCATGGTCGGCGTCGGGCGCGGCGCGCAGGCCGGTGTCTTGATCAAGAACGCCGAGGCGCTGGAGCGCATGGAGAAGGTCGACACATTGGTGGTCGACAAGACAGGGACGCTCACCGAAGGCAAGCCGAAGGTCGTTGCCATCGTGCCGGCAACCGGCTTTGACGAAAGCGAAATCCTGCGCCTTGGCGCCAGCGTCGAGCGCGCCAGCGAGCATCCGCTGGCCGACGCGATCGTGCGCTCCGCCAGAGAGCGCAACCTCAGCCTTGGCCAGGTCGACGGCTTCGATGCGCCGACCGGGAAGGGTGCGACCGGCAAGGTCGACGGCAAGACGATCGTGCTCGGCAATTCCAGATTTTTTTCCGCGATCGGCGTCGAAACCGCCTCGCTCGATGCCGAGAGCGAGCGCCTGCGCGCCGGCGGCGCAACCGTCATCAACATCGCCATCGACGGCAAGCTTGCCGGGCTGTTTGCGATCGCCGACCCGGTCAAGGCTTCGACGCCGAGCGCGCTGCAGGCGCTTGCGGCGGAAGGCATCAAGGTCATCATGCTGACAGGCGACAATCGCACCACGGCGGCTGCGGTTGCGCGCCAGCTCGGAATTTCCGAGATCGAGGCCGAGGTGCTTCCCGATCAGAAAAGCGCGGTCGTGGCCAAGTTGCGAAATGCCGGCCGGATCGTCGCCATGGCCGGCGACGGCGTCAACGACGCGCCGGCGCTCGCCGCAGCCGACGTCGGGATTGCGATGGGAACCGGCACGGATGTGGCGATGGAAAGCGCGGGCATCACGCTGCTGAAGGGCGATCTCGGCGGCATCGTGCGGGCGCGAAAACTGTCGCAGGCGACGATGGGCAATATCCGCCAGAACCTGTTCTTCGCCTTCATCTACAACGCCGCCGGCATCCCGATCGCCGCGGGCATCCTCTATCCCGCGTTCGGCATCCTGCTGTCGCCGATCATTGCCGCGGCCGCGATGGCGCTTTCCTCGGTCAGCGTGGTCGGCAACGCACTGCGGCTGCGCGCGACAAGGCTCTGAAACGTTTTCGGCTCGCCCCGCACGTGGATCGCGGGGTGGGTACCGGTTGGCGTGAAGAAAACGCGTCAAGGATAAAGCTTCAAGCCGCTTTTGCCGCAGTCCCGCACGGCAATCCGGCGCGCGCGAGCCCGCCGTAAAGCTGCTCGTCGGGCATCTCGCTGCGCAGGATCGCGCGCACCGCGATCAGTTTCTCGATATCGATGCCGGTTGCAAATCCCTTGCTCTCGCACAGGAACACCAGGTCCTCGAACACCACATTGCCGGTCGCGCCCGGCGCGAACGGACAGCCGCCCAGCCCGCCAAGCGAGCCGTCGAGAATGCGCGCGCCTTCGTCGAGCGCGGCGGAGGCATTGGCAATGCCCATGCCGCGGGTATCGTGCAGGTGAACGCAGATCGGTTTTGAACCGGCGAGCCTGACCGCAGCCTTGGTCAGATCGCCGACCTGTTTCGGCCCGGCATAGCCGACGGTGTCGGCAATGCCAACGCTGTCGACGCCGGCCTCTAGGCATCTTGCAACCAGCCGGATCACTTCGTTCGGGTCGACCGCGCCCGCAATCGAGCAGCCGAGCGCCATCGAGATCGCAGCATGCGCGAGCGGCTTGTGCGCGCTCGCGTCGCGCAGCTCGCACAGCCGCCTGATATTGGCGATGGCCGCGTCACGCGAGCGGTTGGCGTTGGCCTGGCTGTGCTCCTCGGTCGCCGAGACCACCGAGGCAATCTCGCCGACGCCGGATGCCAACGCCTCGTTGACGCCGCGCTCATTGAGCGCGAGCGCCATCCCGTGCGCGCCCGGAAGTGCTGCGACCGTCTGGATGATTTCGCGCACATCGACGAATTGCGGAAATGTTTTCGCGGGCAGGAACGAGCCGACCTCGAAATGCCTGACGCCCGCGGCATATTCCTCGCGGATCCAGCGCTGTTTTGCCGAAGTCGAGGGAAATTTTTTCACCAGCTGCAAGCCGTCGCGCAGGCCCACCTCGCGCAAGGTGACGCGGCCTTCCGGGTAGATGTCCTGAACTCTTGTCATGCGCGCCTCCTATCGGTCTTCGCGGTTGATGTGATTTCCGGTGTTTCGAGCTCGGCCCGGACCGCGATGGTGTCGGCGCCGAGCGCGGGCACTTTCAACCCTTCGCCGATATTGGCGCCGTTCCATTCGATCGGCAACGCCGGAACGCGGAACGGCACGCCATCGGCAGTGGTGTTGTTGACGAGGCCGCCGGGCCGCAGCACATGCGGATCGCTGAACAGATCCTCGGGCCGGTTGATCGGCGAGAAGCAGATATTGAGTCGGTCGAGCTTTGCGGAAAGTTCATCCACGTTCCAGCCTTTGATCACGTCGGCCACGCGGGGAATGATCCGCGACCGCGCCAGGATGCGGTCGGTGGTGGTGCGCAAGCTCGCGTCGTCGAGAAATTCCCGAAGACCGAACTCCTGGCAAAAACTCTGCCAATGGCCTTCGGTGACGACGCCGATGAAGATGCGGTTCCCCCCGGCGGTATCGAAGATGTCGTAGATTGGCCAGGCGTGCTCGCGCTCCGGCATCGAGCGCGGCCTGTTGCCGGTCATCTCGTACTCGACCATGTGCTGCGCGACCAGAAACAGGCAGTTCTCGAACAGCCCGATGCGGATGCCGGCGCCGTCAGTCCGGCCGCCGCGTTTCTGGTAGAGCGCGGCGAGAATCGAGATCACGCCGAACATGCCGCCCATGATGTCGTTGGCGGAAGAGCCGACGCGCTGCGGCTTCTCTCGCGTGCCGGTCATGGCGGCCAAGCCCGACATCATCTGCACCACTTCGTCGAGCGCGGGGCGATGTTCGTACGGTCCCGACAGAAAACCCTTATGCCCGGCCACGATCAGATGCGGATGCTTTTTGCGGAGTTCTTCCGCGCCCAGCCCCTGCTTCTCCAATTGGCCATCGCGAAAATTTTCCAGGAAGACATCGGCGGTCTCGAGCAGGCGGTCCATGGTCCCGCGATCTTCCGCCTTGGAAAAGTCCAGCACGACGCTGCGTTTGCCCCGGTTGAACAGCGGAAAGAACGCGGTTCCCATCCCGCCCAGCGTCCGCGTCTTGTCGCCGGCGGGCGGCTCGACCTTGATCACCTCGGCGCCCAGTTGCGCCAGGATCATGCCGCAGGTCGGGCCCATCACCATGTGGGTCATCTCAATGACCCTGACGCCCTCGAGCGGCAGTCCGGTCCCGGTCATTTCCATCTCCCTGCACATTCGGATTGCCGCCGAGACTAGGCCTTTGAGCGGCTGATTGAAACCTCCTCTGCCGCATGGCGCATTGCAGCCTTGCCGTCAATCGGGCGGCATGTTCATCGTTGTACCTGTCTCGCCGCCCAAGCGGCTCTTGCCGAAGGCTAACGGCATCGCTACCTCTCGCGAGAGCTTCTCCCGTGAGGTACCCCGCCATGCTGGACGCCGCCGTCAAGGCGCTTTCGCAAATCCTGTCGCCGCCGATGCGTTCCATCCTGTGGCGATCGATCGGCCTCGCGCTGGTCCTGATCACGGTGCTCGCGATCGGCCTGCAGCGGCTCTTGAGCTGGCTTGCGACCACCGGCCTTACCTGGGCCGAGGCGACGCTGGGTCCGAACTCTCACACTGCCGCTCGATGTGCTTTCCTGGATCGTATCGATCGCGGCCGGGCTCGGCGTCGTGTTCGGCGGCATCCTCTTGATGCCCGCGATCACCTCGCTGGTCGCGAGCGTGTTCGTCGATGAGGTCGCCGACCATGTCGAGCGCGAGCACTATCCGGCGGAGCGTCCCGGCGTGGCGCTGCCGTTCGGGCTTGCGATGCGCGAGGGCATCAGGACCGCGCTGCTGACGATCCTGGTCTACCTGATCGCGCTGCCCTTCGTGTTCTTGGCCGGCGCCGGCTTCCTCGCCTTCTTCATCGCAACCGCCTGGCTGTTGGGCCGCGAATATTTCGAGCTCGCGGCGATGCGCTTCCGTCCGCCCGAGGAAGCCAAGGCAATGCGTAGGGAGAACGCGACCACGATTTTCATCGCCGGGTTGGTCATCGCCGCCTTCGTGTCGATCCCGATCGTCAATCTGGCGACGCCGCTGTTCGGCATGGCCTTCATGGTTCACATGCACAAGCGGCTCTCAGGCTGCGGCCGGAGCTGATCGAGCCGGCGGCGCCGCACCAGCGTGCCTACGGTTTGAATTTTGCGGAATCGCGCGCCAGCGGCACCAGCAACAGTCCGACCACCGCGACAACAGCGAGCATCGCCCAGGCCTCGTTGACGCATAGCGCGAGCGAGGCTTTCTCGACCATCGGCCGGACAAAGGCAATTGCTTCGGCATCCGGCGGGCCGGGCGGACGATTGAGGAACAGCGACAGCTTGAGTCCGATCGCCTTTGCCGCGGTGACGTCGCCCGCCAGCAGACGCACGCGAAAGTCTTCGGCATAGATTCCGGCCCGGCCATATAGGATCGTATCGATCAGCGCGATGCCGATCGCGCCACCGAGATTGCGCATCAGGTTGAACAGGCCGCTGGCGTCGGGGATTTCGGCATCGGGCAAGGCGCCGAGCGCGATGCGGGTCGGCGGCAGCAGGCAGAACATGATCGCCACCCCGCGCACGACTTGCGGCCAGAACATCGCGTCGAAATCGGCGGTGCGCGGCTGGAAATAGCTCAAGCCAAGCCCGAGCGCGAACAGCGCAAAGCCGGCCGCGGTCAGAAACCGTGCGCCCAACCGGCTTTCCAGCATGGCGGCAAACGGCGCGGCGGCGAGCTGGGCGATCCCGGTCACCAGCATGATGGTGCCGATCTCGAAGGCGTCATGGTCGCGCACGAAGGCGAGAAACACCGGCATCAGATAGACCGATCCGAATAGCCCGACGCCAAGGCAAAAGCTCAAGACACAGCCGACCGCAAACGAGCGTCGCTTCAGCGCCGCAAGCCGCAGCACCGGATGTAGCGCGCCTATCGTCAGGTAGATCGAAATGCCGGCGCCGATGACGCTCGCCGATAGCAGACCTGCGCAAGATAGCGACAGCCAGCCGTTGTGCGGCGCCTGCTTCAAGCCGATCTCGAGGCACGCAAGCGACGCCGCCATCAGCACCAGCGCGCGCGAGGTCCAGTTTTGCGATCTCGGCGAAATTGGTCTGTTGACGTGGCAGCAGGTGCGGCGTCGCGAAGGCTGCGACCAGGCCGGGAATGACGTTGATCAGGAACAGCCACGGCCAGGACCAGGTTTCCGTAATGTATCCTCCGACGACGGGTCCGATCGTCGGCGCCAGCACTGCGACCACGCCGGCGACGGTGGTCGCGACCGCATGCAGCCGCGACGGAAACAGCAGGAACACCGCGGAGAACACCGAAGGAATCAGCACGCCGCCGGAAAATCCCTGGACGACCCGAAAGGCCAGCAGCACGGCAAAGCTGCCGCTGAACGCGCAGCCGATCGACGCCAGCGTAAAGACACTGACGGCCGTGGCGAACAGCCATCGCAAGGTGAGGATTCGCGTGAACAACCCGGTCAGGGGTATAGCGATCACCTCCGCGATCAGATAGGCGGTCTGGATCCAGCTCATCGCCTCAGGGGAAATACCGAGCGCGCTCTGGATCGTCGGTAGCGAAGTCGCGACCACCTGGATATCGAGGATGGCCATGAACATGCCGAGGCACATCAGGAGGAAGCCGGCCCAGGTCGAAAGCACCGGCGTCGTCGCGGAGCGCTCGGCCAGAACGGTCATGAGGCGGCGCGCATCCGCCCGCTCCGCTCGGAAAGCGCACGGGCCTCGGCACGAATGCGGACGACAAGGACTGCGGCGTTCAAGAGCGAGAAGATCAGCGCCAGCATCGGCAAGTGCAGCGCGAGCGGAAGGACCGCGATTTCGGCGGCGACGACGACATAGTTGGGGTGCGAAAAATATCTGTAAGGCCCGGAGGCGACCAAGGGTTGGCCCGGCAGCACGATGATGCGCGTGGTCCAGCGCGGCCCTAGCGTTGCGAGGATCCATACCCGAACGGCCTGCAGCGCGACGAAAACGGCGAGCGCAATCAGGTTCACGTCCTGATCACGGCCATACGACCCACAAGGCGATCAGCCACGCCGCGTGCATGGCCACGAGCAGCGGATAATGATCGGTGCCGACTTCGATCGCGCCCCGCGCCAACAGCCTCTCGGTGTTGCGGCGGGCAAGAACGAGCTCGCCGAGCCGCTGCAGCGTGACCAAGGCCAGGATGATCGAGGCGAGGCTCACGCGGCGTGCCGCAGGGCGACGCAGCTTGCGGTGAAGCCGGGCCCGAGCGCGGTGAGCAGCGACCGCGGCGGCAGGCCTTGCGCCCGCATGCGTTCCAGCACGAAGAGAACGGTGGGCGCCGACATGTTGCCGTAATCGGCAATGATGTCGCGCTCGTGATCGAGCGCGCCCTGATCGAGCGACAATGCGCGCTCCAGCGCCGCGATCACCTTGGCACCGCCGGGATGGCAAATGAAGCGATCGATATCGCCGAGCGAAAGCTTCATCCGAGAGACGATCTCGGCGACCGCCGGCCCCATATGGTCCCTGACAAAATCCGGAATCGTGCGCTGAAAGATCACGCCAAATCCTTCCGGATCGACGCTCCACCCCATGATGTCGAGCGTATCGGGCCACAACTTCTCTCCGGTCGCCTCGATTTGGGTTGCGCCGCCGTCACCGGCGCGAAGCACGATGGCGGCCGCGCCGTCGCCGAACAGGCTGGCGGCGACGATGTTGGCCTTGGTCAATTCGTCGTGTCTGACCGCCAGCGTGCAGAGTTCGAGCGCCACCAACAGCACGTTGGTGCCCGGCCGCGATTGCGCCAGCCGCGCCGCGATCGATAGTCCCGACACGCCGCCTGCGCATCCAAGCCCGAACACCGGCACCCGCGACACGTCGCCGCGAAAGCCCATCTTGCCGGCAACGCGCGCTTCCAGCGTCGGCGTCGCAATGCCGGTCGAACAGACGGTAACGACGGTGTCGATATCGCAAGCCTCAAGATCGGCGCGCGCGAGCGCCTTGCGCGCGACATCGATGAACAGCGTTTCCGCGCCCTCCAGAAAGGCCTCGGTCCGCTCCGGCCAGCCGCGCCGCTCAAGATACCATTCGATCGGCTTGACGCCATAACGATGGCGAATGCCGGTGTTCGAAAACAGGCTCGAAAGCGTTTCGAATTGCTCGTGGCGACCGAGCACGGCCCACGCGGCTTCGAGGATTTGCTTCTGGTGGAACTGGTGGGGCGGAACCGAGGTCGCCAAGGAAACGAGCGCGGCCGTCTGGTTCATGTGGCGTCCCTGCCTCCGTTACCCAAGCATATGAACCGCGCACGAACGCAAATATTTCGCTGCCGCGGCGGTCAGGTCGCTTGCGGCAGTCACTATAAGTTGAATGCAGCTATCGAGAGGCGGCCGTGTGGCCGCTGCGTGGAGAGATTCTCAGACCGTCTTTTCCGGCCAGCGGCAGAGATCGTTGATCAGGCATAGCTCGCAGCGCGGCTTGCGGGCGAGACAGGTGTAGCGGCCATGCAGGATCAACCAGTGATGCGCGTGCAACATGAACTCGGGCGGGATCACCTTCTCCAACCCTAGCTCGACCTCGAGCGGCGTCTTGCCGGGCGCGAGCCCGGTTCGATTGCCGACCCGGAACACATGCGTGTCGACCGCCATGGTGTGCTCGCCGAAGGCCATGTTGAGCACGACGTTGGCGGTCTTGCGGCCAGCGCCCGGAAGCTGCTCGATCTCGGCGCGGGTGCGCGGAACCTCGCCGCCGAAATCTGCGATCAGCTTCGCCGACAGCGCGATGACGTTCTTCGCCTTGGTGCGATAGAGCCCGATGGTCTTGATGTAGTCGCGTAAGCGCTCTTCGCCGAGCGCGATCATCTTTTGCGGCGTATCGGCAACCGCAAACAGCGCCCGCGTCGCCCTGTTGACGCCGGCATCGGTTGCCTGCGCCGACAGCACGACCGCAACCAGCAGCGTAAAGGGATTGAGATGCTCCAGCTCGCCCCTCGGCTCGGGATTTGCCTTTTGAAAGCGGCTGAAGGCCTCGCGGACTTCGGCCTCGGTCCAAGGTTTTAAAGCGTTGGGTTTTAAAGCGTTGGGTTTTGAGACGTTGGGCTTTGGTGCCTGCTTTGATGGCCTCTTTAATGGCTTCTTTGGTGCCTCGGGCGACGTTTTCACCGCGCGCGCGAGGCTGGCCTTGGCCTTGTTTGCCGGTTTTTTCGGCAGCGTTCGAACAGAAGATTTTTTGGCGCGCTGGGCGCGGGTGATTTTCGCCATGATCCGGATATACTGACAGGCAATGACCGCAGGCAATGATTTTGATCCCGAGATCGCCGAGCCGGAATTATTCTCGGCGCTGCTGACGCCGTATCGCTCGCTCAATCGCACCGGTTTTCTGGTGCTGATGGGATTCCTGAGCGCGATCAGCTTCGCCGCCGGCGTGGCGTTTCTGTTGATGGGCGCCTGGCCGGTCTTCGGCTTTTTCGGGCTCGATGTGCTTGCGATCTACTGGGCCTTCAAGGTCAATTTCCGCCGCGCCGGCGCGCGCGAGGAAATCTCGGTGACGCCGTCCGAATTGCGGCTGCGCCGGGTCAGCCATCGCGGCCATATCATCGAAATCGTGCTCAACCCGGTCTGGGTGCAGCTCGACCAGGTTTCGCATGAGGAATATGGCATAGAGCGGCTTTACCTGGCCTCCCGCGGCCGCCGGATAGCGGTCGGAAGCTTCTTGGGACCGGACGAAAAAGCTAGCTTTGCCAAAGCCTTAACCGCAGCGCTGCAGGCCGCCCGGCGCGGCCCGACCTACAATCCCATTTCGTGAGGGGCTCGTCGGAAATCGGGTGGTTTGGACGCCGCACCCGTCCTACATCAGGACCATGATGAATCTTGCCATAGACGAGCACCGCCTCACAAAACCGGGCCCCCAGAACGCCGCGCTCCGCGACTATGATTCAGTGCGGCGCGCCATCGCCTTCATCTCGGAGCACTGGCGCACGCAGCCGACCATCGAAGCGATGGCGGAAGCCGCCAGCGTGACGCCGGATGAACTGCACCTTCTGTTTCGCCGCTGGGCCGGGCTGACGCCAAAGGCCTTCATGCAGGCGCTGACACTCGATCACGCCAAGGGCCTGCTCAGGGATTCCGCCAGCGTGCTCGACGCCGCCCTCGACTCCGGGCTTTCAGGCCCGGGACGGCTGCACGACCTGTTCGTCACCCATGAGGCGATGTCGCCGGGCGAATGGAAGAACGGCGGCGCCGGCATGACGCTGCGCTACGGCTTCCACCCCTCGCCGTTCGGCACCGCGGTCGTGATCGCCACCAGCCGCGGGCTCGCAGGTCTTGCCTTCGCCGATCCCGGCGAGGAGCAGGTCGCGCTCGCCGACATGAAGGGACGCTGGCCGAACGCGACCTATGTCGAGGACCGCGACGGCACGGCTGGGCTCGCGCAGCGCATCTTCGACACCAAACTGTGGCGGCCGGACCAGCCGCTGCGGGTGGTGTTGATCGGCACCGACTTCGAGGTGCGGGTGTGGGAGACGCTGCTGAAGATCCCGATGGGCAAAGCGGTGTGCTATTCCGACATCGCCAGCAAGATCAAATCCCCAAAAGCCTCGCGCGCCGTTGGCGCTGCGATCGGAAAAAACCCGGTGTCGTTCGTGGTGCCCTGCCATCGCGCGCTCGGCAAGAGCGGCGCCCTGACCGGCTATCACTGGGGGATCACCCGAAAACAGGCGATGCTTGGTTGGGAAGCAGGGCAGGTCGGCGCGCCGCACGCGGCGTGAGCTTTGTTCCAGCGCTTACGCCGCCAGATCGAGCTTCGATGCGACGGTCGAATCCGCATTCAGCCGGTAGATGATCGGCACGCCGGTCGCGAGCTCGCGCTTCAGGATGTTTTCCGGCGTGAGCTTTTCCAGCACCATGATCAGCGCGCGCAGCGAATTGCCGTGCGCTGCGACCAGCGTGCGCTCGCCGCGCAGCACGCAGGGCAGGATCTCCTGGACGTAATAGGGCAGCGCGCGCGCCAGCGTGTCCTTCAGGCTTTCGCCGCCGGGCGGCGGCACGTCATAGGAGCGCCGCCAGATGTGGACCTGCTCCTCGCCCCATTTCTTGCGGGCGTCGTCCTTGTTGAGCCCGGAGAGGTCGCCGTAGTCGCGCTCGTTCAGCGCGAGGTCCTTTTCGGTGCGAAGCCCGGTCTGGCCGATCTCGGCGAGCATCAGATCGAGCGTGCGCTGCGCGCGCTTCAACACCGAGGTGAAGGCGATATCGAATTGGAACCCCTGCGCCTTCAGCTTGCGGCCGGCGTCTTTCGCCTCCGCGACGCCCTGCTCGGTCAGGTCGACGTCCCTCCAGCCGGTGAACAGGTTCTTCAAATTCCATTCGCTCTGGCCGTGGCGCACCAGCACAAGAAGACGGTCGCTCATTTTTTTCGCTTTCGGATGTGGATCTTTAGAAGTCCTTCAGCCCCAGCACGTCGGTCATCGAATATAACCCGGGCTTCTGACCGCGCGCCCACAGCGCGGCCTTGACGGCACCTTGCGCGAACATGGTGCGGTCCTCGGCCCGGTGCGTGAGCTCGATGCGCTCCATGGGACCGGCGAAGATCACGCTGTGATCGCCGGTGACGGTGCCGCCGCGCAAGGCGGCAAAGCCGATATCGCCGGCCCTCCGCGCGCCGGTGACGCCGTCGCGGCCGCGGGCCGAATGCTCCTCCAGCGAGATGCCGCGGCCGGCGGCCGCGGCCTGGCCCAGCATCAGCGCCGTGCCGGATGGCGCGTCGATCTTGGCCTTGTGGTGCATTTCCAGGATTTCGATATCGAAGCTTTCATCGAGCGACTGCGCCACCCGCTTGACCAGCGCCGCCAACAGGTTGACGCCGAGGCTCATGTTGCCCGACTTCACCACGATGGCGCGCGAGGTGACGCTCTTGATCACCGCATCGTCGGAAGCCGAGAGACCGGTGGTGCCGATGATGTGCACGAGACCGCGCTCGGCTGCGATCGCGACATTGGCGATGGTCGCGGCCGGCACGGTGAAATCGAGAATGCCGTCGGCCTCGGCCGACATCGACCACAGGTCGGCCGACAGCTTGACGCCATTGGACGACACGCCTGCGAGCATGCCGGCGTCTTTGCCCAAGAGTTCCGATCCGGGCGCCTCCAGCGCGCCGGCGAGGATCGCGCCGGGGGTCTCTGAGATGACACGCGTCAGCGCGCGGCCCATTCGGCCGCCGGCCCCCGCAACGATCAAGCGCATATCGGGCATGGAAAAACCTCTTCACGCCGTAATAGCGGTCGCGGGCAGTTCCGGCAACCGATCAACGTGACGGATCAGGGCTGCGGGCCGTCGTAGCCTTCGATGATAATAAGGTCGCCCTCCGAATGCTGGCTGCGGATCGCGACCAGACGCGTGTATTCCGGCGAATTGTAGCAGGCGAGCGCGGTCTCGTAGTCCTTGAACTCGAGCACCACGTTGCGCGACCGCGAGGCGCCTTCCCTGGGCTCGAACTTGCCGCCGCGCACCAAAAATTTCGCGCCGTATTTTTTGAAGACTGCGCCGTTCTGAGCAACATACTCCTTGTAGCCGTCCATGTTGTGGACGTCGATGCGTGCGATCCAGTATCCTTTTGCCATTTGAACGTCCTCAGCTTTCTTCTTGCGCGCGGCCTTTTCGGAAAAACCGGATCGTGCTTCTAGCAACCAGCGCCGGCGCGATCTCGGCCTGGATCGCTTCGGCCGCGGCCCGTGGGATCGGCGGCGTCCAGGATGGGTCGGCCGACCACCAGATAGTCCGCGCCCGCGGCGATCGCGCGCGACGGCGTCATGATGCGCTTCTGGTCGCCCGCGGCAGAGCCTGCGGGGCGGATGCCGGGCGTGACCAGCCGCATCTGATGGCCGACGATCTTGCGCAAGGCGGCCGCCTCGTCGGGCGAGCAGACCAGTCCGTCGACGCCGAGCACCTGCGCCTGCTGCGCGCGCGCCTCGGCGAGGTCGGCAACGCCGAACCGGTAGCCTGCGGCATGGAGATCGGCATCGTCATAGGAGGTGAGCACGGTGACGGCGAGGATCTTCAGGTTGGTTCCCTCGCGCCCCTCGACCGCCGCCTTCATGGTCTGCGGATAGCCGTGCACGGTGAGGAAGGTCGCGCCCGATTTGGCGATGCTCTCGACGCCGCGCTTAACCGTGTTGCCGATGTCGTGCAGCTTCAGATCGATGAAGACCTTCTTGCCCTTGTCGGCGAGCTTGCGGACCAGCGGCAGGCCGCCCGCGTAAGCGAGTTGATAGCCGATCTTGTAGAAGGTGACGCTGTCGCCGAGCCGCGCGACCATCGCCTCGGCCTGCTCGATACCGGGCAGGTCGAGCGGTACAATCAACCGGTCGCGGGGAGCAATGTCAGTGGGGGGCATGGTCACCTCACATCATGCGTTGGGAAACGTCGATCAGTTGCCGCACCAGCGCTTTCAAAGCCTCGATATCGGCTGGAAATTTCAATTTGTCCATCTCGTCATAGGCTTGGTCCGCAAACGATAGCGCGAGCTGGTTCGGCACGACGGTCGCCTGGCAGGCCGACAGGATCAGCCGCAAGGCGGCCAGGGCGCGCGTTCCGCCGAGTCGGCTTTCGGAGGCGGCTGCGATCGCAAACGGCCGCTCCCGCAACACCTGGCCGCGGGTTTCGTGCGGATCCTGCACGCGCGTGACCCAATCGATGGCGTTCTTCAGGAGCGGCGGCACCGAGGAGTTATATTCAGGCGTCACCAGCAGGACGCCGTGATGGGCCGCGATCATGCGCTTGAGATTGAGCGCGTTCTTCGGCACGCCGGATTTCGCCTGCAGGTCGCCGTCATAGATCGGCAGCGGAAAATCGCCGAGCGACAGCCTGGTTACTTCGGCACCGGCCTGCGCGAATTCGTAAGCCGCGACCGCCGCAAGCCTCGCATTATGCGAGCCGGAGCGCAGCGAGCCGGGGATCACCAGGATTTTCAGCGCAGCCATATCGGAAAACGCATCGGGGCCCGGCGAACGCGCCGGTCGGGGTTAATCCTTGCGATACACCCAGACACGCGCCGGCGGAAGGTTCATCCAGATCCGCTCGGAAGCTTCTGTGGACACGCCGGGCAGCGATTTCGGAATCGGCGGTACCACCGAATAGGTGAATTGAATGAAGGGCGCGCCGGGCGCGAGCGCGGCGAAGGCATCGCGAATGAGTTTCAGCCGCGTCAGCATCGGCTTGGTGACAAGCGGCAGGCCGGAGACCACCGCGGTCGGTCGCAGGCAAGCTCAGGACATTTCGCAGCGTATCGCGCAGCCGATAGGCGTCGCCCTGCACGACTTTCGCTTGCGGGTAACGGTCGCGCAACAGCGCGCAGAAGCCCGGATTGTATTCGACCAGGACGAGGCGCTTCTGATCGATGCCGCGGTCGATCAGGGCGCTGGTGATCGCGCCGGTGCCGGGGCCGAGCTCGATCACGGGACCGGACGAATCGCGATCGACATATTGCGCCATGGTGCGAGCCAATAGCCGGCTCGACGGCATCACCGCGCCGACATGCAGCGGCTTTTCGATCCATGAACGAAGAAAACGCACCTCGTCGTCAAGACGAGGCTTTTTCAACGCGCGCACGGACGATTGCAATGGCATGTGACTACCGGACGGGACCGCGTTGGGCGCGGCTGATGTCAGAAAACAGTCACAAAGACGTATAGGCAGCCAGCCGGACGGTCAAGCCGCACCGCAGCGCGTGGGGCCATGCTTATCGCGCGCGTTCGGGCGATAAGACCCTGCCTCACCTCGACATTTGCCGCGCGCGCTGCTGTTTGAGCATAATCTTTTCGGAAAACCAGTATCCACCCCGCTGTCCAAGGGCAGGCCTTTTCCGGACCATGCTCTAACTGCTGGCGCGGCTGCCGAAGAAGTCCTTGACCTTGGAGAAGAAGCCCTCGGCTTCGGGCTGGGTCGCGCCGGACGATAGCTTTTCGAACTCGGCCAGCAACTCCTGCTGCTTCTTGGTCAGATTCTGCGGCGTTTCGACCACGACCTGGACATACATGTCGCCGGTCTGGCGCGAGCGAAGTATCGGCATGCCCTTGGAGGCAATGCGAAACCGCCGGCCCGTCTGCGTCCCTGCGGGGATTTTGACCTTGGTCTTGCCCTTTTCGATGGTCGGGACCTCGAATTCGCCGCCCAAGGCCGCGGTCACCATCGAGATCGGCACCCGGCAATGCAGGTCGGCGCCATCGCGCTGAAAGAACTCATGCGCCGACAGCGACAGGAAAATGTAGAGGTCGCCGGACGGCCCGCCGCGCACGCCGGCCTCGCCTTCGCCGGCCAGCCGAATACGCGTGCCGTCTTCCACGCCCTGAGGGATATTGACCGAGAGTGTGCGCTCACGCGTCACCCGGCCGGAACCCGAGCAGGACGGGCAGGGGTCTTCGATCATCTGGCCGCGGCCCTGACAGCCGGGACAGGTTCGCTCCAGGGTGAAGAAGCCCTGGGCCTGCCGCACCCGGCCCGCGCCGCCGCACAGCGAGCAGGTCTTCGGCTTGGTGCCGGCCTTGGCGCCGGTGCCCGAACAGGATTCGCAGGTGACGGAGACTGGAATCTCGATCTGCGCGGTTTTGCCCTGGAACGCTTCCTCGAGCGTGATTTCCATGTTGTAGCGCAGGTCCGCGCCGCGTTCGCGGCCGCCGCGGGGCCGTTGCCCGGCCATTCCGAACAGGTCTTCGAAAATATCGGAGAAGGAGGAGGCAAAGCCGGCACCGAATCCCGGACCACCGCCGCCCGCGCCGCCCTGCTCGAACGCCGCATGGCCGAAGCGGTCATAGGCGGCGCGCTTCTCGCCGTCTTTTAGGACCTCGTAGGCCTCATTGATTTCCTTGAAGCGGACTTCGCTCGTGGCATCGCCCGGATTGCGGTCGGGATGCCATTTCATCGCAAGCTTGCGGAAGGCCGCCTTGAGCTTGGAATCGTCTGCGGTACGATCGACCTCAAGAGTTTCGTAATAGCAGCGCTTGGTAGACATCCCTCAAACCCGCCCGAATTTCGTTTTCATCCCGAAGCCATGCAGGAAAGATGCAAGCTTCGGCTTAATGAAAAATGACCCCCATCCCTCACGACGCGGCTCGGGCGCGCTGTGGGAATGAGGGTCATGGTGGTTGCCCGCCGTTTAAGCAGATTTCTTGTTCTTGTCGTCGTCGACCTCGGTGAACTCCGCGTCGACCACGTCATCCTTGGCAGCGTCCTTGGCGGCGTCGCTCTCGGCCTGCTGCTTGTACATCGCCTCGCCGAGCTTCATCGAAGCCTGCGCCAGCGTGTTGGTCTTGGCCTTGATCGCCTCGGCGTCATCGCCCTTCAGCGCTTCCTTCAGATCGCCGACGGCATCCTCGATGGCGCGGCGTTCGGTTTCCGCGATCTTCGAGCCGTGCTCGGCGAGCGCCTTCTCGGTCGTATGGACCAGCGCATCGGCGTGGTTCTTGGCGTCGACGGCTTCGCGGCGCTTCTTGTCGGCCACCGCATTGGCCTCGGCGTCCTTGACCATCTTGTCGATGTCGGATTCCGACAGGCCGCCGGAGGCCTGGATGCGGATTTGCTGCTCCTTGCCGGTCGCCTTGTCCTTGGCCGAGACGTTGACAATGCCGTTGGCGTCGATGTCGAAGGTCACCTCGATCTGCGGCATGCCACGCGGCGACGGCGGAATGCCCATCAGGTCGAACTGGCCGAGCATCTTGTTGTCGGCCGCCATTTCGCGTTCGCCCTGGAAGACGCGGATGGTCACCGCGTTCTGGTTATCCTCGGCGGTCGAGAACACCTGGCTCTTCTTGGTCGGGATCGTGGTGTTGCGGTCGATGATGCGGGTGAATACGCCGCCCAGCGTCTCGATGCCGAGCGACAGCGGGGTCACGTCGAGCAGCAGCACGTCCTTGACGTCGCCCTGCAGCACGCCGGCCTGGATCGCCGCACCAATCGCGACGACTTCGTCGGGGTTGACGCCCTTGTGCGGCTCCTTGCCGAACAACTGCTTCACGATTTCCTGGACCTTCGGCATGCGGGTCATGCCGCCGACCAGCACGACTTCACCGACTTCAGCGGCGGTGAGGCCGGCATCCTTCAGCGCCTTGCGGCAGGGCTCGATGGTCTTCTGGACGAGATCGTCGACCAGCGCCTCGAACTTGGCGCGCGTCAGCTTCATCGTCAGATGCTTCGGCCCGGATTGATCGGCCGTAATGAAGGGCAGGTTGATTTCGGTCTGGGTGGTCGAGGACAGCTCGATCTTGGCCTTTTCAGCGGCCTCCTTCAGGCGCTGCAGCGCGAGCTTGTCGTTGCGCAGGTTGATGCCCTGCTCCTTCTGGAATTCGTCGGCCAGGTAGTTGACCAGCCGCATGTCGAAGTCTTCGCCGCCGAGGAAGGTGTCGCCGTTGGTCGACTTCACCTCGAATACGCCGTCGCCGATCTCCAGGATCGAGATGTCGAAGGTGCCGCCGCCGAGGTCGTACACGGCGATCGTGCCGGTCTTGGTCTTGTCCAGACCATAGGCGAGGGCGGCTGCGGTCGGCTCGTTGATGATGCGCAGCACTTCGAGGCCGGCAATCTTGCCGGCGTCCTTGGTGGCCTGGCGCTGGGCGTCGTTGAAATAGGCGGGAACGGTGATGACGGCCTGATCGACCTTCTGGCCGAGATGGGCTTCCGCGGTCTCCTTCATCTTCTGCAGAATGAAGGCTGAGATCTGCGAGGGCGAATAGGTCTTGCCGTCGGCTTCGACCCAGGCATCGCCGTTGGATGCCTTGACGATCTTGTAGGGGACGAGCTTCTTGTCCTTCTCCACCATCGGGTCGTCGTAGCGGCGGCCGATGAGGCGCTTGACCGCAAAGAAGGTGCGCTCTGGGTTGGTCACGGCCTGCCGCTTGGCGGGCTGGCCGACCAGACGTTCGCCGTCATCGGTGAAGGCGACGATCGACGGAGTTGTCCGCATGCCTTCGGCGTTTTCGATGACTTTCGGCGTTTTGCCATCCATAACAGCGACGCACGAATTGGTGGTGCCGAGATCGATCCCAATGACCTTTCCCATGGTCTCACATCCTTCTTTTTGCGGCAGGTCGGTAGGGCCCTGACGGCACCCAGTCCTCAACCCCCTCAGATCAATTACTCGCGATATTGCGACGGTGGACCTCATATAGGAGGGGGGCATCGGCCCGCAAGGACCGCTCCGTAGTCTCCGCCCACGAAAGCCTGCGCCGTTGGAAGATAATGTCGGGCCTAAGCGGTGGTGGTCTCAGGCCCGAGCAGCAAGCTCGTTAACGAATGGTGGACGAGAACGGGGCTGCTGGAAGGGCAGGCGGTAGCCGGAAGGGCGCAATGGCGCCTCACTCTGTTGCCCGGCAGCCAAAACCGCTAAAAGCGGGCAAACGGCGAGACACTCTCGGCTTAAGCCCTGCTTCTCAAATCGCGCGCAGGCCGGTCCGACCAACCATCGAACGGCCTCAATACAACCCAAATAGGTTCTTCATGAAGCGCCTTCGACTTTTGATCGCGATCGGCCTGTTCACCGCCGCGACGCACCCTGCCCTGGCAGCGGACGCAACTTTCCCGCCGGGCGCTAGGGTCGGCCTGACGCCGCTAGTTGGGCTCACCATCGCCAAGAACTTCTCCGGATTCGAATCCGACGATCAGAGCGTCAAGGTGTTGGTGACGGAGCTTCCTGCCGACGCCTATAACGAGGTCGCGACTGCCTTCAAGGCCAATCCGACGGCCACCGGCGGCATCAAGCCGGAGAGCATCGAGACCTCCGTGGGCACAGCCTTCTACACCGCCGAGAACGCCAGGGACGGCAACACCGCGGTGCGGCGCTATTCGATGATCCTGCCCGGCGGCACCTTCGCCGGCTATGTCGCCGTGCAGGTCCCTGAGAACGCCGCCAAGGTCTACACCGACGAGGCGGTTCGCCAGATGTTTGCCTCGGCCAAGATCCGCCAGGAAGTCCCGGTCGCGGAGCAGCTCGGGCTGATGCCGTTCAAGCTCACCGACCTCGGCAGCTTCAAGAATCTCCGAACGATCGCGCCTGGTGCCGCCATAATTCTCGCCGACGGCAACGAGACGACCGGCTTCGAGGCCGCCCCCTTCATGGTGATCGGCATCGTCGGCGCCTCGCCGCCCGAGCCGGGGGACCGTGCCCGCTTCGCCCAGGAGGCGGCGACCCGGATTCCCGGTGTCCGCGAGGCGAGGATCACGATGTCGGAACCGATCAGGATCGACGGCCAACAGGCCTATGAAACGCGGTTGGACGGGACCAGCGGCAAGGACAACACGGCGGTGAGCATCGTGCAGTGGCTGCGGTTCGGCGGCCCGTCGATGATGCGCATCGTCGGCATTGCCCCGCGCGGCGAATGGGACAGCGCGTTTCCGCGCTTTCGCGCCGTGCGCGACGGAATCCAGCCGCGCGATCCGTGAGACGAAAAGCAGGTAGAGGTCAGGCCGCGCTGTTCGGCGCGTTGCCGTTGGCAGCCGCCGGCGCCGACTTGGCGCCGCCCTTGGATACGCCGACCAGCGCCGGCCGCAGTATGCGGTCGCCGATCATGTAGCCCGACTGCACGACCTGCATGACGGTCCCCGATGGCACGGTGGGATCGGGAACCTCGTACATCGCCTGCTGGAAATTCGGATCGAATTTCTCGCCGGTCGGATCGAATTTCTTGACCCCATTCTTTTCCAGCGCGTTCAACAGCGAGCGTTCGGTCAGTTCGACGCCTTCGATCAGCGCCTTCAGGCCGGGATCGGCAGCGGCCCGCGTCTCGTACGGCACCGCGTCGAGCGCGCGCTGCAGATTGTCGGCGATATCGAGCACGTCGCGCGCAAAGCCGGTAATGCCATAGACCCTGGCGTCAGCGACCTCGCGGCTGGTGCGCTTGCGCAAGTTTTCCATCTCAGCCAGCGTCCGCAGCATCCGGTCGCGCGCCTCGGCCGCTTCCTTCGCCAGCGCTTCCGCGGAACCTGCATCGGGCTCGTCGGGCATGATGTAGGGCTTTGAGACCACGGGCTCGCTGGCCTGCGCCGGATCATTCTTCTGCAGGTCGGGATCGGTCATGGGCTTGCCTTCTCGAAAAATCGCATGGATCAGGTCACTTGAGGGATTGTTGGCTGGGATATCGTGCTTTGGGCGGCGAAAATCAAGCGCCCGTGATCCCGGCCAAGGCTTTAGGGGAGGCTTTAGGGGAGGCTTTTGGGGCGAGGCATTCAGGAAGAGGCTGGTTCGGGAGGAACCCCTGAGATCGGGGTTTGAGGATCAGCCGCCCAGCATCCGGCTGACAATGCGCGCGGCATAATCCACTGTCGGGATCACCCTCGCATAGTTGAGCCGCGTCGGCCCGATCACGCCGAGGACGCCGACGATATGGCCGGCGGCGTCGCTATAGGGCGCAATGATGGTGGACGAGCCCGACAGCGAGAACAGCTTGTTTTCCGACCCGATGAAAATCCGTACGCCATCGGCGCGTTCCGCGCGTCCCAGAAGGTCGATCACGCCGCGCTTGGTCTCGAGATCGTCGAACAGCAGGCGGACCCGCTCCAGATCGTCCAGCGCGTGGAGATCCTCCAGAAGATTGGCATGACCGCGCACGATGAGTTGGCGGTCTTCCTGCTCGCCACCGGACCAGCTCGCGAGCCCGGCCGCAATCACCTTCTGGGTCAGTTGATCGAGTTCGGCGCGGTCTTCCGCGAGCGCGGTCTCGAGTTCCAGCCGCGCCTCGGCGAGCGTTCGCCCCCTGATCCGCGCGTTGAGAAAGTTGCCGGCTTCGGTGAGCGCGGAAGGTGGCACGCCGGGCGGCAGCGTCAGCACGCGGTTCTCGACCTGGCCGTCCTCGCCGACCAGCACCGCCAGCGCCCGCTCCGGTTCCAGCCGCACGAACTCGATATGTTTCAGGCGCGAATTGGATTTGGCGGTCAGCACCACCGCGGCCGCCCGGGTCAGGCCGGAGAGCCGCGTCAAGGCTTCGCCAAGCGCCGCCTCGACCGACTGCGCCCGGCCGACGGAAGCAAGCTGGCTCTGGATCGACTGGCGCTCGGCCTCGGTGAGGTCGCCAATCTGCATCAGGGCGTCGACGAAAAAGCGCAGGCCGAGCTCGGTCGGCAGCCGGCCGGCGGAGGTATGCGGCGCATAGATCAGGCCGAGCTGTTCGAGGTCGGCCATCACATTGCGTACCGAGGCCGGCGACAGCGGCACCGCGATCAGGCGGGAAATGTTGCGCGAGCCGACCGGCTCGCCGGTCGCCAGGTAACTCTCGACGATTTGACGGAAAATCTCCCGCGAACGCTCATTGAGCTGGGCGAGCCCGGCAGGCGGTGTAATGAGGCCGAGCGGATCATGATGAGCCACGGACAACTCCTTTACGCAGGCCTCCAGAGCGCGATGGGATTAGGTTGAATCACCATCGCGCTCTAGGTTTTTGATTGAGCATGATCTTTTCGGAAAACCGGTACCCACTTTTCCGGATCATGCTCTAACTTGACCATCCGGCAGCCCAATGACAAGCCGGCATCGTGCGGCCGAAAGGGCCTTGCCGCACCCCGTTCCCGCACCTACAAGCACCGCGAGTCATTAGTCACCGGATTTTCGGAGGGATTCCCCATGCGGCCGAGCCGCCGTGCACCGGACGAACTGCGCCCCGTGTCGCTGGAACGCGGCGTGGTCAAATATGCCGAGGGTTCCTGCATGGTGAAATTTGGCGACACCCACGTGCTGGTCACCGCCACCCTGGAAGACCGCCTGCCGCCGTGGCTGAAGGGCCAGGGCCGCGGCTGGGTCACGGCCGAATACGGCATGCTGCCGCGCGCTACCCTCGAACGCACCCGCCGCGAAGCCTCGGCCGGCAAGCAGAACGGCCGCACCGTCGAAATTCAGCGCCTGATCGGCCGCTCGCTGCGCACCACGATCGACCTGGAGGCGCTGGGCGAGCGCCAGATCACGGTCGATTGCGACGTGCTGCAGGCCGACGGCGGAACCCGCACCGCCTCGATCACCGGCGCCTGGGTCGCGCTCGCCGACTGCATCGCTTGGATGAAGGCGCGCAACATGGTGAAGGCCAACGTGCTGCGCGACAACGTCGCCGCGATCTCCTGCGGCATCTATAACGGCACGCCGGTGCTCGACCTCGACTACGCCGAGGATTCCGAGGCCGAGACCGACGCCAATTTCGTCATGACCGGCGACGGTCGCATCATCGAGGTGCAGGGCACCGCGGAGAAGACGCCATTCTCGGAAGCCGAGTTCCTGGCGTTGATGGCGCTGGCGCGCAAGGGCGTGGCGCGACTCGTGGACTTGCAGAAGATGGCGGTCGCGTAGCCAAATGCATCGCCAGCTTAGCGGCAAGCTCGTGATCGCGACCCACAATCCCGGCAAGCTCGCCGAGATGCGCGAGCTATTGGCTCCGCACGGCGTCGAGGCCGTTTCGGCGGTCGAGCTCGGCCTTGGCGAACCGGACGAGACCGGCGACAGCTTCCACGCCAATGCCAGGATCAAGGCGGTCGCCGCGGCGCAAGCTGCGCAATTGCCGGCCTTCGCCGACGATTCCGGCCTTGCGGTCGATGCGCTCGACGGCGCGCCCGGAATTTTCTCCGCGCGCTGGGCCGGACCAACCAAGGATTTCAACGCGGCGATGGCGCGGATCGAGCGGCTGTTGCAGGAACGCGGCGCGACCGCGCCGGAGCGGCGGGGCGCGCATTTCGTCTCCGCGCTCTGCGTCGCCTGGCCGGACGGCCATGTCGAGGAGGTGGAGGCGCGCGCCGACGGAACCTTGGTGTGGCCGCCGCGTGGCACCGCCGGCTTCGGCTACGACCCGATGTTCATGCCGGATGGCTTTACGCGTACCTTCGGCGAGATGACCAGTGTCGAAAAGCACGGGCTGCCGCCCTTGGGGCTCGGCCTGTCGCATCGCGCCCGCGCCTTCGTCAAGCTCGCGGAGATCTGCCTTGACCGGCGCTGAGAAGAGAGCCTTCGGCGTCTACGTGCACTGGCCGTTCTGCCTGTCGAAATGCCCCTATTGCGACTTCAACAGCCATGTCCGCCATGCCGCAATCGACCAGGACCGGTTCGCGCGCGCCTTCGCCCGCGAAATCGAAACTACCGCCGCGCGCGTGCCCGGCCGCGAAGTCTCGTCGATCTTCTTGGGCGGCGGTACGCCGTCCTTGATGGCGCCGCGGACGGTAGGCCTGGTCCTGGACGCAATCGGAAAGCATTGGCACGTCGCCTCCGACGTCGAAGTCACCCTGGAAGCCAATCCCACCAGCGTCGAGGCGACGCGCTTTGCCGGCTACCGCGCGGCCGGCGTCAACCGCGTCTCGCTCGGCGTGCAGGCGCTGGATGACCGATCGCTGAAGGAGTTGGGGCGCCTGCACTCGGCCCGCGAGGCGCTGGACGCGGTCGCGATCGCGCGCCGCTCGTTCGATCGTTACTCGTTCGACCTGATCTACGCGCGGCCGGCGCAGACGCCCGAGATGTGGGCCGACGAATTGAGGCTGGCGATCGCGGAAGCCGCCGAGCATCTTTCGCTCTATCAGCTCACGATCGAGGAGGGCACGCCGTTCTTCGGCCTGCACGCCGCGGGCAAATTGAAGACGCCGGATGAGGGGCTCGCGCGCGCGCTTTACGATGTCACCCAGGAGGTCTGCGCCCGCTACAGTTTGCCGGCCTACGAGATTTCCAATCACGCGCGTCCGGGCGCCGAATGCCGGCACAATCTGGTCTACTGGCGCGGCGATGAATATGCCGGCATCGGGCCGGGCGCGCACGGCCGCCTCGATATCGGCGGCACCCGGCACGCGACCGCCACCGAAAAGCGGCCCGAGGCCTGGCTGATGCGGGTCGAGGCGAGCGGCCATGGCGTCACGACCGACGAGCTCTTGAACAGCGAGGAGCGCGCGGATGAGTTCTTGCTGATGGGCCTGCGCCTTGCGGAGGGCATCGACCCCGACCGCTATGCCGCGCTCGCCGGCCGGCCGCTCGATCCCGATCGCATCGCCTTGCTACGTGAAGAGGGCGCGATCGCGGTCGACGCCGACGGGCGGCTGCGCGTGACGCAAGCCGGATTCCCCGTGCTCGATGCGGTGGTGGCGGATCTGGCGGCGTAGAGCATGATCCCGAAAAAGCCTGCCCCGCGCTTGGATAGCGGGGTGGGAACCGGTTTTCGGAAAAGATCATATGCTCAAGAAAAAGAATCTACGCGCCAAAACTCTTCGGAGAGCCTGCAACCGGGACGCTGCCGCTGGTGGCGACGCGCATCACCGCGAGCCCGCGCTCGTTGGTGCCGTCGGGGCGGAAGCGGAACAGCCCGTCGATGCCGGCAAAGCCGGATGGACTGGTCAACACATCAGGCGAGAACCGCTGCGGCCCTTGTGTCCGCGCCAGCGCCGCGACCAATGCTACCGCGTCATAGGCAAGGGTTGCGGTGCGCACCGGCTCGGCGCCGTATTTGGTGCGGTAGCGGCCGGCGAAGGCGCGGAAGCCAGACGGGTCGGGCGCGGCATACAGGCCGCCCTGCAACGCAGGGCTCGCGGACACCCGCGGATTGTCCCACAGCCCGGTACCGAGCAACTGGATGTTACGCAAGTTCGCGCCCGCCGCGGTGAGCGCGTCGGCGGTCGCCACCACCGAATCGCCGTCGTCGGCAATCAGTAGCGCATCGGCCTGGCCGAGCGCCTGCGCCACGGTCCGCGCCGGCGTCGCGCGATCGGCGCCGTATTTCTCGAACGCCACGATGCGTCCACCTCTGCGGGGGACCGCCTGTTTGAAGGCGGCCTCGACCACATTGCCATAGGCATTGTCCGGCAACAGCGCGGCAAAGGATTTTTTCCCGATGCTGGCGGAGTATTCGACGATGCGGTTGACGTCGGACTCGGGCAGGAAGCTCAACAGATAGACGCCGCGGCCGGCGACGCTCGAATCGGTCGAGAACGCGATGCAGGATACGCCCTTTGTCCGGGCAACCTGCGCGGTCGCCGGAACCGACTGCGCAAACAGTGGACCAAGGATGATCTCGGCGCCTTCGTCGAGCGCCTGCTGCGCTCCCTGGGCCGCGCCTTGCGCGTTGCCGCCGTCATCCTTGATCAGGAGCTGGATGTTCGGATTCTGGAATTCCGCGAGCGCCATTTCGGCCGAGTTCCGCATCGATTGCGCGGCGACGGCGGCGTTGCCGGCCGCCGACAGCGGCAGCAGCAGGCCGACCTTGACCTGGCCGTTGCCGGCGACGATGGACTGTTGCGCCGGGCCCGAGGTCCCCGGTGGCGGCTGCGAAGCGAACGGGTTGGAGAACTGGCTAAAACTCTGCTGAACGCTCGCACAGGCGCCAAGCAGGGGCGCGCCGAGCACGAGGCCGATCGCAGTCCGCCGGGTGGCCGCTGAGACGAGCGGACCCGACAATTCCGGCTTGGGTTTGAACGGGCCCAACATGGTGTCTCTTCTGTTGACCGATCGAGATCAGCCAAAACGCGCCCCTCCAATCGATCAGGAGGGGTGGATTCAGGCATATTGTCGACGAATAGTTAACCAAAACAAAAGGATTATGGCCTCGCCGAGCGGGCGTCAGTTGCAAAAGATAGCCTCTCCGCCGCCTTCCGCCGCATCAACGGCCGCACCTGACGGCTTTTGGCAATTGTGGCGCCGGGGCTATCTCCCATTTAAGCTGACACTATGCGCGCAAAAACCGCCCCGATAAATACGTCTGCGACGGAACCTGCCGCCCGTGGCTTTTCGGTCGCAGGTCAGGTGCTGACCGCCCCCAAGGCGGCCGGGGGTCTCTATCTGGTCGCGACCCCGATCGGCAATCTCGGCGACATCACCTTGCGCGCGCTGGAAACGCTCGCCGGCGTCGACCTGATCGCCTGCGAGGACACCCGCATCACCCGACGGCTGACTGAGCGCTATGGCATCACCGCCGAGCTGACGCCTTATCACGAGCACAACGCCCAGACCGCACGGCCGAAGATTTTGCGGCGCCTGGAGCAGGGTGGCTCCGTCGCGCTGGTCTCGGATGCCGGCACGCCCCTGATCTCCGATCCCGGCTTCAAGCTGGTGCGCGAGGCCTGCGCCGCGGGACATGCCGTGATCGCGCTGCCCGGCGCGTCGTCGGTGCTCGCGGCGCTGTCGGTCGCGGCGCTTCCGACCGATCGCTTTTTCTTCGAGGGATTTTTGCCGCCGAAGGAAACCGCGCGCCGGGCGCGGCTGACCGACCTCGCGCGTATCGATGCGACGCTGGTGCTGTTCGAATCCGGCAACCGTGTGCGAGCAGACGCTGGCCGAACTCGCCGAAATCATGGGCCCGCGCGAGGCCGCGATCTGCCGCGAACTGACCAAGATGCATGAAGAGGTGACGCGCGCGCCGCTTGCTGAGCTCGCGGCCGGCGCCGACCATCTGGAGACGCGCGGCGAATTCGTGCTGGTGATTGCCCCGCCGGCGGCCGATGCGCAGGCCATGACGCAAGGCGCGCTCGACGATCTCCTGCGCGATCAGCTGGAGCGTCACAGCGTCAAGGATGCGGTGGCGCATGCGGTCGAATTGTCCGGCCGGCCGCGCCGCGAAATCTATGCCCGCGCGCTTGAGCTTTCGAAACAGGCCCAGGCGAGGGACGATCATGGCCAAGACTGATACAGCCAAGACTGACGCCAAGTCTGGTGCGAAGACTGACCGCGCCGCACAGGATAAGGCCGCCAAAACCGCTTCGCCCGAGCGGGTCGCGGCCTTTCGCACCGGACTATCGGCCGAAAGCCGCGCTGCCGCTCTCTTGATGGCCAAGGGCTATCGCATCCTGGCAAAACGCTTTCGAACGCCCCATGGCGAGATCGACATCGTCGCCAAACGACGCAATCTGCTGGCCTTTGTCGAGGTCAAGGCCCGCGCCACACTGGACGAGGCGGCCTTTGCGGTGACGCCGCGCCAGCAGGCGCGCATCATCGATGCCGCGCAAGCCTGGCTGGTGGCGCATCCCGAACATGCCGAATTCGAGCTGCGCTTTGACGCCATCCTGATTGCGCCGCGGCACCTGCCGCGCCATCTGTTAGCGGCATTCGACGCCAGCCCGTAAGAGTTTCCCTCCAGATTGAAGCGGATCTGCCCATGAAATTGAACGTCGCCGTCCAGATGGACCCCATCGCGCGCATCAACATCCGCGGCGATTCGACCTTCGCGCTGTTGTTGGAGGCGCAGAAGCGCGGCCACGGGCTTTCCTATTATACCCCCGACAAGCTCTCGCTGCTGGGCGAGGAGCTGGTCGCCCCTGTTCAGCTCCTCACCGTGCGCGACGAGCCCGGCAATCACTTCGCCCTCGGCGAGCCGAAGCGCGAGCCGCTTTCCAACTTCGACGTGATCCTGCTGCGGCAGGACCCGCCGTTCGACCTCGCCTACATCACGTCGACGCATTTCCTCGAGCGCATTCACCCGAAGACGCTGGTGGTGAACAATCCGGCCAGCGTGCGCAACGCGCCGGAGAAGCTGTTCGTGATGGATTTCCCGCAGCTGATGCCGCCGACATTGATCTCGCGCGACCTCGAGGAGATCAACGCCTTCCGCGACCAGCACGGCGCGGTGGTCATGAAGCCGCTGCACGGCCATGGCGGCGCGGCAGTGTTCCGGATCATGCCGCAGGACATGAATTTCGGCTCGCTGTTCGACATGTTCTCGGTGACCTTCAGGGAGCCCTGGGTGATCCAGCGCTTCATTCCCGAGGTCAAGCATGGCGACAAGCGCATCATCCTGGTCGACGGCGAATTTGCCGGCGCGGTCAACCGGGTGCCGGCGCCGGATGACCTGCGCTCCAACATGGTGCGCGGCGGTGCGGCGCAGTCGACCGAACTGACCGACCGCGAGCGCGAAATCTGCAAGACATTGGGTCCGGCGCTGAGGCAACGCGGGCTGTTGTTCGTCGGCATCGACGTGATCGACGGCAGTCTCACCGAGATCAACGTCACCTCGCCGACCGGCATCCGCGCCATCGCCCGGCTCGGCGGGCCGGATATCGCCGCGAAGATCTGGGACGCGATCGAGGCGAAGCGGGGGTAAGCGGCGGACCGAACCGACGTCGTCGGTGAGATTGGCGACTGCACTCGAGCGCGTCGGCATCCCTGGCAGGGTTAAGGAACGGGGACCGACACCATACCGATGGTTCTAAGGCCAAGCTGCAACATGAACGCGTGGCTGAGCACCGGCGGCGTGGCGACGGTGGCATAGGAGTAGGAGGTGACGTAGTTGGCCGCCAGCACGAAGCAATCGTCGACATAGCCCGCGCCGACGACGTATTGGTTGATCTGGTTGGCAACCAGATCCCAGCGCGCGGCGCCCGTCACCACCCAGTTTGACGCGACCTTGACCGAGCCGGAGCCCAACACGCCCTCGCGGCGGGTCAGGTAACCCAAATCCGGCTGCGCGGCATAGTCGCCGAAGGTCATGCCGAGCGACCAGCGGTCGAAGTTGGCGCGGCCCTCCGCCTCGAAGCGCTGCACGCTGCCGGTGGCCTGGTCCATTTGCGCGCGGGTGCTGAACGTATAGGTCCGGTTCGGCGCGTAGTTCACGCTGGCGACATAGTTCGATATCGCCGTGGCGAGGCCGGAGTCGATGCCGGTATTGGTGACGTCCTTGACCGCGAACGAGTTGAGGCCGAACAGTTGATAGGACTGTCCGAACACCGTGGTGACCGTGCCGCCGCGATCGAATTGCGTGGTGGTCTCGACGCCGGCATTGGCGCGCCCGCCGCCCTCGACGCGGTCGTAGCCTGAGAATTTATCGACGCTGAACAGATTGGAGGTGTCGAACACCAGGCTCTGCGCGTCCTCGTTGGGAAGCTTGCCGGCATAGCTTTCATTGGGCCGGGCGATGACCTGCGCGATCGGCGTGACCGTGGTGGTGCCCCACGGCTGCACGTTGATGAAGGGATAGCGGTATTCCATCCCGATCGTGGGCATCACGCGCACCGCCTGGGTGTCGCCGACCGGCAGGATAGTTGGCGACCCCCGGCTGGTTCGAGATGTCGGCGTCGATCGCGTCGGCTCGGATGCTCGCAAACGGCGTCCAGATCTCGCCGGCCGAATCGGTGAACGATTTCCGCCATTGCGCCTCGGCCGTCGCGCGGGTGTAGGTGCCGGGCATGGCGCGGAGCAGGCAGTTCGCGGGCACGATGGTCTGGGCCGGGTCGGCGGAAGTTGCCGGCGAACACAGGCCGTTGGTGGAGGCCGCCGACGTGATCGGATCGAACACCGCGGTTTCGCGGGTCAGGCTGGTGAAGTTGGTCTTGTAGGAGACCTCGCCGCCGAACACCGAATGGTTGATCACGTTGGAATAGTCGATGACAGGTGCCACGACCGGCACCGTGTTCTGCAGGCCGGAAAGGCTGAGAAAGTACTGCGCGCGGGCATCGAAGTAGCTGCGATTGCCGACGCCGGTCAGGTAGAGCTCGGAAATCGCCTCCGTCGGCAGCGTCATGAACGCCGCCATCGGATCCTTGTATTGCGCGAGCCGGTAATCCGACAGCAAGTATGTAGTCGGAGAGCACGATGCCGTCCCAACCCCAGACCCACTTGTCGTTGAGCGCGAACTGCCCCTTGGTTTCGGCGCCCCAGCGGAACTGGCGGTCGCCGGGCTGGCCGGCGAAGTCGCCGGGATTGAGCTGGTCGATGCCGTAGGCGCGGATCTGATAGGAGCCGTCGAGCAGGCGCTGGCGGAATTCGGCCTGCATCAGCACGCCCTGCTGGGAGGTGATGCGCGGCGTGAAGGTGGCGTCATAGTCGGGCGCGATCGCCCAGTAGAACGGGATCTCGACGCCATAGCCATAGACCGAAGAAGTCGCTGAAGCCCGGCATCAGGAATCCGGTCTTGCGCTTCACGGTCGGATCGGGCGTCGAGAAATACGGAAAATAGGCGATCGGAACGCCGAAGAATTCGAGCTGCGCGGTTTCGAAATACAGCATCTTGTCCACCTGGTCGTGGATGATGCGGGCGCCCTTGACCTGCCACAGCGGCGGCTTCTTCGGATCGTCCCGGCACGGCGCGCAGGCGGTATAGACGCCGTTTTCGAACACGGTGTAGTTGCCGCTGGTGCGGTCGGCGCGGGTTGCCGCCATTCGCGTCGCATCCTCGGTGTCGACACGCAGCGAATCGACGAAGCCGTCGCGGTAGTCGTCGCTCAGATCCATCTGGTTGGCATAAGTGATCTTGCCGTCGGCATCCGTCATGCGGATGTTGCCTTCGGCATGCAGCCGCTTGGTCTTCTGGTCGTAGATCACCTTGTCGGCTTCGATGCTGGTGCCGTTGTAGAACAACTGCACGTTGCCGACCGCCGACACCCGAGAATTGTTGTAGTCGTAGTCGACCTCGGTCGCCTGAACCAGCATCTGCCCGTCATTGGCCACGCGCGGCGGTTTCGGCCGAGGCGGAAGCGGATTGTAGGTGAAACCCTGCGCGGCAGCCGGCACGATCGCCGCGATCCCGATCGCCACAGCGACGAACAGGCACAGGCTGGCCGCGCCGAGCGACGCGAGAGCTGCGCTTGCCAACTGCCGATAGGGGAACAAGCTTGCTGCAACGATCGGATGGTGTGCGATCGGCTCATCGCGCAGCCGGCAGCCTGCGATCTGGAACTTCAACGCCGACCTCAAAACATCCTCGTCCGACCGCCAGCGCGATCAGCGATCCCGAAGGTGCTGCGCACATTTCAAAATCCCCCAGAGCCCATGGGCGTCGGGATCTTAACGCAGAGAGTTTGGAGCTTGATGTCCGCCTGATTTCACGAGGCCGCGGATTGTTAAATACTGTTTCACCGGCGGCGCAGGTTACACAAGGTTACAAAACAGCCAAAACTGCACGCCGCGGGCGATCCTGGTACAGCCGCCCAGATATTTCCCGATCCAAATTTGGACACCTGGATTAGGATAGTCGGTGTCATGAGCCCCCCGGCACACCTCCTTATTGTTGACGATGACAAGGAACTTTGCGCGTTGCTGTCGAAGTTTCTGACCCGGCAGGGCTATCGCGTTTCCGTCGCCCACAACGGCAACGCGATGTCGCTGATCCTGGAGGCATCGCGCATCAACCTCGTCATCCTCGACCTGATGTTGCCGGGCGAGGACGGCCTTGCCATATGCCGGCGCCTGCGCGCCACCAGCACCTTGCCGATCATCATGCTGACGGCGATGGGCGAGGAGGTCGACCGGATCATCGGTCTCGAAATGGGCGCGGACGACTATCTCGCAAAGGCGGCGAATCCGCGCGAATTGCTGGCCCGCGTTCGCGCGGTGCTTCGCCGCGCCGGCGCGCCCGAAGCTGGCGCCCCGTCGATCAAAAGCGCATTCTCGAGTTCGCCGGCTGGCGGTTGGATGTGACCCACCGTCAGCTTTATTCCGCGAAGGACGCCCTGGTGCCGTTGCGGGCCGGTGAATTCGATCTGCTGCTGGCGCTTGCCGAACGCCCGCAGCGCGTGCTGACGCGCGACCAGCTGCTCGACCTTTCGCGGGGACGTACCGCCAGCAATTTCGACCGCAGCATCGATGTTCAGATCAGCCGCCTCCGCCGCAAGATCGAGATCGACCCGAAGGTGCCGACGCTGATCAAGACGGTCCGTAACGGCGGCTATATCCTGGCCGCGAACGTCGTCGCGGTGGGAGCGTCATGAGAATATTGTCGAACCTGAATGGCATCGCGGCGCGGATCGCGACAGCGATCGTTCTTGCGATCATCCTTGGAATCGTGATGACGATCGGACTTGGCGAAGGCCTCAGCCATTTTGGTTTTCGATCGGGCAGCGCAGCCCGCGGTCCCAGTTACGTGTTGTTCTCGCGATCCGGATTCAGCGTCATCAGGCCGTACATGCAGCCGATGATGCTTTCCGGCAAAATTGCCATGATCATTCGTGCTGCGGCGTCCTCTCCTCAACCGGAAAGTCAGAGGTTCATCGCGGGCATTGCAGCTCCCGAAATGCGGATTGTCTTCGACGCGCCGACACAACCCGAAACTGCGGACGACGTAGAGGATTCCCTTGATCGGCTCCGCAGGCTCGTTCAAATGCAGCTCGACCCATTGTCCCCGCCGATATTGGTCAGCGCTCATCGTCTCCCGGTCCGTACCGATGAAGCCGCCGACCGTCATCGGGCCAGGTCGTCGTTGGACAACGGAGCGGTCGTTGAGGCCACGCTGCCTGACGGTCACCGAATATCCCTGACCATTCCCGATTACGTCGTGGAGCCCGGATATGGATTTCCGCTGTTCCTGATCTCGATAGTCGTCGTTGCAGTCCTGGTTTCAATCTGGACGGCGCGCCGGCTTGCCCGTCCGATCCGGGAGTTTGCGCGCGGCGCGGAACGGCTCGGCGTCGATCTGACGGCGCCGCCGCTGGCCGTGCGTGGACCCCAGGAGTTGCGCACGACCATTGCGGCCTTCAACCGCATGCAGGACAGGCTGCAGCGCTTTCTGGAGGACCGCACCCAGATGCTGGCCGCGATCTCGCATGATCTGCGGGCGCCGCTGGCGCGATTGCGTTTTCGCGCCGAGCTGGTCACCGACGGCGAGCAGCAGCGCAAGATGTTTGACGATCTGGACGTCATGAACGCGATGATCAATTCCACGCTGGCTTTTGCCCGCGACAACTCCCGCCAGGAGCCGCGACGGCTGGTCGATCTCGGTGTTCTCGTCGGCGACGCCTGCGAAGACGTCGCGGATGCCGGCGGCAAGGCCTGTTATCTCGGCCCGCGCGGCGTCGACGTTCCCTGCCGACCGACCCTCGTTCGTCGCGCTGTCGCGAACCTGATCGACAATGCCGTCAAGTACGGCGCTGTCGCGCGCGTCAAGATTGTGCGCGAACCCGATCGCGTCGCGATTATCGTCGATGACGACGGGCCGGGTATCCCGGTGGAGGAGCAGGAGAAGGTTTTCGCGCCGTTCTATCGGCTCGAGGCCGCGCGCGATCCGGGCAAGGCAGGTGTCGGCCTCGGCCTCAGCGTCGCACGCACGATCGCGCGTGAACATGGGGGAGACGTGACGCTCACTAACCGCGACGGCGGCGGGTTGAGCGCCCGCATCGAGCTGCCGGCGGAGAAGATGGCGAAGGACACGCTGGATTTGGCCGCGAATTGACCTTGGCCGGCATCGAGGCTTCGGCCCCGGCGGAGGGTTGAAGATCCCGTGGGCCAAGTTGTGTCTTGTCGTCTTGTGTATCCCGGGATGTGCCGATAGTCTTTCAATCTCCGGAAGGCCGTTCGGCCATTTCGGCCTCGATTTTCAGCACCGACGATTTGACCTGCAAGCAAACCAAAATCATTGCCGGCGGCGAGTCTGCCGAGAAAGCGCGTATCCATGGCCCGAAACATTATTCTCTGCCTCGACGGCACCAGCAACCAGTACTCGGCGACCAACACCAACGTGGTCAAGCTCTACGCCATGCTCGACCGCGCGCGAAACGACCAACTGGCCTATTATCAGCCGGGCATCGGAACGTTCGCCCCGCCGGGCGTGTGGGGCCGGTTGAAACAGTGGTTCATCACGCGACTCGACCTCGCGATCGCGTGGCTGTTGTCGGACCATGTGCAGGACGCCTATCGCTACCTGATGCGCTACTACCAGGAAGGCGACCAGATCTTCATTTTCGGATTCAGCCGCGGCGCCTACACCGCGCGGGTCGTCGCGGGGATGCTGCACAAGGTGGGTCTGTTGACGCAGGGTAACGAGGAACTCATCCCGTTCGCCTGGGACATGTACAAGAACCAGCGCGATGAAACCATTTCCGACGGTTTCAAGCGCACCTTCTGCCGGCCGGTGCGCGTCCATTTCCTCGGGCTGTGGGACACGGTCAGTTCGATCGGCTGGGCCTGGGCGCCGCAACATCTGCCCTACACGCTGAACAATAACTCGGTCGACACCGTCCGCCACGCCGTCGCGCTCGACGAACGGCGCGTCTACTTCGTGCAGAATCTCTGGGGCACTCGACCGGTCGACGTCGAACAGGTCTGGTTTCCCGGCGTTCACTGCAATGTCGGCGGCGGATATCCGGAAGACCTGTCGGGTCTCTCCGCTACCGCCCTGAAATGGATGACAGGCAAGGCCGAAGCAGCCGGACTGATCCTCGATCCGCTAATGAAGGCGATCGTGCTGCCCGCGCAGAACACGCCCGGCTCCCGCTACGCCGCGCCGTTCGCCGGCGGTCCGCCCAAGCGAGTCCCTGACCGGATTGTGGTGGCTGGTCGAATATATCCCGAAGACCTACAAGGACCCGGCCGCGAATTTTGCCACGAGATGGATGATCCATGCCGGGCGGCATCGGCACGTCAACGACGGCGCCAACATTCATGTTTCGGTGTTTGAGCGAATGACCCTGCTTGGAGACTACAAGCCGCCGAACCTGCCGGCCAGCTATCAGCGGGTGAGCTGATGGCCGGCCGGGAACCAAACCTCGCCGACCGGCATCCGCGCCTCGTCCGCCTTGATGCTGAGAGGCACAGCTCTCGACAACTCCACGCTGATATAAAATAATTATTGGCTACTGACATCCACGCGGCGAAGCCGAGGGGGTCTGACCTATGTCCATAGCGACCTATTTCAGCCACAGCTATCGGATTGAGGACCAAGACCAAAACAAGGAATTCTGGTCCTATTTCAGCTCCGATTTCTCGTTCTTTGTCGACCCTCCATCGGACACCACGATCCACACCCATCTTGAACGAATGATGCGGCGTTGCAGCGCGTTCGTCGCGGTTCTCAACCGGCGCGACAACGTTTCGAAGTTCCACTGCTCGCCGTTCGTGCTTTACGAATATGGTCTTGCGGTCCAGGCGCGCCGTCCGAAGCTTCTGCTTATCGACGATAGCG
Organism: uncultured Alphaproteobacteria bacterium; assembly: GCA_963777475.1. GTDB lineage: Bacteria > Pseudomonadota > Alphaproteobacteria > Rhizobiales > Xanthobacteraceae > Bradyrhizobium. Next base: position 137,072 of record CAVZQX010000050.1, read on the forward strand.
TCAACGCTACGCCGTTTGAAAATCTCGATCCGGAGGAAAGGCACTATTTCTCGGCCAAGGATTCCAGGGCGGGACTGGATGAACTCTTAAGAAAGATCGATCGCCTAAAGGGCATCGCCAAAGCGTATCCAGACGCCCTACGCCGGCCGCGCGGCAAAATCGCGGTACTCATCCCAGGCGATGCATCTACCTGTGCTTACGCCAAGCCAGACATCCTGCAACGCATCAGCGAGACGGCTGACGTTAGCGGATTCGAAATCCACCCCATCAGGTTGCCTTACAAACACAATGCGCTTTTCGCAATCGAACTTGACAAGTATGAAGCGGTCATCCTCGACGTGCGCGGAAGCGATCTGCCAGAGTGGGTGTTCGCTTATGTTTACGGACGTTTGGTGCCCACCATAAAACTCGCACGACTGGAACCCGTCGAGACTCTCGGGACGGTCAGGTTGCCTCCGATTGTCGAGGGGCTGCGCATGGATGCGGATGAACCGGGTGTCGAATCGGTGCTGTTTTGGCGTGATCCCGATGATCTGATCTGGCAGCTTGACCGTGCGTTTCGGAAAATGGACGAGGGGCAGACCGTCTTCAAGAAAGGCGAAGAGGGCATGTTGTATTTCGAGAGTATTGGCCGGCGCGCGGCCCGCGTCTTCATCAGCAATTCGGCGAAGGCAAATCCGCTTGCGCGACAGCTTTCGGATGGGTTGCGGCTGCGCAACATCGAACGATTTCACTATAAGGAACGGAACGCGATACCGGCGGGGAGCGACTGGCAGAAAAAGATCAAGAGCGAGGTCGATGCCTGCGATATGTTCGTGGCAATCATCGGCGAGGGCTACGAACAAAGCGAATGGTCGCGCGAAGAATTGCGAATCGCGCTCGCCAAGGATCCCAAAATCGTGCTGCTGCCTTACGTGGTCGAGGGCACTGACCTCAAATTCCTGAGGGAGCACGGAGCGGAGAAACTTCAAGCCCCGACACTCCCGGCGGGTATTGATGCCGCAGCAGACCTCATACTTGATGACATCCGCGCCGAACTCACCGGCGTCGGACGCGGCGAGAACAGCCAGGTATTCCGAACAACGATGCTGGGCGGCTCGCGTGAGGCCATCATCGATACCATACGGCACATCCCAAGTGCTGCGTGGCCAGAATTTCTGCTTGAATTGTCGAAGGATGACGTGGCGGTGACCGTGACGGCCGAGGACGATGGACAGGTGCGGTCGCGCGCGTTTGCCGAGCATGTTTTTGCGGACGCTCGGCGAGCCGATACCGATCCGCACAACAAGGGTACCATGGTGACCCTTGTGCGCGCGTTGACCAAGGCGGCGCCGTCATCCCATCAAGGGATAATGGCGGACGTCGTCAAGCAGATCGCGAAGAGAGCCAATAATGCCACCGCACGACCGGTATAGGCCATCACCAATTCAAACGTCCGGCATCGAATTGCCGAACGAGTTGAGTGCTCTGTTGGAACAGTTGGCGGAGAACGTCCATGATCATTGGGCGCTCGGCCGAATCGACGAAAACTGGACTTGGGGCGAAGAGCGTTCGGACAAGGCGCGCACACACCCCGACCTCGTTCCCTATTCGGCGCTCAGCGAAAAGGAAAAGGAGTTTGATCGAAGGACGGCGCGAGAGACACTGCTGGCAATCTTGGCATTAGGTTATCGGATAATCCCTCCATCGCAGCTGGTGCGCCCGCCGGAGTCGAACCGGGACTAAGGCGCTAGAATTTCATATGTTCCCTTAATGTTCTTGCCATCCCCGCCTCCTTCCGCTACCTTCGCTTGCGGCAGAGGGGCACCATGGTCCAGCGCGTTTCTACCGTTGCCTTTGAGGGGATCGAGGCCCGCGCGGTCGACGTGCAGGTGCAGGTCGCGCCGGGATTGCCGGCGTTTGCGATCGTCGGCCTGCCCGACAAGGCGGTCTCGGAAGCGCGCGAGCGGGTGCGCTCGGCGCTGATCGCCTCGGGGCTGGCGCTGCCCGCGCGCCGCATCACCGTCAACCTCGCGCCGGCCGATCTGCCGAAGGAAGGCAGCCATTACGATCTGCCGATCGCGCTCGGGCTGATGGCGGCGATCGGCGCGATTCCGCCCGACGCGCTTCCCGGCTTCACGGTGCTCGGCGAGCTCGGCCTCGACGGATCGATCGCGCCCGTCGCGGGCGTGCTGCCGGCCGCGATCGGGGCCAATGCGCGCGACGAGGGCCTGATCTGTCCCGCCGCTTGCGGCGCCGAGGCCGCCTGGGCGAGCCCGGACATCCAGATCGTCGCCGCCAATTCGCTGATCCAGATCGCCAACCATTTCAAGGGCACGCAGGTGCTGTCGCGGCCGAAGCCGAAGATCCACGAAGCCAAGGCCTCGCCGCTCGACCTGCGCGACATCAAGGGCCAGGAAAGCGCCAAGCGCGCGCTCGAGATCGCCGCGGCCGGCGGGCATCACCTGTTGATGATCGGCTCGCCCGGCGCCGGCAAGTCGATGCTGGCGGCGCGGCTGCCCTCGATCCTGCCGCCGCTGTCGCCGTCGGAGCTGCTGGAAGTCTCGATGATCGCTTCCGTCGCCGGCGAGATCGAAGGCGGCGCGCTGACCGCGCGGCGGCCGTTCCGCAGCCCGCATCATTCCGCCAGCATGGCGGCGCTGACCGGCGGCGGCATGCGCGCGAAACCCGGCGAGATTTCGCTGGCGCATCAGGGCGTGCTGTTCCTCGACGAATTGCCGGAGTTCGATCCGCGCGTGCTGGATTCGCTGCGCCAGCCGCTCGAGAACGGCGAGATCGCGGTGTCCCGCGCCAATCACCGCGTCACCTATCCGGCGCGCTTCATGCTGGTCGCGGCCATGAACCCGTGCCGCTGCGGCCACGCCTTCGAGCCCGGCTATGCCTGCAAGCGCGGCCGGATCGACCGCTGCACCGCCGACTACCAGATGCGCATCTCCGGCCCGCTGATGGACCGCATCGACCTGCGCATCGAGGTGCCGGCGGTCACCGCGGCCGACCTGATCCTGCCGCCGGCGGCGGAAGGCTCGGCCGAGGTCGCCGCCCGCGTCGCGGCCGCGCGCGACATCCAGCTTTCGCGCTATGCGGCGCTGGGACTGCCGAACGTCCGCACCAACGCCGAAGCGCCGGCCGCGGTGCTGGAAGAGATCGCAAAAGCCGACGCGCAGGGCCAGAAACTGCTGCGCGACGCCGCCGAGACCATGCGGCTTTCGGCGCGCGGCTATCACCGCGTGCTCCGCGTCGCCCGCACGCTCGCCGACCTCGACGGCACCGACAAGATCGGCCGGCTGCATCTCGCCGAAGCGCTGTCCTATCGCGCGCTCGCCGAGGATGTGCGGCAGATGGCTTGAGGAAAACGATTGTGCCGCTTGATGCAAGTTATCAGGTCACGGTGCTCCGCAACTCGATCCGCGCGTGCTCAATTCGCGGCGCCGACCGCTCGAAAACAGCAATATCGCCGTCTCCCGCACCAACAACCCCGCCCTTGCCGAGAGTTTTAGGCGGCGCCTAAAAGGAAATTCGCCAGCTCGATCAATGCGATTCTAGTTGTCCAGATGTACCGCGAAAATATCTCGCCTCGCCGCACACCCAAAATTGGAATTTCATCAATTTCCGAATTTCAGAAATTTGCTTGACAGGCAGGTGGAATCAGGAATATTGACGTTCCTGTCCCACCCCTCAGAGGGGCGGCTCGAGAACGTCACGGACGCGGGGTGGGATGCGGTGGACGCAAAGGCGGCGCTAGACGGGCGACGCTCGAAGCGGACGGCGAAATCGTGTGGTCCTGGCGCCCCGACGCTGGCGTTAAGGTTTGCGGGATTAGTCCTGCAAGACGACGGGGGCAAAAGAGCCCGGTCCCCGGGGAGATCACGTATAAGCTGTTAAAACCATTGCGTGGGGAATGCCGGATGTTTCCGGTGCCTCCGCTGTGAATACTCGTGTGCATACTAAAACTACAAAGCGCACACGAGGCTGCGGGTGCATTGGGCACCCGGCATTCCCCGCGCCCTCTGATCTTCAGAAGGCGGGAAGTTCACGATAAACCTCGGGCAAAACATGCGGCGGGATCGCGAGGCCGTGTCTGCACGCGGCGGGCTGTTTGAAAATCGAAATCGCGCGCGATTGCGAGGACGGCGCCTTCTTGCTTCGCCGTGCTAGCCGTCTGATCGTGACGTCAGGTCCGCGCGCCGGTCGTCAACCCGGCGGTAACGAGTTTTGTTTACGCTCTGCCAACCATAAGCCCGGCGCGTCTCCACGGGCTTATCGGCAAGCGGGTAGCGTAGCATGTTGCGTTTGAAGATCCTGGTCTCGGCCGTCCCATTGATTGCCGCGGCCATCCTGGCGCGGGTCGAGCTTATTCCCTCGCAGCGTCCCTGCATCGCGATCGGCACCGATACGCTGCAGATCGCCGACGCCCCCTGGCATGCCGACCTTCACGTCAGCTTCACCGACGATCCCACAGCTGCCACCGTTCGCGTCGCGCTCACCGATCGCGCCGAGAGCGCCGACTTCGCAGTCATCGACGATGCCGACGAGACCGAGGACGCGACCTGCACGGTGACGCCGTCGACCCAGTTCGTCGCGGTTTCCGCGCATCCCTCCGCCGGCGCGCCCGTGATCTATCTTTCGCCCGACGATGGTTCGGCCGATTACCGGATTTTCGTCCGCTCGAAACGCTTTTCGGCGCGCGAAGCCGCGGCCCTGATCGTCGGCGCCCACGGCGAACGCCCGCGGCTTGCCGCCGCGCTCTGAGAGCATGATCCGGAAAAGCATGCCCTCCGGCTTGACCGGATGGGTGGATACCGGTTTTCCCTCGCGACAAACGCGGAACGGGTTTGCGCGGAGATCATGCTCAAACAGGAGCGTCTTGGCGTTTGATTAACCCTGTTCTCATCGCGCGGCGCGAACTGGCGCGGCCTCAAACAGTTTGCAAGGTCGCCGTCGCATCGTCCTCGCGCGGGGCGCGAGCAGCAACCGTCGGGAAAACGGCCAGGAAAACAATCATGGGACGGGCTTTCCGGATCAAACTGCAGATGCGCCGCTTCGCGCGGCGCCATCCATGGCTGATTGCCACCATCCGCTCCTTCACGATCTTCTCGGCCGCGTTCGGCGGTTCCTATGGTTTCATCGCCGGAAGCCGGTCGGAACATTCCGGCTATGACCCCAACTCTTTCGCGATCGGCGCCAGCTTCCTGTTCGCGCTCGCCTGCCTCGCGCTCGCCACCCTGAGCTTCCGCCTGCGCTTGATGCGCCAGAAGCTCAACAAGATCGCGCTCCACAATGAAGCATTGGCCGACCGCAATTGGGAACTGCAGGAGGCCGAGGAACGCGCCCGCAGCCTGTTCGAAGCGCAGGGCGACCTGATCGTGATGCGCGACGCGGACGGCCGCATCACCTTCGCCAACGACGCCTATTGCGAGATCGCCGGGCAACCTCGGGACGCGCTGATCGGCAGCCGCTTCGCGTTCAAAATCCTGGAACAGGGCGACAGCGCGCTCGAGACCGACGGCACGCGAATCCACGACCAGAAGATCGCGACCGGTCTGGGGCCGAAATGGATCGCCTGGCGCGAAGGCCTGGTGCGCGCCGATGCCGGCCGGCCGGCCGAGCTGCAATGCGTCGGCCGCGACGTCACCGACCGCACCGAAACCGAACGCGCGCTCGCCGAAGCGCGCGACCAGGCCGATGCCGCCAACCGCGCCAAGTCGCGCTTCCTGGCGATGGCCTCCCACGAAATCCGCACGCCCCTGAACGGCATCATCGGCATGAGCGGCCTGTTGCTCGAGACGCCGCTGTCCCCGGAGCAGACGACCTACGCTCGGGCGGTGAAAACCTCCGGTGATGCGCTGCTGTCGCTGATCGACGAGCTATTGGACTACTCCAAGATCGAGGCCGGCAAGATCGACCTCGAGCAGCGCCCGTTCGCGCTGGTCTCAATGATCGAGGACATCACCGAGCTGTTGGCGCCGCGGGCCCAGGCCAAGAAGCTCGAGATCGCGGCCTATGTCGACGAGCGCCTGCCGGCGGAGGTGATCGGCGACGCGGCGCGGCTGCGGCAGGTGCTGCTCAACCTCGCCGGCAATGCGATCAAGTTCACCGCGAGCGGCGGCGTGGCGCTGATCGTCGAGCCCGGCATCTGGCCCAACGAGATCAGCTTCCTGGTGCGCGACACCGGCATCGGCATCGCGCCCGAGGCACGCCAGCGGATTTTCCGCGAGTTCGAACAGGCCGACGAACGCATCGGGCGGAACTATGGCGGCAACGGCCTGGGCTTGAGCATTTCCGAGCGCATCGTCAAGCGCATGGGCGGTCGCATCACGCTGGAGAGCGAGCTCGGGACCGGTTCGACCTTCGAGGTATCGGTACCGCTTCCGGCTTCCGACCAGGACCAACCGCAGCGGCTCGCAACGCCGAATCTGGCCGGCCAATCGATCATGCTGGTGGCCCCGCAAAGCATTGAGGCGTCGCTGGTGGCGCGGCGGCTGCAGCGCTGGGGCGGTCAGACCTGCATGGTCACCGATGCCGACGTCGCGCTGGCGCTGCTGCCGGAACGCGCCTGGCATGCCGTGCTGATCGACCGCGAGCTGGACAGCGAGGCCGTCGACAGGCTCGGCGAGGCCGCGCGCCGCCATGCGACGCAGCGGATCGTGATGTTCACGCCGGCGACGCGGCACGAGCTGAAGCCGTCCTCCGCCTTCACCGGCTATCTGGTCAAGCCGCTGCGGGTGGCCTCGCTGGCGGCGCGGCTGTCGCTGGCTACGGATGTGGCCGCGCCCAGTCTCGCCGACGATGCCTTGATCGAAGCGGCCGAGCCGATCGAGGTGCCGGCCCGCGCATCGGCCAATGCACTCTCGGTTCTGGTCGCCGAAGACAACGAGATCAACGCGCTGTTGATGCGCTCGCTGCTGACCCGGCTCGGACATCACGCGGTGATCGCCACCAACGGCGAAGCCGCGCTGGAGTCCTGGCTCGCGGCGAATTCCGCCGGCACGCCCTATGACCTCGTGCTGATGGACATCCAGATGCCGCAGCTCGACGGCATAGAGGCCGCCAAACGCATCCGCGCCCGGGAGGCCGCCGAATCTGGCCGGCGCACGCCGATCCTCGCCCTCACCGCCAACACGCTGGTGGAAGACCGCTATGCGTGTTTCGAAGCCGGCATGGACGGTTTCCTGATCAAGCCGCTCGATCGCGACAAGCTCACCGAAGCGCTGGCCGGGCTGGCCGCCGCGCGGCATCTCGCGGCGTAAGGCGGCTAGAGCATGATCCGGAAAAGTGGATACCGGTTTTCCGAAAAGATCATGCTCAAACCTAGAGCCGCCGCAGCGCCACCGTTTGCACCACGTGGTCGGCGCCCTTGGTCAGGATCAAGGTCGCACGCGGCCGGGTCGGCAGGATGTTGTCCTCGAGATTGGCGAGGTTGGTGCGTTCCCAGATCGCGAGCGCGGTGGCGGTGGCTTCCTCATCGGAAAGCGGCGCATAGCGATGGAAATATGACCTGGGATCGTGGAAGGCGGTGTCGCGCAGCGCGAGGAAACGCTTGACGTACCACTCGCGCAGCACCGACTCGTCGGCATCGATATAGACCGAGAAATCGAAGAAGTCGGATACCACCGGCACCGCCTTGCCGTCGCGCGGCAACCGGCCGGTCTGCAGCACGTTGACGCCCTCGACGACCAGGATATCAGGCTGGTCGACCTCGACCCATTGGTTCGGCACGATGTCGTAGGTCAAATGCGAATAGACCGGCGCGCGCACCTTGCGCCGCCCGGCCTTGATGTCGCTCAAAAACGACAGCAGCGTCGGCAGGTCGTAGCTTTCCGGAAAGCCCTTCTTCTGCATCAGGCCTTGCCGTTCCAGCACCGCGTTGGAAAACAGGAAGCCGTCGGTCGTGATCAGTTCGACCTTGGGCCGCGGCGACCAGCGCGCCAACAGCGCCTGCAACACGCGCGCGGTGGTCGATTTGCCGACCGCGACCGAGCCGGCAACGCCGATGATATAGGGCATCTTGCGATCGCGGATGCCGAGGAACTGGCGCTGCGCGTAATACAGCCGCTGCGTGGAATCGACATAGATCGACAACAGCCGTGACAGCGGCAGATAGATGTCCTCGACCTCCTTCAGATCGAGGCGGTCATGCATCGAGCGCAGCCGCGAAAACTCGCCCGGCTCCAGCGTCATCGGCGTGTCGTCACGCAACCGCGACCACTGGGTACGGGTAAATATCCGATAGGGATTATACTGCTGATCTGTTGCCCGGATATCCATGAAGCCGCCTCTGGTTAATCGCTCTTGCGCGACGCCTTCTCTTCCAACCCGGACATCGTGGTTCGTTTCGAAAGCGCGGCCTCGACGTCCCCAAGCGTGACGCCGCGCGACTTCAGAAGCACCAGCAAATGAAACAACAAATCGGCGCTTTCGGCGATGAGTTGGTCGCGGTCGTTCTCGACCGCGGCGATCACGGTTTCCACCGCCTCTTCGCCAAGCTTCTTGGCGCAGTGCTCGACACCCTTGTCGAGCAGCTTGCGTGTATAGGACGCCTCGCCGCCCGACGCGGCGCGGGCGTCGATGGTGGCCGCCAGATCATGGACCGTAAAACGCGGCATCAGATGGAACTCAACGCAGGCGCCGGCCGGAAGGGAGAATACCATTCCGGACCATTTAGCATTCTTATGAAGGTATGTCGTCAGGGATCGAGCCGCAACGGCAGGCCGGCGCGCACCATGTGGTCCTTGGCTTGGCGGATGGTAAATTCCCCGAAGTGGAAGATCGAGGCCGCTAATACCGCGGTGGCATGCCCCTCGCGGATGCCCTCGACCAGATGGTCGAGGTTGCCGACCCCGCCGGAAGCAATCACCGGCACCGGAACGCTGTCGGCGATGGCCCGCGTCAATGGAATATCGAATCCCTGCCGGGTGCCGTCACGGTCCATCGAGGTTAGCAGGATTTCGCCGGCGCCGAGCGAGACGACCTCCTGGGCGTATTCGATAGCGTCGATCCCGGTGGAATTGCGCCCGCCATGGGTGAAAATCTCCCAGCGGTCCGATCCGCCGCCGCGCTTGACCCGCTTGGCGTCGATGGCGACCACGATGCACTGCTCGCCGAATTTTTCAGCGCCTTCCTTGACAAATTCGCGGCGGCTGACGGCGGCGGAGTTGATCGAAACCTTGTCGGCGCCGAAGCGCAAGAGGGTCTTGATATCGTCTGTCGTCCGTACTCCGCCGCCGACGGTCAGCGGCATGAAGCAGGCCTCCGCGGTGCGCCGGACCACGTCCAGCATGGTGCCGCGGTTTTCGTGGGTCGCGGTGATGTCGAGAAAGCAAAGCTCGTCGGCGCCGGCCGCATCATAAGCGATCGCCGCTTCCACGGGATCGCCGGCGTCGCGCAGGTCGACGAAATTGACGCCCTTGACCACGCGGCCGTCCTTGACGTCGAGACAGGGAATCACGCGCACCTTGAACATGAAATCTCCTAGATCATGATCCGATTAAGATCGAAATTCCCCTCCAGCCGCCGCGCGGGCGTCGCGGATCAGCGCCAGCGCCGCGGTCGCATCAAGCCGGCCGTCATACAGCGCGCGGCCCGCGATCGCGCCGGCAAGTCTTTTCGCGCGCGGCTTCAACATCGCCCTGACGTCCTCGATCGAGGCGAGCCCGCCCGAGGCGACCACGGGGATGGAGATGCGGTCGGCGAGCGCGATCGTCGCATCGAGATTGAGGCCTTTAAGAAGCCCGTCGCGCGCAATATCGGTGAAGATGATGGCGGCAACGCCGGCATCCTCGAACCGCTGCGCGATTTCGAGCGCGGTGACTTGCGAGGTCTTCGCCCAGCCTTCGACCGCGACCTTGCCGTCGCGGGCGTCGAGACCGACCGCGACCCGGCCCGGGAATTTCCTCGCGGCGTTCTTGACCAGTTCGGGATCGCGCACCGCCGCGGTGCCGATGATCACCCTAGCGACGCCCTTGGCGAGCCAAGCCTCGACGGTTGCGAGATCGCGGATGCCGCCGCCGAGTTGCAGCGGCATCGTGACCGCCTTCAGCATCGTTTCCACCGCCTGTTCGTTCATCGGCTTGCCGGCAAACGCACCGTCGAGATCGACCACATGCAGATATTCGAAACCTTGGGCAGCGAAGCTCTTCGCCTGCGCCGCGGGGTCGAGATTGAACACGGTCGCGCGCGCCATGTCGCCCTGCTCGAGCCGCACGCACTGGCCGTTCTTCAGGTCGATGGCCGGAAACAGGATCACGGCTTCCACTTCAGAAAATTCGAGATCAGCGCCAACCCAAAGCGCTGGCTCTTCTCGGGGTGAAATTGGGTACCGATCGCGGTGTCCTTGCCGACGATCGCCGTCACCGGGCCGCCGTAATCGGCGCGCGCCAGCACATCGGCCTCGTTGGCCGCGCTGAGGTGATAGGAGTGCACAAAATAAGCGTGGCGGCCTTTGGGCCCCAGAGCCAGACGCTCCAGCACCGGGTGCTCGCGGACCATGTCGAGCGTATTCCAGCCCATATGGGGAATCTTCAGATTTTCCTCGCGCGGCGTGATCTTGACGACGTCGCCCTCGATCCAGTTGAAGCCGTCGGTCGTGACGTGCTCCTTGCCGCGACTTGCCATCAACTGCATGCCGACGCAGATGCCGAAGAACGGCCGCGCCTTGTCGCGCACCGCTTCCGTCAAGGCTTCGACCATGCCATCGAGCGCGTCCAGTCCGCGGCGGCAATCCGCAAAGGCGCCGACGCCGGGCAGTACGATACGGTCGGCGCGGTACACCGCCTCGGGATCGCTGGTCACCATGATCTTCTGCGGGTTCTCGGCGCTGCGCGTGGCGCGCTCGAACGCCTTCGCGGCGGAGTGCAGGTTGCCGGAGCCATAGTCGATGATGGCGACGCTCATCGCGAGTCTCCCGGTTCCGGAAACAGGCCGATGATGCCGCCCTGCGGCAATGGCGGCGGCGGCTTCGAGAACGACTGGCCCGGAATATGCCGCGTCGGCGGCGGGCCGCCGCGATCGACCGCCAGTTGATCGTTGGTGATGCCGCGCTGCTTGACGCTCCAGCGATCGAAAAACCGCCGCTCGGCGGACTCCTCGTCGTCGGCGACGACGATCTCGAGCTGGCGCCAGTTCCGCCGCGACAAGGTCCAGCGCTGCATGCTCGCGGCTTCGAACCCCAACAGCAGCGCCAGCAACAGGTCGGAGAAAAAGATCGCGACCCGGCCGATGCCAAGGCCCAACAATACGGCATCGATCGCAGCCACGACGATGATCCAGCCGATCAGCGCCAGCCACAGCCTGTTCCAGGCAAGCCAGAGCACGCCGAACAAGAAGGCCCAGAAATGAAACCCGTCGCGAACGAAGACGAACCTGTCGGTGGCGCGGAGATCCGCGCCGTTCGCAAAGGGAGCATGAACCGTGTAGACCGGCATTGTCCTCAACTCCGCCGCTCGGTGACTAGCCGCCGAGCTGCCCCTTGGTGGATGGAACTTCACCGGCTGCGCGCGGATCGATCGCCACCGCCGTCCGTAGCGCCCTCGCCAGACCCTTGAAGCAGGACTTCGGCGATATGATGGCTATTCTCGCCATATAAGGTCTCGACGTGCAAAGTCACGCCGGCATTCATCGCAAACGCGTTGAACCATTCGCGCACCAGTTCGGTGTCGAACTGCCCGACCTTGTCGCGCGGAAACTCCGCCTTGAACACCAGCACCGGCCGCCCGGAAATGTCGATCACGACACGGGACAGCGTCTCGTCCATCGGCATGTGCACCGAGGCATAGCGGGTGATGCCGGCCATGCTGCCGAGCGCCTGCTTCACGGCCTGGCCGAGCGCGATGCCGACGTCTTCGGTGGTGTGGTGATGGTCGATGTGAAGATCGCCCACCGCCTTCACCGTGATGTCGATGCGGGAATGCCGGGCCAACAGATCAAGCATATGGTCGAAGAAGCCGATGCCGGTCGAGACGTCGGACACGCCGGACCCATCGAGATTTACCGTCACCTCGATATCGGTTTCCTTGGTCTTGCGCTTGATGGTGGCGCTGCGCATGAAAAATCGCTTTCCGGTCCCCAAATCTGAGCATGATCTCAAGGCTGAGCTTGATTTTTCGGAAAACCGATACCCACTTTTCCGGATCATGCTCTAAAAACGCGCCCTTTTAGCAGGCCGATGCCCCCTTCGCTACTGCGGTATGGTCCGCTCGTGGCTGAACTTCCGCCTATGGTGAGCGGAAATCAGGCGCCGGTCTTTGTTCTGACGCGTTTTCCTGACGTGAACCGGTACCCGCTCAGCTCGAAAACGCTACGTTCCCCCCCGCCGATTGTAACCCTGCCCGCCAGCCCCTAAATCTGGCCGGACGCGAGGTATCCCAATGCAAGCTTCCCCCCATGAGCCGTCGGTCTGGCACGGCACCACCATTTTGACCGTCCGCAAGGGCGGCAGGGTCGTGATCGGCGGCGACGGCCAGGTCTCGATCGGCCAGACCGTGATCAAGTCCAACGCCAAGAAGGTCCGTAAACTCGGCAAGGGCGACGTGATTGGCGGCTTTGCCGGCGCCACCGCGGATGCGTTCACGCTGTTCGAGCGGTTGGAGAGCAAGCTCGAGCAATATCCGGGGCAACTGACCCGCGCCGCGGTCGAGCTCGCCAAGGATTGGCGCACCGACCGCTATTTGCGGCGGCTGGAAGCGATGATGATCGTCGCGGATAAGGATGTGTCGCTGGTCCTGACCGGGACCGGCGACGTGCTGGAGCCGGAAGCGGGCGTCATGGCAATCGGCTCCGGGGGCAATTATGCCCTGGCCGCCGCGCGCGCGCTGATCGATACCGACAAGGATGCCGAGAGCATCGTGCGCCGCTCGCTCGATATCGCCGCCGACATCTGCGTCTATACCAATCGCAACGTGACGATCGAGACCTTGCAGGGCGGCTAGCCGATGTCGCCGGAATACGCTTTCCGCTCCATGTCTTCAGCTGATCTTCCCTTGATCCGCCGCTGGCTCGCAACGCCCGAAGTGGTGCGTTGGTGGGGCGATCCGTCGCAGCAATACGCGCTGGTGAGCGGCGACCTCGATGATCCCGACATGGATCAGTTCATCGTCGCGTTCGACCGGCGTCCATTTGGCTATATCCAGAGCTATCCGCTCTCGACCTGGAATCAGGGCTTTGGGGCACAGCCCACCGCCACCCGCGGCATCGATCAATTCATCGGCGAACCCGACATGATCGGGTGCGGCCACGGCTCCAGCTTCATCCGGCAATTCGCTGACACGTTGTTAAGAAATGGAACGCCGCGCATCGTCACCGATCCCGATCCGGCGAATATCCGCGCGGTGCGCGCCTATCAGAAGGCGGGATTCGAGCGGGAACGCGTGGTCGATACGCCGGCCGGCCCGGCGCTCCTGATGGTTCGCAATTCAAGTGACTTGTCCTGACCCAATTCCCATCCTAGCTAGAACAAATGACAGACTTCTCCCCCCGTGAAATCGTCTCCGAACTCGACCGCTTCATCGTCGGCCAGTCCGACGCCAAGCGCGCGGTCTCCATTGCGCTGCGCAACCGCTGGCGAAGGCTGCAGCTCAACGGCGGCTTGCGCGAGGAGGTGCTGCCCAAGAATATCCTGATGATCGGGCCGACCGGGGTCGGCAAGACCGAGATCGCGCGGCGGCTGGCAAAACTCGCCGGCGCGCCCTTCATCAAGGTCGAGGCCACCAAATTCACCGAGGTCGGCTATGTCGGCCGCGACGTCGAGCAGATCATCCGCGACCTGGTCGAGGTCGCCATCGCACAGGTGCGCGAGCGCAAGCGCAAGGACGTGCAGGCCCGCGCCCAGCTTGCCGCCGAAGACCGCGTGCTGGATGCGCTGGTGGGCGCCAACGCCAGCGCCGCGACGCGCGACTCCTTCCGCCGCAAGCTGCGCGCCGGCGAGCTCAACGACAAGGAAATCGAGATCGAGACGCAGTCCTCCGGCGGCATGCCGATGTTCGAGATTCCGGGCATGCCGGGCGCGCAAATGGGCGCGATCTCGATCGGCGATATCTTCGGCAAGCTCGGCGGCCGCAGCAAGACCCGTCGGCTGACGGTCCAAGGCTCGCACGAGATCCTGGTCAACGAGGAGTCCGACAAGCTACTCGACAACGACCAGCTGGTGCAGGAAGCGATCAATGCGGTCGAGAACAACGGTATCGTGTTCCTCGACGAGATCGACAAGATCTGCGTGCGCGACGGCCGCGTCGGCGGCGACGTCTCGCGCGAAGGCGTGCAGCGCGACCTTTTGCCGCTGATCGAAGGCACCACGGTTTCGACCAAGCACGGCGCGGTCAAGACCGACCACATCCTGTTCATCGCGTCCGGCGCGTTTCATATCGCCAAACCCTCGGACCTGCTCCCGGAGTTGCAGGGCCGGCTGCCGATCCGCGTCGAGCTGCAGGCGCTGACCCGCGACGACATGCGCCGCATCCTGACCGAACCGGAAGCCTCGCTGATCAAGCAATATGTGGCGCTGATGCAGACCGAGGGCGTGACGCTCGACATCACCGACGGCGCCATCGACGCGCTCGCCGACGTCGCGGTCGCCGTCAATTCGAGCGTCGAGAACATCGGCGCGCGGCGGTTGCAGACGGTGATGGAACGCGTGCTCGACGAAATCTCCTTCACCGCGCCCGACCGCAACGGCGAGACCGTCCAGGTCGACGCCGACTATGTGCAGAAGCACGTCGGCGACCTCGCCAAGAACGCGGATTTGAGCCGGTTTATTTTGTAATTTGTCGTGGACCCGTTATTTGTCGGATGTCATGCCCGCCTAGTACGCAATTGCGCATGGGGAGCGGTGACCGGTAACCACTGACGGCAGTCATAAGCAAGATAACGGCCCTAGCCTTGGCACATACAGACATCGGCGGTTATGGGTCCCGGCTCGCGCGCGCAAGAGCTGGCTTGGCCGGGATGACGCCAATAGAGATGCTGGTCCGCGGCCCGTTTCCGGGTGCGGAATGAATTGGCGTGCCTTGGAAAACCCCTGGCGGTTGATGCTTGCCGTCAACCTTGCCGTGGCGACCGGAGTCTTCCTGCACAAGATCACGCTGCCGCCCTACGTCCCCTACATCCATCTCCTGGTCGATTATCATTTCGGTTTCATCAAGCGCGCGCTGATCGGCGAAATTGTTTCGCTGTTTACCGCGGAGGTGCCGGTCTGGCTGGTGTTCGCGCTCGCGGGCGCGATCTGGCTCGCCACGCTCGCTCTGTTCGTTGAACTGTTCCGCAAAACCTTCGGCTTCGATGAGAAGCACCTGCCGCTGTTCACCTTGATGGTCGGCTCGCCGTTCTTCCTGAAGAATTTCATGCACACGCTCGGCCATTTCGACATCTATGGCTGCGCGCTGGCGATCTGCCTCTTGCTCATTCCCGCGCGCTCGGTTTTGTTCGTGCTGCTCGCGGCCGTGTTCTCGGTCGTCCTCATTCTGATCCACCACATCCATCTGTTGATGTATGTGCCGACCATTTTCGTGATCGTGATGATCCGATATTACCTGGTTGAGGGCGCGAGCCGGCTCAATGTCGCGGTCGGCATTGCCGCGACGCTCCTGCTCGGCGCGCTGTTCGTCGCGGCGCAATTCCTGGGAACGATGCCGGTGCCGGAAGCGGAGTTCGTCCGCTATCTGCAGAGCCGGATGGCCGACCCTTCGCGCACCGATCTGCTGAGCTTCAGCTACATCTGGTATCAGCCGCTGTCGAAGGAGATCCACGATACCTGGGAGCGGATGCCGTCGAACCTCCTGGGCGTTCCGGTGTTCGCGCTCCTGATCTGGCTGCACACGCCGCTGTGGCGCTATTTCGCGCAAACGATCCGTGCGCTTGCGGACGAACGGCACCGCCGCCTCGTCGTCGCGGCGCTCGCCGGCGTGACCCTCGGCTATCTCATCATGTTCGCCATCGTGTTCGACTACTCGCGCTGGGTCTCGAACTGGGCGGTCTGCATGTTCGTGATCTTGCACGCGGTGAAGACGCTGCCCGCCGCGCAAGCCGTGCCGCCGATCGAGAGCTTCGACCGCAAGACCACGATCTTCGGCTGGATCGTGACCCTGATCCCGCGTGTCGGCATCGTGCGGCCGTTCTGAAAACTAGAGCATGATCCGGAAAAGTGGGTACCGGTTTTCCGAAAAGATCATGCTCAAACAAAAAGATAGAGCGGGATGACGATTCGAAGAAAAGTCATCACGCTCTAGATCCTCGACCGCCTGATCCGCACGTAGAGCGCGCCTTCGCCGCCATGGCCGATATGCGCTTCCTCGAAGCCGACCACCAGCGAACGGAACTCGGGCAGGCTCAGCCATTGCGGCACTTGGCGGCGCAACACGCCGCGCTCGGCCTCCGCGCCGCCGACCCTGCCTTTGCCGGTGATGATGAGCACGAAGGTCAGGCCCTCGTGATGCGCCCGTTGCAGGAAACCGAACAGCGCGCGGTGGGCGCGGGTTTGCGTCATGCCGTGCAGATCGAGCCGGGCGTCGATCTCGTTCCTGCCCCGCGATAGTCGCGCGCGCTCACGCCGACCGAGCGGCGCCAGCGGCGGGACGGGCAGCTTGGCCGGCTTCGGCGCGTGCGCAACCGGCCGTGGCGGCGGGGTCGGTTTGGCGACAGCCGGCTGCGCGACATGTTCGCTCGCCGGCGCCTTGGCTGGGCGCGGCTTCTTTCGCAGCGGCTTGACTTGTCTGGCAACGCTGTCCCAGAGCGAGCGCTCCTCCTCGCTCAGCGCCCGCTTCGGTCGGGACGGCGCCGGCATTTCCGGCATCGAAGATGCAGGCGGGCGCTTCATCGGCCGCGGCGATAACGCCCGATATGGTGGTGCAGTTCAACGGCCGGCGCGAGCTCTGGCCTTGGCTGTGGCAGCGGGATGGATGCCGTTGTGCTCGGCGCGACCTGCGCCACGGTGGTCGAGGCCGGCGCGGGCACGGCGTTCTTCTGATCCTTTGATTGATCCTTCGGCTGTTCCTCGGACTGTTCCTTGGGCTGTTCCTTGGGCTGATCCTTCAACGGATCGACCTGGGGAAACAGTTTTGCGATTTTCTCAGACGGCCGCTCGTCCGGTAGCGGCAGCCTGTGGCCGCGCTCGACCGGATCGAGGCTCTTCGGCACCAGCATGACAAAGCGCATGTTGTGCCGCAGACGCCCGGATACCTTTCCGGCATCGGCGCCGGCGCCGAAATAAAGATCGGCGCGCGCCGGTCCGACGATCGCCGAGCCGGTGTCCTGCGCGATCATCAGCCGGTGGAACGGCGTCTTCGACTGTGCCGATTCGATCGGCAGTTCTCCGGTGATGAAGAACGGCGTGCCATAGACATGCAGCGACCTGTCGACGGCGATCGATCGCCCCGGCGTCAGCGGCACGCCCTGGGCGCCGACCGCCTCGTCGTTGTCGGAGAGCGGTACTTCGCGGAAGAACACGTAGGCACGGTTCTGCCGCCGCACTTCCTTGGCGGCATCGGGATTCTGCTCCATCCACTCCCTGATTCGCTGCATCGACATCTCCTCTTTCGGGATGATGCCGCGGTCGATCAGGACGCGGCCGACCGCCGTATAGGGATAGCCATTATGGGCGTCGTAATTGATGCGGACGGTCGAACCGTCCGGTAGATGGATTCGGGCCGAGCCCTGGATCTGCGCGAACAGAAGATCGGTTGGGTCCTTGAGCCAGCAGATTTCGAGCCCGCGGCCGGCGATCGCGCCATCCTCGATCTCGGCCCGATCATAATAGGGCACGAGCTTGCGGCGGCCGATCTTGCGGTAGACCGCGCCCTTGTTCGGCAGGCTGACGGAATCCTGGGTAAAACCGCGGACGAACAGGTTCGAGGGCCGGCGATAGACCGGAACGTTGTAGACGTCGGTCTGCGTGCGCGATCCCTCCAGCACCGGCTCGTAATAACCGGTGACGAAACCATCGTCTTCGCCGAGGCGAGAGATTTTCAGCGGCACGAAACGCGCTTCAAAGAACGCCTTCGCTTTGGCGGCGTCGGCAATGTCTTTGGCCCGCGCCGCGCGGCAGGGATCGCGCAACGAAACGCCCAGCGCTTTGAGGTCGCTGGGCGGCGTGTCCTGAGCTGCGATCGGCTTGCAGCTGGTGCGAAACGCCTTGTAGGCAGCGAGGTGGTCGTCCTCGCTCCAGCCGGGGATATCGGCCCAGGCCACCGGGATATATTGGCTGCCGCTGATCTCAAGCGGAAGCGGCAGGTTCGGATACGGAACAGAGCGTTGAACGGCGAGGTGAGAAGCGGAATGACGCGCCCGCAAATGACGCGCCGCCCATGCGCCAAGCGGAGCCAACGACAGCACGGCCGCGGTCACACATAACGCCACGGCGCATCGCGTCAGCCAATTTGCGTTAGTGCGCGCTTCCCGTGCCAACCAGCTTCCAGTTCGGATCCCGTGAGGTGGTGTCGCGGGCAAAGGTCCAGACATCGGTGATATCGGCGACCTTGTCCGGATTGCCGTCGACGATCGTGCCGGTCTTGTCGCGGGTGACCGAGATCATCTGCGACACAAAGCGGACGGTGAGCTGGGCCGAACGGTCGCGCGCTTCCGCGCCGACCAGCTCGGCCTTGTCGATCGATACGAAACGCGTTTCGGTCTTCTGCTCGTGCTTCTCGCGATCGCGAATGACTGTCTCGAAGCTCTCATAGACCTCGGACGACAACAGATCACGCAGCGCGCGGCGATCGCCGTTGGCGAACGCCAGCACGATCATCTCGTAGGCGCTGCGGGCTCCGGAAAGGAAATGCCGGGGATCGAACGACGAATCGAGCACCGCGATCGAATCCAGGCCTTGCGCAAGCGTAGTGCCCTGCTCGGCGAGGCCTTTCCAACGGTCGGTCGGCGGCGTCACATCCGCGGTCGGCGCCAGCGGCGGCGGCTGATCGATCACCTTGCCCGGGATAGGAACGACGGTGCTGTCTGGCGCTCCCTGCACGGCGTTGCGCGGGCTGCGGTCGAACGGTGGCCGCTCGCTGCCGGTGCGCTGCCCGAGCACGTTGCGCAGGCGCAGGAAAATGAATACGGCCAGCGCCAGGAAGATGATGGTGTAAATATCCACGTCGTTTTCGCTTTCTGGTCTCAGCCAACAACAGGCCTGGCGCTAGAGCGTTCCCTCACAAGGGACGGCTGGAGCCTACATCATCGATTTGCGTCAGCAGGATGTAGGCACGAAATCTGGCCTGGCCAATGGCGCGTGTCGGCGCAGGCGATTGTAGCGCGTTTTCTGCTCAAGGGGAAACCCGGTCCTGCCTGGAAATCGCGCATATTCAATTATTTAAGATATATGCTTGCTGGCCGCGCGGGCCATCGATTTCGTCCATCTCGCAACCAGCGGGTAGCCAAGTCCGGCCCGAAGCGTTAACGACATGGTCATCCTTGTGGAACGAGGCAAGGCTATGTTAGCCACTCGCCCCGATAACCGGCTTTTTTGCTTGCGCCAGGAGAGATTTTCATGACCAACGGCAACGGTGCCCCTCCCGAGGTGGGCGCTCCACCTCAGTTGAACGTGCTGGCGCAGTACACCAAGGACCTGTCGTTTGAAAATCCGAACGCGCCAACCTCATTGGCGCCGCAACCGCAGCCGCCCCAGATCAACATCCAGATCAATGTCGGCGCCAACAACCTCGCTGAAAACGAATATGAGGTGACGCTCTCGGTCGAGGGCAAGGCCGAAAACGCGGGCAAGCTCATGTTCAGCTTCGATCTCGCCTATGCCGGCGTGTTCCGCATCATGAACGTGCCGCGGGAAAATCTGCATCCCCTGATCATGATCGAGTGCCCGCGGCTGCTGTTCCCGTTCGCGCGCGAAATCATCGCCACTGCCGTGCGCGACGGCGGTTTCCCGCCCTTGATGCTGGACCCCGTCGATTTCGTCGGCCTGTATCGCCAGAACATGGAGCGGCAGGCTGCCGCCGCACCGACCGCGGGCGCCAAGCCCAGCTAGGGCATGATCCGGAAAAGCATGCCCGCGGGCTTGACCCGATGGGTGGGTACCGGTTTTCCGGAAAGACCATGCCCAGACTAAAGCGCCGGCAGAAAATCGTTCCAGATCGGCTTGTCACCGAGGGTGGCGATAAAGGCCCGATGCGCTTCGCGATCGGTGTCCGTGACCCGCGGCGCAAGCGGCACCTCGCGCTGCCGCCGCGGCATTTCGCCTAAAACGCCGATGCGGATTTCACGGCTTTCCGAGGCCAGGACGAGTTGCGACTGCCGGGCGCCGATCAGGTCGATATAGACTTCGGCCAGAAGCTCGGCGTCGAGCATCGCGCCGTGCTTGGTGCGGCGCGAATTGTCGATCGCATAGCGCGAGCAGAGATCGTCGAGCCGGTTCGACACGCCCGGATGCTTGCGCCGCGCCAGCAGCAGCGTGTCGACCAGCCGATCGCGCGCGATCGGCGGCCGCTTGATACGGTCGAGCTCGGCATTGATGAAGCTGACGTCGAAGGACGCGTTATGGATGACGAGCGGCGCATCCGCGATGAATTCGAGGAAATCGTCGACCACTTCGGCAAACAACGGCTTGGCGCGAAGGAACTCGGTGGAGAGCCCGTGCACGGCAAAGGCTTCCGCCGGCATCTCGCGCTCGGGATTGATGTGGCGGTGGAAGGTCTGCCCGGTCGGCATGCGGTTGAACATCTCGACACAGCCGATTTCGACCAGCCGATCGCCGCGCAGGGGATCAAGGCCGGTGGTTTCGGTATCGAGGACGATTTCGCGCATTGGAAATGAACCGTGTACGCGGGCAAATCAGGGCCGCCGCCGCGGCATCTTAACAGCCTGATCCAGAATGTCGCGAATGCGCGCACGCACCGGGTCCAGTCCGTGCGACGTATCCACCACGAAATCGGCGCGCTTGCGCTTTTCCTCATCGGGCATTTGCCGCGCAAGAAGCGCGTCCAGCGCGTCCGTCGTCATCGTGCCGCGCGCGAGGATCCGCGTCCGCTGGTTTTCCGCCGAGGTGGTGACGACCACGACCGCGTCGACGCGCTTCTCGCCGCCGGTCTCGAACAGCAAGGGCACATCGACGACCGCTACCGGCGCGCCGGAGCGTTCGGCGTCGTCGAGGAATTTCTGATGATAGGCCTTGAGCATCGGATGCACGATCTGCTCGAGCTGCCTGATCGCCGCGGGATCATGCACCACCTTGGCCGACAGGCGCGCGCGATCGACCTTGCCATCGACCGTCGTTCCGGGAAACGCCGCCTCGATCGCAGGCGCCGCCTCGCCTTGGTAGATTTTGTGCACAGTAGCATCAGCGTCGTAAACCGGAACGCCGGCCTCCGCGAACAGTTTGGCGGTGGTCGACTTCCCCATTCCGATCGAGCCGGTCAGCCCCAGAACCCGCATCAAAGTCTCTCGTCGATTGGTCAGGCCCGCTTCATACCGCAAGCAAATGCTGGCCGCGCAGGAAATCGAGCAAAGGCAGTAATGGCAGGCCGAGGATGGTAAAATGATCGCCCTCGATCCGCTCGAACAGATGCACACCCAGGCCTTCGAGCTGGTAGGCGCCGACGCTCGACGTCACCACAGTTTCCCCAGCTTCGTCCAGGTAGGCTGCGATTTCGGCCTCGCTCAACCGACGCATGGTCAGCTGGGCAACAGCGATGGTCTCGAACAATATCTTGCCATCGCGCGCAACGGCTATGGCGGAATGGAGTTCATGATTGCGGCCCGCCAGTGCGCCCAGTTGCACCAATGCCTGCGCCCGGTCGGCGGGTTTCGTGAACAGACGCTTTCCCAGCGCCAAGGTCTGATCGGCGCCGATCACGATTGAGCCCGGCCTTGCGCGCGAGACGACAAGAGCTTTCTCGCGCGCCAGCAAGGCCGCGATCTCGCTCGGCGTCGAAAAGCCTGAGGCCTCTTGAACGGCTCGCTCGTCGATGTCAGCGGGTATAGCCTCGAACTCGAGGCCGGCATTGGCGAGCAGCATCTGCCGCGCGCGGCTTTGCGAGGCCAGAATCAAAGGGTCTCGTCCACGCCAGAGCGTCATCGCCGATACTTCATTCCGGCTGCCGTTGCCGCTGCCGGTCGCTGTAAAGCTTCAGGATGGCGGCGGCGGTTTCCTCGATCGATCGTCGAGTCACATCGAGCTGCGCCCAATTGAATTTCGCGCTCAGCCTTCGCGCAAACGCAACTTCATCGGTCACGGCCTGACGATCGACGTACTCCTCGTTGCTTGGCGCCGCCCCCATGCTCAACAGCCGATTCTGCCGTACCTGGATCAAACGTTCGGGGGTCGCGTGCAGACTTACCACCAACGGCTTTTTCAACGTCTCCAGTTGATGCGGGATCGGAATCCCCGGCACCAGCGGAACATTGGCGGCGCGGACGCCGCGGTTGGCGAGATAGATCGAGGTCGGCGTCTTCGAGGTGCGGGACACCCCGACCAGGACCACGTCAGCATCCTCCAGTCCTTCGACCTGCTGGCCGTCGTCATGCATCATCGTGTAGTTAAGCGCGTCGATGCGCTTGAAATATTCTGCGTTCAATACGTGCTGCGCGCCGACCCGCCCTGTCGTCGCCGCGCCGAGATAGGCTTCGAAGAGCTGCATCACCGGACCGATGATCGAAAGGCTCGGAACGTTGATCTCTTTGCACTTGGCTTCCAGCCGGCTGACCAGATCCTTCTCGAGCAGGGTGAACAGCACGATGCCCGGCGCTTCCTCGATTTCATCCAGCACCCGATCGAGCTGCTTCTGGCTGCGCACCAGCGGATAGACATGCTCGACGGGCGTCACGTTGGCGTACTGCGCGGCAACCGCGCGCGCCACCGTGATCAGCGTCTCACCGGTCGAATCAGAGATGAGGTGAAGATGAAAATAGTTGCCTGTGGTGGGCACCTGGAACCCTGTATGACCTGTAAATCCTTGTGGAGCTCGGTGATGGAATCGAGCGCAGCTTTATCGGATCAGGGATAACCCGGCACTTTGTTCACATCGCCTCGCATCGGGAAAAGTCTGCGCCTCACCTGCGATGATAGTGGGGTTATGTGGACTTGTCTCTCCATAACCTACCGAAGAAGCGACGCAAGCAACTGAAATAGGTGGCGTTATTCGGTTGACGCGTTCGGGCCGGGGATCTGTTGATAGATGTGAAAAAGCCGCTCGCAATTACCGGACGCCTTTGCGTGAGCGCAATCCACCGCTACCTAGACTCAAACCTTAAGATTAAAATATTAGTTTAGAGGAAGGCTTGCTTGCGGACAGATCCCGGCGCAAAGCGGCGACAACATTCGCGGAAACGCTGCTATCCGCGCGGCGACGGCCACAAGGCGAGACATCGACGATGTACGAATGGATCAAGGCGCTGCACGTGATTGCCGTCATCGCCTGGATGGCCGGCATGCTCTATCTGCCGCGACTGTTCGTCTATCATTGCGAGGCCGAGATCGGCTCGAAACAGTCCGAGACGTTCAAGGTGATGGAACGGAGGTTGTTAAGGGCGATCATCAATCCGGCAATGATCGTGACCTGGCTTGCCGGACTTTACCTCGCCTGGGCAGGCCAGTGGTTTTCGCACCCCTGGTTGCACGCAAAGCTGCTGCTGGTCGTGTTGCTGTCCGGCGTTCACGGATTTTTTGCCCGCTGCGTCAAGGATTTTGCCCGTGACGGAAATCGGCGAAGCCAGAAATTCTATCGTATTATCAACGAAGTGCCGACGGTGTTAATGATTGGGATCGTGATCCTGGTGATCGTGAAGCCGTTTTGATAGGCGACATCGCGATACTTTCCTGTATCTCTGCTCCTTGCGGAATGCCCGACGATTTTCTATAGTATCGAAATCCCACCCAACGCAGGCGGATGTGGTCGCGTTCCGGTCTAGACCGGCCGCCACATCAGGTTTGATGCCTCTCCGGCGCTTTCCTTGCTCAGACCTGCGGACCTTCCTTTTTCGTGTCCGCTTTTCCTAAAGCCACCTCGCATCCCCTCCCAAATAAAATACTCCACAGGACCACCCCAATGCGGGAAATCAAACTCCAGGACCTCAAATCTCAAACGCCGGCTGAATTGGTCGCATTCGCGGAAGAGAAAGGGGTCGAAAATGCCAGCACCATGCGCAAGCAGGAGCTGATGTTCGCCATTCTCAAACAGCTTGCGATCCAGGAAATCGACATTATCGGCGAAGGCGTCGTCGAGGTTCTTTCCGACGGCTTCGGCTTTCTGCGCTCGCCGGATGCCAACTACCTGCCAGGACCGGACGACATCTACGTCTCGCCCTCGCAGATCCGTCGCTTCGGGCTTCGCACCGGCGACACCATCGAAGGCCATATCCGCAGCCCGAAAGAGGGCGAACGCTATTTCGCGCTGCTCAAGGTCAATACGCTCAATTTCGAAGACCCGGAAAAGTCCAAGCACAAGGTCAATTTCGACAATCTGACGCCGCTGTTTCCCGACCAGCGTTTCCGGCTCGAACTGGAAGACCCGACCCGGAAGGATCTTTCCGCAAGGGTGATCGACATCGTCGCGCCGATCGGCAAGGGCCAGCGCGCGCTCATCGTGGCGCCGCCGCGTACCGGCAAGACGGTGCTGATGCAGAACATCGCCCACTCGATCACGGCCAATCATCCCGAATGCTATCTGATCGTGCTGCTGATCGACGAGCGGCCCGAGGAAGTCACGGACATGCAGCGCTCGGTGAAAGGCGAGGTGGTTTCCTCGACCTTCGATGAGCCCGCAGTGCGCCACGTTCAGGTCGCCGAGATGGTAATCGAGAAGGCGAAGCGTCTGGTCGAACACGGCCGCGACGTCGTGATCCTGCTCAATTCGATCACGCGACTCGGCCGCGCCTACAACACGGTGGTGCCGTCATCCGGCAAGGTCTTGACCGGCGGCGTCGATGCTAACGCGCTGCAGCGGCCAAAGCGGTTCTTCGGCGCCGCGCGCAACATCGAGGAGGGCGGTTCGCTCACCATCATCGCAACCGCACTCGTCGATACCGGCAGCCGCATGGACGAAGTGATCTTCGAAGAGTTCAAGGGCACCGGCAACTCGGAACTGATTCTCGACCGCAAGGTCTCGGACAAGCGGACCTTCCCGGCGATCGATATTTCGCGTTCCGGCACCCGCAAGGAAGAGCTGATCACCGACCCGCAAGTCCTGAAGAAGATGTACGTGCTGCGCCGAATTCTGAATCCGATGGGCACGATGGATGCCATCGACTTCCTGCTCGACAAATTGCGCAACACCAAGAACAACTCGGAGTTCTTCGAGTCGATGAATACCTGAGTCATCTTTGGCTATAGTTTGATGGTGGGGGCGCCTTCGCAGAATCGAGGGCGCCCTTCTTCGTTTCTCGGTTCGAGATTGCGTCCGCAGGCCGCGCACCAGAACGGAATATGGTGCAATGCAACATGGGCGCTCGAGCTGGCGAACCCTGCCAGCTCGAATCGCATTGCCTTCGAAAAAGCTCCGGCACAAATAGGCGATGCATCCGCGCGACCAAACCATCTTTGCGCTGTCCTCGGGCCGGCCGCCCAGCGCGATCGCTATCGTCCGGGTATCCGGGCCGCAAGCCAGTGCGGCGCTGGTGTCGCTCGCGGGAAAAATTCCGGTGCCACGAATGGCGACGCGGGCGTTGCTTTGCAGCGCCGACCGTGAACCGATCGACGACGCCGTGGTGCTGTGGTTTCCAGGACCGGCGAGTGCGACCGGCGAAGACGTCGCGGAGTTTCACGTCCATGGCGGGCGCGCGGTGCTGGCTGCTCTGTTCGCGTCGCTGTCGCGAATCGAAAATTTACGCGCGGCCGAGCCGGGCGAATTTACAAGGCGCGCGTTCGAGAACGGCAAGCTCGATCTCACCGAAGCCGAAGGCCTCGACGACCTCATTGGTGCCGACACCGATCGACAACGCCGCCAGGCGCTGCGGCAGTTGAAGGGCATGCTCGGCGACAGAGCGCGCGACTGGCGCGCGCAGATCATCGAGGCACAGGCGCTGATCGAAGCCGGCATCGATTTCTCCGACGAAGGCGACGTGCCGGCGGAGCTGATCGCGCCGGCACTCGCCAAGATCGCGACGCTGCTTGCCGAGATCGAGGAAGTGCTGGCGGCGCAGGGCAAAGGCGAGCGGCTGCGCGAGGGACTCGTGGTCGCGATCGCGGGTCCGCCGAATGTCGGCAAGTCGACCTTGATGAATCAACTGGCGCGGCGCGAGGTCGCGATCGTCTCGCCGCACGCCGGCACCACGCGAGACGTCATCGAGGTGCAGCTCGATCTCGACGGCTATCCGGTCACGGTGATCGACACCGCCGGGATTCGCGAGACCGACGATCCGGTGGAGCAGGAAGGTGTGCGACGCGCACGGACGCGAGCGGCAGAGGCCGATCTGGTATTATGGTTAACGGATACTAAAGAAGCGCCGGCGAAGCGCGATGGCGGCGCGCCGGTTTGGCTGGTGCGCAACAAGATCGATCTCGAGGCTAAGGAAGCTGCCGCGACGAATTCCGATTCGCCGGAGGGTGCGTTTTCAAGATTTCCGCGAGGCGCGGCGACGGGATCGCTGAGTTGGTGCGCGGCCCTGGTCGCCTTCGCGCAAGATTTTTTTGGCTCGAACGAGGAAGCCTTGATCACGCGGGAGCGGCAGCGTCGACTACTGCGAGGAGACAACGCTTTCGCTGCGGCGGAGTGTAGCTGCGATTGGGCAAGGCGAAGAACTGGCAGCGGAAGATTTGCGCGCGGCGGCGTATTCTCTCGGCCGCCTGCTGGGTCGGGTCGATGTCGAAGACATCCTTGACGTGATTTTCAGCGAGTTCTGTATCGGTAAGTAATATTCTTTCGTTCCTTCCATTAACGAAACCTTACTGGCAGGCCGGGATGTTTCACGTGAAACAACGAGGCGGCATGTGTTTCACGTGAAACGTCTTTCGGCTTTCGCGATCTCGCGGTAGAAGTCCGCGCCATGGTCCCAGCGCAAGAATCATTCGACGTCATCGTCATTGGTGGCGGCCACGCAGGCTGCGAGGCCGCCAGTGCGGCGGCGCGCATGGGGGCGCGCACGGTGTTGGTGACCCATCGCTTTGCGACCATCGGCGCGATGTCCTGCAATCCCGCGATCGGCGGTCTCGGCAAGGGCCATCTGGTGCGCGAGGTCGATGCGCTGGACGGTCTGATGGGCCGGGCTCGCAGACGCGGCGGGCATCCAGTTCCGCATGCTCAATCGCCGCAAGGGTCCGGCCGTGCGCGGTCCGCGCGCCCAGGCCGACCGCAAGCTCTATGCCGCGGCGATGCAGGCCGCGATCACTGAGACTGCCAATCTCTGCGTGATCGAGGGCGAGGCAGACGAACTGATTATCTCGGAGGGCCGCGTCGCCGGCATTCGGCTGGCGGACGGCCGTGCGCTGAGGGCAGGGGCGGTGGTCATCACCACGGGCACCTTTCTGCGCGGCCTGATCCATCTCGGCGAGCGGAATTGGCCCGCCGGCCGGGTCGGCGAGGCGCCCGCGCTGGGGCTCTCGAACGTCATTTGAACGGGTGGGCTTTACCCTGGGACGGCTGAAGACCGGAACGCCGGCACGGCTCGACGGCACCACGATCGACTGGGCGGCGGTGGAAATGCAGCCCGGCGATGATCCGCCTGAGCCATTCTCGGTAATGACCGATCGCATCACCACGCCGCAGATCCAGTGTGGGATCACCCGGACCACGCCGGCGACCCATGAGGTGATCCGAGCCAACGTGCACCGCTCGCCGATGTATTCCGGGCAGATCAAAAGCACGGGGCCGCGCTATTGTCCCTCGATCGAGGACAAGATCGTCCGCTTCGGCGACCGCGATGGGCACCAGATCTTCCTGGAGCCGGAAGGGCTCGACGATACCACGGTCTATCCGAACGGCATCTCGACCTCGCTGCCGGAGGAAGTCCAGCTCGCCATCCTCGCGACCATCCCGGGCCTGGAGCGCGTGCGGATGGTTCGTCCGGGCTACGCCATCGAATATGACCACGTCGATCCGCGCGAGCTCGATCCGACGCTGGAGGCCAAGCGGCTGCCTGGCCTGTTCCTGGCCGGACAGATCAACGGCACCACGGGCTATGAAGAGGCCGCGGCGCAGGGGCTGGTGGCGGGGCTGAACGCTGCCCTCGCCGCCGCCGGTTCAGCGGCCA
The DNA here is from genome assembly GCA_963777475.1 of uncultured Alphaproteobacteria bacterium. Taxonomy (GTDB): domain Bacteria; phylum Pseudomonadota; class Alphaproteobacteria; order Rhizobiales; family Xanthobacteraceae; genus Bradyrhizobium. Next base: position 165,182 of record CAVZQX010000050.1, read on the forward strand.
TCGTCTTCGACCGCGCCGACGGCTATCTCGGGGTGATGATCGACGATCTGGTGACGCGAGGCATCACCGAGCCGTACCGGATGTTCACCTCGCGGGCCGAATACCGATTGACCCTGCGGGCCGACAATGCCGATCAGCGCCTGACCGACAAGGGGATCGTGCTCGGATGCGTGGGGCCGGCGCGGACCGGACGTCACCGCGCCAAGATGACTGCACTCGAAGCCGCCAAGTCGCTGGCCAAGTCGCTGACGCTGACGCCGAACGAGGCCGCCCGTTTCGGGCTCGCTTTGAACAAGGATGGCCAGCGCCGCTCGGCCTTTGAACTACTGGCCTATCCCGAAATCGGCTGGACGGAAGTCCAGCGCATCTGGCCGGAGCTGTCGGTCATTGACGCAGGCATCGCGGTGCATCTGGAAATCGACGCCAAGTACGACGTCTATCTCAAGCGCCAGACCGCCGATGTCGAGGCCTTCCGGCGCGACGAGGGTTTGGCCCTCAGCGATGTCGACTATCGCCAGGTGCCCGGCCTCTCCAATGAGGTACGTGGCAAGCTCGAAGCGGCGCGGCCGTGGACGGTCGGGCAGGCGGGCCGGATCGACGGGATGACGCCGGCGGCGCTCGGAATCCTGGCGGCGTATCTTCGCCGGGAGGCACGGCGCAAAAGTTCGAAGGCGACCGCGTAGGGGGGTGTTTCACGTGAAACAGATGCTCTCGCATCTTGCTCTGGCCCACTCCCTCCTTCCATGCGGGGAAGGGTTGGGGAGGGAGGCGTCGTGAACTCCGCTGCGGGGAGACGCTCACCTCCGACCCCGCCCCGCAAGGGAGAGGATGGAACTGGAACCGCCAACGATAAGGCGGCCGCCCTCGCGCTGACCCCTGTTTCACGTGAAACGGAAGCGCGGCTGGATCGCTACATCGATCTCCTGCATGAATGGCAGGCCAAGACCAACCTGGTCGCGCCCTCGACGTTGCCGCATCTCTGGACCCGGCACATTTCCGATTCGCTTCAGCTGCTGGCGCTGGCACCATCCGCCAAAGTCTGGGTCGACCTTGGCAGCGGCGGTGGTTTCCCCGGCATCGTGCTGGCCTGCGCGCTGGCCGAGACGCCCGGCGCCATGGTTCATCTGGTCGAGCGCAACGCCAAGAAGGCGGCCTTCTTGCGCGAGGCAATTCGCGTTACCGCTTCACCGGCGACCGTGCATCTCGCCGAGATCCGAGATATTGTGGATAGAATCTCAGGCCCGATCGATTGTGTCACCGCACGAGCGCTGGCTCCGCTACATCAACTCATCGGTTTTGTGGAACCCTTGATGAGAAAAGGCGGAAAAGCGCTGTTTCTGAAGGGTCAAGATGTTGAGTCAGAATTGACCGAGGCCACTAAATATTGGAGTATTCAATCGCAACTCCATTCCAGCCTGACGGGCGGACACGGCTGGATCGTCGAACTCGACCATATCGAGCGGCGAAATCAATCCGCGGGCTAACCAATGGCAATCGCGTATGACCGAAATTGATGAGATTTATCAAGAGGATACGGCGTCAGCTCCGCCCGGACCGCCGCGCATCCTGGCGCTCGCTAACCAGAAGGGCGGGGTTGGCAAGACCACCACGGCGATCAATCTCGGCACCGCACTGGCCGCGATTGGCGAGCGCGTGCTGATCGTCGATCTCGATCCGCAAGGCAATGCATCGACCGGTCTCGGCATCGACCGCCGCAACCGCAACTGCTCGACCTATGACGTGTTGATCGGTGAAGCGAACTTGCGCGAGTCGGTGGTGCCGACCGCTGTGCCGCGGCTGCACATCGCGCCGTCGACCATGGACCTGTCCGGTCTGGAACTCGAGCTCGGGACGACGCCGGGCCGCGCGTTCCGATTGCGGGACGCGATCGCAGCGCTGAACACCAACGTCTCGCCGGATTCCGACTACACCTACGTCCTGATCGATTGTCCGCCGTCGCTCAACCTTCTCACCGTCAACGCCATGGCGGCGTCGGATTCGATCCTGGTGCCGCTGCAATGCGAGTTCTTCGCGCTCGAAGGTCTGTCGCAGCTGTTGCAGACGGTCGAGCAGGTGCGCACCACGCTCAATCCCAACCTGACGATCCACGGCATCGTGCTGACCATGTTCGACTCGCGCAATAATCTGTCGAACCAGGTCGTCGCCGACGTTCGGCAGTTCATGGGCAGCAAGGTCTACAACACCATGATCCCACGCAACGTGCGCATCTCGGAAGCGCCGTCCTACGGCAAACCGGTGCTGGTGTACGATCTCAAATGCGTCGGCAGCGAAGCCTACCTCAAGCTCGCGACGGAAGTGATCCAGCGCGAGCGCGAGCTGCGCCCGCATTGAGACCGGGGCGGTAGTGTGGGCCGAGCGACTTGTCCGCCGTAGCTCGAAGAGCGAAGGCGGAAGCGAACCCAGCAATATGCGTCACGGTTCGACGATGGATGGTGGGCACGGCGCGAAGGGCGCGCCTTTGCCCACCCTACGCAGGGTCTGACCGGAACCGAGATTTCAATCCTGGAGTGTGCTGACGTGAATCCAAGGGAGCTGGCAATGGCCGACGAAATGCGCTCGCGACTGGGCCGCGGTCTTGCAAGTCTGATCGGCGACGTCGGCGGCGAGGCCGCTCATGTCGACCGGCCCCGCGCGCAGCGCAAGGTGCCGATCGAATTCCTGAAGCCCAACCCACGTAATCCGCGGCGCGCCTTTGCCGATGCCGAACTCGCCGAGCTTGCCGAGTCGATCAAGCAGCACGGCGTGATCCAGCCGATCGTGGTGCGCCCGGTGAAGGGCGCCCAGGACCGCTTCGAGATCATCGCCGGCGAGCGGCGCTGGCGCGCCTCGCAGGCCGCCGGCCTGCACGAGGTGCCGATCATTCCGGTCGATGTCAGCGATAGCGACGCGCTCGAGATCGCGATCATCGAGAACGTGCAGCGCGAAGACCTCAACGCGATGGAGGAGGCGCAGGGCTATCACGCGCTCGCCAATGAATTCAAACGCAGCCAGGAAGACATTGCCAAGATCGTCGGCAAGAGCCGCAGCCATGTCGCCAACATGATGCGGCTGACCAAGCTGCCGGCCGAGGTGCAGGCCTATATCGCGCTCGGCCAGTTGTCCGCCGGACACGCCCGCGCGCTGATCGGCGTGCCCGATCCGCTCGCCGCCGCCAAGCGCATCGTCGAGGAAGGCCTCAATGTGCGCCAGGCGGAGCAGCTCGCGCATGTCGAGGGGGTGCCCGAGCGCAAGCCGCAGAAGCCGCGCGGCGGCAAGACCAAGGACGCCGACACCCTTGCGCTGGAGAAACGAGTGAGCGACGCGCTCGGTCTTGCCGTCAGCGTCAATCACCGCGATCCCGGCGGTACCGTCCAGATCGGCTACCGCAACCTGGAACAGCTCGACGAGGTGATGCGGCGGCTGGCGCGAAGCGCCTAAGCCCGGAGCCCTGCCTCCAGCAAGCGATGCGCGCCGCTCACACCGCGGGCTTCGGCAGGCCGGCAATCGCACACGCCGCCCGCAAGGTATTCACAAGCAGGCACGCCACCGTCATCTGGCCGACGCCGCCGGGCACCGGCGTGATCGCGCCGGCCACGTTCAATGCTTCGGGGAACGCGACGTCGCCGACCAGCCGGGCCTTGCCGTCGGCCGACGGCAGGCGGTTGATGCCGACATCGATCACGGTCGCGCCCGGCTTGATCCAGTCGCCGCGCACCATCTCAGGCTTGCCGACCGCGGCGTAGACCAGATCGGCGCGCGCGCAGAGCTCCTTGAGATTGCGCGAGCGCGAGTGGGCGATCGTCACCGTGGCGTTTTCGTTCAGCAGGAGTTGGAGCAGGGGACGGCCGACCAGATTGGAACGGCCGATGACGATGGCGTTCATGCCTTCGAGCGAGGGATGCACGCTCTTGGTCAGGATGATGCAGCCGAGCGGCGTGCAGGGCGACAGCGCGGCAAGCCCGCCGGCGAGGCGCCCGGCATTGTGCGGGTGCAGCCCGTCGACGTCCTTGGCGGGGTCGATGGCATTGATGACGGTCTCGGTGTGCAGCGATTTCGGCAGCGGCAACTGCACGAGAATCCCGTGCACGGCCGGATCGCGGTTGAGCTTTTCGATCAGCGCCAGCAGATCGGCCTGCGAAACATCCGCCGGCAGTCGGTGCTCGAACGAGGCCATGCCGGCGGCCTGGGTCTGCTTGTGCTTGCTGCGGACGTAGACTTCGCTGGCGGGGTCATTGCCGACCAGCACCACGGCTAGCCCAGGCGTCAGGCCGTTCTCGCGCTTGACCCGCGCGACCTCGTCGGCTGTGCGGGCGCGAAGCTCGGCGGCAATGGTTTTTCCATCGATGATCCGGGCCGTCATTTCGATCCTTCGACTGTTTGGCTGAGGTCAGAACGCGCAACGCTTCGCCGAGGCTTTTGGGGTCGCCGTCGACCGCGACCTGCTTCAGCCGCGAGGTGGCGCCGGACAACAGCCGCACCTTGGCTTTCGGCACTCCCAGCGCCTTGGCGAGGAGCTCGGTCACCGCGCGGTTGGCCTCGCCGCCCTCGGCGATGGCGCGGACCCGCACCTTCATGACGTTGCGGCCGTTGGCGAGCGTCTCGATGCCGTCGATCCCGTCGCGGCCGCCGCGCGGCGTCACCCGAAGGGCAACGCTGATGCCGGCGGTGGAATAGCGCCAAGGATCCATCGCTACTCCGTCGAGCCTCGCGCGATCAGATCACGAACGGATAGATGTAGTAGGTGATCACCCGTTCGATGAAAATAATGATCAGGATCAGGATGATCGGCGAGATATCCAGGCCTCCCAAATTGGGGAGTCTGCGCCGGATCGGTCCGAGCACCGGCTCGGTTATCCGGTAGAGGAATTCCGCCACCGCCGCCACGAACTGGTTGCGGGTGTTGACGACATTGAAGGCGATCAGCCAGGACAGGATGGCCGAGGCGATCAGGAGCCAAGTGTAGAGATCGAGAACGATCATAATGATGTCGAGGACGGCACGCATGGCTGAGGGGCTCGGGGGCTGTGGTCGCGGAAGGGGTCGTTAGCTAGATATCGGTTCCACCCCCCTCAAACAAGGGAAGTTCCCGGCAAACGCCCCGGCAAAACAGCGATTTTCGCTGTTCTTGACTTGACCTTGGCGTGGATTGTAAATGGCGCCGACTGCTGGCCGGCCTCGCTTGCGTTTGTGAGGCGGCCAACGGAGGGGCCATAGCTCAGCTGGGAGAGCGCGTCGTTCGCAATGACGAGGTCGGCGGTTCGATCCCGCCTGGCTCCACCAGCCTTCGCCGCTTCGCGGCTTCGGCTCGGCAAGCCAGTATACCACGTAGCGAAGCGGGAAGGTGCCGCGCCGAAGCCCAAAGGGCGAAGACGGGCTCTTCCGGCTCAACCCCCTCACTTCCCCGTAAACCTCGGCGGCCGCTTCTCCATGAAGCTCGCCACGCCCTCGCGGAAATCGCTGCCGCGCAGCGCCACGACCATTTCGCGGTTGGCGTCGATGGTCGCTTCCGCCAGCGTCTGGAACGGCACGTCGTAGAGCTGCCGCTTGATTACCGCAATCGCGCTCGGCGAGACGAAATCGGCAAGGTCGCGCGCATAGGCATAGGTCTGCTCGCGCAATTGCTCCGGCGGGTAGAGCCGGTTGACGAGGTTCATGCGCAGCGCCTCCTCGCTGGAAACCCGGCGCGCGGACATCAGCAGATCGAGCGCATTGGCGTGACCGACGATGCGCGGCAGCATCCAGCTGATGCCGTGCTCGGCGATCAGGCCGCGGCGCGCGAAGGCCGTGGTGAAGACGGTGTTGTCGGCGGCAAAGCGCAGGTCGCAATAGAGCGCGTGCACGAGCCCGATGCCGGCGGTGGCGCCGTTCAACATGCCGATCACGGGTTTTGGGATCGACGGATAATAGGCATAGCGGGTCTGCCAGTCGGGCCTGCGGTTCATGTCGAACGGCGGGATGTTGTCGGCGCGCTTCATATCGGAGGGGTCAAGCCCCTTCAGCGCGTCCATGTCGGCGCCGGCGCAGAACGCGCGCCCCGCGCCGGTCAGCACGATGACGCGAACATTCGTCGTCGCCCGCGGCCGCTTCCATGGCGTTGCGGACGTCGTGCTCCATGATCGGCGTCCACGCATTCATCCGGTCCGGCCGGTTGAGCGTGATGGTCGCGATCTTGTCGCTGACCTCGTAGAGAATATGCTGATAGGTCACGGCGTTCTCCCTGTGTCGGTCGGTATTGTCGGCCATCGGCGCCGCCGCGCGACTTCTTTCGGTCGCGTGAGCCGGGTCGTGTCCCCTATCATATCCGCGGTTTGGGAGGCGTCGACGAGGGTGGCGGCAGGCGCTGCCGAAAATTTATTCCGCTGCCTGCGCCATCGGCATCGGCTGGCGCGCCAGCCAGCCCTCGATGAAATGCTTCAGCCAGGCGCGCTCGGTCACGTCATGAACCGCGCGATCGGCGAAGTGATGATGGCGCGGACGCGCGCCCGGCAATTCGAGGCGCGCATGGCCGCGCGTAGTCCAGCGATACATCATCGCGTAGGTCACGTCGGGATGGAACTGAAAGCCGAAGCCGTGGCCGACCTGGAACGCTTCCACCGGAAAATCGCTGCCCTGCGCCAATAGCTCGGCGCCTTCGGGCAGTTCGAATCCCTCGCGGTGCCAGTGATAGACATGGTCCGGCCAATCCGGGCAGAGCGCGAGCCCGGCCGGCGTCGGGCGGATCGGGTAATAGCCGATCTGCGCCCGGCCTTCGGGGTGCGGGGCGACCCTGGCGCCGAGCTGCATCGCGAGCATCTGGGCGCCCAGGCAGATCCCCAAGAATGGGCGCTGCTCGTTCAGGGGTACGGCGATCCAGTCGATCTCCCGGCGGACATAATCGTCGGGATCGTTGGCGCTCATCGGGCCGCCGAAAATGACCGCGCCGGCGTGCTCGTCCAGCGTTTCCGGCAAGGGGTCCCCGAATCGCGGACGGCGGATGTCGAGGGGATGCCCGAGCGCCCGCAAGACGTTGCCGACCCGGCCCGGGCTCGATGTTTCCTGGTGCAGGACGATCAGGACCGGCAGCAAGGGCCCCGTGGTCCTGCGGTTGGTCTTTGAGTGGTTGTTGGGGTATGCGGTCGGTTGCAGCGACATAGATCGTTCTTCTGGCGTCATCGCCCTGCAATCATAGCTAAGCCAAGGTTAACGGCGCGTGTGTGCACGGGAATTACTCCCGCAAATCATGCTCAAGCAAATCACGGGCCAGATAAGTGCGCCCGACGCCTGCGGGGGCGCCTTCAGCGCTTGCGCAGCTGGAAGCGGCCGACTGCGGCAAGGATAAAGCCGCGCGGAAACAGCCTGAGCAACAGCGGCACCGCCTTGATGCCGAGGCCAGGCAGTACGGCGCGCTTGTTCGCCATCAGGCCGCGATAGGCCTGGCGCGCCACTTCCGCGGCCGACACGTTCAGGACCGCGGAATCGAAGCCGGGCCGGAATCCCGCCCGGGTCTGAAATTCCGTCGGTACCGGACCAGGACACACCACGGTGACGCGCACGCCGTGCGGCGCGAGCTCTTGCCGCAGCGCCTCGGTGAACGACAGCACATAGGCCTTGGAGGCGTAATATACCGCCATTCCCGGGCCCGGCAGGAAGCCGGCGATCGAGCCGATATTGATGATGCCGCCGCGATTTCTGATCAGGCTGTCGGAAAACCGCAGCGACAGGTCGGTCAGCGCGCGGACGTTGACGGCAACGATGCCAAGCAGGCTGTCGCGATCGAGATCGACGGCATTGCCGAACAGACCATAGCCGGCATTGTTGACGACATATTCAACCTCCACATCAGCCGCAGCCAGCGCCGCGGCGATCTTGTCGCCCGCGTCGGCTGCTTGGAGGTCGCAAGGGATAACGATCGGCGCGGTCCCGCCGGCGGCCGCGATCTCAGTTGCCAGCGCCGTCAGGCGTTCCGCGCGTCGCGCGACCAAGGCCACACAATGACCGTTCGCCGCGAAAATGCGCGCCAGTTCCGCGCCTATCCCCGCCGAGGCACCGGTAATCAGCGTCACACGCTCGGTCACGATCCAATGCTCTTAAATCAATTACAGGACGTCTCGACAGTATTCCGGACGAGAGCATAGGCTTGTGGTGGGACGCAAGTCACCTTCAGAGCATGGCAACGTGCGCAAACGCGTGGGAAGTTGCATGCCGGTGCACGCCGCGCAAGAAACGGCCGATCGCGGGGCACATTAAAGTTTCGTCATGTCGGTCACGAGTGCCGCGGTGCAGCGTGGCAGGTCGCCACAGCTGCCGCTCAAGCTCAGCCCCATGGGCCGGTTGCCGAGCGTCTTTCGGCGACGCGATGCTTGAGGTCAATGCGGTCGCGCGACGATACGCCGAGCAGGTCGGCGGCGCGCCAAACCACGTTATCCTCGAACTCGCTGACTTGGTCGTCCGCGTAGACCAGTTCCCACATCATTTCGACGATGCGGAGCCGGCCTCTCTCGTCGACCTCGCGCATGATCACGCTGGTGAAGTGATAGAGATCAACCGCCTCGCCCTCGACCAGCGTCGCCGACGCGATCAGTTGATCGGCGGTGCCGCGATCGAGCCCGAAGCGGCTTTCGATCAGGCTGTGCAGCTTGCGCTTCTCGCGTTCGGAAGGCTCGCCGTCGAGCGAGATCACGTGAATCAGAAGCGCGGTGGCCGCCAACTGGTAGCCGTTGTCGTCGAAGGCCCGCTCCCCATGGCCATGGGGAGACACCACATCGGCAATGAATTGGCGTAGTCCGTCGAGCATCGCTTCCTACCGGTAATTCCCTGAAATCGCAGCCTTCCGCCGTCGCGGCGGTCGATACCCTATATGAGTTGGAAAACCAACCGGCGCAATGCGCGCTGGCGCCACCGGATGCATTACGTTTGAGCAATCTGCCATCCAATCGATCCGGAAGGATGGCCACTAAAACTCTACCGTATCTCGTACACGACCATCTTGTCGGCGATGCCGCGCAGCGCCGCCTGCTTCTGAATGGGCTTGATCGCCTCTTTCTCCAGGATGATCGCGACCTCCGGGGCGTCGAGCACGGGTCCAGTGATGTGAATTTCCTGGGCGGTCGAGAGGCTCTGAACGCGGGCGGCGATGTTGACGGTCTGGCCGAAATAATCCTGCCGCTCGTTCAGCATGACCGCAAGGCACGGACCCTCGTGAATGCCGATCTTGACGACGAGGTCGTCGGTGCCGCGCTGCTTGTTCAGCACGTCCATGGCGGCGCGCATCCGCAAGCCAGCGACAATCGCGTGTTCCGGCTTGATGAAGGTCGCCATCACGGCATCGCCGATGGTCTTCACCACGGCGCCCTTCTCGGATGCGATGATTTCCAGCAGCGCCTTGAAATGCGCGCGCACCAGATCGAACGCGGCGAGATCGCCGACCCGTTCATACAGCGCGGTCGAACCCTTCAGGTCGGTGAACAGGAAGGTCAGCGAGGTGATCTTGAGGCGCTGATCGATGTGGAGATTGTCGGCCTTGAACACGTCGCGGAAGGTCTGATTGGACAGCATTCGCTTGGCGGTGAGGAACGGCCGGCGCTTGCCGAGCAGCTCATGGAGCGCGTGGTCCGCGATGAAGACGGTGGGCAGCGTCCGCACCCCGGCCTGGTTGTCGAGCGCGAGCCGCAACGGGCCCGGACGTAACGTGATCGACCCGGTCGGCGGGTGCGCCTTGTTGTAGATCAGCGAAAGCTGCTGGCGTTCCTTGGTCGGTTCGCCCTGAACGTCGATGAAATGCGCCGAATGCGTCACCGGCTCGAAAACGATGATGAATTGCGGCGGCAGCTGCAGCGACAACACCGCCTTTTCGCTCGGCAGCCAGCTCCAGCGAATCGAGCGTCACCTCTTCGGTCAGCGAGGCAAAGGAATCCTTGTCGAGATCGATGCCCGAACTCCAGAACACCTGCTTGTAATATTCCCAAAGCGGCAGCGAGTTGGGATCGTGCGCGGCGATCCGCCTGACCTTCGGACTGACGGTAAAGGCAACCTCGACCTGCTCGTCGACCGATGGCTCGTAGCCGCAGGCGCATAATCCGCAATGGTAGTCCTCAGGACGCAGCGATTTCAGCGTGTCATGCGTATCCAGCACGCCGCTGCAGCCAGGGCAGAGCACGTTCCAGGTGAGATCGAACAAGCCGAGCCGTGCGGCATGCAAGAAGCCGGAAATCACCTTCTCTTCGTCGAAACCGGCGCGCTTGGAAAAGTCCAGGACATTGATTCGATTGAGCTCGTGGTCTTCGCCGTGTTCGATCAGCCGTTCAATGGCGTCCGCGATCGCTGGATCGGCGGTTTGCTTCAGAACGGAAAACTGGGCTTTGATGTCGCTCATGACTTACGCCTAAGCATGATCCGGAAAAGCGTGCCCTCAGGCCACGTACGACCCGATGGATGGATACCGGTTTTCCGAACAGATCATGCCCGAACTAAATGGGATTGCGCGAGCTCCAAACAATCCCTGTCAACGCGGCGTGATGGAAAACATCGGCGAACGGTCGGGCTGGGTGGTCACCACGCCGACCGGCATCACCGGCGTCTTGTCGAGCAGTTCGACGCGAAAGGCGCCGATCAGCCTCGCCAACGCCAGCGTGGCCTCCACCAGCGCGAAATGCGCGCCGATGCAGACCCGGGCGCCGACCCCGAACGGCAGATAGGCAAAGCGATCGGGCGGCGGTGCGGGCGGCATGAAGCGCGCGGGAATGAAAGCGTTCGGATCGCGCCAGAGCTTCTCGTGCCGGTGCAAAAGCCACGGCGCGATCAGGATGACGTCATTGGGCCTGACCGGCAGCCCGGCCACCGTATCGGGCGCATAAGCGGCGCGCGCAATCAGGAAGGCCGGCGGATAAAGCCGCATGGTCTCGTCAATCACCGCGCGGGTGAATTTCAGCCGCTCGACGTCGAGCGCGCCGCCGGCAGCGACGGCCCTCCACCTCGGCGGCCACGGCGTCCTGGGTCGCAGGGTCCTGCGCCAACAGATACAGCGACCAGAACAGCGCGGTCGCGGTGGTCTCATGGCCGGCGAGGATCATCGTCGCCACCTCGTCGCCAAGTTGCTCGTCGGTGAAGGCCTTGCCGGTCTCGGGATCGCGTGCGGCGCCCATCAGATCGAACAGATCGCTTGGCGGCGCGCCCTCTTTCTTGCCGGCGGCGCGGCGCTCGGCCATCAGCATCGCCACGAACGCCGTCCATCGTTTGCGGAATCGCCGCGCGCGCGAAATCCTGCGGGCTCGGCCAGGACAGCGGCAACACCATGTCGAGGAAACGCGGCCGCGCCAGCCGCTCGCCATATTCCATGACGAAGTCGCGCAGCGCCGCGCCGTGCCGGTCCATCCCGAACGAAAACATCGTGCGTCCGGCAATCTCGAGCGTCATCCGCTGCATGACCTCGCGCAGATCGACCGGCTGCGCCGACATTGGTTGCCAGCTTCAAGATCGTCTCGTCGGTCACCGCGATCATATGCGGGACCAGCGTCGACACCGCGCGCGGGGTAAAGGCCGGCGCCAGGGTGCGGCGCTGATGCTTCCAGGCTTTGCCCTCGGCGATCAACAATCCCTGCCCGAGCATCGGACGCAGCACGCGGATGCCGGCGGGCGTGCGCGTGTAATTCTCGTAATTGTCGACCAGCACATGCCGGATCGCGTCCGGCGTGTTGAGGATGAAGCTGGAATGGCCGAAGAAACGGCCCTGGATGATCTCCTCTTCATAGGCGCGCTGGCCCCAGCTGGCGATCGGGTTGTGGCTCATCGCCCTTATTCGACCGAAGGCGGTCAGATTGTCCGGCGCTCGCGGCGGGCGGGGCGGCACCAACGGCTGACGCGCGACCGGCAGGTCGTAGACTTCGGCTATGCTCACTGGACGGCCTCGCGGCTGATCAGGGGGGCGCAGGAGACAGCTAAACAGCTAGTAAGTCAGTTCTGCGACCGCAATCCTGTTTTCCGAAGCTGGCCAGGCGCGCGCCACAATTCGCTCTTCGTTGAACACACCGGCGATAGGGCGGCCGACCTCCGCGGCCGAAAGCCGCAGCGTCGTGATCGAAATCGGTCGGCACCCCGGCTTTCACGTCCGTCGGTTCCTTGCCGTCGAGCAGCACGACGTCACGGGGGAGACCAAAATACCCGCGCGGGCGTGACATCATCACGACCGCGCCGGCCGACGCATCTGGTCCCAGCGGACGTGCCGCGCGCAGGTGCACGACGTCGGACGAGCGCGGGAACGGCGACCGGTAGAAATGCGTGGTGGTCGATCCCGCCGACGTCAGCACGATCTCCAGATACCAGGACGGGATCGACCTGCGCCGGGCCCCAGCGCCCATCGGGGCCGGTTTGCGAGGCATGAACGACGGCGCCGATGCGTTCGCCGGAATCGGGAGAAACCCGAAACACTTCGACGGTACTGCCGGATACCGGGCGATTGGTCGGCACGCCGCCGGGCGTAGCGGTCACCAGTCCGCTCAATTTGACCCGCGCTTCCCCGACGATCGCGACGCGATCCGGCTCGCGGCCGCCGATGAATTTAAAGATCTCGCGGAAGGCACGCGGAGAAAAGGCGGTCTCGCGGTGATCGACCGCGCCCAGCACCAGATTGGTAGCGCCCATCAGTGCCGGGCCTTCCGCAGTGATGCCGGTCGGCGTTCCCGGCTTGCCGATGAAGCGACCGTCACTTTGCGCATATTTGTCGAGCCCGTCGCTGCGCAGCGTGAGAAACGCCGTACCGGCCACGACTTCGTTCTCGCCCTCGTTCAATCCGCGCAGGAACGGGCCGCGGCCGTTGAACTCGCTGCCGAGACCCTCGTCGGAAACATAGACACCATGGTTGGGCACGCCGCACAGCACGGCGTGGCTGACATCGCCGGCCTCGCTATTCTTGATGTAGTTACGGATCGGATAGCCGCCGCGCGAATTGCCGACCAGCGCCACGCGCGGCGCGCCGGTTCGGCGTTTCAATTCCACGATCGCGTCCGCAAGCTCGCGGCGCTGCTGCTCGGTCGAGGAATGATTCTCCTGCGCCACATTGTCGTCGGCGCGGGCCAAGGGATCGGTGAAGTTGATCGCGAACATGCGCTCGCGCGCGACGGCGTTCGATTCCATCCGCCACAGCGTCGTGATCCAGAGCGCGGCATGGTCGCCATTGCCATGCACGAACAGGATCGGCGGGATTTCGGGGCCAACCGACGCGGCTTGAGCTGTCTGCGCCCGCGCCGGGAGCCCAAAACCGCTGGTCAGCAAAGGCAGGGCTCCGGCGCCCTTCAGAATCGTCCGCCGCGTCAACTTCATCTTCTTTCCAATCAGTTTCAATGGCTTAGACGTGCGCGCGGCGCCAACTATACCGGACTTTGGTACTGGACAGGGAAGGACTTTCGCGGGCAACACTCTGGCAAAGGGAATCAAGCCATAGCAGGCCAAACGGAAGTGGATATGACCCAACAGCCGAAACGCCAGATCTTCAAAGCTGACGGCATCACCGCGCCCTTAGCGTATCCGGTGTTCCGCCGCATCTGGCTTGCGAGCCTGCTTTCCAATCTCGGCTTGTTGATCCAGGCGGTCGGTGCCGCCTGGGCGATGACGCAGATGACATCGTCGGCCGACAAAGTCGCGCTGGTGCAGACCGCGCTGATGCTCCCGGTGATGCTGATCTCGATGCCGGCCGGTGCCATCGCCGACATGCATGACCGGCGCATCGTGGCCCTGATCTCGCTGTCGATCGCGCTTTCAGGCGCGACAGCGTTGACCGTGCTGGCCTGGCTCAACCTGGTAACGCCGCCAATCCTGCTGGCGCTGTGCTTCGTGGTCGGCAGCGGCATGGCGCTGTTCGGACCGGCCTGGCAATCCTCGGTCTCGGAACAGGTTCCGTCGGAGACGCTGCCTTCGGCGGTCGCGCTGAACGGCATCAGCTACAACATCGCGCGCAGCTTCGGCCCGGCGATCGGCGGCATCGTGGTTGCGACCGCGGGCGCGGTCGCAGCCTTTGCGGCGAATGCGGTGCTCTATCTGCCGCTCTTGGTGGTGCTGTTCCTGTGGAATTGCGTCAGCGAACCCTCACGCCTGCCGCGCGAAAAACTCAGCCGCGCGATGGTCTCGGGCGTGCGCTACATCACCAATTCGCCCTCGATCAAGATCGTGCTGACGCGCACCATGGTGACCGGCATCATCGGCGGTTCGGTGTCGGCGCTGATGCCGCTGGTGGCGCGCGACCTCCTGCATGGCGGCGCGCAAACCTACGGCATCATGCTGGGCGCCTTCGGCATGGGCGCGGTGATCGGCGCGCTCAACATCAGCCATGTGCGCAAACATGTCAGCGGCGAGGCCGCGGTCCGCGCCTGCGCGCTGGCGATGGGTGGCGCGATCGCAGCCGTCGCGGTGAGCCGCGAGCCGGTCCTGACCGCCGCGGCGCTGGTGGTCGCCGGCTCCGCGTGGATGCTGGCGGTGGCGCTGTTCAATATCGGCGTGCAGCTTTCCGCGCCGCGCTGGGTGGCGGGCCGCTCGCTGGCGGCATTCCAGGCCTCGATCGCCGGCGGGATTGCGATCGGAAGCTGGGGCTGGGGACATCTCACCGATATCGCGGGCGTCGAAACCGCGCTCTTGTTTCCGCCGCGTTGATGCTGGTCTCGCCGCTGCTCGGCCTCCTTATGCCGATGCCGCGGGTAGGCACACGCGATGAGGACGCCGAGGTGCTCGCCGATCCCGAGGTGCAGCTCTCGCTGACCGGGCGCAGCGGGCCGCTCGTGGTCGAGATCGAATATCGCGTCGCGCAGGACAACGCCCGCGCCTTCCATAATGTGATGCAGGACGTGCAGCTCAGCCGTCAGCGCAACGGCGCCTACGGCTGGTCGATCGCACGCGACATCGCCGATCCCGAATTGTGGACCGAGCGCTACCACTGCCCGACCTGGCTCGATTACCTGCGTCAGCGCAACCGCTCGACGCAGTCGGAGCGCGCGCTGCATCAGCAGGCGATCGCTTTTCATCTCGGCCCCAATCCGGTGCGGATCCGCCGCATGCTGGAACGCCCGTTCGGATCGGTGCGCTGGAAGGAAGAGACCCCCGACCGCGCCGCGGCCGAAGTGCTGCCGGTGGTCGCCAGCGCCGCGGGCAGCAGTACGTGAACGCTCTCGCCGCCGCCGACGTCGGGGAAACTACTGCCCGTGTTCGATCATGACCTTGTTGCAGGCCTTGCTGATGCGGGCACGGTTTTGCTGCAGACAAGCCAGCACGACCTGGTCGCCCTCGTTCATATGAGCGCGGCAAAAGCGCGTTACGTCGCGCGCGCAAGCGTCGTGCCCCTGCTGCTGTGCCGAGGCGCCGGAAGCGATCAGAACCAACGGAATGACGAAAAGAAATCTGGTCATCTTGTTACGCCTTCATACCCGGAAGATCAGCGCGCCCAGGACGTCCTGGAGCCGTTCTAGAGCGCGCAAATCGGCATCGCAACGCATTTATGTGACCGGGATGGCATAACGACGCAGGCGATCGGGCTTCCTGCGTCGCATTGGGGGCTCGACGGGGGATCGAAATCACTCGCTCTCGGCGACCTTCTTGCCCTTGGCGGCGAGATCCCGGTCCATCACGGACCGGCAGCCGCTGCTCAGCTCGGAGCGATGCTTGAACATGCAGGCGGTGATCGCGGGGATGTTCGGGATATCCGAGCTGCAGAGGCGGAACGCGTCGCCCGTGCACATCTGTTGCGCTTCGGCGCTGAAGGCGAAGCTTGAGCTCGACGAAAGCGCGGAGAAGGAAACCGCGAAAGCCACGACCAAGCCGGCCTGGCGGATAGTCCTGCTGAGAGATGCGGTCATCTTAGGCTCCTCGGTTTGCCGCGGCATCGCGGCGCGTTGTTGATGCCTATTGGTGCTGCAACTGCCAGGTACGGACTGTGATGACCATCACGCGCCGGTCGCTTGCGTGATGCGTGTCACACAGAGCTGAAATGCTTGGCTGAAATCGTCGGGTAAATCAGCCTGCGTTGGTGCGGCGTTAACACTTCTTTCCCATTAATGGGCTCGCGCAAGTTGTAGTGCGGGTTGGTGGCGTATTGGGAAAGTGTAACATGCGTAATGCGTTAGGCCTGATCCTGGGCTGTGTCGCTGCGGCGGTCGTTATCGCCGGAGTGTTCTTCTTCGTTCTCTCCCCCCGCGCCGATCTGGCCGCGCCGCAAACCGTCGCCGCTCGGCTGGCGGATCCGCTGCTGCTTCCTGCCGCCAAGCTCGCTGCAAGAGATGACGTCGATGTCACCGCCGCGATTTCGGCCAAGCCTGCCGCGCCGCCTTTGCCCGCCGTCCCGCAACAGGCGGCTTGCGCCAATCCGGATGCGCTCGGCGTCAGCCGGGTCGTCGAGGTCGACACCTCAGGCGGTCCCGGCTTCGGCTTCGAGAATTTCAAGCAGATGGATTTCCTCACCGACAAGGAAGTCGTGCTGACCTTCGATGACGGTCCGTGGCCGCACAACACGCCGGCGGTCTTGAAGGCGCTCGACGACGAATGCACCAAGGCGGTGTTCTTCCCGATCGGCAAGCACGCGACCTATCACCCGGAAATTTTGCGCCAGGTTCTGGCGGCCGGCCACACCGTCGGCGCGCACACCTGGTCGCACGCCAATCTCAACGGCAAGAAGATCACCGAGCAGATGGCCAAGGACGAGGTCGAGAAGGGTTTTAGCGCGATCAAGTGGGCGCTCGGCACCGATCCGTCGCCGTTCTTCCGATTTCCGCAACTGCAGCAGAACCCACAGACCATGGCCTATCTGGGCACGCGCAACGTCGCGATGTTCTCCTGCGATATCGATTCCTTCGATTTCCGGCACGACACCACCCCGGAGAAGGAGATCAACACGGTGATGACCAAGCTCGACAAGCTCGGCAAGGGCATCATCCTGATGCACGATTTCCAGAAGCACACGGCGGACGCATTGCCGACGCTGCTGCGCCGGTTGAAGGCCGGCGGCTACAAGGTCGTGCAGATGAAGGCCAAGACCACGCTGCAGACGCTGCCCGAATATGACGAGGCGCTGGCCAAGGAATTGAAGCTGCCGACCTTCAGCTCGCGTCCGGTCTCCAGCGTGGTGCAGACGGTTTCGCAGTAGCGTGCGGCGAAACCGGCAGCGGCGGTGGCGACAATCTCTCCTTCGTCATGCCCGGGCTTGACCCGGGCATCCATCAAACTTCACGCGAGTTCTACGAAGATGATGGATTGCCGGGCATGGCGAGCGAAGCGACGCCGTCCTTCGGACGGCTATGCCGGCAATGACGGTCCTGTTGAATGGCCAAACGCGCCCTACCAATAAATCCCGTGGCGATGCAGTTCGCCGATGATGCGCGCTTCGGTCCAGTGGTTCTTGCGCCGGAGCTTGTCGGCCTTGGCTGTGGCAACCGGCTTGCCCGCATCGGCCTTCGGCGGCTGCGCGGTGGTCGTCGTGGTGTCGACGGCCGCGGGCCGTTCGACAAATTTCGGCGTCTCGGCGGCCTTCGGCGTCTCGACGGGCGCCGCAGCTGTCCTGACCTTGGTCCTTGGCCTGATCGGTGGCAGCGGCGGGTTGGTCGTCGTTCGCGGCGAGCGTCAGGCTGCGCGACTGTCCGGCCTGGGCAGTTGCGGAAGCCAGAACCATCGCGGCGATCAGAATGAACTTGCGCATGTGAAGTCTCCCCTTGTTTGGCGAAATCGAACGGCGTGGGTGGAGACTAGGGCGAGCTGGCGCGGAGTTATGTGAGCGGGGTCACGGAGAGCAGGAAACTACGCTTCAAGGCTAAGACGAACCCGCCGTAACCGCGCCTCGCAGCCCGACGCGTTTTTCGAACTCGTCCAACAAGCCGCTCGACTGCACGTCGGTCACAAAATCTCGCACCGCTGCCATGGCCTGCTCGCGACCCCTGGGGATGGCGATGGCGACATGCTCGAGCCCCCAGTTCTCGGCAAGCACGCGCGCGCCCGGCATCGAATCGGACATCTCGAACAGGGTCGGCTTGTTGGTGGCGTAGACGTCGAGCCTGCCGTCGTTCAGCATCTCGATTGCGGTTCGCACGTTCTCGGCCGGCACCACCCGCGCCTGCTGGAATTTCGCCGGCAGCGTACGCTCCGACGTGCTGCCTTTGGTGACGCCTATTCGCATGCCCGGACGATCGAGTTCACTGGCTGCGGTCAGCGAAGAGCGGGCGGGCACGAGATAGCCGAGCTCGATCGAGAGCAGCGTCTGGGTGAAATCGACGTCGGCGGCGCGGACCGGCGTGGCATTGCTGACGGTGAAGTCGACGTCTGCGGCTTTCATCGCGCGGATCACCTCCGCGATATTCTGGAAGGTCAGATATTCGACGGGCACGCCCAGCCGTCTCGCGAACTCGGCGCCGAGATCGTAGCAAACGCCGCAGGTCTCGCCGCTGCTGCGATCGACCACCATCGACAACGGACTGCCCGCGAAAACGCCGACACGCAGGCGGCCGAGCGGAGCGAGATGCTCTCTGTCGCGATCGGCGTTGGCGGATGTCGGCATCAGGGTTGCTGGAGTTGAAGAGGCCGCGCCTTGTTACCTATGTGTCCGGGCCGGACAGATCGAAAAATGGTGCCGCAAACAGGACTTCGAACCTGTGACCCCGTCATTACGAATGACGTGCTCTACCAACTGAGCTATTGCGGCGGACCATGCTATTCGCGCGCCCTGCGCGACGGCCTCAAGACGCGTGCGCACCTGATATCGGGCACGGCCCCGATTGGCAAGAAAAAGGGCGGCCTTTCTCAGGCGTTCCATCAGCCGCCCCAGCGGGACAAAAAGCCCCGCCAGCCGCCGGCTTGCGCCTTCGGCGTGCCGATTTGCTCGATAAATTCATCGCTCGGCGCCTCGTCGTCGATCCCGGGATCGTCGGGCGGGCGGAGAATTGGGATCACGGCCGGCGCGCTGCCGGCCTTGGCGAAGTCTGCGCGGGAGCGGAACAAGGGCGCGGGTGCGGCAGCCTTCGGTTCGGGTTCGGGCTGCGGCGATATCGCCTGGGGTGCCGCCTGCGGGGGCGCGGCCGGCGGAGGCGCCGGCAGAGCGGCCGGTTCGGCCGTAGCGGTCGGCGGCGAATTGTCTTGGGCGGCCGGCTCCGCCTTCACCTCGGCAGGAATCTGGGCGTGTAGCTCGCGCGGCGGCTCGGCCGGGGCCTCGGTGACCGCCGTGTCCCGTCGCGGCGAAGGCGCGGCCAGCATGGCTTCCTCGAACGGCAGAAGATTCGATCGTCGTGCCCTTGTCCGGAGGCAGGCTTGCGACCGGGGTCTGCCACTGGAACGCGTCCAGCCGCCCCGTGACCGGCGACACCGGGCGCCAGCGGTCGCTGACATAGCCGTCGGCGGTCCAGGCGGAATCGTGCCGCGCGCGCACCGCGCGCAAGGTCCAGGCCCGCGCCTTGCCGCTGTCGCCATGCTCGGTGCGCTCGATCTCCGCCATCAGGAGCGCTGATGCGCTGCGTCGGCGCTGCCGTGAATGGCGCGAGCGCGGCGCGAGCGCGGGCAAATTCGGCCGCGTCGATCGCGGCGCGCGCGATCGCCAGCGCGCCCTCGATATGACCCGGCGTCTTCGAGGCCAGCGTTTCCACCCGCACCAGCCGCTGCCGCGCGGCATCGCCTAATCTCACATGCGCATAGGCTTCCGCAAGATCGGGATGCGGCTGTTTGAGCCAGGCTGCCTCGATGATCCGCATTGCCCGCCGCACCTGATGCGCCTCGCTATCGAATTTGGCGGCAAGTGCTGCGGCCGGCACCAGCGTCGGCGCGAGCTTGACGGCCTCCATCGCGCTGTCGCGCGACAGATCCCGATCGACGCTTTCGAGCTCGAGCGCGCGGGCCGTCAGCAGCACGCCGCGATGGCGCCGATAGGTCGCCTTGTCGATCAGTCCGGCCGAAAGGTTGTTGTCGAGAATGGCGAGCGCGCCGCCCCAGTCGCCCTTGGCGCAGCGAAAGCCGAGCACCGCATGCGAAGCCCAGGTCGAGGATGGCGAAAGCTTCAGCGCCTCATCCGCGATCATGACCGCCGCCACCGGATCGTCGGCGCGCTGCGCCTCGATGAACAATCCGCGCAGGCCCAGTAGTCGCGTGTCCTCGCGCTCGGCCATGGCGCGGAACGCGCGTTGCGCGCCCTCGCGGTCGCCGTCGAGCTGCGCGGATTGCGCGTGCAACAATAGCGCCAGTGGATCGTGGCCGGCGAGCCGGCGCGCGACGACGGCATGCTGGCGTGCGGCAGCCGAATCGCCGTGACCGATCGCGAGCAGGCCGTGGGTGATGGCGTGCCGGCCGCGGGCATGGCGGCGCTCGTGCCGGTGGCGCCGGATTCGCCCCGGCGTCCGCCATAGCGCGGTCAAGATGCTCCAGGCCAGCACCGCCGTGACGATGGCGACGCCGAGCGCGAAAACAAACACCGCCAGCGTGGTTTCGACGCGCACGTCGCCCCAGGTCAGCGTGACGTCGCCGGTCTGATCGGCCACCCACGCCGCGCCGGCCGCGGCGAGCGCGATCAGCACCAGAAACAGAACGATTCGAACCATGGAAACCCTATTGCGCCGGTTTGGCCAGAGCCGCCATAGCCTCATCGGCGAATTGACGGGACGCCGCCAGCGCGGCATCGCGCGCGTCGGCCTTGTCGAGCCAGGCTTGGGCGGCGGCGCGATCGGCGGGCGAAAGCGTATTCAATTCGCGCCGCGCGTCGGCGAATTCGTTATGCAGCGCCGCCGCGGTGACCCGCGACACCACGGCGCCGCGATCGTTGCCGGTGGCGTCGGTGCGCTCGATGCGGACCAGCTTTGCCGCGCCCGCCTGCAGCTTGTCGACGATGCTCGAGCCTGTGGTTGCGTTCTCCGGCCCCGACGGCGTCAGTTTCGGCACCAGCGTCAGCAATTCGCGATTGAGCGCGAAGGGCATCGGCACGCCGGTGGCCGCGAATTCCTCGAGCGGCTTCAATTGGTCCGGAGTGGGGCTAAGCGATTTCGCCGTCGCCAGCGCCGCCTGGTAGGGATCGCCGTGCCGGACCGCGAGATCGAGCAACGTGGCCGCCACCAGCCGGCGCAGCGGCGCGTCGTCGGCGGGCTTGGCGTCCGCGGTCCCGGCGCCTTGGGCGCGGGTGGCCTGTTCGAGCTGGGCGATGCGCTCGTTGACCGCGCTCAGATCCACTGCCGCTGCTGAGCCTTCGCGCGGCGCCGATTTCAGCTCGTTGACCGCGGTAGCAAACCTGTCCGATTGCCCGCGCAAGGCGGCAACCGACTTTTCCAATGCATCGAGGCGCGCCGCCGTCGCCGGGTCGGACGCCGTCGCGGCCGGCTTGCTCAGTTTCGCCTCGAGGCCGGCGACCCGCGCGGTGAGCTCGTCGATCGCCGAAGCATTGACTTGTGCATTGACTTGGGGACCGGCTGGACCGGCGGCCAGCCGAGCATCCAGCCGACCGCGATCACCAGCGCCGCCGCGACCGCGCCGGAAAATGGCGCGACCACCCAGGGAGACACGGATCGCGAGGCCGGTGGCGCGGCCGCCACGGCGGGTTGTTCAGGCGCGGGCTCGTCGGGTGCAGGCTTCGGTGCGCTCGGTCATGGCTCCGGCTCGGCCGTCGCCTCGACCGGCTCGCTTGGGCGGTTCGCTCGATATTTCAGTGGCTTCGAGGTCGATGGTCGGGGCCGCGCGCTTGGCCCGGCCGGGATCGGGCGCCAGTCCTGCATCGTCAGGCGTTTCATCGACCATCGCGGCTGTTCCCTGATTGATTGGGCCGAAGGGTTACCTGATCAAAGCGTTACCGGATCAAGGGTCACCTGATCAGGTTACCAGATTCGGCGGGTCCTGTTACGCCAATCCGGACCGCAAAGCACGCTCCAGCGCCCCGAACAAGGCATTTTCATCGGGCGATGACGCCACCGTGACCCCCGTCGCCCCGGCCTCCCGGAGGATCGCCGCGACATTGGCGGAAATGCAGCATTGCGGGACGGCGAGCGCTGAAATTTCGACCCCGCCCGCCCGTACCGCCTCGACAAAGGCGCGCGCGCTGCGGCGAGAATAGTGCAGGACCGCCTCCACCTGGTTGGCCGCGAAGGCGTCGCAGACGTCGCGCGGCAGGCTGGAAAGCGGTACCATCCGGTAGGTCGTCTGGGTGACGACGTCGAAGCCGCGCTCGGAAAGCTCGCCGGCCAGATCGCGCGAAAGATCGTGGCCTGCGAGGTAGAGCAGCGCGCTCTTCTTCTTCAATTGCTTGGCTCGGACGCTTTCCAGCACGCGGTCGCGCAACGCCGCGGCGTCGCCGTCGGCCGAGATCACAAGGCCAAATCCCGCAGCGCGCGCGGCGGCGGCGGTATGTTCGCCGACCGCGAACACCGGCAGCTCGAGCAGGCGGTGTCCGGCGAGTTGCGGCTCGATGGCGCGCAAGGCATTGGCCGAGGTAACGACGACGGCGCCGTATTCCGCCTCCGGATCGTCGCGAAAGGAAAGCGGCTCGAACCGCAGCATGGGCGTCAGCAGCACCGCAAATCCCCTCGCCCGCAGCGCCGTAGCCGTCGCTTCATTGTCGGGATAAGGGCGTGTGACAAGAACCGCCATGCCTGAAAACCCTTATCCCGCGACGAAGTCGTCGCGCTCTTGCCGCAACGAACAATTGCACGTCAAGACCCCGCAATGCTACGCGATGAGGGAAACGCCTGTTTGACCGATCGCGCAAGGGGCTGAAAGAGCATGATCCGGACCCGAAGGGCCGCGTTCGCGCAAAGTGGGTACCGGTTTTCCCTCGCGACAAACGCGGAACGCGTTTGCGCGGAGATCATGCTCAACCGAAAAGGTTCTCAAATTGGATAACGGCAAGCCGATGCTGGTATTGGGGATCGAGACCACCTGCGACGAGACCGCAGCTGCCGTGGTGGAGCGACAGTCCGACGGGTCGGGGCGGATCTTGTCCAATATCGTGCGCTCGCAGACCGAGGAACACGCGCGCTTCGGCGGCGTGGTGCCGGAGATCGCGGCGCGCGCCCATGTCGATCTGCTCGACGGCATCATAGCTCAAGCCATGAGGGAAGCGGGAATCGAGTTTGCCGAGTTGTCGGCGGTCGCGGCCGCCGCCGGCCCCGGCCTGATCGGCGGCGTCATCGTCGGCCTCACGACCGCGAAAGCGATCGCGATGGTGCACGACACCCCGCTGATCGCGGTCAATCATCTGGAGGCCCATGCGCTGACGCCGCGGCTGACTTGCGCGCTGGCGTTTCCCTATTGCCTGTTCCTCGCCTCCGGCGGCCATACCCAGATCGTGGCGGTGGCCGGCGTCGGCAACTATGTGCGGCTCGGCACCACGGTCGACGACGCCATGGGCGAAGCCTTCGACAAGGTCGCGAAAATGCTGGGGCTGCCCTATCCGGGCGGGCCGCAGGTGGAGCGCGCGGCTTTCGGCGGAAACCCGGCGCGCTTTTCGTTTCCGCGGCCGATGCTCGGGCGCGCCGATGCGAATTTTTCGCTGTCGGGACTGAAGACCGCGGTGCGCAACGAAATCAGCCGGCTGACGCCGCTGGAAGCCAAGGACGTCAGCGATCTCTGCGCGAGCTTCCAGGCCGCGGTGCTGGAATTCGACGGCGGACCGGTTGAGCGTCGGGTTGAAATTGTTTGGCGAAAAATTCGGCGCACCGCGCGCGCTGGTCGCCGCCGGCGGCGTCGCCGCCAACCAGGCGATCCGCGGCGCGCTGCAGGATGTCGCGGCCAAAGCGGAGACCACGCTGATCATCCCGCCGCCGGCGCTGTGCACCGACAACGGCGCGATGATCGCCTGGGCCGGCGCCGAGCGCCTGGCGCTCGGCCTGACCGACACGATGGACGCGCCGCCCCGCGCCCGCTGGCTGCTCGACGCCAACGCCACGGCGCCTAAGGGATTTGCGAACACGCGTGCGGGATTTTAGAGGCCGTTCGAATGCAAAGTAGGTCAAGCCGCGAGCCCGTCTTTGCCTCGCCCCGCTTGCGGGGAGAGGCCGGATTGCGCAGCAATCCGGGTGAGGGGCTCTCTCCACGAGCCGAGTTCGCGGATGCAGCCCCTCACCCCACCCTCTCCCCGCAAGCGCGGGGCGAGGGAGCGCACTGAGTTCGGGGCCGCGCGATGCCGCCTTTCAATTCAGTCGCCATCATCGGCGCCGGCGCCTGGGGGACGGCGCTGGCCGGCGTCGCCGCGCGGGCCGGGCGCGAGGTCACGCTTTACGCGCGCGATCCCGCGCATGCGGCTCATATCGCAGCCGCCCGCGCGAATCCGAAACTGCCCGGTGTGCCGTTGGCCGAGAGCATCGCCGTGACCAGCGACCTCGCTTGCGCCGCCCGCGCCGATATCATCCTGGTCGCAACCCCGGCCCAGCATCTGCGCGGCGCGGTATCCCATCTCGCGCCGCATCTTTTGAAAGCAACGCCCGTGATCGCTTGCGCCAAGGGCATCGAGCACGGCACCCACAAGTTCATGACCGAGGTGATCGCACAAGCCGCGCCGCAGGCTGTGCCTGCGATCCTGTCGGGCCCGAGCTTTGCCGACGATGTCGCGCGCGGCCTCCCGACCGCGGTGACGCTGGCGGCAAAGGACGAAGGGCTCGCCAGCGCCCTGGTGCAGGCGCTGGGATCCTCGACCTTCCGGCCCTATCACACCACCGATGTCCGCGGCGTCGAGATCGGCGGCGCGGCCAAGAACGTGCTGGCGATCGCGGCCGGCATCGTGGTCGGCAGGAAACTCGGGGCGTCCGCGCAGGCAGCCCTGACCACCCGCGGTTTTTCCGAACTCACCCGTCTCGGCCGCGCCTGCGGCGCGCGAGCTGAGACCATGGCGGGCCTTTCGGGTCTCGGCGACCTGATCCTGACCTGCTCGGGCGCGCAGTCGCGCAATTTCGCGCTGGGCCTCGCGCTTGGGCGCGGCGAAGCACCGCCGGTCGGAAAGCTCGCCGAAGGCGAGTTCACCGCGCCGGTGCTGATTGAACTGGCGGCTTCGCAAAATGTCGATATGCCGGTATCAAAGGCGGTGGCGGCGGTGTTGAGCGGCGCGCTGAGCATCGATGCCGCGATCGAAAGTCTGTTGACGCGCCCGTTCAAGGCGGAGGAGTGAGCATGGCGTACTGGCTGGTGAAATCCGAACCTTCGGCCTGGTCGTGGGACCAGCAGGTCGCCAAGGGCGCCAAGGGCGAGGCCTGGACCGGCGTGCGCAATTTCACCGCGCGGCAGAATCTGGTGAACATGAAGAAGGGCGACCGCGCCTTCTTCTATCACTCCAACGAGGGCAAGGAGATCGTCGGCATCGCCGAGGTGATCAAGGAGGCCTATCCCGACCCGACCGACAAGACCGGCAAGTTCGTCTGCGTCGACATCAAGGCGGAGAAGCCGTTGCCGGTGCCGGTCACCATGGCCGCGATCAAGGCCGACAAGAAGCTCGCTCAAATGGCGCTGGTGAAATACTCGCGGCTGTCGGTGCAGCCGGTGACGGCGGAGGAATGGAAGATGGTCTGCAAGATGGGTGGGCTGTAATCCGCCCCGTCGTGGGAGCCGCATCGAACCGTGGCGAGCGGGAGAGAGGATAGCAAAGGGACGCATAGGCGGAGTGGCTCAACTTCAAGCCCCGTGATTCCGCCGCTGGCATCGTTCGAACTCCAAGCCTTGATCGGAGGTCCCTGCCGTCAGTGGGCTTGCCAAACGCCCGCTATGATTTTAGCGTGCATTTTTAACAATCTTGACGGTAATTGCGTTGACATGCTCCGGGCGCCTCGCGCGGACGGAAAACGAAGATCAACGGCTACGTGGAAGCTTCGACCCGCAGCGAACCATCCGCCAGCCAAGGCAGGAGACGCAAATGCCCGCCAACTTCGGTTCCGTGATGACGCAGATGCGCGATCACTACAAGAAAGGTACGGGCCAGCCCTTCGTCATCGAGCATCAGGTGCCGGGCATGGCCGCCATGGGCATCAGTCCTCAGATGGCGGTCACGCCAGCCGGGTTCGCCAAGCTCCGATCGTCGTCCGGCGCAACGCTGCCGCCGGAGTTCGACGAAATCCGGGGGATGGTCAAGTCAGAACTTACGGCGCAGTGCGCGGCGCAAAAGATCGCGTTGAACGGCATCGTGGAGCATCTCAAGAGCGACAAGGACAAGAACTCCTACGTCGCCAACATGAGCGCGCAGCAAGCGAAAGCAAAGGCGGATGCAGACGCCTCGTTGGACGAGGCCTACGACAAGGCCGTGGACCTCGGCGCCGACCAGCCGTCCATGCAAGATCTAATAGTGCAGGCGATGAATTCCATCAGCAATACGATCCAAGACATAGTCGACAAAGTGTCCGACTTCATCATGGGCCTTGTCGGCAAGGTGATGGATGTCCTCAACGGGACATTCGATGCCGGCATGAAATATATCGAAGACGGATTTAGGCCGGTCACCGAGTTGGTTTCTTCCCTTTGACGTTGCGCCAGCGATGGCCGGATGCAGATCATCATGTCACGCGCTTCACATGAGGCACGAGACGAATGACGCCGGCGCGTACGCCGAAGTCATGAGGTGCCGGTCATTCTGTCATCGCTCGCGGGGTTGTAGTCCATGCCGCCGATGGCAGCTCCACGGGGCGCAGAGGTCAGCAAGCGCGCGGCCGGTGCTCAATTCACAGACCTGCCATGCGCGAATTGCCCGTCGTGCCATTGTGTCGCAGGCACCCGTGCTTGTGTCGTCGGGCAAATCAGAACGATCTTCTCGCCCATCCCGTCCCACCAAGAGGGGCGCTTCGCGGTCGTCACGGACGTTGGGAGCGGGATGCGGTGGACGCTTTGGCTGTGCATAGACGAGCGCAGCTGAGGCGGACGGCGAAGTCGTGTGGTTCTGGCGCTCCGAAGCAGGCGCTAAGGTCGCGAAGACGCTCACGCGTCTTGCGGGTGACGGTGGCAACCAAGCGATGGTCACCGGGAAGAGCACGTATAAGCCGTAAAACCATCGCGCAGGGAATGCCGGCTGGCGGGCTCAAATGGTGGTCGCAACACCGAGTGTTTTTTTCACTCAGTGAGGGCAATTCGTCAAGCGCTTCCGCCGGCGTTTTCCAGCCCAGCGTCTTTCTCGGTCGGCCATTGAGGGCCGCTGCCATTGCGATATCTCGCGGCGCTTGGACGCTCAGGTCTGTGCCTTTCGGGAAGTATTGCTGCAGCAGCCCGTTGGTGTTCTCGTTCGTGCCGCGCTGCCAGGGACTTCGTGGATCGCAAAAGTAAACCTGGATTCCCGTGTCGAATCTTGCGACGACTGTGCTGAGCCATTTCGGTTCCCTGATCCCAGGTCAGCGAACGACGCAATTCTTCGGGCAAGGTAATGATGGTGCGCGTGATCGCGTCGCGTACAGCTTCGGCGCCGTGCCCGAGAGCGAAGGACCGTTGTCGGCGCGCGGACATTCGCCATGCCCCGGCAACCGGGGAAGATGCAGTAGCATCGTGAAGCGCTGGTGCGTCCGCGCAGGCAGCGAGACCACCTGCGGTTTACACGCGTCTGGATCAGGATCCTCGCGGCAACGCTTGCCATCGTCGTCACCACGCTAAGTATCTTGGCGTGCATATGGTTGCTTGATCGGGTCCGGCGGCCGGCATTTAGGTACCGAGTCCTCGCGCATCTCAGGGAAAATTTAGACATTAAAACTAAAACCCGTGCTGCAGATGGCGCGATCAAACGAGAGACAATCTTGAAACCGGGTGGCAGCAGCATCAAAGCCGCATCGCGCGACAACGCGCTGAGCGTTGCGATGACGCCCGCTCTCGAAGCCGAGGCCGAGCGGCTGCTGTCGCAACGCACGCGCAACGTCCGTTTTTCTACGGAGATGGCCCAAGCCTACCGCAAGAAGACCTGGCGCCAGCGCAGCAAGATTGCGCGCGCCTGGATGATCTGGGTCGCGCTGATCAGCATGGCGTTCGTACCGATCAGTTGCCTGCTCGCGCCCGATTCGATCTGGCTGACCGCCTTTGTCAGCGGGCTGGTGGTCCCGGCGCTGCACGCCTGTGCCTACATGGTCTGGCGTAAGCCACGCAGCGGCCTTGTCGAGGGCATGTCGCTGATCCTTCTGATGTGCAGCGTCATGATCGCTTATGGCAGCCTCGCCGTCGCCGTGGGCGGCCGCGACTATGAGCGCTTTCTGACCTGCATCCTGTACGTGAACACGATCGCCATCGTGGTGTTCAATGTGGAATATGCCTGGTCGCTGGCCCTGATGGTCTGCTCCTTGACGATCTTTTTCAATTTCGAGATCCTCAATCCGACGATCAACCCCGAAGAAGCGATCGGGACGTCGGTGTTTTATGCCGTGGCCCTCTACGCCGTCACTACCGCGCGCAAGACCCAGTTTCTGCTCGGCCAGAAGACCTTTCTGATGTCGTTGCGCGACCAGTATCGCAGCGAAGCGCTGAAGCGCGCCAATGAGCAACTGCAAATTCTGGCGACGCGCGACCCGCTCACCGGGCTCGCCAACCGCCGTTCGGCCCTCGATCTGATCGAAAGGCTCTGGAACGACCGCGCGATCGCGAAAACCAGTATCGCGTTCATCATGGCGGATATCAACTCGTTCAAGCGACTGAATGACACCGCCGGACATGCCGCCGGCGACGCCTGCATTCAACTGGTCGGCCGGACCATCGAGGAGTCGGTGCGCACGAGCGACGACGCCGTGTTTCGCCATGGCGGCGAGGAATTCCTGATCGTTCTCACCAACGCCACCCCCGATCTGGCCTGGGCGCTCGCGGAGCGGATCCGTCGCGCGGTCGAAGCGTTGAGCATCGTCAATCCCGGAATCAACGCGGTGGACGGTTCCGCCAGTGTCATCACCATCAGCCTGGGCGTGGCGTTCGCGCGCGATGATGTGGCGCCGGAGCTGGTCGCCAAATGGGCCGACGACGCGCTCTACGATGCCAAGCGCTCCGGCCGTAACCTGGTGTTTCTGTCGACCCCTGATACGGCGGCGGCCGATCCGCGATCCGCGGAAGCCGTTGCATCATCGCCACACGGCCTGCCCGATACGCCGCCCAATATCGCCAGAATGATCGCGTGATCATCGCGGCCGCTGCAATCGGCGGGATGCGGCTCGCTCGTCCCTGCTATCGCGGCAAGTGACCGGACTACACCGCAGCCGCGAGCACCACCTGCGCCAAGAGCGCCTCGCGCTTCGACTGCGAGCGATAGCCCTTCATGGTCGCGGCAAAGCGTTCGAGGATGCCGTCCTCGAATGCGGTGACGATGGTGTCGTGGACGTAGCTCTTGCGGCAGATCGCCGGCGTGTTGGAGAGATGGTCGGCGGCCGCGCGCACGGCTTCGAGCACCTGCTTCTTGCGGCCGCGGGCGCTCGCCGCCGGCGAGATCCGCGACAGCGATTCCAGCACCACCGCGGACGCCATCAGGGTGCGGAAATCCTTCAGCGAAATCTTGATGCCGGCGATCTCGCGCAGGAACGCATTCACTTGCGTGGTCGAGACCGCGCGCACGGTGCCGGAAGCGTCGCGGTACTGGAACATGCGCTTGCCCGGAACGCTGCGCAAAATGCCGACCGCGCGCACCAGCTTTGCCGCGTCGCATTCCTTGCGCACCGCCTTGCCGCCCTTGGCCTTGAAGGTGAGCACGACGCTGTCGTCTTCCAGCGTGACGTTGGACTTGAGCAGCGTGGTGGCGCCGCGGGTGCCGTTCAGCCGCGCATAGGATTCGTTGCCGGGACGGATCGCGGTGCGCGCGATCAGTTCGATCACGGCGGAAAGTGCGAATTCACGGCTAGGCTCATCGCCGGACAGATGCATCGAGACGTTGCGGCGGATCTTCGGCAAGGCGCCGACCAGCTGCGCCAGCCGGTGCGCCTTGCGGTGCTCGCGGACGTTTTCCCAATCGGCATGATAGCGGTACTGCAGCCGGCCCGCGGCGTCGCGGCCGACCGCCTGCAGGTGCGAACTGGGGTCGGGCGAATAGCGCACGTGCCGGTAGGCCGGCGGCACCGCCATCGCGTGCAGGCGGCGGATGACGCGGGTGTCGCGGATATGCGAGCCGTTGGCGCGGACGAAAGAATAGCCCTTGCCGCGCTTGACGCGGCGGATGGTCAGCTCGTTCTGGTCGCCGAGCTTGAGGCCGTGGTCGCGTGCCAGCGATTCCACGGAGGAAGCCGAATGGGCGTGTGGGGGTTTCGGCAGCCGTTTCGGCCCTGCCGGGGGCCATTGCCCAAGCGCCTTCGCCAGGTCCACGGCAGGATCGGCGGGAGCGCGCCGCGCAGCCTCAAAATTCTGCTGATCCCTCATGACCTTAGACGCCTTGCTCCTGATCCTGTCGGCTAATGCCGATGGTTCGGCTTTGGTTCCGGACGGGCCGCCCGGCCCTGGGAAGGCCATTTAGGGGGTTACGTTTTCCATTGCCAGTCCGAAAAGCCGGCAGATCGGTTCCCAGATACCGGTCATGGGGGTCATTCAGCCGCTAACGTTGATTTCCAGTCAGGGCAAAGCTTCAAACCGCGAAACACCGACCCCGAAATTGGATCGCCGAGAGTGGCCTTGCAAAAATCCGACCGTCGTCTCCCCTTGATCCATCGCATGGTCGCCCGTTCGCACAAAGGTTCTATTTGTTCCGCTTGTCGGCGCCCGCGGGACCGACGCATAATTGCGTTAATTGTTAATAACGAAGACGGCTTTCAGTGCTCGCGTTCACTGGCCGCATGGGTGGAGGGTAAAGATGTCCGATAAAATTTATGATGTGCCGGCCGAATGGGCGAAGCGCGCCTGGATCGACCAAGCCAAATACAAGGAAATGTATTCCCGTTCGATCTCGGACCCCAACGGCTTCTGGGCCGAGCAGGCCAAGCGCCTCGATTGGATGAAGGCCCCCACCAAAATCGAAAATTGGTCGTTCGCGCCCGGCAACATCTCCATCAAATGGTTCGAGGATGGCGTCCTGAACGCCGCCTGGAACTGCATCGACCGGCACCTGCACACGCGCGGCGACCAGACCGCGATCATCTGGGAGGGCGACGATCCCTCGCAATCCAAGCACATTACCTATCGGCAGTTGCACGACGAAGTCTGCAAGATGGCCAACATCCTGCGCACCCGCAACGTCAAGAAGGGCGACCGGGTCACGATCTATCTGCCGATGATCCCCGAAGCCGCCTACGCGATACTCGCCTGCGCGCGGATCGGCGCCATCCATTCCGTGGTGTTCGCGGGCTTCTCGCCCGACAGCCTTGCCCAGCGCATCGGCGACTGCCAGTCCAAGGTGGTCATCACCGCCGATGAAGGCCTGCGCGGCGGCAAGAAGGTGCCGCTGAAGGCCAATGTCGATGCCGCGCTTGCCAAGGTGGAAGGCGTCGACTGGGTCGTCGTCGTCAAGCGCACCGGCGGCAAGGTCGACATGAAGCCGTCGCGCGATCTCTGGTATCACGACGCGGCGCAGATGGTGACGACGGAATGCAAGTGCGAGCACATGCACGCGGAAGATCCGCTGTTCATCCTCTATACGTCGGGCTCGACCGGCCAGCCCAAGGGCGTGCTGCACACCACCGGCGGCTATCTGGTGTTCGCCGCGATGACGCACCAATACGTGTTCGACTATCACGATGGCGATATCTACTGGTGCACCGCCGACGTCGGCTGGGTCACCGGCCACAGCTACATTCTCTACGGGCCGCTCGCCAACGGCGCCACCACGCTGATGTTCGAGGGCGTGCCGAACTATCCCGATAATTCGCGATTCTGGAACGTCATCGACAAGCACAAGGTCAATATCTTCTACACCGCGCCGACCGCGATCCGCGCGCTGATGCAGTCCGGCGACGAGCCGGTGAAGAAGACCTCGCGCAAGAGCCTGCGGTTATTGGGCTCGGTCGGCGAGCCGATCAATCCGGAAGCGTGGGAGTGGTATCACCGCGTGGTCGGCGAGGACCGCTGCCCGATCGTCGACACCTGGTGGCAGACCGAGACTGGCGGCATTCTGATCACGCCGCTGCCCGGCGCCACCAAGCTGAAACCCGGCTCGGCGACCACGCCGTTCTTCGGCGTGGTGCCGGAAATCGTCGATGCCGACGGCAAGGTGCAGGAAGGCGAGACCTCGGGCAATCTCTGCATTACCCGATCCTGGCCGGGCCAGATGCGCACCGTCTATGGCGACCACGCCCGCTTCGAGCAGACCTATTTCTCGACCTACAAGGGCAAGTATTTCACCGGCGACGGCTGCCGGCGCGATGCCGACGGCTATTACTGGATCACCGGGCGCGTCGACGACGTGATCAACGTCTCCGGCCACCGCATGGGCACCGCCGAGGTCGAAAGCTCGCTGGTGGCGCATGCGTTGGTGTCAGAAGCCGCCGTGGTCGGCTATCCGCACGATATCAAGGGCCAGGGCATCTATGCCTATGTGACGCTGATGAGCGGTGTCGAGCCGACCGAGGAGCTGCGCAAGGAATTGGTGGCGTGGGTGCGCAAGGACATCGGCCCGATTGCGTCCCCCGACCAGATCCAGTTCGCGCCGGGCCTGCCCAAGACCCGCTCGGGCAAGATCATGCGCCGCATCCTGCGCAAGATCGCCGAGGACGAACCGGGTAGCCTCGGCGACACCTCGACGCTGGCCGATCCCGCCGTGGTCGACGATCTGGTCGCGCACCGCCAGAACAAGAAGGGGGCGGGGGCCTGAACGCCAGCGCAGCTTTCGGTCCATCACCGTTATCCCCGTTCTTGGCGCGTGGCCCTATCGGGCCTCGCGTGCTTTGCTTTTCCCGCCGTTGCGCCTCACGCGATTGTCATGGGCGTGTCCCGCTTTGCGGCAATTTCTTGGCGAGTGTTGTTTTCAGGTCATTTACTTTGTTTCCGACATTTTCTCTTCTCTCCCCTGCCGAACGAGTCCCAAGACCCCGGTGGAAACCACCTGGTTAACGCGCGGGGTTAAAATTAAGTGGGCGAACCGGCATTTTTGCAGGGTTTCTCGTAAATTCGACGGCGCCGGCTGGGGCGCTTGATGCGAAAGCGGAGCGGAAATTGATGTCGATCAGGATTGCGGTGGCGCTGGCTGCCACCATCGGGGCGGCAATGTCGATCACCACGGCGGCCGAGGCGCGGCCCGAAATGGTCGGCGTCCATAACCAGTATTCACCGGGAACGATCGTGGTGCGGACCAATGAGCGCCGCCTCTATCTCATTCTCGACCAGGATCACGCCATGCGATATCCGGTCGGCGTCGGCAAGTCGGGCAAGCAATGGGCCGGCACCACCCGGATCGACGGCAAGTACCGCAACCCGGCGTGGTCGCCGCCCGCCGAGGTCAAGCGTGACAAGCCGAGCATTCCGGACGTAATTCCCGGCGGCTCGCCGCATAATCCGATGGGCGTCGCCGCGATGACGCTCGCCGGCGGCGAATACGCCATCCACGGCACCAATATGCCGGGCTCGGTCGGCGGCTTCGTCTCGTACGGCTGCATCCGCATGCTCAACCCCGACATCACCGATCTCTACCAGCGGGTTTCCGTCGGCACGACCGTGGTGGTGACGCGCTAGCGCATGATCCGGAAAAAGCCTGCCCGCAGTTGGAGCGCGGGAGCGGAACCGGCTTTCCGAAAGATCTTGCGCAAGCAAGGAAACGCGAGCGTGATCCGATTCAAATTAGTCGGATCATGATCTGGTCGCCCTATCTGAGATTCGAAACTGCAGAAAGCTGCGCCAAGGCGCGGCTTTTTTGTTATTGCCGGCCGGCCCCCATACTCCCTGTAGTTGTACGGAGGTTGATTTTCATCCCAAATTTAGGATCAAGCCGCCAACTGCAGCATCGATGCAGGAGAAGCGGAACGCGATGGCACGGTTTAATTTTCGCATCGGCACAAAGCTCGGTCTAACTGCCGGAATCGGCGTGCTTTTGGTCGGCGGCATGCTGACCAACGAGATGGTCGGCAATCGGTCGATTGCGACGATCAACGGGCATCTCATCACCAATTACGTCAACCGCGAGAATGCGCAGTCAGCCGAGATTGCGATGGGCCGGGCCGAGATCGCCGCCACGGAGATCCGCCACGCGCGTTCGGCGGAGCAAGTCGATGCCGGCCTGCTGGCTCTCCGCGAACAACTGGCCGTCGCCGCCACGCAGCTCGAGGCAGCCACGCAGCGGGCAAGAAGGCCATTCCTGAAAGACGCGTATCGCGAAGCAGGGACATTTGTCGCGACCTACCTCAGCGCGGGCACCGAACTGGCCGCGGCGCAGAAGGCTGTTATTGCTGCTGCGCTCGGGAGCAAGGATGAGGCCGCCAAGGCAAAGGCCGCCAAGGAAAGCATTGTCGAGGCGCGTGTGCTGCCGACGGCGAAGGAGATCAGCACCCGCATCCACAAGTTGGTGACCGTCGCCAACGAAAGCGCGGCCCTGCGCCAGGAGCAGCTGCTGGCGGAATTGAACCGCGTCGCCATCGTCGGGCTTGTGGTCGGAGCGCTGGTGATGCTGGTGCTGATCGGCTCGGCTGCGTTCTCGGTGCTGAATATCGCCCGCCCGATCCGCCGCATCGGCGAAGTGCTGTTGGAACTGGCCAACGGCAACAAGACCATCGTGATTCCCTATCTCGCACGCGGCGACGAGGTCGGCGACAACGCCCGCGCGGCGAGCACGTTCAAGGACAATTTGATCCGCATCGAGCAGATGGAGGCCGAGCAGAGCAATCAGGAGGCCGCCGCGGCCGCGCGGCGCAAGGCGGAGATGAACAAGCTCGCGGATGCATTCCAGGCTGCCGTCGGCGGCATCGTCAACACGGTTTCCTCCACCTCCAAACAATTGGAAGCCGCCGCCGGCACGCTGTCGGGCACCGCCGATCAGACCCTGCAGCTGTCAGGGATGGTGGCTGCGGCGTCGGAGCAGGCCTCCGCCAACGTCGGGGCGGTCGCGTCCGCCGCCGAGGAAATGAGCGCATCGGTCACCGAAATCAGCCGGCAGGTTCATGATTCCAGCCGCATCGCCGGCGACGCGGTCAAGCAGGCGGAGCGCACCGACGCCCGCATCAAAGAATTGCTCAAGGCTGCGGGCCGGATCGGCGACGTCGTCAAGCTGATTACCGCGATCGCCGAACAGACCAATCTCCTGGCGCTCAACGCCACCATCGAGGCCGCCCGCGCCGGCGAATCCGGCCGTGGATTCGCGGTGGTGGCGAGCGAAGTCAAGGCGCTGGCGACGCAGACCGCGAAGGCCACCGAGGAGATCGGCTCGCAGATCGCCGACATGCAGGTGGCGACACAGGATTCGGTCGGCGCCATCAAGGAGATCGGGGCCACCATCAGCCATATCTCCGACATCGCAACGACCATCGCCGCCACCGTCGAGGAGCAGGGTGCCGCGACCGCGGAGATCGCCCGCAATGTCAGTGAGGCGGCCAAGGGCACCGCCGAGGTCGCCCAAAAGATCACCCAGGTCAATCAAGGTGCCAGCGCCACCGGTACGGCATCGGTGCAGGTGCTGGCATCGGCGCGCTCGCTGTCCAAGCAGAGCGGCGACCTCAAGTCAGAAGTCGAGAACTTCCTCAATACCGTGCGAGCCGCCTGAACCTCCATCCAGTTCCGGCGCACGCGGGGTCCAAGTTCCGCGCCTCGCCTCATGTCCTTGCTGCTTCAAACCGGTCTCGGAAGAGGCAAACACCACTCTCGCCGCCAAGAAGAAAAGGAAAACACGCAGATGGACATCTCCTCGACGTCCGCCGCCGAC
This sequence comes from uncultured Alphaproteobacteria bacterium, assembly GCA_963777475.1. GTDB lineage: Bacteria > Pseudomonadota > Alphaproteobacteria > Rhizobiales > Xanthobacteraceae > Bradyrhizobium. The sequence continues at coordinate 200,829 of CAVZQX010000050.1, forward strand.
ATCGAACGGCTGGCTGATTTGATCCGCCGGCAGCACCCTTCACTCGACGCGATCCTGCTGCAGCCCGATGGCGAGTTCCAGACGCGGAGCGTCGCGCTCGATGTCCTGATGCGCGAGGTGAGGGAATGCCTTGCCGAAGGCTTCCGGGACCGCCCAGCCGAGGATTTCCCTCTGCTTTATTACGCGTGGGGCAGATGCCGCGTAGGGTCGACGGCCATGACCAACCTGTTCGGCGTCTCCGGGATGCCGTCCTACTTCCAGCCGGTGAAAGCGATCCTGCGTCACGCGCTGACCGGACGCGCGGGTGCGCCTTGGATCATCCCCTCAGCGGCCGATCAACCGCATATTTTCGGCAAGGAGACCGCTGGGCCGTACGTCCCGGCAGAAAGTCTGTTCCTCCCGCTGCAGCTATTGATCGAGGCCGGCTATCCACCGGATAAGATACACTTCATTATGCTTGACCGCGATCCGGCGAGTTCGCTGGCGTCCTGGCTGGAGAAGTGGTCGGACCGCACGTCGGAAGGCACGCTGACCCGCAACTTTGTCATCGCCACCATGAACACGCTCCGGGTCGAGAGCTACGCCATGCGGCAAGGCATCCCGATAACCCACTACGTCTATGAAGCAAGCAAGGAGGCCGCCCAATCGGTCCGCATCCTGTTCGACCGCATCGATGGAGTTCGAAGCCGTCGACGAAGGGCAAGATCGGCAAGATCCTCGTGCCCGAAGGCACCGAAGGCGTGAAGGTCAATCAGCCTATCGCCCAACTCCTCACAGACGGCGAAGCGCCTTCGAAGCCTGCGCCTATCGCTGAAAAGAAAGCGGAAGCCGCACCCGCGGCGGAAGCAAAGCCTGCGCCGGCCGCAAAAACGCCCGCGAAGGAAGCGCCTGCGCATCATGAAGCGCCACCGCCGGAGCCCGATCTTCCCGCCGGCACGGAATTCGTGACCATGAC
>CAVZQX010000051.1:0-3891 GCA_963777475.1 uncultured Alphaproteobacteria bacterium
TGCTATCCAGCTGATTTGGATCGATCGTGGAAATGACCGGTGGCGTTGGTGCCGTCTTCGAGCCGAGCTGGTCGTCACGCTGTACCGGGTGTTTCATCGCGAAGAGCGCGTCGAACACCGCCGCCAGCTTGTCGGTCGCCTGCTTTGAGAACATCCCCGCCAATGCGGCGAAGCCGGCCATGGCGTATGGATTGATCATCAGCGTCGGTTCGGTCGAAAAAGCGAGCTGCGGCTGGCTCTGAATGGTCGGGATCAGAACGCCGCCCCGGATGACAAAGTAGAAGAAGAGGGCAATCGCCGTTCCGACCGGCAGGCGCAAAATGAGAAACCAGATCCAGTTCGCGCTCAATTCTCGGTTGCCGACGTAATCGCCAAACGATTTCATGGTGTGCGTGAGGCCGCCGATCGCGCCTGCGATCATGACCGTAACCATCATGTGCCGATCAGGCGCCCAATAATGGGTCCAGCCAAGAATGTTGACGGGCCGGAACGCCGTCGCCCCGAACGGGACCGGCCAAGTGGTGATCAAAAGATAGAACAGGATGACCGCGAGTAGAAAGGAGAAGAAGCCCATCCACCAGATCATCGCGGGCGACGCGGGATTAACGACAGGCGTGTCACTCATTCCGCCCTCTACAAATAAACAAAATTGAAAAGTATCAACTATCTATGGTAGTTGCTATTTTTTATGCAATCAACTGCCTTTCCGAGGTTGCGCTGCCGCATTTCGCCTTCAAGCGAGGCAGGGGTATCGTCAAAGCCGCCGTGGACGGCTTCGGCCGGGGAAATCACCGATCGAGCGACTTTTCCGATTGATTTTCTGCCGGTGTACGCGCTAATCGCTCCATGGACCCGGCCGCACGATCGGAACATTTCGACGTCTTGATCGTCGGCGCCGGCCTTTCCGGCATCGGCGCGGGCTATCACCTGCAGCACAAGTGCCCGGCCAAGAGCTTCATCATCCTGGAGGGGCGCGACTGCATCGGCGGCACCTGGGACCTGTTCCGTTATCCCGGCATCCGCTCCGACTCTGACATGTTCACGCTCGGCTATTCGTTCAAGCCGTGGACCGAGGCGAAGGCGATCGCGGACGGGGCGCGGATCCTGAATTACGTCCGCGAGACCGCGGCCGAGAACGGCATCGACAAGAACATCCGCTTTCGCCATCGCGTCAAGCGCGCATCGTGGTCGACGCCTGACGCATGCTGGACGGTGGAAGCCGAGCGCACCTCAGGCGAGGGCGCAACCGAGATCGTTCGCTTCACCTGCAATTTCCTGTTCATGTGTTCGGGTTATTACAAATACGAGGAAGGCTACACGCCGGAATTCGCCGGCAGCGCCGATTTCGCGGGCCGCATCATCCATCCGCAGAAATGGCCGGAGGATTTGGACTACGCCGGCAAGCGCGTGGTGGTGATCGGCTCGGGCGCGACCGCGGTCACGCTGGTGCCGGAGCTGGCGAAGAAAGCCGGCCACGTCACCATGCTGCAGCGCTCGCCGACCTATGTAGTATCGCGCCCGGCGCAGGACCCGCTCGCCAACAAATTGCGGCGCAATCTTCCCTCAAAGCTCGCCTATCATCTGATCCGCTGGCGCAACGTGCTGTGGGGCATGTATTTCTTCCAGCTCTCCCGGCGCAAGCCGGCGCAGGTCAAGCAACTGATCCTCGGCGGCGTGCGGATGGCGCTCGGGCCCGACTACGACATCGCCACCCATTTCACGCCACGCTACAACCCCTGGGACCAGCGGCTGTGCCTGGTGCCCGACGGCGATCTGTTCAAGGCGATCAAGGAAGACCGCGCCTCCGTCGTCACCAACGAGATCGACACCTTCACCAGGAACGGCATCCGCCTGAAGGACGGCAGCGAACTTCCGGCGGACGTCATCGTCACCGCCACCGGGCTCGTGCTGCAGGTGCTGGGCGGCATGGAAGTCGCGGTCGACGGCCGGCAAGTCGAGTTCGCCAAGACGCTGAACTACAAGGGCATGATGTATTCCGACGTGCCCAATCTCGCTTCCGCCTTCGGCTACACCAACGCGTCATGGACGCTGAAATGCGACCTCACTTGCGAATATGTCTGCCGCCTCATCAACTACATGGACCGGCACGGCTACCGGCAGGCCATGCCGCATAACAACGATCCCTCCATCGCCGCGCTGCCGTCGCTCGATTTCTCCTCCGGCTATGTGCAGCGCTCGATCGCGAAAATGCCGAAGCAAGGCTCGAAGCGGCCGTGGCGGCTCTATCAGAATTACGCGCTCGACATCGTCTCGCTTCGCTTCGGCAAGGTCGATGACGGGGTGATGCAGTATTCGTGAGCGGCAGGCGGCTCGTGGTCAGCCGCCGCTCAGTGAATGGCTGATCCGCGTCACGGCGCCATCCCACTGCCGTTTTTCGTCGGCGGGATAATTGATCAAAACACAGTGGATAAACGAAGCGGAAAAGTTGCACCGGTCGTACCAGATCTTGTCGCCCTTGAAGCTCGAAACCACGAAGAAATTTCGCGCGATCCTCTTGTAGACGATGCGCGAGGGAGGATTTTTTCGTTTCAGGTAGGCCTCGGGTGAATCGCCGTTCGTGTTGGGCACCGATTGAATGGTCAAATCGGCGCGTCCGTCCGAACTGCGGAGCCGCTCGCCATAGCCGTCCGGCTTTTCGAGCAATTCTGTAAAAATGGACGAGGGAATGTCGACCGACGCGCCGGTTTGCGGAATGCTGTACGTCGTCCAACGGACCGGTTGCGCCGAAGCGCCCGAACTTGAAAGCACGAGCGTGAAGGCCGTCAGGCCGGTCGCGATCCTCATCTTTAAAGTCCCTTATGCACGCGGGGTGATTTGAAGTTCCACCAGAGCGATCCGTTGCAGCACTGCGACATCGCGTTCTCCAGTTTTCGCCGTGCGCAGGATCAATTCGGCCAGCAGATTGACGTGCACAGAAGCGACGGGGTGCGGCAGCGTGACTATCGATGCCTCAAGCGCGGCGCTCATGATCTCAATCATCTCCGGAGAGAAAGCAGCGTCCGAAAAATTCTTCATGAGCGGCCCTCTCGCGGAGGGAGCGCGACTTTGTTCCCTAGCGCATAACGCGCGAAAGAATTGGGAGTTCCAATCGAGAGGCTAAAGCCTGCTCGGGTACTCGCTCGGTTGTATCTGGTATCCGTGCAACTTCCGAACGCTCCCGGCAGATTTTGCGCGCCCTTGCATGATCGGGCAATTCTTGCCGGTTGGCCGCGCCCCCTAGTTCTGCAAAATGGCGTGTTTTAGCGGCGATGCGCTTGGCATGGCCTTTGCTCGATTTGACAAGTCCAATTCGGAGATTGTCATGTCAATTTCGCTTTTGTCGGCCTTGCCGTCATCAGGCACGCCGGCAACGTCACCCTTCGCCACGCAGAGTTCGTCACTCCAGAACGCTGCGCCAGCCGAGACGGCGGCGCAGAAATTCCTCGAATACGCCAACATGACCCCCGCGCAGCGCCTGCACGCCCAGATGCTCGCCAAGTTGGGCCTCACCGAGGATCAGTTCAACGCGATGAGCCCGGCCGATCAGCAGAAGATCGACGACAAGATCAGGGAAATGATCAAGCAGCAGGTCGACAACACTACCGATAAGCGCCCCGGGATGATCACCGACAAGTCTGCCTGACGCGTTTCGCCAAGCATCATCCGGAAGCGGGCCGAAGCCGGCAGTCCTGCAATCTGTCTCAGGAAGCCCCGCAGGCCTTTGCCGAGGCTGTCGCCAACGTCGCAGAGATTTGATCGACTGTTGCGGCTTGCGGACTTGCGCCCGCGGTCCGCAGGTCGCCGACTGTTAAAGCTCTGGTCCGCATCCCCTGCACCGGGACATCTCGCGTATCTGCCAAGTCGCCGCGGGGACTTGATCGGCACCCGCGC
>CAVZQX010000052.1:0-14980 GCA_963777475.1 uncultured Alphaproteobacteria bacterium
ACCTGCCGCGCCGACTGGAGCACGCGTATATGGCAACCGTCAGTCGATAGGGAGGCCCATCTTGCCCGCCGAATCGAAATAGGCAGCGTCACGATCCACCGCATCGTCGAGCAGGAGGGTCCATTCTTCCAGGCGATGCAATTTTTTCCGACCCTGACGCGGGAGCTTCTCGACGAGAATCGCGGGTGGCTGCAGCCCACCTTCCTCGATGCCAGCGATCAGCTGATGCTCTGCATCCAGAGCTACATCGTGCGGACACCTCACCACACCATCATGATCGATAGCTGCGTCGGCAACCACAAGCCGCGACCGACGCGCAGCTTCTGGCACATGATGAATTCCGATCGCTACGAGAAGAACCTCGCGGCCAGCGGATTTGGCGTCAACGATATCGATTTTGTCATGTGCACGCATCTGCACACCGACCATGTCGGGTGGAACACGCGGCTCGACAACGGCCGGTGGGTGCCGACCTTCCCGAAGGCGCGCTACGTCTTCGCCGACCGCGAGCTTGCCTACTGGACCAAGCGCCAGAACGACGACCCGGCAACGTGTCCATGGATTACCGATTCCGTGCTCCCGATCGTGGCCGCCAACCGCGTCGATATCGTCAAGAGCGCGCACGCGTTCAACGACCTCGTGACGCTGATCCCGACGCCCGGCCACACCATCGACCACTATTCGGTGCAGGTCGGCAAGCCCGGCGCCGATGCCGTCATTACTGGCGACATGATCCACTCGCCGCTGCAAGCCCGATATCCCGAACTGGGCATGATGTCGGACTACGACTCCGCCCAGGCGGGAAAGTCGAGGCGCGAATTGTTCGGCCGCTTCTGCGATACGTCGACGCTGATGTGCACGGCGCACTTTCCCTCGCCGTCCACCGCTCGCGTGGTGCGCTGGAATGATGCGTTCGATTTCATCGACGCGTAGACCGGCTTCAGCGACGGCGGCTATTCGCTCCGGCGAGAGCTAGGTCCGCCATGTTCCGGACTCACGCCATGTCGCTATTCTATTACCGCGTCGGCGCTGGCCCCCGCAGGTTCCCGAATGACGGTCCTTCGCCTCGAGCTTCGCGATCATGCTATGGTGGTGTCCGATAGGGCGAAAGCACGTACCGAACTGCAAGGTCGGCGAATATCATGGACCTCCGGCTGATCGATAGAATATACGAATGCTCGTTCGTGCCGGAACTTTGGCCGGGTGTTCTCGGCGAACTCGCTACAATCGCAATTGCTCGCGCCGGCTTCCTGTTTCTCTCTAATGCCGATATTCATCATTTCACTTGCTCAAGCGAGGCTGGGACCACAGCTCTGAAACCCCTGGTTGCGAGTGGATGGGTCGCGCGGTCGGAAAGGTTTCGTCGATTTCTCGCAGCGCGCCATTTCGGCTTCTTGTCAGATGATGACCTCTATACCGCTGACGAAAGAAACGTCGATCCTTTCTATCGCGACCTCCTGCGTCCACGAGGGCTCGGATGGGCTGTCGGAACGGCCGTTCCGTTGCCGACCGGCGATCGCTTCTCGATCAGCCTGGAACGAGAGTATCTCCGTGGACCAGTGGAACCAGCCGCAATCCAGCGGCTCGATTTGCTGCGGCCTCATATCGCACGCAGCGCATTGATGAGCGCCCGTCTGCAGTTGGAGCATGCACGGGCCACGAGTGAAGCGCTCGCCCGCGTCGGCTTGCCGGCATTGGTGCTCGATGCGAAAGGTAAGGTTCTCGCCGCGAACCAATTGATCGAAATGCTGACCGGTTACATCCAATGGCGAGCTCAGGATCGGGTGTCGCTGAAGGACAGGGGCGCCGACCAGTTATTGCGAGATGCAATCGCGGCAATTGATTTGGCGGACGGCTCGGCGGTGCGCTCGTTTCCGGCGCGCGACGTCGAGGTCGGCACGCCGATGGTGGTTCACATCATTCCGATTCGCCTATCGGCACGCGACGTCTTCATCCGCTGCGCCGCCATCCTGGTGCTCACCCCCGTAACGCTGCCGCAGGCTCCGCCAGCCGATCTCGTGCAATCCTTGTTTGATCTGACGCCCGCCGAAGCACGAGTTGCATGCAGCCTTGCTGCCGGGAAAACCGTCGACGATATCGCTTCGGACAGCCAAATATCCTCCAATACGATCCGCACACACGTACGCGGCGTTCTGGGAAAGACCGGCTGCTCGCGGCAAACCGAGGTCGTTGCGTTGCTGACGGGACTTTCGTCGACACGGCCGTATGACCTGAGCTGATCCGGCCAAGCCAGATATTTTGAAAAATTTAGCTACCTCATCAATTCTGATGAGGCGCGGAGCGCTGTGGTCTTGCAGCCTAGAACCAGTCCATGCAGCCCTGAATTTGAGTAGCCCGGACCATGCGAGGATGCCATGCCCACCTTCATCAAAATGATCGTCCGGCTGGAACAGCCGTCGGAGTTCCCTGGCGACGATATCCGTGCCGCGACCCTGTTCGGTGCGATCGGATTGGTGGTGGCGCTAGTCGCGGTGAGTACCGGCGTACAGGGCGTCTGGCTCTAGATCATTGAAGGCGACGCTACAGCATGATCCGGAAAAGTAGGTACCGGTTTTCCCTTAGCCAACAAACGCGGAACGCGTTTGCACGGAGATCATGCTGAAACAACAAGCCAGGGCGCGATGGTGATTCAACTAATCCCTTCGCTCCAGGTTCCAAGCTTTCGAAATCTCAAACGAAATCGGAGCGCACCTGATGTTTGAAGCAAACCGCCGTATCTTCATTCAGTCAATTGTGGTCGGGGCGGGCACACTCGCGGCTTCGCAATCGCTTGCGGTTGCAAATGATGGACACGCCGCTGGGTACGACGTTTCCGCCGCGTCCGAATACCTGAAGACGATTCCGCGCAAGTCCGGCGATGCCATCGGCTTCACGGCTTCGCTGGACAGGGGGCCGATCAAGGCCACATCGGGCGGTTGGGCACGTGAAATCACCACGCGCGGACTTCCAATCGCTACCGATATTGCCGGCGCGCATCTGTTCATGAACGCGGGCGGCGCGCGGGAGATGCATTGGCACAACTCAGCCGAGTGGGCTTACGTCGTGGACGGCCATTGCCAGGTAACGGTCGTGGATCCTGATGGCGCCGTCGAAGTCGTCAATCATGGTCCCGGCGATCTCTGGTATTTTCCCAAGGGCCACAGCCATGCCATCCAGACGCTCGGCCCCGCGCCCTGTCACGCCATCCTCGCATTCGACGATGGCCTCTATTCGGAACATGGCACCTTCGGCATCAGCGACTGGATGAGCCGCTACGATGCTCAGACACTCGCGCAGGCATTCGGTGTCTCCGCGGAAGCGTTGGCGCAGATCCCCAAGGCCGAGACCTATATCATGCAGGGCGAAGTGCTGCCTCTGGACGGTCCGCAGGCGCGGTCCGCGCGCGAACTGGATCGCGCGCGGACCCATCGCTATCCCATGATGGCGCGAGAGCCGAGCGTGAGTACGCCCGGAGGTGCTCTCTACGTCGCGTCTTCAAAGGAATTTCCGATGTCGACGACGTTGACGGGGATCGTCCTGAAGTTGAAACACGGTGCGATGCACGAGCCGCATTGGCATCCGGATGCAAATGAATGGCATTATGTGCTGAAGGGGCAAACGCGGGTTACCCTGTTCGCACCTGACAAGCGCGTCGCCGTGGCCGAGCTTTCGCCGGGAGAGTGCGCTTACATACCCCGCAATTGCGGGCACTCAATTCAAAACATCGGCCCGGAAGATGCTGAAATCGTCGGCGTGCTGGACAGTGGCGCCTACCGCGAAAGCTCCTTGTCCGATTGGTTGGCGAATGCGCCCCGTCATCTCCTGGCCAATAATTTCGGCATCCCGGAAAGCGCGATCACGGTCTTCAACAAGAAGCGCACGGTGATTGCCCCGCCACCGGTTTGATTTACTCCGGTCGGGCGAAATACCTCCGACCGGGACCGCTCGCAACGGGAGTTGTTCTACCAACTGTACCCGCGGTTCTTCCGTACAGGCCGCGCCGCCAGAGCAGAACGGGATTCGAGCACAAAGGATTTACCATGAAGGCAATCCCTCGCCTGACCGCGTGCGCCCTAGGGCTGGCCTCACTGCTGACCACGATTTCGACGACCTGGGCCGCGGATCAGACGATTACGCTTACTCTAAAGCTCGGTGCTGGGTCGCCGCTCCTGCTTGAGCGACCCTTCGAAACCGTGCTGATCGGCGATCCGAATATCGTCGACGTTCATACACGCAGCGAACGCGCGGTCGTTCTCGAGCCGCTGAATCTCGGCGCCACAAACCTCATTTTCGTTGACGAGCGGAGAATCGTCATCACCAACATCCGGGTCTTGGTTTGTCGAGCGGGCGCGAGCCAAATCAATTACCAGGACGCGCGCGGTTGCGAGCAGGCCGACCTGAGGGAAAGGCCGCGGGAGTAAGCGACGATTCTGGTCGTCAGCGGGGAAAATTAACTTGCCAGATTGCCGATGCATGCCGGTCCCCCGAGGTCCGCTCTGATGCGTTCGACTTCATCGAAGACCGGCTTCAGCTTGTCGGGAGCATGTTGATCTGGCAGGCGCTCCCAGATGTCGGCGCCTCCTCAACGACGGATCAATCACGTTTCGCTCAAGCGCTCCTCGCAGCAGACAGCGCGTCGCCCGCCGGTTCGTGCCAAGCACTAAATCGCTGTGCGGAAGCAGCGCCCATCAGGCCGACGTTGCCTCAAAGCGACGCTCGATGTGGAACGACTTCGCTGTTACCAGCCATGCTCCGCCGATCAGGTGGTAAGCGAGGTAGTCGACGAAAAGCACATCATCGATACGAACGCGGACCTTGACCAGCGCCTGCGACGACGACGCGATGTCGATCAAGAGAAGTTCCTGCTGGCGCGGCGCATTCTTCGACTTGGGCGATGGACGCGAGGAAAGCAGCCTGCGATACTCTGCGGCCGGCAGCACGCGGACCTGACCGTCCTGTACACCGTGCAGTTGGGCTGTCGGGGCAAAAACGGCGTCGAACCGGCCGAGGTCGCCGTCATACATCATGTCGAGGTATTGGCTGACGGCAGATAGCAGTGTGCCGTGGGCGGTCTTCTCGGTCATCTCAGGGGCTCCGGTGGATGATTGCGTGTAGCGACAAGATCGCACCGAAGCGACAGGCATGTCCTTGCGAAGTGTGCTAAATTGAGCTGCCAAAACGCAACGAATAGCCTGTCTGAACACCCACCGCTGTATGAGCATGCCAAAATATACATTTGATGCGCTTGACCGTCGCGTCATCGCCGAGCTCCAGGCCGACGCGCGCCTCACCAATGTCGAACTCGCCAGGAAAATCGGCCTGTCACCGTCTCCGTGCCTGCGGCGTGTGAAGCGCTTGGAAAAGGAAGGGGTCATCGAAGGCTATCGCGCCCTGCTCAGCCGCGATCGGGTCGGTCTCGGCATGACCGTATTTGTCAGCATCAAGATCGAGGGGCATGCGAGCGAGGGCGCCGACGACTTCGTGGCGGCCGTTGGCGCCATGCCGGAGGTGATCGCCTTTCATCTTGTATCCGGTGAAACCGACTACTTTCTGGAGGTCGTGGTGGCAGACCTCGCTCACTACCAACGGTTCCTGCTCGACGGTTTGCTCGGCATGCCGATCGTTCGGGAGGTGAAAAGCAACATCGTCATACAGGCATACAAAGCCAGCGCACCTATGCCGCTTGATCACCTGGACTGAGGTGCTGCGGCCGCCGTGGGGCATTCGCGTCGCCGTTAAATCCGCGCGAAAGCCTCGTCGCCAATCGGTCTGGAGATGCAGGCCGTTTGCGCGAAAGGACAAGCGCACGAAGCTCCGCGTTTGCGGCGCGGTCGATCGAAGCTAGAGAGGCCAAGCGTCAATGGCCCGCATGGATGGCATCGTTGAGGTAGATGCAGGTGAGGATAGCGAAGACGTAGGCCTGCAGGAACGCGACCAGCAGCTTGAGCGCCGTCAGCGCGACGGTCAAGCCCAGCGGCAGCACGGCGCCGATCCAGCCAATGAAGCCGAGGGCGCCGAGCATCCCGACAAAGCTCGCGAACACTTTCAGCGCGATATGGCCCGCCAGCATGTTCGCGAACAACCGCAGCGAATGCGAAAGCGGTTTGACAAAGAAGAACGCGATCACCTCGATCAGCACCACCAGCGGCAGGATGTAGATCGGCACGCCCGACGGCACGAACAGCTTGAAGAATTTCAGGCCGTTCTTGTACAATCCGTAGAACAGCACGATGAAGAATACCAGGAGCGCCAGCGCAGACGTGACGATGAGATGGCTCGCAACCGTGAACTGGTAGGGGATGATCCCGACCACGTTCGAGATCACAATGAACATGAACAGCGAGAACACCAGCGGGAAGAACTTCATGCCTTCCAAGCCGGCGGTGCTTGTGATCATGCTGGCGACGAATTCATAGCTCAGCTCGGCGAGCGATTGAAGGCGGCCGGGCACCAGCCGACGCCCCGCGGAGCCGCCAATCATCAACAGCGAAATGATCGCCACCGAAGCGAACATGTAGGCCGAGGAATTGGTGAAAGCGATTTCCTGGCCGCCGATGTGACCGATGGTGAAGAGCTTGGTGATCTGGAATTGATCAATCGGGTCGACGGCCATTCGCCTCTCGGTCTCTCGGTTTCGTGAAACCGAAGCTTATACCAGGGCTCCCGAAAGACAATCGTTGGCGGCAGACTTCCGCTAAGGGAGCAGACAGTTTCAGAGTAGGTCGGCCCTGTCTCTGGACCCGGTATTACACCGGCAACTTCCGCTGCTGGTATGCCCGGCCCTTGATCGCGGATGCCTCGCTATGCCCCGCGATCACCCGCACGCCCTCGTCGATCCGGGCGATCACGTTGTCCGCGCGTGCAGCCTTGCAGGAAGGCAACGCCGTTGTTGCGGCAAGCCGCCAGGATGCGGTCGCGCGCCGCCTGCATCTCCGGTGGGTAAGGCTCGCGTGGAATCGTGACGTAGCCCAGCGAAAGACTCAAGTCGCCCGGGCCGATCTCGGCAAATCCCAGCCCCGGTACGCTGAGGATCTCCTCGCAATTGGCGACGCCTTCGGGGCTTTCCAGCTTCACTCCCAGTAACAGCTCACCCTTCGGATTGAGCGGCCAGGGATCGCAGCGCTCCATATATTCCTCGGTCGAGAGGCCCCAGATCGGCGCCGCGATGGTTTCCGATCCGCGCCCCCGCGTGCCGATGCCGAGCCACTTGCGGCCGGCGGCGTCGGTCCCGCCGTCCTTCGTGCGCATCGCTCCCGCCATCCGTGCCATCGGCGACGGGATCGCGGGATCGACGCCAAGCGTGTTATGCGGATAGCGGCAGGATTCCACGAACGCCCGCACCGCGTCGGCGGTTTCCGCCTGGCACAGCAGGATGCCGTGCACCCCGCGGCCGAGGATCTGGCGGAACTGCCAGGCATTGTAACGCACATGCGCGGCGTCGATGCCATTCACCGGTGCCTCGACGATCACCGCCGGCGTGCGGTGCCCCGACCGTGTCGGCCCGGCATCGATCATGCCGCGCATGTACTCGGCAAGGCCGGCCATGTCGAAGCAGCCGTGCTCCATGCCGACATTCATGTAGTCGGCCCAGGTCCCGGCATCGGTGCGGCCCTGCGCATCGGTCAGCACATGGCCGCTATGCGGACCGTCATAATAGATCGCCTGATCCTGCTCCAATAGTTCGACGCAGCGATTGATCCGCTTACCCATGAATGGTCACCTCTGACAGTTTCTGGCGATGTCCGAGCAAGGCTCCACTACGACATGACTTCGGCGATCTTTTCCGCCGCCATCAGGGTTGGGATATTGGTGTTGGCGCACGGCACCACCGGGAAGATCGAGGCGTCGACCACGCGCAAGCCCTGCACCCCCTTGACGCGGCCCTGCGTGTCGACGACGGCCATCGGATCGTCAGCCCGGCCCATGCGGCATGAGCAGGAGGCGTGCCACACGCCGATCGCCGACTTGCGCACGAAGGCTTCCAGCGCTTCGTCGTCGTTCATGACTTCGTCGAACGTGAATCCTTCGACAACAAAGTTGTCGATCATGTAATGGCGCAGCGCCGCCGGCCCGTCCATCAGCGCGGCGGCGATCGAGGTGAGGACCTTGTTCTTGGCATTGACCACGCCAATCTTGCGCACGCGGTCGGAGTACGAGGCCGGGAACGGCTTGTCGGTCACCGCGCTGACCGGCGCGCTCATCTGCAGCGCCGCCATCTTGCGGAAGCCGCTCATCAGGCGGTCGAGATCGCGCCGGTCGGACAGCAGGTTGAACTCGACGATCGGCTCCGCGCCGCGGATCGCGCGAGGCGAGCTTCACCTGCCCGGTCTCGGAGTAGGTCTTGTTGACGAAGGTGAGCAGCGAGGCGATCTGGCTCGCCCACCGCATGCCACGCCGACTTGGAGAGCACGGCAACGAACATGTCGCCCTTTGGCACGCCCGATAGCCCCGAGGAGTAGCGCAGCCCGACCTGGATGTGGCGCCTGGTGTGCGCATTCATGCGCGCGCCACGACGGACGAATGACGACAGCGCGATCGAGGGATGATCCATCAGGCGCTGGCCGACGCCCTCGAGGCCCATCAGAACCGGAATGCCCATCTCCTTGAGGTGCCCGACCGGGCCGATGCCGGCGCGCAGCAGATGCGCCGGCGAATGGATCGCCCCGCACGAGAGCACCACCTCGCGGCCGCGGAACTGCTGTTCCCGGCCGTCGACCTGCGCCTTCACGCCGACGCAGCGCGTGCCCTCGAACAACAGCTCCTTGACATAGCGTGTTGGTCGAGATCGTCAGGTTGGCGCGCTTGCGTGTCTCGCGATCGAGATAGCCCATCGCGGCCGAGACGCGCTGCTCGGCTTGATTGGAGTGCGTCACCGGGAAGTAACCTTCGACGAACTCGCCGTTCTGGTCGGGCACGAACGCGTAGCCGGCGAGCTTGCAGGCCTCGGCGACGGCTTGCGAGTGCCGGGTCCAGTGCGCTTGCGGGATGCGACGGACGGGAATGCGGCCGTCCCTACCGTGGAACGGCCCGTCGAAATCGAGGTCGCGCTCGACCTTCCTGAAGTAGGGCAGCACATCCTTCCAGCTCCAGCCCGCGGCGCCGCGCGCCTCCCATTCGTCGTAGTCGGTCGGCGCGCCGCGGTTGGCCAATTGGCCGTTGATCGAGGACCCGCCACCCAACACGCGCGCCTGCTCGTACTTGCGCAGCGGCGGGCGTTCCGCCTCCGGGTTGTTGTGGCTGACCACCTGGGTCGTGACCCTGAGCTCGGTCCAATGGAAGCGCGGATCGAAATAGGCCATGCCCGAATAGCTGTCCTTGATCTCGGGCGGCTCATTGCCGGGCGGCGTGTCCTGTCCCGCCTCGCAGAGCAGCACCTTGTTGGCGCTCTTGGCGGAGAGCCTGTGGGCCAGGACCGAGCCCGCCGAGCCGCCGCCAACGATGATGAAGTCGTACACGTCTGGCGTTTCCCTGGTTTTTTTGTGGTGGGAAGGTAGCCTTCGGGTTCGGGACGCGCCAGCCGGTTGCCTGCATGGCAGTCCCGGCAAGACCGGGAACAGGCCGGGGAGGGTTTATGCCGACGACCGCGACCGGCAAGGGGCCGCGCCGCGAGTTGCGCACGCGGGGGTAGCGTGCAGCGCGGAGGCGGCGTCTCTGACGCCGTTCAGTTGACGAGCCCCTCGATGATGACGGCCAGCTTGAGCCTGCGGTCACGCCGATTTAAGGAGACCTCAGCTCGCTCCAGTGCTCAAGGCTGTGCCGAAACCGCTCGGCGACGAGCTTTCCGAGGGCTTGGTACCCGATCTTGTTCAGGTGATCCCAATCCTCCGGGCCGTGAATGACGCTGGTCTCGGCGGCCGCGCGCAGCGCCGGGGTTGCATCGACGAAATCGACGCGTTGATCCGCGCTGATTCTGGCGACCATGTCGCGGATCAGATCGTGGTGTCGCTCCGTGATGGCCTTTGCCAACAGGCCGCCCCCGGTGACGCTGCAAAAGGAGATCGTATCTGTCGCGTGTCGATAGATCGTGAGCGGCGACGGCACGTAGATCATCGTGATCGGCACGCGCGGGAAGTGCGTATGTAGCCAGTTGAGCGAGCGCGCAAAGACGTCCATGGCCAGGCGGATGTTCTCGTCAGGCAGATGCGGCGCCGCCCCCTGGAGTGCCGGCGTCTCGATGGTCTCCTCGCCGATCACGATATGGTTCCGGCTCGGTACCGACGTCCCGCAATGCGGTATCGAGAAGCCGGTGATGTAGAACTGCGACAGGAATTCCAGCTGTTTGAAGATCGTCTCCGCCAACTGTGCGTGGCAGTGCAGAAGCGGCCAGCCGGCGTATTGCTCGTTCAGATATCGATCGATCGCTTCCGGACTGCTCCCGCCGTAGCGCCGGTTCACCTTGCCGAGGAATTTGAGATTGTCCTCGATGTCGTTGCCTTCGTAGAAATAGACGAACATCTGCCGCGGCGGATCGATGGCGGGAAATATCGAGCACGACGATGACGGGAAAATCCGGGCAGGCTGCATGACCATGGCTTCGGCGCTGCCCGCTCCGGTAATCCCGAAGCTCACGACGTCGCGCCCGGTCTCCTGGTGAATCACATCGCCGGAATGGAACGGCCCGTTTCTCTTGCTGCCGTTTTCCAGCAGCCAGTCGCCGTATCCTTCCGCGTAGGAGTCGCCGAGCAGGGCGATATAGTCGTGCGGCAGATAGGCGGACTTGGAGGTTTGCGTCAGAACCTCGGCGAGGCTGGGAAGCCGTGACTGTAGTTCGAACGGCGCGACCGGGAGAATGACGCGAAACAGCGCGTACTCGATCACGAGGTAACAAGCGAGCAGCGAAGCGACGAGCAGCAGCGAATTGACGCTCGCCGCACGCGCAGCAGAAAATAGCGTTCTCATCCAGGCTGCTTAGGTTGGCCCCCTCGTGAAGTTGAGTGTGCTGGAGGTCATGGGCGCGAGTGTGGTTTGGTTCGGAAGTTCTCGTGAAGAACTTGCGGCAACAATGAAGAGCAACCATGAGGGGACGGCTGAGCTGCCACACCGGCGCCGCCGATCCGAAATTCCTGCGGCGCCCGCGCGGCGAGTTCGTTTCCCGGAGTCTCAGATTGAAGGGGCCTGGTCAGGCGAGTGCCGAAGGCAGGGCGCAACCCGTGTCCCGATCTGTTGAGAGTGCCACGGCAAATCGGCAGATGGGCCCAGCCCTTCGCCGGGACGACTAGCGAACTCGCGGCGGCAAGCCCGCCGAACCTTTGGCGAAGGCGGCAAGCCCGCGTATGACGGCCGGAGTCTGTATTATCCCATTGAGGAATGCCCATCGCGTATTGACCCAGATCAACGCACCGCCACTGATGCCTTGCACCATCTCCCGAAACAAATGGGAGGGAAAACGCGATGTCCATTTCCGGCAAGGTCGATCCGGTGGTGCGCCGCATCACGTCAGCCGATATCGCCGAAGCGCTGGTCCTGGGCCTGCGCGATTTCCACGCGATGCCGCTGTACGGGCTCGCCTTCGGCGCGCTCTATGCCTTCGGCGGCATCGCCATCGTGCTGTGCCTGACCGCGTTCGGCATGGTCTATCTCGCCTATCCGCTGGCCGCGGGCTTTGCGCTGATCGGTCCGTTCGTGGCGACCGGCCTCTACGAATTGAGCCGCCGCCGCGAGGCCGGCCAGCCGATCTCGCTTCCCGCCGTCTGGTCGAGCGTGATCTCGCGCGGCGAGATCGGCTGGATGGCCTTTGTCACGCTGTTCTTCTTCGTGATCTGGATGTACCAGGTGCGGCTTCTGATCGCGCTCCTGCTCGGGCTCAACGCGTCGTTCTCGAGCGTCAAGGAATTCATCACGGTGGTGACGACGACCAATGAAGGGCTGTTGTTTCTCGCCATCGGCAATCTCGACGGCGCCGCGCTGTCGCTGATCCTGTTTTCGCTGACGGTGGTGTCGTTTCCGCTGCTGCTCGATCGCGAGGTCGATTTCGTCACCGCGATGGTGACGAGCGTGCGCGCCGTGGTGACGAGCCCAGTGCCGATGATCGGCTGGGCCGCGGTCATCGTCGTGCTGCTGATCGTCTCGGCGATTCCGTATTTTCTCGGATTGCTGGTGACGCTGCCCGTGCTCGGTCACGCGACGTGGCACTTGTATCGGCGCATCGTCGCGCCGGTGGCGTCTTAAGGCCGCCGCTCAGCGGACGAGTTTCTCGATGATGGCGCGTAGCTTGCGCTCGTCGCCAGCGAAGCTTGCAATCATAGCTTTCAGCATTTCCTCTGGTTCAAGTTTGTCGAGATTGAGAGGATGTCCCGCATGATCGGCCAACAGAGCGAAGAACGTGAGCTGTGATCGGCCGTTGCCTTCGCGGAAGGCGTGGATGGCGTTCAATTCAGCTAGGAAATGTGCGGCCTTTGCAGAGAAGGCCTCCGTGTCGAGATTCCGCAAATAGTCTGCGGTCCGCAGATCGTCGAATAGCCTTGTGGCTTGATCCGCGATGTTTTCGGGAAAGCAAGAAGGATTGCCGCCCTTCGAGATTCGGACGGTACGCACGTGGCGGGCCCAATCGTAGACGTCCTGAAAAAGGTGATGGTGGACAGCCTTGAAGTGTTTGAAGTCCAATATCCCTTCCGGCAGCGGTTCCTCGGCACGCGCACCGGAAATTTCGGCTTCAAACGCGTCGAGCTCCGCCTGGTCGCGGAGGTCGAGCTTATTCACCAGGACAGTCGAATTTTCGTAGGTGTAGGGATCGTCTATCGCATCGTACATGCAGCTCGCTTAGCCCTTGCGATGGCTGCGAATGATCGTGCGGCGATATTCTTCCGCCGTGAGCCCCTTGGCGCGCGCGTCGTCAGCGCGCTCTTTCATTGCGTTAGTCGCCGCGATCCCCTCGACTGCAGATAAGCGCTTCGGACATCAGAACTCTTCGGAAACGTTGGAAGTCGATGGCTCCTCTGCTGGATGAGCGGAGCCGACGACGCTGGGCGGCGTCCGAAGCACGTATGATTGGACACGGCGGTGTGAGCGCCGTCGCCGAGGCGACGGGTCTGGCGCGACAGACGATATACCGAGGGCTTGAAGATCTCAGTGTCTCAGTTGGGAATGACCGGATACGCCGACGGGGCGGCGGACGCAAATCGAGGGTAGCCGAGGACCCAACCCTGCTTTCCGATCTTAGGTCGTTGCTTGAACCGGTGACGCGAGGTGACCCGATGCGACGGCGGTTGTGGACGTCGCTCAGCCTGCGGAAGCTACGCGCGGATCTGAAGAGCAAGGGGCACGACGTCAGCCATCCGGTCGTTGGGGATTGCCTGCGCAAGCTGCATTATAGCTTACAGGCCAATCGGAAAGTCCACGAAGGAAGCGAGCATATGGACCGGAATGCTCAGTTTGAATACATCAGCAAAAAGGCTGGCAGTTTTTTGGCGGACGGCCAGCCGGTCATCTCGGTCGATACGAAAAAGAAGGAATTGGTGGGCAATTTCAAGAATGCGGGCCGCGAATGGAGACCCAAAGGTGGACCCGAAGAGGTCAATGTGCACGACTTCATTGATCCCAAGCTGAAACGCGCGGTGCCCTACGGAGTTTATGACATCAACAACAACACCGGCTGGGTGAGCGTTGGAACGGATCACGACACCGCCGCCTTTGCGGTCAACGCCATCCGCCGCTGGTGGAAGGCCATGGGAACGAAACGCTATCCGAAACCCAAAGGCCTCATGGTGACCGCTGACGGCGGTGGATCGAACGGCTACCGCGTCCGTCTATGGAAAATTGAACTACAGAAACTGGCCGACGAACTCAAGTTCCCGATCACGGTGTGCCACTTGCCGCCTGGAACCAGCAAGTGGAATAAAATCGAGCACCGGCTTTTTTCTTTCATCAGCATCAACTGGCGCGGCAAGCCCCTGCGCAGTTTTCGCGCAATCGTCGAGCTCATTGCGTCTACGACTACCGAGACGGGCCTGACCGTACGTGCGGAACTCGACGAGAAGAAATATCCCAAAGGGCTAAAAGTATCAGATGCGCAACTCGCCACCGTGAACATTTTTCCTCATGACTTTCATGGCGAGTGGAACTACACCAACTAATCTTGCCAAAACCGGCACTTCCGATAACAAATCGGCCGGTCCTGGCGCTCTTTTCGGTAGGTTTCTTTTGCTTGGCCATGACCTCATGATAGCACGAATCGCTTCTCGTGGCACGCCCTGCAGCTCGCTGCTGCGGAGATAGATTGAGGCCCCGTGCCCCGGATGCTGCGCGGCGCGCCGCCTCTTGCGGCGTGGTGCGCTACTGATCCGGGGCCCAATTGTTAGGACGGGCGCTCATAGGTCCCGGCTCTGCGGAGCAGCTAAAGAACGCCGCACCATGTCCGGGACACACTTATTCCGGCGTCCCGATCCCCATCGCCTTCAGTGCTGCCAGCATCCGCTTTGGCGGCTCCATCTGGATGACCAGCGGCTCTCCGGTTTCCAGCACGCTCTTCAGGCTGGAGAGGATCGCGGGCCAGCCCTGGCGGCCGCCTTCGAGGATGTCGTCGCTGAGCGGCCGGTCGTGCAACTCGGTCATGGTCAGCCGCACCGCGTCGCCGGCGGGGTCGATCTGGTAGGTGACCAGCGTCGGCCCGAGCTTCTCGATCAGCTCCGGCCAGTTGACGTTGAAGGTCACGGTCAACCGGCGCGGGGGAGTGCATTCGATCACCTCGCCGGAGATGTGCAGCGCGCCGTCGGGGTTGCGGACAATGAAGGCGCCGCCGATCTTCAAATCGACCTCGACCGAATTGCCGAAAAAATATTTCCGGCTGAACTCGGCCGTCGTCAACGCCTGCCAGACTCTCTCCGGCGTCGAAGCAATGTAGATGGTGTAGACCGTTGCCGGCTTGAACTTGTCGATGTTCATTGCATTGCCTCGATGCCTGGCGGGGGGAAGAGGGATCGCCTGCGCGGTGCTCGATTCCAGGAGGTTCTTCAGGCCGGACAGGACGCCGCGGCCGAGGGCG
>CAVZQX010000053.1:0-8234 GCA_963777475.1 uncultured Alphaproteobacteria bacterium
AGCCTTTTCTCGCCACCAGCCGATAAATTTTCTTCCCCGAGGACGCGCTCACCACCTCTTCGTCAAGCAGCGTCGTCGCGGCCTCCAATTCCGCGCGCACCAGCGACGCGTCGAAGGCGGCGTAGAGCCGGCCATGGGCGTCGCGCACATCAGCGCCCTCGGTGACCCGCCAGCTCAGTAGAAAATCCCGCTCGCGCTTCAGGATATCGAGCATGCGGCGGACCGAAGGCGCGATCTGCGGCCGCGCCAGATGCATGATCACGGTTTCGCACAGCACGTTGTCGAAACTGTCGGCGGCGATGCCGGCAAGATCGGGCAATTCGGCATGCGCGAATTGCAGATTGCGGATAGCGCGAGCGCGCTTCCGCGAGCAGCCCGTCGGACGCATCGAATCCTTGCGCCGGAAAATCCGTTCGCGTTAAGCCAGGCGACCTCGCGGCCGCTGCCGCAGCCGATATCGGCGGTCGTGCCGGCCCTGATGAAGAAGCGCGCGACGATGTCATGCAGATCGGTCGGCGCCGGCTGCTCGTGCCAGTCCTTCGCAAACGCCGCCGCGTCGTGGTCGTAAGCGGCGAGCGTCTTGCGGTCCATCGATCAGCCTTCGATCTTGGAAAAATCCGCCACCGCCCGCGTGGCGGCTGCGGATCTCGTTGAGCAGCTTTAGCCGATTCTCGCGCACCTTGGGATCATCGTCATTGACCTTGACCTTGTCAAAGAACGCATCGACCGCCGGGCGCAGCTTCGCCATCGCGCTCATCGCGGCGGCGAAATCTTCTTTCGCCACGGCAGCGCTGGCTTCCGCCTTCACCTGATCGATCGCCTTCGCCAGCGCCTTTTCCTCATCGAGGCTGTAGAGCGCAGGATCGGGCGCGCCGTCGAACGCTGCGCTTGTCCTTCTTCTCCTCGATCGCGAGGATGTTGCTGGCGCGCTTGGTGCCGGCGAGCAGGTTCTTGCCGTCATCGGTATCGAGGAATTTTCCGAGCGCCTCGACGCGGCGGACGACCATCAACAGATCGTCCTGTCCTTCGAGCGCGAACACGGCATCCACGAGGTCGTGGCGAGCGCCCTGCTCGCGGAGCTGGACCTTCAGGCGATCGGCGAAGAACGACAGCAAATCGGTAATGAGCGCATCGAAGTGCTGTGAGGCGGTTTGCGAGCCTCGTCAGACCTGGCCATCTGGTGGGCCCGCTCTGCGAGACGTCCGCGAGCCCCGGCAAGACAAAATCAAGCGATCGCGCTTTCGTAGAAACCATTCCTTCGAAGGTCGAAAGCGTCCGTTCCGCAAAGAAGAGCGAATGCAGAATCGACGCATAAAGCGGAAATCGAAGCAGGTTCTCGGTTACGATCCTGATCACCCCCAACGCAGCGCGGCGCAACGCATAGGGGTCCTTGCTTCCCGTCGGCTTCTCGTCGATCGCCCAAAATCCAACCAGCGTATCGATCTTGTCCGCCAGCGCCACCGCGACGCTCACCGGGTCGGTCGGCACGCGATCGTTCGGCCCCTGCGGCTTGTAATGCTCCTCGCTGGCCGCCGCGACGGACGCATCCTCACCCTGCGCCAGCGCGTAGTATTTTCCCATCAAGCCTTGTAATTCCGGGAATTCGCCGACCACTTCCGTGAGCAGATCGGCCTTCGCGAGTTTTGCGGCGCGCTTGGCCTTGTCGACATCGGCGCCGACCAGCGGCGCGATTTCCGCGGCCAACCGCTCGATCCGCGCGATGCGCTCGGCCTGCGTGCCCAGCTTCTCGTGAAACACGATACCGTCGAATTTCGGCAGCCGATCTTCGAGCCTGGTCTTCAGATCGGTCTCATAGAAGAACTTCGCGTCGCTCAGCCGCGCGCGGATCACGCGCTCGTTGCCGGCGACGATGGTCTTGCCGCCGTCGCTGGCTTCGATGTTCGCGGTGACGATGAATTTGTTGGTGAGCTTTCCGGTCTTGGAATCATTCTTGGGATCGCGAACCACAAAACACTTCTGGTTGTTGCGGATGGTGGCGCGGATCACTTCGCCGGGGATCGACAGAAAATTTTCTTCGAACGACCCCATCATCACGACAGGCCATTCGACGAGGCCAGCAACTTCGTCCAGCAGCGCCTGGTCCTCGACCAATTCAAAACCTTGCGCGAATGCCAACTGCTTGGCGTCGGTCAGGATCGTGTCCTTGCGGCGCTCGGGATCGAGCACGACCTTGGCGTCCAGAAGCTTGGCCTCGTAGTCCTCGAAGCGGCGCACCCGAATGGCGCCAGGCGCCATGAAGCGGTGGCCGAACGTGGTTTGTCCCGCCTCGATGCCGTCGACGGAAAATTTCACGACGTCCGGCTCCTCGGTCTCGAGCCCGAAGGTCGCGGTGATCGCGTGCAGCGGCCGCACCCAGGACAGCGCGCTCGGCCTCGCCGAGCGCTCGCCCCAGCGCATCGACTTCGGCCACGGGAAGGTGCGGATGATGACCGGCAATATCTCGGCCAGCACCTCGATGGTGGCGCGGCCGGGTTTTTCGATCAGCGCGACATAGAAGTCGCCCTTCTTCGGGTCGCGCTGGATCTTTGCTTCCTCGATCGAGGCCAGGCCAGTCGCCTTCAGAAAGCCGGCAATCGCCGCGTCCGGCCCGCCGACGCGCGGTCCGCGGCGCTCTTCCTTCAAGTCCGATTGCCGCGCCGGCACGCCATGCACGGTCAGCGCCAGCCGCCGCGGCGTCGCGAACGCCTTCGCGCCTTCATAGACCAGGCCCTCGGCGACCAGTTTGTCGGTCACCATGCGGCGCAGATCGTCAGCCGCCTTCGCCTGCATGCGCGCGGGAATTTCTTCGGAGAACAATTCGAACAGCAGGTCGGGCATCAAACCGCCCCGCCGGCTTCGGTGTGGATCCAGGCTTCGCCGCAGGCTTTGGCCAGTTCGCGCACGCGCAGGATGTAGCTCTGGCGCTCCGTCACCGAGATCACGCCGCGCGCGTCCAGCAAGTTGAAGACGTGGCTTGCCTTGATGCACTGGTCGTAGGCCGGCAGCGCCATCAGATGTTTCTTCTGGTTATGGCCAGAGACCCAGCCGGCCGCCAGATATTTCCGGCAGGCGTCTTCGGCCATCTTGAACTGCTCGAACAGCATCTCGACGTCGGCATACTCGAAATTGTGCCGCGAATATTCCTGCTCGGCCTGCAGGAAGACGTCGCCGTAGGTGACGCGCTCGGCGCCGTCGCGGCCGTTGAAGTTGAGGTCATAGACGCGATCGACGCCCTGCACATACATCGCCAGCCGCTCCAGCCCGTAGGTGAGCTCGCCCGCGACCGGCGCGCATTCGACGCCCGCGACCTGCTGGAAGTAAGTGAACTGCGACACCTCCATGCCGTCGCACCAGCATTCCCAGCCCAGGCCCCAGGCCCCGAGCGTCGGGCTCTCCCAGTCGTCCTCGACAAAGCGGATGTCGTGCAGATGCGAATCGATGCCGATCGCGGCCAGCGACTTCAGATAGAGGTCCTGAAGATTCGGCGGCGACGGCTTCATGATCACCTGAAACTGATAGTAGTACTGCATCCGGTTGGGGTTTTCGCCATAGCGGCCGTCCTTCGGCCGGCGCGAGGGCTGCACATAGGCCGCATTCCAGTGCTTCGGCCCGAGCGCGCGCAGCGTCGTCGCCGGATGGAAGGTGCCCGCGCCCATTTCCATGTCGTAAGGCTGCAGGATCACACAGCCTTGATCGGCCCAGAACCGCTGCAGGGCAAGGATGAAGCCCTGGAACGAGCGTTCCGGGCGCATATGGGCGGGCAGGGAATCCATCGTCTTAAATCAGGTCTCGCGAGCGGGTGCAAAAGCGCGCGGGACCGTATCGGCGGCGGCGACGGGAAGCAAGGCGACGGCGGGCGCAAGGGGGTGCAAGGCACCGCCAAAATCGCGCAAGATCGGCTCGATTTCAGCCCGGCCGGTAGGCACCGGTGACGGGGTCGCGGCGCAAGGTCGGAATTTCGTTCGATCGGGCGGCTTCGGCGAGCCGTGCAAGGCGCGCTTCTTCCAGCTCCCGGTTGATCCTGACGGCCGTCTGGTAGGCCCATCGGACCACGGCGAGCCCACCGAGGGCACCCGCAAATGCGACGAACGGCGGCATCGATCGATCCTTGTTCATGGTTCAAGCCCCTGCTCTATTGTCGCGCAAGAAGCCCGCGCCCGCAATCGCCGTGTCGCGGCAAAAAGGCGCGGGCGAGACCACGATTATTTGAGCATTATTTCCGTGCAAACGCTTGGTCCGGATCATGCTTTAGAAACCAAATCTGGCCCAAATCGCCCGGCTTTCCAGCGCCGAGATCACTTCTTCCGGAAGTCCAGCCAGGCCCTCCAGCCCGGCGAGCGCGCCCGCGCCTGCCGAGCGGCGGCCGAATAGCCCCGACAGCATCCCGCTTGCGGGCGCGATCACGGGCGTGAGCACCTTGTCGCCGTAGCGGGCGCGCAAGGTCGAGCGCAGGTCGCCGATGCCGTCCGCGAGCCCCAGCGAGACGGAGGTCTCGCCCGCCCAGTATTCGCCGGTGAACAGCACTCCGTCGGCGCCCTTCAGCCGCGCGCCGCGGCTCTGTTTCACCAGCGAAATGAAGAGCGCATGGATCTCGCGCTGGATTGCTTTCAGCCGCACGACGTCGTCGGGGTCTTCGGGGAGGAACGGGTCGAGCATCGCCTTGTGCTCGCCCGCGGTATAGAGCCTGCGCTCGACGCCGACCTTCTTGATCAACTCGGTGAGCCCGAACGAGCCGCCAACCACGCCGATCGAACCGAGGATCGAGGACGGATCGCAGAAAATCTCATCGCCCGCGCACGCGATCATGTAGCCGCCGGAGGCCGCGACATCCTCGACGAACACCAGGACCGGCAATTCCTTTTCCGCGGCGAGTTGCCGGATGCGAAGATAGATCTGGCGCGACTGCACCGGCGAGCCGCCCGGCGAATTGATCAGCAGCGCGACCGCCTTGGCGTTCCTGACCGAGAAGGCGCGTTCGAGCGTCCTGGCGAGCCCGGCCAGCGTCATGCCGGGCCGCAGCGGCGTCACCGCGCCGATCGTTCCGGACAGCCGTACCACCGGCACCACGGCGGTGCCGCGGAACCGCGCGGGAAGCCATTCCTTGCACCTGTCGATCAGGCCCGGCCATCCGCCGCGATCGCTCGTTTTCTCGCTCATAAAGATACCTCGAATTGACCACGTTTGATCACAGGAACGTCATCCCTTTGAATGCAACGCCCCTTGCAATGTAAGCGTTGCAAGGCCGGCAAGGTGCTGCGGAGGAAACATGAAAATCTACTTACTGATGCTGCTGATCGGTACACTTTTGACGGCGATCCACTTCACTTCCGCGCCGAAACAGCCGTCGGAAACGCTTCCGCAATAACCCTCACCCGAGCGCCAGGGGCAACACTTCCTTCCCGGCAAGGATTTCAGCGACCCGCCTGTCAGCAGGCTTTAACTCATCGTTAAGCATCAGCGCCGGCTCGATGCGCATCGGCGCCCTGCCGCCCTTCACCGCACGGACCAGCACGCGGATCGCGGGCTTCGCCGCCTCGCCGTGAACCGGCAGGACGGCGAGGCTGCCGAAGCCGCGGTTGAGCGCAGAAAACACCTCGCCGAGCCCGTCCGCGCGCCAGATCAGGGTGAGGGCGCCGCCGGATTTCAGGATGCGCCGCGCGGCGTGAACCCAATCATCAAGCATCGCAGGCGGTGCCACATGCGCGATACTGCGCGCCCGGTCGGGCGAAGCGCGATGGCGCGCGGCACCGTTGAACGGCGGATTCATCAAGACGACATCGACGCTGTCGGGCTCAAGACCATGGGCGGCGAAAGCGTCGGCGGGCGCCATCACGTCGAGCACAATGACATCGGCCGCAATGGCGTTGCGGGCCGCATTTTCGCGCGCGAGCGCCGCAAGCTGCGGATCGATCTCGACCAGCACCAGGCGAATAGCGCCGACGCGCCTTGCCAGCGCAAGGCCGGCCGCGCCGACGCCAGCGCCGAACTCCGCCACGCGATCGCCCGGACGCGCCAATGTTGCGGCGGCCAGCAGCATGGCGTCGTGGCCGGCGCGATGCCCCGACTTCGGCTGGCGCAGGCGCAATTGCCCGCCGAGGAAAGCGTCCTCGGTGGTGTCAGCGGCCTCACTCATCGGGCCGCAATTCGTGCGACAGGCCGGCATCCGCCAATAGCCGCCGCGCGGCGCGATTGTCGTCCTCATGCACCAAAATCCGCCGCGGCAGGATGCCGAGCGAACCTTCGATGATGCTCATATTCTGGTCCAGCACGAGGTGATGGATATTGGCGCCGTCGAGCAGCGCGCCGACCGCCGAAACCAGCACGATATCGTTGGTTCGAACCAATTCCCGCAAAGCTCATTCTCCATTCCCGGCCGGACCCGAGCCGTTGCCCGCATCCCGCTCTTGCCGCCTCACGCCGCACTACCTATTGTCGCTCTGCACAATAGCAAATGTGGAGACCGGCGTGGCGGTTATTGTACCCTTCGAGAGCCCCTCGGGCGCCTCCATCGATGCGCTGGTAGCGCTGGTCGCAGCCGACATGGCGCGCGTCAACGCTACCATCCTGTCGCGGACCGGCTCGGAAGTGACCATGATCCCCGAGGTCGCCAACCACCTGATCTCCTCGGGCGGAAAACGGCTGCGCCCGATGCTGACATTGGCGATGGCGGGCCTCGCCGGCTATTCCGGCGATGGCCACATCAAGCTCGCCGCCGCGGTCGAGTTCATGCATACCGCGACGCTGTTGCATGACGACGTGGTCGACGAGAGCGAATTGCGCCGCGGCAAGCTGTCGGCGCGGATGCTGTGGGGCAACGAGGCGAGCGTCCTGGTCGGCGACTTCCTGCTCGGCCAGGCGTTCCGGATGATGGTCGAGGTCGGCTCGCTGCGCGCGCTCGACATTCTATCCGCTGCGGCGGCGACGATCGCCGAAGGCGAAGTGATGCAGCTTGCCGCGGCCAAGAACACCGCGACCACCGAGGACGAATATCTCGCGGTGATCCGCGGCAAGACCGCGGAATTGTTCGCGGCCGCCTGCGAGGTGGGCCCCGCGATCGCCAACCGGCCGAAGGCGGAGCAGACCGCATGCCGCTCGGTCGGCATGAATCTCGGCATCGCGTTCCAGCTCGTGGACGACGTGCTGGATTATGGCGGCAAGGCCGCCAAGCTCGGCAAGAACGTCGGCGACGATTTCCGCGAAGGCAAGATCACGCTGCCGGTGGTGCTCGCCTTCCGCCGCGGCAACGACACCGAGCGCGCGTTCTGGATCAAGGCGCTGGAGCGCGGCGAGATCGGCGACGGCGATCTCGATCACGCCATCGGGTTGATGACCAAGCACCGCGCGCTCGAGGACACCATCAACCGCGCCCAGCATTACGGCGCGATGGCGGTCGACGCGCTGGCGCTGTTTCCGGGCTCTGCAATGAAGAGCGCGCTGGAGCAGGTGGTGGCGTTCTGCCTGGCGCGGTCATATTGAACCGTGAGTGGCGTCAACTTTTCACTGTTTCTGCTGGCCGCGCTGGTTCTTGCCGCAATCCCCGGCCCCGGCATTTTCTACGTCTTGGCAAGGACGCTGTCGGGAGGCAGGCAGGCCGGCATCGCATCCACCTTCGGGACGGCGCTGGGCGGACTTGTGCACGTTGTCGGGGGCGCGCTCGGTGTCTCCGCCATCATCCTGGCCAGCGCGCAGCTGTTTCGCTGCTCAAGCTGATCGGCGCGCTCTATCTGGTCTGGCTCGGCATCAGAACGTTCCGCGAGGCAGGCAACCGGGTGCCCGAGCCGATCGGCGCCGATCGGCGCGAAGCGGGCGTTTCGGGAAGGCGTCGTGGTGGAGGCATTGAATCCCAAGACCGCGGCATTCTTTCTGGCGTTCATTCCGCAATTCCTGGATCCTGCGGCGCCAGTTACCCGGCACTTCAGTTCATCGCCATGGGTTTGACCTCGGTGGCGCTGAACACGTTCACTGACGTCGTTGTGGTCATGGTGGCCGCGAGGGCTCGCGCTACCTTGCTACGCCGGCCAATTTTCATTCGGCGTTTAAGGCAGGGCTCGGGGCTGTTCATTGCCGGGCTCGGATTTTCACTCGCCCTCGCGCGGCGGCCGGCCTCGGGCTAACTCACGCATCCCCTCTGGCCGTCATACCCGCGAAAGCGGGTATCCAGTACGCCGTGCTTTCAGAGACTGAATCGAACTGCCTCGGATTACTGGATCATCCGCCTTCGCGGATGATAACAG
>CAVZQX010000054.1:0-128951 GCA_963777475.1 uncultured Alphaproteobacteria bacterium
CGACTACGCCAAGCTGCAGGCGATCACGCAAGCCATGGTCGCCAACGCCCAGACCCAGAGCGCGCTGCAACGCGTGCAGTCGCCGTTCCGCGCCACGGTGCCGCAATTCGACGTCGAAGTCGATCGCGTCAAGACCCAGACCTTGCACGTCACCACCGACCAGGTGTTCTCGACGCTGGCGTCCTATCACGGGCTCGTCCTTCGTCAACCAGTTCAACAAATTCGGCCGCGTGTTCCAGGTCTATGCGCAGGCGGATGCCCAGTTCCGTCTGACCCCGCGCGACATCGCCAACATGATGGTGCGCGACGCCAACGGCGAGATGGTGTCGTTCGGCACGCTGGCTTCCATCAAGCCCAGGTCGGGCCCTCGCTGATCAGCCTCTACAATCTCTATCCCTCCGCGGCCATCATCGGCCTGCCGGCGCAGGGCTAGAGCTCCGGCCAATCGTCGAATCTGACTGGAGCAGATCGCCGAGAAGACCTTGCCGCCGGCGCGGGCTACGAATGGACCGCGATGTCGTACCAGGAGAAGGCCGTCTCTAGCCAGATCTACTACATCTTCGGGCTGCGTGCTGCTGGTCTATCTCGTGCTCGCCGGACAATATGAAAGCTGGTACGCGCCGATCTCGGTCATACTGGCGGTGCCGCTGTCGCTGCTCGGACCCATGGCGGTGCTGAAGGCCTGAGGATCGACAACAACCTCTATGCCCAGATCGGCCTGATCCTGCTTGATCGCGCTGTCGGCCAAGAACGCGATCCTGATCGTCGAGTTCGCGCGCGAACTGCACGGGGGCCACGACAACCCGCCGTGGAACCGCGGTCGCGGCCGCCCGCTCCCGTTTCCGGCCGATCCTGATGACGTCGTTCGCCTTCATCCTCGGCGTGGTGCCGCTGGTGGTCGCCACCGGCGCCGGCGCCAACGCCCGGAAGTCGATCGGCATCGCGGTGTTCTCCGGTATGATCGCCTCGACCTGTTGGCGGTGCCGTTCGTGCTCGAGTCTTCGTGGTGGTGCAGCGCTTCGAGAACTGGCTGAAGGCGCGCAAGGCGAGGGCGACGGCCGCGCAAAACGATCCCGCAGGCGCGGCCGTGAAGAGCATGATCCAGACCCGAAGGGCCTAGATCTCCACGCGGAAACCGACCTCGATGATGGCGTCATGCGGGATCTTGAAAAAATCGGGCGCCCGGCTCGCGATCCGGTTGAGGAACGAGAAGATCGCGAAGGAAATCGGCTCCATCGCCGAACCCGCTTCGCGGCGCACGATGGTCTCATGCGCGATGTAGTAATTCTTGTGGTCGAGGTCGGCGTCGAAGCCGAGCTTGTTGCAGTTGATCAGGGTGAGCGGAATATCCGGCGTCTGCATGAAGCCGAGCCGGACCTGGATGCGGTAGAAACCGTGGCCGAGACGTTGCACCGAATGCCGTTCGTCGAACGGCACGCGCGGCCGGCGATCGGCTAGGAAGGTCAGCAGCACCACGGTCTCGATGCAGCACGCCGTTGTGCTCGATGTGACGCAGCAGCATCGGCGAGGCGCCGTGCTCGACCTTGGTCAGCCATACGCCCATGCCCGGCGCCCGGCCGATCACGGTCTTGTCGGCATAGGTCGAGAAATTGCTTCAGCGGCATCGACATGTCGTGAAGCCGGTGCTTGAATTCGGACGAGCCCTGCGCCAGCCAGCATCAGCGTCGCGATCAGCGTGCCGACGATCAGCGGAAACCAGCCGCCTTCGACGATTTTGATGCGAGTTCGACACCAGGAACGTGGCGTCGATCGCGCCGAAAATCGCGATGAGGGGATGGCGAGGCCGGCGGCCATTGCCAGCGCGACCGCGACCCGGTAGAGCAGGATCGTCGTGATCAGCATCGTGCCGGAGACGGCGATGCCGTAGGCGGCGGCGAGATTGTCGGACGATCTGAACAACATGACGGTCAGCAGCGTGCCCGCCATCAGCAGCCAGTTGGCGGCGGGCACATAGATCTGGCCGGCTTCGTCGGCCGATGTCGGCGATGATCTGCGCGCGCGGCGACAGTCCCATCTGCATCGCCTGCCGGGTCAGCGAAAACACGCCGGAAATCAGCGCCTGCGAAGCGATGATGGTGGCGACCGCCGCCAGCACCACCATCGGGATCAGCGCCCAGCCGGGCGCCAGCATGTAGAACGGATTTTCGACGCGGCCGGGTCGGCGAGGATCAGCGCGCCCTGGCCGAAATAATTGAGCAACAGCGCCGGCAGCACCAGGCCGAACCAGGCCCGGCGGATCGGCTGGCGCCGACATGGCCCATGTCGGCATAGAGCGCCTCGCCGCCGGTGAGCGCGAGAAAGACCGCGCCGATGACGACGAAGGAGACCATGGGATCGGCCGCCAGGAAACGCGCGGCTTCGGCCGGATTGACCGCGCCGAGAATCGCCGGCGCCGGCAAGATGTTGGCCACGCCGAGAGCGCCGATGACGATGAACCAGACCACCATGATCGGCCCGAACAGTTTGCCGATGCTTTCCGTGCCGTGCCGCTGGATGACGAACAGTCCGATCAGGATCGCGATCGTGACCGGCATGATGAAATGCTCGAATGCCGGCGCGACGAGCTTCAGGCCCTCCATCGCCGAGAGCACCGAGATCGCCGGCGTGATGACGCCGTCGCCGTAGAGCAGCGCGGCGCCGAACACGCCGAGCAGCACCAGGACCGAAAGCCTCGGCGCCTTTGGCGACCGATCCGGCCGCGACCAGCGACAGCAGGGCCAGGATGCCGCCTTCGCCGTCATTGTCGGCGCGCAGGACGAAGACGACGTATTTCAGCGAAACCACCACCATCAGCGCCCAAAAAACCAGCGACACGATGCCGAGCACGTCCGCGGCGGTCGGGACCGGATGGCCGATGCCGGTCAGCGCGACCTGAAATGCGTAAAGCGGGCTGGTGCCGATATCGCCAAACACGACGCCGAGCGCGGTCAGCGCCAGAAACCATGGACTGCCGGCATGAGAAGGAATTTCGCCTGATCTGGAACAATTCCGGACCGATCCCGCCTGGCCGAAATCAGGCTGGATACCGCGCGATCGATCAGGCCGCCGGCCGGGGCACTCGATGGCATATCCATATGAACCTCACGACACGACCACGCCGTCTGAGATGCTCGTGAGGTTGATTCAAGAATCAGGCCATGTGGCGTCAGTTCGCGTGTGCGGCCGGTGTCCTGATCTCAACGGGCAGAATGATCGCAGCCGCAACGATCAGCAGACACAGGCCGGCAAAGGCGTGCAGCATGGTGACAAATCCACCTTGCTGGTAGAGCCAGGCCACGAGGCCAACCGAAACGCCGGCGGCGGTGAAACCGACGAAATAGCGCACGGCATAGGCGCGCGACCGCCATTCCTCGCTGGTATATTTGCCGACCATGGCGTCGTTGACGGTGACCTGGCCGAACGCGCCCATCACGATGCCGATGGCGGCGATGATGAGCGGCAGGTTCGACAGTTCGGCCGCGACATACAGCAACGGCGCCAGCACGAACGACAGCGGCAATGAGACCGCTTTCAGCGAGTAGCGGTCGATCAGCTTGCCGATCGTATATTGCGTCATCGCGCCGAACACATAGACACCGGCCGCGATCACGCCGAGCAGCGCCGGGCTTTGGGTGAGGCCGTTTAACCGCTCGGCAAACAGCTTCGGCAGCGCCACCGTCACCGCGTTGAAGGTGGTGGAGATCGCGATCACCACGATCAGGAGCGCCACGATCACCCGCCACATGTCTTCCTTGGCGACGCGCGCCTGCGCCGCCGCCTGCTTGCGCCGGTGCGGTCTTCGTGGCTCACCATCGCCATGAAGCAGACGCCGATCACGATCGTGACGATGCCCGGAAGGATGAAAGCCCAGCGCCAGCCGAGATACTGGCCGACGACGCCGGTGACCAGCGCCGACGACGCCACGCCAAGGTTGCCCCATACGCCGTTGATGCCCATCGCGCGGCCGAGCGCCTCGGCGTAGGAGACGATCATCGCGGTGCCGACTGGATGATAGATCGAGGCGAACAGGCCGATCGACAACAAAGCGGCGCCGAGTTGGAGCGGCGTCCTGACGAAGCCGACCGAGATCATCGAGGCGCCGATGCCGACAAAGAAGATCACCATCATGTGGCGGCGGCTCCAGCGGTCGCCGAGCCATCCGGTCAACAGCGAGCCCGCGCCGAAGGCGACAAAGCCGGGCGTCGCGTAAGGCAACAGTTCGGAATAGGCCATGCCCAGCGCAGGCCCCATGATGATGACGGCCGCCGCAAAGATCAGCATCGAATAATGGTCGATGAAATGGCCGGCGTTGACAAAGCCGATCACGCGGGTGGGGCTGTTCATGACGAATTCTGGAACAATTCCTGGACGAATTCCCGTTATTTCTCATCGGTTATACGGTCTTGCGCTGACGGGATGCGGCCAATGAATATCGCCGAAAAGCCAATCGCTGCGATCCCGGGTCGCCAGACCTCGACCGGCGACGGCGTCCATTTGATTGCAAACCACTACAAGAAGGGCGTGCGGCTCGACACCCACATGCACCGCGAAGCGCAGCTGGTGTATGCGGCCAAGGGCACGATGCAGGTCACGACCCCGAGGGGGCGCTGGCTGGTGCCGCCGGATCGCGCGGTATGGGTGCCGGCACGGCTCGAACACGCGATCGACGTGCTTGCCGACATCGACATGCGCACGATGTATTTCGACCTCAAGTGGCTCGGTCGCGAGAAATTCAACTCAAGTCTGGATACCGAATTCGTCGTGCGTGTGTCGGCCTGTTGCACGAGTTGATCCTCGCTTTGTTCGACGAGCGCGGCAACGCCGAACGCACCGCGCTACTGATCCGGCTCGTCATGCTCGAACTGCATCGTGCCGAGGATTCCGCGACCTTCATCCCGCTGCCCCGGGAGCCCCGCTGCCGTCGCGCAGCCGAGATCGTGCTCAGCGATCCCGCCACCTTACATGAAATCGAGACGCTGGCGCGCAAGGTGGGCACCTCGGCGCGAACATTGTCGCGGCTGTTTTCGTCGGAGACGCAACTGAGCTTCAAAAGCTGGTGCCAGCGCGCACGCATAGCGGCCGCCATCGAAAAGCTGTCCACCAAGGCCGGCGTCTCGGTCAAACAACTCGCCCGGGAGTTCGGCTATGCCAGCGTGCCGGCCTTCTCGCATGCGTTCCGCCAGGTGACCGGCAAAACGCCCACCGAATTTACCGACCAGGAATAGCCCCGCTCCGGGGTAGCCGGACCAGGGGTGAGCCGAAGCGGCGACAAGTAATTATCCATACCCTTCTATCACGCGCTTGATTGTGACCACCTCGGCCTA
Source organism: uncultured Alphaproteobacteria bacterium (assembly GCA_963777475.1). GTDB lineage: Bacteria > Pseudomonadota > Alphaproteobacteria > Rhizobiales > Xanthobacteraceae > Bradyrhizobium. The sequence continues at coordinate 5,325 of CAVZQX010000054.1, forward strand.
AATTCGTGTAAACTGGCGAAAGCCGCCATTCAGAAACCAATTCCGCATTCCATGAACAACGCATTTTTTTCCGACCTCCTCACCTCGATTTCCGAACGCGGCCGCACCCTGCTCCGCCGGGTCGGATCATCGGAGGAAAAACCCGACGCTGCCGACCTGATTGAGCTCTGCGAAGCGTTGCTGTCGGGCCGGGGCGAAGCCTCGGGCACCGCGATGGCACGCGAAGTGCTCGATCGCTATCACCTCAACGAGGCCGAACGGCTTTCGTTCTTCCAGACGCTGTCTTCAAGTTCGGGCCGGAGCGCGAAAAGCTCGCGAAGGCCATCAGGGCCTGGCGCACCCAGCCGAACAATGCCGATGCGAGCGATCTGCATTTTGCTTCCGAGCCGCGGCGGCAGGAATTGATCCGCCGGCTGAACCGCGCTCCCGGCGGCACCGGCGATCTGGTGGCGATGCGCGCCGATCTGCTCGACATGATGAAGGACAAGCCGATCTGGCGGCGCTCGACCGAGACGTCGTGCATCTGTTGTTCTTCGTGGTTCAATCGGGGGTTTCTCGTGCTGCGCAGGATTGACTGGTCGACGCCGGCGAACATGCTGGAAAAGATCATCCGCTACGAAGCCGTGCACGAAATTCGTGACTGGGACGATCTCCGCCGCCGCATCGACTCGTCGATCGGCGCTGCTACGCCTTCTTCCATCCCGCGTTGGCCGACGAGCCCTTGATCTTCGTCGAGGTAGCGCTGACGGAAACCATTCCGGCGGCGATCGCGCCGCTGCTCGCGGTAGACCGCCAGCCGGTAGCGGTCGAGCGGGCCCGCACTGCGGTGTTCTATTCGATCTCCAATACCCAGCGCGGTCTTGGCGGCATTTCCTTCGGCAACTTCCTGATCAAGCAGGTGGTCGAGGAATTGCGCCGCGAATTGCCGAAGCTCGATGAGTTTCGTGACGCTGTCGCCGGTGCCGGGCTTCATGCCATGGCTGAAGCAGGCCAAGGACGTTCCCGTCAGCGAAGAGGATAGCGCGCTCCTCAAGCATCTGGACGAGCCGAAATGGTTCGAGAACGCGGAGTGGACGGCGCAGTTGCGCGCCGTGCTCGAACCGCTCGCCGCCTACTATTTCCTGAAGGCGCGCACGTCGAAGGGGCGGCTGATCGATTCGGTGGCGCGATTCCATCTCGGCAACGGCGCGCGGCTGGAGCGGATCAACTGGCTCGGCGACCTCTCGCCAAGGGCCTGCGCGAGTCCGCCGGCATCATGGTCAACTATCTCTATCGGCTCGACGATATCGAGAAGAACCACGAGGCCTATGCCAACGACGGCAAGGTCGTGGCGTCGAATGCGGTCAAGAAGCTGTTGAAGACCGAAGGCCGGCGGCTGTTGGACATGCGGCTGTCGTAGGGGCGTAACTCTCTATCGTCAGCAAGCCAACGGGTCGCGGGATTGCGCGCCCCCCGACGAGCGCGAGAGCGCTGCGTAGAGATGACAGGCTCCGCAAAGCAATCTATCGCATCGCGGCAAGAAAGCATGGATTGCTTCGTCGCTTGCGCTCCCAGGAAGAAAGTGGGTGAGTTCCACCGTCAGATTCCCGTTCTTCAGTCAGGGACACTCACCCATTTTCATCCAAAGCGGGTCGGCACCTTAACGCCGGTCCCCAACTCGCAATAACCGTGATCCTTCCCGACTAAATTTTCAAACAGCGTGCTCTGTCGTCGTCGCCCGGCTTGACCGGCGATCCAGTACGCCGAGGCCTCTCGATTTCCCGTCGCTTTCTCCGGGATACCGGATCGCCCGCCGGAGCCTGTCATCCGGCCGGCCAAAGGCCGGACCGGTTGGCGTGCGATGACGGCCGGGGAATGGCGCCCTTGTGCCAAACAAACCCGCTAGCCGAGCGAAAACAGCCCTAGACGATTGCGCCGATCGGTGACGATTGTGGGAGCGGAAGTGATCGTTTTATCGTCGTCACGATATGTTCGACTTCCTAATAGTGATCCCTCCGAGATTGAAGTTGACAGATATCAAAAAGGAACAACGGGAGGCATGTTAATTGAAGTCTAGGGGCATAGTCCGCTTATGGAGATGAGCAATGCAGACGCAGAGCAATATCCACTTCTATGTAAATTGGGCCAAGGAACGACTGGATGAAATGGAAGCCGTGCTGACGTCGCTTGAAAGCAAAGTTGGCGAAGTGCGGGCCGATGCCCGCGGCAAGGCCAACAAGGCACTCGCTGACCTGTGCAAAAGCCGCGATATCTTCAGGGATACCGTCAATAAGCAGGCCGAAGCCAATGAGGCCGCATGGACCAGCGCAAAGGCAAAATTGGAGCCAGAGTGGAATTCGTTCGAGGCCGAGGTCAAGAAATACGTCGAAAACTTCAGCAAGCAAGTCGAGCAGCAGCAGGCGACATTCAAGCTTCAGTCGGCAGCCCAACTGAAGGCGTGGCGAGAAGCCGCCGACAAGCTTGGCAGCGATACCAAGCAATTCGCTACCGAGCGTCAGGCCGAAATCGATGCCGCCGTGAAGCGCATGCAGGCCGACGCCGCCGCCGCGGAGGAAAAACTCCAGAAGCACATGGACCAGATGGGGGTACAATCATGGTCCGCGCTGATGGCGGTTTTGACGGAAACCCGCGCCGCGTTCGATCGCGCCAATCAGGCCGCCCGCGAGGCGTTCAAGCGAGCTGCCTGATTCAAACAGTCTATCAGAAGGAGAAGCCGCCGCGAGGCGGTTTCTCCTTCTGTCGGGCAAGAAAGATTGAGTTTGAGAACCGCCGAAGCGGAGCAGCCGCGATGAGCAGCATTGATGCAGACCCCCGGGATGCGCGATCGGGCGATCCGCAAACCGCCGTCCGCAACGGGCCGCACATGAGCTTCTGGATCAGAGAGTTACCTTTCAGCCTGGTGCTGATCCTGACCTTGCTCGGCGTTGCCTATACCAGTTTTTCGAAACAACCGATCATGGGCTATTGGGAGCTTCTGGCGCCGGTGATCGGGTTAGTCTGCGTCGGCTCCGGATGGTTCAGCGCCAACGACAAAAACGCGCGATTACGACTGATCGGCACGCAGGCGCTGCACTGGGTCGCGTTCCTGCTCGTGATGAATATGATACTGTTACCCAGCGTCCAGAGGATTCTCAACGCCAGCGCGACCGGGCTCGCGGTTCTCATGTTATTGGCGCTCGGCACCTTTACCGCAGGCGTTCATGTCGTTTCCTGGCAAGTCTGTCTTCTCGGGATCATCATGGCGCTCTGCGTCCCGGCGGCGGCGTGGATCGAATCTTCGGCTCTGATCATCATGTTGGTCTCGATAGCAGCGCTCGGAATTGGCGTTGTGCTGTGGTGGCACTGGCACGAGAGCCGCGCCCGGAAAGCCTGAGCGAACAGGCCGATCAGGCGTCGACTCGCGGAGAGCTGAGGAAAATAACTGAACCGTTCCGGCTGTCGTCTTTCACAGATAACGCCGCAGCATCGGGAGCGCCTGCTCGACGCAGATGCGGCCTTCGGCAATTGCCTCCTTGGCCTGGTCGAATTCCATCAAGCCCATGTCGCGCAGTCGCGGGAGCAGCATCACGTGCGGTGGCTCGCCGGCGAGGCGGGTGCGGGTGATATGGTCCTGCATGATGTTGATCGAGTTGGCGAGCACGTCGAAATATCCAGGCGCCGACGGCTGCTTCGGCAACAGCTGCATGGCGATCTGCGCAGTCTGTTCACGCATCGCCGGCGGCAAACGGCTTAGCAGCGGACTGAGAAATTCGTGCGAAACAGTCCCCGACGCGGTCGGCGCCGATGCGTCGGGCTGAGCCTCGAACCTTCGCCCCAACAGGTCGCCGTTAAGATTGACCGCGATAATCACGTCCGCTCCGAGGGCGCGGCAGACCGAGACCGGCACCGGGTTGGAGAGGCCCCCGTCCACGAGCCATTTGTCGTCGATCCTTGCCGGGCTGAAAATAGCAGGCAGCGCGATCGACGCGCGTACCGCTTCATGGATTGGCCCGGACTGCAGCCATATCTCGCGGCCGGTGGCGAGATCTGTGGCGATCGCAGCATACACCTTGGGATAGCTCTCAATTGGCGCCCCAATTCCAAGCCTGCGCAGAAACTCGACCACCTCTTTGCCGTCGATCAACCCACCACCCGAAAACCGGACATCTATCAGCCCGATAATCTCCCGCCAGGTCGCTGCCTCCGCCCATTGCCGCAGATCGGTCAACCGCCCTGCTACATAGGCCGCTCCGACCAGCGCGCCGATCGAGGTCCCGCAGACGATGTCGGGCTGGATTTCTGCCTCGGTCAACGCATCGATGACGCCGATATGCGCCCATCCGCGCGCCGAGCCGCTCCCGAGTGCGAGGCCAATTCGGCGACGTGTCATGAGGCGGCGGTTCCCGAGATGCTTGGCGAGAAAATGCTACGTCAGATGCCGAGCACATGAAAGGGAGTATGATTTCCGCTTATTGGGCAGCTTTCGGAAGTGGCCCAGTGCCCGACTTGAGTCCGGACTCCGCACCAGGGCAAACGTCGGCCAACGCCTCTGAATTTATGGGTTCACGCCCTCGATCATCTGACACGGCCGTAGGGCCGCACTCGCAACGCTCCGGGTGGTGCGCTGCCTCTCATGCTCGAGCAGAAACCCATGCTTTCGCTGGGCCGTTCTGCACTGAACGACGCCTAGCGACGGTCGAACGGATCCAAAATGATATCGCCGGACGAGAGGTGGTCGGCGCGCGCGCTTGGCCGCGTTGGCCGTTGCGCTAGCTCCGAGCTACCGCGATCAAACGAAGCCGTTTTGGATTTCGAACGTGGCGTCAGAGCGATCTAAATCGGTGTTGATCTCTGTCAAGAAGAGATGAAAGTCGCGGTGCCGCAGACACATGTCAAAGTTCACGGCCCCAAGTGAATGTATCTCGCCTCCGAAAAGGGGAGACGCTTGCACTTTACCATCTATTATTGCGAACGACGCGTCGAGATCGAACTGCCTCTGAGCGGGATCTCCGTCTTTTGGTCGTTCCTGCAATTTGAGCCGAAAATCCTGGTGCCGCAAAAAGAAATTTTGAAAATTGACGGCCTCGTACGAGCCAAATCCATCTTCGAAACCCGCGAGACTTCCGTGGAACACGAACGAAGCATCATGTCTGGCCAAATCGTCCGCACTCGCAATCTCGTGGAGCTCTGCAAGGAAGAGCTGATGGCGAATGAACCGATTGCCAAAATTCACCGACCGAAACGACACTGTGCCATTTGACATCACACCCTCCATGAGTGCCTATGCCCCATACAGCCACAGGTTGACGATATACCGGCGTTCACCGGCAGTCTAGCCCAGGGATTCCCACATCAAGATCGCGACGCGCTGCAATAGTGGACGGCTGCCGATGCCCACACGATCTGATCGGCAAGTTCGATGCGCTGCCGTTTGGGTGCGCCAAGTGGCAACATCGCCGAGAGAGATTAACCTCCACCTGCGAAAAGGGCGGGCGGTACTGCATCGAGCAGCTTGCGGTGAGATCGGCAATGGGACTTCCGGAATCGGCAGCTTTCGGAAGTGCCCCAATGCCCGACTTGAATCCGGACTCCGCACTAACCCAAAGTTGGGCTAAAGCAATGTCCGCCAACGCCTCTGAGTTTATGGGTTCACGCTCTTAGTCATCCAACACGGCCTTAGGGCCGCAGTCGCAACATGGCTTGAGGCAGGTTCGCAGAAACTGGACAAGGGGCCGGCCCGGCGCGCCGACGGTCCCAAGAAAGAGGTAGACGAACGCGTCCCACGTTACGCAGCCAGCGCCTTCATCTCGGCATAGAGATCGGACTTCCCCTCGAACCCGATGCCCGGCAAATCCGGCATGGTGATGTGACCGTGCTCGACGCGGACGCCGTCGGGGAAGCCGCCATAGGGCTGGAACAGGTCGGGATAGCTCTCGTTGCCGCCGAGCCCCAGGCCGGCCGCGATGTTGAGCGACATCTGGTGCCCGCCATGCGGGATGCAGCGGCTCGGCGACCAGCCGTGGGTCTTCAAGACCGCGAGCGTGCGCTGATATTCGCATAGGCCATAGGACAGCGCGCAATCGAATTGCAGCCAGTCGCGATCCGGCCGCATGCCGCCGTAGCGGATCAAATTTCTCGCGTCCTGATGGCTGAACAGGTTTTCGCCGGTCGCCATCGGCGCGGGATAGAATTCCGCGAGCGCGGCCTGCAATGCGAAGTCGAGGGGATCGCCGGCTTCCTCGTACCAGAACAGCGGATAGTCGCGCAGCATTTTCGCGTAGGCGATCGCGGTCTCCAGATCGAAGCGGCCGTTGGCGTCGACCGCAAGCTGCGCGTCCTTGCCGATCTCTTCCAGCACCGCCTCGATGCGCTTCGCGTCCTCCTCGATCGGCGCGCCGCCGATCTTCATCTTGACGACATTGTAGCCGCGGTCGAGATAGCCGCGCATCTCGCCGCGCAGCATCGACAGCCCCTTGCCGGGATAATAATAGCCGCCAGCGGCATAGACGAAGACGCGCGGATTGGCTGTGCGGCCGTGGCGCTCGGCGAGCAGGCGGAACAGCGGTTGGCCCGCGATCTTCGCGACCGCATCCCACACCGCCATGTCGATGGTGCCGACCGCGACCGAGCGCTCGCCATGGCCGCCGGGTTTTTCGTTCGACATCATGGTCGACCAGATCTTGTCCGGATCGAGATTGTCGCCGGCTTCATTGAGCAGCGTCTTGGGATCGGCTTCCATGAGGCGCGGCGCAAAGCGCTCGCGGATCAGCCCGCCCTGCCCGTAGCGGCCGTTGGAATTGAAGCCGTAGCCGACCACCGTCTTGCCGTCGCGTTTGACGTCGGTGACGACGGCAACCAGGCTCGTGGTCATCTTGGTGAAGTCGATATAGGCGTTGCGGATCGGCGAAGAGATCGGCTTTGTCACTTCGCGGACGTCGACGATGCGGACGGACATTCCTCAAGCCTTGCTGTCGCGGAAATACGGTTCGACCGGGCCGTGAACCTTGATCGTCAGCGGGTTGCCGTGGCGGTCCTTGGCGTTGCCGGCAGTGACGCGCACCCAGCCCTCGCTGACGCAGTATTCCTCGACATTGGTCTTCTCGACGCCCTTGAAGCGGATGCCGACGTCGCGCGCCAGAATCTCCTCATTGTAATACGGGCTGCTCGGATTGACCGACAGGCGGTCGGGCAATTGGTCGCTCATCGCACTCCCCTCCGCATTGCTCTCGATATTGTTCTTGGTTTCTCTATTCTCGTTCACAACAGCGCCTCGATCTCTTTCTTCAGCCCTTCCGGCCTCGCGGTCGGCGCGTGGCGCGCGACCACTTGGCCTGAACGGTCGACCAGGAATTTGGTGAAATTCCATTTGATGCCACTTCCGAGCAGGCCCGACTTCTCACCCTTCAGATAATCGTAGAGCGGATGGGCGTTGGCGCCGTTGACGTCGATCTTCGAAAACATCGGGAAGCTGACGTCATACTTGCTCTCGCAAAATTCCGCGATCTGTTTGGCGTCGCCCGGCTCCTGGCCGCCAAACTGGTTGCAGGGAAATCCGAGCACGGCAAAGCCGCGCGGCGAAAGTTCGCGATGCAGCGCCTCGAGCCCCTTGTATTGCGGGGTGAACCCGCAGGCGCTCGCGGTGTTGACGATCAACAGCACCTTGCCCTCGAACCGCTTCAGCGGCACCTCCTCGCCGGCGAGCGATGTGGCGCTGAAATCGTAGATATCAGGCATTTGCGCATCCGTTGTTAGCCAACCGGATCGATCGGCGAAGGCGGCGTCCCGCCCGCTTCGATCGCCTCGCCCGCGAGCAGGCACAGATCCTCGCGGTAGCGGGAGGCTACGACCTGCACGCCGACGGGAATCCGGCCGACAAGTCCGGTTGCGACCGTTAGCCCAGGCAGGCCCATGAAGGGAATAGCAATCTGCGTCAATTGCGCGCGCCAGACCCGGGCGAAGGAGGCCTCGTCCTTGCGATCGAGATGGTCGGGGAACGGCAATTCGCCGGAGACCGGGATCAACAGCACCGGGTATTTCTCCAGGAACTGCAGCCATTGGCGCGACAGCGTCGCCCGCCGCGTCAGCGCCTTCGAGAACGAAGCCTGATCGAGCGGAAAGACTTTCGACCGATTGCCGCGCAGACAGGCCAGCGCGCCGGGATCGCCCTCCTTCTCGGCCGCTTCAAGCTGCGCTTCATAGCCGTCGCCGAGCCAGAGCTTGGTCTGCCAGTCCGCCGCCTCGCGCAGCGGCGGCGTATCGGCGATCTCATCCACCGTCCAGCCGGCGCGTTCGAGCCGCTGGCCGGCCTCCGCAACCGCCGCCTTCACTTCCGCAACCGTCTCCAGGCCGTCAGGATTGAGGCAAAGCGCGGCGCGCTTGGGCATATCGGGACCCTGCAACGGCGCCGGCACCCACCAGGGATCGCGCATGTCGCGAGTGGACATCGCCTCCAGCGCGATGCGGAGATCGCCGATGGTGCGCGCCAGCGGACCCGATACCGCCGAGATCTGGGCTGCGATCGGGCGCTCCGGCAGCGACGCGTTGAACGCCGCGACCCGGCCGACGGTCGGCCGCAGGCCATGCACGCCGCAGACGTAAGCCGGATAGCGGATCGAGCCGGCGATATCGGTGCCATGCGCGATGTGCCCGATGCCGGCGGCAACCGCCGCACCCGCGCCGCCGGAAGAGCCGCCGGGTGTCAGCGAAGCATCGCGCGGGTTCTTGGTGTCGCCGTGAATGAGATTGGTGGTGAACCAGCGGTAGGAAAAGGCCGGGCAGTTGGTGCGGCCGAGGATGACGGCGCCGGCTCTGCGCAGATTGTCGATCACCGGGTTGTTGCTTGCGGCGATGGTGTTTTCCTGCAGTTTCAGGCCGTTGGTGGTGGCAAAACCCTGCTGGTCGATATTGACCTTCACCGTCACCGGTACGCCCGCGAGCGCGCCCGCGTCTTCGCCGCGCGCGATCGTCGCGTCGACGGCGGCCGCCTGCTTCAACACGTCATCCGGGCGATGGTCGATCACCGCGTTGATTTTCGGATTGACCGCATCGAGCCGGGCCAAGGCCGAGGTCGCCGCCTCTTTCGCAGAAACCTTTTTCGACCTGATGAGGTCAGCCAGGTCCGCGGCCGACAGGCGCCAGAGATCATCCATTTCCAACTCCGTTTGATGGTCTTGTAGCGCTGGCGGTAGCGCAAGGCCATCTGGAAAGGGAGAGCAATTATTCAGCGCACCCGGGCGAGAAAATAGGCGAGATCTGCAATCTGCTCCGGCGTCACCGAGCCCATCACGTCGGCCATGGTGCCGTCGTAGCCGTGGCGGCTGTTGTTCTTGTATTCGGCCAGCGTCTTGGCGAGATAGTCCTCGCGCTGGTTGGCGATGCGCGGGACGTTGTCGCCGCCGGAGAAATCCGGATGGTGGCAGGAATTGCAATGGTTTTGCGCGATGATGGCCTGCGCCCGCTGCATCCGCGCCGGATCGCCCGCATCCGCCGGCGGCTGCGGCTTCGGCAAGGTCGCGATGAAATCGGAAAAGACGCGCAGATCGTCGTCGCTGAGCGGCTTCGCGATGTCGTTCATCGGCTGGAAGGTGCGCAGCTTCTCGCGAAACATGAAAAGCTGGATCAGCGCATACGGCGCCTGCTGGCCGCCGAGCGAGGGCGTATTGTCGGTCTGGGATTGTCCGTGCTCGCCGTGGCAAGCAAAGCACGCGGCGGCGCGCTCCTGGATGGTTTCGGCTCTCGCCGAGGAGGCGAGAAAGGCCAACGTCAGTGCCGCAACTATTTTACGCATCGGTTTACTCGGTGCTCCGTCATTGCGAGAAGCGACTTGTCCGCCGTAGCTCAACGAGCGAAGGCGGAAGCGACGAAGCAATCCATGCTTCCTGTGTCGCTCTGGATTGCTTCGCTTCGCTCGCAATGACGTGCTGTAGACGGACCTAATGACGTACTGTTGACGGAGCTACCGCCTCGCGACCTTCTGCTTGCCGTAGGAGATGCGATAGACGGCGCCGTTGTAGTCGTCGGAGACCAGCATCGAGCCGTCCTTGAGCTGCAGCACGTCGACCGGGCGGCCGTTATAGCTGTTGTTCTCCAGGAAGCCGGTGACCAGGGGCTCGATCGAATTGACCTTGCCGTCCTTGTCGAGCCTGACGACGACGACGTCACCGCCGAACTTCTTGCTCCTGTTCCAGGAGCCGTGCCGGGCCACGATGATCTCGTTCCGGTAGGACTTCGGGAACATGCTGCCGGTATAGAACCGCAGGCCCAGCGCCGCGGCGTGCGGGCCCATCAGGCCGACCGGCGGGGTGAACTCGCTGCAGGAATGGCCCCAGCCGAATTCGGGATCCGGGATGTTGCCCTGGTAGCAATACGGCGCGCCGAAATCCTCGCCCACCTTGGTGACGCGATTGAGCTTGTCCTGCGGAACGTCTTCCGACATCCAGTCGCGGCCGTTGTCGGTGAAGTACATCTGCTTGTTCTCGGGATTCCAATCGAAGCCGACGGAGTTGCGAACGCCGTAGGCGACCACCTCCGCGCCTGACCCGTCGAGATTGATCCGCCGGATCTGGCCGTGCGCGTCATCATGCAGCACGTTGTTGCCGGGCTGCCCGACCGGGATATAGAGCTTGTTGTCCGGGCCGACCGCGATGAACTTCCAGCCGTGGGCCTCGTCCTTGGGCAGGTTGTCGTAGATCACGGTCGGCTTCGGCGGATTGTCGAGCACGTCTTCGACATGCTCGATCTTGGAAATCTTCGACAGCTCGGCGATGTAGAGCGTGCCGTCGTGGAACGCGACGCCGTTCGGCCGGTACAGCCCCGACGCCAGCACCTTGACCTCGCGTTTGCCGTCCTTGTTGACGATGGCATAGACCTTGTCGACCAGGCGGCTGCCGACGAACACCGTGCCCTTGTCGCCGAGCGCGAGCGAACGGGCATTCGCCATGCCGGAGGCATAGACCTCGATGTTGAAGCCGGGCGCCGCCTTGAGCTTGGCGATCGGCAATTTGTCGGCGGCGGTCGGTAGCGGCGGCGGCGCGACCGGCGCCAGCTTGGCGGCCGCTTCATTGTCAGGACGCCCGATCAAGGGCGAGCCGGGCGGCAGCGGCTGTGCGGCGGCGGGCGCCGCCGCGGCCGGTGGACTGGCGGGCTGCTGGGCGCTGGCAGCAAACGCCAATGCACCAAAGAAAACGCCGGCAAGCAGAACGCTGCGCGGCGACACATGACCGATCATCTGGACCCTCCCCTTATGCGGCCATTTTCCTCGCACAGGCACGTGCGGTGCCTCTGCCGGTGGCCTTACCAGGGTGGCAGTCTCCGATATTTTCCGGCCTCTCTGCAATCGGAAAACTTGAGCAGGCCGACAACGCCTGCATGCAGGGGCTGGAATAGGATCACGCTGACGGTGTAGCCGCGGGCGGCGAAGTGCAATGCGCGGCGCGCTTTCTCCGCACCCTCGCCTCGTTCTTGCGGGGAGAGGTGAAGCCTCAGTGCTTGGTTACACGCCGGTCCGGCAGGTCGTAGATCGCTTCCGAAAAGGGAAACTCCAGCACGATCTCGCCGGTGTCATCGGTCACCTCGATGACGGCATTGAGAAGCGCGCCGCTGGCGCCCTCGCTCTGCAAGAGCTCGCGGATCATCGCGCGAGCAACCTCCCATGCACGGTCGGGGTTGCGCAGCTCTTCGCCTTCGGGATCGTCGATCAGCTCGTCGCCGATCCGGGTGTTGAAAAAATATCTCGGCATGGCTTGATCCATGGGGCTAGTCGCACGGAATTGGAAGGCTTGCGAATTTCACAAATTATTTATTCCGGGTTCCGCCGCCTCGCAGGCACGGGTCAGCGGTAAATCCGTATGAAGTGGTTGATCGCGTTTCGGTTTGATGCCCGGAGCGGGCCTAACTGGACGGATTTCTTGCATCGCAGCAATGGAACACGCGGGACGATTATGACAAAAGATTTCATTGGCGAACTTTTCAGCACACTGTAGCTTAACGACGAGGGCGGAAGTCGTCCCGTTTAGCAAGGAGAGCCAAAATGGCCTGGAAAGCACCGAAAATCGTCGAAGTGCCGGTCGGCATGGAAATCAATATGTATGCGTGCGCCGCCCGCAAGTAGTCGCCGGCGACATCTTCACGTTCTGACGCAGGTGGACCTCCGGGCGTGACACGTTCCTGAACGGGAGCGTACGCGACCCGGTGTCCGCCTTTGTCCTGTCTGGATTTCCAGGAGACGGATCATGCTTCGCGTCGTCGTCCTGGGCGCGGCGGCCGGCGGCGGCGTTCCGCAGTGGAATTGCGGATGCCCGGTGTGCCGGGCGGCGCGGACGGACCGTCCCGAGCTTCAAAGCACGCAAGCCTCGATCGCGATCAGCGCCGACGGTGCGAACTGGTTCTTGATCAACGCCGCTCCCGACCTGCGCCAGCAACTGATCGCAACGACGCAGCTTCATCCCAAGGCAGGCCACCTTCGCCATTCGCCGATCGCAGGCGTGATCCTGACCAATGGCGAGATCGATGCGGTGGCGGGCCTGTTGTCGATGCGCGAAGGCTCGCCGTTCACGATCTACGCTCACGCCAAGGTGCTGGCGATCCTGAAAGCCAACAGCATCTTCAACGTGCTGAGCGAAAAGAATGTGCGGCGCCAGCCAATCGAGGTCGACCGACCGTTCGAACCGAGGCTGCCCGACGGCTCGGACAGCGGCATCGAGATCCTGCCCTTCACGGTTCCCGGCAAGGGGGCGTGGTATCTGGAGGGCAAGGCGCATCCAGGCGGCAACGACGGTGCCGGCGACACGCTCGGGCTTCGCGTCGAAGACAAGACGACGGGCAAGTATTTCTATTTCCTCGCGGCCTGCGCGGAGGTAAGCGACGCACTCAAGGCCCGGCTTGCCGGCGCGCCGCTGGTCTTCTTCGACGGCACGGTGTGGCGCGACGACGAGTTGATCGCGGCCGGCCTCGGCGCCAAGACCGGGCAAGCCATGGGCCATATCGCGATGTCCGGCGACCAGGGCGCCATGCAGAGCCTCGCCGGTCTCGATATCGACAGGAAGATATTTCTGCATATCAATAATTCGAACCCGGCGTGGCTCGGCGGTTCGGCGGAACGCAAGATGGCGGAAAGCGCGGGCTGGCAGATTCCCGCTGACGGAACGGAGATCGTGCTTTGAACGTCGCAGTCACCAGCGCCATGACGGCGTATTCGATCGGCAAGGGCACGCCCCTCAACGACGCCTCAGAACTCGAGGCCGCGCTGCGCCATATCGGCGCCACGCGCTATCACAGCCTGCATCCGTTTCACCGGCTGCTGCACGGCGGCAAATTGAACAAGGGGCAGGTGCAGGCCTGGGCGCTGAACCGCTACTATTACCAGAGCACCATCCCGATCAAGGACGCGGTGGTGATCTCGCGCTTCCGCGACCGCGGCATCCGTCTGGAATGGCGCCATCGCATCGAGGACCATGACGGCGATATCGGCACCGAGGGCGGCATCGAACGCTGGTTGAAACTCACCGAAGGATTGGGGCTCGACAGCGCCTATGTGGAATCGACCGAAGGCATTCTGCCTGCGACGCGCTTTGCGGTGGAAGCCTATGTGCATTTCTGCCGCGACAAGTCGCCGCTCGAGGCGATCGCCTCCTCGCTCACGGAACTGTTCGCGCCGAACCTGCACGAAGAGCGCATCAGCGGCATGCTGCAGCACTATGATTTCGTCAATCCCGACATCATGAGCTATTTCAGCCGCCGCCTGCAGCAGGCGCCGCGCGACGCCGGCTTCGCGCTGGAATATGTCAGGCAGCATGCGACGACGCCGGCCGAGCGCGAGGCCGTGTGCAACGCGCTGATCTTCAAGACCAACGTGCTGTGGGTGCAACTCGACGCGCTCTATCACGCCTATGTCGACGGCCACATCCCGCCGGGCGCGTTCGTGCCCAAGACAGACTGAGGGACGAAGCGATGGCAGGCCCGCGCCATATCAGCGTCAATGAAGCGAGCCGGCCGGTGCTGCCGCGGCATGCGAAATTGAAGTTCGACGAGACGCGGAAAGTCTGGGTGATCCTGGCGCCCGAGCGCGTGCTGGCGCCGGACGAGATCGCGGTCGAGGTGCTCAAGCTTTGCGACGGCATCCGCAGCGTCGCGCAGATGGTGGATCAGCTCGCGGAAAAATATGCCGCGCCGCGCGAGGCGATTGCAACCGATGTGGTCGCCATGCTGCAGGACCTCGCGGACAAGGGCTTCCTGACCGAAGCGCGCGAGAAGACATCATGAGCGAGCCGCTCGCCGACACCCCTCACAAACCGGCCGATCCCACTGACGGCCTGGCGGTGCTGGAGAGCCAACGGTCGACCGCGGAAACCTTCGGCATACCGCTGGCGGTGCTCGCCGAATTGACCCATCGCTGCCCGCTGCAGTGCCCCTATTGCTCGAACCCGGTCGAGCTCGATCGCGCCTCTACCGAACTGACCACCGAGGAATGGAAGAAGGTTTTGTCCGAGCTCGCCGAAATCGGCGTGCTGCAGATTCATTTTTCCGGCGGCGAGCCGACCGCGCGCAAGGACCTGGTCGAGCTGGTCCGGCATGCCAGCGATGTCGGGCTTTACTCCAATCTCATCACCTCCGCGGTGTTGCTGACGCGCGAAAAGCTTTCCGATCTTGCCGACGCCGGCCTCTGCCACGTGCAGATCAGTTTTCAGGGCAACGAGCCCATCGTCGCCGACCGCGTCGCCGGCCTCAAGGACGCGCACCGGAAGAAGATCGAGGCCGCGAAATGGACGCGCGAGCTCGATTTGCCTCTGACCGTCAATGCGGTGATGCATCGCCAGAACCTGCACCAGCTTGCCGACATCATCCAGATGGCGGTCGATCTCGACGCCGACCGGCTGGAGGTCGCCAACGTGCAGTATTACGGCTGGGCGCTGAAGAACCGCGCCGCGCTGATGCCGACGCTTGAGCAGATCGAGGAAACCAGCCGCATCGTCGAGGACGCGCAAGCGCGGCTGAAGGGCGTTCTCGCCATCGACTACGTGGTGCCGGATTATTACGCGCTGCGGCCGAAGAAATGCATGGGCGGCTGGGGCCGGCAGTTCTTCAACATCTCGCCCGCTGGCAAGATTTTGCCCTGCCACGCCGCCGAGAGCATCACCGGGCTCGAATTCGAATCGGTGCGCTCGAACCATTCGATCGCCTGGATCTGGCAGAACTCGGAAGCCTTCAACCGCTATCGCGGCACCGGCTGGATGCCGGAGCCGTGCCGGAGTTGCGAATTCAAGGAAGTGGATTTCGGCGGCTGCCGCTGCCAGGCCTTCGCGCTGACCGGCGATGCCGGCAACACCGATCCGGCCTGCACGCTGTCGCCGATGCACGAAGCGATTTTCAAGCAGGCGGAGCATGAGGCGGCCGAAGGCCACGACCGCTTCCTCTATCGCAACTTCGCCGGTGGCACGCTGGAGACAGGCGGCAACGATGGCGCCTGACGCGGAGGCGGGAAAGTCCAGCCATCAACGCGGCGATCCCTTCGCGCCGCTGACCTCGGAGCAACTCGCCGTCGGCGACGGCCACGAAGTCTATGTCGAGAGCGTCGGCCGCGCCGGCGGCATTGCAGCCGTGTACCTGCATGGCGGGCCCGGCAGCGGCTGCCAGCCGGATCACCGGCCGGCTGTTCGACCCCGAGCGTTTTCACGCAATGCTGTTCGACCAGCGCGGCTCGGGCCGCAGCCGCCCGAAGGGTGGGCGCGACAACAACACGCTGTCGCATCTGATCGCGGACATGGAAATGATCCGCGAAAAATTCGGCATCGAACGCTGGATCGTCGTCGGCGGCTCCTGGGGCGCGACACTTGCGTTGGCTTACGCGCAAGCCCATCCCGACCGCGTCTTAGGCCTCGTGCTGCGCGCGACTTTTCTCGGCATGCGCAGTGAGATCGAAACCGCCTTCACCGAGACGCTGCCGCGGTTCTATCCCGACCTCAGCGAGGATTTCCTGAGCGTTCTATCGCCGGAGGAACGCGGCCGCCCGCTCGATGCCTATTGGCGCCGGATTCTCGATGCCGATCCGCTCCTGCACGGCCCAGCCGCGCGCGCCTGGAACGACACCGAGCGCATCCTGTCCGAGCACACGCCCTCGCGCACCCGGCTCGATCTTTCGTCGCCGAAATCGAACGGCGCGCTGGCCGCGACGCCGTTCATGGAAGCACATTATTTTGCCAACGACTGTTTCATGAAGCCGGACCAGCTTCTCGACCAAGCCGGCAAGCTTGCCGGGCTTCCCGGCATCATCGTGCAAGGCCGCTACGACCTGTTGTGTCCGCCTTCAACCTCGCAGGCGCTTGCCGCACGCTGGCCGAACGCCGAAATTCGCATCGTCGAAGGCGCCGGCCACACGCTGTACGATCCCGGCGTCAGGAACGCCGTGATGAAGGCCATCGCCGATATCGCTTCGAAAGTGACCGCATAAGAGGAAGGCAGAAAAAATGCCGCTCGCCGGAAAGGGAATGCTGCTGACGTCGATGGACGTCGATGCCGCGGACGAAGCCGAATTCAATCGCTGGTACGATTCCGAGCATCTCGAAGAACGCGTCGCCATCGAGGGTTTTCTGGAAGCGAGGCGCTACGTCGCGCGTCAAGGCAAGCCCGAAATACCTGTGCCTCTATTCGACCCAAACGATCGAGGTGTTGGATAGCCCCGCCTACCGCGCGCGGCTCAATAGCCCGACCGAGTGGTCGAAAAAGACCATGGCGTGTTTCAAGAACATGATCCGCGCGGTGGCCCGCATCACCTATGAGCAGCGGAAATGGCCGCGGCGCCGTGCTCGGCATCGTTCGGCTGCGCCCTTCATCCGGAAGTGAAGACGCTCTGCGCGCAGAGTTGAAAGCGAAGCTCGATCCGGCCGGCCTCGACGGCATCATCTCGATGCACCTGATCGAGAGCGATCCGGCATTGTCGGGACCGACCACGGAAATTCCGTCGGCGGCGGGCGCCGGTGCCGGCGACTGGTTCGTGCTGATCGACGGCACCAGCGCGAGCGCGATCTCGGCGACGCTCGCCGCGCGCTTCAGCGCGGCGCCGGCGCTAGCGCAGCGCAGGTATCGTCAGGCATTTACGACCTGATGTGGGACCTCGCGAAGAGCGACATCGCGCACGCTTAGAGCGTATTCCAGCGAAAGTCTGCCCGCACCATGCGGTGTAGGACACCGGTTCACGTTAAGAAAACGAGCGAAACAAAACGAGAGCCTTCGATCCACAGGATGGTTGACTTCAGTCAATGCTGAATTCGCGGATCGCGCGACATGTTGCACTGCCGCATGGCGAGACAATGACGTTAACCGTTAGGCATGGCACCGATGAAAGAAGGTGATCAGGCAAATTTGCCTTTGTGCATCATCTTGAATGGCTCTAATAAGATAACCCCATGATCCAATTCAAAAACCACAAGAGCGCTCGTTAAGCGTTCTCAAGGAAAAAGGCCGCGCTTTCTTACGTTCTCGCGCGGGCAAGGCAGGAATGAAACCGACCGATATCTCGGCCCCCGACTACTTCCACAAAGTCGTCGATTGTCAGTGGGCCTGTCCGGCGCACACGCCGGTTCCGGAATACATCCGCTTGATCGCCGAAGGCCGCTACAGCGACGCCTACATGATCAATTGGAAGTCGAACGTGTTTCCCGGAATCCTGGGACGCACCTGCGACCGTCCGTGCGAGCCCGCCTGCCGCCGCGGCCGGGTCGAGGAAACGCCGGTGGCGATCTGCCGGCTGAAGCGCGTCGCCGCCGACTTCAAGGACGACATCAAGCATCGCCTGCCGCGCCCCGGTGCGAAGAACGGCAAGCGCATCGCGCTGATCGGCGGCGGTCCCGCCTCGCTGACGGTCGCGCGCGATCTCGCGCCGCTCGGCTATCACTGCACCGTGTTCGACGCCGATCCCAAGGCCGGCGGCATGATGCGGACGCAGATTCCGAAATTCCGCCTGCCCGATTCGGTGATCGACGAGGAAACCGACTACATCATCGATCTCGGCATCGAGTTCAAGGGCGGCCAGCGCATCGACAGCATGAAGAAGCTGCTCGCCGAAAATTACGACGCCATCTTCGTCGGCTCCGGCGCGCCGCGCGGCCGCGAGCTCGAGATTCCCGGCCGCAAGGAAGCCGCCGCCAACATCCACATCGGCATCGACTGGCTCTCCAGCGTCTCGTTCGGCCACACCGACAAGATCGGCAAGCGCGTGATCGTGCTCGGCGGCGGCAACACCGCGATGGATTGCTGCCGCACCTCGCGCCGCCTCGGCGGCGAGGACGTCAAGGTGATCGTGCGCTCCGGCTTCGAGGAGATGAAGGCGAGCCCCTGGGAGAAGGAGGACGCGATGCACGAGGACATTCCGATCCTCAACTTCATGGTGCCGATGGCCTTCACCCACGACAACGGCAAGCTCACCGGCGTCACCTTCGAGAAGGTCAAGGCCGAGTACGACGCCAAGGGCCGGCGCAACCTGGTGCCCACGGGCGAGCCGGACCAGACCATTGCCTGCGACGACGTGCTGGTCGCGGTCGGCCAGGAGAACGCCTTCCCCTGGATCGAGCGCGACAGCGGCATCGAGTTCGACAAATGGGACATGCCCAAGGTCGATTCCAAGACCATGGCTTCGACCAACCCGAAAGTGTTCTTCGGCGGCGACGCCGCGTTCGGCCCCAAGAACATCATCTGGGCGGTGGCGCACGGCCATGACGCCGCCCTCTCGATCGACAAGCTGCTCTCCGGCGAGGACATTCGACGAACGTCCGCTGCCCGATGTGCAGATCAGTTCGCAGAAGATGGGCATCCACGAGTGGAGCTACGACAACGACGTCTCGGCCGACAAGCGCTTCAAGGTGCCGCATCGCGACAAGGTGGTGGCGCTGAAGGACGTCCGCGCCGAGGTCGAGCTCGGCTATGACGTCAAGCTCGCGCTCGGCGAGGCGCAGCGCTGCCTGAATTGCGACGTGCAGACGGTGTTCACCACGCCGCTGTGCATCGAGTGCGACGCCTGCGTCGACATCTGCCCGATGGACTGCATCACCTTCACCGCAGAACGGCGAGGAGGCCGATCTGCGCCAGCGGCTGAAGGCGCCCTCGCCGCACCCCGACCAGGATCTCTATGTCTCGACGACCTCAAGACCGGCCGGGTGATGGTGAAGGACGAGGACGTCTGCCTGCATTGCGGGCTGTGCGCCGAACGCTGTCCCACCGGCGCCTGGGACATGCAGAAATTCCTCCTCGATATGACTCACGCAGGTTCATCATGCCCGAGCAAAAGCCGATCAGCAGCGTCAACGACTTCGTCGTCAAGTTCGCCAACGTCAACGGCTCGGGCTCGGCGAGCGCCAACGAGATGTTCGCCCGCTCGATCCTGCGCATGGGCGTGCCGGTCTCGCCGCGCAACATCTTTCCCTCCAACATCCAGGGCCTGCCGACCTGGTACGAGGTGCGCGTCACCGAGGCCGGCCATCTCGGCGCCGCGCGGCGGCGTCGACCTGATGGTGGCGATGAACCCGCAGACCTGGGACAAGGACGTCGCCTCGATCGAGCCCGGCGGCTATCTGTTCTACAATTCGACCAAGCCGATGCCGACCTCGAAATTCCGCGCCGACATCAACGTGATCGGCGTGCCGCTGACCGCGATCACCAACTCGACCTACACCGATCCGCGCCAGCGCCAGCTGTTCAAGAACATCATCTATCTCGGCGCGCTGTGCGCGCTGCTCGACATGGACCCGAAGCTGATCGAGCAGCTGATCGGCGAGCAGTACAAGGGCAAGGAAAAGCTGATCGCCTCCAACGTCCACGCGCTGCATCTCGGCCGCGACTGGGCGCTGCAGAACCTGAAATGCCCGATCGGCCTGCGGGTGAAGAAGCGCCGACAAGGTCGGCGACCGCATCTTCATCGAGGGCAACAGCGCGGCCGCGCTCGGCGCGGTCTATGGCGGCGCCACCGTCTGCGCCTGGTATCCGATCACGCCGTCGACCTCGCTGGCCGACGCCTTCGCCAGCCATTGCAAGCAGCTGCGGCACGATCCCGAGACCGGCAAGGCCAAATACGCCATCGTCCAGGGCGAGGACGAGCTGGCCTCGATCGGCATCGTCATCGGCGCGGCCTGGAACGGCGCGCGCGCCTTCACCGCACCTCCGGCCCCGGCATCTCGCTGATGACGGAGTTCATCGGGCTGGCCTATTTCGCCGAAATCCCGGCCGTGATCATCAACGTGCAGCGCGGCGGCCCCTCGACCGGCATGCCGACGCGCACCCAGCAATCCGACATCGTCGCCTGCGCCTATGCCTCGCACGGCGACACCAAGCATGTGCTGCTGTTCCCGGAGGATCCGGCCGAAGCCTTCGAGTTCGCCGCCACGGCCTTCGATCTCGCCGAGCGGCTGCAGACCGCGATCTTCGTGATGCTCGACCTCGACATCGGCATGAACGACTGGCTGTGCCGGCCGCTTCAAGTGGGACGACGCGCGGCAATACGACCGCGGCAAGGTCATGACCGCGGAGATGCTGGACGCGGGCCGCGATTTCGGCCGCTATCTCGACGTCGACGGCGACGGCATCCCCTACCGCACCTATCCCGGCACCCACCCGACCAAGGGCTCGTACTTCACCCGCGGCACCTCGCGCGACCGCTACGCGCGCTACACCGAGGAAGGCTCGGTCTATGCCGACAACATGCAGCGGCTGCTGCGCAAGTTCGAGACCGCGCAGGACATGGTGCCGCGGCCGCTGCAGGCCAATGCCGCGAAACCGACCAAGATCGGCGTGATCTATTTCGGCTCGACCGCGCCGGCGATGGACGAGGCGCTCGGATTGCTGGAGGCCCGCGGCCACCTGCTCGACCGCCTGCGCATCCGCGCCTTCCCGTTCCATTCCGCGGTCGCGAGCTTCATCGCCGACCACGACTTCGTCTTCGTGGTCGAGCAGAACCGCGACGCGCAGCTCCGCTCGCTGATCGTCAACGAGAGCGGCATCGATCCGGCCCGGCTGGTGCCGGTCCTGCATTACGACGGCACGCCGATCACCGCGCGCTTCATCGCCGAAGCCATCGGCGACCACCAGGATCATCTCAAGGTGACCCCTCTCCGCAAGGCCGTGTCATGACCTATATCGCCAAGCCCAAGCTCCATCACCCCGGCCTGCCCAAGAACCAGCTCGGCTTCACCCATCGCGACTACGAGGGCAAGATCTCGACCCTGTGCGCCGGCTGCGGCCACGACTTCGATCACGGCCTCGATCATCCAGGCCTGTTTCGAGCTTCGATCGCGCCGCACCGCGTCGCCAAGATTTCGGGCATCGGCTGCTCGTCGAAGACGCCCGACTATTTCCTCGGCAATTCGCACGGCTTCAATTCGGTCCACGGCCGCATGCCGTCGGTCCTGACCGGCGCCAACCTCGCCAACCGCGAGCTGATCTATCTCGGCGTTTCCGGCGACGGCGATTCCGCCTCGATCGGCTTCGGCCAGTTCGCGCATTCGATCCGGCGCGGCGTCAACATGATCTATATCGTCGAGAACAACGGCGTTTACGGCCTGACCAAGGGCCAGTTCTCGGCCACCGCCGACCGCGGCTCGAAGTCGAAGAAGGGCGTGCTCAACACCGACAACGCCATCGACCTGGTGGCGATCGCGCTGCAGCTGGGTGCGACCTACGTGGCGCGCAGCTTCTCCGGCGACAAGACCCAGCTGGTGCCGCTGATCGCGGGCGCGATCCAGCACAAGGGCGCGGCCTTCATCGACGTGATCAGCCCCTGCGTCGCCTTCAACAACCATGCCGGCTCGACCAAGAGCTTCGACTATGTGCGCGAGCACAACGACGCCGTGAACCGGCTCGACGTCATCACCGGCCGCGAGCCGATCACCGTCGACTACGCGCCGGGCACGGTGGAGGTGGTCGAGCAGCACGACGGCACGCGGCTCGCCTTGCGCAAGATCGACGCCGACTACGACCCGCACGACCGCGTCGGCGCGCAGGCGTTCCTGCAGAAGCACGCCGCCAAGGGCGAGATCGTCACCGGGCTGCTCTATGTCGATCCGGAGTCGGAAGACCTGCACGCCCACCTCAACACGGTGGAGACGCCGCTCAACGAGCTCGAGGCCAAGGAGCTGTGCCCCGGCTCCGCCGCGCTCGACAAGATCAACGCCGGTTTGCGGTAGCGGCGCATACATAGATTCGAGTCTGAACGCCTAGCCTGCACTACGTTGCGGGCTATGGCGGCTGTCCCGAAAAATTCGTTCCATTCCCTCTCAAGCCGCGCCAGCGCCTCGGCAAGCGGCAGCACCGACAGGCGGCCACAGGTCTCGCCGAGAAGATCAAGGCGCTTCAGCCGCGCCAGCGCGTCGTCGATCTCGAAGTCGGCTGAAACGCCGAACACGCGCGCCAGCAGCTCCGCGATGCGCGCGCCGAGCGCCTCGCGCGTGAGCGGGGCGTCTGCCGTGAGCAGGCCGTAATAGGCAAGCAGCGCTTCCTTCCAATCCTGCTCCTCCGCCTCGCCAACGAGATAATTGAAAATGCCGGAATTGTTGTTGACGTTGCGGTAGTAGACATTGTCGGTAAGCTGCTTCTGATGGATCAGCGACTGGCGGTGGAAATTCCCCCATTGCCGCAGCATGAAGGCACCGAGCGCGAACAGGCCGCTGAGCGCGGCCAGCGCCTGCTCGGTGTCATTATCGTGCATTCTGCCATTGAGACCGAGATAGAAGCCGGCCACGACAAACAGGACCGTCAAGGTCGAGGCGAGCTTGATCAGGATCGGCACGCCGCCGAGCACCGCCGGCACGCCCAGCGTCAAATGGTCCGACAGGCTCATCACCACCCGCACATTGGGAAACAACGCCTTGAGATCGGCGCGGGCGATATGACGAAAATACTTGAACAGCACCGCGCCGCTGCGAATCTTCTGTCCGCCGCCTCTCGCGCTGACGAGCGCCTTGCGGGCATCGGCTTGTGTCATGCCGCCCGGCCTGGTCGCGACCATCAGCACGACATCGTCGTAGACCACGACCTCGAGCGGGCGCCGGCGCAAGCCGAACCAGGCGGGAATCTCGATGGTCTCGGTGTGGTGCCCGCGGCGGAACATGCGGACACAGCGATAGTCCTGGACCGGCGCCTTGATCTTCACCCGCACCCGCGCGCGCTCGCCGAAGGCGCGGGTGATCTCGTCGTGGGATATCTCGATGAAGTTGGCTTCCTTGAGGACACGGACGAATTCCTCGCTTAAGGTCCGATAGGCCGCTTCGAGGTCCTTGGCGGGGCCGCAGGCTTGCGGATCACGCTCCGGGT
This sequence comes from uncultured Alphaproteobacteria bacterium, assembly GCA_963777475.1. Classification (GTDB taxonomy): domain Bacteria; phylum Pseudomonadota; class Alphaproteobacteria; order Rhizobiales; family Xanthobacteraceae; genus Bradyrhizobium. Next base: position 28,593 of record CAVZQX010000054.1, read on the forward strand.
CGAAGTGAAAATAGACCTCGCGCAGCCGCTCGAGCTCTTCGAAATACTGGTAGTGGAAAATGGCACCGAGCATGCGGGCAAGTTGCTTCAGACGTGCCTGCCCGGCGGCGTCGAGGCGGCCCTCGGCGACCAGCCCATCGATGATATCGGACTTCCGCAGCGGAATGAAACGATCGCGCTGCTCTGGCGCGGCCGCTTCGCCTGCGGCTTCGGCCGGCGGTCCGTTCACGAAACGCTCGCCAGCGTCATAGCGGCCACCGCCAGGATTCTCGACACGACTTTAAACCCAAGTCCGGAAACCCAAGTCCGGAAACGCAAGTCCGGAACGATAACCTCCGGGCGTTCCGCTCCGACGGCCTCAAGCCGCCGAAGCGAGCGCGCGCGGATTCAGGATGTATTCCTTCAAGACCTTGTCGCTGGTGTCGACTTCGACCAGCGACACGTCATAGCTCCAGAGATCGGCGAGGTGCTGGAGCACGCGCTTGGCGTCCGTCTCGTTGAGCTGGGCGCCCTTGACCACGGTATGGCGCAACATCAGGCGGCGATCGCCGGCAAGGTCGACATCGACCACCTCGATGTTGGCGTCGAGATAGCCGACGTCGTACTGCCGCGCCAGTTCGCGGCGGATGCGGCGATAGCCACGCTCATCGTGGATGGCATCGACCTTGATGCCGGCGCGCTCCTCCGGATCGTCGTGCAAGTGGAACATCCTGAGCTGCCGCATCAGCCGCGGGCTCAGGAACTGGGCGATGAAACTCTCGTCCCGATAGTTCGCCCAGACGTTGCGCAGCACGGCCATGGCGTCGCCGGTGCCGGCGATGTCCGGAAACCATTCGCGATCCTCTTGCTCAGGCCTGGTCACGATGCGTTCGATGTCCTGCATCATCGCAAAGCCGAGCGCGTAAGGGTTGAAGCCCGAGAAGCGCTGATCGTCGAACTCGGGCTGGAACACGACGTTGGTGTGCGACTGCAGGAATTCCAGGAAATTGCCGTCCGTGATCCGGCCCTGTTCGTGCAGCCGGCTCATGATGCGGTAATGCACGTAGGTCGCGGTGCCCTCGTTCATCACCTTGGTCTGGCCCTGCGGATAGAAATACTGCGCGATGTGCCGCACGATTCGTATCAGCTCGCGCTGCCACGCTTGCAGACGCGGCGCGGTCTTTTCCAGGAAGTACAGCAGATTTTCCTGCGGCAGTCCGAGCAGCGCGCGGCGGCGCTCGACGTTCAGCACGGCATTGGTCTTGGCCCGCCCGGTCGGGACGGTCCGCCACAGGTCGTTGAACGCGCCTTCCTCGTACAGGCGGCGTTTGCCGGCGCGCTTCTCCTCGTCGCGCAGATCGAGCTTTTTCTTGCCCGGATAGCGATCGACCCCGTGCGACATCAGCGCATGTGCGGCATCGAGGGTATGCTCGACCGCAAGGCGCCCGTGACGCTCCTCGCATTGCGCCACATAGCTTTTTGCGAACTCGAGATAGTCGAGAATGCCGTCGGCGTCGGTCCACTGCTTGAAGAGATAATTGTTCTTGAAGAAATGGTTGTGACCGAAGGCGGCGTGCGCGATCACCAGCGCCTGCATCGTCGCGGTGTTTTCCTCCATCAGGTAGGAAATGCACGGCGAAGAGTTGATGACGATCTCGTAGGCGAGACCCATCAGCCCCTTGCGGTAGGACGCCTCGTGAAAGGCGAAATGCTTGCCGAACGACCAATGCTTGTAGAACAGCGGCATCCCGACCGAGGAATAGGCGTCCAGCATCTGTTCCGCAGTGATGACCTCGATCTGGTTGGGATAGACGTCGAGCCCCAGTTCAGACCGCGCAATCGTCTCGCAGGCCTCGAGGATGCGCTGCAGCGTCGCGAAATCCCAATCCGCTCCTTCGAACAGTCGTTCGGCTGTCGCGGTCATGACGCGGCCTTCTCCTGTTTGGAGCGGCGCTGGAACAGGTCGTGAAACACCGGGAATATCTCGCTGCGGTCGGAGACTTTGCGCATCGACAACGGCGCGCCGCCGCTGCGCAGCCGCTCGTACAGCGTCCAGAGCGCGGAGTCCGGCATTTCGAACGAGTAGCCGCCGGCCTCGCCGACCTCCAGATAGGCAAAGAACTGCACGACCGGGAGGATCGAATCCGTCAGGATCCGGCCCGCCACTTCGCCGTCCGAGAACGAGTTGTCGCCGTCGGAGGCCTGCGCCGCGTAGATGTTCCAGTCGGCCGGGCGGAACCGCGCGCGGACGATGTCGTGCATCGCCTGCAAGGCGCTCGATACCAGCGTGCCGCCCGATGCCGGGCCGTGGAAGAAGGTATCCTCGTCGACTTCTTCGGCGCGGTCGGTATGGCGGATGAAGACGATCTCGACATGGCGATAGCGCCGCTTCAGGAACACGTAGAGCAGCATGTAGAAACGCTTGGCGAGGTCCTTCATGTGCTCGGACATCGATCCGGACACGTCCATCAGGCAGAACATCACCGCCTGCGCCACCGGCTTCGGCACGGTCTCGAAGCGCCGGTAGCGAATGTCGATCGGATCGATGAAGGGAATCCGGCGGGCCTTCGCCTTCATGGCCTCGATCTGGGCCAACAGCTCGGCGCGGCGTTCTTCGGAGGCCTCCTCCAGCTCCGCCTCGAGCTTTTCGATCGCTTCCGGCCGCGGCCGCCGCAGCGCCACCCGGCGCGCCAGCGCGCGGCTCACGGTGCGGCTGATCGAGATATTCGCAGGCGAGCCCGAGGTCGCATAGCCGGCGCGCTGAATGCCCTCGCTCTCCGCCGCGGCGAGCTTGCGCTTGGCGAGATCGGGCAGTTCCAGATCGTCGAGGAACAGGTCGACGAATTCGTCGCGGCTCAGGACAAAGCGAAACGCGTCCTCGCTGTCGCCCTGCCCCGCATCCTTCTGCTTTCCGCCGCCCCCGCCCGAACGAGGCAGGATGTCGCCCTCGATGAACTTCTTGTTACCCGGAAGCACCATGTCGCGGGTACCGCCCTCGCGACGAAAGCGTGGCTCATCCATGCCGTCGAGCGGGATACTGACCTCGCCGCCCTCAAGGACGTCCTTGATGTCGCGGTCCTGCGAGGACTTCTTGACCGCACCCTGAACCAGCGCCTTGGCACGACGCAAGAACCGTTGGCGGTTCTCGAGACTCTTACTGCCCGGATTCAGGCGCCGGTCGACGATATAAAAGGCCACTGCATTCCTTTCGCCTCACCCGGCCTGCTTCACCCGCATGTACCACTCGACCAGCCGCCGGACCTGCCGCTCGGTGTATCCGCGCTCCACCATGCGCGCCACGAATTCGCCGTGCTTCTTCTCGGTCTCGCCATCCTTCTTGGAACCGAACGAGATCACCGGAAGGAGATCTTCGACCTGGGAGAATATCCGTTTCTCGATGACTTCGCGAATTTTCTCGTAACTGGTCCAGGACGGATTCTTGCCGCCATGCTGCGCACGCGATCGCAGCGAGAACTTGACGACCTCGTTGCGGAAGTCCTTCGGATTGGCGATCCCCGCCGGCTTCTCGATCTTGGTAAGTTCCTGGTTGAGCAACTCGCGGTTGAGCATCTGGCCGGTGTCGGGATCCTTGAAGTCCTGATCCTCGATCCAGGCGTCGGCATAATCCACGTAGCGGTCGAACAGATTCTGGCCGTAATCCGAATAGGATTCCAGATAGGCCTTCTGGATCTCGTTACCGATGAATTCGGCGTAGCGCGGCACGAGATCGGCCTTGATGAATTCGAGGTAGCGCTTCTCGACTTCGTCCGGAAGCTGCTCGCGGCGGATCGACTGCTCCAGCGTGTACATCAGGTGCACCGCGTCGGCGCCGATCTCCGTGGTGTCGTGGTTGAAGGTCGCGGCCAGCACCTTGAACGCAAACCGCGTCGAGACGCCGTCCATGCCCTCGTCGACGCCGGCGGCGTCCTTGTATTCCTGAACGCTGCGGGCCTTCGGATCGGACTCCTTCAGGCTCTCGCCGTCATAGACCCGCATTTTGGCAAACAGCGTCGAATTTTCGTGCTTGCGCAGCCGCGACATCACCGAGAAGCGCGCCAGCGTCTCCAGCGTTGCCGGCGCGCAGGGCGCGGCGGCGAGCTCCGAGCCCGAGATCAGTTTCTCGTAGATCTTCTGCTCCTCGGTCACCCGCAGGCAATACGGAACCTTGATGACGCAGATGCGGTCGATGAAGGCTTCGTTGTTCTTGTTGGCCTTGAAGCTCTGCCATTCGAACTCGTTCGAATGCGCGAGCACGATGCCGGTAAAGGGTATCGCGCCGATATTCTCGGTGCCGATGTAGTTGCTTTCCTGGGTCGCCGTCAAAAGCGGATGCAGCATCTTGATCGGCGCCTTGAACATCTCGACGAACTCGAGGATGCCCTGGTTGGCGCGATTGAGGCCGCCCGAATAGCTGTAGGCGTCCGGATCGTTCTGCGCGTAGGTCTCGAGCTTTCGGATATCGACCTTGCCGACCAGCGAGGAGATGTCCTGGTTGTTCTCATCGCCCGGCTCGGTCTTCGCGATCGCGATCTGGCGCAGCCGCGACGGCTGGATCTTGGCCACCCGGAATTGCGAGATGTCGCCGCCGAACGCCTCCAGGCGCTTGTAGCACCATGGGCTCATCAGTCCGGAGAGGCGGCGGCGGGGAATGCCGTATTTCTCCTCGATCATCGGCCCGAGCTGTTCGGGATCGAACAGGCTCAGCGGCGACTCGAACACCGGGCTCAATTCGTCGCCGGCCTTCAGCACGTAGATCGGATGGATTTCCATCAGCGACTTCAGCCGTTCGGCCAGTGACGACTTGCCGCCGCCGACCGGTCCGAGCAGATAGAGGATCTGCTTTCGCTCCTCGAGCCCCTGGGCGGCGTGCCGGAAGAAGCCGACGATGCGCTCGATGGTTTCTTCCATGCCGTAGAAGCCGGCGAAGGCCGGATAGGTGCGCATCGTCCGGTTCAAAAAGATTCGGCCAAGGCGTGGGTCCTTGGCCGTGTCAATCATCTGAGGCTCACCGATCGCAGCTAGCAATCGTTCGGCGGCATTAGCGTATCGCATCGGATCGTTTCGACACGACTCCAGATACTCCGCCATTGACATGTCGCTCTGGCTTCGAGCCTCGAAGGACCTGGCGAAAGCATTGAACAGAGAATCGTTGTACATGACCTCTCTCCGCATATGTTCGGCCTCGCTGCCGCGTCGGATTCCCAAGACAACCCACTCGACGTCGAATCAGCGCAAGCACATTGAGCTGATTGGACACTCGGCGGACTTCTTGGCGCAATGCACAAGACAGGCATCCATCGAGTTACGAACAGGCAATTGCCTATATTTTAAGCGAAAAAGCCGCCATCTGTTCCGAATCTTAACCAATGTAGCCATGCGGCAACATCAGTAATATTGCGGAATACGGAGGAATCGAAGGCAAAAAGCATACCGATAGTACCTCGGCTGCCACCGAATCCGTCATTAAAATCGAGCCACTGGATCGATATCATGTGAGTGGCGTTGTCACACAAGCCCGGGGATACTACTGCCCCGGACAGCCGCTTCAGCGATTGTGACAGCCCGGCACCCGCCCGCCGGAACCGGACGGCCCTGCTCGATCGGAAGAAGGTTACCATGAATCCCGTCAAAGCACTCGAAAATCATGGCCAGGCGGTCTGGCTGGATTTCCTGGCCCGCGGCTTCATCGCCAAGGGCGAACTGAAAGCGTTGATCGATACCGACGGGGTCAAGGGCGTCACGTCGAATCCGTCGATCTTCGAGAAGGCGATCGGCAGTTCGGACGAATATGACGCCCCGATCGGCAAGGCGCTGAAGAGCGGCGACCGCCCGGTCGCGGAGCTGTTCGAGCAGCTCGCGGTCGAGGACATCCAGCACGCCGCCGACGTGCTGCGCCCGGTGTACGATCGCCTCAAAGGCAGCGACGGCTTTGTCAGCCTCGAAGTATCGCCTTATCTCGCGATGGACACCGAGGGCACGATCGCCGAGGCGGAGAAACTCTGGAAGGAGGTCCGGCGCAAGAACCTGATGATCAAGGTGCCGGCGACGCCGGAGGGATTGCCGGCGATCGAGTATCTGATCGGGGAAGGCATCAGCGTCAACATCACGCTGTTGTTCTCGCAAAAAGTCTATCTGCAGGTCGCGCAGGCCTATCTTGCCGGCCTTGAAAAATATGTCGGCAAGGGCGGCGATCCCTCGCACGTCGCAAGCGTCGCGAGCTTCTTCGTCAGCCGCATCGACAGCATGGTCGACAAAGAGCTCGACGACAAGATCGCCAAGGCCAACGATCCGAGCGAGAAGGAGCGCCTCGCAGCGCTGAAAGGCAAGATCGCGATCGCCAACGCCAAGCTTGCCTATCAGGAATACAAGCGCCTGTTCGCGGGTGCGCGCTGGGACAAGCTCGCGAGCCACGGCGCCAGGCCGCAGCGGCTGTTGTGGGCCTCGACCGGCACCAAGAACAAGGACTACAGCGACGTGCTCTATATCGAGGAGCTGATCGGCCCGAACACCGTCAATACCGTGCCGCCGGCGACGCTGGACGGCTTCCGCGATCACGGCAAGGTGCGCGACAGCCTCGAGGAAAACGTCGAGGACGCAAGGCGCGTGCTTGAGGAGCTGCAGAGATCCGGCATCTCGCTCGACGAGATCACCTCCGAATTGGTGAAGGACGGCGTCAAGCTGTTTGCGGAAGCCGCCGACAAGCTTTACGGGGCGGTCGCGAACAAGCGCGCGACCGTGCTCGGCGCGAGCCTCGACCGCCAGCAGCTCGCGCTCGGCGCGGCGCATCGCGAAGGCCGTCGAGAAACACGCCGAGGAGTGGCGCGCCTCGGCCAAGATCCGACGGCTCTGGCAAAAGGACAAGTCGGTGTGGACCGGCACCGACGAGGACAAGTGGCTGGGCTGGCTGACCAGCGCCGCCTCAGCCGATATCGCCGATTACGAGGACTTTGCGCTGCGCGTGAGAGGTCAGAATTTCTCCGATGCGGTCGTGCTCGGCATGGGCGGATCGAGCCTCGGGCCGGAAGTGCTGGCGGAAACATTCCCGAAGAAAATCGGCTTCCCGAAGCTGCATGTGCTGGATTCGACCGATCCGGCCCAGGTGCGCGCGATGGAGAAAGCGGTCAATATCGCCAGGACGCTGTTCATCGTTTCCAGCAAGTCCGGCGGCACCACCGAGCCGAACGCGATGAAGGACTATTTCTTCGACCGCGTTTCCAAGGCGATCGGCACCGAGGCGGCAGGTCATCGTTTCATCGCGGTGACCGATCCGGGCTCGTCGCTGGAAAAGGTCGCAACCAGGCAGGGCTTTGCGCGCACCTTTCACGGCGAACCCTCGATCGGCGGGCGCTATTCGGTGCTATCGCCGTTCGGTCTGGTCCCCGCCGCCGCCGCCGGCATCGATATTCGCGGCCTGATCAAGCACACGCTTGCCATGGTGCGCTCCTGCGGCGCCGACGTGCCGCCGCATGAAAACCCGGGCGTGCAGCTCGGGCTCGCGATGGGCCTCGCCGGCCTCGAGGGCCGCGACAAGGTGACGATCATCTCCTCGAAGAAGATCGCCGACTTCGGCGCCTGGGCCGAACAACTGATTGCGGAATCCACCGGCAAGGAAGGCAAGGGCCTCGTTCCGATCGACGGCGAGCCGCTCGGCGACGTTTCGCTTTACGGCAATGACCGCTTCTTCATCGATATCAGGACCGAAAGCGAGAGCGACGCCGCGCATGACGACAAGCTCGCCGCGCTGGAGAGCGCCGGCCATCCCGTCGTCCGCATCGTCATGAAATCGATCGACCATATCGGCCAGGAATTCTTCCGCTTCGAAATGGCGACCGCGGTGGCGGGCTCGATCCTCGGCATCAATCCGTTCAATCAGCCCGACGTCGAGGATGCCAAGATCAAGACCCGCGAGTTGACCGCGGCATTCGAGAAGACCGGCGCGCTGCCGGCCGAAGCAGCCCGCGATGTCGTCGGCTGCGGCCGATCTCTATACCGACGATGCCAATGCGGTCGCGTTACGCAAGGCGGGCGCCGACGGCAGCCTCGGCTCCTGGCTGAAGGCCCACCTCGGCCGGTCGCATGGCGGCGACTATGTGGCGCTGCTCGCCTATATCGCGCGCGATGCCGCCCATATCGATGCCTTGCAGCATATGCGGCTGAAGGTGCGCGACCAGCGCCATGTCGCAACCTGCGCGGAATTCGGCCCGCGTTTCCTGCATTCGACCGGCCAGGCTTACAAGGGCGGCCCCGACAGCGGCGTGTTCCTGCAGATCACCGCCGATGACGCCAAGGATTTGCCGGTGCCGGGGCAGAAGGCGAGTTTCGGTGTGATCAAGGCGGCGCAAGCCCGCGGCGATTTCGACGTACTGACCGAGCGCGGCCGGCGCGCGTTGCGGGTCCACCTCAAGGGTGATCTAAAATCGGGATTGCAGATGCTCGATACCGCGATCTCAGAAGCGCTCAGTTAAGCAAGGAAGCGAAAATGCAGCTTGGCATGATCGGCCTGGGACGGATGGGCGGCAACATCGTCCGCCGGCTGATGAAGCATGGACATACGACCGTCGTTTACGACAAGGACCCGAAGGCCGTCGCGGCCCTTGCCGCCGATGGCGCCGCCGGCGCCAAGGAACTGGAAGATTTTATCAGGAAACTCGAGAAGCCGCGCACCGCCTGGGTGATGCTGCCGGCGGGCCCGATCACGGAAGCCACCATCGAGGCGCTGGCCAAGCTGATGGAGAATGGCGACGTCATCATCGATGGCGGCAACACCTTCTGGCAGGACGATGTGCGGCGCGGCAAGGCGCTGAAGCAACGCGGCATCCATTATATCGACGTCGGCACCTCGGGCGGCGTCTGGGGCATCGAGCGCGGCTATTGCATGATGATCGGCGGCGACAAGGCGGTGGTCGATCGGCTCGACCCGATCTTCGCCGCGCTGGCGCCGGGGATCGGCGATATTCCGCGCACGCCGGGACGCGAGAACCGCGATCCCCGCATCGAGCAGGGCTATATCCACGCCGGCCCGGTCGGCGCCGGACATTTCGTCAAGATGATCCATAACGGCATCGAATACGGCCTGATGCAGGCCTACGCCGAAGGCTTCGATATCCTGAACAATGCCAATATCGAGGCGCTGCCGCCCGATCACCGTTTCGATCTCGATATCGCCGACATTGCCGAAGTCTGGCGGCGCGGCAGCGTGATTCCGTCGTGGCTGCTCGATCTCACGGCGTCCGCGCTTGCCAAGAACCCGACGCTTGCGAGCTATTCGGGATTTGTCGAGGATTCCGGCGAAGGCCGCTGGACCGTCAATGCCGCGATCGACGAAGCGGTGCCGGCCGAGGTGCTGACCGCGGCGCTGTTCGCGCGCTTCCGCTCGCGCAAGCAACATACCTTCGCCGAGAAAATTCTCTCCGCGATGCGCGACGGGTTCGGCGGCCACAAGGAGCCGCATGCCGGTCCAGAGATCGCCAAACCCGGGGCCGGCCGTTCGTGACAGATACTCCCCCACAACCGAACAAGCTCGACGCGTGCTCTTTCGTGATCTTCGGCGCCAGCGGCGACCTGACCCATCGGCTGGTCATCCCTTCGCTCTATAATCTCGCCGCGACCGGGCTATTGCCCGAAAAATTCTGCGTGGTGGGCGTCGCGCGCAAAGGCATGTCGAGCGATGAACTGCGCGACAGCCTGCTCAAGGGCTTGCGCCGGTTCGCAACCCGCCCGGTGGAGGAAGCAATCGCAAAACGCCTGCTCGAATGCGTTACCTCTGTCGAAGCCGATCCGAGCGAGCCGGACTCGTTCGACGGACTGAAGGCGCAGTTGGAGCGGCTGGAAGCCGCGCGCAACACCGGAGGCAATCGCCTGTTCTACCTGGCGACGCCGCCGAACGCGTTCGCGCCGATCGCGCGCCAGCTCGGCCGCACCGGATTGCTGAAGGAAGAGAACGGCGCCTGGCGCAGGCTGGTGGTCGAAAAGCCGTTCGGGACCGACCTTGCTTCCGCGAAGGCCCTGAACGACGAATTGCTGAAGATCGTCACCGAGCACCAGATCTACCGGATCGATCATTACCTCGGCAAGGAGACCGTGCAGAACATCCTGGTGCTGCGCTTTGCCAATGGCATGTTCGAGCCGATCTGGAACCGGCACCATATCGACCACGTGCAGATCACCGTCGAAGAGAAGCTCGGCATCGGAACCCGCGGCAGCTTCTATGACGCGACCGGCGCGCTGCGCGACATGGTGCCGAACCACCTGTTCCAGCTGTTGTCGCTGGTCGCGATGGAGCCGCCGGCGCGGTTCGACGCGCATACCGTGCGATCGGAAAAGGCCGAGGTGCTGGCCGCCATCGTGACCCAGAGCGAGGCCGATGCGCTGAAGAACTCGGTGCGCGCCCAATTTACCGGCGGCAAGGTCGGCGACACCGAGATAGCGGACTATCGCCAGACCAAGGACGTCAATCCCGACAGCACCACCGAGACCTACGCCGCGCTGAAGCTGACCATCGACAATTGGCGCTGGGCCGGCGTGCCCTTCTATCTGCGCACCGGCAAGGCGCTCGGCATCAAGCGCACCGAAGTGGCGATCAAGTTCCGGGAGGCGCCATTTGCGATGTTCAATTGCACGCCGATCGAGGGGTTGGCGGAGAACTATCTGGTGATCGGCATCGAGCCCACCGAAGGCATCACGCTGCAATTCAACACCAAGGTGCCGGGACCGATCATCACCACCGAAGGCGTGGAAATGAAGTTTCGCTACAAGGACTATTTCAAGGCCGAGCCCGCCACCGGCTACGAGACGCTGCTCTACGACTGCATGATCGGCGACAACATCCTGTTTCAGCGCGCCGACAGCGTGGAAGCCGGCTGGCAGGCGGTGCAGCCGTTCCTCGATGCGTGGAAGAAGGCAGGCGCCAAGGGCCTCGAAACCTACCAGGCCGGCAACGAGGGACCGGCCGGCGCGGTGGAGCTATTGAAGCGCGACGGCCGAAGCTGGCGGAAGTTCTGACAGCAGATGACATCGCCGACGGCGCTCGAGAAGTGATCACGGTTGCCGACCCGGCCGCGCTCGCAACAACCGCCGCCGACCGCCTGATGGCGAGGATCGAGGCGAACAGCGGCCGCATCGCGATTTGCCTCACCGGCGGATCGAGCCCGAAACGGCTTTACCAATTGCTCGCAACCGGCGCCTATCGAAACCGGATTCCTTGGGACCGCGTGCACTGGTTCATCGGCGACGAGCGTTTTGTGCCGACCGACAATCCCCTCAACAACATGGCGATGGCGCGGACGATTTTTCTGGATGAATGCGCGCCGCGCTCGAACATCCATCCCATTCCAACCGATGCGGCCAGTCCGGATGAGAGCGCGCGGCGCTACGAGGATGAACTGAAGTCCTTCCATGGCGCGGATCGGCTGGATTCCGCCAAACCGCTGTTCGATCTGGTGCTGCTGGGGGTCGGCCCCGACGGCCACACCGCCTCGCTGTTTCCCGGCGACCCGGCCGTGGATGAAATGGAGCGCTGGGTGGTCGGCGTCGCGAAGGCCCATGTCGAGCCGTTCGTGCCGCGGGTGACGCTGACGCTGCCGGCGCTCGCTTCGTGCCGCGAGATGCTGTTCGAGGTCGCAGGCGCGGAGAAACGCGCGATCTTGACGCGCGTCCTTGGCGGCGAGAATCTGCCGGCGAGCCGCGCGCAATCGATCCATGACACGATCTGGCTCGTCGATCGGGCCGCGCTTGCGGAGGATTTTCGTGGAACGTAGCGCCGGCGGAACACCTTGCGCGCTGGTCGCCATGGGCGTGTCCGGCTCGGGCAAGACCACCATCGGCGAGGCCCTGGCGAGACGCCTGGGCTGGGCTTACGAGGATGCCGACACGTTCCATCCCGCCAGCAACGTCGCCAAGATGCACGCCGGTCACCCCCTCACCGACGAGGACCGCTGGCCCTGGCTGAAAGCGATCGCGGCGGAGATCGACCGGGCGTGCAACGCCGGCGAACACGTGGTGATCGGCTGCTCGGCGCTGCGGCGGGTCTATCGCGACATCCTCGTGCATGGACGAGATGACATCCGCATGGTCTATCTCAAGGGCACGCAACAACTGATCGCAAGCCGGCTCGCCGCGCGGAAAGGGCATTTCATGCCGCCTGGATTGCTCACCAGCCAATTTCAAACCTTGGAGCCGCCCGGCAGCGACGAACATCCGGTGACGGTGTCGATCGATGCGTCGGTCGACGCGATCGTCGACGATATTCTCCGCCAACTGAAGCTTAGGCCCGCAGGCGACCTATCGCGCAGGAACCGGCCATGACCCGCATCGCGCTTGTGGTTTCCGACGTCGACGGCACGCTATTGACCAAGGACAAGATCCTGACCGACGGCGCCAAGGCCGCGGTGCGAAGGCTCCATGCCGCCGGGATCGGTTTCACCATCACCTCGAGCCGGCCGACGATCGGCATGCGCTTTCTGATCGAGCCGCTCGGCATCACGCTTCCGGTCGGCCCGTTCAACGGCAGCTCGATCGTCGATCCGCAGATGAACCCGGTCGAGCAGCATTTGATCCCGACCTCCGCCGCCGAGCGCAGCCTCGAAATCCTGCATCAGTTCGATGTCGACATCTGGCTGTTCACCAACGACCAATGGCTGACGCGCAACGGCGACGGCGAATACGTGCCGAACGAAAAGCGCGCGATCCGCGCCGATCCGACCATCGTCGCGGATTTTTCGCCGTATCTGTCCAGCGCCTGCAAGGTGGTCGGCTCCGGTTCCGACCCCGCGCTGCTCGAACGCTGCGAGGCAGCGATGCAGAACGCACTGGGCGCGCAGGCGACCGCGATCCGCTCGCAGAGCTATTATCTGGACGTCACTCCGCCCGGCTGCGACAAAGGCACCTTCGTGCAGGCGACGGCACGGCGTCTGGGCATCTCCACCGCCGCGGTCGCGACCATCGGCGACATGCACAACGATGTCGCGATGTTCAAGGTGAGCGGCGTGTCGTTCGCGATGGGAAATGCCACCGAGGAAATCAAAAACCAAGCGACCGATGTCACCGCCTCGAACGAGGAGGAGGGATTTGCCAAGGCGATCGAGATGATTTTGCGGAATAACGAGCAGGGTTGATCGCGAGCGGCACCTCCATCCGCGTCGTCCCGGCCGTGAGCCGGGACCCTTGCGCGGTGTTCTCTCGTCGAGACGCCGTGGCAGTTGCCTTTGCCAACAACTGACACCCGTGGTTATGGGTCCCGGCCTTCGCCGGGACGACGAAAGTAAGCGTCTTCGACGCCGGACCGATGGCGGCCTCTTCGCATCGCTCTCATGCACGGTTTCGCTCGTTGATCCACGTCAACGAGCCATCGCGCTCGCGGTGGTTCACCAGCATCAACGGGAACGGGCCTCGCCGCTATTCGGCCACAATATCGGGTCCGTCCGCATCGGTGCGTCGTTCGCTCTATTGCAAGACGAACAACGTCGTTTCCGAAACATCATACGAACTGAAAGGGCAATGCCGTGACGATCAGAGACATCAAAGCTCATCTCGTCGGCGGCGGTATCGGCTCGCTGGCGGCGGCGGCCTTCATGATCCGGGACGGCGGGGTGCCGGGCAAGAACATCACGGTCTACGAAGCCCTCAATGTCCTGGGCGGGAGCCTCGATGCAGCCGGAAGCCCCGAGGCCGGATACCATCTGCGCGGCGGACGCATGCTGACGACGGACAATTACGAATGCACCTGGGCCCTGTTCAAATCCATTCCATCGCTGGCCAATCCCGGCAAGACCGTGTTCGACGAGACGGTTGAGTTCAACCAGCGGATCAAGGCACACTCCCAGGCACGCCTGGTGGACCGGAATCGCGCCATCGTCGACGTGAGCTCGATGGGCTTCTCCATGACGGATCGGATGCAGCTCGTCGAGATCATGCTGGCAAGCGAACTGAAACTGGGCGCGGACCCGATCTCCGCCCGGTTTTCACCGGAGTTCTTTACGACCAGGTTCTGGTACATGTGGGCCACGACCTTCGCGTTCCAGCCCTGGCACAGCGCCATCGAGTTCAAGCGCTATCTGCACAGATTCATCAAGGAGTTCAGCCGGATTGAAACGCTCGCGGGAGTGAAGCGGACGGTCTACAATCAGTATGACTCGATGGTGCGTCCGCTTGCAGCTTGGCTTGTGGCAAATGGCGTGACTTTCCACCGCGGCTACACAGTGACCGATCTCAAGCTTGAATCCGAGGACGGCAAGCTCGTCGTCAGGGGGATCGCACTCAAGCGCAGCGGCAAGAGCGAGACGGAGACCATCGCAGTGGGCGCCGACGACCTGGTGTTCTTCCAGAACGCCTCGATGACCGACGCGTCGAGCTTTGGTTCGATGACGCAAGCCCCTCGTCGCCTGACCAAGGAAGAAAGCGGCGGCTGGGCGCTATGGGAAAAACTCGCGGAAGGCCGTCCGGATTTCGGCAGGCCGGCCGCTTTCAACTCAAGCATCCCCGAATCCTGGTGGGAGTCCTTCACCGTGACGCTCAGGGACACGGCCTTCTTCGACAAGATGGAGGCTTTCTCCGGCAACAAAGCGGGTACGGGCGGCCTCGTCACGTTCAAGGATTCCAGCTGGCTGATGTCGGTCGTTCTGGCGCATCAGCCGCATTTCGCCGATCAGCCCGCGAACGTCCAGGTGTTCTGGGGATATGCCCTGCACCCGGATCGGGTCGGCGATTTCGTGGCGAAGCCGATGTCGGATTGCTCCGGCGCCGAGATTCTCCAGGAGCTTTGCGGCCATCTCAATTTCGATGCTGCGGTGTTCAAGGCTGCGACCTGCATTCCCTGCCGGATGCCCTACATTACCAGCATGTTCATGCCGCGTTCGCCGGATGACCGACCGCTACCGGTTCCCAAATCGTCGAAGAATCTGGCGTTCGTCAGCCAGTTCGTCGAAATCCCCGAGGACGTCGTCTTCACGGTGGAATATTCGGTCCGGGTCGCCCAGATGGCGGTCTATCAGCTCCTCAACATCGACCGTGAGGTGCCGCCCATTCTGCATCACGACAGATCGCTCGAAGTCAATTACGAGGCGGTGATCAAAGCGTTCAAGTGAAGCCTGCGTACGAGAGTCAAATCCTGCCCCTACGTCGAGCGTTGCACCGCCGGCTTTTCGCTGGCCTTCTTCGCATCGCTCAGATTATGCGCGGTGTTGATCAGTGCGATATGGGTCAGCGCCTGCGGGAAATTTCCGGTCTGCCGCCCCTCGCCGGAATCGAACTCTTCCGCGAGCAAGCCGAGATCGTTGGCGACGGCGACCACGCGATCGAACAGCGCCTGCGCCTTGTCGATTTCTCCCGCCAGCACATAGGCATCGGCAAGCCAGAGGCTGCAGGCGAGAAACGCGCCTTCGATCGGTTGCTTCTCCTCGGAAATCTCGCGCGGATCGTGGCGCAGCACGAATCCGTCCCGCATCATGTATTGCTCGATTGCAGCAAGCGTGCCGCGAACGCGGGAATCGGATGCCGACAGGAATCCAACCGACGGCAGCAGCAGGATGCTGGCGTCGAGCAGTTGCGAGCCATAGGATTCGACAAACGAGTTCAGCGAAGCGTCAAAGCCGTTTTCGCAGACCTCGCGATGAATGCTGTCGCGGAGCCGCCGCCACTCCTCGATCGGCGCCTTGAAGCCGAATCGTTCCGCGCTCTTGATGCCGCGGTCGAACGCGACCCAACACATCACTTTCGAGAAGACATAGTGCCTGCCGTCGCCGCGCCGCTCCCAGATGCCGTGATCGGGCTGATCCCAGACCTCGGCGAGATGTTCCAGCACTGCGCATTCCAGGCCCCAGCTCTCGTCGTCGAGCTTCAATTCGGTCATGCGCGCCTGGTGAAAGGCGTCGATCAGCTCGCCGTAGACGTCGAGTTGCAACTGCGCATGCGCGGCATTGCCGACCCGGACCGGCCGCGCGCCTTCGTAGCCGGGCAGCCAGTCCGCCTCCCATTCCAACAGCCGCCGCTGGCCCATGATGCCGTACATGATCTGCATGTTCGCCGGCGCGCCGGCCGCCGCGCGCAACAGCCAATTGTGCCAGGCCGAGGCTTCCTCGGTGTAACCGGAGTTCATCAACGCCAATAGCGTGAAGGTGGCGTCGCGCAGCCAGCAGAAGCGGTAGTCCCAGTTCCGCCTCCCGCCGAGCTTTTCCGGCAGCGACGTGGTCGGCGCCGCGACGATGCCGCCGGTCGGGGCGTAGGTCAGCGCCTTCAGCGTGATCAGCGACCGCATCACGAGGTCGCGATGCTCGCCCTCATAGTTGTTGCGGCTGCACCAGTCATTCCAGAAATCCTCGGTCTGCTGCAGCGCAAGCGTGGGATTGATCGCCTTGGGCACGGAAAGATGCGATGGCCCGTAGGTGAGCACGAAGGGGATGGTCTCGCCGGCGCTCACCTCGAAGTCGGCGACCGTGGTCATATCCTCGCCGCGGGTCTCGACCGGCGTGCGCAGCACCGTCATGTCCTGGCCGCAAATCGCCAGCACGGCCGAGCGATCCTCGGTGCGCTTGACCCAGGGAATATCAGCCCCGAAGCCGAAGCGGATCACCAATTCCATGTGCAGCTTCACCCGCCCGCTGATGCCGTAGACCAGGCGAACGACGTCGGAAGCGTTGCCGCGCGGCGGCATGAAATCGATCAGCGCGACGGCTCCGTCAGCGGTCTCGAAGCGCGTCTCCAGGATCAGCGTATTGTGCCAGTAGCGTCGCGAGCTTTTAGTGACATGATCCGCCGGCGCAATCAGCCAGCGGCCGTTGTTGGCTGTGCCGAGGATCGCGGCAAAGCAGGCATCGGAATCGAAGGCCGGCCAGCACAGCCAGTCAATCGATCCGTTGCGCCCGACCAGTGCCGCGGTCTCGCAATCGCCGATCAGCCCATAGTCTTCGACTTTGCTGGACAATTCTTCTCACCCATTGAGATGCCTGCCCCCTAAAGCGCGATAGCGATCAAATTGCTATCGCGCTTTCGGGTCTTGTTTGAGCATGGTCTCCTCGCAAACGCGTTCCTCGTTTGGTATGCTCAAGGGAAGACCGGCGCCCACACCGCTATCCAGGTGCGGAGCAGGCTTTTTCCGGATCATGCTCTAGCCTGTGTTCGCCCTTTCGCCTGTCGCAGCCTTGAGCGCGTCAACATCGATGGCGGAGGCGATCTGATCGACCGCGACCGGCAACCGCTGCCGCCAGTTCGGATGCTCGTTGATGGTGCCGGGAATGTTCGGCTGGTCGATCACCCCCAACAGGTCTTCCAGAGATATCGAAAGCAGCCGCGATCGGGTCCGCGCCAGGAAACCGACCACCGCATAGAGATCGTGGCTGTCGATGGCGTTGTGGCGCAATATGTCGTCCAGCATGGCAAGCGCGTGCCAGCGCGCATCGTCGCTTTCGCCGGGATCGATCCCGAGCGAGCGCTTCAGCCTGAGGTCGCTGAACGAGCGCCAGCCCGCATAGGTCGAGAGATCGTGGGTGTTGAAGGTGATCAGTGCGTTGGCCAAATAATGCTCGATACCGCGGAATCTGCCCTCGTCATCGCGCTCGAACATCATTACCAGATACGACCAGATGCCCCAGTCGGCCATCTGCTCGCGGAAACCTTCGGGCACGGTGCCGAGATCCTCGCCGATCACGATGCAACGATTGGCCACACTTTCCAGCGCGGTCGCCGCCAGCAGCGCCTCGAACGGCATCTGCACATAGGCGCCGTCGGTTGCGGGAAAGCCGTGCGGCACGAGGTAAAGCCGCTTCAGCCCCAGCACATGATCGAGCCTGATCGCGCCGGCATGGCGCATCGAGGCCCGCAGCATTTGGCGGAACGGCTCGAAGGATCTTATTTCGAGGCCAGCGGCATTGAAGCCCGCGAGGCCCCAGTTCTGGCCCGCGGTATTCAAGGGATCCGGCGGCGCGCCGACGCCGAGGTGGCGCGAGATCGCTTCCTGCTCGTTCCAGGCATCGAACCCGTCGGATTGTACGCCGACGGCGACGTCGAGATAGAGCCCGACTTTCATGCCGAGCCGGTTTGCGAGTTCCTTGCAGGATTGCAACTGCCGGTCGGCGGTCCATTGCACGAACTCGACGAAATCGATCTCGCGCCAGTCGGATCCCGCGCGCAGGACTGCGCATTTGGCCGGGTCCGGCCGCCGCCATTGTTGCGGCCATTCCCACCACGGTTTTCCGTAAGTGTGCCGCAGCACCTCGAAACAGGCGAAGCGCTGCAGCAGCTGCCCGCGCTCGGCGCGGAATGTTTCAAACTCCCGCCGGCGCGCGGCCGTCGCTGCGGATGCGAACCTTTCGAATGCCGAACGCAGGGCGCGCCACTTCAATTCCGCGACCGCGACATAGTCAACGACATCCATCGCTCGCAGCCGGGTCAGCGCCTGGCGGCTGCCCGATCGCTCGGCGGGCGGAAATTCCGGAATCTTCTCGACATCGATATAGAGCGCATTCAGGAACAAGCGACTGTTCGGCGAATAGGGGCTGCAATCGCCCGGTCGGTCGTCGAACAGCGCGTGCAGCGGATTGAGGCCGACGCCGTCCGCGCCCAACTGGTGCGCGAGCCGGATCAGCGCTTCGAGATCGGTGAAATCGCCGATACCCCAATTGCGCGCCGAGCGGACGCCATAGAGCTGCACCGCCATCAGCCAGCCGCGATCGAAATCCCCGCCGAACGCCCGCGGCGGCGCCACGATCAGCGGCGCTTCCTCCTGCCTCGACGAGGCGTCGGTCAAACGCAGCCGGTAGGCGCCCGCAGGGAGATCCTCCGGCCAGACGATCGCAGGTTCCCGCGTCTCGCCCTCCGCGACAATCTTTGCGCCCGCCACAACCTTCCAGCGCAGCGGCAGCGCGGCCGCTTGCGCCAGGCTGGTCTGCGCGGGCCGGCCCGACCGAATCACGACGCCGCCTTGCAAGAACCGGTACGGCGACCGCTCCGGCAGCGCTTTCAGGATGAGCTTCAGCACCGCCTCGTCGGTGACATGGCGGTGCCCTTGTCCGTCGACATATTCGGTCAGGATTCCGAGGTTCGTGGCTTTTTTAAAAGGGTCCATCCGGCACGCTGCTTGCACGCCCCGGCAGGGGCCGTTGCGAATTCTTTTGACACACGAAGAGGATAGCCGTGCTTAACTCTCGGGCACCTCCCATGTTCCCCGGGAACCAATGGCGAGCGAGCGGCTTTCTATAGGGGGTAGAAACGTCTCCTTTCTCGGCTCAAAGAAACGAGACGTCATCTCCATGTCAATGGCATCACCGTGAACAAAACCACTCAAATTGTCGAGGCCGCGGCGACCGGCGGCGCTTTCCATATCGAGGACGTCTATCCCGCCATCGACGGCGGCCGCTTTGCGGTGAAACGCATCGTCGGCGAGCGCGTCGAAATCTGGGCCGATATCTATCGCGACGGCCACGATATCGCCGCCGCCGACCTGATCTGGCGCCGCGAGAGCGACCTTGAATGGCGCCGCGCGCCGATGACCCGTCACAGCAACGACCGCTGGACCGGCACGTTCGTGCCGGACGAGGTTGGACGTCATGTTTACGCGATCGAGGCCTGGACCGACGAATTTGCCACCTGGCGTCGCGGCTTTGAGCTGAAGCGAGAGGCCGGCGCAGATATCACACTCGATGCGATCGAGGGCGCAGGTCTGCTTACCAAGGCGCAGGCCGGCGGCCACGACGCCACCGCGATCATCATCCGGCAATGCGAGGAGTACTTGCGAACCGGCAACGCCGAGCCGCTGCTCACGGAAGAGTTGAAGGAGGCGATGACTGAGGGCCAGTTTCGGCCGGACCTGACGCGGTCGCAGCTGTTTCCGTTTGTCGCGGACCGGCCGCGGGCGCGCTATGGCGCCTGGTATGAGATGGTCCCGCGCAGCCAGGGCACGACGCCCGGCCACCACGGCACCTTCAAGGATTGCATCGCGCGGCTGCCGGATCTCGAAGCGATGGGCTTTGACGTCATCTGTCTCACCCCGATCCATCCGATCGGGGTGACTGACCGCAAGGACCGCAACGATGCGTCGACAGCGGCGGAGGGCGATCCCGGCAACCCCTATGCGATTGGAGCGGCCGAGGGCGGCCACGACGCCGTGCATCCGGAATTGGGCCGATTGGAGGATTTCGGTGAATTCGTCGCGGCCTGCGCATCGCGCGGCCTGGAAGTCGCGCTCGATTTCGCGGTGCAGTGTTCGCCGGACCATCCCTGGCTGAAGCAGCATCCGCAATGGTTCAAGCGGCGGCCGGACGGCTCGATCCGCCATGCGGAAGATGCACCGAAGCAATCCGAGGACATCGTCAACCCCGACTTTTTCTCGGATGATTCCGGCGCGCTGTGGAATGCGCTGCGTGACGTCGTGCTGTTCTGGATCGACCAGGGTGTGAAGATTTTCCGGGTCATCCAGCCCCACACAAGTTCTCTCAGATTCTGGGAGTGGCTGATCCATGAGGTTCAGCTTCGCCATCCGGACGCGATCTTCCTGGCGGAGGCCATCACGCGCCCGAAGCTGATGAAGGGGCTGGCCAAACTCGGTTTCACCCAGTCCTCCACCTGTTTCACTCACTGGACGCAGAAATGGGAGTTGGAGCAATATCTCAACGATTTGATTCGCTATCCGGAGCGCGACTTCCATCGGGCGAACTTCTTCGTCAATTCGTTGGAACACCTGCCCCATCATCCGCACAGCGGGGAACCCTGGATGTTCAAGTCCCGCGTCGCGCTGGCGGCGACACTGTCGAGCAGCTACGGCATCTATAACGGCTTCGAGCTGCTGGAGCAGGAGCCGATGCCCGGCTGCGGGGAATATCGCTTTTCCGAAAAATATGAGATCAAGGTATGGGATTGGGATAGGCCGGGCAACATCAAGCCCTATATAGGCGAACTCAACCGGATCAGGCGGGAGAATCCGGCGTTGCAGCAGACCCTTAATCTGAACTTCCTCGCGATCGATGACGGCAACGTGATCTGTTTTGCCAAGGAATTGGTCGATCAGTCCAACACGGTGGTCGCGGTGATCGCGCTGTCGCCCGACGTGCACGAATTCTGGCTGCCGTTCGGCGAAACAAAAGTAACGGCGGCCGACGGCGAGCGACGCCATGTCGTGGCGCTGGAGAACCTGAAGACCGGCGAACGCACGCCGCTCGACTGGGGCGGCATTCGTCTGCGCATCGATCCGGCGCACGATCCCGCCTTGCTCTTTCGCTGCCTGGCGTGAGGGCCAACCATGAACCTGCTGTCCTCCATCGACGCCGATGAGCTGCCGGTCACCGACCTAGACCGCGACGAGCTCTGGTACAAGGACGCCATCATTTACCAGCTGCACGTCAAGGCGTTTGCCGACAGCAACAATGACGGCGTCGGCGATTTCGCGGGCCTGACCGAAAAGCTCGGCTATCTGCAAGAGCTCGGCGTCACTGCGCTATGGTTGTTGCCGTTCTATCCCTCGCCCGGCCGCGACGACGGCTACGACATCGCCGACTACGGCGCCATCAATCCCGATTTCGGGACGATGAAGGATTTCAAGCGTTTCATCCAGGAGGCCAAGAAGCGCGGCCTGCGCGTCATCACCGAGCTCGTGATCAACCACACTTCCGACCAGCACCACTGGTTCAAGCGCGCCCGCCGTAGCGATCCGAAGTCGAGCGCGCGGAACTGGTACGTGTGGAGCGATACCGACCAGAAATATCTGGACACAAGGATCATCTTCACCGACACCGAGAAGTCGAACTGGACCTGGGACACGGAAGCCGGCCAGTTCTACTGGCATCGCTTCTTCTCGCACCAGCCGGATCTGAATTTCGACAATCCGCGCGTGGTCAACGCGATGATCCAGGTCATGAAGCGCTGGCTCGATGCCGGCGTCGACGGGTTTCGCCTCGATGCCATTCCCTATTTGTGCGAACGCGACGGCACCAACAACGAAAATCTGCCCGAGACCCACACCATCATCAAGAAGCTGCGCGTCGAGCTCGATGCCCATTCCAAAGGCAAGGTGCTGCTGGCCGAAGCCAATCAATGGCCGGAGGACGTTCAGGAATATTTCGGCCAGGGCGACGAATGCCAAATGGCCTATCATTTCCCACTGATGCCGCGCATCTACATGGCAATCGCGCAGGAAGACCGCTTTCCCATCACCGACATCCTGCGCCAGACGCCGGACATCCCGAGCAACTGCCAGTGGGCACTGTTCCTGCGCAACCATGACGAACTGACGCTGGAAATGGTCACCGACGTCGAGCGCGACTATTTGTGGTCGACCTATGCCAACGACCCCCGCGCCCGCATCAATGTCGGCATCCGCCGCCGGCTGGCGCCGCTGATGGACAACGACCGCCGCAAGATCGAATTGATGAACTCGCTGTTGATGTCGTTTCCGGGCACCCCGATCATCTACTATGGCGACGAAATCGGCATGGGCGACAACATCTATCTCGGCGATCGCAACGGCGTGCGCACGCCGATGCAGTGGACGCCGGACCGCAACGGCGGCTTCTCCCGCGCCGATCCGGCCAGGCTCTACGCGCCGATGATCATGGACCCCGTCTACGGCTATGAAGCGGTCAATGTGGAAGCTCAGTCGCGCAGCCTGTCGTCGTTGCTGAGTGCCACCAAGCGGCTGATTTCGGTGCGCAAATCGACGCTTGCCTTCGGCCGCGGCACCATGACGTTCATTCGTCCGGCCAATCGCTCGGTGCTCGCCTACGTCAGACAATACCAGGGCGAGGTCATTCTGTGCGTCGCCAACCTGTCGCGCTCGGCGCAGGCGACCGAACTCGATCTCTCCGCCTGGAAGGAGCGCATTCCCTTGGAAATGCTCGGCCGCACGCATTTTCCGGCGGTCGGCGAATTACCTTACATGATCACGCTCGGCCCATACGGCTTCTACTGGTTCCAGCTGCTCGAGCGCGACAAGTCGGAACCGATTGCCCCGACGGTGGTGCCGGAGTTCGAGACGCTGGTGGTGCCGCTCGGCTCGACCTGGGTATCGCTGGCGCGGACCCGCGGTGTGTTCGAGCACGACGTGTTGCCCGGGCATTTGGCGCGGGCGCGCTGGTATCCCGAGAACTCGCCGGAGGCGATCCGACCGACGCTCGTTTCCGCCATTCCATTCTGCGACATCGGCGACAACCGGCCCTGGCTGGCCTTTTTCGAGGCCACGCAACGTGGCGTCACACAGCGCTACTCGCTGCCGATGCAGATCGAGTGGGTCCGCTTCGATCGCGAGCGCTACAACCCGCATGCGTTCGCAGCCGTCCGGCAGGGCGCACGCGAAGGAACGCTGCTGGATGTCGCGACCGCGCCAATCTTCATCGGCCTTTTGCTGCGTAACTTGAGTCAGTCCCTGACGGTCGAGGAGAACGGCCTGCGGCTCGAATTCAGGCCGACAGCCAAGTTTTCCGACCGACCGGTCCGCGAGCCCGAGCGCATCAGCGCCATCGAAACCGAGCGGTCCAACAGCTCCGCGGTGGTGGACAATGACTATGTCGTCAAGTTCTACCGCAAGCTCGAAACCGGCATTAATCCCGAGATCGAGGTCGGCCGCTTCCTGACCGAGGTAGCAGGTTTCGCCAATGCGCCCGCGCTGCTTGGCAGCGTCGAACTGGTCGATGCGGACAAGCCACACGCGATCATGACCGTCCACGCCTTTGTCGCGAACCAGGGCGACGGCTGGACGGTGAGCTCGGCCTATCTCGACCGCTTTGTTGACGAGCAGCGGCTGTTGGCGGCCAACGGACACGCGAGCGAGGGCGAACAGCAAGTCGTGCCTTACTTGCGCTACATGTCGCAGGCCGGGCGGCGCGCCGCCGAGATGCATCTCGCGCTTGCCGCGCGCAGCGATCTGGTCGATTTCGCGCCGGAGCCGATCCGTCCTGAGGACGCGCGGCGCTGGATCGACGATGTCACGGCGCGTGCGGAACGCGTGCTCTACGCCCTGGGTCTGCGGCGCGACGCGACAAGGGAATCCGACCGGCCGCTGATCGATCGCTTGCTGACGCAGCGAGCGGGCTTGATCGAGCGCCTGAGCACGCGGTTGCCACAAGAGATCGACGGCTCGAAGATCCGCCTCCATGGCGATTTCCGCCTCCGGCACATGCTGATCGTCAAGGACGATATTTTCATCACCGGTTTTGAGGGCGAGCGCTGTCTCCCGCTGGTGGAGCGCCGGCGCAAGGCACCGGCGGCGCGCGATGTGGCGAGCCTGATACGTTCGATCGATTACTCGGTAACGGCGGCGCTGGAACGTGCGCTCAAAGTGGCTCCCGAAGAGCAAGGCCGGCTAGCCGCGGCGCTGGGGGAATGGCGCTCTCGCGCGACGACGGCGTTTCTTGCCGGCTATCGCGAGATCATGAAGACTTCGCGAACTCTGGCCCGCGGACAAGCATGCAAGCGATGCCATGCTTGACTTCTTTTTGCTGGAAAACGCCCTGATCGAGATCGAAGATGAGTTCACTCACCACCCCGACTGGCTACGCATCCCCTTGGCCGGCATGCTTCGAATCCTCTCCGAGCCTCTAAGCGAGACCTGATGACCCAACTTTCTGCCGAAGCCTATGCAATCGTCGAAGGCCGTCACGCCGATCCCTTCCGCTACCTCGGCCTCCATACCGAGGGAGATAAGACGGTTGTCCGCGCCTTTCTGCCCGAGGCTTCGAGGGTGGAGGCGGTCGGCGAGCATGGCGAGGTCGCAGGCCTGTCGCGGATTCATGATGCCGGCCTGTTCGCAGGCCCCTTGCCGAACGGCTCGAAGCGCTACCAGCTGCGCGCCAAGTTCGGCGATAACGTCGTCGAACTGGAGGACCCCTACCGCTTCCCGCCGGTCTTGAGCGACTTCGATCTCTATCTGCTCGGCGAAGGCAACCATCTGCGGCTCTACGACAAGCTCGGCGCGCATCCGCTCGTGCTTGACGGCGTCGACGGCATCGCCTTCGTGGTGCTCGCACCGAACGCGCGGCGGGTCAGCGTGGTCGGCGATTTCAATTTCTGGGATGCGCGACGCCATCCGATGCGGGTGCGCGGCCCTGGCTATTGGGAGCTGTTCATCCCGCGCGCCCGGGTCGGCGATCGCTACAAGTTCGACATCGTCGGCCCCCAGGGCCAGCCGCTGCCGCTGAAATCCGATCCGCTGGCGTTTGCCGCGGAAATGCGGCCCAAGACCGCTTCCATCGTGTTCGACGAAACCAGGATTCCGCATCCGCGGCCGGCGCCGTCGGGCGTCAACGCGCTGCGCGCGCCGATCTCGATCTACGAGGTGCATCTCGGCTCCTGGCGGCGCAAGGGCAGCAATGAATGGCTGACCTATCGCGAGCTCGCCGAGCAGCTCCCGGCCTATGCGCGCGACCTCGGCTTCACCCATATCGAGTTTCTCCCCGTCAGCGAGCATCCGTTCGACGGCTCCTGGGGTTATCAGCCGACCGGCCTCTATGCGCCGACCAGCCGGTTCGGTTCGCCTGAGGATTTTGCCGCGCTGGTCGACGCTTGCCATCGCGAAGGCATCGGCGTGCTGCTGGACTGGGTGCCCGGGCACTTTCCCGACGACCCGCACGGCCTCGGACATTTCGACGGCACCGCGCTTTTTGAGCATGCCAACCCGCAGCAGGGCCGCCACCTCGACTGGGGCACCTTGATCTACAACTACGGCCGCACCGAAGTCGTCAATTTCCTGGTCGCCAACGCGCTGTTCTGGCTGGAGCGCTACGCCATCGACGGCTTGCGCGTCGACGCGGTCGCGTCCATGCTGTATCTCGATTACAGCCGGCCTTCGGGAGGATGGATTCCGAACAAATTTGGCGGCAGGGAAAATCTCGAGGCGATCGCCTTCCTGCGCCGCTTCAACACCGAAGTGTTCGCCCGCTTCCCGCAGGCCACGACCGCCGCGGAAGAATCAACCGCCTGGCCGCAGGTATCGCGCCCGGTCGAGTTTGGCGGACTCGGCTTCGGCTACAAGTGGAACATGGGATGGATGCACGATACGCTGAAATATATCGGCAAGGATCCGATCCACCGCAAACACCACCACGGCGACATATTGTTCGGCCTGCACTACGCCTTCTCCGAGAACTTCATCCTGCCGCTGTCGCATGACGAGGTGGTTCATGGCAAGCGCTCGATCCTCGGACGGATGCCCGGCGACGACTGGCAGCGCTTCGCGAACTTGCGCGCCTACTACAGCTTCATGTTCGGACATCCCGGCAAGAAACTGATGTTCATGGGCTGCGAGTTCGGCCAGGAGCGCGAATGGAATCACGACTGTTCGCTGGACTGGCACCTGCTCGAGCAAAGGAAATATGCCGGCGTGCAATCGCTGATCCGCGACCTCAACCGGCTCTATCGCGCGATGCCCGCGCTGCATGAACTTGATTGCGACCCGGCCGGCTTCGAATGGGTCATCACCGAGGACGCCGACAACAACCTGTTCGCCTGGATCCGAAAAGGCAGCGATGCGCGCGCGCGATGCCTGGTGGTCGTGAATTTTTCGCCAAGCGTGTTTTATAATTACCGCGTCCGCGTGCCGATTGCCGGCAAGTGGTTCGAGGTTTTCAATTCAGACTCCGCGCATTATGGCGGCAGCAACGTCGGCAATATCGGCGAGGTCCATACCGTGGACGGTCACGAGCTCAACCTCACCATTCCGCCGCTGGCCGCGATATTTCTCGTACCGGAAAGCTAACGCATGCGCTTGACTGCCGGAACCTTCTCGCGGCTCGGCGCAAGCTGGGATGGCCGGGGCACTAATTTTGCGCTGTTCTCCGCCAATGCCGAGAAGGTCGAGCTGTGCCTGTTCGACAGCCAGGGCCGCCGCGAGCTCGAGCGCATCGAGCTGCCCGAGCGCAACGAGGACATCTGGCACGGCTATCTCAATGACATCTCTCCGGGGCAGCTTTATGGCTACCGGGTGCATGGAACCTATGCGCCCGAGCGCGGCCACCGCTTCAATCCCAACAAGCTGTTGCTCGATCCTTACGCCAAGCGCTTGGCCGGGCGGCTGGTGTGGAGCGACGCGCATTTCGCCTATCGCACCGGCAGCCCCCGCGAGGATCTTTCCTTCGACCGCCGCGACAATGCGCGCGGCATGCCGAAAGCGGTCGTAGTCGACGAGACCTTCAACTGGGGCCGCCGCGAGATGCGCCCCTCAATTCCCTGGGAAGACACCATCATCTACGAGGCGCATATCAAGGGATTGACGCAAAGGCGCGAGGACGTGCCGCCGAACCTGCGCGGCACCTATGGCGGCCTGTCTTCGCCCGCCATGATCGCGCATCTGAAGCGCCTCGGCGTCACCACCGTCGAGCTGTTGCCGATCCACGCCTTTATCGACGACCGGGTTCTGGTCGAAAAGAAACTGGTGAATTACTGGGGCTACAACACGATCACATTCTTCGCGCCAGAGCCGCGCTATGCGCAGGACAATGCACTCGACGCCTTTCGCACCACGGTTGCAAGGCTGCACGACGCCGGCATCGAGGTGATGCTCGACGTCGTCTACAATCACACCGCCGAGGGCAACCATATGGGCCCGACGTTGTCGTTCCGCGGCATCGACAACGCCTCCTATTATTGGCTGAAGCCGGAAAATTTGCGCTTCTACGATGATTTCACCGGTTGCGGCTCTTCCGTCAATCTCACCCATCCGCGCGTACTGCAGATGGTGATGGACTCGCTGCGCTACTGGGTCGAGGTCTGCCATGTCGACGGCTTCCGCTTCGATCTCGCGACCACGCTCGCGCGCAGCCCGCGCGGCTACGACCGCAACAGCGCCTTCCTCACCGCTATACGGCAGGACCCGGTGCTGGCGACGGTGAAGCTGGTCGCCGAACCCTGGGACCTCGGTCTCGGCGGCTATCAGGTCGGGGCATTTCCCTCGCAATGGTCGGAATGGAACGACCGCTATCGCAGCGCGATGCGGCGCTACTGGAGCGGCGAAGGCAGCCTGATCGGCGAGGTTTCGGGGCGCATGACCGCCTCCTCGGATCTGTTCAACCATGACGGAAGGAAGCCTCGCGCCAGCGTCAATCACATCACCGTCCATGACGGTTTCACGCTTGCGGATTTGTTCAGCTACAACGAGAAGCACAACGAGGCCAACGGCGAGGACAATCGCGACGGCGCCAATGACAACCACAGCAACAATTGCGGCCACGAGGGCCCGACCGACGCCCCCGCCATCGTGGCGCTTCGCCGCCAGCTTCGCAAAAACCAGCTGGCGTGCCTGTTGCTGGCGCAGGGCCTGCCGCTGATGCTCGCCGGCGACGAAGTCGGCAACACGCAAGGCGGCAACAACAACGCCTATTGCCAGGACAACGAGGTCGGCTGGGTCGGCTGGGAGAATCTCAACCGCGAAGGCGACGACCTCTCTGGCTTCATCGGCCACTTGACGGGGTTGCGCCGACTATTTGGCCAAATCCGCACCCACCGCTGGCTCGACGGGCGCCGCACCGACGGCTCCTACGGCGTGCTGTGGCTGACGCCGGCCGCGGAAGAGATGAAGGAGGCAGACTGGAAATTTCCGGAAGGCCGCTTTCTTTCCTACGTGCTTGGTCCGGTGGAACCAGGACAGGCTCCGATCTTTATCGTGCTGAACGCCGCCCCTGAAGAGATCGCGTTCAAACTGCCGAAGATGACCGAATACAAGCGCTGGCAACAGGTCCTCAACACCACCGAGGCCAAACAAGCCACGGTCGATTTTGCTTCGGGCGCCGACACCAAGGCGCCCGCGCGCTCGGTCCTTGCCTTTGCAGGTTCGGTATGAACGAGCGGCAATTTGGCGCGAGATCGACCAAGGATGGCGCATTGTTTCGCCTATGGGCGCCGGCCGCCCGACGCGTCGATCTGCTGCTGGACAGGCCACAACCGATGCGGCGCGGCACTGATGGCTGGTTCTCGGCCGACGTGGCGGGCGCAAACGCCGGCACCCGCTACAAATTCAGAATCGACGACGAGATCGACGTGCCCGATCCCGCTTCCGCGTTTCAGCCCGAGGACGTCACCGGCCCGAGCGAGGTGATCGACCACGACGCTTACGCGTGGCGGGCCACGGATTGGCGGGGACGGCCCTGGCCGGAAACGGTGCTGATCGAAGCCCATGTCGGCACCTTCACGCCTGAAGGCACCTATCGCGCGATGATCGAAAAGCTCGATCATCTGGTACAAACCGGGATTACCGCGCTCGAATTGATGCCGCTTTCGGATTTCGCAGGCCCGCGCAACTGGGGCTATGACGGCGTGCTCTGGTACGCTCCCGACAGCGCTTATGGCCGTCCCGACGATCTGAAACTTCTGATCGACGAAGCGCATTTACGCGGGATGATGGTGTTCCTCGACGTGGTCTATAACCATTTCGGGCCGGAGGGAAACTATCTCGGCCGCTACGCGCCCACCTTCTTCACCGACGCGCATACACCCTGGGGCAGCGCCATCGACTACCGCGTGCCGCAGGTGCGCACTTTCGCGATCGAGAACGCGCTGCATTGGCTTCGCGACTACCGCTTCGACGGCTTACGGTTCGACGCCGTCAACCATATCGTTTCGGTGCGGGGCGAGATTCCGATGCTGCACGATCTCAGCATCGCGGCCGGCAAGCTTGCCGCCAGAACCGGCCGGCACATCCACCTCGTGCTGGAAAACGGCGACAACCGCGCGAGCCTGCTCGATGCGGTGCGCGACCCGCCGCGCGGCAAATATCGCGCACAATGGAACGACGATTATCACCACGCCTGGCACGTGCTGCTGACCGGCGAGACGCAGGGCTATTACGGCGACTATCGACAATCACCTGCCGGCAATCTGGCGCGCGCGCTTGCCTCAGGCTTCGTCTATCAGGGCGAGGTTTCCGAATTCTGGGGCGGCCGACCGCGGGGCGAGCCGAGCGGGAAGCTCGCACCCAGCACCTTCGTCAATTTCCTGCAGAACCACGACCAGATCGGCAACCGCGCGCTGGGCGACCGGCTCGAGAGCCTCGCGGAGCCAAATTCCATCGAAGCCGGACTCGCGGTGACCTTGCTGGCGCCCATGATCCCGATGCTGTTCATGGGCGAGGAATGGGGCTCGAAAGCGCCGTTTCCGTTCTTTTGCGGCTTCGAGGGGGAACTGGCGAAAGCCGTCCGCAAGGGACGGCGAGAAGAATATGGATGGGCCTATGCCAAATATGGCGACGAGGTCCCTGACCCGCTCGATCCAGAGACGTTTCGATCCGCGATCCTCGACTGGTCATCCTGCACGACGCCGGCGGGAGAGAAGCGCCTCGCACTGGTCAGAGAACTGCTGGCGATACGCCAGCGCGAGATCGTCCCGCGGCTCGCCGGCGCGTCGTTCGGCGACGCCAACGCTGACGACGACGGCGTGCTGACGGCGCGCTGGCGCATGGGCGATGGCACCACGCTCAATCTCACCGCCAACCTGTCGTCCGCCGGCATCGTCCGACACGCATCGCCAACTCCGGGCACGCCGATCTGGGGCGGCGAGGCCGGCGAGCATCTCGCCCCCTGGTCGGTGTTCTGGCGCATCGGAGGCTAATGATGCCTCCGGCCATTCCGATCGCGACCTATCGCCTGCAGCTGACCGCGGATTTCAACTTCGAGCAGGCCGCCGAAATCGTTCCCTATCTGAAGGCGCTCGGCATCACGCATCTCTACGCCTCGCCCTTCATGAAGGCGCGCAAGGGTAGCGCGCACGGCTACGACATCATCGACCACACCAGGCTCAACCCGGAGCTCGGCGG
The DNA here is from genome assembly GCA_963777475.1 of uncultured Alphaproteobacteria bacterium. GTDB lineage: Bacteria > Pseudomonadota > Alphaproteobacteria > Rhizobiales > Xanthobacteraceae > Bradyrhizobium. Next base: position 59,287 of record CAVZQX010000054.1, read on the forward strand.
CGAGACCGGCTTTGCGCGGTTGAGCGCGGTGCTGCAACAGCACGACCTTGGCCTCATCCTCGACTTCGTCCCCAACCATGTCGGCGTGCATTTCGCCGACAATCCCTGGTGGCTTGACGTGCTGGAATGGGGACCGGCCTCGCCGCACGCGGCCTCCTTCGACATCGATTGGGAGCAGCTGCCCCACCGCGCCCGGGGCGGGGTGTTGCTGCCGATCCTCGGCGCGTCCTACGGGCAAGCGCTCGAGCGCGGCGAGATCGAACTCCGCTACGACGCGAGCGAAGGCAGCTTCTCCTGCTGGTATTTCGAGCACCGGCTGCCGATCGCGCCCGAACGTTACAGCGAGATACTGCGCGTCATCGTGAAGGAAGCCGGCACCGAGGCAGGCGAGCCGGGAAATCGAATTCTCGAACTTGCGCTGCGCCACAGCGGATTGCGCCATCCCAACCGCAACGAGGCACCCGCCTTCAAGGCGGAACTGAAAAATATCGCCGGCAGCGCCGAGATCATCGCGCGCGGACTTGCCGCCTATCGCGCCGGCCCCGGCCGCGCGGCGCAAACGCTGGCGCTGCACCATCTGCTCGAACGCCAGCACTACAAGCTCGGCCATTGGCGGCTTGCCTCCAGCGACATCAATTATCGCCGTTTCTTCGACGTCAATTCGCTGGCCGGCCTGCGCGTGGAGGATGCCGGCACCTTCACGGCCATCCATCGTCTGGTCAAGGAGTTGATCGCGGACGGAAAGCTGCACGGCCTGCGGCTCGACCACATCGACGGCCTGCGCGACCCCGCGCAGTATTTTCAGCGCCTGCGCCGCCTGGTCCGCGACGCGCGGGGAAAGGACACCGGTCCCTTCTATGTGGTGATCGAGAAAATCCTTGGCGAGCAGGAAAAGCTGCACGCCTTTGCCGGCGTCCACGGCACCACCGGCTATGAATGGCTGAACGCGATCACCCATGTGCTGATCGATTCCAGAGGACTCGAACCGCTCGACGAGATCTGGCGGCAGATCAGCAGCTCTCCGCCAAAGCTCGAACCCGTGCTGAAAGATTCCAAGCGCCGGGTTCTGCAGACCTTGCTGAGCAGCGAGTTCACGGTGCTGAGGCGGCTGCTCGCCCGCATCGCCAACGGCCATTATTCCACCCGCGACTATTCCGCCGACATCCTGCGCCAGGCGCTCGAATTCTACGTGCTGCATTTTCCGGTCTATCGCACCTATCTGACGTCGGCCGGTCCGAGCGCGCATGACCGCGCGCTGATTTCCGAGACTATCGAGCGGGCGCGCGCGGACTGGTTCACGGCCGATGAAGGCATTTTCGATTTTTTGCGCGATACGCTGACGATGGACCTGATCAAGCCGGGGCGGCCGCCGCACAGCCCGCCGCGGGTTCGCCGCTTCGCGCTGAAGCTGCAGCAATTCACCGGCCCCCTGATGGCGAAGTCGCTGGAGGATACCGCCTTCTACCGTTATCACCGCCTGCTCGCGCTCAACGAGGTGGGCGGCGATCCCCAGGCCAAGGGACTCTCCGTCGCTTCCTTTCACGAAATGATGCAGACACGCGCCAAGCAATGGCCGCACGGCATGACCGCGACCGCAACGCATGACACCAAGCGCGGCGAAGACGCCCGCGCGCGGTTGATGGCGTTGACCGAAATTCCCGGCGAATGGACCGGCGCGGTCGCGCGATGGAAAGTACTGAATGCGCCGCATATCGTAACCAGCCGCGGGATGCGCGCGCCCTCGGCGACGGCGGAATACATGCTGTATCAGGCGCTGATCGGTGCTTGGCCGCTGGACGGATGCGAGGACAAGTTCCCGGAACGGATTGAAGCCTATGCGCTGAAAGCCGCACGCGAAGGCAAGCAGGAAACGAGCTGGCTCAATCCCAACGAAGCTTACGAGACCGGCCTGAAGATGTTCATTGCGCGTGTCCTCGATCCCGTGGTTTCCGCCGAGTTTCTCAGTTCGTTTGCGACGCGGGCGCGGCGTGTCGCTTTGCTCGGCGCGCTCAATTCGCTCAGCCAGCTGACCCTGAAGGCGACCGTGCCGGGCGTACCCGATTTCTATCAGGGTACGGAATACTGGGACCTGTCGTTGGTCGATCCCGACAACCGCCGGCCGGTCGATTTTGCCGGGCGTGCTTCGGTTCTTGCCGAACTGGAAACGCCCGATTGGCAGCGCCTCGCGGAGGACTGGCCTAGCGGCCACTTGAAGCTCGCGTGGACGCGGCATCTGTTGAAGCTGCGGACCGAACTCGCCGATGTTTTCACCCATGGCGACTATCGGCCGCTGCAAGTCAGCGGGCCACACGCTGACCATGTCATCGCGTTTGCGCGGAGCTATCGCCGCGACGCGGCAATCACGGTGGTGGCGAGATCTTTCGCGGCGTTCACGCAAACCGGGCGCGCGTGGCCAAACGCCGACGCGTTCGATGGCGCGATCGATCTGAATGGATATTTGCTCGAAGGCGTTGCAAAGGGTGCAACCGAGTTGCGCCTGCCGGCGCTGTTTCAGAAGTTGCCGGCCGCGGTCTTGAAGGCCCGGCTCGCGGGCGCCGCCAAGCCGCCGCGCCAACGCAGCCACGCCTGAAACAAATGAAAGGCCGCCCGGGATCGACGGCCGGACGGCCTGGCGGATGTCGTGCCAACTCAAGGCCGGTTCCCGTTCTCCGCACTGGCCCCAATCTTCGCGCCAATTCGTTAACGACAAGCTGACGCGCTCCATTGTTGCAACGCGAGATTGCGCGTCAGCTTCGCTTGCCCAGCAGTAATGTACCGCGATTGCGAATGGCGATCTGCGCGACTTCCGCAAATCGCTGCAGCAGCCACGGCAATACGACTTCGAGCCGAACGTGATCGTCGGCGACATCGATGTGGCCCGACGCCGCCTGCCCCAGCGCGCGGACGCGGAAGAACATCCGATCGTCCTGCCAACGCTCCTCGTCGACCTTGAGCACCGGAATGCTCGAAGCCGCACGCGTGAGTCCAACCTTGAGGCGGCGCGACGCTTCCTCGCGACCCAGCCGATGCGGAATCGATACGACCAGTGGTGCGGACATTTCCTGAATCCTCCTCCGATCCAACGCACGTAGTTCTGCACGGTTCGAAAAGAAATGAGCGTGGCGTGTTATCGCAATGCAAAAGACGGAACTTTCAAGGTTCCCGCAAGTTTCCTTCGCTGCAACCAGCGAGCAAACGCCTTCGGCGGGGCTGAGGAGAGGGTTAAATGTCCATCGGAACGATCATCCTGATTATTCTCGTTATTGCGCTACTCGGGGGCTTCAGTGGAATCGGCGGCGGGCCGTTTTATGGCACCGGCTATTATGGCGGCGGCGGGCTTGGCCTCATCATCGTGATTCTACTGATACTCTTGCTGTTGGGCAGGATTTGAGAAAACTCCCCGCTAATGAGCACGACGTCATTTGCGTAGGGTGGGCAAAGGCGCTCTTGCGCCGTGCCCACCACGAAGCTCCGAACACGTAGACTAACGGTGGGCTCGCTTCGCTTTGGCCCACCCTACTTCGAGGCCAGCTTCTTGATCGCGGCTTTGATCGACGATGCCGCCTCATCGTATCCTTCCCATGCCTTGGTCTTGCCGAGCAATCGCGGCACGGTGCGTACCGTAAAGCGCTTCGGGTCGAGGTCGCCTTTGACCTGGGCCCAGGTCAGAGGCATCGAAACGGTCGCGCCCACGCGCGCCCGCGGCGAGAGCACCGCCACGGCGGTCGCCATGCGGTCGTTGCGCAAGTAATCGAGGAAGATCTTTCCTCGCGCGCAGCTTCTTCGACATGTTGAGCAGATAGCGCTCGGGATCGTCGTTGGCCATCCATTGGCAAACGCCTTGCGCAAAGGCCTTCGCTTCCTTCCAGGTCACCTTGTCTTTTGCGCCATCAAGCAGCGGCACCACAACGTGCAGCCCCTTGCCGCCGGTGGTCTTGCAAAAGCTTTCCATGCCGACATCGGTGAGATGCTGCCGCATCGCTTTCGCCGCCTCGATCACGTCGGCAAATTCGACATCCGGTGCAGGGTCGAGATCGAACACCAGCCGGCCCGGCGTGTCATATTGATCCGGCGCACAGTTCCAGGGATGCAGCTCGAGCCCGCCGGCTTGGGCGACCGCGGCAAGCCCCTCGATGCGGTCGATTTGCAAGTAGGGCTTGCGGTCGCCGGATACCTTGACCAGCTTCAGCAGCTTCGAGGTGCCCTGCATGCCGTGGCGCTGGAAAAACTGCTGGCCGCTGATGCCGTCGGGCGCGCGGACGATGGAGCACGGCCGGCCCTTGATGTGGCCGATCATCCATTCGCCGACGGCCTCGAAATAGCGGGCAAGATCGAGCTTGGTGACGCCCTTGCCGTCGCCGGCGTCCGGCCACAGCTCCTTGTCCGGCTTTGAAATCACGACGCCCATCACCTCGGCGGAGCTGCTTGCCGACGGCATCGACCGTGCCGCACCGGTCTTTGCAGATTTGGCGGCGCTTTTCGTGGGTTTGGCGACCTCTGTCATCACAGGTTCTTCCGCCTTCACTTCGTCGGCCGGCTTGTCCTGGCGCAGGCCCTTGAACGCAGCCTGCCGGATGTTGCCGTCGGCCGTCCAGCCGGCAAATTCGACCTCGGCGACGAGCTCGGGCTTCAGCCAATGCACGTCGCGGGTCTTGCGCGGCGCATTCTTGCCGCCGAACGGGCTCTCGTCCGACGCCGAGGCCTTCAGCGCCGGCATGATGCGCCGCACAATGTCCTGCCCGAACCCGGTGCCGACGATGCCGACATAAGCGAGGTGATCGCCGCGATGGACGCCCGCCATCAGCGAACGGAACTTGCCGTTGGTGGTCTTCCAGCCGCCGACGACGACCTCCTGCCCGGCACGGGTCTTGGCCTTGGTCCAGCTTTCCGAACGGCCGGAATGATAGGGCGCGCTCAGCTTCTTCGAGACGATGCCTTCGAGCGACAGCTGGCGCGCCGAATCCATCACCTCTTCGCCCTCGGCCTCGAAATGCTCGACATAGCGGATGTATTTCGCCGTTCCTTTCGTCTTTCCTTGCGCGTTGCCGTTCCGCGCTTCGAGCACCTGCTTCAATTGCGCCTTGCGCTCGCCGAGCGGCAGGCGGCGAAGGTCCATGCCATCAGCGAACAGAAGGTCGAAGGCAAAGAAGATAAGGGGATCGGTCTTGCCGTCGGCAATCGCCGCCTGCAGGGTGGAAAAATCCGGCGCGCCCTTGGAATCGAGCGCGACGATCTCGCCGTCGATCAGCACGTCGGGCAGCGCGCCAGCTTCCTTGGCGATCGCCTTGAACTTGTCGGTCCAGTCCAGCCCCTTGCGCGTCCGCAGCGTGGCCTTGCCATCCTCGACGCGCAATTGCACGCGGTAGCCGTCGAACTTGATCTCGTGGCACCAGCCCGCGCCGCCGGGCGGCCGCTCGACCGGCGTGCAGAGCTGCGGCGCGACGAAGTCGGGCATCGCGCTGACCGTCTTGGCTTTCGCCAACACCGGCTTGCTCTGCGCGCGCGCTTCGGCAGCTTCGCCCCGGTTGGAATGCCAGACCGCATCTGCATTCATGCGGCGGGATTTTGCCGTCATGAACGGTTTTGGCGCGCGGCCCTTGCCCGCGGCGATCTCTGCCATGGTGCGGCCCGAGGCGACGGAGCGATCCTCGTCGAGAATATTGTTGGCCTCGCCTTCCTTGGCGTACGCGTCGCGATGCTTGATCAGCAGCCAGTTGGTGCGCTTGCCGCCGGTACGGTCGTTGCGCATGCGCACCAGCACCCAACTGCCGTGCAGCTTCTCGCCATCAAGCGTGAACTTCAGGTCGCCCTTCTTGAAGCCGGCCTCGGGAGCATCGGATTCCCAGTAGCCGCGGTCCCAGAGCTGCACCGTGCCGCCGCCATATTGGTCCTTGGGAATGGTGCCTTCGAAATCGCCGTAATCGAGCGGATGGTCTTCGACTTCCACCGCGAGCCGCTTGTCGTGCGGATCGAGCGAGGGGCCGCGGGTCACCGCCCAGGACTTGAACACGCCGTCGAATTCGAGCCTGAGATCGTAGTGCAGCCGCGTCGCGGCATGCTTCTGGATCACGAACCGACGCCGCTTCGACGGCGCGATTTTCGCCTCGCCCGACGGCTCCGAGGTCTTCTCGAAGTCCCGCTTCTTTCGATAAATGGAGAGGTCTCGCAGCGACACGATCCAAATCCTACGCCAGTACTCGGTGTCGTTTCGCACCACCGCAGCGGCCCAGAACCAGAACACCCGAGGGCAATTGGGGTTCCCGGCGTCCAAAGGTTAAGGGCAAGCACGCCGCCAGGCAATCCATAAGCGGCCGGCAAAGCTACAACATGTAGCAAACGACCTGTCATACCCCGCGCATGCGGAGTATCCAGTACGCCGTGGCTCTCGATCCCATCGCTGACGCCTCTCGAATACTGGATCGTCCGCCTGAGCCTGTCATCCGGCCGGCCGCAGGCCGGACCGGTTCGCGGACGACGACAGCCGGAGTGTGGCGACGCTGCGCACTCCACAATAGCTCGTCATACCCCGCGCATGCGGGGTATCCAGTACGCCGTGGCTTCTCGGTTCAATCACTGATGCCTCTGGGATACTGGATCGTCCGCCTTCGCGGACGATGACAGCTGGGATGAAAAATTCCAACAGCGCCGCGTGCCCGCAGCTTCGCGATCTCGCCGCAGGTTTGCGCGAGGTTTGATCCTTGAATTTCCCGCCCTCTCAAAATAGAGGGCGCAGGGAATGCCGGGCGCCCGATGCGCCCGCAGCCTTGCGTGCAAAAGTAAGAGTAGCACGCACGCAAGTCATCACGGTCACACCGGAATCACCCGGCATTCCCCGCGCAATGGTTTTAACAGCGTATTTCGCGCTCTCCCCGGGGACCGGGCTCTTTTGCCCCCGTCACTTCCGCGAATTGACTTCGCGAAAACTTAGCGCCAGCGTCGGGGCGCCAGGACCACACGACTTCGCCGTCCGCTTCAAGCGCGCTCGTCTCACGCGCCATCAGCGTCCACCGCAGCCCGCCTCACGTCCGTGACGATCGCGAAACGCCCCTCTTGGTGAGGCGGGATGAGTTGCTTCTACTCCTGTTTCTACCGGGTTGTCAAGTTAATTTCTGAAATTCAGAAGTGGCCGTGGCCCCGCTTTCATTTACGCTGCGACAGGTCTGAAGGTGATTTGGCCGCGGTGGGCTTTCTTGGCGCGCTTGTCGCGCGGCCGGGCGACAATCTCAACATCGCGGTCGAACGCAGTCAGAAAGGCAATCAGGCGGTCAACCGAGTATTCGCGGAAGTGACCCTTGAACAGCCGCGATACTTCGGGCTGGGAAATGCCCATCAGCGCCCCGGCCTTTTGCTGGGTGAGCTTGCGTTCGCTGCTGAGGCGATACAGCTCCGCGACAATCTGGGCCTTGAGGAAATGATTGTCGGCGTCGGGTAGCCCAAGGTCGGCAAAGACGTTGGCGCCACCTTCGTGAATGCGGGTATCCTTCGTGGTCATTTCTTTGGCTCCCGCCTGCCATTCGTGAGCACCGGGATCAGCGCGCACTATCAATCTTCCTAGTGATTTTCTCAAGCAGCTCCCGCAGTTGCGTCGGCGAGGTGTAATCAGCATCGGGGTGAGGCACCTGACGGTATCGAGCAATTCCCCTGAAACGCGCGCCTTGCTTGTTAAATACGGGCTCCGTGGCCGCGATAAGAACGCCTTCGATCTCATTGAGCGTACTTTTCATAGTGCCGCTCACTCGCTTGGATGGGGCGTCCCACCCCGAGCAGACCTCCATTCTTGTTGATAGCCAATAGGCCAAACCAACTGAAGTAATTCCACCTAAGGGCTAACCCGTCCCTCCGATGCGAGCGCAGTCTATTGAATAGGCGAGCGTTACCCTGGCCCGCCTGACCCACATAGATCGGTCGCCTTGCTTCATCGTAGAGAACGTAGACCCCAATCTGATCGCGAAAATTGATAACCTTCCCGCTTCTTCGACCCTCCAACACTCCTTTGCGGTTACCTTTGCCCCAGAAGACTGAGTCCCTACGCCACATGAGGCCGTAATTCTTAATTACAGTCTTGATGCTCTTGCCCCGTCTGCGCGTTACCATTTTTGTACCTGAGACATTTTAGTAATGATGCTATCTAACAAAATATTCGAGAAGCCGGAGTCCTAGGCATTGCGCCCGCCAACGTTCTTCGTCCTACTATATCGAAGTGCAGCCCGCGCAATATGGGGTTGAACCGCGCCGCCGTACTTGTCACTCTCCGCCGCTCGGCAAGAACTAATCTTGTTCGTCAGACCCTTGTTCGTAATGACGCCGTCCGCGCAAATATGCTGGAGAAATCGAACCTCTTACACGCTCTCGCCGGAGACGGAGAACGCAACCGGCTAAAAGGACGAACTTTTGTGCGATGTCTCGCTACGAGCCTCACGCAACCATTGCTGCGATTGTTGTAACGGAACTGACGTCGCTTCGTTCGTTCGGATCACTGGTCTCGGGCCATGTCTCTGTAAGAAAAACAGTGTAGGGATCTTCTCCAATTTGCTCAGCCACATTCTGAAACTCTTCGGGACTTAAAGCTAGAATGCTGGCAGCCTTCTTGAGGATAGCTTCGGCGCACTGGCTCTCAGCTGGATCACTACTTTTGATATCCTCGTTAAGGTAGCCTATCTCGACAGCGCCCCGGAGACCTAAAAGCCGTAGATCGGCCAGCTTATTACCAAGATATATCCAGGCGAGCGCCTGAGCGGTAATGTCGGATACAAATGCGAAGCTCAGATTCGTCCGCATGCAAATCTGAACCGGATCACAATAGGCAAGTTGGCCGACCGTAGTAATATCGGCGTCCTGCAATCGATCGGCGATCACCCTATCGACACACGACAATTCTATGACCTGATCTTTCGAAGCGCTTGCGCCCATTTCAACACCAAGCTGCTTGTTAGTGAGGCGTTGAAGAATGGTCACCACCGTCTGCAGTGGAAAAGCACCCGCGGCAAATGCAATGAAGGGACCGAGGTCGTCTTTCAAGAGAGCGGCGAACGAATAACCGAGTGGGATAGCGATCAGCATCCTGACGGCAGCGCCCAAGATATCGGAGGGAGAAAGGTCTCTTCTTGCTGTCCTCGAGATCAAGTCCCAAGCGACGAAGCCATAGGCCCCGGTAACTGCGGCAACAGCTACCGGAGGAAGGTGTATGTATTCGCCTGCAACGACCGAAATCTTATTGAACTCGTTGAGATCGAATATGCCGGTGTCAGCGAGAGAATAGGATAATATGATCGCAGCAAACATAATGATAACGATTGGAGCGACTAGATATTTTCTTCCGTACCACGAAAGATAGAATCTCTTAAATTCGGCTCTGGCGATATTCTCTTCAACAGACAAATCTTGAAAAGTACTTAGGTAGATTCTCGCACAAGACGCAGACATCGAAAGAAGCACATCGTCTGCTTTGCGCTTCCAACCCAAGAAAAAATGAATGATCAGAGGATAGGCCATTAGTGCGACCAAAATGACGCTCAAGATAAACGAAAGCAGGTGAAATTTCATCGTTTGCCCCGTAACTCAGCACGCTCGAAATAGAGCTTACTGCGAGCGGTTGAGGCGCGCTGCAGTGGCCGCCGCAACGCCTATGCGAATTGCTTCTGGTTTCAAAATCTGAGAGCGTCGGCTAGGCGGCGTCCCCGGTTATCTACTATTACTTACATCCCATTTTAACACAATCCTAAGATGTGCCTTTCTGTGCAGAATTTTGATGGGATTGCGCCGGAGGTCAAAGCGGCAAGAAGTGGGCGCCGGGGGCCTCATGGTTCGAGACAGCGCAAGCGCGCCTCCTCACCATGGGTCTAGTGACGCAGCAAGACTAATCCGGCGCGCGCAGGCGATAGCCGATGCCGGTTTCGGTCAGCACGAATTGCGGGCGCTCCGGATCGGCTTCGATCTTCTGCCGGAGCTGGCGCACATAGACCCGCAGATATTGCGCGTCGGTGAGTTCGTCCCACAGCTCCTTCAACAGGAAGCGGTGGGTCAGCACCTTGCCGGCGTGCTGCACCAATACGCGCAACAGATCGTACTCCTTCGGCGACAGCCTCACTTCCCTGTCGCCGACCTTGACGATGCGGCGCACCAGATCGACGGAGAGATCGCCGGAGCGAAACACCGGCCGCTCGCCATGAACCTGCAACTGATGCCGCAGCGCGGCGCGCAGGCGGGCCAGCAGTTCGTCCATCCCGAACGGCTTGGTCAGGTAATCGTCGGCGCCGAGATCGAGCGCCTGCACCTTGCCGGCTTCGTCGCCGCGGCTCGACAGCACCACGATCGGCACGCTGTCGTTGCGGCCGCGGATCATGCGCAGCAATTCATGACCCTGGATGTCGGGCAGGCCCAGATCGAGAATGATCAGCGCGGGATTTTCCGACATCAGCTCCAGCGCCACCTTGCCGTTGGGCGCCTCCAGAATCTCGTAGCCCTGCGTCGTCAGCCCCATCCGCAACAGCTTGCGGATCGGCGGCTCGTCGTCGATGACCAGGACCTTGATCGGGGCTGCGGTCATGCGGCGGTGTCCAGCGCGGTCGACGTCGCCGGAATCGGCAATCGGATGGTCAGCACGGCGCCGCTGCGGTCGGTCCGGTTCGCCGCCGAGATCTTGCCGTGCATCGCCTCGACAAAACCGCGGGAAATCGCCAGCCCAAGGCCGGTGCCGGGGCGGACATGGTCGCCTTTTTGCGCGCGATAAAACTTGTCGAAGATGCTTTCCAGCTCCGGCGGCGGGATACCATCGCCCTCATCGATGATCTGCAGGCACACGGAAGCCTTATCCCGCAAGCTCCGGATCGATATCGTGGTGTCCGCGGCCGCATATTTCGCGGCATTGTCCAACAGGTTGAAAAGCACCTGTTCGAACAATACCGCATCCAGCTCCAGCATCGGCAGATCGGCGGCGAGCTCGAGCGAGATCTTGTGATGCGCCAGGATCTTGCTGGCGCGCCGCAGCGCGCTGCCGACGATCTCGCCGATGTCGTGCGGCGCCGTGTTCGGCACGATGGCGCCGGATTCCAGCTTGGTCATGTCGAGCAGGTTGGCGATGAAGCGATTGAGCCGCTCGGACTCGTCGATCACGGTCGCCAGCAGGTCGTGCTTTTCCTGGTCGGTCAGGCCGTCCGCGAGATCGCGCATCGTCGAGGCCGCGCCGAGCACGGAAGCGAGCGGCGTCTTCAGATCGTGCGAGATCGAGGTCAGGAGCGCCGAGCGCAGCCGCTCGGATTCCACGGTGCGCTTGACGCGATCCATATCCTCGACCAGCAGCACGCGTTCGATCGCGAGCGCGCCCTGGTCCATCAGCGCATCCAGCAATCGCCGTTGATCCGGGGTAAGCAGCGGACCGGTCCTGTCGTTGTCGATGCCGATGACGCCGATCGGTCCGCGTCCGGTTCGCATCGGCAGGAACAGCCGCTTGGCGCCGGGCAGCGTATCCGAGCCGCGCCCGGCCGAACGGTCGTTGCTCCACGCCCAGTTCGCCGCGGCGAGATCGGCCTTGTCGAGCTGATCCTCTGGCGGATAGCCGGTCTTCACCGTCAGCACGCCCTCTTCCGGCAACAGCAGCACCACGCGCACCTTCAGCATCAACGCGGCCTGATAGGCGGTCGCCCACAGCACATCGTCCAGCGTCGCGGTGCCCGCGAGCTTGCGGCTGAAGGCATAAAGCAACTCGGTGGTCCGCACCCTGCCGATCGCGGAGACGGCCTGGATGCGCACGCGGGCCGCGACGTTGGAAACCAGGACCGCGACCAGCATGAAGAAGAAGAAGGCCGCGACATTGACCGGATCGGTGATCGTGAAGGTATAGATCGGCGGCAGGAAAAAGAAATTGTAACACAGCGAGGCGGCCACGCTGGCCAGCAGCGACGGCCAACAGGCCGTACCGGACGGCGACCCCGACCACCGCCGTGATAAATACCAGATCGACGTTCTCGATGCCCAACCACCGATCGACCAGCACGCTGACGCCAAGCGCGCCCGCAACGAACAGCGCAGCCATCGCATAGGGAATCGGATCGAACGGCTCGGTTCGTTCCGCTGCACGCACGGTCTTTTTCGCGACCGGGTCCGCCGCAAGCTCCTCGCCGGCGATCACATGCACGCTGATATTGCCGCCGCGCCGCACCAGGTCATGCACCACCGAACCGCGCACGATTTCGAACCAGAACGACCGCGTCGACTTGCCGACGACGATCTGGGTCACGTTGTTGGCGTGCGCAAAGGCGAGCAGATCGTCCGCAATTCGGCGCCCGACACCGGGAATGGTGAGCGCCTCGGCGCCCAACGCCTCCGCCAGGCGCAAGGTATCGGCCAGCCGGTCGCGCTCCTCGTCGGTCAATTGCAGGCTGCGCCGGGTTTCGATGCTGATCGCGGTCCAGGGCGCATGCAGCCGGTCCGCCAGCCGCTTGGTGTAGCGCACGAGGCCGGCCGAGCGAGGATCCTCGCTGAGGCACACCAGGATGCGCTCGCCCGCGGCCCACGGACCCTCGATCGCGTTGGCCTGCATGTGGGTGAGCAGCTGCTCGTCGACGCGCTCGGCGGTGCGGCGCAGCGCCAGCTCGCGCAACGCGGTCAGGTTTCCCGGCGAGAAATAATGCTCCAGCGCACGCTCGGCCTGCCTGGGAACGTAGACCTTGCCCTCCTTCAGCCGCTGGATCAGGTCGTCCGGCGTGAGGTCGATCAGTTCGATCGCATCCGCCCGGTCGAACACCGAATCGGGCACGGTTTCGCGCACGCGCACATGCGTGATCTGGGCGACCACGTCGTTGAGGCTTTCGATGTGCTGGATGTTGACGGCGGTGTAGACGTCGATGCCGCGCGACAACAACTCCTCGACGTCGAGATAGCGCTTGGGATGACGGCTGCCCGGCGCATTGGTGTGCGCCAATTCATCGACCAGGACGATTTGCGGCCGGCGCGCGATCACCGCATCGAGGTCCATCTCCTCGAGAATCTGGTCGCGGTATTCGAGCCGTTTGCGCGGAACGACCTCGAAGCCCCCGCAGCAGCGCTTCGGTCTCCACCCGTCCGTGGGTCTCGACGACGCCGACGACGACATCGACGCCGGCCTTCAGCTTGGCATGCGCGCTCTGCAGCATCTCATAGGTTTTGCCGACGCCGGGGGCGGCGCCGACGAAAATCTTGAGCTTCCCTTCACCGCCCCCCTCGCGCCTTGCCGCTTCCAACAGGGCTTCCGGCAGGGGACGTTGTTCGGGATCGCGGCGCGGCTGGACCATGGCGCGATTATAGTCCGCGCGCCGGCTCTGTCATAGCTGCTGCCGTCGCGGCTTCAGTCATTTGGACGCCGCGGCGTCGAGCGCCAGGTTCAGCGCCAGCACGTTGACGCGCGGCTCGCCCAGGATTCCGACCAGGCGGCCTTCAGTATTTTGCGTCACCAGGTCGCGGACGCGCTCCTCGGGCATGTTCCGCGCCTTGGCGACGCGCGGCACCTGGAACAGCGCGCCCTCGGGCGAAATATCGGGATCGAGGCCGCTGGCCGAGGTGGTGACGAGGTCGATCGGAACCGGGCTTGAGGGATTTTCCGCCTTCAGCTTGTCCACGTCTTCCTTGACCCGGTCGGCCAGCGCCTTGCTGGTCGGGCCGAGGTTGGAGCCGCCCGAATTGGCCGCATTGTACGGCGCCGAAATGGTCTTGGTCGAAATCAGCCGGGTCCGCCGCGGTGGTCGCCGACGGTCGGCCGTGGAAATACTTGTCGTCCTTGAACTCCTGCCCGATCAGGGCGGAGCCGACCACCTTGCCGTCCCGCTCGATCAGGCTGCCGGCCGCCTGTTTCGGAAAGATCGCGCCGGCGACGCCCGTCATGGCAAGCGGGTAAGCCAGTCCGGTGATCAGCGTCAGCGCGACAAGGACGATGATGGCGGGACGAATTTCTCTGAGCATGGTCGTGTCTCCTTAGTTTTCGTCATTGCGAGGAGCGTGAGCTGCGAAGCAATCCATTCTTTCTTTGCGTGGCGAGATGGATTGCTTCGCTTCGCTCGCAATGACGGTTTGGTGTTAGACCAGGTGCAAGGCGGCAACGACGAGATCGATCGCCTTGATGCCGATAAAGGGAATGATGATTCCGCCCAGGCCGTAGACCAACAGGTTGCGGCGGAGCAGCGCGCCGGCCCCGATCGCGCGATAGGCCACGCCTTTCAGCGCCAAGGGAATCAGCGCGATGATGATGAGGGCGTTGAAGATGATCGCCGACAGGATCGCGCTCTGCGGGCTCGCCAGGTGCATGATGTTGAGCACGTTGAGCTGCGGGTAGAACGTCAGGAACATCGCGGGGATGATCGCGAAATATTTCGCGACGTCATTGGCGATCGAGAACGTCGTCAGCGCGCCGCGGGTCATCAGCAATTGCTTGCCGATCTCGACCACCTCGATCAGCTTGGTCGGGTTGGAATCGAGATCGACCATGTTGCCGGCCTCGCGGGCCGCCTGCGTGCCGGTGTTCATGGCAACCCCGACGTCGGCCTGCGCCAGCGCCGGCGCGTCGTTGGTGCCGTCGCCGCACATCGCGACCAGCTTGCCCTTGGCCTGCTCGTCGCGGATCAGCTTCAGCTTGTCCTCGGGCGTCGCTTGCGCCAGGAAGTCGTCGACGCCGGCTTCCGCCGCGATGGCCGCCGCCGTCATCGGGTTGTCGCCGGTGATCATCACGGTGCGGATGCCCATGCGGCGCAATTCGGCGAAGCGCTCGCGGATGCCGCCCTTGACGATGTCCTTGAGCTGGATGACGCCGAGCAGACGGCCGTCTCTCGCCACCGCAAGCGGCGTGCCGCCGGCCTTGGCGATCTCGTCCGATATCGACTGGATCTCGCGGGCGACATCCGAGTTCACCATCGGCTTGATGGCGCGTGCGGCATTGCCGGAAGCCAGCGCCTGGGGGACGCCGCCGCCGACATAATTGAGGATGGCGTCGACCGCGCCCTTGCGCACCGACGATCCGCCCGCGTCGACGCCGCTCATGCGGGTCTGCGCGGTGAACGGAATGAAGGTCGCGGCCAGTTCCGCCATGTCGCGGCCGCGGATGCCGTATTTCTCCTTGGCCAGCACGACGATGGAGCGGCCCTCCGGCGTCTCATCCGCGAGCGAGGCAAGCTGCGCCGCGTCCGCAAGCTCCTGTTCGGTGACGCCGCGCACCGGGCGGAACGCGGTCGCCTGACGGTTGCCGAGCGTGATGGTGCCGGTCTTGTCCAAGAGCAGCGTGTCGACGTCGCCGGCGGCTTCCACCGCGCGGCCCGACATCGCCAGTACGTTGAAGCGCACCAGCCGGTCCATGCCGGCGATGCCGATCGCCGACAACAGCGCGCCGATGGTGGTCGGAATCAGCGTCACGAACAGCGCGACCAGGATCACCACCGAAATCGAGCCGCCGGCATAGGAGGCGTAGCTCGGGATCGTCACGGTCGCGAACACGAAGATGATGGTCAACCCCGCGAGCAGGATGTTGAGCGCGATCTCGTTCGGCGTCTTCTGCCGCTCGGCGCCTTCGACCAGCTTGATCATGCGATCGATGAAGGTCGAGCCTTGCGCAGCCGTGATGCGGACGCGGATCCAGTCGGACAGCACCTGCGTGCCGCCGGTCACCGCCGAGCGGTCGCCGCCGGATTCGCGGATCACGGGCGCGGATTCGCCGGTGATCGCGGCCTCGTTGACCGAAGCGACGCCCTCGATCACCTCGCCATCGGAAGGGATGTTGTCGCCGGCTTCGACCAGCACGATGTCGCCGACCTTGAGGCTGGTGCCGGACACCAATCGATAGGTCTTGTCGGAGCCGGTCAAAAGCTTGGCCTGGCTCTCGGTGCGGGTCTTGCGCAGCGAGTCGGCCTGCGCCTTGCCGCGGCCTTCGGCGACCGCTTCGGCGAAATTGGCGAACAGCACCGTGAACCACAGCCAGAGGATGATCTGGAAGGTGAAGCCGAGATGCTCCCCGCCGGTCGCGAGGTCGCGCAGGAAGATGACCGTGGTCAGCGCGGCCACGATCTCGACCACGAACATCACGGGGTTCTTCATCATCAGCCGCGGATCGAGCTTGGTCACGGACGCCCAGATCGCGGGCATCACGATCTTCGGGTCCAGCATCGCCGATACCGGCATGCGCTTGTTCATTTTGACGACTGGTTCCATGGAGGTCACTCCGAAAAGGGCTCGATCAGTACAAGGTGCCGGCGGTCATCGCGAGATGCTCGACGATCGGTCCGAGCGCCAGCGCCGGGAAGAAGGTGAGGCCGCCGATGATCAGGATCACGCCGACGACGAGGCCGACGAACAGGCCGCCGGTGGTCGGGAACGTGCCAGCCGATAGCGGGATTGATTTCTTGCCCGCCAGCGAACCTGCAATCGCCATTGCCGGAACGATCATGAAGAAGCGGCCGACGAACATCGCGACACCGCCGGTGATGTTGTAGAAGGGCGTGTTGCCGGTAAGGCCGGCGAAGGCCGAACCGTTGTTGCCGGTTTGCGACGTATAGGCATAGAGAACTTCAGTAAAGCCGTGCGGGCCGGCATTGGCCATCGAGGCGACCGCCGAGGGCAGCACGACGGCGACCGCGGTCCAGCCGAGATACATCAAGGGCAGCACCAAGATCGCCAGCATCGCCATCTTGACTTCGCGCGCCTCGATCTTCTTGCCGACATATTCCGGCGTGCGGCCCACCATCAGACCGGCGACAAAGATCGCAAGCACGACGAACAGCAGCATGCCGTAGAGGCCGGAGCCGACGCCGCCGACGATGATCTCGCCGAGCTGGATGTTGATCAGCGGGATCATGCCGCCAAGCGCCGTAAAACTGTCATGCATGGCGTTGACCGCGCCGCAGGAGGCGTCCGTCGTGATCACCGCGAACAGCGAGGAGGCGATAATGCCGAAGCGGACTTCCTTGCCTTCCATGTTGCCGCCGGTCAGCCCCAGCGCCTGCAGAGCGGTGGTCCCGTTGGCTTCCGCCCAGTAGGTGACGGTGACGCCGGCGAGGAACAGGATGCCCATGACCGCAAGGACCGCCCAACCCTGGCGCTGGTTACCGACCATGCGCCCGAACACGTTGGTGAGCGCGGCGCCGAGCGCGAAGATCGAGAGCATCTGCACGAAGTTCGACAGCGCGGTTGGGTTTTCGAACGGATGCGCGGCGTTGGCGTTGAAGAAGCCGCCGCCATTGGTGCCCAGCATTTTTATGGCGACCTGGGAGGCAACCGGGCCAACGGCGATGGTTTGCTTGGCGCCTTCAAGCGTCGTGGCATCGACATAGTCGCCCAGCGTCTGCGGCATGCCTTGCCATACCAGGAACAGCGTGTAGACGATGCAGATCGGCAGCAGGATGTAGAGCGTGCAGCGGGTCACGTCGACCCAGAAATTGCCGATCGTGCGCATCGAGGCGCGCGCAAAGCCGCGGATCAGCGCCACCGCAAGCACAATGCCGGTCGCGGCCGACAGGAAGTTCTGGTGGGTCAGGCCGACCATCTGCACCAGATAGGACAGCGTGCTTTCGCCGCCGTAGTTCTGCCAGTTGGTGTTGGTGATGAAGGAGATCGCCGTGTTGAAAGAAAGATCCTCGGCGACGGCGGATTGCCCGGCCGGATTGAACGGCAGCAACGCCTGCAGCCGCATCACGCCATAAATGATGAGGAAGCCACCGACATGGAACAGCAGCATGGCGACCGTATAGGTCAGCCAGTGCTGTTCGCGCTTTGCGTCAACGCCGCCGATCCAGTAAATCCCGGCCTCCACAGGCCGCAGGATCGGGGAGAGGAACGTGGGCTCGCCGTTGAAGACGCGCGTCATGTACCCGCCGAGCGGTTTGACCAGCGCGACCATGATCACGCAGTAGAGAATGATTTGAAGCCAGCCGATGACGGTCATTGGAATTGCCTTTGAGAATGCGCGGAAGGGCTGATATGGGTCAGAAACGCTCGGGCCGCAGCAGGGCGTAGGTCAGGTAGAACAACAGACCGAGCGAGACGAGACCGGCGAGCGAATAATCGAAGATCATCGTTGTTCTCCTTACAGCCGCTCGCAGACATAGGCATAGCCGATCGCAGTTGCGAAGAAGGCGAAGCCTAGCGCCAGCATCAAGATATCCAGCATGGGGTGCTCCTATTGCGCAGGTCGCAGGCGCAAAGCATCTAAGGGTTCACGGGGCGGCCGCTTGCGATGGATCAACCTTGGAGCGAATCTCCGCTCCCGACCTGACCTGTTTCCATGGTGTGAAGTGCCACCATGCGCATAGCTTTTCGAGACGGCCACAACGGCAAAGTTATAGGAATCTCATAAAGACGGTGCCCAACTTGCCTTCGAAGTGACCGAATCGCCGGTTCCATCGGCGTTTATGACGCCCTTATATTCCGCTGCTGCGCTCCATCTCGTTTTTAAATGGCAATCCGGCCATCTTGGCGGAGGCAAGCTGCCGGCGTCGGCCGCTGCCACAGGTAAACGTGAGATGGCGCCATGCGAGGTCTGCTCAGAGAAATAACTCCCGCCGAACTTAGCGATCAGCTTCGCGACGCCCCTCGCGTGACGGGAACGCTCGTGCACGAAATCATCAGCCATGCGTGCCGGCGTTTCCCCTCTTCGCCACCGACCACGAGGACCGCGCGGATCGAACGCTTGATTGCGGCGGCCGCCTGGACTGAGGCGGCGCTCGCGCTGATCGATTTGGAGCTGCCGCAATGGCAGGTGCGCAGGATCGCCTATGATGGCGGCGAATGGTATTGCGCGCTGTCGCGCGAGCGCGAGCTTCCCGACTGGCTCGACCAGTCGATCGAGGCCCGGCACCCGGACCTGGCGCTGGCCATCCTGAGCGCGTTCGTCGACGCCCAATGCATCGTCGCGCCGCGAACACGGACCAGCGTCCCCCCGGTGCCGCGCGGCGCGGACGCGACTTGCGTGCCGTTCTGTTGCGACAACTTCGCTTGAGGGAACTGATGCAGCTTCCGAACCTATCGCGAGAACTGAGATCGACCCAGGTGATCGTTCGCTTCTGCCTGCGGATCGGCATTCTGCTTGCCTTTGCCGCGTTCGCGAGCATCGGCTTCGGCAAAAGCCTTGCGGCGCTGCTATGGATGTCGATCGTCCTCTGCGCCGTCATCGGCACCGTGAAACGCGAACCGCCGCTCGGCACGGCCCTCAATCACTGGGATGAGGCGACCGCTTACGCGGCGTTATTTTCGCTGGTCAGCGTCATCGATCATTCTTTCCCGGCCTGAGACGGCCTCGCCCGATCCTATAGGGCTCCTATGAGATCGCGGACCGGCCTGCCTCGAATTCATATCCGGCCGGGAAGATATTGGGGCGCATGAGTGAAGCCGTCTCCCGACCGCCCGAAGCATCCGAACATTCGCAATGTGCCAGAAAACAGCGACGGATGGTCGTGGCGCCGGAAGCACGTTGCTCGCGCTCCTATTGAGAGGAAATACCAACGTGAAGTTCGTCGAACCTCCATCGTGCAATTCACCATCTGCAATCGTTTTCATCGGCAAGAACAGCCGCGGCAACTGGATCGCGCAGCAACAGAACGGCCTCTATGGCGGCCTGTTCGTCAACCGCGCGCAAGCCGTCAAATACGCGCTGTTCGAGAACGGCGGTCACGCCGAAACCATCATCGAGCTATCCCGCGAAATCGAGCTTGAGATCGACAAGCTTCCCACCCCTGCTGCCGGCATACGGCGCGTCGCGTGACAACACCTGCCGACCATCACCGGGAGAGTGAAATGCTTCATCCCCATTCCGTTTCGAACCGGGAGCAGGTCATCGATACCATGATCGACCTCACCCGGCTGTCCTACCTGCATCGCGCCATCGTCGCCGGCAGCGATAGCCTGGAACTCTATCTTGCGCTGCGACGGCGCGGCTTCGTTCGCTCGGCCACCACTTTGACCTGCCGCATTGCAAAGGCACAGCACGCGGTCGGTCTGATCACGGGGCAGAACTCGCGTGGCGCGATCGAGGCGGCACTCGCCGAGATCTCGCCCTATCTGTGCGCCTACGCGGCGATCGCGGTCCTGATCGACTCCCGGGAAAGCGGGCTGTCGCTGAAAATCCGAAGCAGACTGGAGCAGATGGGCTTCCGGATCGAGGCGGGCGTCAGATGTCAGCAGGGCTTTGTGCTTTCTGCCCATCGACAGGGTTTTGGCCAGATGGAAAACGCGGCGTAAATCCCAATGACGATCCTTGCACAGCCCACGACCTGGTTGGCGGGCTACATCCCCGATCTTCCAACCCCCTTCGACGAGGCGGATAGAATAGATCTGGCGGCATTCGCCAGGCTTTGCGAACGCCAGATCGAGGCCGGCGTCTCGGCGATTGTCGTCGCCGAAACCACCGGCGAGGCCTCGACCCTGACGCCGGCCGAGCACGACTGCATCGTCCGCGCCGCGGTCGGAGTAGTCCGCGGCCGCGCCTGCGTCATTGCCGGCGCGGGATCGAATTCGACCAGCCAGGCGATCGGATTGGCGCGACGCGCTGAGGCGGCCGGCGCCGATGCGGTGCTTTCGGTCGTGCCCTATTACAACAAGCCGATGCAATCAGGCATTCTGACGCATTTTCAGGCGATCGCTGAAGCGACCACGCTGCCTATCATCCTGCACGACATTCCCTCCCGCACCATGCGCGAATTGTCCGACGACACGCTGGTGCGGCTGGCGCGATCGAAAAACTTCGTCGGCTTGCGGGACGCGACCAGCGATATCACGCGTCCGATGCGCCTGCGCTCGCAGCTCGCGCCGGGGTTTCGGCTGTTGTCGGGAGACGACGCAACCGCGCTCGCCTTCATCGCCAATGGCGGGGACGGCGCCATATCGGGGATATCCAACGTCGCGCCGGACCTGTGCCAAGCGATCTTTTCGAGCTGCCGCCAGGGGCGATTACAGACCGCGCGATATCTGCAAAGCCGGCTCGGGCCGCTGACCGCCTCGCTCACCAGGGAAAGCCCGGCCGCCCTGAAATATGCCTTGTCCCTGCTCGGCTTCATGTCGCCGGGCACAAGGCTGCCGATCGTCGAATTGGGAGATTGCGCAAAAGCCGAGGTCGCGAACGCGATCGCTGCGATCGGCGACGAGGATCTGGCTTGTCCGAGCGAAAGCCGGCCCGGCGACGATTTGCGGCGGGGGCATTCCTCGCTTTAGAGCTTTTATATCTCGCCTATAAGATGCAACGCCGAGCCATCTCGCATTCCTACGGCATCGTCGGCACATCATGGCCGTTAGATTCGTGAGGAGGTCGCCATGGCCGCGATCGCTTTCAAGACCGGACATCCATCAGAGCCGACGGGAGAGGGGCTGAAGGCCTTGCTCACCGCGCGACCATCGGCCGCTGCGGTCGAGCAGGACGGCGATCGGCCCGAGAATGCTTCCACCTGATCAGCCCGCGACCATCACCGCGCAATTTCGGCCGCTTGATCCCGGCGTCGTCAATGAGGCAATTCCGGCATTTTTCATCGGCCGCAACCAGGAAGGTTTTTGGGTTGCCCGTGACGTCAACGGGCGGATTGGCGGAATCTTCCTGCTCGAGGACTCCGCGGTGTCGTTTGCAAGAAAGCAGAGCGGGCCGACCGCATGCGCAACCATATTTCCCTCCGAGCGGTTCGAACTCGATCTGGAAAACAGCGGCAATCCGCTTGTCACGCGCATCGGACCCTTGATGCGTCTGTGGCGCCGAATCGCCACCTTCATCGGCAAATGACGGCCGCTTGCTTCCAGGGCCCATGAACTGAAGCCGTCGCCATCACAATGGCAGGAGAGCCGTCGCTCGGCGCGGCGCCCCGGCCGGAAGCGAAAGGTTTTTGAAATGACCATGCTGACCCATCCCCGCGGCCCGTTGCCACGGATTCCCTCCCCATCGGCAAGACCAACCCCCATTGAGGCCGGTACCGCGGCAGCAGACCCGGCAGCGCGCCGGGCAGCGCAGCCAGCGCTGATTAGACAACTTTTCCGGGTCGGCTTGACGATTCTGCTGGCGGGGGGCGCCCTCGCCGGTATCATCGCGCTCAAGACCATGGTCTATTTTTGGCGCTTTAATTATTATTGACGCACGCCGGGTGCAGAATCGGCCTTGATTGCGGGTGGCCTGAACGACGATTCGACCGAGCGAACCGTTCTGCGCCGCCGACGCGTCTGGAGGATCCGATGAACTCTGCCAATGTGAACCTGTCGATAATACTGGATCGCATTCTCAACACGGCGGCCGACAACTTCCGTGTCGCAAAGATCCTGATGCAGCTCGGCCTCGATCCCAACAACATCACCTACAACGCCATATTCAACCGCCTGTTGGAAATTTTGCTTGCCAATATCACGCTTGCCAACATGTTTGCGCTGGTCGGCTCAATCTTCTTTGTCGCCACTCTGCTGACGCAGACCATGGTGCCGCTGCGCGTCTCCAACATGATCGGCTGTGCATTCTTCGTCGGCTTTGGCGCGCTCGCTCACGACGTCAAGACCTTTCTCCTGTATCTGCTGATGCTCCCCATCAATGCCGTTCGCCTCCGCCAGATGCTCAATCTGGTGAAGAAGGCGCGCACCGCGACGCAAGGCGACATGTCGATGGAATGGCTCAAGCCGTTCATGACCGAGCGCAAATATCGCAAGGGCGACATCTTGTTCAGGAAAGGACGATCCCGCCGACGAGATGCTGTTGACCGTCACCGGAAAATTCCTGGTGCAGGAAATCAGCGTCGAGCTTCCGCCAGGACGCCTGATGGGCGAACTCGGCTTCCTCACGCCCGATAACCGCCGTACGGCGACAATCGAATGCATCGAGGACGGCCATGTGCTGACCATCACCTACGAAAAGCTGCTCGAGATCTACTTTCAGAATCCGCAATTCGGCTATTACTTCCTGGTCCTGACCAGCCAGCGCCTGCTGGAAAATATCGCGCGGCTCGAAGGCATCGTCGCGCAAGAACAAGAGCGCGCCGCCGGCCGGCCGCGGCCGGCAGGAAATGAGCGCGATCGGATGATCTCGCGCGCCGAAGCGCGAGCATGCGTGAACGGCATTTGTCGCTCACTCCGCCGCGGTGCGTGATCTCGGCGCGTTCGGCTTTCACCGCGCAGAACTTGAACTCCGGAATCTTGCCGAACGGATCGAGCGCGGGATTGGTCAACAGGTTGGCGGCGGCTTCGGCGTAGCAGAACGGCATGAACACCATGTTCTCCGGCACGTCGCGGTCGGCGCGCACCTTGAGCTCGACCGCGCCGCGGCGGGTCTCCAGCTTGATGAAATCGCCGGGCGCGAGCTTCATCCGCCGCATGTCCTTCGGCGACATGAAGGCGACCGCCTCCGGCTCGATCTGGTCGAGCACGCTCGAGCGCCGCGTCATCGAGCCGGTGTGCCAGTGTTCGAGCACGCGCCCGGTCGACAGCACCATCGGATATTCGTCGTCGGGCAGTTCGTCCGGCGGGATCACATGCGCCGGCACGATCTTGCCGCGGCCGCTCTCGGTCGGGAATCCGGTCGTGAAGATGATCTCGTTGCCGGGCTTGTTGGGATCGTCGACCGGATAGGTCACCGCGCCCTCGCGCACCAGCCGCTCCCAGGTGATGTTGTTCAACGACGGCATCACTTGCGCCATCTCGGTGAACACCTCGGCCGGGCCGGCGTAGTTCCAGGGCAGTCCCATCCGCTTGGCGATCTCCTGGATGATCCAGAGATCCTGCCGCGCATCGCCGGGCGGCTTGATCACCTCGCGCGCCAACTGCACGCGGCGGTCGGTATTGGTGAAGGTGCCGGATTTCTCCGCAAAGGCGGAAGCCGGCAGAATGACGTCGGCATGGAACGCGGTCTCGGTGACGAACAGGTCCTGCACCACCAGATGGTCGAGCTTGGCCAGCGCCTCGCGCGCATGCTGCAGGTCGGGATCGGACATCGCGGGATTTTCGCCCTCGATATACATGCCGGTGATCTCGCCGGCATGGATCGCGTTGATGATCTCGACCACGGTCAGCCCGCGCACCGGATCGAGCTCCTGATGCCAGAGCTTTTCAAACGGTTCGCGCAAGTCGGTGCGCCCGACCGGCTGGTAGTCCGGCAGGAACATCGGGATCAGGCCGGCGTCGGAGGCGCCCTGCACGTTGTTCTGCCCGCGCAGCGGATGCAGCCCGGTGCCGGGCCGGCCGACCTGGCCGGTGATCAGCGCGAGCGCGATCAGGCAGCGCGCATTGTCGGTGCCGTGCACATGCTGGCTGATGCCCATGCCCCAGAAAATGATGGACGTTTTCGCGCGGGCATACATCCGCGCCACCTCGCGCAAGGTCTCCGCCGGGATGCCGCAGATCGGCTCCATCTTCTCCGGCGTGAATTCCTTGATCTTGGCCTTCAGGTCATCGAAGCCTTCGGTATAGCCGGCGATATACTGCTCGTCGGTCAGGCCTTCGGTGATGATGGTGTTGATCATCGCGTTCAACAGCGCGACGTCGCTGCCCGGCTTGAACGCGAGGTGCTTGTAGGCATGGCGCGACAGCGACTGCCGGCGCGGGTCGATCACGATCAGCTTGGCGCCAAGCTTCGCCGCGTTCTTGATGAAGGTGGCGGCAACCGGATGGTTCACGGTCGGATTGGCGCCGATCACGATGATGACTTCGGCGTCCATCGCCGCCGAGAATGGTGCCGACACCGCGCCGGAGTTCAGCCCTTCCATCAAGGCCGCAACCGACGAGGCGTGGCACAGCCGCGTGCAGTGGTCGACATTGTTGGAGCCGAAGCCGGTGCGCACCAGCTTCTGGAACAGATAGGCCTCTTCATTGGAGCCCTTGGCCGAGCCGAAGCCGGCCAGCGCCTTCACGCCCTTCGCGTCGCGAATCTTGACGAGGCCGCGTGCCGCGATATCGAGCGCCTCCTCCCAGGAGGCTTCGCGGAAATGCGTGAACGGATTGGCCGGATCGACCTGATCGTTGGCGTCCTTCTTCACGTTCGGCAGCCGCACCAGCGGCTTCTTCAGGCGATTGGGGTGATGAATATAGTCGAAGCCGAAACGGCCCTTGACGCAGAGCCGGTTGTGGTTGGCCGGACCGTCGCGGCCCTCGGCATAGATCACCTTGTCGTCCTTGACCTGATAGGTGACCTGGCAGCCGACGCCGCAATACGGGCACAGCGAGTCCACCTTCTTGTCGGCATAGGTGACGCGGGTCTGCTTGTCGTCGAGCATCACCGCCGGCATCAGCGCGCCGGTCGGGCAGGCCTGCACGCATTCGCCGCAGGCGACGCAGGTCGATTCGCCCATCGGATCGTCGAAGTCGAACACGATTTTTGAAGCGTGATTGCGATACGCCATGCCGATGACGTCGTTGACCTGGACCTCGCGGCAGGCGCGCACGCACAAGCCACACTGGATGCAGGCGTCGAGATTGACGCGCATGGCCGGATGACTGGCGTCGGCCTGCCAGCGCTCGGCGGCCGGAAAGCGGCTTGCGGTCACGCCGGTCTTCTCGGCCCAGTGCCAGAATTTCGAATCCGGATCGTGCGAGGTCTGGCGCGCCGGCTGGTCGGCGACCAGGAGCTCCATCACCATTTTCTGGGCGGCTGTCGCGCGAGCGCTCGCCGTCTTCACCTTCATGCCGACGGAAGGCGTGCGCTTGCAGGAGGCCGCCAGCACCCGCTCGCCCTCGATCTCGACCATGCAGGCGCGGCAATTGCCGTCGGGCCGATAGTCCGGCTCCGGCGAGTAGCACAGATGCGGGATTTCCCGACCCTGGCGCTTGGCGACCTGCCAGATGGTTTCGCCCGCTTTCGCTTCGACCTGTTTGCCGTCGAGCTCGAACTGGATCTTGGTCATTCGGCTGCGTCCTTGAACTCGTCCGGGAAGTATTTGATCACGGTTGTCAGCGGATTCGAGGCCGCCTGGCCCAATCCGCAGATCGACGCGTCACGCATCGCCTGGCCCAACTCATCGAGCAAGGCCCGGTTCCAGACCGGCTCTCGCATCAGGATCGCCGCCTTCTCGGTGCCGACCCGGCAGGGCGTGCACTGGCCGCAGCTTTCGTCCTCGAAGAAACGCATCAGGTTCAGCGCGGCGCCTTTGACGCTATCTCCTTGCGACAAAATCACGATCGCGGCCGAACCGATGAAGCAGCCGTATTTCTCCAGCGTGCCGAAATCGAGCGGGATGTCGTCCATCGAGGCCGGCAGGATGCCGCCCGACGCGCCGCCCGGTAGATAGGCGTGGAAGGTATGGCCGTCGGCCATGCCGCCGCAGAACTCCTCGATCAGTTCGCGCACCGTGACGCCTGCCGGCGCGAGCTTCATGCCGGGATCTTTCACCCGCCCCGACACCGAATAGCTGCGCAGGCCCTGGCGGCCGTTGCGGCCGTGGCTCTTCCACCAGTCCGCGCCCTTCTCGACAATGTCGCGCACCCACCACAGGGTCTCGATGTTGTTGATCAGGGTCGGCAGGCCGAACAGCCCGACCTGGAACGGATAGGGCGGCTTGTGCCGCGGCAGCCCGCGCTTGCCCTCGATGCTTTCCAGAAGCGATGATTCCTCGCCGCAGATGTAGGCGCCGGCGCCGCGCCGCATGTGCAGCACCGGGCCGCCCGGCGGCAGCTTTGCGATCTCGCGCTCGAGGATTTCGCGGCAGGCCGGGTATTCGTCGCGGAGGTAGATGTAGACGTCCGCTGCCTCCACCACATGCGCGCCGATCAGCGTGCCCTCCAGGAAGCGATGCGGATCGGTTTCCAGATAATAGCGGTCCTTGAAGGTGCCGGGCTCGCCCTCGTCGCCATTGACGGCCATCAGCCGCGGACCGGGCTCCCCCAACACCGCGCGCCATTTGCGCCCGGTGGGAAAGCCGGCGCCGCCGAGCCCGCGCAAGGACGCATCATCGAGCGCCTTCAACAGATCTTCCTTCGGCAGTTCGCCCGCACGCAATCGCTTCAGGAGCTTGTAACCGCCGCCGGCGAGATAGGCATCGTAGCCGATGTATTCGGGCGGATGCGCGTGGGTGTCGCCGCTTTTTGCCGCGGCCAGCACGCCCTCGACACTGGCATGATCGACGAAGTTGTGGCCGACCTCGGCCGTGGGCGCCGTGTCGCAGCGGCCGACGCAGGGCGCGCGCACCACGCGGATGCCGGGGCCGGAGGCGCTCTGCAGGTCGTGCAGCAGTTTTTCGCCGCCCAGCATCGCGCAGGTCAGCGAATCGCAGACGCGGATGGTCAGCGGCGCAACATCGCCCTCGCCCTCCTTCACGATATCGAAATGCGCGTAGAAGGTCGCGGTCTCGAACACCTCCGCAAAGGAAAGCTTCATCTCCTCGGCCAGGGCCGCGAGATGGCCAGCGGAAATCTGGCGATACTTGTCCTGGATCAGGTGCAGATGCTCGATCAGGAGGTCACGACGGCGCGGCCGGTCGCCGAGCAGAAGTTCGATCTCGTGCGCGGCGGTCGGGTCGATCTGACGGCCCTTCGGCGTCGACTTGGCGCGCTTGCGGCCCTGCCCCGGATGTTCGAACGAGCGAACCTCGTGCACGTCATGACTCATGGATTAGGTCTCGCTCTGCTTGGGCGATACAAATCTAGTTCGTGGCATACCAGATGCCAAGGGGGAAATTACATTGCCGGAATAAGCATTTAAAGGGCGGCAGCGCCCGCTGCCATGCCCGTCCAAATCACAAGATAGCCGAAAACCGGCCTCAGGTCTTGTTCATGCAGTCTTCAATGTAGAACCAGCGATCGTCGCCGGACAGTCCCTTGGCCTTCACCTCCTTGCGGCAGGCCTTGAGCTTGGGCTTGTTGGCTTTCCAACTCGCCCGCATCTCCTTCAGCTTCGCGACCGTCAGCTTCATCCTGGAAGGCTTGGCGTCGGCGGCGGCCGGGGCCGCGGTAGCGGCCGGCGCTGTGGTGGTCTGGGCGGAGGCGGTATCGAGGCGTGCCTGCGACAAGCAGCATGGCGACGAGGCAGACACTGGTGCGGCGCATGAAAATCCCCTTGAATTTCATTTCTTGATGGATCTGTTGATGGATCGAAACAAGTAAATCCGCGGGACGCCCTTGCAGAGCGTCCCGCGGCGATAAAATGCGCGATCAGAAGATCTTGGCCGCGCTTTCCAGCGTCTTCCAGACGCCCCAAGCCAGCGGGATGCCGACGAAAGCCCAGAACAGCGCGGCCCTGACATCCAACCCACCCTTGCCGATGCCGAATGAGCCGTGCTGGATCGCAGCCTCGCTCTTCGCGCTCGCGGCCTGCAGTTTCGCGACCTCTTCGGCACTCATGTTCCATTTGGGATCGACCGGCTTGATCAGATAGTTGCAGATCAGGCCCGCGACCAGCATCGCGCACAGAATGTACATGGTGGTGTCGTAGAGCTGGTCGCGCGGCACACCGGCCGCGAGCTGGAACTCGCGGATGTAGTTCACCACGACGGGACCGATGATGCCGGCGGTCGACCACGCGGTCAGCAGCCGGCCGTGAATGGCGCCCACGAACTGCGTTCCGAACATGTCGGCGAGATAGGCCGGCACGGTGGCGAAGCCGCCGCCATACATCGACAGGATGATGCCGAAGGCGCAGCACGAACAGCAGCTTTCGAGCCCATCGCCGCGAAGGTCGGCGCCAGCGCGTAGAGCGCGATGCCGAGCAGGAAGAAGCAATAATAGGTGTTCTTGCGGCCGATATAGTCCGACAGCGACGCCCAGAAGAACCGGCCGCCGATGTTGAACAGCGACAACAGGCCGGCAAAGCCGGCCGCAATCCCCGCGATCGATCGTCTTCTGCTCAACCGAAAGCTGGCTGAAGCTCAGGTCGGGCATGCCGATCAGCTTGCCGGCGAAGATTTCCTGCAACATCGGCGAGGCCATGCCGATCACGCCGATGCCGGCGGACACGTTCAAGCGTCAGCACCCACCAGATCAGCCAGAACTGCGGCGTCTTGTGCGCATCGTTGAGATGGACATTGTGCTCGGTGATCATCGACTTCTTTTCGCTCGGCGGCGTCCAGCCGTCCGGCTGCCAGCCCGCCGGCGTCACGCGATAGGCGAAGGCGCCGATCATCATGAAGACGAAATAGATCACGCCCATGACCGCAAAGGTCTGCCAGACGCCGACATCGGTCGGGGTCTTGAAATAGTTGATCAGGATGTTCGCCAGCGGCGCGCCGATCATGGCGCCACCGCCGAAACCCATGATGGCCATGCCGGTCGCCATGCCGCGATGGTCGGGAAACCATTTGATCAGCGTCGACACCGGCGAGATGTAGCCGAGGCCGAGCCCAATGCCGCCGATGACGCCGGCCCCTAACCACATGATCCAGAGCTGATGCACGTAAACGCCGAAGGCGCCGATGATCAGGCCGCCGCCCCAGCACAGCGCGGCGACGACGCCGGCCTTGCGCGGACCGACGCGCTCCAGCCAGCCGCCCCAGATCGCGGCCGAGACGCCGAGCAGCACGAAGAACAGCGTGAACATCCAGCCCATGCTGGCGACGCGCCAGTCGCAGGTGGTGGTGAACAGTTCCTGCCCCAGCGACATTTCGGGGCAGGCCTTGGTCGCCGTCAGTCCGATCGCGCGCGACAACGGCAGCCAGAACACGCTGAAGCCGTAAGCCATGCCGATGCAAAGATGGATGCAAAGCGCCGCCGGCGGCACCAGCCAGCGATTGAAGCCGGCCTTTGCAATCGTATGCTCGCGATCGAGAATCCCCGCTCTTGTGCCGAGTATTGTTCCAGCACTCTCTACTGTAGCCATACATCCCTCCTTGGCAGCCGCCCGTGCCGGGCATGTCCGCCGCTTATGACCCTCTACCCTCAACTTTGACGCGTGGCAGTTCCCACACTGCTGCCCCGCAGCACCCTCGCGATGCGCCAGAATTGGCAGGCGCATCGCGGAATCCCAACACCTGCTCCGATACCTTTATGCCAGCAATGCCAGCATTCTTTATGCTAGCATCATAATACCAGCATCCGGGCACCGAGGCAAAACCGCCCATCCCGGGCCTCGCGTGCCGAAATCGCGACTCGACTTTCCTCAGCCTCTGCAGAGTCGATTAATTGGGACAGAAGCGACCAACGATGTCGATAGAAAAATGGTGGCAAAGGTAGGGTTCCCACACGGTTTTGCAGTGCGAAAAATCGCGCATCCTTACGACTGCGCGACAGCTGAGAGATGGTTGGCCTTCTCGATCAGGAACACGATACGGTCTTCCGCACGTTCGATGATCTCGACCTTGTCGCCGGTCTCCCGAATCAGGTTCGGAATGTCGATCACCGACAGCGGATCGGTGCAGTGAACTTCCAGAACATCGCCCGGCTTCAGCGGCTTCAGCGCCTTTCGCGTCTTCAGCGCCGGCAGCGGGCATTTCAGTCCCGTGAGATCGAGCTTTGTCGTCGTCATGCGCCCGAACATGGCGAAGCAGGCCGAGATCGTCAACGATACTTGAGCATGAACGGATTGCGCCTTGGTTTGTGGTTTGAGCATAATCTTTCGAGAACACAGGCCTGCGGAGTTGAATTATGCTCTACATCAGGCTTGCATAGCCGAGAAACCCGACGATCGAGCCGGGCTCGACCTTGGTGATGGTCTCGCCGAGCTCGACCAGCCCGTCAGTGTCTACCAGCGAGGACAACAGACCAGCGCCCTCGCGCGGAAATTTGATCGCTTCGAGTGCGCCGTCACCGGTCCTGCGCAAGGCGACGCGGACATATTCGCGGCGGCCGATC
Source organism: uncultured Alphaproteobacteria bacterium (assembly GCA_963777475.1). Classification (GTDB taxonomy): domain Bacteria; phylum Pseudomonadota; class Alphaproteobacteria; order Rhizobiales; family Xanthobacteraceae; genus Bradyrhizobium. The sequence goes on from CAVZQX010000054.1 coordinate 89,956, forward strand.
TTCTTCTTGTAGCTGAAGGCGGCGCGAACCGGCATCGGGACGAGCTGCGCGGCTGCCGCACCCGAAAGCGCCAACACCGTCGGCCGGACCACATGGACAAAGGTGACAAAGCTCGCCACCGGATTGCCGGGAAGGCCGATGAACGGCGTGCCGCCGATGATCCCCATCGCCACGGGACGTCCGGGCTTGATCGCCATCCGCCACAACACCAGCGAGCCTACGCTTTCGACGCTCGCCTTGACGTGATCCTCTTCGCCGGTCGAAACGCCGCCGGTGGTCAGCAGCAGGTCGTGGCGGCCGGCCACTTGCTTCAAGGCGTCCGCAAGCGGGGCGCGCTCGTCGCGCAAAATACCGAGGTCGCCGACCTCGCAGCCGAGCCGCTTCAGCATCGCCATCAGCATGAAGCGGTTGGAATCGAACAGTTGCGCAGGCTGGCGCGGCGTGCCCGGCGAGGCCAGTTCGTCGCCGGTCGAGAACACGGCGACGCGGATGCGCCTCACCACATCGAGTTGCGTGAGACCGAAAGCCGCAGCGAGCGCCACGTCCTGCGGCCGCATGCGCTGCCCGGCCTTCAGTGCGACAAATCCTTCGGGAATGTCTTCGCCCGCGGGGCGCACATTGGCGCCCGCCTTCAGTCCGGCCGGCAGCACGACCTGGCCCTTCGCATCGATCCGGACGTCTTCCTGCATGAACACCGTGTCGGTGCCTTGCGGCATCGGCGCGCCGGTGAAAATCCGCATCGCGTGACCCGGCGCCGCCGCCGTTCGCCCCGAGGCGCCGGCCGCGATGCGCCCGGCGACGGGAAACGCCCGCTCCCCCTCGCGCGGCAGGTCGCTCCCTCGCACGGCATAGCCATCGACGGCGGAATTGGTGAACGGCGGCAGCGGCAGCGGAGCTGCGATATCGCTCGCGAGAACGCGTCCGTCCGCCTCGCTCAAGGCGACGGTCTCGATCTCCTTGACCGCCGTCACCCGCGCGGTGATGAGGCCAACGGCCTCGTCGACCGGCATCAGCGGGCCGCCGAACGCAAAGCAATCGTCGGACAATTGCGCCATCTTGCTTTCTCAGCTTTCGGCCATCGCCAAGAGATCGTCGAGCGAAATCGCCGATCGCCGGAGCATGGCGGCGATCGCCGGGATATCATCGAGATGGGCGGTCGGCAGCCGGGTTTCAACGGCGACATCGGCCGCGATGCCGACGATCCCGGCATCGCCGGGGAACAACAGCGGCTTGCCGTTGGCCGCGCGATGCACCTCGATCTTGCGGTGCGGCTCGGACTTGTAGCCCTCGACGACGACGAGATCGACCGGCGACATTTTCTTAAGCAGTTCCGGCAGCCGCGGTTCGCGCGCGCCGCGCAGTTCATGCATCAAGGCCCACCGATGGGCGGAGGACACCAATACTTCCTCCGCGCCCGCTTCGCGATGCCGCCAGGAATCCTTGCCCGGCACATCCACGTCGAATTTGTGGTGGGCGTGCTTGATGACGGAGACGCGCACGCCCTGCTCGCGAAAATACGGGATCAGGCGGGTCAGCAAGGTGGTCTTGCCGGCGCCGCTCCATCCCGCGAGCCCAATCACTTTCATCTCATTCTCCGCGCCTGCCGCGGAACCGGGCCAGGCTTTATCCTTGGCGCATGATCCGGAAAAGTGGGTACGGTTTTCCGAGAAGATCATGCGCAAACAGAGACCTATAGCGCGACGGTGATTCAACCTAGTCCGATCGCGCTATAGGTGCTTTATATCGGTCCAAGGGCGATGTCATGCTAACCTCTCGGAAATGATGAAGGTCGATAAAGCTCCCGTTCCCGTGATCCTGCCCGATCCGCACGACCCGCGGCTGACCGAGCGCGTCGCCGGGGTCGACCAGACCGGGGCCGCGGTCGAGATCAACGTGCCGGTGGAACGGCCGCTGACGCTTTATCTGAACGCGCAGGAGATCGTCACCATGATGACGATCGGCGACTATCCGGAATATCTGGCGCTCGGCTATCTGCTCAATCAGAACATGCTGAAATATGACGATGTCGTCACCGAGGTCGAATATGACGACGATTTGCAGGTGGTGGTCGTGCGCACCGCGCATCACACCAATTTCGAACAGAAATTGAAGAAGCGCACGCAGACCTCGGGCTGCGCGCAAGGAACGGCGTTCGGCGATCTGCTGGAGGCGGTGGAGAGCGTCGCGCTGCCGGAAGCGGAGCTGCGCACCTCTTGGCTCTACCAGATGACGCACACCATCAACACCATGCCTTCGCTCTATCTCGAGGCTGGCGCGATCCATGGCTGCGTGCTGTGCAAGGAGGGCCGGCCGGTCTGCTACACCGAAGACGTCGGCCGCCATAACGCGGTGGACAAGATCGCGGGCTGGATCTACCGCCACGGCGTCGATCCCGCCGACAAGATCCTCTACACCACGGGACGGCTGACCTCGGAAATGGTGATCAAGACCGTGCGGATGGGGATTCCGATCCTGGTGTCGCGCTCCGGCTTCACCGCCTGGGGCGTCGACCTGGCGCGGCAGGTCGGACTGACGCTGGTCGGGCGCGCGCGCGGCAAACGCTTCATCACGCTGTCGGGCGAGGCGCGCATCGTCTACGACCAGAATCTCGCCTTCGTCGAAGAGGAATCGGCGCGGCACAAACGCAAGGGCGAAGGCCGTGACGACTGAAGCGACGCCAAAAGATTCCCGGCGTGCTGCTGGCCGGCGGGCTGGCGCGGCGGATGGGCGGCGGCGACAAGCCGATGCGGCAAATCGCCGGCCGCACCATCCTGGAGCGCGTGATCGCACGGCTGAAGCCGCAATGCGACGGGCTCATTCTCAATGCCAACGGCGACCCCGCGCGCTTTGCCGCGTTCGGACTGCAGGTCGTCCCCGATGGCGTGGCCGATTTTCCGGGACCGCTTGCCGGCATTTTGGCGGCATTGGATTGGGCCGCGGCGAACAGGCCCGCGGTATCGCTGGTGCTGAGCGCTGCGGCGGATTGTCCGTTTCTGCCGCGCGATCTGGTTTCGCGCCTCGCACAGGCGCTCGCCGAGCAAAATGCGCAGCTTGCGGTCGCAGCCTCCGACGGCCAGTCGCATCCGGTGATCGGGCTATGGAGCGTCGCCTTGCGCGACGAGCTCCGCCACGCCCTGGTGGTCGAAGACGTCAGGAAGATCGATCGCTGGACCGCGCGCTACAAGCTCGCCACCGTGACCTGGCCGACAACGCCGCTCGATCCCTTTTTCAACGCCAACACGGTCGAGGACATCGCGGAAGCCGAGCGGCTGGCGGCGCTGGATGGCGGCTAATCTGCAGGGACCGCGACCCGCCTAAGCGCGGCGGCAGCGAGCCCGCCCATGCCGGCGCCAACGATCGCGATCGAAAGAGGTCTTGCCACTGATTTGCGTCCGCCGGTTACTGACACAATGAATGTACCGAACGCGCGCCGCGTCCGGCACAAGGCGCCAAGCCGCTCGCGCCCTCAACCTCCGCCGTTCGCCGCATCCGGAAAGAACAGCTGCTGGCCGCCGATCTTGTAGCCCGCGATGGTGGCCTGACCTTCCCCAGAGATCAGCCAGTCGACGAAGGTCTGGCCGAGTTCCCGCTTCACAGACGGAAATTTTTCCGGGTTCACCAGCATGACGCCGTATTGATTGAACAGCCGCTTGTCGCCTTCGACCACGATTGCGAGATCGCCCTTGTTCTTGAACGAAATCCAGGTGCCGCGATCGGAGAGCACGTAAGCGTTCATCGCGTTCGCCGTGTTGAGGGCTGCGCCCATGCCCTGTCCGATCTCGCGATACCAGGCGCCTCTCGCGGCCGCGATGTCGATCCCGGCCTGCTTCCACAGCGCAAGCTCGGCCTCATGGGTACCCGACCGGTCGCCGCGCGACACGAACGGCGCGGCCTTCTCCTGGATCGTCTTCAGCGCGGTGGCGATGTCCTTGCCTTTGACGCCGGCAGGATCGCCGTTCGGCCCGATCAGCACGAAGTCGTTATACATGACGTCATAGCGTTTCACGCCAAAGCCTTCGGCAAGGAACTTCTCCTCCTGCGCTTTGGCATGAACGAATACGACATCCGCGTCACCTCGGCGCGCGGTGTCGAGCGCCTGTCCGGTACCTAGCGCGATCACCTTCACCTCGATGCCGGTCTTGGCCGTGAAGATCGGCAACAGATAGCCGAACAGGCCGGAATCCTGCGTCGAGGTCGTCGAAGCCACGACGATCGAGCGATCCGCGGCGGAAGCCGGCGCGCCATGCGCGATGACGCAGAACAGGCCGGCAAAGGCGAGCGACCAGAAGCGAGACATTGTCGGATACTCCCTTGCGTTCAAATCACGAGATCGCCGCGCAAGAAGCTAGCGGCTTCCGGCGTCGACGGGCTGTCGAGGAAATCGACCACCAGTTTGCGTTCGCGCAACCGGCCGCGAACCAGGAAGATGACGTCGCCGGCAAGCCGCCTGACCTGGCCGAGATCGTGCGAGGTCATCAATATCTTGATGCCGGACCCCGCCGCGGTCAGCACGATATCCTCGACGCTGCGGGTCGCGGCGGGATCGAGATTGGCGGTGGGCTCGTCGAGCAGCAGGATTTCCGGATCGCGCGCCAGCGCGCGTGCCAGCGCAAGCCGCTGCTGTTCGCCGCCCGACAGGCGACGCGCCGGACGTGCGGCGACATCGGCAAGCCCGACGCGGTTCAGCAATTCGGCGACGCGCGACGCGCGGTGGTTGCGCGGCACGCCCGCTTGCGCCAGCGCATAGGCGACATTGGCAGCCGTGGTCCTTCGCAACATCACCGGGCGCTGGAACACGATCGCGCGGCGCAGCGGCGCGCGGTCGGCACGGCCGCCCCAGGTGATGCGGCCGGCCGACGGGCTCGACAGCCCCATGCAGATCCGCAACAGGCTGGTTTTCCCTGCCCCGTTCGGCCCGACAATGAGTGTCGGCGGGCCCGGCGCGATCGTGAGATTCAGCGAATCGAGAATTTTGGTGGCACCCGCCTCGAACGAGACGTCAGCAAGAACCAGCGGAAGATCGCTCGATGGCGCGCGCATCGTCAAGCCGCCTGCCGTTCGGACCAGGTGCGCGTGCCCCAGACGGCGGCATTGATCGCAATGACGATCGCAACCAGAATGAGCCCGAGCCCCATCGCCAGCGGCAGATTGCCCTTGGAAGTCTCCAGCGCGATCGCCGTCGTCATCGTGCGGGTGAAGCCGTCGATATTGCCGCCAACGATCATGACCGCACCGACTTCGGCGGCGGCGCGTCCGAAACCGGCCAACAGCGCCGTGAGCAGGCTGAAGCGCGCGTCCCACAACAACGTCGTCATGCGGCCGACTGGGCCGACATCCATCGCAGCCAGCTCGTCGCGATATTCGACCCAGAGATCCTCGACGGTCTGGCGCGTCAACGCCGCGATGATCGGAACGATCAGGACGGTCTGCACCATCACCATGGCGGCCGGCGTGAACAGGATGCCAAAAGCCCCCAACGGCCCGGATCGCGACAGCAGGAGATAGACCGCCAATCCCACCACGACCGGCGGTAGTCCCATCATCGCGTTCAGGAGCACCACCAAGACCGACCGTCCCGGAAACCGCGTCAGCGCCAGCAGCGCCCCGAGCGGCATCCCGATCACAGCGGCCAGCGCCACCGCGGACAGGCTGACCGCCAGCGACAGCCGCACGATCGCATACAGCGCCGTGTCGCCGTTCAGGATAAGTTGCCAGGCGCTCAGCTGATCCAACATTGCCGGTTTCCCCGGTCCTCTTCGGCGAAAATTACGATTATTGTCAAATGCTTGAATCAGAGCAGAAATATGCATAGAAATGCAGGATGGAATATTTTACCACCAGCGAGGCAGCCGAATACCTTCGATTGGGCGAACGCAAGCTTTATGAACTGGTCACCGAAGGGGCGATTCCCTGCACCAAGGTGACGGGCAAGTGGCTGTTCCCGCGCCTTGAACTCGACCTCTGGGTGCTCTCGGGGCTGGCGCGTCCGGCCGGCATGCTGCCAGCGGAACCGCCGCCGATCGTCGGCGGCAGCCAGGACGATCTGCTGGAATGGAGCCTGCGCGAATCAGGCGCGGGGCTGGCGTCGCTCAACGAAGGCACGATGCGCGGCGTCGATCGCCTGCGGCGCGGCGAGGTGATGGCCACCGCGGTCCATTTCCACGGCAATGATATTTCCAACGACGTCGCAAACGACGCCAACATTGACGCGTTGCGCGCGATGCCGGGCCTGCACGATGCGGTGCTGGTCGGCGTGGTCAGGCGCCAACAGGGTCTTCTGGTGGCGCCGGGCAATCCCAAAGTCTGCAAAGCGTGCCCGACGTCCTTGCCTCGGGCGCACGAATGGCGATCAGGCAGCCCGGCGCGGGCGCGCAGTTGCTGCTCGATGCGCTGCTTGCGCGCGCCAGCGCCAGCCCGAAGGATTTGCGCCGGCTTGAGCCTCCCTGCCTCACCGGACCGGATTTGGCCACGGCAATCCGCACCGGCAACGCCGATTGCGGCATCGCGACAAGGGCGGCTGCGAAATCGTCCGGGCTCGATTTCGTGCCGCTGGTCTGGGAAAGCTTCGACCTGTTGATGCGGCAGCGCAGCTTCTTCCGCCCACAGATCCAGGCGTTGATCTGCTTCCTGGGCGGGGGGCGGTTCAAGCAACGGGCCGCGGAGATGACCGGATACGACACCGCGCCCGCCGGCCAAATCCGGTTCGCCGCCTGATTATCAATCAGGCCGCGAAGAACGCTCGAACGAGGATCGATAGAAGTCCCGCGATGCCCGGTTTTCGCTAACCGCTGCTGTTACGTCCCCCCAGGGAACGCATTGGCGCAAAAAGCCACGCAGCGGTCACCACATCTCGTCAAGCCGCCACATTCGAGAGGAAGCGATCAACGGATGAGCGCAGCTCCACGGCCTGGCGCGACAAATCCTGTGCGGTGGCAAGCACCGAGTCCGCCGAAGAGTGAGTGGTCGCATTCGCTTCGGCTGTTCCCGAGATGCCTTGTGCGACGTTCGCCGTTCCGGCAGCAGCTTCGCGGATACTCCTGGAAATCTCGGTCGCGGCGGTATTCTGCTGGTTGACCGCGGTGGCGATCGCCGCGGTGAAGCTGTCGATCTCACCCATGACCGCCGTGATCGCTCCAACGTTCTCGACGGCCCGCTTCGTCGCCAACTGCACTTCGGCGATCTGGGACGAAATTTCTTCCGTGGCCTTCGCGGTTTGAATGGCAAGGGCCTTTACTTCGGAAGCCACCACCGCAAAACCCCGTCCAGCCTCTCCGGCTCGCGCTGCCTCGATCGTGGCGTTAAGCGCCAGCAGGTTGGTCTGGCCGGCAATGCCCCGGATGAAGCCCACCACCTCATCGATATGCTGGGCAGCCGTGGCGAGCGCTCCAATAGTCCCGTTTGCATCTTCGGCCATGATCGCGGCGCGTTGCACGACGCCGGTGACGTCCTGAACCTGTGCCGCGATGGCCTGCACGGAACTGCCAAGCTGGCCGGCGGCGGTCGCAACAGTCTGGACGTTGTTAGAGGTATCATCGGCGACTGATGCCATCTCAGTCGATTGCTGGCCGGCTGCACGGGCGATCGATAGCAGCGTTCGCGCCGTCTCGGTCAACTCGCCCGTCTTCGTATCCGTGTTGGAGAGGACCGAGGTGATGGTCGAGCGGAAAGCTTCGATCTCCGCCTCGATGCGCTGACGTCGGCTGGCTTGTTCAATATTCGTAATATCCTTTGCAGACATCAAGGCCAGATCTTCATCCGCGCGCGCCTTCAGGCTGGCTTGCATGACGGCAAGAGATTTCAGAAGGCGACCAAGCTCGTCGCTTCGTTGATTCTCGATGCGGTCGGTGAAGATTCCGGCGGCGACGCGTTCGGCGATCTTCATCGCAGCGAAGATGGGCTTACACATGAAGTAGGCAAAACCGATGGCAAGCACCAGCCCGATCAAAGCAGTGCCAACCGCCAGCTCAAGCATGGTCCTGCGCATGCCGGCAACCGTTGCCGCCGCCTCCGTCCGGTAGCTAAGGCCGTACGCTGCGACCACCTCCACGAGATCATCGAGCGCTGCAACGGCCGCTTCGCCTTTCTTTCCGACCGAGAAGGCCGCGGGAAGCTCGGTCAATCCGCCGGCCTGCGGCTTGAGGATTTTCAGTTCGGCTTCCGACCAATCGCGAAGGCGGCCTTCCGCGAGGTCCAGTGCCGCCGTCACGTCCTTGCTATCGACCCGCTCCCGAACAACTTTCAAGTCGTCCGAGATGCCGGCAATCAGCTTTTCGAACTTCGCCACCAATTCTTTCGGCGCCCCCTCGCTGAGGCTCCGCAGCACGAGAAGGCGAGCCTCATTCGTTGCGCCATGCGCCGATCGCGCATAGTTGATCCCCATCAGCGGCCCGTCGTAGAGCCGCACAACCAGGTCGCCCGACGAGGCGATGCCCCGAATGCCGTAAAATGCAAGCCCGCAGGCAAGGGCGATGACGATGCAAAAAACCGCAAACAGCTTATAGCGAATCGACATCTGTAGTCTCCCGCGGGCAGACAAAGAGAATTATTCAGTGACCTTCACGACCATCTTCATCCGCGGATGGATTGCGCAGATCACCAGCACGTCGCCCGCTTCCTTGAAAGTCACATCGGTCGATGTTCCGGGTGGTGAAGATCCGAGATCGAACTCATTGCCTTTGCTCGTCGAAAGGATGTTGTGGGGCACGCTGTCGTCGTTCAGGAAAGTCAGTGTCTCGCCCTTCTTGATGCTGACGCTCTCGGACGAGAACATCCGGCCCTTCTGAGTTATCGTCAGATTGGCGGCCAGGGCACCGCCCACCGATAGACCGACGAGAACGGCAGGGATCAGTGAAGCGAGCTTGCGCATCGGATATTCCTTCGATTTGCGTCGATTGGTCAGCGCGGCAGAACCGGCACGCCGGTCGGATCGAGATTACTGGTCAATGTTCTTAGAAAGGCGACCAGATCGGACTTTTCTTGCGAAGTGAGGTTGAGTGGCTTTATCAGATCGGAACGGCTCCGCCGCTCGACGCCCCCGCCGTCATAATGTTCAACGACCTGTTCGAGCGTGGCGATCGACCCGTCGTGCATGTATGGACTGCGGCGGGTAATCTCGCGCAGTCCCGGCGTCTTGAATGCATGCTGCATCTTGAGCACCGCGAGATACTTCCCGCGCCCGACATCTTCGCTTGGGAGGCCGATATCCTGGAAACCGTCGTTGGTGAAATTCCAGCCCTCATGACACGAAGAGCATTGAGCTTTTCCGTTGAAGAGGGCAAAGCCACGCTTTGCATCTTCGGAGATGGCCTGCTCGTTTCCTTCTATCCAATCGTCGAACGGCGCGCGTTCCGAGACTATCGTCCGTTCGTAGGTCGCGATCGCCTTTGCAAGCGTCTTGGCGCTCATGTCCTCGCCGGGAAAGGCTTCCGCGAACAGCGGCTTGTATTCGGCAATGGATACGAGCCGCGCCATCAGCTGCTCGATCGGCATATTCATCTCGCCGGGGGATTGGATCGGTCCGAGCGCCTGTTCCTCGAGGTTGGCAAGCCGGCCGTCCCACATGAAGACCGCGCCCCACGCGGCGTTGACGACGGTCGGCGAATGCCGGCCCAGCTTCGCCATACCGTAACCCACGCCGACCGCCAATCCGTCGCCCCAGCCAAACCCCGGATTATGACAACTCGCGCAAGATTGCGCAGAGGTGACCGAGAGACGCGTGTCGAAATAAAGCTTCTTGCCGAGCAACATCTTTTGCGGCGTGTAGGGGTTTTCCTTCGGAAACGGGATCGACGCCGGACGCCGATACTGGGCCTTCAACGCATCCAGGCTTGCGGTCGCTTTTGACGGAAGTTCGGTGCGCCGCGTCTCCCCGACAAGCGCGGCGCCGAAACTGATGTTCACGAAGCTGAGTGTGGTGAAAAGCGCTGTCGCGACCAAACAGCCAGTTTGCATTGAGCGGCCGAATTTAGAGGCGGGCATATTTCTCCCCCAGATACGGACCAGACCACGCGGCGATGATTTGATGCAGGCTTACAAATTTTGGGCTCGAATCATGAAGGAGTGATTGATTCTGCGGCCCGTAGTTATACTGGTGCACGATCCGAGGTTCGCGTGCGTTGCCGAGACTTAGCAGCGTACTTGGGATTCGAAGGGACCGTACGATGACCCAGTGTGGCTTTGGGTCAGACATTCCTTGAAGGATACGCTGCAAGGGCAAAGAGGCGGCAAGGGCAAAGCAAACGTCTCGACCACCACACCGTCTGCGTTGACGTGAGATACAGAATAATTGCATGAACCAAGGCGCCGGCTGGGCTACACTCCCGGTCAAGGAATACGGCCAATGCGCCGAACAGCAACCGGGGAGGATACCTGTGATTTCAGCCAGAACCATATCCGTGTTAGCGGCATTCGCCGTCGCGACGCTGGCGCCTCAAGCCGCCCTCGCGCAGATCTCGGACGACACGGTCAAGATCGGCGTCCTCACCGACATGAACGGGCCGGCGTCGACGCCGACCGGCCAGGGCTCGGTGACCGCGGCGCAGATGGCGGTCGACGATTTCGGCGGCAAGGTGCTCGGCAAGCCGATCAGCGTGATCGTCGGCGACCATCAGCTCAAGCCGGACATCGGCGCAGCCATCGCGCGGCGCTGGTACGACACCGAGCAGGTCGACCTGATCGTGGACGTGCCGGTCTCGGCGGTCGGGCTCGCGGTGCAGAACGTCGCCAACGAAAAGAAGAAGCTGTTCATCGCCCACTCGACCGGAGCTGCGGATTTCCACGGCAAGTTCTGCTCGCCCTATGCCATCCAGTGGGTGTTCGACACCCACGCGCTCGCGGTCGGGACCGCGCAGGAAGTGGTCAAGCGCGGCGGCGACAGCTGGTTCTTCATCACCGACGACTACGCGTTCGGGCATTCCCTGGAAAAGGACGCTTCCGAGGTGGTGCTCAAGAACGGCGGCAAGGTGATCGGCGCGGTGCGGCCGCCGTTTGCCACGCCCGATCTGTCATCGTTCATTCTGCAGGCCCAGGCCTCCAAAGCCAAGATCATCGGCATCGCCGCTGGTCCCCCCAACAACATGAACGAGATCAAGACCGGCTCGGAGTTCGGCGTCTTCAAGGGCGGCCAGAAGATGGCGGCGCTGCTGGCGCTGATCACCGACATCCATTCGCTGGGGCTGCCGGCGGCGCAGGGGCTGTTGCTGACGACGTCGTTCTACTGGGACATGGACGACAAGACCCGCGAATGGTCGAAGCGCTATTTCGCCAAGATGAACCGGATGCCGACGATGTGGCAGGCCGGCGTCTATTCGTCCGTGATGCACTATCTCGACGCCATCAAGGAGACCGGCACCGACGATCCATTGAAGGTCGCGGCCAAGATGCGCGAGAAGCCGATCGAGGATTTCTTCGCCCGCAACGGCAAGCTGCGCGAGGACAATCTGATGGTGCACGACCTCTGGCTGGTCGAGGTCAAGAAGCCGGAAGAGAGCAAATATCCCTGGGACTATTACAAGATCCTGGCAAAAATCCCCGGCGACGAGGCGTTCGGACCGCCGGATCCCGCGTGTCCGTTGGTGAAGAAGTGAGGAAGCGAATGGCGAGTGGCGAGTAGCAAATGGACCCAATTCGCCATTCGCTATTCGCCTATTTCACCACCCCGATCTCGCGGAAATATTTCAGCACGCCCGGATGAATCAGCTCCAGCTTCGGCGCCGCCGCAACGGTATTGGCGGCGGTCGTTTCGCAGGCCTGCGCCAGTTTTTGGCATAACGTCTTTTCTGCGCCGTGCAGCGTGCGCGCTAAATGGTAGGCCACATCATCCGGCAGACTGTCGCGCACGAGGACAAAACTCCACGATCCGACCGAATTGATCGGCGCGTTCTGGTTCGGATAGCTGCCCGCCGGAATCGTCATCGGCTTCAAGAAACTGTGCTTGGCCCTGATCTGCGCGATCTCACTGGCTTCAGGCGCGATGAAGCGGGCGCCAGCGGGGCTTGACGCGATCGCGGTGAAGCCGGGCCAGCCGATGCCGGCGCCCCACAGCGCGGCCGCGCGCCCGTCCAGCACCATGGCCGGACCGTCGCCGGCGTGGTCGAGATAGATCGACTTGAAATCCTCATCCTGTTTCAGGCCGAGCCCGTCGAGCAGATAGCGCGACATGATCGGAAGGCCCGAGCCCTTGGCGCCGAATGCGATCGGCTGGCCGACGAGGTCGCGGATGGTCTTGTACGGGCTGTCGGCGCGCACCACGAACATGCCGGGCGACGAATACATCGCGGTCAGGATCTTCAGCTTTGTCGCCGGACGCCCGATCCCCATGAAGGCCTGGTAGGCCGGCTCGCCGGTAACCAGCGCGATATCGAGCTGGCCTGCCTCCAGTAGCGGAATGTTCTCGGTGCTGCCCATCGTGTTGCGCGGGACGATTTCAAGCGTCGGGTCGGCGGCGTTGATGACTTCGGCAAAAGCATTGCCGTAGAGCGGAAAGCCGCCGCCGGGCGTCGCCGTTCCCAACCTGATCGTGGTCTTTTGAATGGCCTTGTCCCCCTGTTGCGCCGCGGCACTACCCGCCAGCAGCCAAACGCCGGCGCAGACGATATGAGCAAGTTTCATTTTCAGCTCCGTGCCTGCGGCCCGTGTCAAGATGGGGGATCATGACGCGGCGGCGCTTATAGGCAAGCCTGAAAATTTGTGAAAGCATGGGGAAGAAAAGACACCAAGAAAAATTTGAGGGAGGCCATGATCCAGGTCTTGATCCAGATCCTGCGCGCGGCCCTGTTCGGCCTGGTCTGCCTGTCTGGTCTCGCGGCAGCGCCGTGCGCCGCCGCCGACGGCTATCCGAATCGCCCGGTGCACTGGCTGATCGGCTTCGCCCCCGGCGGCCCCGTCGACATCGTGGCGCGCATCATGGCGCAGTGGCTGTCGGAGCATTTCGGCCAGCAATTCGTCGTGGAAAATCGCACCGGAAGCGGCGGCAACATCGCCGCCGCAACCGCGATCGCTTCGCCGCCGGACGGTTATACGCTGATATTCTCGGGCGCCAACAACGCGATCAGCGCCTCGCTCTACAAGAAGCTGCCGTTCGATTTCATCCGCGACACCGTGCCGGTCGCGATGTTCATGCAAGTGCCCAACATGCTGGTGGTGTCGAACGAGATGCCGGTGAAGACCGTTTCCGAGCTCATCGACTATTGCAAGGCCAATCCGGGCAAGATTTCCTATGCCTCCCCAGGCTACGGCACCTCGGTGCACATGTCGGCCGAACTGTTCAAGGCGATGACCAAATGCGACATGCTGCACGTTCCCTATCGCGGATCGGCGGTCGCCTATCCCGACATCATCTCGAACAAGGTGCAGCTGATCTTCGACAATCTGCCGGGGGCGCTGGCGCAGGCGCGCGCCGGCAATTTGCGCGCGCTCGGCGTCACCTCGGCCCAGCGTTGGCCCGGCCTGCCGGACATTCCCGCCATCGCCGAGACCGTGCCGGGATTCGAAGCGATGCTTTTCTACGCAATGTCCGCGCCGAAGGGCACGCCGCCGGAGATTGTCGACATCCTCAACAAGGCCGTCAACGAAGGCTTGCAAGACCCGAAGCTGGTGGCGCGCTTCGCCGAGCTCGGCGGCAGCCCGAAGCCGATGACGCCTGCCGAGTTCGGCCAGCTGTTTGCGGACGAGACCGAAAAGTGGCGCAAGGTGGTGGCGTTCGCCGGCGTATCGGTGGATTGATCTGAAGGAGCCTCCAAGGTGTTCTTCAAGGTGTTCTTGCAAGGTGTTCTTGCAAGGTGTTCTTGCGGCATTGCACCATCGCGGTCCGCCCTGTAAACGGTGGCGGCACCGTTGTCCGGCGATTTCATCGCCGGCCGCGGCGGGGCCTGTAGCTCAATGGTTAGAGCCGGCCGCTCATAACGGTCTGGTTGCAGGTTCGAGTCCTGCCGGGCCCACCAGCGATTTCAGGGATTTTTTTGCGGATCCCTGTTTCGGATTACCGCCCCAGAAGCGCTCGCTCTATCTTCCCGACGCGCTGCCATTCCTCGACAGCAGCAAACTAACGGGAGTCACGGGCAGTGAGGACCGCGATAAGCGCAAACCGCGAGCGCTTCGGTTGAGCTGGGCCACGGCCAGCATGAAAGTCACGACCGAGCATCAAGATAACCGGCATCAAGATCTCCGGATTGCCGCGCATCGCCTGCTCTGCCGCTTCGATCGCGCGAGCCGCGAGCTGCGCGCGCGGTACGTCCGCGTTGACGATATGCAACGTGCACGTCCATCAGGCGCGCGTTCTACGGGCGCGCCACCTGAGCGGCTGCTTGCCCCGCCAAACGGCCAAGGACGGTTGCGGTCAGAAGGCCGTTTCCCGACAGATAACCCGCCGCCGTCGAACCGGACACGCCGACCGCGGCGCCACCGGCCGCGAACAGATTCGGGAACACCGTGCCGTCGTTGCGCTTGACGCGGCAGGCCCCATCGATCACGAGACCGCCCTGGGTATGAAACAACGCGCCGGTGACCTTGACCGCGTGGAATGGAGCTTCGAAATGCTGCCCGGGCGCAAACCGACGCCCATATCGATCGCGCCCGGCATTGGTCTTGAGCGCTTCGGTTTCGCTCCACTCCGCCGCGAAGGCATCCCGCGGGACCTGCATGGCATCCGCAAGGGATTGCACGCTTTGACGCGCGACGATCGCGCCGGTTCGCTCGGCATCGCGGAAGTCCTCGAACTGCCGCGCCACCGCCGCCATGCGCGCGTCGAATATGCTCCAGGCGATGCCGCTCGGCTGGCGCAGGACCTCGGCGGCCTGTTCGGAATAGCCTTTCGACTCGTCGCAGAAGCGCCGGCCCGCGATGTTGACCTGGAAGCCGCCCTGCATGATCACGGCCCAGGTGATCAGGATATGATGCGGCGTCGCCACCGAGCCGTGGCCTTGATAGGCGCCGAGATGAGCCGATTGCGCGCCGAGCGCCTCGCCCCACAGCACGGCATCGCCGCGATTTCCCGAATGGCCGAAATAGATCGCGTTGGCCATCTCCGGGATATAGCGGCGGACCAGATCGGGATTGCCGCCATAACCATTGCAGGCCAGCACCAGCGCCTCGCACCCGATCCGCTCGCGAACGCCGTCGCCGCGAAGGATTTCCACACCGCAAATCCGACCATCGGGCGCGGTCAACAGCGTTTCTGCCAGGCGTTCGCTGACGATGGCAATGCCGCTGGCCTCAGCAGCGCTGCGCAGCCGGTTGATCAATTCCAGTCCGGTGCGCGTCGGCAAGCCATGCATGCGCAGGGCGGAATGGCCGGGGTAATTGAAGTCATCGATCACATCGAACGGCAGGCCGTGGCGATCGGTCAGCCATTCGATCAGTTGCGCGGCGCCGTGTGCAACCGCCGTGACGACCGCCGCGTCGTTCTCGTCGTTCGCCTTGCGCTGGATATCGGCGGCAAACAGTTGCGGGCTGTCGACAATGCCCTTGGCGCGCTGAAAGCGCGTGCCGGCGGCGGGGATCAGCCCGGCCGACAAGGACGTTGATCCCGCCGGTTGCGCGTCACGTTCGACCACCAGGGGTTCGGCGCCGGCTTCCGTTGCCGCCAGCGCCGCGCACAGGCCGCCAGCGCCGGCGCCGATAATCAGCACGGGCACCTGCGCATCGAAAATGACGCCTGAGGCCGGCTCAACCCGGCTCATGACGCGGCTAGTTCCTGCACGACCTCGGCGATGGTCGCGATCGCAGCGACCGGTCGCAAGCCTTCGATGGCGGCGCGATGCACAGCTTGCGAAAAGGCCGCGCAGCCGTCCTCCAGCACGGTACAGTCGAAATCCCGGACCTGCGCGTCGCGCACGGTGGATGCGACGCCGCCATTGGTGACGATGCCGGCAAAGTACAGTTTCCTGACACCCTGCATGCGCAGCACCCATTCCAGCCGCGTCATGTAGAACGCCGAATAAGCGATCTTCTCGACCGAGAAATCCGCCGGCTGCAATTCATCGACCAGCGCCTGCCCCCAGCCGCCCGACGCGAAGTCGCCCTTGGTGAGGAATGGTCGCAGTTTTTTCAGATGCGGCGAAATCATCGGCTCGCCGCCCTTGCCGGGCACCAGCGTAAACAAGGTCGTGCCGACCAAGGCGCCCTGCTCGCGAAACAGTTCAACCAGCGGCTGGAGTTTCGCAGGCAGCGCGGCAATGTCCGGGTTGCTCTGGCCGGCGCGGCCATAGGCGCCGTTCGAGTGCAGAAAATCGTTCTGGAGGTCGAGCAGCAGCAGTGCGGATGACGCGGTCATGTGACGGTCCGTTCAACGATCAGGTTGCCCAATGTGTCGACACGACCGCGCAGGCCGGGTTCGATGTAGATCGTCGCGTCAGGCTGCTCCAGAATCGCGGGCGCCTCGATGATCGCGCCGACCGGCAAGTCGAGCCGCGACCATATCTGGGTGTCGAGCCAGGCGCCGTCGATCCACACCGGCCGGGTCTCCTTTTTCGCTCTCTCGACCGTGGCGTCCGGCCCCGGCGCGAAGGCCGAAAGGTCGAGCGCCGGGCGGCGGCCGATCGCGGCAGTTCGCAGCGACACGATGCGGATCGGCAGTCCCGACAGCAGGCGGCTGAATGACGCCGCATAGGCGGTCTCGAACGCCGTCTTGATGACCGCGGACGTAATGCCGGTGGTGCCGTCCTGCAGCGAAGAGGAACCGGTACCGCGACGGTGTGGGTCTGTCCGACATAATGCATGTCGAATTCGAAGATGAGATCGATCCGCTCGATCATGGCGCCCGCGGAGCCGACCACCGCGCGAACCGCCTCGCCCGCCGCGACCATGCGGCGATCGAGCGCAGCGATATCCAGGCCGTCGAGCGCAAGGTTCAGCGTCTGCACCTGATCATGGCGCAGGTCGGCGATGACACAGCCGAGCGCCGAGGTGATGCCGGGAAAACGCGGCACCAATGCGCACTTCCAGCCCGATCTCCTTGACGATGGCGCCGACATGCAGCGCGCCGCCGCCGCCGAACGGCATGCCGACGAAGCGCGCCGGATCATGGCCGCGCTCGATCGAGACCAGCCGGATCGCGCCGGCCATGCGAGCGTCGGCGACGCGCACGATGGCCTCGGCCGCCTGCACGGACGTCGAGGCCGAGCGGATCGCCGACATGGTCGCGATCGCCTGCCTGGCGGCCTCGACGTCGAGCGCGCAAGCTTGCCGCCGATCGGCGCGCTCGGCGTTGATGCGGCCGAGCACGACATGCGCGTCGGTCAAGGTCGGCCGCTCATTGCCCTGGCCGTAGCAGACCGGCCCCGGCACCGAACCGGCGCTTTCCGGCCCGACCTGCAGCAGCCCGCCGCGATCGACCGAGGCAATCGATCCGCCGCCGGCGCCGATGGTCGTGATCTCGATCATCGGCGTGCGGATGACGAGCCCGAAATCGACGGTGGTTTGCGCCGCCAGCGACGCCTTGCCGCCGGCGACGACAGAGACATCGAACGAGGTGCCGCCGAGATCGCAGGTGATGACGTTGTCGTAAGCCAGCCGGCGCGCGATGGCGGCGGCCGCGATCACGCCGGCGGCAGGACCCGACAGTGCGGTGCGCACCGGAAGACTCCGCGCGGTCGCCGTCGACATGACCCCGCCATTCGACTGCACGATGTAGAAGCTGTCCGGCGAAACGCTTCTGCGCCAGCAGCGCCTGCTCCGAGCTTGCCGAGATAGGCTGGCGACCACCGGCTGCAGATAGGCGTTGAGCGCCGTCGTCGAGGAGCGCTCGAACTCGCGAATTTCCGGCAGCACCTCGTGCGAGGCGGTGACGAACTCGTTGGCCCAGACGCGCGCGCCGCGGCCGAGCGCGTTCGCTCGTTATCGGGATTGGCGTAGGCGTTGATGAAAATGATCGCGAGCGCCTCGGCGCCGTCGCTGGCAGCAGCGCCAGCGCCGCCGCGCGAACCGCCGCTGCGTCGACCGCTTGCCGGATGCTGCCATCGGCCAGCGTCCGCTCGTCGACTTCGACCCGCATGTCGCGGTCGACGATCGGCGTGAAATCGCCCCACAAGCCCCAGGTTTGCGGCCGGTCGCGCCGGCGCATCTCCAGCACGTCGCGAAAGCCGCGGGTCGTGATCACGCCGATCTTGCGGCCCGCGACGCTCCAGCAGCGTGTTGGTGCCGACGGTCGTGCCATGCACGATCGAACCGATGTTCAGCGACGCCGCCAGCAGCTGCAGTGCCCTGCATGAAGCCCCGCCGACTTCATCGCCGCGCTGCGAGGGAACTTTGGCGGTGCGGAACGCTTGGTCCGCCGCATCGAACAGCAGAAGATCGGTGAAGGTCCCGCCGACGTCGACGCCGACGATAGTGCTCGCGACCTTCATGCGGCCGGCCCCGCGCGCAGCGCCGCCGTCGCAGCGACTATCGACCGCGCCGTCGTCAGCGATGACCACCCCGTAGTCGCTGCGCGCCGCATCGCGGCGTGACGTAACCGAACCGCGACATCGCGGGCGACACGCGCGCGGATCCCGCGTCAGGCGGATCGCCGAATCCGCCGCCACCCGGCGTCTCCAGCCGCACGTGCTGGCCGGCGCAATCTTGACATCGGTGACCTTGCAGACGAGCGGCGGGACGCGCCTCGCCATGCGTCGGTCTGATAGACGAAACGATTGAGCGCCGCGCGGCTTGCCGCCGTTGACGCCGAATGGCGGGAATTTTCCCCGCTCGCCAAGCAGGAACACATCGGTGCCGCCCTCGCGCCAGCGCCTCGATTTCGTAGATCGCGCCGAGCCCGCCGCGATGCAAGCCGGGCCCACCGGAATCGGGCCGCAGCGCCCATTGCGTGAACAGCACGGGATACAGCGATTCCAGGATTTCCGCCGGCGGAATGGTCGCGGTCGAGATCGGGTTGTTGCCGTGGTTGAGCCCGTCGCTCTCCGGATTGCCGCCGAGCCCGCCGCCGAAAAAGCAGAACATCACCCAGCGCCGGCCATGCGCGCGCCAGCCGGCGAGCGAGAGCGCATTGATGGTGGCGAACGGACTGCCATTGGCGCGTTGCGGCGCGACCTTGGCAAACGCGCCGAACACCGTGTCGATGACGCGCAGGATCGTCTCGGTATAGCCGCCGACCGGCCGCGGCGCGGAGACGCCGAGCAGCGTCGTATTCGGGATCGACGAATTCGATCGGCGCCAGGCAGCCGGCATTGGCGGGCACGTCGGTGAAGATGTGCTTGAGCGCGACATAGCAGCAGGCGACCGTGGTGGAGAGCGCGATATTGAGCGGGCCGTCGCAAGGCGGCGACGAGCGCGAGAAGTCGAGCCGCATCCTGTCGCCGGAAATCGTCAGATCGAGCGCGATGCTCAGCGGCGCATCGGTGACGCCGTCATTGTCGAGAAAATCGTCGTACGAATAGGTGCCGTCCGGCAGGCCAGCGATGTTGGCGCGCATCAGTTTTTCCGCGCGCGCGGTCAACAGATCGAGCGCGGCAGACGATCAGTTCCTCGCCATATCCGTCGAGCAAGGCCTGGAGCCGCCGCTCGCCCAGATCGAGCGCATTGAGCTGGCCGTTGAGGTCGCCCCAGTTCGACTGCGGCACCCGCGAATTGGCTGCCAGGATGTCGATGATGTCCTGCTGGATGCACGCCGGCGCGGGCCAGCTTCACCGGCGGAACACGAAAACCCTCCTGGAAGCTTTCGGTGGCCTTGGCATTGAAATTTCCCGGGACGTTGCCGCCGACGTCGAGCCAGTGGCCGACCGAGGCCAGCCAGGCGAACAATTTTGCCATTCCAGAACAACGGCCGCACCAGCCGAAAATCGTTGAGATGGGTGCCTCCGTCATAGGGGTCGTTGAACAGATAGGTGTCGCCGGCTGCCAGATTGCCGTCCTGATGGGCCTTGTCGATCACGGCCTTCACCGCGAAGGCCATCGCGCCGACAAAGATCGGCAGGCCGGTGGTGCCCTGCACCAGGGTAGCGCCGGTTTGCGCGTGGTAAAGGCCATGACAGGCGTCATGGGCTTCGGCAATGATCGGATTGAACGCCGAGCGATACAGCGTCGCGTCCATCTCGTCGGCGATCTGGACCAGACGGCCGTTGAGCACCGCGAGCAGGATCGGATCGATATCACGCATCAATTCTGCTCCGGCTCGTTGCCGCCAAGACGTCTGCCGCGCTCGATCATTTCAGGCGTGCCGATCAGGCGATTGAGTTCGTCGAAATCGAACATGCGATCGCGGAACGGCTGGGTGCTGCCATGGGCGGCCAGCGACGCGTAGTATTCGGCCGCGGTCTTGGCCAGCGTGCGCACGATGCCGCCGGGGAAGATAACGAGCGAGAAGCCGAGCGCTTCGAGCTCCGCTCCCGACAGCATCGGCGTCTTGCCGCCCTCGACCATGTTGGCGACCAACGGCACGGTGCGGCCGACCTGGCTAACGATGTCGGCGAGATCCTCGCGCGCCTTCGGCGCCTCGACGAACAACAGATCCGCGCCGGCATCGCGGTAGAGCACCGCGCGTTCGATCGCGCTGGACAGACCTTCGACCGCCACCGCATCGGTGCGCGCAATGATCAGGGTGTCGATCGAGCGGCGCGTGTCGACCGCGGCCTTGATCTTTCCGGCCATCTCGGCGGCCGGAATCAGCGTCTTGCCGTCGAGGTGCCCGCAGCGCTTGGGAAAGCTCTGATCCTCGAGCTGGATCGCATGCGCGCCCGCCTTCTCGAGCAGCCGCACCGTGCGCTCGACGTTGAGCGCGTTGCCATAGCCGTTGTCGGCGTCGACAATCAGATCGGCATCGACGCGGTCATGGATCAGCGCAACCGTCTCGATCACCTCGGAGACGCTGACAAGTCCGATGTCCGGCCGCCCCAGCCGCGTATAGGCGATCGCGGCACCCGATATATAAAGCGAATCAAAGCCGGCCTGGGTGGCGAGCAAGGCCGTGAGCGGGTCGTAGATGCCGGGCGCGATGACGATCGGCGGCTTCGACAGGCGGGAGCGCAGTGAATTGGCTTGGGTCATGACTATAATCCGAGAAAAGCGCGCTTGAGATCGGCGTTGGCGCGAATATCGGCGGCGTTGCCCGACATGACAAAGCTGCCGTGTTCAAGAACATAAGCGCGGTGAACGATATCGAGGCTCTGCACCACATTCTGCTCGACCAGCAGCACCGCGAGGCCGTCCCGGTTGAGCCGCAGGATCATGGCGAACATTTCCTCGACCAGTAACGGTGACAGGCCAAGCGAAGGCTCGTCGAGAATTAATAGCTTCGGCTCGGCCATCAGGCCGCGGCCGATCGCCAGCATCTGCTGTTCGCCGCCCGAAAGCGTTCCGGCGCGTTGTGCCGCGCGCTCGCGCAGCCGGGGAAATATCGAAAAGACCCGCTTGCGGTTGATATCGCGCTGGGACGCAGCCCGGCGATAGCTGCCAAGATCGAGATTTTCGGCGACCGACAAATTGGGAAAGATGCGGCGGCCTTCCGGAACGTGCACCAGGCCGGCGGCGACGATGTCGGCCGGATCGGCGTTCTGGATGAAGCGGCCGTCGAACTCGATCGAACCTTGGCGCGCGCGAACCAGCCCGGAAATCGTCATGTTGAGCGTGGACTTTCCGGCGCCGTTGGAGCCGAGCACGGCGACGATGTCGCCGGCAGAGACGACGAGATCGATACCACGCAGGATTTCGACCTCGCCGTAGCCGGCGTGCAGACCGTTGACGCTGAGCAGCGCGCTATCGGCCATCGGCGCCTCCGGCGAATCTCGCCGCCGCGCCGGGGCCGAGATAAGCCTCGATGACCCTGGGATCGGCGACGATTTCGGCAGGCTTCCCCTGCGCGATGACGTGGCCTTCGACCAGCACATAGATCTGCTCGGCGAGAACTCATCACCGCCTGCATGACGTGCTCGATCATCATGATGGTCACGCCGCGTTCGCGGATGGCGCGGATGATCGGCACCATGTCGCGGATTTCCGACGGGTTGAGGCCGGCCAGCACCTCGTCGAGCAGCAGCAGCTTTGGCGACGTCGCCAGCGCACGGGCAAGCTCCAGCCGCTTGCGGCCTGCCACCGTCAAGGTCGCGGCCGACTGCTGCAGGACATGGTCGAGGCCGACGAGTTTCGCAACCTCGCCGGCCGCGGCAAGCGCCGCGGCGCGCCCGGCGATATGCAGATGCGCGCCGACCGCGATGTTTTCCAGCACCGTGAGGCCGGCAAACGGCTGGACGATCTGGAACGTGCGCGCCATGCCCTGCCGCGCCAGCCGATGTGCGGGCATGCCGGTAACATCGCTGCCGCCGTAGAGGATGCGTCCGCCGGTCGGCTTCTGGAAGCCGCTGATCAGCGCGAACAAGGTGGTCTTGCCCGCGCCGTTCGGCCCAATCACGGCGGTGATACGGCCGGCTTCGACCGTGAGCGAGGCCTCGCGCACGGCCCTTAAGCCACCGAACCGCTTGGAGACGCCTTCGACCGCCAATATCGGATCGCTCATGCGGCGCGGACTCCCGCGCCCGTTTTTCGCGGCGGCATCAGCCACGCATGGCAGCGTGCAACGACGCCGGCTACTCCACGTGGCGCAAACGCGACACCACGATCAGAACGACGCCGTAGACCAAGAGATCGAGGCCCGGCGCATCGCCGGTAACAAGCTTGGCCGCCTCGCCGAGGTCTTGATCAAGAGCGCGCCGAGTAGCGGCCCAAACACGGTGCCGACCCCGCCGATGATCGGCGCCAGCAGCGCCTCGACGGAAATCCGCGGGCCGTAGGCGATTGGCGCGTCGACGAACAGAAAATACTGCGCGTAAAAGCAGCCGGCGGCCGCCGCCATTGCCGCCGATATCGTGATCGCGCCGAGCTTGACGCGGGTTGCATCCACTCCGAGCGCGCGCGCGGCATCCTCGTTTTCACGCACCGCCACCAGCCGCGCGCCGAAGCGCGATTGCTCGATCAGACGCGTGACGACAGCGCGATGGCCACCAGTGCCAGAATGAGCCAATAGAACGCCGCCCGGCTGGAAAACTGCAGCGCGCGGGCGCCAATATCGAGCTTGATCAAGATGCCGACGCCGGCGCCGGTGACCGGCGATACGCTGGCAATGATACGCAGCACTTCCGCGAAGGCCAGCGTGACAAGCGCGAAGTAGGAGCCGCGTAAGCCCGAGCGGAACGTCAACGCGCCGATCGCGGCACCGACGCCCGCTCCCGCCACGATACCCGCGGCGAAGGCGGCCCACGCATTAAGGCCGTAGCGCATCTGCAGGATCGAGGTCGCGTAGGCGCCGGTGCCGAAAAACGCCGCATGGCCGAAGGAATATTGGCCGCCATAGCCACCGAGCACATTCCAGCCTTGTCCGGCCAATGTCAGCAATAGCGCCGTCACCAGAAAATTCAGCACCACGTTCGAATCGATGACGAGCGGAATACAGGCCAGCGCGGCAACCGCCGCAGCAATCGGAAGAAACGCGCTCCGGTTCATGCGCGCTCTCCCAACAAGCCGCTGGGACGAAACAGCAGGACCAGGATGAACATCAGGAAAATGCCGATCTGACCGAGCGATTCCCCGAGATAGAGCCCGCACAGGCTCTCCACTACGCCGACGAACAATCCGCCGAGCAGGGCGCCCGGAATCGAGCCCA
Source organism: uncultured Alphaproteobacteria bacterium (assembly GCA_963777475.1). GTDB lineage: Bacteria > Pseudomonadota > Alphaproteobacteria > Rhizobiales > Xanthobacteraceae > Bradyrhizobium. Next base: position 113,540 of record CAVZQX010000054.1, read on the forward strand.
TGCCACCCAGGACGACGGTCGTGAACGCAATCAGCACGAAGGCGTTGCCGACACCGGGGTTGACGTAATAGGTCGGAATCAGCAGGCAGGCGGCGATGGCGACACAGGCGGTTCCCAACCCAAAGGTCACCGCGTAGATATGGGGGACATCGACGCCGCACAGCTGCGCGCCGAGTTTCTCCTTTGCCACCGCGCGAATCGCCTTGCCGGTATCGGTCAGCGTCAGCAGCAGCCACAGCAGCAGCGCGACGACGACCGCAGCCGCAAATCCGACCAGACGCGGCACCGATAGGAACATGCCGGCAACCGGGATGACGGCAAAGCCGTAAGCCACGTCGATCGTCCTGGTATCGCCGCGAAACGCAAACAGCAGCGCGTTCTCGATGATGACGGCAAGGCCGAGCGTCACCAGCAGGATATTGCCATCATTGCCATGCGATGCGGGGCCGATCACGAAGCGCTGCAGCCCATAGCCGAACGCAAAGAATGCCGGCGTCGAGCACGAACACGGCGAGATAGGGATCCACCCCCAGCGGTTTTCTGCATGAAGAATGCCGCGAACAGCGCGGCCGTCAGCAGCGTGCCATGGGCAAAGTTGATGATGTGCAACACGCCATAGACCAGCGTCAGGCCAAGCGCGATCAACGCGTAGAGGGCGCCGGTCAGCACGCCGTTGACGACAGCCGGGAAGAGAATGCTCAAATGCACAGCTGCCGCCCGGCCGGCATCGACGCTGCGAGGCGCGTCATCTTCAAGTCCGTGGCAGCGGATAGACCGGTTTGGCCGATGCGAAGGCCTCCGGCAGGATGACCTGGATGTCGCCATCGATGACTTGGGTATTCGCCGGGATCGCGCCCTGGTTCTGACCATTGACGAATTTCGTGGGCCCGTAAGGCATCACATGGCCGGCAAAGGTCGAACTCGCAAGCGCCTCGATGATTTTGGCGCGGTCGGCGGATTTCGCCCGCTCGATGGCATCCGCCAGCAGCAGCGTCGCGCTGTAGTTCAGGTAGACCTCGTAGGTGAAGAACTGGCCTTGGGCTTCGACCTTCTTTTTCAGGGCCAGCGCCTTGGCGTTTCGCGGATCGAACCAGTGATTGCAGTCCATGATGTACTGCGCAGCCTCCGGGAATTCCTTGACGAATTTGTACGACGATGCGGCTCCTCCGAGGACCGAGTAGATCGCCGCCTTCGGCCGCATCTGCTGTTGCTGCATGGTGCGGGCGAGCAGCACATATTCATTATAATAGTTGGCCGGGATGATGATATCCGGGTTGGCGGCCTTGATCTTGAGCACGACGTTGTTGAAGTCGCGCGTCGGCGTCGGATGCGGGATGGTCTCCAGGACTTCGAAGCCTTGCGGCGGCAGCTGTTCGTTGAGCAGTTTGGCGAGGCCCGATCCAAAGGCGGAATCCTCGTGCACGATCATCACGGTCTTGGCGGGCTTGCCGGCCTTTTCATTGATGGCGACCAGATTTGCCAGCGCGGTCTTGGCAATAACGCCAAAGCCGGGGCCAAAACGAAAGGTATTGTTGAGGCCGCGGGTGACGATCGCGTCGGTGACGCCGACGTCCACGAGATAGGGCAGGTCGTAACGCGCCGCCGTCTGGGTGGTGGCGAGACAGATGCCGCTTGCGTATCCGCCGACGATGGCCGAGACGCCGGCCGAATTCATCTTCTCGACTTCGGCATTGCCGCCGTCGGGGGTGGATTGCGCGTCGCCGAGGACAGGCTCGATTTTTCCGACCTCCTTGATGCCTCCGGCCGCATTGATCTCGTCGACCGCGATCGAGGCGCCGAGCCGGCCCTGCTGGCCGGAATAGGCCAGCGCGCCCGATACCGGCTGCAGGAAGCCGATCTTCACGGTCCCGCCTTGCGCGCGCAGAATCGAGGGCGTCGCCAGCACGCCAGTCGCAGCAGCAGCCGCGGTAAACGCCGTCGACTGCAGAAGCTTGCGGCGGGTAACGGTTTTGTCGTTGTTCGGCACGGTGGCGGCCCCTTTGTACTCAGATGAATCGAATAGTGCTCGACGATCTCGATTTTGCCGCCGCTTTGCGCGCAGCAAGCGGTGAAGCGAACCAACTCCTTTTCCTGGCTCCGCCAGAGCGGACCAGATCGAATTCGAAACTGTAGCGATCCGGCCGGTACAAGGCATAGAGGTGCTCGACGCCACGTCCGTCCCGGTCATAGACCGTGCGCACCAATTCGATCAGCGGCGAGCCGGTCTCGACATCCAGCGCACGGGCAACGTCAGGCGCCGCAAGACCGGCGGAAATCCGCTGGGTCGCGCGCTCGACCTTGACGCCCGATCGTTCGAGCAGTTCGAGCAATGGCCGCTCGGCCAGTTCCTTGCCGCTGAAGGTGACGCCGATACGCTCCGGCACATGCGCCAGCAGATAGGAAAACGGCAAGCCGTCGACCGAGCGGACGCGGACCGAACGCTGCAACAGTTCGTTTTCGCCGGCGCCGAGCGCTTCCGCCGCTGGACCGCCGGCCTGCACATAGCCAAACGACAGCAATCGCACCCTGGTGCTGCGGCCCATGTCGACGAGGTTCGCCAGTACGCCGGAAATGTCGGCGATCATCCGGGCCGGCGGCGCCCGGTAGACGACACGGGTCCCGGCACTGCGGCGTCGCTCGATCAGATGTTCGCGCTCAACTCGCCCAAGGCGCGGCGCACGGTGACACGCGATACGCCATGCGCCAGCGCCAGATCGTTTTCGGTGGGCAGCCGCGCGCCGAAACCCAAGGCGCCGCTCATGATACGATCGCGCAAGACCAGATAGACTTGGCGCGCCTTCGCCTCCTGCAACCGATCCGCCACCCACAGACTCCATGCCACGGCGCTGGCCTTGGCGAAAGGCCGAACGCTTACTAGGTATCATTTAGCATACAATATAGCGGTTCGACCGCAATGCCCCCTTAATGCAATCCACCTGATGGCCATGCCGGTGATCCCGACCACGCATGACTAACGCGACGTCCGGATGCGCGCGCCGCGGGATGAGGCGAAGGCGCTGCAGCGGCCATTGCCAGATGACGCGCTGAAAATCGTGGTCGCGCGACTTGCCGCAGCCAGCAGCTTGACGTGGTGGCCATCACACGATGGCGGCTTGCGATGTCGCCTTATGGCACATCGCGTCGCTCCGCTGCGGAATTCAATCGCTATCGGGGAATGTTCGGCGCGAAGAAAGCGTGTGCAACGGCCGAGCCACTTACTCCCGACGCCTTCGGCGATCCTCATTTCTGTCCGAAGCAGGTCTGTGCCGGAGCACTGTCCGCAGGATGCCAATGAAGAGCAATGCTGCGACTGGCCAATGAAACCAGATTCTGTGCGGATCGGTGAAAACATTGATTAGTATCAGAAAGCCCGAAACTGTGAGGGTTGCTGCAATGGGCCGAGGCAGGTTCGCTAACCGATCCGAGATAGAGCTCATCCACGTGGACGGCTCGTATCGGTCGCGAATCCGTCGAGCGCCAGCTTCCGGGGTTGCAACTGTTCCAGCTTGGGGAGCAGGGCTTTCGTCAACGGTGAAGCTATGTCGCCCGACGGCTGGGGCGCCCATGGTAACTCGATAGCTGATGACGGGAGCAACGTTCTTCATCTGTTGCCGGCCGAGACAGTCAAAGCCAAGGGATAGTTTGTTGTACACCTGATCGTAGACGGAAGCGGAGACCACGACGCCACCGGGCTCGGCGAGTTCTTGCAGCCGCGCCGCGATGTTGACTCCGTCGCCAAAGATGTCGGAACCGTCCACCATCACGTCACCCAAATTGATGCCGATGCGAAACCGCATCTGGTGCGCGTGAGGTGGGTCCGAATCCCGATTGGAAATTTCCTGCTGAATCTCGACCGCACACTGCACGGCCTCGACAACGCTGGCGAACTCGGCAATCACGGCATCGCCCCAGGTATTCACGATCCGCCCGTCATGGCGCTCCACCAATCCTGCAATGGCGGAGCGGTAGCGGCGCAGCGAGTCCAACGTTCCCGCTTCGTCTGCTGCCATGAGGCGAGAATAGCCGTGCACATCGGCGCACAGGATGGTGGTCAGTCGTCGTTTCACCTTGTCGTCGGTCATCGACCACATGGTAACCTCACTGACCGCCAAATGCATCAGGCATCGTATTGCGCCACGGCGGTTTAAGGGCCGGTCCTGGCCTACGGCGAAGTCGGGCTCAGCTCAGGTCTGCCCATTGTGCGGGATGCTTGCAGCGGCAGGCCGCAACACCATTCAGGCCGGCGAATAGATGATGAGCTTCAGGTCAGGATCGTCGTTGGCCTGGAAGCTTGCATGGGCAAAACGCAGCAGACCCTTCTTGGGATGTCGCAAGCGCTTGACGCCGCCGACGCCGCCCCGGATATCATGGGCTTCCCACCATTGCGCAAACTCCGGACTGCCGTCGCGAAGGCGGCTGAGCAACGCGACGAATGCCGGATCTCCGGCCCAGAGATCGTGGGTCGCACGGAACTGTGCGACGATACGCTTGGCCTCCTCGGCCCAGCTTGATCCAAAGAGCCGGCGCGACCCCGGATAGAGCAATACGCAGATGAGAATGTTGCAATCTTCTTCCGCCAGGCGATCGAAGCCAAAAATGTCGGTGGCAGCCTTGTTCCAGGCAAGGACATCCCACCGTCGGCCCGTGATGTAAGCCGGTTGATTGAGGGACTCGACCAGGCTCCGAAGGGCTGCGGGAACGATTTCCCGGGTGAAGGCGCGCCGATTGGTCCCCGATGCCAGCGCGCGCAAATGCGCATGCTCGACTTTACTGAGGCGCAGCGCCCGCGCCAGTGCGTCAATCGTGGTCACCGAAGGACTGACTGCCCGTCCCTGTTCCAGCCGGATATACCAATCTACGCCGATCCCGGCCAGTTCGGCGACTTCCTCGCGCCGGAGGCCGGGAGCGCGACGTCTTCGCCCGTCGGGAAGGCCGACCGATTTGGGGTTGAGTTTGGCGCGCCGCGAACGAAGGAAGTTACCGAACTCGCTTCGACTGGGGTCTGACATGGCCTTGTTTCCCGAATGCTGGTACTCACAGTCCTAGGATAGTACTAGTCCTTCCGCGACGCGCAATCCGTGATTATAGGGGAATAGCAGAAGCATCAACCGACTCCTGCACCGGCTTTCCAGTCGGACTTCCCACGGCGGGACGACGAATTCTCATTCCAGCAAGACAATTCAGGAGAACCTTCATGTCGCCTGGTTCGTCCATCCGTATTTCGCTCAAGATCAACGGCCGCGATCACGAAATCGCGGCAACAGCCTGTGACACGCTGCTGGACGTTCTCCGGGACAAGCTCGGCATGACCGGCACCAAGAAAGGCTGTGACATGGGAGCTTGCGGTGCATGCACTGTGCTGGCGGAGGGCCGCCGGATAAAATCCTGTCTGGCGCTTGCGGCTTCCTGTGACGGCCGCTCGATCACCACGATCGAAGGCGTCGGCGGAGCGGACAAGTTACACCGGCTGCAAGCCGCTTTTATTCGACACGATGCACTGCAATGCGGCTATTGCACGCCAGGGCAAATCATGTCCGGATTGGCGCTGCTTGAAGAAAGGCCCGCCAATCTCGAAGCGATCCGCGAGGGTATGAGCGGCAACCTCTGCCGATGCGGCGCCTATCCGAACATCGTGGCGGCGATCGCCGAGGTGGCCGGGCTATGAGCGGACATTCGTTTCAATACGGCCGCGCGGCTGACGTTGACGACGCCCGGATTCAGGCGTCGAAACCGGGCACCGCGTTCCTGGCTGGCGGAACCGACTTGCTCCAGCTGTGGAAGTGCGGCGCGATGACGCCCGCGGCGGTCGTGGACATCTCGCGCCTGCCGTTGGGCGATGTGGAATTCATCGATGGACAACTCTCGCTGGGAGCGCTCGCCCGGCTGAGCGATGTGGCGACCCATCCCGATGTGACGCGATATCATCCGTTGATCGCAGAGGCGATCCTGGCCAGCGCCAGCGGACAGATACGCAACATGGCGACGGTCGGCGGCAATCTGTTGCAGCGAACTCGTTGCCCGTATTTTCGCAACGAACAGCTTGCCTGCAACAAGCGAAAGCCCGGAAGCGGATGCGGCGCGCTTTCCGGCCAGAACCGCCAGGCAGCTCTGTTCGGTACAAGCCCGTCATGCGTCGCGACGCACGCCTCGGACCTGGCCGTTGCGCTGGCGGCACTGGACGCCGAGGTCGAGGTGTTCGGGTCGGAGGGCGAGCGGCGCTTCTCGCTGCGCGATCTCTACAGGCTACCCGGTGAGACGCCGGAGCATGAAACAAACCTGGCACCGGGTGAGCTCATCACCGGCGTTCACGTGCCTAACGCAACTCGCTTTGCCGGCTGCTCGACTTATCTCAAGATTCGCGATCGTGCGTCATTTGAATTTGCAATCGTATCGGTGGCGGCGGCATTGCAGATCGAGAACGGCAAGATCGTCGGAGCGAGATTGGCCGCCGGTGGTGTGGCGCCATTGCCGTGGCGGTTCGACCGGACTGAAGCGGCATTGGCCGGCCGCGCATTGGACGCGCAAACCATCGCCGCCGCCGGCGACATGGCCGTCGAGCACGCCCGGCCGCTCGCCGATAACGGATTCAAGATCGCATTGCTGCGCAACGCTGTCATCCGCGCCTTGCAAACCCTTCCACAACCGGGAGCCAGCCATGAGCACCCATTCTGTCTTGCGCTACGAGGCGGCGCTGAAGGTTACCGGCAGCGCCGTATATGAGGCCGAAGTTCCTGCGGCCGGCCTGTTGCACGCTGCCCTCGTGCAGGCGCCGATCAGTTGCGGCGATGTGTTGTCGGTCGACGCGACGCCGGCGATCGACCTTCCGGGCTTCGCGGCGATGGTCTCCCATGCGGATGCTGAGGTGCTGCAGGCTTCTCCCGCCACAGCCCTGATCCGCGAACGCACCGTTCATTTCGCGGGCCAGCCCGTCGCGCTCGTCGCAGCAAGCAGCCTGCAGGAGGCGAGAGCAGCCGCGCATGCGATCCGGGCCATCCTTGAGGCGCGTCCGGCGGTGACGGCGCTGGCGCAGGCACTCGACAAGTCATTTGCACCGGCCATGGTCGGACGCTTTCCGGCCGAGACGCATCGTGGCGACGCATCGAGGGCGCTGGCCGAGGCCGATCTCGTCGTCCGGCATCGATACGACACCGCCGTCAACAACCATCATCCCATGGAACCGCACGCCGTTGTCTGCTGGTGGGAGGGCGGCAAGGCCGTGGTGCACACGTCGACCCAGGCCATCTTCGGCACCCGTGCCATGATCTCGCATGCTTTTCGGATGCCGGTATCGGACATCCGCGTCATCTCGCGTTTCCTCGGCGGCGGCTTTGGCTGCAAGGGGCAGCTCTGGTGGCCGTGGATGTTCTGGGCGATGCTTGCCTCCCGGAAAACGGGCCATCCGGTGCGGCTGGAACTGACGCGCGCGCAGTTGTTCACTCTGGTCGGGCGGCGCCAGGAGACGGTGCAGGATATCGGGCTGGGGTTTAGCGCCGACGGCCGTCTCACGGGCATCGAACATCACGTGCTCGCGCAAACCTCAACCCACGCCGATTACTCGGACTCCACCGCGGTCTATTCGCGCTTTCTGTATGCCTGCCCCAATGTCACGACCACGCATCGCCTCGTCCGTACCAATGAGCCCCAACCCGTGCCAATGCGCGCGCCGGGAACGGCGCCGGGAACGTTTGCGCTCAAATCCGCCTTCGATGAAGCGGCCGAACGGCTGGGGATCGACCCGGTTGAACTTCGCGTCCGTAACTTTGCCGATCATGATCAGGAAGCGGGGCGCCCGTGGAGCAGCAACGGCCTGCTTGAATGCTATCGCGTCGGCGCCGAACGGTTCGGCTGGTCGCAGAGGCCGGCGCAGGGCGCGGCCACCGACGGACGCTGGCGGATCGGTTGGGGCATGGCAAGCACGCTTTATCCGGCGATCCGCCAGGCCTGCAGGGTCCGCGTCGAGCTGGCGGCGGACGCCTCGTTGCGCGTTCAATGCGGCACACAGGACATGGGCTCGGGCACCTATACGGCGCTCGGCCAGATGGCGGCTTCCGCCCTCGGCGTTCCCGCTTCGCAGGTGACGGTCGAACTCGGCGATACGTTGCTGCCGGAGGGTCCGTTTTCCGGAGGTTCCCAGGTGACCGCGAGCCTCGCGCCCGCAACTGAACTGGCGATGACCAGACTCCGCGCGACGCTGGCGAACATGGCCGTGACCGACGAGCGGTCGCCGCTCTCTGGCCAACGCGTAGAGGAGTTGGAATTTCAGGACGGAATGATCCGAAGCCGGAGCGGCAATGTCGGCGAGTTGCTGACGGATGTGCTGGCGCGCGGAGCGGCTGAGGGGCTGGAAGCGGAGGGAGAAAGCGCGGCGACACAACATCAGTCGTTGGCCGCGAGCAGCATGGGCTACGGCGCGGTATTCGTCGAAGTGGGTGTCGATGCCCAGCTCGGCGAGATCAGGGTGCGCCGGGTATGCGGCGCTTTTGCCGCGGGTCACATCCTCAATCCGTTGCTGGCGAAGAGCCAGTATGTAGGCGGCTTGATCGGCGGCATCGGCATGGCGCTGCATGAGAGAACGGCGACGGATCGCGTGTCAGGCCACATTGTCGGCGACAGCTTCGCCGACTACCTGATCCCGGTCCACGCCGACATGCCGGAGTTCGATATCGCGATGATTGAAGAAGAAGACCTGCAATTGCCGAGCGGTATCAAGGGAATTGGCATGCTGGGCACGGCGGGTATCCAGGCTGCCATCGCGAACGCGGTTTACCACGCGACCGGCAAACGAGTTCGCAGCCTCCCCATCCGTATCGAGAGCATTATCGAGTAAATGCATGTGCAAGACCAGGTCAGGTCAAGTCGATGGACACCGAGCTTCTGCAAACCAGGCCAAGGTGCAGAAAAAGGGATAGTACCTAGCACCCGTTGAAACCTGACCAGTGGGAACGGCCGTTTTGGCACTAAGCGCAAATGCCGAAACGCACGGCGATTTCCGGAGCTGGGCGTAGACCGGCTGTGCCATCAGCCTGCCGCCACGACCCCCCACGATTTCGCCATACGCATCGTGTTGTTCGTCCGCACGACCCTTCCCGTCAGGCTAGCCTTCGGAACCATGGACATGGGCGGTGATTTCATTGGCCGCTGGCGTGCGGGTAGCGGCAGGAGAACGGCACGGCAAGCGAAACCCGGACGTTACAGCGCGAAGGTGCTTGCTTGCGGCTCATTGCTGCTCTCGTGCGTCATCCTCGCTGGCATGGCGACGCAAACGGCATTGGCGGAAATAGCCGCGCCGGCCGCGACAGGCGTCGCTGCTAACGAAAAAGCGCAGGGAGAGCCTGGCGTCGCACAACCATCCCAGACGCAGAATTCGGAACCCGAAACAGTCCCGCGACAGCCCGAGGTGCAGAAGCCAGCGCCGGAAGCTGCCGTTCAAATGCAGGAAGCGGGGAAATCGAGCCACGAGGCCAAGGATTTACCTGTACCACAGCTCGTCTTGCCGGGCGATCTGGCCAAGAAGATCGGCCAGAAGATCTGGCTGAATGAAACAGGTGGAAAAAGTGATGCGATCACGTCATGGAATGCGAACGAGGAATTCGCTTCCCTCGGCATCGGTCATTTCATCTGGTTTCCTGTCGGCAAATGGCTGCCTTTCGAGGAGAGCTTTCCGGCCCTGCTCGAATTCATGCGCAAGAAGAACGTGCATTTGCCCGCCTGGCTGGACCAGACGCAAATTCCGGCCAACCCGTGGACAAGCCGGGCCGAGTTCAGGAAGAACGCCAACTCACCGCGGATCAAAGAGTTGAGGCAGTTTCTGCTCGACACCGTGGCGGAGCAGACGCAATTCATGGTGGCGCGGGCGCAAGGTGCGATGGAGAAGATCCTCAAGACGACGCCCGACGGCACGGAGCGCGAACATATCGTCATCCAGTTCACGCGCGTCATTCGCGCCTCCGAGGATTTTTATCCGCTGATCGACTACATCAACTTCAAGGGCGAGGGCACCAACCCGGACGAAGCCGCCATCGACAGGGAGACCGGGCGGCGGCAGGGTTGGGGTCTCAAGCAGGTGCTGCTCAAGATGAACGGTATGACCGGCGATCCGAAGGCCGTGCGCGCCGAATTCGCCGATGCGGCGCAGTTCGTCCTGCAGCAGAGGGTTCGCAACCTTCCATCCAACCGTGTCTTCGAGGTCGGCTGGCTGCGCCGCGTCGCGACCTACCGCCGCCCGATCGCGGATCTGGAATCGAGCCCGAAACGGGCTCTGAGGAAATCGTTGCGAGTGACGGCGGCTCCATAGCTTCCCTATGAAGGGGACAGTTGCCGTTTTGCATACGCGTGAGGCCGCATGTCCCGCGACGTTTGTCAGGCACTCGCGGGTTGCGCCTCGCTGACGTGAGCCTTTGGCCTTCTTCGCCATCACCTTCTCACAGGCCGCCCGCAGCCGCTCGCCTGCGCTTGGGCGGCTCGACGCTTCGGTTTCAAGCCGAGATGGACTCGCGCAGCTCGTCCATCTCGGCCCAAATGGTCGGGCCGCCGTCGCTGAGCAGCTTGGCGCGAATGCCGGGTTCTTCCGTAACAGGAAGATATTTGCAACCCCAAGGCGGCCATCCGCGCGAGGATCGGCAGCAGAGCGACGCGCTGATCCTTTGCAGCAGACTGCCTGTAGGGCGGGTTGGAGCCGGAAGGCGTAACCCGCCATCCATCCACACGACAGGTGATACGAGCCCGGAACGAATTCGTAAATCGCGTCGCGTCATTCGCGGGTCAAGAAGCGGATTGCGTCGGACGTACTATCGGGCCGGTCTTCGGACTCGTTGGGTGCTCCAACCCGCCGACGCGCCATTAAGGAATAACCGAGCCCGGTCGTAGCAATGGCCTCGCACAAATAGCGGCGGATTACGCCCATCGGGCCGCGCTTTGCGCGGACCCGGCGGGCTCCAATCCGCTCCACTCAATTGCCTTACCAGCCACCATCCCAACCGCCGCGACCCCTGCGGTAGTAACAGCACGGCGGCGGAGGCGGAGGCCGAACTCGACGGCAGCAGCCATCCCCACCGTAAGCGTAACCGCCGCCACCGTAACCGCCACCGTAAGCGTAACCATCCCGACGTAACGCCGCCGTAAGCGTAACCGCCCCACGTAACCGCCGCCATCATAAGGGTAACCGTCCCCACCGTAACCGCCCCCACCGAGGGCACCCGCACCAAGGAGCGCAGAACCAAGGAGCACGGGAGCAAGGAGGAAGCCAAATGCTTCGGCTTTGGTGGGAACGTTGGCAGCAGCAAGTGGGAGAGCTGCTGTGAGCACGACGGCTATCTTGCGCAATTTCAGCTTCATGACACATCCCTCTATTTATTTGGCGGTGAACCCGCGCTTGATTTGTAGTTTGCGAACTTGGACGTCAAACAAGGCACAAGCCGGGATTTCCAACCGGCTATCTCGCGATATCTCGCGACATGGTGAATCCGAGCACCGTCGCGCCACGCGTTAACGCCAACCACGCCCTCCGTTCATTCTCTCAAATGGGACATGGCCACACCTGCGTTCTTACGCGGCGGCTCTGGCACGCCCAGAACATTCTGCACACCGCTGGCCCGTTGCGACGGAGACTAGACGCGTGGGTGAGCCTCGTTCTTCAGGCTCCGGCGGGGCATCCAGTAACCCGCGGCTTGTCGAATTGAACATGGACAGCGGTGTTTACTGGATCACCCGCATGCGCACGGTTCGGCAATTCGTCGTTTCGGACGCGAGGCAATGTCCGGTTTGAGCCCGCGAAGTGTAGGATAGCAGACATCGCTCAAGCGGCGCTTATGAACCTCAATTTATGAGTACACGGCCTAATCACGAGCAAATCCGAGGGCCACCCAAACCAAAAAACTGCCCAATATTAAGAGCACGATTGGTGGCGCGACTATCCATGCTGCAAACGGTGTGATGTCAGAGCCGTATCGCCACCAACGCTGATCCCAGAATTGCTTTGCAACGTAATTCTGGTCGTCCTTGGTCATCTGGCCGCTCAAATAGAGCTTCGAATTGTCCGGAAACTCAACGCTAATAAGGGTTCCTTTTTTAACGTCCTCGTCCCAGGTTAACCCGGTCGAATAGCTGACGACATCGAATGTCGATGACAGCATGTTACGGGACGGCGATTGCATGAGGTCGTAGAAATTCTTCGTCCAATCAACCTTGTTCGGGTCTGGTACGTCTGATCTCATCTGGTAGATGTAAGAATATTTTTTGGCGAAACTGCTCGGGATCATTGATGCTGACAGCAGCACCGCTCCCAAGACCCAGAGCACGGATACGAATATCCAAGCACGCCACAGTCCACGCTTCACGTTCATCGGCCCACCCACCAAAAGCAGTAGGATGAACTATCACAACCGCTGCCTGTTTTTCAAATCAGCCCGGCCTCCGGCGACGGCTTGACGCTCACGTCAGGCTCCGGAGCGAGGAGAAACCCTTGTGTAAGTCCTGGTACCAGGAGGCGAACCGCTTCTGGTACGTGGCAAAGAACCGGCGGACCAGGCAGCTGGCGATGATCGAGATCACCATGAAGATCAGGGTAATGGCGAGGCTCTCCGAGAGCCTCACCTTGAACCCGAACAGCGGCAGGATCGCGTAGTTCGCCCAGATGGAGACGACGAACGGATCAGGCTCGACGTCGCCACGTCAACCAGCGACATGACCCGGGACTGCTCGTAAGCGGTGTTGCCTTCCCACGTTTCGGTAGGGGCCGGGTTGTGGCGTAGTGCCGACCCATGAGCGATGATTTTGACATTAAGCTTGAACGTAAGCTTGAGAGCAAGGCGCAAGAGCGCGGCGGCAGGGTCACGGACGTGCGGCGGATCGAACTGATCACGGGCACTGGCCGCCGCCGTCGATGGTCGAGCGAGGACAAGGCCCGGATCGTGGTGGAGAGCCTCGAGCCCGGCGTCAGCGTGTCGGAGGTGGCGCGGCGCCATGGGCTGAGCCCGCAGCAGTTGTTCGCCTGGCGTCGCGAGGCCCGGGCTTCGTTTCATGAAGGTGGGGGTACGGCACCGGCTGATCGGTCTGCTGCAAATCTGGCGCCGCAGCCGCGTCGGCGCAAAGGCAGCCAATTGCCATCACCCGAAGTCTGTAACGACGCGCCGACGTTTGCGCCGGTGATGATCGCGGAGTCGGCACGCTCGTCGCCACGGACATCTTCTCAAGCGCCCGCCGTTGGTTCGATCGAGATCGCGATCGCTGACGCCGTGGTGCGTGTCATCGGCCCGGCCGAGACAGAGGCGATCGTTGCCGTGTTGCAAGCATTACGGAGGACCTCATGATCACGGCAGGAACGGACTTGCGGGTTCTCGTTGCAACGCGCCCGGTGGACTTCCGCAAACAGGCAGACGGCCTGGCGGCCATTGTGCAAGCGGCGCTCGGAGCCGATCCGTTCTGTGGCGCGGTGTACGTGTTCCGCTCCAAGAGGATGAACCGGGTGAAGCTGCTGTGGTGGGACGGCACGGGCATCTGCCTGATGACGAAGCGGCTGGAGGATGCGCAGTTCCGCTGGCCGCCGATCGAAGACGGGATGATCGAGCTGTCGGCCGCACAGCTCGCTGCGCTGCTCGAAGGCGGCCAGTGGGCGCGCGTGGAGCGCCGGGACGTTGTTCGACCGAGTGCCACGCAATGATGCTGCGACACAACGACTCAGGTTCGCAATCGATGCTGCGCGCCTCGACAGAATCATCAAAACTCTGGTTCATCTTCGGTAAAACGCATCAGACGACGATGGATTTGAGCGACACGCTGCCAGACGATATCGACGCGTTGCGCGCGTTACTCATGGCCGAGCGCGCAAATCGTGCCGCCATCATCGCCGAGCGCGACAAGCTCGTCGTTCGCAACGCACGGCTGGAGGCGATCATCGCCGAGATCCGCCGCGCGTATTTCGGCCGCAAATCCGAGCGTATCACCGACGACCAGCTGTCGCTCGCGCTCGAGGAGCTCGAGACCTCGCTCGCCAAGGCCGAGGCGGAGGACGAGAAGACCGATCCCGCACTCAAAGCTGCCGCGACGCGCAAGCGCCGCACCAGCCGCAACGAGAACCTTGATCACCTGCCGCACGAGGAGGTGGTGATCGAACCCGAAAGCAAGGCGTGTCCGTGCTGCGGTAGCGAGTTGCACGTCATCGGCGAGGATACGTCCAAGCGGCTCGACAAGGTGCCGGCCAAGGTGCGTGTGATCGTGACCAGGCGGCCGAAATATGCGTGCCGAAGCTGTGAGAAGACTGGCGCCGACACGGTCGCCGGCGTGATCCAGGCCCCGGCGCCGCCGCGGCTGATCGAAGGCGGCCTGCCGACCGAGGCGATGGTCGCCGATGTGGTGGTGTCCAAGCACGCCGACCATCTTCCACTGTATCGGCAATCGCAGATCCTCGCCCGTTATGGCGTCAAAATCGAGCGCTCGACCTTGGCTCAGTGGGTCGGGGCTGCTGCTGCCGAGCTGCAGCCACTGCACAATCATCTGATCGGTCTGCTCAAGGCATCCCCGCGGCTGTTCTGCGACGAGACGCGCTGTCCGGTGCTCGATCCAGGCGCTGGCAAGACCAAGACCGGATACCTGTGGGCGATCGCGCGTGACGATCGGCCCTGGGGGGGGGTTCGGATGCGACGGGACATCCGCGGCATCCGGGAAGTGGTCCGCCGGCGGTGGCCTACTCCTATGCGCCGGGGCGCGGTGGCGAGCACGCCGCCAAGCTGCTCGACGGCTTCAGCGGCATCCTGCAGGTCGACGGCTACGCGGCCTACAAGAAGCTGGCCGCGCCGACACGGCCTGGTGGGCCCGTGACGCTGGCCTATTGTTGGAGCCACCTGCGGCGACAGTTCTACGAGGTCTATGTCGGCGGCAACGCGCCGATCGCGACCGAGGCACTCGCCCGCATCAAGCTGCTCTACGACATCGAGTCGGAGGTCCGTGGCCGGCCGCCCGAAGTCCGGTGCGCGGCGCGGCAGCAGCGGTCAAAACCCGTCGTCGAAGCTTTGAAGCCGTGGTTCGAGGAAGTCTTGCCAGGATGTCGAAGGGCAGCAAGCTCGCCGAAGGGATCGCCTATGGCCTCAACCATTGGGACGGCTTGTGCCGCTTCCTCGAAGATGGCCGCATCGAGATCGACAACAACACCGTCGAGCGCTCGATCCGCGGTTTGGCCCTGACAAGGAAAAACGCACTGTTCGCCGGCCACGATCGCGGCGCGGAAGGATGGGCCATGATCGCGTCGCTTCTCGAGACCCGCAAACTCAACGCCGTCGATCCCCTGGCCTGGACCACCGACGTCCTCACCAAACTCGTCAACCGCTGGCCCGCGTCCCGCATCGACGAACTGATGCCCTGGGCCTACGCCGCCAAGCGACCATAAGCCCCCGTCAACGTGGGGCGGCTACACCGCTTA
>CAVZQX010000055.1:0-7565 GCA_963777475.1 uncultured Alphaproteobacteria bacterium
TTAAAGTTGTTGTTTGGCTTCCGTTGAGCTAGGTTGTTCGCTATGGCTCGACCGGCGGCGGCCGCCGAACCATCAATGTCACAACCTGGTCATTCCATGGGAGATTGAAATGAGGATCGCTGTTCGGTTGCTCGCGTTGTTCAGTCTGTTTCTGTTTCCTGCCCTGTTCTTGGTCGCTACACCCGCCCAGGCGCAGGCGACGCGCACCTGGGTCTCGGGCGTCGGTGACGATGTCAATCCATGCAGCCGCACGGCGCCATGCAAGACCTTCGCCGGCTCCATTTCGAAGACGGCCGCTGGCGGCGAAATCAACTGTCTCGATCCCGGCGGCTTCGGCGCGCTCACCATCACCAAATCGATCACGATCTCCTGCGAGATCGGAACCGCGGGCGTGCTGGTGGCTGGCACCAATGGCATCACGGTCAACGCGGCTGCAACCGACGTGGTCGTACTGAACGGCCTCGATTTCGAGGGACTCGGATCAAGCCTCGCCGGGATCAGCGTCGTCCAGGCTGCCGCCGTGCACGTCCAGCACTGCCGCATTGCCGGCTTTCGTAGCGGCGTCGCCACGGGCATCCTGTTTGTGCCACCGGCCGGGACGACCGGTGAGTTGTTCGTGTCCGACTCGATCATCAGCGAGAACGGTACGGGCACGACAGGCGGAGGCATCATTGTCAAGGCGGTGGGCAGCGGCGTCGCCAAGGTGGCGCTCACGCGCTTATTGGTCGACAACAATGTCCTTGGCGTCCAGACGGACGGGACCGGTAGCACCGGCGTCATTCGCGCAACCATTACCGACAGCACGATATCCGGCAACAGCAATGCCGGCGTCCACGCTCTCACGCCCGCTGGGGGCGCCAGCACACTCATCTTCGCCAATCGCGTCGTCTCGGCGGCCAACGGTACTGGGTTTCCGGCGGACGGCAGCGGGGCCGGGATATTCCTCAACAACTCGGTCGCGACCGCGAACACAACCGGCGTGAGCGCTGTCAATAGCGGATTGACCTTCACCTACAAGAACAACGCCATCAACAGTAATCTGAGACCGATGGAACGCCGACCACCCCGATCACTCCGGAATGAATGCCGCCCGCGCGCGCCGGCAAGCGGCGCGCGCGGTAAACCGCACGCCCTCGGCCCGAACTTCGCCCACCTCGGCGGCCGGGATCATCCGCGTCGACTTGCGGGGCCGATACGCGCCTTCGCCCGATAGTCACGCGCGCGAGTTGGCTAGCCGCTCTCGAATCAGATTGCGTATGCTAGATTCCCCCGGAGAAGATCTTCCGGAGAACTGCATTTGCAAAGCACCGTCGGCTCCCGCGCCTTCCAGAACGCGAGGTTGCAGAAGAAATTCAAGAAGCAAGCGGAGGCATTGTTGCCGGCTGCGATTGCGGCCTATCGTGAGGGCAGGCTTTCCGATGCCCAGGCGCTTTGCAGGCGCCTTCTCGAAGGCTTACCCAATCATTTCGACGCCCTGCATCTGCTTGGTGTTTCCGAGCTCGATTGCGGGCGGTTCGAGGAAGCAGAGAAAGCGCTTATGCGCGCCGTGGGCATCGACCCGCAGTCGGCGGAAGCTTACTCCAATCTCGGATTGGCGTTCTTCAAGCTGAAACGTTACGATGAGGCGCGCCGCTGCCAGGAGAAGGCGATCGCGCTGCAGCCAAACTTTCCGACGGCTCTGACCAATCTTGGCAACGTCCTTTTGCGCCTCAAGCTCAACGAGCAGGCGATCCAAGCCCATGAGCATGCCATTCGGCTGAAGCCCGACTATGCCGACGCCTATTGCAACCGCGGTATGGCCGAACTGGTGCTCGATCGGATTGAGCAGGCCAACCAGAGTTTCGATGGCGCCCTTTCACTGCGGCCGCGTCATCTGGAAGCCTTGATCGGAAAGGCTTTGGTGAGCCTCGGCCTGCGGCACTTCAATGCAGCGGAGAGCGGACTCAACGCAGCGCTCGCGATGAGTCCGGGCACGCCGGAGATCTTGGCCCATCGTGGACGACTCCATCTGCAACTGGGACGGGTTGTTGAGGCGGCAGCCGATTTTGACGCGGCGCTAGCGCTGGCGCCCGAGTTGGAACTGGCCTGGCAGGGCAAAGCGCAACTCGCTATCCATTCAGGCAATGTCGCGCTGGCAATCACGGCTTGCAAGAAGCTGCTCGAGCAAAACCCGGATTCCGAAATCGCAATTGCCATGCTGGGTAATTGTTTTGCAAAGCAGGGGGAAATTGCGGCTGCGATCGAACACTTCGACCGCGCGCTGGCGATCAAGCCCGACTACGAGAGTGCGATTACAACGAAGATATTCGCACTGGATTTCGTGCCCGAGGCGGACTTTGCGATCCAGCAGGCGGCGCGAAGATCCTGGTGGGAGGCTATCGGCGCAAGGATATCGCGAAGAACGCTGCAGCCGCGGCTGCTTGATCCGCAAAAGCAGATCGTGCTCGGCTATGTGTCTTCCGATTTCAAAGATCATTCGGTGGCGTTGATCTTCATGCCGGTGCTGCGCCGCCATGACCGTCAAAATTTTCGAATTGTCTGCTACTCTTGTTCCGCGGTGCGGGATGCAGTGACCGCTGAGGCCCAGTCACTGGCGGATCACTGGGTGGATGCCGCAGGGCTTTCCGACGATGAGCTGGCGGACCGGATCCAGGCCGATGGCATCGATATCCTTGTCGATCTATCCGGTCATTCCGCAGGCAATCGGCTCGCGGTGTTCGCACGCAAGCCGGCGCCAATCCAGGTCAGTGCCTGGGGGAATCCGACCGGAACCGGTCTTCCCGTAATCGATTACATTCTTTCAGACCCGGTCTCGATTCCGGAAGCGGCTCGGCATTTGTTTGTCGAGAAAATCCATGATCTGCCGTGCTTGCTGACGATCGAGACGGTGCCCGGCCTGCACAGGCCGGCCGTTCCGATGCTGCGCAACGGATACGTCACATTCGGTGCGTTCAACAGGATCGATAAGATCTCCGACGGTGCAATGGCTGTGTGGTCGAAGTTGCTGACGACGATGGCTGGATCGAAAATCGTCATCAAGCACGGTGCGCTTGACGATCCGCTGTTGCGCGATCGCTTGATCGGTCGCTTCGTGGCGCACGGAGTAGGTGAGGAGAACATCAGATGCATCGGAGCGACGTCGCGTCGCGACCATCTGTCCTTGTTTGAGACGATCGATATCTCGCTCGATCCATTTCCGCAGAACGGCGGTGTCAGTACCTGGGAGTCGCTCCATATGGGCGTCCCGGTCATCGCCAAGCTCGGCAGCTCCGTGTCGTCACGCGCCGCGGGAGCCATCCTGAGGGCCATAGGTCTCGACGACTGGGTGGCCGATGACGATGACGGCTACATTGCAATCGCGCAGAAATATGCATCGATGCCTTCCCATTTGGAGAGGCTGCGCGCGGATTTGCCCGCTAAGATCGCAAGCTCGGCTGCCGGAAATTTCGAGATTTACACGCGCAAGGTGGAGGAGGGCTACCGCCAATTCTGGCGTGATTATTGCCTATCAAAGGCGGCTGAATATAAATGATCGCTAGTTTAGCCAAGGCAGAACGAACCCAATCGAGCCAACTGCGACCGAAACAGCCGTCTTATCCAGTGGTTACGATGCGACACTTTCGGAGGTGCCGTAACCCGCTTCACCCCCCAGCGAGCCTCGCCGCACCGACGATGCGTCCATCCGGCGCCTGCAGAATGACGGCGGCATCCTCACCGTCGGGGAACTTCTCGTTGACGCGCAGCGCCGTTCCCTGCCAATCGCCGATCGCGCGGATCGAGCGAACCACGTTGGCTTCCTGCAGCGTGCGGCCGCCGTTTTCGCCGCGCCGGATCGGCGTCGTGTGGTCGTGATCGAAGCCGATCAGCAACACCTTGGCGCTGCCGTTGCCGCCGCCGACGTCGATCGTGAGCTGATCGCCAGTCTTGTCCCCAGTCTTGTCGCCCGTCTTGGCGATGCTGACCGTGGCCGCCGTGCGGCTGTCGCGCCTGGCCTGGTCGATCGCCGATCCCACTTCCTCGCGGTATGAGCCGACATGGCTGGAAGCACCGTCGACCACGATTTCCGGCGTGTAGGACCCGTCGCCGAAACGGTGCCCGTAGCGGTCCTGGCGCTCGGTCGCCTCGTTAAGCGAGAATGGGTCCTTCCAGCCCAGCCGGTCCCAATAGGTGACGTGGAACGCGAGCGGCAGCACGTCGCGGCGGTCGCGCGCCATTTCGTTCAGGTAGGCGTTGGCCGGCGGGCAGGACGAGCACCCCTGCGAGGTGAACAGCTCGACGACGACCGGACGCTCCGCCGCGCCCGCGCTCAATGGGGCAAGGCCGGTGAGAAATCCCAGCACAACGATGAATCGCGACAACATGGAGCCCTCCAGGGTTGATATCCCCCATGTTCGCGGGCAGCCGGTGCTGCGTTACGCCCCGAGGCGCACACAAAATCTTGAAGAGTCCGATCCGCCTTGCGGCCTCGCGCCGCCGGTTCTGCCCGAATTCTCAGGCGCAACCTTTGCGCTAGCCGCGGAATCAGCTAGTCGTGGGGGCTGGGCTACCATTGAAAAGCGCCAACATGAATCGTCGTGAACGCCGGGCTGCCGCCAAGAACAAGTCCCGGACGGCTTCAAGCAGCGCCGCGCTAGCGCCGCTGCTCCTAGCGGCGCCGCGCTTTACGAAGCCGGTCTCGCCCATCTGCGAGCCGAGCGGTATCTCGACGCCGAACTTTGCTGTCAGCGCGCGCTCGAGGCCGATCCCAATCACGCCGATACCCTGCATCTGATGGGCCTGCTGTCGTTCCATTTCAATCAGGACGATCATGCCGCGGAGTGGATTTCCCGCGCCATCCAGCAAGATCCCAGGCCGCAATATCTCTTCACCCTCGGCGTTACGCGGCAGCGGCAGCGGCGGTTCGAGGAGGCTCTCGAGGCACTCGACAGGGCGGTCCAGCTCAAGCCGGATGCGGCCGAGTTGTGGAGGCATCGTGGCAATGTCCTGGTCGACCTGAAACGTCCGGATCAAGCCCTTCTGAGTTTTCAGGAGGTGCTCAAGCTCAATCCGCACGACCGGGACGCCGCTTACAACAGCGGGTCAATGCTTTTGCAGCTGGGGCGAGCCGAGGAAGCGTTTTCCAGGCTCAACCTGAGCGACCAGTTGCAGCCGAACCATGCCCCGACCTTGCAGAAGCGCGCGCTTGCGCTGCATGAGCTTGGAAGGTCCGAGGAAGCCTTGGTCGAGATCAAGCGGGCTCACGCGCTCGATCCTTCACAAGCCGACATATGCAACAATGCCGGCGTCTTTCTGCAAAAACTTGGTCGGGACGACGAAGCGCTGCCGTGGATCGATCAGGCTCTCAAACTGCGGCCGGACTATCCGGACGCAATCATCAACAAGGCGTTTTCGCTCGCGCATCTTCACCGCTTCGCCGAGGCCTTCGCGCTCTACGATGTCATGAAGATACTTCATCCGGATCACGCGGAGGCCGAATGGAGAAGGTCGCACCTGGACCTGTTGCTCGGGAACTTCGAGGCCGGTTGGGCCGGGCGTGAAGCGCGTTCGAGGCTTCCGGAGCTTCCGATCGCCAAGTTCGACTATCCCCAGCCGAGGTGGCTTGGCAAAGAGCCGGTCGACGGCAAGACCATCCTGGTCCAGATGGACGAGGGATCGGGAGATACAATTCAGTTTGCGCGATACGTGCCGATGCTGGCCGCGCGGGGCGCTCGCGTCATTCTGATGGTGGCAGATGCGTTGTGCCCGTTGTTGTCGGAACTCGCCGGTGTCTCTCAGTGCCTTCCGTTTTCGGCCCGTGTGCTGCCGGCGTTCGACATGTATTGCCCGATCACCAGCCTGCCGCTTGCTTTCGGGACGAAACTTGAGACCATCCCATCCGGGATCCCGTATCTGCCGCCGCCCGCGGCGAGCCGTTTGCAGGCCTGGGAAGACCGCCTCGGTCCTCACGACAGGTTACGGGTCGGCCTGGTCTGGTCGGGCAATCCGAAGCACGTGAACGACCACAACCGGTCGGTGCCGCTCAGCGCCCTGGTGCGGATCCTCGACCTCGATGCAACCTTCGTGCGCTTGCAGACGGACCTGAAGCCCGCGGACAAGGCAACGCTGCTCGAGCAGACCAACATCGTCGATCTTACCGATCATCTCACGGACTTCGCCGAAACGGCGGCCCTGGTGTCTTGTCTGGACCTGGTGATGTCAGTGGACACCAGCGTGGCCCATCTCGCCGGCGCGCTCGGGCGCCCGACCTGGGTGCTGCTGCCCTACTGGCCCGACTACCGCTGGCTGCTCGATCGTGACGATAGCCCCTGGTACCCGACCATGCGGCTGTTCCGGCAAACCGAAACCCGCGACTACGCTGGTGTGCTCGACCGGGTACGGACCGAACTGCAGACGCTGGTCGCCGCTTGGTCGCGGTAAGGCTTTCGACCTGAACGAGACATGCAGGTGTGCAGCCTAACGCGCCGCGCGGCTGGTTCTTGCCGGATTCCCGGCTGCAACCTTTGCGGTCGACGCGGAATCAGTTAGCCCTTGTGTACTGAGCCGCCGTTGAAAAGCACCAAGATGAATCGTCGTGTGCGCCGGGCTACGGCGAGGAAATCCCAGGCTTCAAACGGCGCGAGCAGCGCCGCGGCGCTTTGTGAGGCGGGCCACCGCCATTTGCGGGCTGAACGATATCTCGATGCTCAACTTTGCTGCCAGCAAGCGCTTGCGGCGGATTCCGATCACGCGGACTCTCTGCATCTGATGGGCTTGCTGTCAGTCCACGCAGCGCAATACGATCTCGCCGTGGAATGGTTCGCCCGTGCCATCCGCCAGGAGGCAAAACCACAATATCTTGCGAGCCTCGGCGTCGCATTGCAAAGTCAAGGACGGTTTGAAGAGGCCCTTAGGACCTTTGACAAAGCCATACAGCTCAAGCCGGATGACTCGGAGCTATGGCAAAATCTCGGCAATGTTCTCATTGACTTGAATCGCCCGGACCAAGCGCTCCTGAGCTTTCAGCATGCACTCAAGCTCAATCCGCGCGATTGGAAAGCCGCAAACGAGAGTGCACATATTCTTGTCCGGTCGGGCCGGCTAAACGAGGCGCTTTCTCACTTCGACCTTTGTGACCAAATGCAGCCGGATTGTGCTGCAACGCTGCAGATGCGCGCGCTTGCGCTGTACGGCCTTAAGAGGTTCGAGGAAGGCCTGGCCGATATCAAACGGGCGCACGCGCTCGATCCGGAGCAACCTGACATATGCAATAATACCGGCGTCTTTCTCCGGCGGCTCGGTCAGTTGGAGCAGGCGCTGTCCTGGTTTAACAAGGCTCTGCAACTTCGGCCGGATTATCCCGCCGCGTTCACCAACAAGGCGGCTGCGCTCGGCGATCTCCGCCGGTTTGCGGAGGTGTTCGCAACTTACGATGAGTTGGAGGTGCTCCATCCGGACTACGCGGAAGCCGAATGGGGAAGGGCGCTTCTGCACCTGTTGACTGGGAATTTCGAGGCCGGTTGGGCCGGGCGTGAAGTGCGTTGGAAACTGCCGGATTTGCAGATTTTCCGGTTCAATTTCCCCGAACC
>CAVZQX010000056.1:0-6954 GCA_963777475.1 uncultured Alphaproteobacteria bacterium
ACTCGAACAGCAGCACGCCTGAACGCTGGATTGAACTTGCCAACATGCGTCGTGGCCGGGCTCGTCCCGGCCATCCTCGTTTTAGCGGTATCGCGGCTTGAAGAATAATGTGGCTGGCCCGTCTCTCGAAGGTGCAATGGCTTTGATCGAAATCGGCCTGTCAACGGGCTCGCTGCACCTCTCCCGCTTGCGGGGGAGGTCGACGCGCTCGGCAGCGCAATTGCGCGCCAGAGCGCGGCGGGTGGGGGAAAGTCTATCCCCTCGATCAGCACGTTTTGCGGAAACACCCCAGCCCAACCCTCCCCCGCAAGCGGGAGAGGGAGCGCACTTCCGTCGTCGCTGCAATCTCGATCCGATCTCATCGAGCGCTGGGTTCACCGCATACGATGGCTATCGTGGGTCCGCGCCCTGCGCGGACCCATTGGCGCCTTCACCCCGGCCGCAACGACTAGTGCAACGCCGCTCTCAGCGGGCGAACCGGCTCGCGATCATCTCTCTGAGAATCTGGCGGCGGATGCTCTTGTCGGTGAGCGAGGCGTGATGCCACCACCAGCCGTCCTCCTTCATCTTCCGGCCGCGCGACCAAGCGTTTTCCGACCTCGCGAAATCCGCCTCCGGATAGTTCAGGCTGAAGATCAGACGTCCGGTGCCGATCCAGCTCAACTCGATGCCCTCGGCGCGCAAATAGAACTGCAGCATCCAGTTGTAGCGGGAAGGCTCGGTGTAAGGACCGTCAGGATCGAGTGCAGGTTCGCGATGCGGACCGGCAGGTCGTTCGCGGTCAGCGCGTCATTGAGCTGCCGGCCCGGGCGCTCCAGAGCTCGTCGTGCCGGCGTAGCCGGCCCGGAAATTCGGGCTGGCGAGCCGGCTCAGGAAAGCGTGCATGCCGTCATCACGTAGGGATGCGAGCTGAAGGTGCCGCGGGCGAGGCAGACGTCGCCGGGGCGATCGTCGCGAAAACGACGCATCAGCTCCTTGCGCCCGCAACACCCGATCGGCAGGCCGCCGGCGAGGGTCTTGCCGTAGGTCACCATGTCGGCGCGCACGCCGAAATACTCCTGCGCCCCGCCGGCGGCGAGCCGAAAGCCAATGAGCACCTCATCGAAGATCAGCACGATGCCACGCGCCGTGCACACCTCGCGCGCGCCTTCAGCCATTCGCCATAGCCCGCACGATCGAAGGTGGCGCCGCGCGCACTGTCGACCAGCGCGGAATCGCTGGGCGCGCTGCGTTCGGGTGCAGCGCCTGCAACGGATTGACCAGCACGCAGGCGATGTCGTGCCGCATCTTCGAGACATCCAGCGTCCGCTCGGACATCTCGGCGAGCGTATAGGTGTTATGCGGCGACACCGGATTGCCGACGCCGGGCTGCACATCGTCCCACCAGCCGTGATAGCTGCCGGCGAAGCGAACCAGATGCGAGCGGCGGGTGTGATACCGCGCCAGCCGCACCGCCTGCATCACGGCTTCGGTGCCCGACATATGGAACGAGACCTCGTCGAGCCCGGAAATCTCGCAGAGCCGCTGGACGTTGTCGGCGACGACCGGATGATGGGAGCCGAGCACGGACCGAGGCCATGCGCGCGCTTCTCGGCCAGTCTCGATGCATTCCTTGTAGAAGTCGTTGCCGAAGATATTGACGCCGTAGGAGCCGGTCAGGTCATAGAACTCATTGCCGTCGAGATCGGTGAGCGTGACGCCCGCGGAAGCCTGCATGAAGCTGCCGGCGCTGAGGTTTTCGCGGACCATGCGGCTATACTGGAACGGCACCCGGTAGGCCTGGGTGAATTGCAGGTCGGAGATGTGGCTGGCCGCCTCCGACGTCAGCTGCCGGCCCTTGGCGAAGCGCTCCTGGTAGATGGCTGCGAGCCGGAAGAAGCCGTCCTGCCGTTGGCCTGCGACTTCCGGCGGCGCGGCGTCGGAGCGGAAGAATTCGTTGATGTCGAATTCGTAAGATGGGATCAGCCGCGCCACCCGGCGCGACATCTTGGAATGCCCGGCGAGCGAGCGGTGCTTGGCCCGCGACAGCTCGATCCGGGCCTTGACCTTGGGCCCCACCACGGCGGTCACCGCGACCGCGCCGGCGGCAAGCGACAAATCGGAATCGTTGTATCCATGCGCCAAGCGCTAACCAGTCCTTCTGACAAATTCATGACAGTGAAAAGCCTCATATCCAGCCTGACCCAGCAGGAGGATATCAACTTCCTCCTGACCAACCGCATCCCGCGCGCGGCGGCTACCCGTTTCATGGGATGGTTCTCGAAGATCGAGAACCCTCTCATTCGGGACCTTTCGATACTGTGCTGGCGGCTGTTTTCCGATCTCGACCTGTCGGAAGCGAAGAAGACCAGCTTCAAGAGCCTGCACGACTGTTTCACGCGGGAGCTGCGCCCCGGCTTGCGCCCGAGCGACCCCGATCCACAGATCGTGGTCAGCCCGTCGGACGCCATCGTCGGCGCGTTCGGCACCATCCGGGACGGCGAGCTCTACCAGATCAAGGGCGCGCCCTATTCCTTGCTCGACCTTGTCGGCAAGCCTGAGCTGGTGGAGGCGCACCGCAATGGGCGGTTCGTGACCCTGCGGCTGACGTCCAGCATGTATCACCGCTTCCACAGCCCCTGCGATTGTCATATCGAAGAGGTCAGCTTCATCCACGGCGATACCTGGAACGTCAATCCGATCGCGCTGAAGCGGGTCGAGCGGCTGTTCTGCAAGAACGAGCGCGCGGTGATCCGCACCCGCCTGCGATCGGGCGAGGCCATGACCTTGGTGCCGGTCGCGGCCATCCTGGTGGCGAGCATCCGGCTGCATTTTCTCGATGTCGTGCTCAATGCGGAAACGCGCGGACCGACGGTATTTCCCTGCGACGTGGACGTGGAGAAGGGCTGCGAACTCGGATGGTTCGAGCACGGATCGACCATCATCCTGCTGGCGCCGGACGGTTTCGAATTCTGCGACAACGTCGCCGAAGGGCTCAGGATTCGAGCCGGGGAGCCGTTGTTGCGGAAACCGCACGCCTAATCTCGATTTTGCAATCTCGATTTTGCCCGACCGCGCCGTTATATGTCGGGGTCGAATTCGATTCGAGCACACTAGTCCTACTGCGTCACAACCCGCTTTCTCCCCTCATCCTGAGGAGCTTGCGCAAGCAAGCTCCTCGAAGGACGAGGCCACCAGCGGGGCCTTATGGTTCGAGAGCGGCGCAAGCGCGCCTCCTCACCATGAGGGTTTAGTGACACAGTAAGACTGGCGACACGGGAAAAGAAATGGCACGCGCGCCCATTCTGGCGGCCGGAGGCATTGTGCTGCGGCAGGAGCAACCGCCGCGGATCGCGGTGGTGCGCCTGCGCAAGCGCAATGAATGGGTGCTGCCGAAGGGCAAGCTCGACGACGGCGAGACGGCGCGCGCCGCCGCCGAACGCGAGGTGCTGGAGGAAACCGGGCATGACGTCAGCGTCCACGAATTTCTGGGCACGCTGGTCTATGAATCCGGCGGGCGTTTCAAGGTCGTGCATTATTGGCGGATGGAAGCTCGCGGGCTGCAGGTCCATGAACTGATGAGCGACGTGAGGGAAGTCGACTGGCTGCCGCTCGATGCCGCGGTCGAGCGGCTGTCCCGCGGCTACGAGCGTGCGTTCCTCGAAAATGTCGGGCCGCAGGCGCTCGAGGCGGCCGCGCTCGCCCTGTCAGCGCGGCGGTCGAGGCCGAAACCACCGCCGGCGAAACCAGCGCCGGTAAAGAAGCGCCCGAGCCCGCCGGTCGTCACGCCCGAACCGCCGCGCGCCGTAGCCGTCCCGGTTCCGGTGCAGCAAGTCGCTGTTCCGCCGCAGCAAGATGTCGTGGTTGCGCCGCCGGTGCCGGAGGCGTGTCCGGACGTTGCGGACGACGTGATCGAGATCGAAACATCAGCCGATCCAGCCGATGTCGATATCCCGGTCCAGTCCGCCGAGGCGGATCCCGCGCCGCCGGCCGCTGGGCTTGAAGCTTGCGACAGCGAACCGGCGGCCTCCACCGAACTCCGGCCGCGAAGTCTCGCGCAAATCGTGCGGAATTGGTTGCAGCGTGTCGCCTGAGGCGACGCCAATTCTGCGCGATGGCTTTTGATTTGAGTTGGCCCGTCTACGGGTTCGGTTCACCTCTCCCGCTTGCGGGGGAGGTCGACGCGCTCGACCGAGCGCGGCGGGTGGGGGAAGGTCTATCCACTCGATCAGCACGTTTTGCGGAAGCACCCCCACCCCAGCCCTCCCCCGCAAGCGGGAGAGGGAGAGCACTTTCGTCTCCGCGACGGCGCGACCCATTCTCGTCATACTCTAGCGCTTCTTCTTCTCCGGTTTTCCCTTCGGCGCCGGCGGCCGCGGCCGTTGCAGCGCTGGCCTGTTTGGTGGCCGGGCCGCTGCACGCCGGGTGGGCGGGGCTGCAGACCGCCTTGCCGCGGCTGAACGGCCGGCTGCGGCGGCGTTGGCGGTTGCGCGCCCTGCCTGATGTTCGGGTTCTGGCTCGGCCGTGGCGGTGTGACGCCTTGGCCGCCCTGTCGCGGATTCGGGCCCGGCCGGGGCGGCTGCCCCGGCTGTTGCGGACCGCCGGGCCGCGGCTGCTGCCCTTGACGATTCTCTTGACGATTAGGCGCACCGGGTTGCGGCTGGCCGGGCCGGTTCTGTCCCGGCAGTTGATTCTGTCGCTGCTGATTCGGCCGCTGCGGGCCGGGCTGGTTGCCGCGGTTGTTCAGGCCCGGATTGGCGCGGCGGAACGCGCGCTGCTCGGTAACAATTTGGCGGCCGACGCTTTGCGTGGCGTGAACCTGGCGCACAAATCCCTGGTCGCGCGCCGCCTCTCGCGGCGAGATCGTCAGCGGCGCGGCGGCGAAGCGTCCGCCGGCACTGGGGCGGATGGCAAAACCGCTCGCGCCTTGCGTCAGCGCGCCGAGCCGGGTTCCCATGCGGTCGTTGACCTCGATCCGCCCGACCCTGCCGTCGGCGTCCGGATAGAGCTTGATGTTGACGTTGTTGGCGCCGGCGGCGGTCGCGCCTTCCGGCACCTCGACAACCCCGGTGGTGCCGCGAATGCCGAGCGAAGCGGTCGGCGTCGTGATCTTCATGTCGCCGGTCTTGGCGACTGCGGCGGCGACGAAGGCGACCGTACCTTTGCCGATGTCGAAGATCCCTGCGTTCTGGCTGCCGCCATCCTCGTAGACGTAATTGTCGATGGTGAGCTTGGAATTCGCCGAGAGATGGAAGGTGGTGGCGTCGTTGAAGGTCACGCCGAGCGAGGAGTTGGCCGAGGTTGCCACCGTATCGTTGAGATAGATGTCGTCCTTCAGCTTCAGCGCAATGGAATCCTTGTTGCGGATGACGGTGGCAATGCCGGTCAGCGCCGCGACGTTGCCGATCGGCTCGTCGGCAGCGTTTTGCGCGGTCGCATCGGTCGGCGTGGAGGCAGGCGGCGCTGCAGGAGTTTGCGCCGGCTGAGCCTGCGCAAGCTGCGTCAAAGCGGGGCCTGCATCGTCCATCGTCAGCGGCGTGGTTTCAACGTCGGCCGGCGAGGGCATCGCGGAAAGATTGGGAGCGGCGCCGAGCAAGACGAAGCTCAACAGCGAGAGCACCAACGAAATCCGATGAAATCTCACAATTGAACCCAGCCCCGTATGAGACGAGTATGACAGCTTCCCTCGATTAAGGAATGGCGCGCCTGAACGGTGAGTGAATATCGGGACTGCCAGCTCTCGGCATCGCCGGGCGCGTCTGAAAGTCAAAAAGGCCCCGTGGACGTTCCGCGAGGCCTCTGCAGGATCGCCGCAATATCCTAGCCGACGCGCTTCCAGGTCTGGCCGCCGCAGAACAGTCCGCCGAAGGCGCAGCCCTGCACTTTCAGGGTATTCGCACCGCGCATCGCGATCGTCGAATCATAATCCTTGCCGCTGTCCGGATCGTGGATCCGGCCGACCCACTTGTTGTCCGACGGCTTCATGTTGATCAGGATCCGCTCGCCGGTCTTGTCGGCATAGCCGCAGAGATTCGTTCCGCACGCTTCGATGCGGACGTTGCCCTTGTCCTCTTCGGTGGCCCAGACGCCGAGCGGAGTGGTCGGCGCGGGGCCGGCGCCGCGGCGACGGGGGCGGGCTGCGGCGCGGCGGGGGCTGCGATCGGCGCGGGAGCGGGGGACGCCACATCGTTGGTCGCGGGCGCGGGCGTTGTGGAAGCGACCGCCGTCGGCGCGGCTTGCGGGTTGCTCGCGAGCGGCGCCTGAGCCTGCGGCGCCGCTGCTACTGGCGCGGCGGGCGCGGGCGCGGTCGTCGGCGCAGGGGCCGCTTCCGCGACATCGTCATCGTCGCGTGAGTTTTTCAAGTTGAGGTTCTTGAGGTTGAAGCTCGATTTGGAGAGGCCGGGAGCCGTGATCTGGATGCACGACAGCTGGTCGCAATTCTTCGGCGCCTCGATGCGGATCTTCTGTCCATCGATCTCGAAGGAAATCGCATTACCGGCGTGGGCGCAGGTCGAGGCCATCAGCAGGGCGGCGGCAAGGTAAAGCTTCTTCATGGCGATAGCTCCATCGGCGGGGCTGTTTGAACTCGGCCTGACCCTAGGCTTGCCGGCCTGCGCGTTCCGTGACCGGCATCACATGATCCAACAAGTCGACAGAACAACAAGCGGGTGACCCACATCACATTCAACGCCGCTTCCGGCAGCCTAGTTCTCGCTGCTACAAGCCGGGGAGGCTTCGATGAAACGACTTGGCTATAAACGACTTGGCTATCTCGTGGTGTTGATGGCGCTGAGTTCATCCGCGCACGCGGGCGATGCGATTTCCTTCGTGATCGGCGGGCATCGCATCAATATGGATGCCCCGCGAAACTGCCGCTCCGCATCCTGCGTGTCGGTGTCGATCCCCGGAATTTATCAAACGCGCCGCACGCGCAATCCGCGACGACGATACGCCCCGGGCGCCCGCGCCGGTTCC
>CAVZQX010000057.1:0-33563 GCA_963777475.1 uncultured Alphaproteobacteria bacterium
GTGAATTCGCAACGGTGCTGCGCGGCTGAACCAGTTGGGGAAGGCAGAGTGAAGTGATACGGTTCAAACAGAGC
This sequence comes from uncultured Alphaproteobacteria bacterium, assembly GCA_963777475.1. Lineage (GTDB taxonomy): Bacteria > Pseudomonadota > Alphaproteobacteria > Rhizobiales > Xanthobacteraceae > Bradyrhizobium. Next base: position 75 of record CAVZQX010000057.1, read on the forward strand.
CTTGCCGGTCTCCAGCCCAAGCGGCGTGCCGCCGACGAAACAACACCGACCCAAAACAACGGAGAAGTTTAGTGACGATCATGCCGAATTCGGTGCAGGGACGGGAAATCGCCTATCAGATGCACCCAACGTCAACCTTCGCGCTTTTGAGAAGACCGGCGGCCTCGTGATCGAAGCGGTGACGGGATTTACGTGACCGACAACAATGGCAAGCGCTACATCGAGGCCATGGCCGGTCTATGGTCGGTGGCGCTGGGTTTTGGCGAGAAGCGGCTGGCGGCTGTCGCCAAGGCGCAGATGGAAAAGCTGCCTTATTACCACACCTTCGGCTTCAAGAGCCATGGGCCGTCGATCGATCTCGCCGAGATGCTGATCAAGATCGCGCCGGTGCCGATGTCGAAGGTGCACTTCACCTCGTCCGGTTCGGAAGCCAACGACCTCGCCGCCAAGATGGTGTGGTACCGCTCCAACGCGCTCGGCAAACGGGACAAGAAGAAGATCATCGGCCGCCTCAAGGGCTATCACGGCGTAACCATCGCCTCAGGCTCGATCACCGGGCTGCCACGCAACCACGAGAGTTTTGATCTACCGCTCGACCGAATAATTCACACCTCATGTCCGTCCTATGTGCACTTCGCCAAGGCGGGCGAAAGCGAAGCCGAGTTCACCGCGCGGATGCTGCAGGATCTCGAAAGTCTGATCCTGAAAGAAGGTCCGGACACCATCGCGGCGTTCTGGGGTGAACCGGTGATGGGCGCGGGCGGCGTGCTGATGCCGCCAGCCGGCTATTGGGCGGGGGTTCAGGCCATCCTCGACAAATACGACATCCTGCTGGTGGCCGACGAGGTGATTTGCGGATTTGGCCGCACCGGCAAGATGTTCGCCTGCGAGACGTTCGGCATCAAGCCGGATGTTCTGGTGGTGTCGAAACAGATCACCTCGTCTTACATGCCGCTGTCGGCAATCCTCATGAATGACCGCTTCTATCAGCCGATCGCCGACGAATCCGACCGCATCGGCTCATTCGGCCACGGTTACACCGCGTCCGGTCATCCCGTCGCGACAGCGGTCGGCCTGGAAAACCTGAAGATCATTCAGGAGCGCGATCTGGTCGGCCACGCCGCGGGCCTGGAAGACACGTTCCTGTCGGGACTGGCGAAGCTTGCCAAACACCCTGTGGCGCATTCATCGCGCGGCATCGGCCTGATCGGCGCGTTGGAGATCAAGCCGTGGGCGGACGCCAAGCCGGGCGACGCTGCGCTCGCCGTTGCCGACGCCGCCCTGGAGGCCGGGGTGATCACGCGCAACATCGGCGAAGCGGTGTGCTTCTGTCCGCCGCTGATCATTACCGCGGTGCAGATCAACGATATGTTCGAGCATATCGCGCAGGCGCTGGACAAGGTGGCGAAGACGAGAGGTTGAGCGCGGTGGGTAGGTTGGAGGCGACTTGTCCGCCGTAGCTCGCCCTGTCCTCCGAAGCTCGAAGAGCGAAGGAGGAAGAGCGAAGGCGGAAGCCGTAGCCCGCCATATTGCCACCTGTACCGGCGGATTACACCCATCGGGTCGCGCTTTGCGCGAACCGGTGGGATTCGAATCCGCCCTGTACGCACTGATGGATTTTGGGCCGGAAAGTGTTATGCTCCAGCTGCAGGAGACAGTATGTCCGGAGCCGCTGAACTCTGACCGCGAGTTCCACTGCCGCTCTCATCCGGATATGGCGGCGAAGCACAATGTCGCTTACGTCCCTACGCGATCGGACCTGCTGGCAAACGATATCACGCGTCTTTCGAGCGACAACGTGAGGCTCGACGAGGTTGAGTGCATGCTGATCGCCTTGCAGCGCGCAGGTTACATCAACCGCAATCAGGTCATCCACCTCCAGGCCCGTTATTTGCGCGAAGTCAAACCGTGACGTTTGACCCGTTCGGCGATTTTGAGACGCGGGGCTACTTACGCAATTTCGAGAAGGAAAGCGATCTTGCGATCGTCAAACGGCTCGAACACGTGTCGTTCCTGACCGCAATCGATGATGCGTTCGCTGCACTAACGAAGCGTGAGGTGCTGAACTACGAGGACGTTCTGCAAACTCACAAGACGCTCTTTGACGCGGTCTATCCGTGGGCCGGCCAAGACCGCACGCGAACCGCGCCCCTTCTGACCATCAGGAAAGGACCCGTCATCTTCGCCAATCCTCCGGATATCCGTCGTGCAGTGGAGTTCGGCCTCGGCTTGGGCCAGGACAAGAAAACAATGATCGCGCGGCCGGGCGAGGTCATGGGCTATCTTGCCTTTGGGCATCCGTTTCTTGACGGCAACGGCCGCACGATCATGTAAGCGCGCGGGCGAGTGACAACGACCGTCCTGCGCGGTCCGGGCGCAACTCGCAGGGCGGGTTGGAGGCGGCTTGTCCGCCGCAGCTCGCCCCGTCCTCCGAAGCTCGAAGACCGAAGGAGGAAGAGCGAAGGCGGAAGCCGTAACCCGCCACCTTGCCACCTGTACCGGCGGATGACACCCATCGGGTCGCGCTTTGCGCGAACCGATGGGCTTCAATCCGCCCTACGCGCTAACTCGATCAACGGACATTTTTGGTGTTCGTCGGCATTTCTCAAACGTGCCACAGCGGACGTTACTATATCCTGTGCCAGCTCGGGTATGATAGGTGAACTGTTGCTCGTAGCGTGGACCGAGATGCCAATGAACGATGAGAAGCCGAAGGGAATTCAAGAATTCCCGGTCCGAAGCTTGACATTTCGCACGACCCGCCTCCGGCGATTGCTCGCAAACCCATGCGCAGCATCAGTGAACTTGAGCCGCTTGCCAACCAGGTTGCAGCAAATGCTCCTCTAATGAATAAATTTCGCGCGACTATCGGTTGTGAAGATGAAGCTCGCATGCGCGACATGATCGACGAGGTCAGGAATTACGCCCGTGGCATCGATCCTACATTGACGCACGCTGAAGGTACCACGCTTGCTGTCCTGCTATCGAACATTGATGATACTGGGTCACCAAGAGAATGAGACTAGTTCGGATCAGCGACGCTTTGGCGATCGGTCGACGGCTTCGGTTGTACCCCAATAAACCGACCAACTCAGAGTGAGCGGGCCTCTCTCAAGGGGCGTCAATAGAGCCCATAGGAGTGGGCGCTCAACCAGCGATCGACCCCACCGCCTCCGGCACGCTTCTGCCGCGGATCAAATCGCTCGCCTTGTCGGCGATCATCATGGTGGAGGCGTTGAGATTGGCCGAGATCATGCGCGGCATGATCGAGGCGTCGATCACGCGCAGGCCATGCAGCCCGTGCACCCGAAGCTGGTCGTCGACCACGGCCCAGGTCGAGGAGGCCGGCCCCATGCGGCAGGTGCAGCCGGGGTGAAAGGTGGTGGTGCCGCGCTGGGTGGCGGCGGCCAGGAGTTCATCGTCGGTCTCGACGTTCGGTCCGGGGAAATCCTCATAGGCGTAATAGGGCGCCAGCGGCGTCGACTTCAAAAGCCGCCGCGCCAGCTTCATGCCGGCGACGACGACGCGGCGGTCGAGCTCGGCGGTGAGATAATTGGTCTGAATGATCGGTGGCTCAAACGGATCGGCCGAGCGGATCCGGACATAGCCGCGGCTCTCGGGGCGCTGCTGCCAGGATGCTACCGTCATGCCGGGCTGGTCCTCGAGCTGGCCCTGCACGCCCTCCTTGTAGCTTGCCGGCGTGAAGGTCAGCTGCAGGTCGGAGCTTTCGGTGGTCTCGCCGGAGTGCCAGAAGCAATAGACCATGGTCGGCGACAGCGACAGCAGGCCGCGCCGGGTCGTCGCCCATTTCAACGCTTCGACCCAGAGATGCCATCCCTGCCGCAGTTCGTTGATGGTCCTGATGTTCTTGACGCGGGCGACCGAGCGCGGCGCGTAATGGTCCTGCAGTCCCTCGCCTACGCCCGGCAGCGCGTGGCGCACCTCGATGCCGTGCGATTGCAACAATTCCGGCGAGCCGATGCCCGACAATTGCAATAGTTGCGGCGAGTTGTAGGTGCCGCCGGCGAGGATCACCTCCTTGTTCGCGCGCACCTCGACCGGCGTGCCGCCCCGGCCGCCATTGATGTAGCGGACGCCGACCGCGCGTTTGCCGTCGAAGATGATGTTGGTCGCGTGCGCCTGCGTCCGCACATGGACGTTCGGCCGCTTTCGCGCCGGATGCAGGAACGCGGTCGCGGCGCTGACGCGCAGGCCGTTCTTGATGGTGCGCTGGGCGTAGGAGACGCCCTCCTGGATCGCGCCGTTGTAATCGGGATTGCGCGGGATGCCGAGGCTGATCGCGCCCGCCATGAACGCCTCGCACAGCGGATCCTTCCAGTCCATGGTGGTGACGGTGAGGCTGCCGTCGCGGCCGCGATAGGCGTCATCGCCCTCGCCGACCCGCCGCTCCAGCCGCTTGAAATAGGGCAGCACGTCGGAATAGCTCCAGCCGCGGTTGCCGAGTTGCGCCCAGGTGTCGAAATCCTGGCGCTGGCCGCGATTATAGATATGGCCGTTGATCGAGGACGAGCCGCCGAGCGTCTTGCCGCGCGGCGCGTAGATGCTGCGGCCGCCGGTGTAAGGACCGGGCTCCTGCTGGTAGGCCCAGTTGATGCTCTTCATGTGAAAGGTCTTGATGAAGCCCGCCGGCAGATGGATGTAGGGATGCCAGTCACTGGGACCTGCTTCGAGCACGCAGATGCTGGTGCCCGCGTCCTCGCTCAGGCGGTTGGTGAGCACGCTCCCCGCGGAGCCCGCGCCCACGATCACATAATCGAACGTTTCCATCTTACCTTCTGACGTTTCTTGCCTTCTGGCGTTTCTTGTCTTGACGCGTCCGCTTTACGCGAACCGGTTCACACTTCGCTCTTCACACTTCGCCTTAAGAGCTAAGCGCGCGGCTTTTCGTTCAGTTGATAGTTCAAATGCGCCTTCACGGTCGGCCATTCGGCGGCGGTGATGCTGTAGACCACAGTGTCGCGCAGAGTGCCGTTCGGCGCAATCTGGTGGCTGCGCAGGATGCCGTCCTGCTTGGCCCCCAGCCGCTCGATGCCGCGCCGGCTCTGGTGATTGAAGAAATGCGTGCGGAACTCTACCGCAATGCAATCGAGCTTTTCGAAGGCATGCGTCAGCAGCAGCAATTTGCATTGGGTATTCACCGCGCTGCGCTGCACGCGCTTGGCATACCAGGTCGAGCCGATCTCGACCCGCCGGTTCGGCGTATCGACGTTCATGTAAGTGGTCATGCCGGCAATCCTGCCGTCGGCATCGAACACGGTGAACGGCAACATCACACCCGCCGCCTGCAGGCCGAGCCTGCGGTCGATCTCCTTGGCCATGTTCTCGGGCTTCGGAACGGAGGTGTACCAGAGCTTCCACAATTCGCCGTCCTTGACGGCTTCGGTCAGTCCGTCGCGATGACCGTGCGACAACGGTTCAAGCCGCGCGTATTCGCCGCGCAGGGTGACGGGTTCAAGCCAGGGCATCAGACACTCCTTCCCCTCATCCTGAGGAGCGCTTCGCTTGAAGCGCGTCTCGAAGGATGAAGCCACACCATTCTGCTCATGGTTCGAGACGCGTCGCAAATGCGACGCTCCTCACCATGAGGGTGACAGCGAATCCCGTATCATTCACTTGTTCAGAAAATTCAGCGGCAGACCCGGCCTTGGCCAGTCCATCGCGATCAGTTCGCCCTTGCCGGAGAGCGTGATGTAGGCGGTCTTCAGCTCACTCCCGCCGAAGGCGACGTTGGTGGTGACGCGGTCGCCGGTCGGCACCTGCTCGATCAGGGTGCCGTCCGGCGCGATCACCGAAATGCAGCCCGAGATCAGGGTGGCGACGCAGACATTGCCGGATGCTTCGACCGCGAGCGAGTCGAACATCTGGTAGCCGCCGAGGCCCGCGATCGGCTTTCCGCGCTCGCCGCGATAGATGACGTCGCGCGGGCGAACCGTGCCGGGCGCTGAGAGATCGAATGCCCACAGCCGCGCGGTCGGCGTCTCCGCGATATAGACGGTGTTCTCGTCCGGCGACAGACCGATGCCGTTGGCGGGCATCATGCCGAACACGCCCTCGACGATCTCCTTCATCCCGGGCTTGATGTAATAGAACGCGCCGACGTCCATGTCGCGGGCTCTGCGTTTGCCGAGATCGGAGAACCACAGGCCGCCGTGACGATCGAACACCAGGTCGTTCGGCCCCTTCAGCGGATGCTCGCCACATTTGTCGACCACGGTCTCGACCTTGCCGGTCGCAAGATCGACGCGCTGGATCGAGCCGCCGATATAGTCGTGCGGCTCGGGCGCGCCCGGCATCAAGGTGCCCCGGCTCGGTATCCAGGAAAAGCCGCCATTGTTGCAGACATAGCATTTGCCGTCGGGCCCGATCGCCGCGCCATTGGGGCCGCCGGGAATCTGGGCGACGACTTCCTTGCGCCCATCCGGCCAGACCCGGGTCAGCCGTTGGCCGCGGATCTCGACCAGCAGCACCGAGCCGTCCGGCATCACCACGGGCCCTTCCGGAAACTCCAGATCGGTGGCGAGAACACGAATATCAGGCATCGGAGGGCCTCCCGCTTTTTCATTGGCGCAGGCGGCTTGCAATCTCCGATCCCGCACGCGAACTTGTTGCGTGCCGTTATGGCAAACTCACTGAGGCTTGCCAAGCAGCCGCCGATCCGCGCAAGGCTGCGTTGCGGCGCAGGCTCCATTATTGACGCATTTTCTTAACGCGAACCGGTACCCACTTCGCTTGAAAATGCTTTACTCCTTGATCGGCACCCAGATTTCGACGCCGCCGTTGCCAGTAGCAGGATCGAAGTTCTCGTAGCGTTCGAAGTTGGGCGCGTCGGCCACTTTCAGACCTGACGATGGCAACCACTGATTCCAGATCGTGTTGATGGTACGGCGAATGGTCGAGATGTGGTCGCGGTGGGTAAAGACCGCATACTTCTGTTCCGGAATCCGTACGCGGCTGAATTCGCGCGGCAAATCGGAAAAGTCCGCCACCTCGACGCCGGCGATGTAGTCGAAATTGCCGGCATCATCGCCGTTGCAGCAAACGCCATAAGTCACGTTCCCGATCCGGCGCGGAATATCTTGGACGGACTGCTGAAAGCGGTGCCACTGGCCGGGAATGGCCGCACCGCTTTCCCAGGTGTAGCGCTCGCCGAGACCAGCGACGAGAAGCGGCTTGACGATTTCAAAGCGTGGCGCGGGGAGATTTTCGAGAAAGGTTGAATCCATCATGATCGGCTCCTGAAGCTTGAGGCGGCTGAGGCACGTGGTGGCGCGGACCATCTCGGGGGTGATGCCGAAGTGGTCGCGGAACGCGCGGGTGAATGCTTCGTGAGAGCCGTAATCCGCATCCAGCGCCAAGGTCAGGATATCCGGCGCACCGGCCGCGAGCGCACGCGCCGCCTGGGACAGGCGGCGGGCACGGACGTAGCGCATCACCGAAAGCCCGGTCGCCTCGCCGAACGCCCGCACCAGATGGAAGCGCGAGACTTCGGCCACGGCGGAAATCTCGTCCAGCGTGATCGGCTCGGCGAGATGGCTTTCGATGAACCAGAGCGCCTTTTGCGCGGAACTCATGGAGCAAGGCCCTCATTCGAAGCGCGCGCATCATGCACGTCTGCCGGCCACCGCATTTGACCGTCCTTGCCCATCGAAGGCGGAACCCGGCCGCTTCCGCCGAGCGGAAAATAACAGCAAAGCCGCCGCTGGCAACCTCACCCCGATCGTGCATACTGAAACTGCATTCGATCCGACGGCTCGATCCAAGCTGCCCCAAAAAATAAAGACTGCATGAGCCATCGGCCAGCACGTCAGGGAGGACGATGATGCACGACCGTGTCTTGAACGACGCCAACAAAACCTTCAAGAAAATCGCGCTTGCCGCACTGCTTGCGACGGCGGTCGCGAGCACCGCGCAGGCCCAGAAGAAATACGATCCGGGCGCAACGGACAGCGAGATCAAGGTCGGCAACATCATGCCCTATTCGGGACCGGCATCCGCCTACGCCACCATCGGCAAGACCGAGGCCGCCTATTTCAACAAGCTCAACGCCGAAGGCGGCATCAACGGCCGCAAGATCAACTTCATCTCCTACGACGACGGCTACAGCCCGCCGAAGGCGGTCGAGCAGGCGCGCAAGCTCGTGGAATCCGACGAGGTGCTGTTGATCTTCAATCCGCTGGGCACACCTTCCAACAGCGCGATCCAGAAATACATGAACGCCAAGAAGGTGCCGCAGCTGTTCGTCTCGACGGGTGCGGCGAAGTGGAACGATCCGAAGAACTTTCCCTGGACCATGGGCTGGCAGCCCAACTACCAGACCGAGGCGCGCATCTACGCCGCCTATATCCTGAAAAACTATCCCGGCAAGACCATCGGCATCCTCTATCAGAACGACGATTTCGGAAAGGACTACGTGATCGGCCTGCGCGAGGGCCTCGGCGATCAGGCGGGCAAGCTGATCCTGATCGAGTCGTCCTACGAGACCTCGGCGCCGACGGTGGATTCGCAGGTGGTGCAGATCAAGGGCGCCAACCCCGACATCTTCATCAACATCGCGACCCCGAAATTCGCCGCCCAGGCGATCAAGAAGCTCGGCGAATTGAAATGGACCCCGGTGCATTTCCTCACCAACGTCTCGGCCTCGATCGGCGGCGTGATGAAGCCGGCAGGCTACGAGAACGACCAGGGCATCTTCTCCACCGCCTATCTGAAGGATCCCAAGGATCCCGAATGGCAGAAAGATCCCGCCATGAACGAATGGCGCGCCTTCATGACCAAATGGTATCCCGAAGGCGACCAGGACGACGCCTCGACCGTGTTCGCCTATGGCGTCGCCAAGGGGCTCGAGCAGGTGCTCAAGCAATGCGGCGACGATCTCACGCGAGAGAACGTCATGAGGCAGGCGGCCAACTTGAACTTCGAGATCGGCGTCTTCCTGCCGGGCACCAAGATCAAGACCAGCCCGACCGACTTCGCCCCGCTCGAGCAGCTTCAGATGATGCGCTTCAAGGGCGAAACCTGGGAGCGCTTCGGGCCGGTGATGTCGGGCGAGAAGAGTTCGTAGACGCGGCGATCGCTTGCCTTGTCATTGCGAGGCGCGCAAGCGACGAAGCAATCCAGACTTTCTTCCTGACTCTGGATTGCTTCGCTTGCGCTCGCAATGACACGCTACTTGGCACCATCCTTCGCCGGCGCATCCTTTGCCGGCGCCGCGTCCTTCGCCGGCGGCGCGTCGGCCTTCTTCTTCAAATCGTCAGCCGTCTTCTTTTGCGCGGTCTGCAGATCGTCGACGAGCTTCTGCAGCGAGATCACAGTTGCCTTCAATCCCTCGATCTGCCGATTGGCCGCATCGAGCTTCTGCTGATGGTCCGCGGTCAGTTTCGTGATCGTCTTCTGCAGGAAGTCGACGTTGCTCTGCAGGCAAGAGGTGCGCCGCTCCATGGTCTTTTCGACCGTGCAGATTTCGATGCCGGGAATATCCTGCGCGCGAATCATCGCCGGCATCAGGGCAATCAAGGCCGCCGCAGCGGCAAAGGTAATCCGTTGGTGCATCTCATTCCCGCCTGGCGCGCTTATCACGTCAATTTGCTTACGGCCCACGTGCCGCATCAGAGATATCACACTGATACCTCATTCCGGCGCTGTGATTTGTAACGATGGGCTGGACGCAGCAAACTCGAGAACGGGCGGGGGGATTTAAGGAGGTGGCGTGGGCACGCCGCCGCAAGTGGGGAATAAACATGGCAACACGCGACCGACGACTGGCTGAATTCGATGGCTCGGGGGAGCCGCCACCGGGCTTGCCGGTTCAGGTGCTGTGCGAAGATCACAGCGGAACCTATCAGCTTCCGTTCTCCTGTTATTTTGTCGATGGCAAATGGCGCAATCACGAATCCGGCGGCACGCTGGAAGCGACCGTGGTCGGGTGGCGTTTGCCGCGACGATAGAGGCGGCGGAATCGCGGGGCATCCACGGCGGCAGGGATTATGTTCGAGCATAGCGACGGGACAACAGCCCCGCTTTGTCCCAAAACGCGACGGAAATTGGCGGCGCTTTAAGGTTCGGAACGCGGTGCGAACGAACCGCGCCCGAATCAGCGGATTGGCTGTGTACCCGTCTGTTCACGGCTAGATGTCGGCGCCGCTTTGATACGGCGCACCACATCCAGGACTAGCGCAAGCGGGCGCAGCCACCGGCCGACGACAAAGGTTAATTCCTCCGGCGACGACATCATGTCGCCACTTCCAGATGTCGCCTACTTCCAGGGCGTCACCGGCGGCACAGTGTCCACCGCCGGCGGCATGTCGACGGTCTTGAAATCCGCCGGGCTGACGATTTCGAGATACTCCATGTCCGGCGAGTAATCGAACAGGTAGTGCACGATGCCCGGCCGCTGATGCACGACGTCGCCGGCCTGTACCAGCGTCGGCTTGTCCTCGTACATGAAGCGCGCCCAGCCCTTCATCATGATGACGATCTGGAAATCGCAATCGTGGCGATGCCAGCCGGTGCCGTCTTCCGGCGGCATGTCGGGATTGGCCTTGACCAGGTGACAGATCACCTGCCCTCCGGTGGCGTCGGCAATGCCGAGGTCGCGGTACAGGAAGAAGTCGCGCAGACCACCCCCCTTGAATTCGGTATCGCCGGGTTTGACGTGGGAAAATTTGTTGACGACAGCATGCTGGTTCATGACGGCCTCCACCGTTCGTGTGTGCGATCGCAACCACCGGCGTCCAATATTTTGGCAGCAGGGACCGCCGTGCTTACCGCTTCTTTGTGGCTATGCGAAAATCACGCCAGCGCTGCTGCAGCGCGGCGAGCGGGCGCGGCGCCGCTGCAAAATCGGCGAAGCTTTTGGAAGCAAGCCGGAATTTTGGACCGGCAATTTTAGTCCGGCGGATGCACGCGCTCGATCACAGGTCGAACGGGCGACCTGGCTGGCATGAAGTTATGCAAGTTCTGCCCGGTACTTAAGCCCTTCAAACAGGCAACGCCCGGCGCCGCCTGCCTAATATTCAACCTCGAGTTCTTCGATCTCCTCCGGCTCCGCCTTGGCCGCTGCGATCCATTCGGCCATTTCGGGCATTGCCATGATCAGGCCCGCATAGGTTTTCAAACGCGGCTCGAGCTTCACGTCGTAGGTCATGAAGCGCGTCACGACCGGCGCATACATCGCGTCCGCCATGGTGCGCTTGCCGAACAGAAACGGCCCGCCGGAATCCGCGAGACACTCGCGCCAGATGGTGCAGACGCGGTCGATGTCGGCCTGCGCGCGAGTCCAGATCTTGAAGCCCGGGAAATGCCCCTTCAGGTTGACCGGCAGCGAGGCGCGCAGCGTCGTAAAGCCGGAATGGATTTCGCCGCAGATCGAGCGGCAATGGGCCCGGTGAATACGGTCCGGCGGCAACAAGCCGGCATCCGGCATGACCTCGTTGAGGTACTCGCCGATCGCCAGCGTGTCCCAGATCGTGGCGCCCTCGTGTCGCAGGCAGGGCACCAGGATCGACGACGACAGCAAGAGGATTTCGGCCCGCGCGGAGGCGTCGTCCGGCGCGGTGATGATCTCCTCGAACTCCAGCCCGGAGAACTTGGTCAGCAGCCAGCCGCGGAGCGACCAGGATGAGTAATTCTTGCTGCTGATGGTCAGTGTCGCTTTCGCCATATGGCCTTTCCCCTAACGCCCGGAGGCAATTCTCAGTCTTCGCCTCAGCCCTCGCCTAAGCCCTGGATACCGGCAGCGCGCCGCGCACGGTGCCCATAGTCTATGCTTTTCCGCATGGAATGCAGCAAGCGACGTGCCAGTTCCAGGGGCTGTTTGACTCCGCGTTGGCTTCGATATTGCATAGCAATAGGGGCAGGGGCGGCAGTGTATGATGTCAATGTTATATCAGGCCTATCAGAACCACATGGACCTGACCGAGCCATGGCGGGCGGGGGCTGCTTCCGCACTTAAGTATCTCAACCTGGTCCCACAGGGCGTCTCGGACAAGGTGTTTGGTCGGCTCGCCGCGGCGCTCGAACTGATCTCGCGCTCCTCGCTGACCTATGCGCGCCCGGCCTACGGCATCGACCGGATACAGGTCGGAAATCGCGAGCTCAAGGTGATCGAGGAGGTGGCCTACGCGACGCCGTTCGGCTCGCTCCTGCACTTCAAGAAGGAGGATGCGCCCGGGCAGCCGAAGATGCTGCTGGTGGCGCCGATGTCCGGTCATTTCGCGACCTTGCTGCGCGGCACGGTGAAGACGCTGCTGCAGGACCACGACGTCTACATCACCGACTGGCACAACCCGCGCGACATTCCGCGCGACAAGGGGCGGTTTGGCCTCGACGATTACACCGGGCACCTGATCGACTTCCTCGGCCAGTTGGGGCCGCGCCCGCACATGGTGGCGATCTGCCAACCGTCGGTGTCGGCACTCGCGGCCGCAGCGATCATGTGCGAGGACGACCATCCCTCGCGGCCCGCGACGCTTACCCTGATGGCGGGGCCGATCGACACCCGGATTCTGCCGACCAAGGTCAACGAGTTCGCCAAGAGCAAGCCGATCAAATGGTTCGAGGACAATCTGATCAACTACGTGCCGTTTCAATGCAAGGGCGCATTCCGCAAGGTGTATCCGGGCTTCGTGCAGCTGACGGCCTTCGTCTCGATGAATCTCGAACGCCACATCAAGCAGCACATGGACCTTCACAATCACCTGGTGAAGGGCGAGATGGAAAAGGCCGAGACCATCAAGACGTTTTACGACGAATATTTCGCGGTCATGGACCTGCCGGCGGAGTTCTACATCGAGACCGTCCGCGACGTGTTTCAGGAACATCTGTTGCCGCAGGGCAAACTGACCTTTCGCGGCCGCCCGGTGAACCCGGCCGCGGTCAAGCGGATGGGGCTGATGACGGTCGAGGGCGAGAAGGACGACATCTGCTCGATCGGCCAGACGCTGGCCGCGCAAGAGCTCTGCACCGGCGTGCGCGCCTACCGAAGGGTGCACCACATGCAGGCCGGCGTCGGCCATTACGGCGTATTCAGCGGCAGAAAGTGGAACAACGAAATCTATCCGTTGCTGCGGGATTTCGTGCACGTCAATTCGTGAATTAGAGCAGGATGAGTTTTGGTTCGATTTGTCCGCGCGCTTCACCTCTCCCATCGGGAGAGGTCGGACGTTTAGCGATCGGGTGAGGGGTTACGTCTCTCGTTAATGCCGCGGCCCCTCACCCGATTTGCTGCGCAAATCGACCTCTCCCCGACGGGGAGAGGTGAAGCGACTATACGGACGGACCAACTCAATCGAAGTTCGTCCCGCTCTCGCGCCGCTCAATGCAGCCGGCGCAGCGTCGCCGACGGCGTCTCGCCGAACTTGGCCCGATAGCCGCCGGCCCTCCGGCCAAGATGGGTAAAGCCGAGGTCGACGCGATGTCGATGATGCGCGCCTCAGGCGGCGCCGTCTCGAGATCAGCATGAAGACCGCTCCCGCGCCGCAACGTCGATGGATTCATTTATCGGATAGACATCGCGCCGCGACCATCCGATGATCCACGGCACGGTCAACCGGAGGAGGACATCATGGCGGCCCTGGAGAAAGGCATCACGGCGAACGGCACGGGATATGGCGGCAAGACCTGGAACATTCTCGGCCAGGTCTATTTCCCGAAAGCGGTGACCAATTCCACCTTCGCCTTCGAGACCAACAGCGAGCCCGGACAATTCGTGCCGGTGCACATCCACCCGACTCAGGACGAGTTCATCCTGGTGCAGGAAGGCATGCTTGACCTCAAGCTCGACGGGGTCTGGGTGCAGGCCAAGGCCGGCGATCTGGTGCGCCTGCCGCGCGGCATCCCGCATGGCTACTTCAACAAATCCGACAAGCCGGCGCGCGCGTTGTTCTGGGTTTCGCCGATGCAGAAGCTGGAAGCCCTGTTCGACAAGCTGCACAACCTCTCCGACCCGGCCGAGGTCGTGCGCATCTCGGCCGATCACGAGGTGAATTTTCTGCCGCCCGAAGCCAACGATTAGGACGTTCTTCAATTCGCTCGGATCGTTGCCGTCTGTGGCCTCATGGTTCGAGACGCGCGAAGACGCGCTCCTCACCATGAGGGCCCGAGACCTCATCCTGAGGAGCATCGCGAAGCGATGCGTCTCGAAGGATGAAGCCATTGAAAGTGGAGATTGCGTTAGGGCCAACGGCTCGACGCCCCTCGCGGCGCGCGATCGATGTCCGTTGCCTGCAACATCGCAAAGGAAAATCACATGGTCAGTCCAAAACAGGTTTGCGTGATCGGCGCCGGCGTGTCGGGCCTGGCAGCGGCGAAGGCATTTGTCGCGCGCGGGCACAAGGTCAGCATCATCGAGAAGAGCGGCGATCTCGGCGGCGTCTGGGATCCCTCGCGTTGCTATCCGGACGTGCAGACGCAAAGCCCCAAGGAGCTCTATCGCTACACCGACAAGGCGATGCCCAACTCCTATCCGGAATGGCCCAAGGGCCCGCAGGTCCACGCCTATCTCGCCGACTATGCGCGCGGCCATGGGCTCGATCGCCTGATCCGCTTGAGGACCACCGTGGCCGCGATGAAGCGCCGGACCGACGGCAAGCCGGGCTGGACGCTGGAGCTTGCAACGCCCGACGGCAGGACAGCTGAGGATTTCGACTTCGTCGCGATCTGCACCGGACAGTTCAACGAGCCGCAGACCCTGAGCCTTCCAGGCGAAGACGCCTTCAAGGCGCAAGGCGGGCAAATCCTGCACTCGTCGGGCTACAACGATGCCTCGCTCGCCACGGGGCGCAAGGTGGTGGTGCTCGGCGGCTCGAAATCGGCGACCGACATCGCCGTCAACGCCGTCGTCTCCGGCGCCAGCGAGGTCACCATCGTCTACCGCGAGCCGGTGTGGCGCATCCCCTACTTCATCGGCGGCCTCGTCAACTTCAAGCGCATCCTCTACATCCGCGCCCAGGAACAGATGTTTGCAAGCTGGGGCATCGGCCCGCTGGCGCGGCTCGCGCATATGATCGCCAAGCCGCTGGTGTGGGCGAACTGGCGCGGGCTCGAGAGCTTGCTGAAGGCGCAGTTCAAGCTCGGCAAGTGCAAGATGGTGCCCGAGACCAGAATCGAAGACGGCGTCAATTGCTCGGTACCGATCGCGACGCCCGGCTTCTATCCGATGGTCGCGGACGGCCGCATCAGGGCGATCCGCGGCAGCTTTGACCATTACGAGGCCGACACCATCGTGATGAGCAATGGCGAGCGCGTGAAAGCCGACATCGCGGTGCTCGCGATCGGCTACAAGCTCGGTGTGCCCTTCCTGCCCGAGGCCTATCGCAACAAGCTCGTCGAGACGGACGGGCAATATCGCCTGTACCGCCTGATCGCCAATCCCGACCTGCCGGATTTGGGCTTCGTCGGATTCAACTCCAGCTTCTGCACCGTGCTCTGCGCCGACATGGCCGCGCACTGGCTGGTGCGCTATGCCGACGGGCAGCTCGCGCATCAGCCGAGCGCGCGCGAGATGACCGACAACATCGAGATGATGCTGCATTTCAAGCGCGTGGAACGCCCGGCCGCAGCCGTCTATGGCGGGTTGTGCGTCGCACCCTACCACTTCAAGCATTTTGACGAATTGCTCGCCGATATCGGCGCCACCAAGCGCCGACGCAATCCCTTGGCGGAAATGTTCACGCCGCCCAACGCGGACGCCTACGCGCAGTTCCTGGCCTCGGCGCCGAATTACCAGGCCGCGGCCTGACCGCTCCAGGCCTTGCGCAATTTGCGCAATACGATAGTCCCTGCAATCAAGGGCGACCGATCACGCGTTGCCGATTATAAGTTTCCTCGGAGAAGTAACCATGAAACGACGATCCGCCAATTTCCGCGCGCTGCTGCTGGGTTTTGCCGGCGCCCTGTTTTTTACCGCAACCGCAAGCGCCGCCGAAGTCCGGGTCATGATCTCTGGCGGACTGACCGCGGCCTTTACCGCGCTGGTGCCGGAATTCGAGCATCAGACCGGCAACAAGGTGCTGGTCGCCTACGGCCCGTCGATGGGCACGACCGTCAACGCGATTCCCATGCGGCTCGAGCGCGGCGAGCCCGCCGACGTGCTGATCATGGTCGGCTACGCGCTCGGCGATCTCGCCAAGAACGGCAAGGTGATCCCCGACAGCCGCGTCGATCTCGTCAAATCCGGCATCGGAGTTGCGGTGAAGGCGGGCGCGCCAAAGCCGGACATCAGCTCCGCGGACACGCTCAAGCGCGCGCTGCTGGCCGCGAAGTCCGTCGCCTATTCCGACAGCGCCTCTGGCGTCTATGTCTCGACCGAGATGTTCAAGAAGCTCGGCATCGAGAATGAAATGAAGGACAAGGCCAAGATGATTCCGGCGACGCCGGTCGCTGAAATCGTCGCGCATGGCGACGCCGAGATCGGATTTCAGCAGATCAGCGAATTGAAGCCGGTGAAGGGCATCGACATCGTCGGTCCGTTGCCTGCCGATTTGCAGAAGATCACGGTGTTTTCCGCCGGCATCGCCACCGCCTCGAAAGAGCCCGAGGCAGGCCGCGCGCTGATCAAGTTCCTGACCTCGAAGGACGCCAGCGCCGAGATCATGAAGAGCGGCCTGGATCCGATCCCGCCGGGCGCGACGAATTAGGGAGCGTTTTCGCTAATTGGCGAGCCTCGGCCAGATAGAAGCGTCTCGGTCGAGAGCACGCGTCCAGCTTAGACGAACTTTATCGGCGGTTCGCTCTTCAGGGCTGAAGGTAGAACTCGAACACCTGGACACGCCTCTTGCACAATCGCCTCTATGCTCTCGCGAGACCAAGGCGGAGTGTCTGGGGCTAGAACCACGGCTTGGATCATTTGGCTTAAATCAAGATTGCAGATATAATGTCCCGTTTTATCGGGATTACCCTTTGGAATTGAATATAGAGCTCGTATTTCCCTTTCGTGGTCGAAGTGATTTCTTTTGAGAAAAAATAATCCCCTCAGATCGTAGTCCCTACTGTCAAAATCGTGGGTGTTGTAATCTACATAGATAACCTTACCGATGTAGATGTAATCGTCGTCCGGCTTGCGACACAGCGCAGCGCGCAGGCTTTTTATTGTAGTCTGAATTGCCACGCCACCACCGTTTTTCGAATAGAGAGACCACATAGCTGCCGATTCTTGCCAGCCGATGCCTGGCTTGTCCATTGCGCCGGGTCCGCCGAAATACCAACAATTGATAAAGTTGCGTTCGCGAAGTTTGAGAAACGTCCGATCAGCAGATTTTTCCGGATCTTTTAAGACACCGGGGATTTCCTCGTGGAGACCTCGGAATCGGGAATACTGGTATTTTAGTTGAGGAACTGTTGGCATCCCCTCAAACGAGTCCGGAAACAAGTCGCACCTCTGAAAGTGAAGTCGACGCTTGACGAAGAGGTCTAAGAACTTGGCGATATCCATATAGCGCCAGATGGCGGCTTCAGGGTCGATGTTCGCAATTCTCTGATCAAAGTTTCCCCAGGGCGGTATCACCGTCTCGTCAGAATTCGCCATTTTCGCCTCCCGTTGAGAACGCTATCGCGCGATTGACTGCAGAGCTACCCCGGGGACGACCTCAACTACTGCGTCCGGATCGGCGAATCCTTCAGGCCGTTATTGTCGTAGGCCTTGCGCAAGGTGCCGTTGGCGATGGCGTCCGTCATGAATTTCTTGACGAACGCCAGCGACTGCGGATGGTCGAGGGGGACGGCGACCGCCGTCACCGTCTTCTTGAAGGTTTCGTCCAGCACCTTGGTGCCCGGGATTTTCTTGGCGATGGCGTTGAGCTGGTCGCGCGACAGCGCGAACGCGTCGATCTCGCCGTTCTTCAGGAGATTGAAGATTTCGTCATAGGTCTGATAGCCCGTGACCTTGGCGTTCTTCAGATGCTTCTCGGCGCCGCGCATCGTGGTGGTGTTGTTGACGGCGGCGACCTTGACGCCAGGCTGGTCGAGGGTCGCAAAATTCGCGATTGGCGAACCCGCTTTCACGATGTAGGTCGCGTCCGCGACCTCGTAGACCGGGCCGAACGACATCTTGGTCTCGCGCTCCGGGTCCTGCGGCAGGAAAGTGACGTCCCAGACGCCCTTGCCCGCGGCATCCGTGATCTGCCCGGAATTGGGGTAGGCCACATATTCGACAGGCACGCCAAGCTGCGCCGCCATCTCCTTGCCAGATCGACCGGCACCCCGGCATAACCGCCGGATTCGCTCTTGTTGGACCAAAAGGCTCCGCCGGCCGCGCTGATCCCGATCGCCACGCGCAATTTGCCTGTCGGCGCAATTTCGCCCCTGAGGCCGTCGGCGAAAGCCGGCATCGCCATTGCTCCCAAGATCATGATTGCCAAGCCAAGACCCGCGAAGCGCGGCAAGAACCGATTGGGCATTTCACTTCCTTCCCCTTGTTCCCTTTGTTTTCCCTTGGGCCCGCACGCGAGCCGTCGCCATTGTGGTTCATCCTTCGCGGTATTGAAAAGCACGATTCCCGGTCGAAGAGATAAAAATGCCATCCCCTGATCATGGTATTTCGCAGCGCAGCGCGCGCGCTTACGGTCCTGCCGCTTTCGGGTTCCTCCGAATGCGGATTCTTGCTATTGAGGGCAAGCGGGAAGGCCTGCTCGCAGGCGTTGAGTAAAGGGCACTGTCATGAAGCCTGTGGCTCCGTCATTTCCCAAACCGCTTGACCGCAGGCGTTTCGGCCATATGGGCCGTGCCGCCGTCGCCATTCTCGCGCTGATCGCAGTCGCAGGCTGCGAGCAAAACACCTTCGTGCCGCCGCCGCCGCCCAAGGTCGAGGTCGCAGCTCCCCGTGCAGCGGGCGATCACGCGCTATCTCGAAACCACCGGCAACACCGCGCCGATCAAATCGGTCGACCTGGTGGCGCGGGTGCAGGGCTTCCTGCAGTCGATCGACTACAAGGACGGCGACTTCGTCAAGGAGGGCACGCCGCTGTTCACCATCGAGCCGGAGACCTACAAGCTGAAGCTCGATCAGGCGAAGGCCGCGGAAGCCGGCGCGGAGGCCACGCTGAAGCAGGCCGAGGCCGACTACAAGCGGCAGGTCGACCTGGTCGCCCGCCAGGCGGTGTCGCAGGCGACGCTCGATACGTCCGACCTCCAGCCGCGACAACGCCCAGGCCAGCCTGCAGCAGGCGCAGGCCAATACCAGGATCGCCGAAGTCAACTACGGCTACACCAAGGTCACCGCGCCCTTCGACGGCGTCGTCAGCGCGCATCTGGTCTCGGTCGGCGAACTGGTGGGAGCCGCCTCGCCGCCGACGCAGCTTGCGACCATCGTGGCGCTCGACCCGATCTACGTGAATTTCAATGTCAACGAGCAGGACGTGTTGCGGATCCGCGCCGAGGCCAAGCGCAAGGGACTGACGGCGGCCGACCTCAAGCAAACGCCGGTCGAGGTCGGCTTGCAGAGCGAGGACGGTTATCCGCATCAGGGCAAGCTCGATTACGCCGCGCCCACGATCAATCAATCGACCGGAACGCTTGCGGTGCGCGGCGTCATCCCCAATGCCGACCGCGTGCTGGTGCCCGGCTATTTCGTCCGCGTCCGCGTGCCGGTCGACCAGGAGCAGGACGCGCTTGCTGGTCCCCGACACCGCGCTCGGCAGCGACCAGAGCGGGCGCTACGTGCTGGTGGTGACGGCGAAAACGTGGTCGAGCAGCGCAAGGTGCAGACCGGCCCGCTCGACAACGGACTGCGGGTGATCGATGGCGGCTTGAAGGGCGACGACCGCGTCGTGATCGCCGGAATGTTGCGGGCGATTCCGGGCGAGAAGGTCGATCCGCAACTGCAGAAGATCGAGCAGCCGCCGCAAGCTGCCAAATAGGACCGGGCCATGATCTCCAAATTCTTCATCGAGCGGCCGGTTCTTTCCAACGTCATCGCCATTCTGATGATGCTGATCGGCGGCGTGGCGCTGTTCGAGCTCGCGGTCGCGCAATATCCCGACGTGGTGCCGCCGACCGTGCAGGTCACCACACGCTATCCCGGCGCCAGCGCCACGCACCGTGATCGATACCGTCGCGCTGCCGATCGAGCAGCAGGTCAACGGCGTCGAGGACATGCTCTACATGCAGTCCTATAGCGGCGCCGACGGCACCTATACGCTGACGGTGACGTTCAAGATCGGCACCGATCTCAACTTCGCGCAGGTGCTGGTGCAGAACCGCGTCTCCAGCGCGCTGTCGCAGCTGCCGCAGGCGGTGCAGAACCAGGGCGTCACCGTGCAGAAGAAGTCGACGTCGATCCTGCTGTTCGTGACGCTGACCTCGCCCGACGCCAAATATGACAGCCTGTATCTGAGCAACTACGCCACCATCAATCTCAGGGACGAGCTGTCGCGGCTGCCCGGGGTCGGCAACGTCACGGTGTTCGGCGCCGGCCAATATTCGATGCGGATCTGGCTCGATCCCAACAAGCTGCAGGCGCGCGGGCTGATGCCGCAGGACGTGATCCAGTCGATCCAGCAGCAGAGCCAGCAGGTCGCCGCCGGCCAGGTCGGCAGCCCGCCGACGCCGCCCGGCCAGGCGTTCCAATACACCCTCAACGTCAACGGCCGGCTCGACGATGCCGAGCCAGTTCGAGGACATCATCGTCAAGACCGGCAACAACGGCGACGTGACGCGCGTGCGCGACGTCGGCTCGGTCGAACTGGGCGCGCAGACCTATAGCCAGATGTTCTCGCTCAACAAGCAGCCCTCCACCGGCATCGGCGTGTTCCAGTCGCCGGGCGCCAACGCGCTCGAGGTCGAGAAGGCGGTCGAGAAGAAGATGACGGAGCTCGCGCGTGCATTCCCGCAAGGCATCAAATACGACACGCCCTTCGACACCACCAAGTTCGTCAACGCGTCGATCCACGAGGTCTACAAGACGCTGATCGAGGCCGGCCTCCTGGTGCTGGTCGTGATCCTGGTGTTCCTGCAGGACTGGCGCGCGATGCTGGTGCCGGCGACCACCGTGCCGGTCACCATCATCGGCGCGTTCGCGGCGATGGCCGCGCTCGGCTTCACCATCAATCTGTCGACCCTGTTTGCGATCGTGCTCGCGATCGGCATCGTGGTCGACGATGCCATCGTCGTGGTCGAGGGCGCGGCGCACAATATCGAAAAGGGCATGTCCGGCCATGACGCCGCGATCGCGGCGATGGATGCGCTGTTCGCGCCGATCGTCGGCATCACGCTGGTCCTGATCTCGGTGTTCCTGCCGGCGGCGTTCCTGCCCGGACTGACCGGGCGCATCTACGCGCAATTCGCGCTGGTGATCGCGGCGACCGCGCTGCTCAGCGCCGTCAACGCCGCGACCCTGAAGCCGACGCAATGCGCGCTGTGGCTGCGCGCGCCGGTGCCGCCGGAACAGCGCAACTGGTTCTACCGCGGCTTCAACAATGTCTATAACCGGCTCGAGAACGGCTATGCCCGGCTGATCGGCGGCCTCGCCAGACATGCCAACATCTCCGTGATCGTCGCGCTGATCCTGATCGGTATCGGCGGCTACGGCCTCTCGCGCGTGCCGACCGGGTTCCTTCCGATCGAGGATCAGGGCTACCTGATCGCCGCGGTGCAATTGCCCGACGGCGCGGCGCTGGACCGGACCCAGAAGCGTGCTCGACCGGGTCAGCGAGATCGCCGGCAAAACGCCCGGCGTCGAGCAGGTCATCACCATCGCCGGCATCTCGGCGCTCGACAACAGCGCGAGCCTCGCCAATGCCGGCGTCGCCTATATCATTCTGAAGGACTGGAGTTCGCGCGGGCCGGGCGAGGATTTGCGCTCGCTGGTCTACGGGCTGAACGACAGGCTCGCCCCCATTCTGGAAGCGCGCGCGCTGGTGCTGCCGCCGCCGCCGATCCAGGGCATCGGCAACGCCGCCGGATTTGCGATGCAGATCGAATTGCGCGACGGCAACAGCGACTACGCCAAGCTGCAGGCGATCACGCAAGCCATGGTCGCCAACGCCCAGACCCAGAGCGCGCTGCAACGCGTGCAGTCGCCGTTCCGCGCCACGGTGCCGCAATTCGACGTCGAAATCGATCGCGTCAAGACCCAGACCTTGCACGTCACCACCGACGAGGTGTTCTCGGCGCTGGCGTCCTACACGGGCTCGTCCTTCGTCAACCAGTTCAACAAATTCGGCCGCGTGTTCCAGGTCTATGCGCAGGCGGATGCCCAGTTCCGTCTGACCCCGCGCGACATCGCCAACATGATGGTGCGCAACCAGAACGGCGACATGATCCCGATCGGCACGCTGGCCAAGATCACGCCCGCGGTCGGCCCGTCCCTGATCAGCCTGTACAATCTCTATCCGTCCTCGACCATCGTCGGCCTGCCGGCGCAGGGCTACAGCTCCGGACAATCGCTGAATTTATTGGAGCAGATCGCCGACAAGACGCTGCCGCCCGGCACCGGCTATGAATGGACGGCGATGTCGTACCAGGAGAAGGCCGTCTCCAGCCAGATCTACTACGTGTTCGGGCTCGCCATGCTGTTGGTCTATCTGGTGCTGGCCGGACAATATGAGAGCTGGTACGCGCCGATCTCGGTGATCCTGGCGGTGCCGCTGTCGCTGCTCGGACCGATGTCGGTGCTCAGAGGCCTCGGCATCGACAACAACCTCTACGTCCAGATCGGCCTGATCCTCTTGATCGCGCTGTCGGCCAAGAACGCGATCCTGATCGTCGAGGTCGGGCTCGAGCTGCACGTCCGCGACGGCAAGCCGCTGTTGGAATCCGCGATCGAAGCGGCGCGCGCCCGCTTCCGGCCGATCCTGATGACGTCGTTCGCCTTCATCCTCGGCGTGGTGCCGCTGGTGCTCGCCACCGGCGCCGGCGCCAGCGCGCGCAAGTCGATCGGCATCACCGTGTTCTCCGGCATGCTGGCCTCGACCTGCCTCGCCGTGCTGTTCGTGCCCGCCTTCTTCGTCGTGGTGCAGCGCTTCGAGAACTGGCGGGCGGAGAAGAAGACGCCCGCCGCCACAACGATGCCGCAGGCGCGGCCGTGAAGAGCATGATCCAGACCCGAAGGGCCTAGATCCCCACGCGGAATCCCACTTCGATGACCGCGTCGTGGGGGATCTTGAAGAAGTCGGGCGCGCGGCTGGCGATCCGATTAAGGAACGAGAACACCCCGAACGATATCGGATCCATCGCCGAACCCTGTTCGCGGCGGACGATGGTCTCGTGGGCGAGGTAGTAGTTCTTGTGGTCGAGATCGGCGTCGAAGCCGAGCTTGTTGCAGTTGACCAGGGTCAACGGGATATCCGGCGTCTGCATGAAGCCGAGTCGGACCTGGATGCGATAAAAGCCGTGGCCCAGACGGTGCACCGAATGACGCTCGTGGAACGGCACCCGCGGCCGGCGATCGGCCAGGAAGGTCAGGAGAACCACGGTCTGATGCAGCACCCTGTTGTGCTCGATATGGCGCAGCAGCATCGGCGAAGCGCCGTGATCGACCTTGGTGAGCCAGACTCCCATGCCGGGCGCGCGGCCGATCACCGCCTTGTCGGCATGGTCGAGGAATTCCTTAAGCGGCATCGACATCTCGTGCAGCCGATGCTTGACCTCGGAGGAGCCCTTGCGCCAGCACAGCATCAAGGTCGCGATCAACCCGCCGACGATGAGGGGAAACCACCCGCCTTCGACGATCTTCAGCGAATTGGACACCAGGAAACTGGCATCGATCGCCCCGAACAGCGCGATCACCGGGATCGCGGCGCCGCGCGGCCATCGCCATCGCGTCACCGCGACGCGGTAGAGCAGGATCGTGGTGATCAGCATCGTCCCGGACACCGCGATGCCATAGGCGGCTGCGAGATTATCCGACGAGCGGAACAGCAGCACGGTCAGCAAGGTGCCGGCCATCAACAGCCAGTTGGCGGCAGGCACATAGACCTGGCCGGCCTCGTCGGCGGAGGTCGGCGTGATCCGCGCGCGTGGCGATAATCCCATCTGCATCGCCTGACGGGTCAACGAGAACACGCCGGAGATCAGCGCTTGCGAGGCGATGACGGTGGCCATCGCAGCCAGCACCACCATCGGGATCAGCCCCCAGCCTGGCGCAAGTTTGTAGAAGGGATTATCAGCCGCGGCCGGATCGGAAAGGATCAGCGCGCCCTGCCCGAAATAATTGAGCAACAAGGCCGGCAGCACCAGGCCGAACCAGGCCCGCCGGATCGCACTGGCGCCGACATGGCCCATGTCGGCGTAGAGCGCCTCGCCGCCGGTAAGCGCGAGAAACACCGCGCCGATGACGACAAAGGAGATTCTTGGATCGGTCGCGAGGAAGTGCGCGGCCTCGGCCGGATTGACGGCCCTGATAATCGCGGGCGCCGTCAAAATATTTGCGGCGCCGAGGGCGCCGATGACGACGAACCACAGAACCATGATCGGACCGAACAGCTTGCCGATGCTTTCGGTGCCGCGGCGCTGGATCACGAACAACGCGACCAGGATCGCGATGGTGGCCGGCAGGATCAGAATTTCGAATCCTGGCGCGACGAGTTTGAGCCCTTCCATCGCCGAGAGCACGGAAATCGCCGGCGTGATGACGCCGTCGCCGTAAAGCAGGGACGCGCCGATCACGCCGAGCAGCACAAGGACCGGAAGCCTCGTGCCCCTTTCCACAGAGCCTGATGCGACAAGCGAGAGCAGCGCCAAGATGCCGCCTTCGCCGTCATTGTCCGCGCGCAAGATGAAGGTCACGTATTTCAGCGATACCATCACGACCAGCGCCCAAAGAATGAGCGAGACGATCCCGAGCACGTCGGCGGCCGTCGGCGCATGGCCGATGCCGGACAGCGCCACCTGGAAGGCGTAGAGCGGGCTGGTCCCGATGTCGCCGAACACGACGCCGAGCGCGGTCAGGGCCAAAAACCATGGACTGCCCGCATGACGAAGGTACGTGGCGTGCTCGGGAACAGGTCCGGAACGATCGAGACCGGCACTCATTGCCGCGCGGTCGATCAGGTCGCTCGCCCGGGCAGGAGATGGCATATCCATGTGCACCTCACGAAGAAGGCCGATATCCCCTTCCATGCGATGCAATCCGCGTGCCGGATGATGGAACGAGCGTAGCCGCGCCCTCAATTCACCTGCGCCGCCGGCACTTTGATTTCCCGCGGCAGAATGATGGCGGCCGCGATCACCAGCAGGCAGAGGCCGGCGAACGCATGCAGCATGGTGACGAAGCCGCCCTGCTGGTAGAGCCACGCCACCAAGCCCACCGACGCGCCGGCCGCGGTGAAGCCGACGAAATAGCGCACCGCATAGGCGCGCGAGCGCCATTCTTCCGAGGTGTATTTGCCGACCATGGCGTCGTTGACGGTGACCTGGCCGAACGCGCCCATCACGATCCCGATCGAGACCAGGATCAGCGGCAGGTTCGACAGCGTGGCCGCGAAATACAGGAACGGCGCCAGCACGAACGACAGCGGCAGCGAGACCGTCTTCAGCGAGTGCCGGTCCAACAACTTGCCGATGGTATATTGCGTCATCGCGCCGAACACATAGACGCAGGCCGCGATCACGCCGAGCAGCGCCGGGCTTTTGGTGAGGTCGGCGAGCCTTTCCGCGAACAGCTTTGGCAGCGCCACCGTCACCGCGTTGAAGGTGGTCGAGATCGCGACCACCACGATCAGCAGCGCCAGAATCACCCGCCACATGTCCTGCTTGGCGACGCGCGCTTGCGCCGCGGCCTGCCTGCTACCTTTGCGGTCTTCGTGCACCACGCCCCCTGCGAACGCCGCGCCGACCAGCATTGTGACGATGCCGGGCACGATGAAGGCAAAGCGCCAGCCAAGATATTGGCCGATCACGCCGGTAACCAGTGCGGAGGAGGCCACGCCGAGATTGCCCCAGACGCCGTTCAGCCCCATCTCGCGGCCGAGCCTGTCGGCATAGGACACGATCATCGCGGTGCCGACCGGATGATAGATCGAGGCGAACAGGCCGATCGAGAGCAGCGCCGCGCCAAGCTGCAGTGGCGTCCGCACAAAGCCAACCGCGATCATCGACAGCCCGATGCCGGTAAAGAAGATCACCATCATGTGGCGGCGGCTCCAGCGGTCGCCGAGCCAGCCGGTGATGAGCGAACCCGCGCCGAAGGCGATGAAGCCCGGGGTGGCGTAGGGCAACAGCTCCGAATAGGCCATGCCGAGCGCCGGCCCCATGACGATGACGGCGGCGGCGAAGATCAGCATCGCATAATGGTCGATGAAATGAGCGGCATTGACGAAGCCGATCACCCGGCCGGGGCTGTTCATGGCGATTCCTTGGTACGATTCCTTGGACGATTCCCGTTATTTGCTCGGATAGGTTATAGATTCTTGTCCTGACGGGATGCAGCCAATGACTATCGTCGAAAAGCCAATCCACGCCGTCCCGGGCGATCGTCGCGCAACCGGCGACGGCGTGCACCTGGTCGCGCGCAACTACCGCAAGGGCGTCCGGCTCGACCCCCACATGCACCGCGAGACGCAACTGGTCTACGCGGCGAAGGGCACGATGCAGGTCACCACGCCGAAGGGGCGCTGGCTGGTGCCGCCGGATCGCGCGGTCTGGGTCCCTGCCCGGCTCGAACATGCCATCGACGTTCTCGCCGATATCGAGATGCGCACGCTGTATTTCGATCTCGCCTGGCTGAAACGCGAGCGGCGCAGCGCCAGCCTGCGATCGGAGTTCGTGGTGCGGGTGTCGCCGCTGCTGCACCAGGCGATCCTGGCACTGTTCGAGCACCGCAACAGCGAGGTGCGCGTCGCGCTGCTGGTCAAGCTCGCGATGCTGGAGTTGCACAGGGCCGAAGATTCCGCGACCTTCATCCCGCTGCCGCACGAGCCGCGCTGCCGGCGCGCCGCCAATATCGTGCTCGGCGATCCCACCGCCGTGCACGAGATCGAGACGCTGGCGCAAAAGGTCGGGACCTCGGCGCGGACGCTGTCGCGGTTGTTCGCGTCCGAAACACAACTGAGCTTCAAAAGCTGGCGCCAGCGCGCGCGCATCGCCTCCGCGATCGAGAAGCTGTCGACCAATGCCCATGTTTCGGTCAAGCGGCTCGCCGCCGAGCTCGGCTATGCCAGCGTGCCGGCATTTTCGCACGCCTTCCGGCAGGTCACCGGCAAGACCCCGACGCAGTTTGCGGAGAAGGATTAGAGATTGCGGCCGGCGGTCATTACCCGCCAGCGGCGCATGCCGGCTTGTCCTGTTGGCCGCTTGATTGTGACTACCTTCGGCCTAAATCCAATGTAATGTTCCAAAAACCGAACCGGATTCGACCCGCTCCGATGGCCAACGCCTTCTTTTCCGACCTGCTTTCGACGATTTCCGAGCGCGGCCGCACCTTGCTCCGCCGCGGCGGCCCCACCGACGCCAAGCCGGACGCCGACGGCCTGGTCGAGCTCTGCGAGGCGCTGTTGTCGGGCCGCGGCGAAGCCTCCGGTACCGCGATGGCGCGCGAAGTGCTCGATCGCTATCACGACCTCGATGACGCCGGGCGGCGGACGTTCTTCGAGGCCCTGGTGCGCGATTTCGGGCCGGACCGGGAAAAGGTCGCCAAGGCGATCGAGGCCTGGCGCGCGCACCCGGGCGACGGCAACGGCGGCCTGCTGCATTTTGCGTCGGAGCCGCGGCGGCAGGAGCTGATCCGCCGCCTGAACCGGGCGCCGGGCGGCACCAGCGAGCTGGTCAAGATCCGCGCCGATCTGCTCGGCATGATGAACGGTCATGCCGATCTTGCCGCGCTCGACCGCGACATCGTGCATCTATTGAGTTCCTGGTTCAACAGGGGGTTTCTGGTGCTGCGTAGGATAGATTGGTCGACGCCGGCGAACATCCTCGAACAGATCATCCGCTACGAGGCCGTGCACGAGATCCATGACTGGGACGACCTGCGCCGCCGCATCGACCTCGTCGACCGCCGCTGCTACGCCTTCTTCCACCCCGCATTGGCCGACGAACCCCTGATCTTCGTCGAGGTGGCGCTGACGGAAACCATTCCGTCGGCGATCGCGCCCCTGCTCGCGGTGGACCGGCAACCGGTACCGGTCGAGCGCGCCCGCACCGCCGTGTTCTATTCGATCTCCAATACCCAGCGCGGTCTTGGCGGCATTTCCTTCGGCAACTTCCTGATCAAGCAGGTGGTCGAGGAACTGCGCCGCGAATTGCCGAAGCTCGACACGTTTGTGACGCTGTCGCCGGTGCCGGGCTTCATGCCATGGCTGACGCAGGCCAAGGACGTTCCCCTCAGCGAAGAGGATCGCGCGCTCCTCAAGCATCTCGACGAGCCGAAATGGTTCGAGAACGCGGAGTCGACGGCGCAGCTGCGCGCCGTGCTCGAACCGCTCGCCACCTACTATTTCCTGAAGGCGCGCACGTCGAAGGGCCGGCTGATCAACTCGGTGGCGCGCTTCCATCTCGGCAACGGTGCGCGGCTGGAGCGGATCAACTGGCTCGGCGACCTCTCGCCGAAGGGTCTGCGCGAGTCCGCCGGCATCATGGTCAACTATCTCTATCGGCTCGACGATATCGAGAAGAACCACGAGGCCTATGCCAACGACGGCGAGGTCGTGGCGTCGAATGCGGTCAAGAAGCTGTTGAAGACCGAAGGCCGGCGGCTGTTGGACATGCGGCTGTCGTAGGGGCGTAACTCTCTCTATCGTCAGCAAGCCAACGGGTCGCGGGATTGCGCGCCCCCCGACGAGCGCGAGAGCGCTCGCGTAGAGATGACAGGCTCCGCAAAGCAATCTATCGCATCGCGGCAAGAAAGCATGGATTGCTTCGTCGCTTGCGCTCCCAGGAAGAAAGTGGGTGAGTTCCACCGTCAGATTCCCGTTCTTCAGTCAGGGACACTCACCCATTTTCATCCAAAGCGGGTCGGCACCTTAACGCCGGTCCCCAACTCGCAATGACTCGTGATCCTTCCCGACTAAATTTTCAAACAGCGTGCTCTGTCGTCGTCGCCCGGCTTGACCGGCGATCCAGTACGCCGAGGCCTCTCGATTTCCCGTCGCTTTCTCCGGATACCGGATCGCCCGCCGGAACCTGTCATCCGGCCGGCCAAAGGCCGGACCGGTTGGCGTGCGATGACGGCCGGGGAATGGCGCCCTTGTGCCAAACAAACCCGCTAGCCGAGCGAAAACAGCCCTAGACGATTGCGCCGATCGGTGACGATTGTGGGAGCGGAAGTGATCGTTTTATCGTCGTCACGATATGTTCGACTTCCTAATTGTGATCCCTCCGAGATTGAAGTTGACAGATATCAAAAAGGAACAACGGGAGCATGTTAATTGAAGTCTAGGGGCATAGTCCGCTTATGGAGATGAGCAATGCAGACGCAGAGCAATATCCACTTCTATGTAAATTGGGCCAAGGAACGACTGGATGAAATGGAAGCCGTGCTGACGTCGCTTGAAAGCAAAGTTGGCGAAGTGCGGGCCGATGCCCGCGGCAAGGCCAACAAGGCACTCGCTGACCTGTGCAAAAGCCGCGATATCTTCAGGGATACCGTCAATAAGCAGGCCGAAGCCAATGAGGCCGCATGGACCAGCGCAAAGGCAAAATTGGAGCCAGAGTGGAATTCGTTCGAGGCCGAGGTCAAGAAATACGTCGAAAACTTCAGCAAGCAAGTCGAGCAGCAGCAGGCGACATTCAAGCTTCAGTCGGCAGCCCAACTGAAGGCGTGGCGAGAAGCCGCCGACAAGCTTGGCAGCGATACCAAGCAATTCGCTACCGAGCGTCAGGCCGAAATCGATGCCGCCGTGAAGCGCATGCAGGCCGACGCCGCCGCCGCGGAGGAAAAACTCCAGAAGCACATGGACCAGATGGGGGTACAATCATGGTCCGCGCTGATGGCGGTTTTGACGGAAACCCGCGCCGCGTTCGATCGCGCCAATCAGGCCGCCCGCGAGGCGTTCAAGCGAGCTGCCTGATTCAAACAGTCTATCAGAAGGAGAAGCCGCCGCGAGGCGGTTTCTCCTTCTGTCGGGCAAGAAAGATTCGAGTTTGAGAACCGCCGAAGCGGAGCAGTCGCGATGAGCAGCATTGATGCAGACCCCCGGGATGCGCGATCGGGCGATCCGCAAACCGCCGTCCGCAACGGGCCGCACATGAGCTTCTGGATCAGAGAGTTACCTTTCAGCCTGGTGCTGATCCTGACCTTGCTCGGCGTTGCCTATACCAGTTTTTCGAAACAACCGATCATGGGCTATTGGGAGCTTCTGGCGCCGGTGATCGGGTTAGTCTGCGTCGGCTCCGGATGGTTCAGCGCCAACGACAAAAACGCGCGATTACGACTGATCGGCACGCAGGCGCTGCACTGGGTCGCGTTCCTGCTCGTGATGAATATGATACTGTTACCCAGCGTCCAGAGGATTTCAACGCCAGCGCGACCGGGCTCGCGGTTCTCATGTTATTGGCGCTCGGCACCTTTACCGCAGGCGTTCATGTCGTTTCCTGGCAAGTCTGTCTTCTCGGGATCATCATGGCGCTCTGCGTCCCGGCGGCGGCGTGGATCGAATCTTCGGCTCTGATCATCATGTTGGTCTCGATAGCAGCGCTCGGAATTGGCGTTGTGCTGTGGTGGCACTGGCACGAGAGCCGCGCCCGGAAAGCCTGAGCGAACAGGCCGATCAGGCGTCGACCTCGCGGAGAGCTGAGGAAAATAACTGAACCGTTCCGGCTGTCGTCTTTCACAGATAACGCCGCAGCATCGGGAGCGCCTGCTCGACGCAGATGCGGCCTTCGGCAATTGCCTCCTTGGCCTGGTCGAATTCCATCAAGCCCATGTCGCGCAGTCGCGGGAGCAGCATCACGTGCGGTGGCTCGCCGGCGAGGCGGGTGCGGGTGATATGGTCCTGCACGATGTTGATCGAGTTGGCGAGCACGTCGAAATATCCAGGCGCCGACGGCTGCTTCGGCAACAGCTGCATGGCGATCTGCGCAGTCTGTTCACGCATCGCCGGCGGCAAACGGCTTAGCAGCGGACTGAGAAATTCGTGCGGAACAGTCCCCGACGCGGTCGGCGCCGATGCGTCGGGCTGAGCCTCGAACCTTCGCCCCAACAGGTCGCCGTTAAGATTGACCGCGATAATCACGTCCGCTCCGAGGGCGCGGCAGACCGAGACCGGCACCGGGTTGGAGAGGCCCCCGTCCACAAGCCATTTGTCGTCGATCCTTGCCGGGCTGAAAATAGCGGGCAGCGCGATCGACGCGCGTACCGCTTCATGGATTGGCCCGGACTGCAGCCATATCTCGCGGCCGGTGGCGAGATCCGTGGCGATGGCAGCATACACCTTGGGATAGCTCTCGATTGGTGCCCCAATTTCAAGCCTGCGCAGGAATTCGACCACCTCTTTGCCGTCGATCAACCCACCACCCGAAAACCGGACATCGATCAGCCCGATAATCTCCCGCCAGGTCGCTGCCTCCGCCCATTGCCGCAGTTCGGTCAACCGCCCTGCTACATAGGCCGCTCCGACCAGCGCGCCGATCGAGGTCCCGCAGACGATGTCGGGCTGGATTTCTGCCTCGGTCAACGCATCGATGACGCCGATATGCGCCCATCCGCGCGCCGAGCCGCTCCCGAGTGCGAGGCCAATTCGGCGACGTGTCATGAGGCGGCGGTTCCCGAGATGCTTGGGGAGAAAATGCTACGTCAGATGCCGAGCACATGAAAGGGAGTATGATTTCCGCTTATTGGGCAGCTTTCGGAAGTGCCCAATGCCCGACTTTAGTCCGGACTCCGCACCAGGGCAAACGTCGGCCAACGCCTCTGAATTTATGGGTTCACGCCCTCGATCATCTGACACGGCCGTAGGGCCGCACTCGCAACGCTCCGGGTGGTGCGCTGCCTCTCATGCTCGAGCAGAAACCCATGCTTTCGCTGGGCCGTTCTGCACTGAACGACGCCTAGCGACGGTCGAACGGATCCAAAATGATATCGCCGGACGAGAGGTGGTCGGCGCGCGCGCTTGGCCGCGTTGGCCGTTGCGCTAGGTCCGAGCTACCGCGATCAAACGAAGCCATTTTGGATTTCGAACGTGGCGTCAGAGCGATCTAAATCGGTGTTGATCTCTGTCAAGAAGAGATGAAAGTCGCGGTGCCGCAGACACATGTCAAAGTTCACGGCCCCAAGTGAATGTATCTCGCCTCCGAAAAGGGGAGACGCTTGCACTTTACCATCTATTATTGCGAACGACGCGTCGAGATCGAACTGCCTCTGAGCGGGATCTCCGTCTTTTGGTCGTTCCTGCAATTTGAGCCGAAAATCCTGGTGCCGCAAAAAGAAATTTTGAAAATTGACGGCCTCGTACGAGCCAAATCCATCTTCGAAACCCGCGAGACTTCCGTGGAACACGAACGAAGCATCATGTCTGGCCAAATCGTCCGCACTCGCAATCTCGTGGAGCTCTGCAAGGAAGAGCTGATGGCGAATGAACCGATCGCCAAAATTCACCGACCGAAACGACACTGTGCCATTTGACATCACACCCTCCATGAGTGCCTATGCCCCATACAGCCACAGGTTGATGATATACCGGCGTTCACCGGCAGTCTAGCCCAGGGATTCCCACATCAAGATCGCGACGCGCTGCAATAGTGGACGGCTGCCGATGCCCACACGATCTGATCGGCAAGTTCGATGCGCTGCCGTTTGGGTGCGCCAAGTGGCAACATCGCCGAGAGAGATTAACCTCCACCTGCGAAAAGGGCGAGCGGCACTGCATCGAGCAGCTTGCGGTGAGATCGGCAATGGGACTTCCGAATCGGCAGCTTTCGGAAGTGCCCCAATGCCCGACTTGAATCCGGACTCCGCACTAACCCAAAGTTGGGCTAAAGCAATGTCCGCCAACGCCTCTGAGTTTATGGGTTCACGCTCTTAGTCATCCAACACGGCCTTAGGGCCGCAGTCGCAACATGGCTTGAGGCAGGTTCGCAGAAACTGGACAAGGGGCCGGCCCGGCGCGACGACGGTCCCAAGAAAGAGGTAGACGAACGCATCCCACGTTACGCAGCCAGCGCCTTCATCTCGGCATAGAGATCGGACTTCCCCTCGAACCCGATGCCCGGCAAATCCGGCATGGTGATGTGACCGTGCTCGACGCGGACGCCGTCGGGGAAGCCGCCATAGGGCTGGAACAGGTCGGGATAGCTCTCGTTGCCGCCGAGCCCCAGGCCGGCCGCGATGTTGAGCGACATCTGGTGCCCGCCATGCGGGATGCAGCGGCTCGGCGACCAGCCGTGGGTCTTCAAGACCGCGAGTGTGCGCTGATATTCGCATAGGCCATAGGACAGCGCGCAATCGAATTGCAGCCAGTCGCGATCCGGCCGCATGCCGCCTAGCGGATCAAATTTCTCGCGTCCTGATGGCTGAACAGGTTCTCGCCGGTCGCCATCGGCGCGGGATAATTTCCGCGAGCGCGGCCTGCAATGCGAAGTCGAGGGGATCGCCGGCTTCCTCGT
>CAVZQX010000058.1:0-4374 GCA_963777475.1 uncultured Alphaproteobacteria bacterium
CTTTAGCAGGATGCTGAAAAAGTCGTTTTGCGAGGCGGTTGGAGTGTGATTTTGTGCATGTGCCTGATTCCTTTGATTTGAGGGACGCGATGCGCGGTGAAGATCAGCGATCGGAAGTTCTTTTCAGCTACGTCCGCTTGGAGAGCCGCATCCCGACCGATCATCCGCTGCGCGCGATCCGTACGCTGATCGATGAGGCGCTGAACGGACTGTCGCGAGACTTCAACAAACTTTACGCGCGAGACGGACGGCCGTCGATCCCGCCAGAGCGGCTGTTGCGGGCGCTGCTGCTGCAGGCGTTCTACACGGTGCGCTCGGAACGGCAGTTGATGGAGCAACTCAACTACAATCTGTTGTTCCGGTGGTTCGTCGGGCTCTCGGCGGATGATCAGGTGTGGAATGCGACGGTCTTCTGCAAGAACCGGGACCGGCTGCTCGACGGCGATATCGCGGCCAAGTTCTTTGCGAGCGTGTTGAACCTGCCTCAAGTCCGCAAGCTGCTCTCCGGCGAGCACTTCTCGGTCGACGGCACCCTGATCGAGGCCTGGGCGAGCATGAAGAGCTTTGTGCCGAAGGACGGCGGCGATCCGCCATCGGGAAAAGATCATGGCAGCGGTGGGCGCAACGCCGAGCGCGACTTTCATGGCGAGAAACGCAAGAATGACACGCATTTCTCGACCACCGACCCCGACGCCCGCTTGTTCCGCAAAGGCGCCGGCAAGGAGGCCAAGCTCTGCCACATGGGGCATCTGATGATGGAGAACCGCAATGGCCTCATCGTCGATGCGCGCCTGACCGAGGCCAACGGCACAGCGGAGCGCTCGACCGCGCTCGACATGATCGAGGACAATGCCAGGCCGGGCAGCACCGTGGGCGGCGACAAGAACTATGACACCGCCGACTTTGTCGCCGGCTGCCGTGAACGCGGCTGCACGCCGCATGTCTCGCAGAACAATGCCAACCGCCGCTCCGCGATCGACGCGCGCACGACCCGCCATCCCGGCTATCGCATCAGCACGATCAAGCGCAAGCGGATCGAGGAACCCTTTGGCTGGATGAAGACCGTCGGCGGTCTGCGCAAGACCCGGCATCGTGGCCGCGGCTTGGTGGAATGGTTCTTCGTCCTCACTGCTGCCGCCTACAATCTCATTCGCGTTCGCAAGCTGCTCGCCGCGACGGGATGAGTCCGTCTGGGGCGCCGAATATGAGGCAAAACCGCAGCCCATACCGCCCATGCAACGCGAATCGCGAACCATCACTCCGGTTTTTTCCCCGCAAACACCACGAAAATCGATCTCATAATCGAGATTTTCAGCACCCTGTTAGAGCTTTTATATCTCGCCTATAAGATGCAACGCCGAGCCATCTCGCATTCCTACGGCATCGTCGGCACATCATGGCCGTTAGATTCGTGAGGAGGTCGCCATGGCCGCGATCGCTTTCAAGACCGGACATCCATCAGAGCCGACGGGAGAGGGGCTGAAGGCCTTGCTCACCGCGCGACCATCGGCCGCTGCGGTCGAGCAGGACGGCGATCGGCCCAAAATGCTTCCACCTGATCAGCCCGCGACCATCACCGCGCAATTTCGGCCGCTTGATCCCGGCGTCGTCAATGAGGCGATTCCGGCATTTTTCATCGGCCGCAACCAGGAAGGTTTCTGGGTTGCCCGTGACGTCAACGGGCGGATTGGCGGAATTTTCCTGCTCGAGGACTCCGCGGTGTCGTTTGCAAGAAAGCAGAGCGGGCCGACCGCGTGCGCAACCATATTTCCCTCCGAGCGGTTCGAACTCGATCTGGAAAACAGCGGCAATCCGCTTGTCACGCGCATTGGACCCTTGATGCGTCTGTGGCGCCGGATCGCCACCTTTATCGGCAAATGACGGCCACTTGCTTCCAGGGCCCATGAACTGAAGCCGTCGCCATCACAATGGCGGGAGAGCCGTCGCTCGGCGCGGCGCCCCGGCCGGAAGCGAAAGGTTTTTGAAATGACCATGCTGACCCATCCCCGCGGCCCGTTGCCACGGATTCCCTCCCCATCGGCAAGACCAACCCCCATTGAGGCTGGTACCGCGGCAGCAGACCCGGCAGCGCGCCGGGCAGCGCAGCCAGCGCTGATTAGACGACTTTTCGGGGTCGGCTTGACGATTCTGCTGGCGGGGAGCGCCCTCGCCGGTATCATCGCGCTCAAGACCATGGTCTATTTTTGGCGCTTTAATTATTATTGACGCACGCCGGGTGCAGAATTGGCCTTGATTGCGGGTGGCCTGAACGACGATTTGACCGAGCGAACCGTTCTGCGCCGCCGACGCGTCTGGAGGATCCGATGAACTCTGCCAATGTGAACCTGTCGATAATCCTGGATCGCATTCTCAACACGGCGGCCGACAACTTCCGTGTAGCAAAGATCCTGATGCAGCTCGGCCTTGATCCCAACAACATCACCTACAACGCCATATTCAACCGCTTGTTGGAGATTTTGCTTGCCAATATCACGCTTGCCAACATGTTTGCGCTGGTCGGCTCAATCTTCTTTGTCGCCACTCTTTTGACGCAGACCATGGTGCCGCTACGCGTCTCCAACATGATCGGCTGTGCATTCTTCGTCGGCTTTGGCGCGCTCGCTCACGACGTCAAGACTCTTCTCCTGTATCTGCTAATGCTCCCCATCAATGCCGTTCGCCTCCGCCAGATGCTCAATCTGGTGAAGAAGGCGCGCACCGCGACGCAAGGCGACATGTCGATGGAATGGCTCAAGCCGTTCATGACCGAGCGCAAGTATCGCAAGGGCGACATCTTGTTCAGGAAAGACGAACCCGCCGACGAGATGCTGTTGACCGTCACCGGAAAATTTCTGGTGCAGGAAATCAGCGTCGAACTTCCGCCAGGACGCCTGATGGGCGAACTCGGCTTTCTCACGCCCGATAACCGCCGTACGGCGACAATCGAATGCATCGAGGACGGACATGTGCTGAGCATCACCTACGAAAAGCTGCTCGAGATCTACTTTCAGAATCCGCAATTCGGCTATTACTTCCTGGTCCTGACCAGCCAGCGCCTCCTGGAAAATATCGCGCGGCTCGAAGGCATTGTCGCGCAAGCCAAGAGCGCGCCGACCACGACGGCCGCCGCCGGCACGAAATAAGCGTCGACGTATTTTCGGCGCTACCAACTCTGGTGCGGATCGTCCAGAACACTCCGATTCGAGCCCACGGCAAAACTCGCATATGCGATTCCTATGCGATCGGCATCGTGTCGCTCTCGAATTCATATTGGGCCATGAAAATATTGGCTGCGTGAATCAAGCAGGCTCCGGTCGACGATGATCATTTCGAAGCTTGAGCGACTACCGCGGCGACGGGGTTCCGTGGCTTCGAAGCGCTATTGCCTTTTGGCGGCTCGGTGGTCGGAGAAAGCTCGGACAAACGGGAATAGGTGATGTCATGGCTTCCTTCCAGGTCGCTACTGGCGACAGAATTATCGATCCAATGATCGCGCTCGCTGGCTGCTCCATGGAGCACCGGATCGTCGTGTCCGGCTCAAAAAGCATCGAGTTGATGCTGCAATTGCATCATCGCGGCTATCCTCGAGCGGCGGCGACGGCCAACTGCGGTCGGCCAGTCGGCCAATACGACGTCGCGCTCGTCGATTGGCGGCGGCGCACGCTCAAATCCCTCGATACGACGCTGGACTGGCTTGTGAACTTCCTGAAGCCCAACGCCGTGCTGGTGGTTTGGGTTGACGCTCAGAAGCCTGCCGCGAACCAAAGCCTTCGTGCATCGCTCGAAAGCCGCGGCTTCGTCATCGAGCGCGGAGCCGAGCACGAATGCGGCTGCGCACTTGCGGCGCGCCGGCGGCAGGCTTTTCCGCTTCAAAAAGCAGCATAGCGAGCTATCGCTGGCCTGGATGGAGCGAAAGACCGGCGGCGGGACCCACAATTCGGCCAGGGACGATCCTGCCGTCGCCCTCTTGGAAGGAGATTTACATGGCCAAGTTGAGCGTGCGACGCAGCATCATTCGCGAATGGATGTCGCTGAGTGCCGAGAAACGACAATCCCGTCGGCAGGCGAACGCCTTCGCAAAAACCGCGTTGCAACGACACAGTCTGCCACGCAGCCGGCGAGCGCCGCACGACATCGTCATGGCATGGCTGCTGCCGCGCACCGGACGGTCCTGATCTAGAGCATGATCCGGAAAAGTGGGTACCGGTTTTCCCTCGCGACAAACGCGGAACGCGTTTGCGCGGAGATCATGCTCAATCAAAAACCTGGAGCGCGATGGTGATCCAACCTAATCCCGTCGCGCTCCAGTCGCGCGGCGGAGCGACCCCGGCGCTCAGCGGGTCTTGTGACGCGGCTGAACTCGGCCTCACTCCG